>JAIEUA010000004.1 GCA_019744815.1 Phycisphaerales bacterium
ACCGTCGGCCTGCTCCAGAACGGCGCGCTCGAACTCAAGTGGAAGTGCAACAACCCCAGCGGCACGCAGGGGACGGTCTACGAGATCAAGCGGCGGGTCGGCTCCACTGGAGCGTTTGGGTACGTAGGCTCCACGGGCGTGAAAACCTTCACCGATGACACGGTCGCCGCGGGCTCGCCGAGCGTGACGTATCAGGTGACGGCGATCCGCAGCACCCAGCGCGGCAACCCCGGGCAGTTCACGGTCAGTTTCGGGGTTGGTGGGCCTGGGCTGACGATCGCGAGCGTGGTTGAAGGCACCGGGACGATGAAGATGGCGGCGTGAGGCCGCAGAAGCAGAGAGTGCGATGCAGGGGCTTCGCCCCCGCACCCCCATGAAGGCAAAGACGGCCCCGGAGTGATCCGGGGCCGGTTTCATTTCTTCTTCTTGGCTGGAGGCTTAAAGCCCTGCGGCTGGCCTGACAACTTTTTCAACGTCACGCCGTCGATCTTGTACCACTGCGGGCTGCCATCACTCGGGCCGCTGCCACCATCAGTCCCATCGAGACAAACGTATTCCGTCCCGGTCGCAGGGTCGCGCCAGTGATTGAGTATCGAGCCGTCGTAGTCACCGCCCGAGCCTTTGCCGGTTTCACCGAGGTGCTGCCATTCGCCGGTTGCTTTCTTTGCCATGGGGCAATGCTATGGAGGCGTTGCCGATGGTCCGAAGGGAGGGGGTGCCGGGGGAACCGCAGGTTCCCCGGCATCAGCGGCACAGAATCCCCCATGTGCCCGCACAACGGCGTTTGTGTCTCGTCCGCCCTCACGTCACGGGGGCGATGGTCATCATGTTGGCACGGGCGTTGCAATCACGCCCGGCATGAACAACTCCGCCCCCCACGCGAACACGATCCAATGCCCCAAGTGCCAGACGAAGATCGAGATCACCAAGGCGATGACCGCCCAGGTCGAAAGCCGCATCCGAGAGGAGCTCGAAGGCGAGGTGGATGCCAAGAAGGCCGCCCTCGACAATGAGGCCCAGAGGCTTGCCGAGCGGGACAAGTCGCTGGCGAAGCAGAAGGCGGCCCTGGAGAAGGCGGAGAGCGAGGTAGATCAGAAGGTGAAGGACGGCGTGCGCGAGGGGGTCGAAGCCGGCGTCGCTGCCCAGCGTTCCGCCATCGCGGCCCAGGCTCGCAAGAAGGCCGAGGCGGATCTGGCCGAGGAGCGCCGGGCCGATTCGGAACGGATCACCGAACTGGAGGGGAAACTCAAGCAGTCCAAACAGACGGAACTGGACCTGCGCAAGCGGGAACGGACGCTCGAAGAAGAGAAGGCGTCGCTGGAGCTCAACGTCGCCCGACGCGTAAAGGAGGAATCGGATGCCATCCGTGCCGCAGCCAAGAAGCAGGCCGATGACGAGTATCTGCTGAAGCACAAAGAGACGCAGGAGCAGAACACAGCCCTGCTTGCCAAGGTGCAGGACCTGACACGGAAATTGGAGCAGGGTTCGCAGCAGGCCCAGGGCGAGGCGCTGGAACTGGTTCTGGAGGATGTGCTGGCGCGGGCATTCCCTCGTGACGAGGTGGTACCGGTCAAGAAGGGGGTGCACGGCGCGGACGTTCTACAGAACGTCATGGATTCGTCCGGGCTGGAATGCGGGAGCATCCTGTTCGAATCGAAGAACGCCCGCAACTGGAGTCCCGCCTGGTTGCCCAAGCTCCGCGAGGACCAGCGCGACGCCAAGGCGGTGATCGCGGTGCTCGTCACCGAAGCCATGCCGCCCGACACTCAGCACATCACGCAGATCGACGGCGTGTGGATCTGCACAAAGGCGTGTGTGGTCGAGTTGGCGCGGGCGTTGCGGGCTGGGCTCGTGGAAGTCGCCAAGGGGCGGCAGGCGGCGGACGGCAAGCAAAGCAAGGCCGAACGGACATACGAGTTTGTGACCGGGACTGAGTTCCGCCAGCGGATCGCCGGCATGGTTGAGCCACTGCTCGCCCTTCGCAAGGGACTCGACAAGGAACGGGCCGCTATGGAGCGGATCTGGGCGGCACGCGAGGAGGAAATCAAGGCCGTCGTCTGTGGGATTTCGGGCCTGTATGGCACGTTCCAGGGGATCGTCGGTTCTACTACCCTACCCACGCTGGAGCAGATGGACCTGCCCCGGCTGGAGGCTGGCGCGACCGACAACGGGAAGGCGTCCGGCTGAGCCGTGCCCATCGAACGTCCCGCCGGAGGAACGCAACCTTGATTACCGCCATTGAGATCGAGAACTTCAAGGCCTTCGGCGAGCGTCAGCGCATCGAGCTCCGCCCAATCACGCTGCTCTTCGGCCCCAACAGCGGCGGCAAGAGCAGCGTGACGCACGCCCTGCACTACCTGCGCGAGGTGCTGTTGCACCGGAATCTGGATGCCCACCGTACCCGCTCCGGCGGGGAGTCGCTTGATCTGGGCGGTATTCGGAACTTCGTACACGGCCGCAAGATCGGCACAGCCATCCGACTGAAGGCGGAGTTCACCCTCAGTGGCGCAGAACTGCCGGCCTACCCGTGGTACGGGGCGGAGATCGAGGCAGAACTCCACGAGGACGCGACGGAAAGCGTGCGCGGTCAGATTTCGTCCGCTGGAGTCGAACTGGAAATCGACTCCGAGGATCGTCCGACTGTGCGGTCGTGCAATGTCTGGTTGAATGGCGAGCACTTTGCAGAGTTCTGGATGCCGCGCGAGCGCCCTCATGCGGAGGTCAGGCGTATCAACTGGCTACACCCATGCCTGCTGCTTGACGCGGCCGATCGTGAGATGGCGACGCTTCACCGAGCAATTCTGACGATGCAGGCAAAGCTCGAGGAGGTCTATCGCGCGAAAGGCAAGGACGAAGAACTCGAGCGATTGCTCAAGGAGAAACAGGACGCGGCACGCGATATTCCCGGTGCGCTTGCTTCGATGTACGAACAGGCTGGCGGCACGCCTGCGAAGGACACCGTCATCGTGGTGCCTCAGCCGGTCGGGCCGGTTCCGCACTTCGAGAGCCGCATTGCCGTCCCAGCTGCGGCGGGCGTGGGCGCTTCCGACACCGCCCAGTTTGAAGCGCTGCTGTCGATGCTGCTCTTTGGGCCGGCCGTTGTTCTGAGCGATCGATTGCGGGAGCTCAGATACGTTGGTCCTCTTCGCACGATGCCGCCGCGGCAGTTCGAGCCTCGTGATCGATCGGGGCGGAGCCGTTGGTCAACTGGTCTTCAGGCATGGGAACTGCTTGCGCATGGCCAAGAGATGACCCCGGCTCGTCGAGAGGGTGAGGGATCGTTGCTCGAAGAAGTGAGCAGGTGGCTCGAGGCTGAGGATCGCTTGGACACCGGCTATCGGCTGGAGCGCGAGGAGTTCAAGCAGGTGCCGTCCAACATCGCTGCGATGGTCTCTGATCCCGAGTTTATTGATCGCATCGAGATTCTGGCAGAGACGATCAAGTCCCTGCCGGACCAAGCCCGGATCGTGCTCCGGGATGTCGGGCGGAACCTGTTGCTACAACCGCAAGACGTTGGTGTGGGTCTTTCTCAGATCGTCCCGGTGATTGTGGCGCTGCTCGATCCGGGCGGACCGCTCGTGGCGCTCGAACAGCCGGAGTTGCATCTGCATCCACGGCAGCAAGCCGCCCTCGGCGATGCGATCATCAAAGGGATGACCGCGACGCCAAATCGAGTGCTGCTGATTGAGACCCACAGCGAGCACCTCATCCTTCGGGTTTTGCGACGGATTCGAGAGACGACTCGTAAGCAGGCGCTGTCGGGGCAGTCGCTCACGCCCGATCAACTTCGCATCCAGTATGTGCGACGTGAGGGCTCGGTGTCGCGCGCCCAGACCATTGATGTCGACGTCAACGGTGATCTCGTCGATCCCTGGCCGGACGACTTCTTTGAGCAGGATTTCAAGGAGAGGTTCTCCTGATGCTCAAGGAGTTCGCGTTCACGCCCCAAGTGTTTGACCCGAATGCCGCGCCCAATGATCCGCGGTGGCGCGAGTACATTCAGGCTATCGGTGTGCGGCTGTTCACCCAGCCGGCAACGCCAGTAATTGTCGCGGGACTGCACGCCACTGACTCTGGCTGCACGTGGGAGCATACAGCGCGCACGATTGTCGAGGCAATTGAAGATCAGAATCTACGACTGATCGCGCAGCAATTGCTTACCCGGGTAGTCGATGTGCTCGCACGCAGGCCTCCGTGCTGCGACTGGCCTGGCGAAGAAGAACTAGGATGGGGAAAAGAGGCCGCAGATTCTCATGCGCAACAGCCGCTTGACCTTGTCGTTGCCCGAGACGTGAGGAATGTTCCACAGCTCACACCAACTGTGGCATTGGCGGATGCGCTCTCGCCGGGCTTCTGGGCGGTGCTTCAGCAAGAAGAGCCAGTGCCAGCCTCACTAGCGCAAGATGTAGCCCGTCTGCGCTCCATCCTCGTGCACTCCGAGTGCATCGTGATTTCTGCCCCTTATGCAAGCACTACCGACTTTGCATTTGAGTGCATCCGTCAGGCCATGCAACGTCCTTCAGGGTTTCGCACACCGCTCATACATGTGCACCAAAGCCTCTCGGCGGAAGGCAATCCGGTCACGCGTGCCGACTGGCTTCGGCGGCGGCTCGCAGGCATTGCCGGCCACGCAATCGTAAAGTGGTGGTTCTGGCCCGATGCAAGCATGTACCGCGAACGGGTGGTGCTGGGGGGCCGTCTCGCCAACTTGGGGGGCGGCAAGACGAAGTTTGCTGTCCGCAGTGGGGTTGCGATGACCCACGTCTGGGGCGAAGGCAATCCATCTGATGCTGAGCCGGCGACCTCCACGTTGCTCTCCCCGAGTCAAGCCAAGCGCCACGCAGACGCTCTCGATAAGCGGGCAACAGACCTTGGGCTATCACCGGTGCAGCTCTGAAGCTGGGTGAACCATGTCGGCAAGGCGCTACGCCCCCGCCTGGATGGTCCGTGAACCGTGACAGCCGGTCTCTGCGGCCTGTTCACGTTCCTATTCGGCAAGCAGCCAGTCTCCCAGATGTTCGATGAGACGCTCATAACGCTCTTTCGCGTCCGGTACATCCACAAACTCGATCTGGAAGTGGATGCCAGAAATCTCGGTCTCGGACAATGGCAGATTGCCAGCGGATATCTGCGGATGTAATGGCTCGCAGCGTTTCTTCGGCATGATCATTCTCCACGGTTGGTTGATGCAGAGACCGGCTCACTCGCCGGTGAGCACGTCTAGGTACTTCTGGTAGGCGTAGACACGGTCGCGGCGCTTGCCGGAGGTTTCCTTCAGGATTCCCGTCTCCTCAAGGGCTTCGATAGCCTTGATCACGGTTGGTTTGCTGACACCCAGCAACTCGATTGCCAGGGGCAGGGTCACGACCGGGTTTGAGGGAAGTAGGTCCAAGAGCCGAACCGCCGGCACGGTAACGCTGTCATGCGCGATCAAGCGGGCCCGGTCCTTGCCGAGCAGCGCGAAGAGCCTCTCGGCCGCACGGACGCCATCGTCGGCGGCCTCGCGGACGCACTCGAGGTAGAACGCCGTCCAGCCCTCCCAATCGCCGCCGTCGCGCACTGCCGTCAGATGTGCGTAGTACTGCTGCTGACGCCGCTTGAGCGCGAGGCTGAGGTACAGCATGGGACTCTTGAGTAGGCCCCAGTGCTCGAGAAGCAGTGTGATGAGCAGACGGCCGATGCGGCCGTTGCCATCCAGAAACGGGTGGATCGTCTCGAACTGCACATGTGCCAGCCCGGCCTTAACTAGCGGCGGGAGCGCATCAGCCGAATGAAGCCACTTCTCGAGCTGGGCCATGAGCTCGGGCACGACCTCGGGCGGTGGCGGAACGAACCGCGCATTCCCTGGGCGCGTGCCGCCGATCCAGTTCTGCGAGCGGCGCACCTCGCCGGGCATCTTGTCCGCCCCGCGCACACCGCGCATCAGGCGTTTGTGGGCTTCGCACAGCAACCGTGTGCTCAGCGGCAGCCCCTTGGCGCTGGCGATCTCCTTTCGGGCGAAGGTCAGCGCGTCGACGTAGTTGCAGACGTCGCGAACGTCGTCCGGGCGCTCGGCCTGCTTGGTCGCCTCGAACGTCACCACGTCCTGAAGGGTCGCCTGCGTGCCCTCGATCTCCGACGAGACGACCGCCTCCTTGCGGACAAATCCGTACAGGAACCACTGGGCGCTGGGCACCATCGCGCCGGCGACGCCGAGCTTGCCGACGGCTGTCAGCGCCTCGGCGTGCAGGGCGGACAGCCGGTCATCGAGCACCAGCGGCGGATCGGCCGGCGGCAGCGGCGCAGGCACGAATGCCCGGACGTCCTCCCCTGCGGCCCCCCCAACCCTGGAAACCCGGTATGTCCCTGTCGTGCGTGGCATGGCTAGGCAACTTTCCTTTCCTAGCGGGATCCGCTAGTCAAGAAGTCTTGACTAGTATCGTCCACTAGTCAAGTCCGCTTGACTAGTGCGAGACCAGAAAGCCCTGGCGGCGGCCGAACGCTGGGATTCTGGGACGCAAACCATTCCCCGAGGCCGTTTGGATCGGTTCCCGCGGCCATCGCCCCCTGCCGAGGATCTGGACATGTCCTTTTCCAACATCAAGCTATCCCGTGATGAACTGTACGAGAAGGTCTGGGCGCAGCCCGTGTCGGTGGTCGCCAAGGAGTACGGCATCTCCGACGTGGGGCTGGCCAAGATGTGCCGGCGCCTCGAGGTTCCGATCCCGGGCCTGGGCTATTGGGCCAAGAAGCAGCACGGCAAGCCGGTCGAACAGATCCCGTTGCCACCGCCGCCAGCGGATACCAAGCTCGAGGTGACGATCAACACCTACCGGAAGGTCGCACCCGACCCCGAGCAGCTCGAAAAGGCGACGGGGATCATCGACGCGGAGGAACTCGAAGCCAATGAGGTGACTGTCCCCGACGTGCTCACGGATCCGCATCCGGCGGTAGCCCGCTCCCTGAAACTCCTCGGCAAGGCGAAGCCGGGCGCGGACGGCCTCGTGCATGTTGCCGATCCCACGTGCTTGCCTGTCACCGTTTCACCGCAGCAACTCGACCGCGCCATGCGCATCATGGACTCGCTGTTCAAGGCATTCGCTGCCCGTGGCTACGTCGTCACGATCGGGAACGAAGACCGGCGCGAACTGAAGGTTGTCGTCGCCGATGAGCCCATCACGTTCTTCCTCTGCGAGGACCTGGACAAAGCGCCCAGACCGATGACGCCTCAGCAGAAGAAGGACTTCGAGAAGTACCACTGGAAGCCGCGGCAGGAGTATGACCACTCGCCATCGGGCACGCTGGCTCTGCATGTGAACGCCAACCTGTGGAATGGCATGCGCCGGCGGTGGTCGGACAGCGCCAAGCGTCCGCTGGAGAAGGGTTTGAACTCATTCCTGGCAGGCGTCGTCAAGGTGGCTGTTGCCGTCCGTGCCGAACGCCTTGACCACGAGCGGCGCGACCGTGAGCAGAAAGACCGCGAGCGCCGCCGCAAGGAGCTGTTCATCGCCCAGGAGAAGGAGAAGGAACGCCTGGCTCGGCTCGATCGCGAGGTCGCGTCATGGCACAAAGCCCAGGAGATACGGGCCTATGTGGAGACCGTCCGCGGCCTCGGCCTCAAGAAGTATGGAAGGATCGACCCCGGCAGCGAGATGGATCAGTGGATCAAATGGGCGATGGATCAGGCCGATCGGTACGACCCACTCGTGAAGAGCCCGCCGTCGGTGCTAGATGAGCAGTTGCCGTCGCCGTACGCCTATTGAGTGCTCGCGCCGGACGCTGCCCTGCTTGCGTCGGGATTCACGCCGCCAATCGGTAGTAGTGCTTCAGCACGCCACCGAGCCGGGTTCGGCACCGGACCGTCCGCGGGTGACCCGCCAATCGCAGCGGGGGAGGCCTGCCCATCGGCGTGCGGAACTTGATCGCCGAGTGCGGGCGCTCCCGGTTGTAGTGCTCAAGGAACTCGGCGATCAGGTAATCGAGGTGTCGTGTGCCAAGCACGATGAACCGGTCGAGGCACTCGTCCTGCACGGTCTGAATGAACCGCTCTACGTGGGCGTTGAGGTTCGGTGCACGGTGCGGCAGGCGCACCGGCGTGATGTCGTGGGCCCTCAGTGCTTCGTCGAACGGCCGTCCGAACTTGGTATCGCTGTCCCGGGTGAGCACGCGGCACCCGGTTGCCCCGTTGCCCGCCGTGGCCTTGAACAGCGGGACCTGCGCCGCGACCCAGTTGGAATCCGGGTGTTCCGTACTCGCCGTGGCTACGGCCCGGCGCGTGGCGACGTTCACGAAGACGAGCGTGTACGCATCGCGGAAACCACATTTCGTGACGATCCGGTGCCGCAGGAAGTCGCACGCCCACAGGGTCTTGGCGTGAGAATTGATGAACTGGTCCCAGGTCGCCTCGCCGCGCTCCGGGCCGGTTGGCAGCCCCGCATCCTTTAATATGTTGACGACGGTGCTGCGGGAGACCTTGACGCCCATTTTCTTGAGCTCGCCGAGGATGCGGGTGTAGCCCCAGCCGGTCTCCTTCGCCAGTCTCAGCACCAGCCGCCGAATCTGTTCAGGCGACTTTGGCCGTCCCGGCTTCCGCCCGGTCTTCTTTCTGGGCCGGCACATGTCGGCATGCCGGATCCACCGCAGGAAGGTCTGTGGACTGACGATCGAAACCAGCGCCTTGATGGCCGACCCGAGGGGCTTGGCCAGGCGGACCAGCCGCAATCGCTCCCCGGGCGTGACGCGGACGGGCCCGTCGATCTTCGCGCGGAGGACCTCGTTCTCGGCTTTCAGGTATTGAATCTGGCGGCGCAGGTCGGCTTGGGTGGACCCGGCCAAGACATCAAGCAGGCGGCGGAAGAGATTTGGCATCGCCGAATCGTCTGGGGCCAGTGGCTATTTCGGCGGAGGCGGTGTTGGTCCATCCATGAAATAGCTGAGTGCACTCTCGACCAACGCCTCAGCCTCGGCATCCGATTCGCCCGTTGCCGCGCACAGGTGACTGAGCGCCGGCACCCACCTGCGGTCCATCAAGTCTGCGAGCCGTTCGCCGTGGATTCTGGCTCTCGCTTCCTCTGTCAGGAATGGGGGCAGCATGCAGAGCGCCAGGCACTGCAGCCCGGTGTATTCGCGAGCCATGAAGTAGAGCCAGTACGGAAATGCCGCATCGAGTTCGCTGACATAGTTGCGGACAGCGGGAATCTCGAACAACTCCTCTGGAGAGTCGTCATAGCCAAAGAAAGCGACGTTGATACGTGTTCGAAAGGCCTGAATCCTGGCCGGCGATTGGAGCAATCCCTTCAGGGTCGCGATCGGTCCCGACGTGTCGCAGCTCTCAACCTCGTTGCGGCTGATCACGACCGTCAGAAAGTCGAAGTCCGAAAGGTCCATTGGACGGATTCCATGCGGGTAATGGCCCCGCTGGCGCGAATCGTATCACAGCCATCGATGCGGTTCGGGTAGTGGCTGGCATATCTGAGGCGACGTGACGATGCAGATGTGTGGGCCGGAACCCTCAATCGTCGGGGCTCCGCGGTGGGGGGCGGGGGGAGGGTGCAAAAACGTGCGACTTTGAGACTCGGCACCGCGCAGCCGGCGAATCTGGCCCGCCCGACACCCCGATCCGGTCTCGACCAGTCGTCAGCGTGAGACTTCTCAGCCTGGCCGCAACCGACGGGCGCGGCGGCGGAACGCGGGCGTCGCCCATATCGTCCCGGCGGGACCGCGCGGAGGTCACCCCGCGACGCCAATGGACGGGGCCGGAGTATTTGTACCCCGCTGGCGGCCCTGAAAACGCGGTTTCCGCCGATCCCCGTTAACGACCCGTGTCGATCGCACACCCATCGGGCCACCCCGAGAGTGGTCCGCCAACCCTCCGAAACGGTCTTGTACAGGGAGGAGGGTGTTCGGTTGTGACGTCCTGCCCCGTACATGTGGACCTGCTGGGTCGCGCGCAAACACGGGGTCGTCTCGCCGCGAGACGCGGCCGCCTACCCCGAGCGTGCAGCACGCGATGAGGTGGGGGCGATGATTCTCCGGGCCAAGCCCCTTCCGACGGCCGCCGCGATGAAGTCCGAAGGCCGAACGGCCTGGACAATTCCGAGCCGCGCTGAACCGCACGACCGCAATAGCCAAGACCGGCTTCAATCTGGAGGACCTGCGGATCGCGTTCGCGGCGATTCCCAAGGCCGCGGCGGTTCATCCTAACCTGCCGCGCGCCAATCGAAGGCTATTCAACACGACCGAGACGCTGCTGAACGCCATCGCGGCGCTCGCGATGATCGGCGAGAGGAGCCAGCCGGTGAACGGGAACAGCACGCCCGCCGCGATCGGAATGCCGACGACGTTGTAGATGAACGCCCAGAAAAGATTCTGCCTGATGGTGCGCATGGTGGCGTGGGAAAGGGCGATGGCCTGGGGCACGGCCCGGAGGTCGCCCCGCATCAGCGTGATGTCCGCCGACTCCATCGCCACATCGGTTCCGGTCCCAACCGCGAGGCCCACATCCGCCTGCGCGAGGGCGGGGGCGTCGTTGATGCCGTCGCCGACCATGCCCACGACGTGCCCCTCAGCCTGGAGGGCCTTGACCTTGTCCGCCTTGTCCTTGGGCAGGACCTCCGCAAAGACGACATCGACGCCGACCTGCGAGGCAACCGCTTCGGCCGTTCGCTGGTTGTCGCCGGTCATCATGACCACACGCAGCCCGAGAGCGTGCATCGCGGCGATAGCCTCCTTCGATTCGGGCCGCACCGTGTCGGCGACGGCCACGATCCCGGCTTCGCGGCCGTCTACGGCGACGAACATTGGCGTGCGCCCCATCGCCGCCAGACCCGCGGCCTTCTCCGCCAGGGCGGACTGGATACTGCGCTGAGCCAGCAACGCCGCCTTGCCGACGAGCACAGCGCGGCCGTCCACATGGGCCTCGACGCCGTGCCCCACCACGGCCTGGAAGCCGATCGGCTCGGTGAGCGACAGTCCGCGTGCCGCGGCCTCGCGGACGATCGCCGCGGCGAGCGGGTGCTCGCTGTGCTGCTCTGCTGATGCGGCCAGCCGCAGCAACTCGCGTTCATCGAACGTCCCCCCCCCGCCCCCGGGTGCCGGGATGATGTCCGTCACGGCGGGCTTGCCGTGCGTGATGGTGCCCGTTTTGTCGAGCACGATGGCGGTGAGCTTGTGGGCGGTCTCCAGGGCTTCGCCGCCCTTGATGAGAATGCCCTTCTCCGCGCCACGGCCCGTGCCGACCATGATCGCCGTCGGTGTTGCCAGCCCCAGGGCGCACGGGCACGCGATAATGAGCACCGACACGGCCGTAACCAGCGCCATGCTGAGGCGCGAGTCCACCGGCGATGCGAACCACCAGACCACGAACGTCGCGAGTGCGATGGCGATCACGATGGGAACGAATACGCCGCTGATCTTGTCGGCCAGGCGGGCGATCGGGGCCTTGCTGCCCTGGGCCTCCTGCACAAGCCGCACGATCTGCTGGAGTGCCGAATCGGCCCCGACCTTGGTTGCGACCAGCCGCAGGGCGCCGGTGGTGTTCATCGTCGCGCCAAAGACGCTGTCGCCGGCCGCCTTCTCGACGGGCACGCTCTCGCCGGTGAGCATGGACTCGTCCACCGCGGACTGGCCGCTCTCGACGTTCCCGTCCACGGGGATCTTCTCGCCGGGCCTGACGAGCACCCGGTCGCCGACGACGACGGACTCGACGGGGACGTCGACCTCATGGCCGTTGCGCACGACCCGCGCGGTCTTGGGCTGCAATCCGATCAGACGCTTGATCGCCGCGCTGGTCCGTCCCGTGGCCCGGGCCTCGAAGTACTTGCCCAGCAGGATCAGGACGATGATGACCGCCGCTGCCTCGTAGTACACGGGGACCATGACCATGCCGCCCATCGTGCCGTCGGCGTGTGCGGCATGGACCGCGGCTCCGCTCACCCCAGCAAAGAACCCAGGCCAGATCGTCGCCGCGAGCGAGTAGAGGTACGCCGCGCCGGTGCCCATCGCCACGAGCGTGTCCATGTTGGCGCTGAAGTGCCGCAAGCCCTTCCAGGCGGAACGGAAGAACTGCCATCCGCACCAGAACATCACCGGCGTCGTGAGCGCGAGCTGGAGCCAGTTGATCCAGGGGACGTTGAAGGCGTCGATCTTGCCGTGCGACATCGCGATAACCAGCACCGGCAGCGACAGTACGGCCCCGACGGTCGTCTTGATCAGCAGCCGCCGGGCCTCCGCCTCGCCGACGTTCATGTGGGCCGAGTGGTCCTCGCTCGCCACACCACCGCTCATCGTGTGTCCGGCGTGCGGGCCGTGCCCCTGCGCCGCGAGCATCGCCGCATGGTCGTGCCCGGGCTGACCGTGGGCGGGGTTCATCGCCGGGTGCTTCGCCGAAGCCGCCGTGGAACGGGCCTCGGGCACGAACGCCCTGTACCCGATGTCGTCCACCGCCTTGGCGAGTCGCTCCGGCCCGGTCGCGGTCGCGTCGTACTTCACCGTCGCCACCTTCGTGGCGAAGTTCACGCTCGCGGATGTGACACCGGGCTGCTTGGCCAACCGCCGCTCGATGGTGTTCGCGCACGAAGCGCACGTCATGCCCTCGATCGGGAGATCGGCTCGCGCGATGGTCGTGGTGGTCGAGTCCGGCGTCGATGGAGCATGTCCACCGAGCTGGTGGTCGTGGGGGTGAAGCATTTCAGTCCTTTGGTCGTCGTCGTCAACTCAGGGCCGGGCCGCTGCGCTCGTCTGTTTGGCATCCTGGTC
Source organism: Phycisphaerales bacterium (assembly GCA_019744815.1). GTDB lineage: Bacteria > Planctomycetota > Phycisphaerae > Phycisphaerales > UBA1924 > JAFEBO01. The sequence continues at coordinate 12,736 of JAIEUA010000004.1, forward strand.
GTTCGCGTTCTTGCCCTTCTCGTGGCTCTTCAAGATGGCCCCGGCGATGAGCGCACCGACCACAGCCGCGGCCACGATCAATGGCACGAACTTCCGCCAGCCAGTCGCCGGGGTCGCGTTGTCAGGGCATCCGCAGTTGCAACTCATGGCTCACCTCGCGTTCGTTTGTGCTCATACCAGTATCCGGCTCACGGCTTCGACGGCCTTGAGGCCTGTGCCAAATCGCGCCATCGACTCGCGGTTCCGTTCGAGTTCGCCGTACGGCAAGAACCGCACCGACAGGTCGGCGACGCGCCGGAATGCGGGCCGGGCCAGTTGCTGCCGCACATCGTCCTCCCGGGCATCGGGCGCGACCAGGAAGAGCTTCACGCCCGCGTGGTCGGGCACGCCCAGCGCGAGGTCCAGCATCCGCACGATGCCCGAGTAGATACTTGTGGTGTGCTCGACTTCGAACGCGGCCATCACTCGTCCTTCAATCGAGCCGTTGCTTCCGGCTCGCTCAAGCCAGAGCACGTCGATCAGCCGAATCGCCTCCGCGCCCGTCGAGGCCTCCACAGTCGCAGGGAGGGCGTCGATGCACCCGTCGCACAAGCGGCCCTCCTGCACGGCCCGGTTGCGGTCGTTGGCCGCGACCCACACGTCAAAGCCCAGCGACCGCCCCAGGTCGCGGAGCCAGCCCTGCACCTGCGCGTGCGAGCGGTCCTCCTGCTCGGCGGTCTTCTGGGCCTTGACGGCGGCGGCGGACTCATCGCGGACTTTCTTCAGGTCCGCCTCCCACGCGTCGATCGCCCCGGCGTCGTCCTCGCGCGGCGGCGCGGTGTATCGACCGCTCCCGATGTCGAAGAGCAATCCCGCGATCGCCCCGAGGTCGTTGCTCAGTACCGCCCGGTGCTCGGCGTTGATGCGTAGCACGCCCTCACGCATGGCGAGGTATTCCGCCCACGACCCGAGTTTCACTTTCGAGCCGGTGAGCGCGTTGTAGCCCTTGACAATCGCCGTGTTGAACGGCGGCACCAGCGTCGGGTGCAGGAAATAGAGCATGTTCGCCGCGGCGGGTCCGAGGCCCTTGATGCTTCGCTCGGCGAGTTGGCGGATCGCCCGTACCACACCGTCTTCGGTGTCGCAGCACGAGCAGGCGTGCAGGAACCGCCCGAAGGCCCGCTGGTTGTCCGCGCTCTCATAGATGTCGGGAATGCGGAGCTTGGGTTTCCAGAGGAAGGCGTGATCGGCCCCCTTGAAAATCTGCCGCTGCTCGGCGATCGAGTGGACGACCGTCTCCAGCGATGAACCCTTGTAGACGTTGCCGAACGTCCCGGCGTCGATCTCGCGCACGACCTCGGCGATCCCGGCCCGGATGGAGCGGAAGTTCTTGATCCGCTGCTCCCACAGAAACCACGAGCGGTAAGTTCCGCCCGTATCGTCCTTCCACCGCGCAATGAGTTGTGCGAGTGCGCTGTTCATGTCGTCATCGTTCAGCTCTGCGTGCAGGCACGCTCAGCGCGCCACCTTCGCCACCAACTCCAGAAGTTCTTCGATCATGTCGTCCCGCTTGTCCCCATCCTGGCTCATCGCGGCCACGGCGCAGTGCGTGAGGTGGTTGCGCAGCAGGCTCTTGGCCACCGAGCGGAGCGACTCCTGCACCGCCGCGGCCTGCTGGATGATGTCGGCGCAGTAGCGGTCCTCCTCGATCATCTGGGCGATGCCGCGCACCTGCCCCTCGATCCGCCGCAGGTGCTTGAGGTTCGCGGCCTTGATGGCCGCATCCACGCCGACCGCGTGCGCACCCGGTCCAACGCCGTCGCGGGTCTGGCCAGGCATGGAACCGGCCCCAATATGGCACCCGCACGCCGCGCCGTTCATCGCCGAACGCGCTGCGCGCTCGGTTGCGTTCGTGCTCGCCTTGCTCCTGGCCATCGCCATCGCTCCCTCGTTGATCGCTCGCGCCCACACTCACCCGCAGCAGCCTCCGGAGTTCTTCGCGCCGGGCTGGCCGTTCGTCGTTGCTGCCTTGGCCCCGCCGCAGCAGCTCCCGCCACCCTTCGCCGGCATCGGCGCGGTGGACCCTGTTGACTCACCCATCGCCTTCGCGGGATACCCGGCCTCGTCGAGCGCGGCCACGGCCTTGCCCGTGGCCCACCCGTCCACCGTCTCGATCTCCGCCGATCCCACCGCCACCGATTTCACCGTGACTCCGGGCACGCCGGAGAGGGCCTTGGTCACGGCTTGCACGCAGTGCCCGCAACTCATCCCGTCAATAGCAAGTGTGGTCGTCTTGATCGTCTGCGCCGTCGAAGCCATGCGAAACTCCTTCGTGGAAGAATACTCCCCCGGAGTATGTACGTCTACCGGGGCCGCCCGGTTCACCGCGGCCCGGCCGGGGCTGAAGGGCGGCATGGCGTGGGCGATCGCCGCGACCGTGCGGCCTCTCAGGACGCCCGTCCCGGTCAGTGGGACGACCGTCCCGCTGAGTGGGACGGACGTGCAAGACAACGGGACGGGCGTTCGGGCGGCTCGCGCGGGCGTCCCTGCGGGGTGGACGGGCGTGCCTGCAAAGCGGACGGGCGCGCAGACAACGCGTCCGATCGTCCGAGCCGAGAGGACGAGCGTCCCTCGACGCAGCACGGTCGCGCGAGCGCTCCGCAACCTCCCGGGTGCTCGTTCAAGATCCAGGGCCGCTCTCGCCGAATGCCGAACATCGAGAGCGACGCAAGCGAGGGCGGCGGCGAAGGTGAGCGGCGAGCGCCACACTCAGTCCGCTTCGTCTACAGGGCCCGCGGATGCGGCGTTATCCGCGGCCCGGGCCTGACGCCCGTGCCCGGCGGATGGAGCCTGGGACACGCCGTCGGCGTGCGTGTGCGCGGATTCAAGCCCGGCCGCGACGATGGTCACGTCGTCGGTCGGCGCGCCGCCGCCCGTGTGCGCCGCGAGCGCCTCCCGCAGTGCGGCCAGCAGCGGCGCGACGCCCGGGGGAACCTTCCCCAAGGCGGCTTCGAGCCGGTGCCGCCCGAACTGCTTGTTGTGCCCATCGAACGCCTCGGTCACACCGTCGCTCACCAGGAGCAGCCGGTCGCCGGGGTGGAGCGTCAGCCGCCGGGTCTCCCAATGCCAGTGCTCTTGGGCCTGCCCGATGCCCAGCAGCATGCCCGTCGGCGGGAGGGGAACGATGCGCGGGCCGTCGTCCGCCGCGGCGCGGAGGAGGTACCCGGGGTCGTGGCCGGCGCTCGCGTATTCCAGCACGCTCGCGCCGGGCCGGAGCACGGCGACGAACATCGAGGCGAAATCCTCTTCAAGGCTCACCTGCGTGAAGCGCTGGTTCATGCCCGTGAGAATCTCCGCGGGGTCGGCGCTTTTCTCGCAAGCACCCAGCAGCAGAACCTTGAGCATCGCCGCCCCCATCGCCGCCGGGACGCCGTGCCCGGTGACATCCGCGATACAGACCAGGAACGAACCGTCGGATAACGGGATCGCGTCGAAGTAGTCCCCTGCGACGTTGTCAGCGGGAAGATGCACGGCGGCGAGTTCCAGGCCGGGAAGGCCCGCGGGAGATGGGCTCAGGTGCTCCTGAAGACGGCGGGCCTTGGCGAGTTGCTTCCGCCGGTCCTTCTCGTCGGCGGCGAGTGCCGCGCTCATGTGCCCGATCTCTTCGGAGAGGAACTCGAACTCGGCGGTGGCGAACCGCTCGGGCGGCAGCCCTAGCTCGCCGGCCGCTATCCGGCGGACCGACGCGACCAGCCGGTTCAGCGGGCGGTTGACCAGGCGGACGATGACGAGGTTGGCGAGCAGCGCGATGACCAGGGCTCCGGCGGAGACGAAACCGAGCCGCTCCAGCGCGAGCCGTTGAACCTCGCGCGTAACCACCGCCGCGGACTTGGAGACCTCGACGGTGATCGCGCCGGAAGCGGCCCGCCCGACCAGCGGCGCACCGATCGGGCGGCTTGGCGGTTCGCCCGGGCCGCCGCTGACCCCGATCGTGTGCCGGTCCGTTCCGTCGCCGTGACCGTGCGCGGCGTGCGATACCGACTCGTACACGCGGCCGTCCGGCCCCGCGACGCGGACGACAATGTGGTGGCCGGGCGAATCCGCGTGCTGCATCGACGCGCACACCTCATCGATGGACGATTGGACGGCCCCGGGCCGGGCGATCTGGAGCGGCGCCAGGAGGGGCGCTAGTGTCCGGGCCTCATTGGTGAGCGCGGCCCGTGCGTCGGCGAGCCGCTCCACCAACTCGCGGCGGTAGTCCATCGTCAACCACGCGGCCACGCCGATGAGCGCGGCGGCATTCACGGTGATGAGCACTTGCACACGGAGCGAGCGGTTGCGTTGGGGGCTGCGGAGCGGGGCGGCGTCGATGGACGTGGCGTGATGGTTGGTCATCGGTGGTCGTGCGTTGGCCCGGCGCTACGGGCCGGGCGGGGTGCTCGGCGGCCGGCGCGGCCCCGTGAGGTTGTAGAACGCGGCGATCGTCGCCCCGAGCAACCATCCGAAGACGAAGACGCAGAACGTTCCCGTGAGGGTCTGCGCCCACGTCTTGTCCCATGTGAGGACGGGGCCGAAGTCGATGCCGTGGACGAGCGCGTTGGCAAAGTGCAGCGCGGCGTCTCTCGGCACGAGAGCCATGACGACGGCGCAGGCGAGGTGGAGCACGGCGAGCGTCGCGCCCAGCGCGAAGCCCAAGCGACGGGGATCAATGATGTGCATGGCTGCTCCCTCCTTCGGGCCGGGCCGGGTCGGTTGGTCGTGCAGCGTCGTGATCGGATCCGCCGCGGCGCCAGGAGAACGTGGCGGCGAGGAGATGGCACGCCAGCATGGCGGCCAGGGCGATCGGGATGACCCAGCCCTCGCGCACCCCGACGAGCGGGAGCACGAAGATCAGGAGCAGGGGCCCGAGGCAGCCCAGCAGCATCAGCCACGAGTGTTTGTGTCCGGGTCCGCAGCACATGGTGTGTTCCTTTCTGGGTGGAGCAACAGCGATCAGGGAGCAGCTCAACCCTCCACGGGCTCGGCGACGGTGCCCGGCGGGTGCGCGTACCAGCCGGGGTCCTTCCCGTCTTCCAACGCGGCTCGCACCTTGACGAGCGTGAACATCCCGCCGGCGTCGATCTCGTCGAAGGGGCCCTCGGCGGCGCTGCCGATCGTGTTCGGCGGGCGGCCCATCTCCATCATGCCGGTCATGCTCGCGGGCATGGGCATGTAGCCGGGGATCCGGCGAGTAAGGCGGGCCGCGGGCCCGGCCTGATCGACTCCGAGCAGTTGCGGCAGGTTGTGCCCCATGCCGTTCATCAGATGGTGGACCTTGTGGCAGTGGAAGGCCCAGTCGCCCTCCGCGTCGGCGACGAACTCGATGTCGCGCGCCGAGCCGGTCGGCACGTTCACCGTGACCTCGGGCCACTGGCCCGCCTCGGGGATCGGGCCCCCGTCGGTGGCGGTGACCCTGAACGAGAACCCGTGCAGGTGGATCGGGTGAGAGTTGGTCGTGCTCAGGTTGCCGATGCGGATCCGGACCCGCTCGCCGAGGCGGGCGAGCATCGGCGAGGTGCCGGGGAACATCCGCCCGTTGAACGTGAACAGGTTGAAGTTGGTCATCTCCGTCGGGTCTGGCGTGGCCGAGCCGGGCCGCACGAGCCACTCGTTGAGGAGGATGGCGTAGTCGCGGTCGACGGCCCGCACCGAGGGGTCGCGCGGGTGGACCACGAACAGTCCCATGAGCCCGAGGCCCATCTGGAACATCTCGTCGAAGTGCGGGTGGTACATGTACGTGCCGTGCTGACGGAGCGTGAACTCGTACCGGAACGTCTGGCCCTCGCGGATGTGCCGCTGCGTGAGCCCGCCCACCCCGTCCATGCCGTTGGGGAGGAGGATGCCGTGCCAGTGCACGGTGGTGTGGATGCCCTTGGGCAGCTTGTTGGTGACAAAAATGCGGACGCGGTCGCCCTCGACAGCCTCGATCATCGGGCCGGGCGATTGCCCGTTGTATCCCCAGCAGTTGACCACCACGCCGGGCGCGAACTCCCGCTGGACCGGCTCGGCCACGAGCCTGAAGACCTTCACGCCCCTGTCGAGCTCGTAGGGAAGGGTCGGCGTGTCAAGAGCGATCACGGGGCGGTACCCGAGCGTGCCGTTGGCGGGCGCGGCGGCAGGGGTTGCGGGCGGGCGTGGCGGAGGCGCGGGTGAGGACGGGGTGTGGCCCTCGTGCTGCGGCTGCATCGCCGCGAGCAGAGGGGCGGCGGCGAAGGCGCCCGCGGTCGCGGTGAGCACTTGTCGGCGTGTGATGGGCTGGCTCATGGATGAGGACTCCGGTCGATTCGCGTGAGGGTCGTGTGCGCTTGGGTCAGGGGTGCTTCATGCCCGGCATGTCGGGCATCGCCGTTGGAGGTGGCTGGGAAGGCACACCGGCGGGGGGAGCGGCGACGGACTCCGCGTGCTCGGGGATGCGAACGCCCATCGCTCGCGCAAGCTCGGCGCGGGCGGTCCAGTAGTCCTGCTGGGCTCGCGCCGCGTCGATGACCGAGCGGGCCTCGGCGCTCTTGGCGGCGAGCAGTTCGCGGTAGCCGGTGATCATGGCGTTGTGCTCAGCGAGCGCGAGCTGGCCGACCTTCCGCCGCTCGGGGATGATCACGCGCTCGTAGCGGGCGAGTGAACGACGGGCCAACGCCATCCGCTCGGCCGCGGTGCGCACCTCGGCGCGGGCCGCGCCCCGGCGGGACGCCAACCGCTCCTCCGCCTGGCGGATGAGTGCTTCCCGCCGGGCGTACACCGCCTGGTGTTGATGGAAGATGGGGAGTTCCACGCTGAAGTGCGGGCCGGTGGCCTGGACTCCCTCACTGCTGCGTTCGGTCTCAGCGCCGACGCTCCCCTTGGCGAGGAACCACTTGCGGTCGAGCTCCAACCCGAGCCGCTGCTGCTCTACCTCGCGGGCGAGCAGGGCCAGGTCGAGGCGGCGATCTAACGCCGTGGTTACCATTCCTTCGACATCAGGATCGGCCGATGGGACCGGATCGTCATTCGCGGCGATCGACCAGGGCGTGAGGCCGTCGGTCAGATCCAGGAGTCTCCCGAGTTCCTCGCGGCTGATCCGTGCGGCCGACTCGGCTTGGTCCAGGGTGATGGCCGCCTCCTCCGCGGCAAGTCGTTCCCGAGCCAGTTCGATCTCCGGGATGTGTCCTAGCGGGAACTGCTGCTCCGCGATGTCCCGAGCCGCTGCTGCGAAGTCCGCGAGGGCGCGCTGGTACTCCACCACGCGCTGATCTGCGGCGAGCCGGTGCCAGGCGACGCGGACGCGTGTCGCCTTGTCGAGTACCGCGTCCGTGACGCGCAGCAGGGCCGCGTCGAGGTCGTTGCCCGCGATGCGCTTCCGGAGGGGCACCAGGAAGACGTCCAGCCAGAGGTCCAGACCCACGTTCCAGTTGACGCCGCTGGGCCCGCGGTCGGGGATGCGGAAGAAGCCGGCGAGACCAGGGTTGCGGAGGAGCCCCGCGTGGACGAGGTCGGCCTGGGCCACGCCGAGGTCTTCGTACACGGCTTGGAGCTCGCGCGATCTGAGCAGGGCGACCTGCACCGCGGCGTCGGCCGTGAGAGGCTGTGCGAGCAGACCGGACACGAATCCGTCGGCGTCCGCGTCTTCGGGCCCACCCAGTCGCCAGTGCACGCGCGACGCTGCCGGCCCGAGCCGCTCGACGGCGGCGGACCGGACGTCGCCGAAGCGCTCGTCGGGCCGGACGGACACGCACCCGGCCAGTGTCAAGATGGACACCGCCGACAATGCCGCGCGGGATGAACGACTGAGGATCATGAGGAGGGCTCCGCCACTGGGATGACAGGGACGTGGTGACTAGCGGGTGTTGCCTTGCGGAGTTCGAAGGCGATGGACAGACTGAGGACGGTGCGGATCACGATCACTCCCGCGAGCAGGCCCATGCCTTCGAGCGTCGGGGTGGTCACGGTCTTGAGGATGTCGGCGGCGATGAGGAACTCCAGGGACAGCACCAACCGTCCGGCGAGGCGGAGGCGGGCAGTCGTGACCCGACCGTCGAGATCACGAGCCATCGCAGCACGAGCGACCTCTAACACGCCCATCACGGTCGAGGCGACGATCATCACCGCGGCGATCGCCTCAATGACTCGTGATGCGGCGTTGATGGACACTTCGAGCATGGTGGAGCCCGGACGTCATACAGGAATGCTGTTTATCGCCCGTCGGCGATGGGTGGCAGGCACTTGTCGCAGTCCACACCCTCCGGCGCACACTTGGCACACCGAAGCCTGAGCTTCCCGTCTTGTTCGTAGATGGATACGTCCGTCCTGCATTCGGGACACTGATGTACGCGCCGGTACTCGATGTGCCGCCAGCCACCTCCTCGGTATTCGCCCCAGAGATGCACCTCCCTCTCCGCCGCGTCGTAGCACGAACGGCAAACCCGGACTCCGTCGATTACCGAGCCCGACTGACGATGCGGCGTTGTGGAGCAACCCACGGCGAGTGCCGCGAGAAGAACGAGTGAGCCCAATACCCAAATGCGAGTGTTCGAGTGCATGTGTGAACTCCTTTGACTCCCGATTGACGACCGCGGACAACTACGCTGGCCGTCAGTGGTGCTTGTACCAACCGAGCCCCTTGATGTCGTTCCACGAATTCGTCTTGTGGCAGAGGTAGCACTGGCTCACGTCCGCGCTCTCGATCCGGGCGACCTTCATCGACACCATGGAGAAGTGCTCCATGTAGTGGCTGGGCGGCGCCTGATGGCAATGCGCGCAGTCGGTCGAGAGCGAGGACGGGTGGCGGAACTCGCGGATCGCCCACCCGCCGTCGGCCGCGCTGGTGGCGTGGCAGGAGGCGCAGCCGCTGCCCATGAGCCCCCGGTGCGGATCCTGATTGGCGTGGCACGCGTTGCAGTCGAGCGCTAGCTCGCGCGGGGTGATCCGGGCGTGCGGCACTGGTCTCGATGAGGCCACGCCGAGGGCCGCCAGGATGGAGCGGGTGTCTGCCTCGGTAAGCGAACCGCTGGACGCCGACTTCTCGGCGTGGTCGACGAGGGCTTCGTGCACCATGTCGATCGGGCGGCGCTCGCGTCCGAAGTGCTCGACGTGACACTCCGAGCACGTCCCGATGTCGGCGTGGAACCGCGTGCTCTGCTTGGCGAGAAGGCCCTCGGTCGCCGGGCCCGATGCGTGGCACGCCACGCACTTGTCGACCGTCGGTCTCTGGTGCGGCGTGTGGCACGCTTCACAGCGGTCGGCGAGGAACTCATGCTTCGATGAGATCCTGCCCGGGTTCACGAACTCGCCCCACCCGGGCACCGCGGACGTGCCCCCACGGAGTGACATCAGCGGCAGCGCCGCGGCCGCACCCAGAGCGCCGAGCGTAACGACCGCGTAGATGATCTCGATCCTCTTCATGGGAGCCACCTGATCCCGAAGTACCACGCCGACCAGACATGGATGGCCAGGAGCGCGTAGAGCACGATGGCGATGACGATGTGGCACGCGAGCCACCGGCCGAACGCGTCCTTGACGACCTCGTGGGACTTGATGGCGTACTCGAGGTCGGCCATCGACTCCGACAGCCTAATCGCTCGCTCGCGCACGCCGGGTGGACGGCCAGCGCCCGCGGCGGGATCGGCCACAAAGAAGGGGGCGGCCAGCCGCGAGAAGAACCCCGCGAACGGCCGCAGGGCCGCGGCGGCATCGGGCTCCTTGGCCAGCTCGCCGGCCGTCCGCTCGTAGGCGACGCGCATTCCGGCGAGCATCTGCTGCTGCTCGCGCGTGTCGGTGCTCAGGCGGCCCATGAGGTATCGTCCGACGAAGCCGCTCACGGCGACGATGAGCATCATCGCGGTCAGCGCGATCCCCAGCGGGCTCTCAAAGCGGTGCCCGCTGTGCAGCACGCCGAGGATCGGCCCGAGCATGCCCGCGTAGATGTGGACGGCCAGCAGGGAGCGCATCGACACAACACGCGTCACCGGTCCCTTGAGGAACGGGATGCGTTTGACCACGAGGTACGCCAGCGGCACCAGCATCAGCGCGGCCGCGGAGATCCCCAGCACGCCGCCCGCGAGGCTGCCCGGGAAACGCGGGTCGCGGTGGACGTAGAACCCGAGCACCAGCACCAGAAGGAGCAGCAGCAATCCGGTCACGATGGCCCGTTCGCGTTCCTGCATCGCTCAGGCCTCCACCTCGAGGTTGGTCGTCGCCTGGGCCTGGCACGCGAGGACGATGCCGCTCGCCTTCTCCTCGGGCGACAGCGCGTCCTGGACGGCCATCGTCACCGATCCCTTCCTCAGCCTGACCTTGCATTGGCCGCAGGTTCCCGCTCGGCACGAGTTGTCGATGGCCACGCCCACGTGCTCGGCTGCCTCAAGCACGCTCGTACCCGCCGGCAACGGCGCCGATCGGTTGGAGATGGTGAATGCCACCACGGGCGTCGCTGGCGAAGGCTCGACCATCGCGGCCTGGACCGTCGCCTGCCGGTCGCCCTTGCTGCCCGCCGGGCCGAAGGCCTCGGTGCGGATCTGCTCGCCGGGGACGCCGAGCTCCAGCAGCATCGCTCGCGTGGCGTCCATCATGGTTGCCGGGCCGCAGAGGTGGACCCTTCGACGCGCGATCTCCGGCACGGACTGAGTGATGAACTCCTTGGTCATGCGACCCGTCGGACCCATCCATGCGGTGCCGTCGGCGCGGGACATGGTCGCAACGACGTGCAGGTTCGGGTGACGCTTCTGCAGGCGTTCGAGTTCTTCTCGAAACACGAAGTCCGCCGAGGTGCGGCAGGCAAAGAGCAGGAAGATGTCCTTGTCCCAACCCCTGTCCGTGAGCGATCGCACCACGCTCATCAGGGGAGTGATGCCCACGCCGCCGCCGATCAGCACGATCCCGTCCGCCTCGGCGCCCGTGAACGTGAAGCGGCCCTGCGGCGCGGCGACCTGCAGCAGGTCGCCCGGCGTGACGCGGTCGTGCAGGTACCGCGACACCACCCCCTTCTCCTCGCGCTTGACCGTGATCTCCACATATCCCCGCTGCTCGGCGGAAGACGCGATCGTGTACGAACGCTTGGTGGTGCTGCCCGCCTGGGACACAGCAAGCGTCAGGAACTGGCCTGGGAGGAACTCGAAGGGCACCGGCCCGCCCGTGGGATTGACGAGCCTGAAGGTCTTGATCCCCGGCGTCTCGTCGAAGACGCTGGCGACGCGGAGCGAGCCGCTCCAGGTGCTTGGCGACTGCTGCACGCGATCGGACACGGAGGCCGCGGGTGGAGCGGACTGCGGCTCGACGCCGGACGACCTTGTGATGGGCGGGGTGGGGGTCGATACAGCAACCACAGCGCCCGGCGGCGGTTCCGTCAAGCGTGCCAGCAGAACGGCAGCCCGCCTCATCTTGACGACGTACATCAGCACCATCACGACCGCGAACCCAATCAACAGGACCATCACTGTCCAGTGCCACAGGGACCAGCCGAGCCACCCGTGCGTCATGGGGGGCGCTGGCATCGGCAGGTTCAGTTCTCTCTTGAACCACTCGAGCGCGATCTGCTGGGGCGAAGCGCCCTCGGCGGCGGCGCGGTGGGCCGCGAGGCCGCTGTCGAACCGGGCGATGCCCTCACGCATTCGTCCCACGGCGTCCTGCATCGCGGCGTAATCGTTACGGGCCGCGGCTTCCTGGAGCGCCTGGAGCGCGTCCGACACGGCACGCGTCCCGGACTCCATGCGCGCATGTGCGTCGCTCTGCAGCTCGGCGAGTTGTTCCGGAGTGCGTGTGGGGAGCCCGATGAGCCGCGGGTACAGCTCCTTCGGCGGTGTCGTCCCCATGCCCTGCATCATGTCGGCCATGCCCGACATCGCGCCCGTGCCGGTGGAGGTTGCTGGCGGAGACTGCGGCGATCCTGCAGGCGCGGGATGGTGCTTGGCGTGCTCCTCGGTGCTGACCTGCGCGGCCACAGAGAGCGGCAGGCAGAGCGCGATGCCGAGGCCGAGCGACAAGGCAGCCTGCACGCGTCTCATGCGTTGACCTCTTTGAGCGCGGGCGTGCTTTCTGACTCGAAGATGTCGCTGGCAGCGGCATGCCCGACGACCACGCGCAGGGCCGCGAATGCCGTGGCGTCGATCTTGCTGCCGCTCAACGCGGACATCGCCGCGATCGCTGTGTTGGTATCCGCGGGCGTGTGGTAGGGCCTCGGTTCGGTGAGGGCCGCGTAGACGTCGGCGACGCGCAGGATGCTGGCCGCAGGGTCGATCGCGTCGGCCCGCAGTCCGCGCGGATAGCCGCTGCCGTCCGGACACTCGTGGTGTTGGGAGACGATCCTCGCGATGGCGTCGGTCCCCGGGATGGCCCGGAGCATGGAGACGGCGAGGTCGACGTGGCTCCGCATCACGACCGTCTGCTCCTCCGAGAGGCGCCCGTCCTTGAAGAGAATGTCGTCGGGCACGCCGGCCTTGCCGATGTCGTGCACGAGCCCCGCGAGGCGCAGGTTGGAAACCGCCCCGCGGTCCAGGCCCATGTGCTCACCAACTCGCACGGCGATCGCCGCAACCCGGCGAGAGTGCGCGAGCGTGGCTGCGTCCCGCACGCCCAGAGCCGTCAGGAGGCCGGTGAGGCCTTGCACCATCTCGGTGCGCTGAGATTTGCTGATCACCTCGTCCCGCTGCCACTTCCGGTAGTTGGCGGTGTGAACAAGCTGTCCCGCGGTGAGTCCGACCACCACGTACACCACGGGCCACGCGAACTGGTCGGGATTGGACATGGGCGAGTTCCGCCAGTTGAGCAGGAGATGCAGCAGGTAAATCCCGCTGATCGCCGCGGCGGCGGCGAGCGCGCCGCGCCGCTCCATCGCCACCGCCGCGATGATGATGGGCACCATGAACAGGCCTGCCAGCGCGATGTGCAGGCCGTGGACGGTGTGCGTTCGCGTGCCGAGCGCAAAGTGCACCGCAGTGAGGACGACGGTCCACACGACGGCGCTACGAAGCTGGCTGGCTTTCTCGGGGTCCATGTGGAGTACTCACAGCCTCTGGCCGACGGCCAGCGTCGCACCTGCGGACGGTTCCTCGACGATCAGCACACGGTTCATGGTGCCGTGCTCGTTAGGGACGCAGCCCGGGCAGCCGCCGAACGCCTTGTCGCACCCGGGCTCGCAGCACCACTGGCCGTCCACGACGAACTTGTACTCGTAGGTTCCGGGCGCCAGATCGAGGTCGAGCACCCAGTGGCCGTCGCGGGTCGTTCGTTTCATGGGATGGGCCGTGGTGCTCCAGTTGTTGAACGTGCCGGCGACAAAGACCTGCTTCGCGTCGGGGGCCTTGATCGACACGACCGTGCCTCCCGGCCTGCAGTGGGGGTCTCGCTTGCTCATGGTGTGTTCTCCTGGTAAGTCGCCAATCAGGGACGCTGGTTCACATGTCGCTCATGCCGCCGCCGCCACCCATGCCGGGCATGGCAGCTGGCTGGTTCGCCGGCGCGGGAGCGGGCGGCGCCATGCCCGTGAGCTGCTTGCGCTGCTCGTCGGTGAGCACGGCGGCGGCCTTGCCCACGTCGCGGATGAACTCGATCCGCTGCTCGCTCTTGATCTGCTCGATCTGGCGCGCCTTGGCCTCGATCTTGGACGAGTCCGGCGCGTCGCTCCCGGTCAAATCCCACAGCTCCTGCTCGGCCTGGTCGATCTTCCGCTGGAGCGTCGCCTGGTTGAGCAGCGACTGCTCCTTGATCTCACCGAGCTGCTTCTGCTGCTCGACGGTCAGCGTGATGTGCGAGCCGTGGTCGATGAAGAAGCCGGTCGCACCGAGGTGGTAAATGTGCGAGACGCCCGGGAATCCAGGGAGCGCGGACGCCATCCCGCCGGTGCTCATGCCGCCGCCCATGCGCGACGCGCCCATGCTCATCATCTGATCCATCATCCCCATCATGCCGCCCCCGCCCCCACCACCCCCACCAGGCATGCCGGGCGCGCCGACGGATCCGCCTCCCATCCCGCCCATCATGTTGTCCATCATGCCCATGCCGCCCCCGCCCCCTCCGCTCGGCATGCCACCACCACCGCTAGCCATCCCAGACATGCCCGACATCCCGCCGCCGGCGGGAGGCATCGACCCGCTCCCCATCCGCTTCATCCCCATGCCGGGCCCCATCGGCACGCGGCCCGAAGGCATGGCCGGCTGCATGCCGCCTGCTGCCTGCGGCGCACCTCCAGACGCCTGCCCCTTCGCCAGAGCGGACTGGAGCTGAGCGATCTGCGCGCGGAGCTCGGCCAGTTGCTTGACGAGCTCGGCGTTGTCGACGGGCTGGGCCGCGGGCGGCACGTGCGCGCCCGCCCCTTGGGCGACGTGAGCGGCGTGAGTGGCCGGGTCGACGCCGGCGGGCGGCTGGCCGGAAGACGCGGGCTGCGACTGGGCGAGGGCGGCTGCCGTCAGCGCGGTGCCGGCAGTCAAGGCGAGGACGATGATGCGTGCACGGTTCATGTGTGATCTCCTTTTCGAGAGGCGACAGGTTGAGGAGAGGCCGGCGCGGTGGTCGCGTCAAACATCCAAAGCATATCCTCTTTGGATATATACCGTCAAGACGCTTCGGAAGTTCGCGCCCTGGAACTGGGAATGGCGACGGTCCTTGCCACGCGTGCGGGACGCGGAAGCGCCCCGACGCGCAAAAACCGCCAACAGAACGCCGATACGATGACCTTGTCGTACTTGAACCAGCCGCGAGTCCCCAGCAGCCCTAAGGCCCATCAGGAAACCCCGATGCTCACCCGACAGGTTGGAGTTGCCGCGACCTGTCTGGGGCTCATCGCCCGGGCCGGAGAAGGCGGGCTTCAGATCCCGCAGATCGCCGAGCGAACCGGGATCTCCAAACCGACGCTGGCGAAGGTGATCTATGCGCTGGCCCGCAAGAAGCTCGTCAAGACCCGGCGCGGGGTCGGCGGCGGAGTCGCGCTCGCCAGGCCGGCGTCGAGCATCACGATGTACGGCCTGTGCGTGCTCTTGGACGATCCGGTGGTTGAGTGCCGCTGCATGTTCGGGTTCGGCCACTGCGCCGCGGACGGAGCGTGCCCGCCCGGGTGCCCGTGCATGGCGATGCACCACAAGCAGATCGAGTTCCTCAAGGGCACGACGATGGCGGACGTCTCGTCGCTGATGCTCTCGCATCTGTGTCACGACGGAGAGACGAGAGGGAGCACCCCGAAGGGTCGCTCCGCGCGAGCACGTCGAACGAAGAAGTGAATCGCCGATGCTGGCTGGCTTTGCGTGATGCGGGCGCAGCGTGATCACGGGCCACCACCTTCGACTGCATGCGGAGACACCTCGCGACCTTCAGTTTCTGAGAGCCGTCCCCCGACCGCGTATTCGAGTTCGATCCGAGCAAGCGCCGCATCCCGCTCCAGTTCGTTGAGCCGGATCCGCGCCTCAATGACGCCGCGCTGCGCTTCGAGGAGCACCGTCACATCGTCCTGGCCCGCCGCCACCGACCTGGACGCCAGCTGAAGGTTGGTCTCGGCGAGAGCGATCAGGTCACGGCGGAACTCCGCAGCGATCGCCTCGGTGCTCTGCGCCGCGACGAAGGCGACGCGGGCTGCTGCGACGGCGCGCTGGGCGGTGTCCTCGAAGGCGGCCAGGGACGCCCGCGCGAGCGAGCCCGCCTTCGCGATCTGGGCCTGGTTCAGGTCAAAGATGGGGATCGCGACCTCGATGTCCGGGCCGACGAACCGCGCCTTGTCCTCGGTCTGCTCGAACGCCACGCCGAGGCCGAGGCTCTTGATGCGGCTCCGTTCCTGCTCGCTCAGCTCCGCGGCGCGGGCCTCCACGACCGCGCGAGCGGCGGCCACGTCGAGCCTCTGGCTCGTCGCCAGTACCACGACGGCCGATTCGTCGAGCCCCGTCGGTAACTGCGGCCGATGGACCGGATGGTCGTCGTGGTGCTCTTCCGACGCCGTCCACGCCGCATCATCGCCCGCGTGCCCGATGAGCAGCAGCAGCCTCCGCCGCTCCTTGGCCAGTTCCCGCTCCTGCAACGCCAGATCCGCTCGCAGCGACAGGAGTTGCTGCCGCGCTCGGTTCGGGTCCAGGGGCGTGCCCTCTCCGCCCCGCACACGGTCTTGGAGCGCCACAACCGAGCGCTCGACCATCGCGATGTTCTCCCGCGTGAGCGCCAGCGCCCGCTGGCCGAAGACCACCCGTGCGTGCGATGTCTTCACGTCGGCCACCAGACGGAGCGCCAAGTCCGACACCGACAGCACGGTCTGGTTGAGCCGTGCATCCGCGGCACGGATTCGGCTGGGACGGAGCCACAGGGAGACCAAGTCCTGCACGACGGTCGCGCCGACCTGGGAGTAGCCCACGACGGGATCCACCGGGAACCGAAGCGCCAACGCGAGCACCGGGTTGGGCAGGAGGCCGGCCTGGACAAGATCCGCTCTCCCGGCAGCGATCTGCTCGACCTGGGATCGAAGAGCCCGGTTGTTCATCAGCGCGGTGGTCGCGGCCTGCTCCATCGAAAGGGGCGACTTGCCGTCCCACGGCGGGTTCCGATCCGCCCACGGCACCGTCCAGTCCACGGGCAGGCCGGACCGATCCCCGACGACCCCGCCCGCCCGCCGCAGATCAGGCGAGGGGTCGAGCGAGGCGCAGCCGCCCGCGAGCGCGACCAGTGTGAGCGCCGCTGTGGCAACTATGCGAGAGAAGTGATGGGTGACAGAGAGAGCATGGCAGGTCATGAACGAAGTCTCCGGGGGACTGGCGGAAGAGCAGCGGGACGGGAGCACTCACTTGGCGGCGCGCGGCACGCACCGGTCGCAGTCCACGCCCTCGGGCGCGCACGACGCGCAGCGCACCTTGAGCACACCGCCCTGCTCGTAGATGCTCATGTCGCTCTTGCATTCGTCGCACCGGTGCGTCTTGATGACGCGGTCGCCGGAGTACCCAGTCTTCGTGTGGTAGGAGCCGCGAACCTTCTTGATCTCGTCATAGCACTTGGTGCAGACCGAGACCTGCCCCGGCTGCGCCGACGTCATGGTGTGCTTGTCGCTGGCGCAGCCGCCCGCGAAGAGCACAGCGGTGACGGAGAGGATGGAGGCGAGAACGACAGGACGTGCGGACATCATGGGACAATCTCCTGAAAGAATCCTGCTTCGGCCCGCCGAGCCTTTCGGCGAGCCTCGGCTCGTGCAATCGTCCCGCGCCGCGTCGGCGGAGCGGGACGGTGGTTGTGATTACTTGTGCCCGTGGCCGCCGCTCGAACCATGCGGGGCATCCGGCTTCGCCGTTGCGTCGGCCGCGGGCTTCTTCTCGGCCCGGCTCGACCAGTGCAGGTGCGCGATCTTGGGGGTGCCGCCGTCGTCCACCACGACGTAGGTCACGGCGGCCAGGAACTTCCTCGACGCATCGGGGTGGTTGGGGTCGGGGACGGTGAACGAGCCGATCTGCCGCACGATCGAGGTCGTGCCGAAGGTCTGCACATCCTCCTTGGTCACGGTCATCACGAAGCCGGGCATCTCCTTGAGTTCTGGCAGCAGGTGGTGGTCCCGGTACGTCTCCCACGTCCCCTCGTCGCCCGCGTTCTCGCTCACCGTTGCGCGGCCCTTATCCAGGAAGAGGGCGTCGAGGGCCGCCGCGTCCGCCTTGGCGCACGCTTCGAGATAGCCGCGGGCGATCTTCACCGTCGGGTTGGCGGCGAGCCCGGCCGCGTCGGGCTGACCAGACTTCGCCTCCGACATGGCGGTGGACTTGGCCGCGGCTTCGATCGCCGTCACCGCCTCGGGCGCGTTCTTGGCGAGCAGGGCCATCTTCTCGTCGTCGGTCTTCTTGTCCCACTTGCCCTCGCAGCCGGGGCAGCAGAAGCCGATCGTCACGCCTTTGAAGGGCCGCGTGGGCGAGTCGGCGTCGACCTCACCGCCCTTGATGGGACACATCTTGTTCACGGATTGGGCGCGGGAGGTCGTGACCAATGCGGAGCGCGCGGCCGGCGCGGCGGGAGCGCCGCCGTGCCCGGCGTAGCCGCCGGTCGTGGCGGATGATGGCCCGGCGGGCTTGGGCATGCCGCCGCACTGGCCGAGCGCGGCGGGCGCGAGCGCCCCGGCGATGAGGAGCGAGGTCGAAGCGATTAGGATGGCTGAGCGGTTCATCGAGAGTCTCCAACGAAAGGGGTTTTGGTCAGCAGACGAACAGGATCACTTGGCGGCCTCCTTGGGCACACACCGGTCGCAGTCCACGCCCTCGGGCGCGCATGTCGGGCAGCGGACCTTCATCACGCCGTCCTTCACGTAAATGGTCATCTCGTTCTTGCAGTCCTCGCACATGTGCGTGGTGATGGTGCGTGTGACCGATGGGCCGAAGCGGCGGCCTTGCCGGTCCTGGACGGTCCTGATCTGGTCGTAGCACTTGGTGCAGACCGATACCTGCCCCGCCTCGGCCTTGACCATGTCGTGCTTGTCGGTGGCGCAGCCTCCGGCGAGCAGCACCAAGGCGGCCGCGAGCAGAAACAGCGAGTGAATGGTGTTCATGGGTGCGTCTCCGGGAACGGTCCGCGCTCCTCCTGCCGAACGCTTCGGCGCGATGGGGAGCGTTGAATTGGCCCGCGCCGCTCTCGCGGGGCGGGGCGCTGTGATCTCTTACTTCCCGTGCTCGTGCGGCTTGGCCTCATTCGATCCGTCGCCCTTGGCGACGTTGAACGTGAAGGGCACGGTGATGACCTTGCCGCTGTGCTGGAACTGGGCCCAGCCCTTGTAGACGCCCGCGGCCTTGAAGTGGGCCTCGAAGTCCACCTTGGGACCGCCCTTCATGTCGGCGTGACCCTGCGTGGCGTGATCGTGACCTCCGTCGGCGTGCTCGTGCGGATGGCTGTGCACGAACTGCTTGAGGTCCTGGCTGATGATGACCAGGTGCCCCATCGCGCCGAGGTAGGGCGTCAGGTCGTTCACCGGCTTGCCGTCCTTGCTGATCGTGTAGGAGAACGTCGCGGGCTTCCCGATGGTCACGGGGCCGCCGGTGTCGAGCGTGACGGTGTACCCGTCCACGGTCTTGGGCTTGTCCGAGTCAACCGCGAGCGGCTTCGCGGCCCTGGCCGGCCCGTCGACCGTGAGCGTCACCGGCACGACCTGCATGCCGACGTCCTTGGGGGTGAAGTCGTGGAAGAGCGTGTACTCGCCGCCGGCGGGGAAGGTCCAGGCGAGCGTGAACGTGCCGTCGGGCTGCAGCTCGGGGTGCTCGTGGGCGTACCACGACAGGTCCTTGCTTACCATCAACAGGTGCAGCGGCTTTTCGTGGACGATCTCCACGCCCTTGACGGCCATGCCCATCGGGTCCTTGAGGGTGAAGACCAGGTTGGCCGGCTTGCCGGCCTCGATCTTGCCGCCGACCGGCTTGACGCTCACGGAGAACTCCTCGCTGGTGAGCTTCTTGAGCTTCATGTGGCAGACCGGGCACTCGCCGGGCTTGTCGTAGGTCTTGCTCCCCTCGCAGTGCATGGGGCAGAAGTACTTGGCGGGGGCCGCGGCGGCGAGCGAGTCGATCTGGGCCTTGCCCTTGGCGAACGCGGCCTTGGCGGCGGCGGTGTCCTTCTTCTCGCCCGCCTCATGAATGGCGTCCATCTGCTCGGCGATGGCCTTGCCGGCGTTGTTGATCTCCTTGACCTTCGCCTTGTCCACGCCGGAGTCGGGCTTGAGGGCCAGCGCGCCCAGCGAGCGGGCAATCGCGGCGATGGCGTCGCCCTCATCGTGGGCCGCGTCGAGGTCGCCCTTGTTCAGGGCCTCCTCGACTTCCTTGGCGCGGGATGCCATCTCCGCCACGGCCTTGGCGTAGGTGTCGGGGGCTTTGGCCGCCGGACCGTGGCTGTGTCCGTCATCTTTGTGCCCGGGTTGGGCCTTTTTGTCGTCGCCGTGACTGTGCTGGGCCAAGGCCGACGGCGCGGCCAGCGCGAGCGCAGCCCCGGCGGTGAACAGTGCGAACAGGATGGAACGTTTGGTGGTCTTCATTTCAGGACTCCTTGCAGGGGTTGTGGGAACCAACGACAGGTGCTGGAACCCGGCGGCTGACACGGCCGCTCGGGCGGGTCATCGGCCGCGAACGCCGCGGCCGGGTGGTTACTCGGTGGGATGCGTCGGCGCCTCCTTCCCCGCCCGCGCGGGGAACTCCACGACCGGCTCGGGCCGTGTCGCGGCGTTGCCGCCCGATGTGGCCGGGTGCGTGAGGTCCTCGAAGATATCGAGCACGCCCCGGAAGGCGTCCACGGCGACCGCGACGATCAGGTCACACTCGGAGGCGGGCAGGGTGAGAATGTCGAGCGCGGCCTTGAAGTACGACCAGCGCTCCCGCTGCCGCTCGCCGTGGGGCTCGAAGTACTCGGTGCCGGAACCAGGCCCGCCCGCGGCGGGCAAGTCCAGGGCCTTCCGCACCGCCGGGGCAAGGAAGCGTCCGCCGTTGGTCGAACCCTCCAGCACGTAGAACGTGCCCAGGAGCGCGACCGCGTCGTCGTCGGCGAGGGCGCTGATCCGCCCGCAGAACAGACGTGTCGCCGCCAGCGGCGGATGGCCGTCCGCGTGCTCGCCCAGGGTCGCCAGGTCCGCCCGGATCGCCGGCTCGTGCAGGTATTGCTCGCGCACCACCACGGCCAGGGCTCCGTGCTTCTGGGCCCCGGCCCGCAACGCGGCGTCGAGGGTAGCGTGGACGTGCCGCATCTGCCCGAGGTAGCGGGCGTACATGGCGCGGTCGATCCGGCCCGAGACCATCGCGGCCATGAGCGGGTGCGTCTCGGCGCGGCGGTGCTCGTCGCGGGTCTCGGCCTTGAGGCGCTCGGAGAGCGGCCTTGGAACGCGGTCGGGAGCGTGGGACGTGCGGTGGTCGATCATGGCGGATGCTCCAGCGTGCGGCGGACGGGGTGAACGGTGAGCGGGGAAACGCGCGGGTTACTTGGCCCGGGCCTTGGCGAGCAGTTCCTCGGCCTCGGCGACGTAGTACTGGGTGGCGGCCACATCGAACTTGGAGAACGCGCCCTTGGCGTTCGCGCCCGCGATCTTGTCGTGCAGGGCCTTGACGTGCTCCAGGTGCCGCCGGGCCGCGGCCTCGCCGCGGTCCTTGGCGAACTCGACATCGCGCTGGGCCTCGAAGCGGCGCAGCGACCAGAGGTACGAGTGCTCGACGGTCTGATGCGCGATCGGAGAGCCGTCGGCGAGGTCGTGCAGGAACATGCACGCCTTCTCGGCGGCGGCCAGCCGCGCCGCGGCGCTGGGCGGCTCGGCTCCGGGGGCGGGCGCGGATGGCTGGCCCCCCGCCTGCCCCAGCGCGATGGCGGCAGCGGCGGCGAGCAACACCACGGCGGCGGATCGGGTGACGATGGTCATGTCAGGACTCCTTGGAAAGATGGACGGACGGACAAACTTCATTCGCGCAGCGACCGGCGACACACCGGCCCGCGCGGGGCCGAGGGACGGGGACACGGGCATTCACCACCGAGGCGGGGAGACATGGAGCGGGGCCGAGGGCATGGACGTGGGGATCGCGGGGGTGCGCGCCGGGACCGCGCGGTTGGCTGGGGCGGTCGTCCCACCGCGTGGGACGGGCGTCCGGTTGAGCGGGACGGGCGTGCGGGTGATGTGTACGGGCGTGCCAGCAACCAGGACGGGCGTTCGATTGAAGTGGCCGGTCGTTCCGGTCGATGGAACGGGCGTCCGATTGGCTTGCACGGGCGTGCGGGCGGCCCGGACGCACGCGGAGACGATCCCCATGCCCGAGCAGCGCAGCGCTGCGAGCTGTGAAAATCATAGGGTCCCCTTGGGCTGGATGGCCGAAAGCCGCTTGGCCAGTCGGCGGACACCGACGAACATGGCCGCCGCGTCACGGATCAACCGAACCTTGCTCCCGGGCTGGTCGGTCCACCGCACGCCGACCTCTTCGATCCGGTGGCCGAGCTTCCGGGCGAGTTCGATGTGCTCCAGGTCGAACTCGAAGCCCTCGGTCGTGCTCAATCCGGAACCTGGACGGCAGAGTTGCTCGGCGAGGTCCGCGCGGTACAGCTTGAAGCCGCACTGCGAGTCCTTGACGGCTCCCAGCCTGTTCATCCGCACCCACAGCCGGAACAACTGATGCGACAGACGCCGCTTGAGCGTCCACGCGGCGCTCTCGCCTGTGACGTCGCGCGAGCCGACCACCAACCCCGCATCGCGTTCAATGGCGATCGCCAGCAGCCGGTCCAGTTCCCACAGCGGGGTCGCGGCGTCCGCGTCGCTGACGATCCGGTGGGCCCCCGACGCGAGCCAGAGGCCGTTGCGAACCGCGACCGATTTGCCCCGGTTCTTGCCGTGCTCGACGAGTGTCGTCGTCCGCAGCGAGCCTTGGTGTGCGTGGCGGAGCATCATCTCGGCCACGGGGACGGTCTGGTCGTTGCTTCCATCGTCCACAACCATCAGGCAGGACGTGAACGGCGCGGCGCACAGGTAGCGGATGGCCGCCGCGAGCGTCGCGGCCAGCCGAGCCTGTTCGTTGTACGCGGGGATGATCACCGTGAGGTCGATGCTCAACCGAGGCTGAGCGTTCTCCTCGGGCGCCCATCTGCGGACCCGGACCGGCCCACCATGGCCGGCGGCGATCGCTTCGTCGCTGGTGGTGGGAATCGGATTTGTGCCGTCGATCCTGGCATCGAGGGTAGCGACTTCGACGACTACCGGACGATCCAGCGTGAACGACGCCTGGGGAAGTATCTCAGCCACGGACAACTCCTTTGCGCTTTGGGCCTCGGGCGGCGGGACGCCAGTTGCGGTCGGCTGCGCGGCGCACCGGCGTCGACCCACGGAGGGCAGACCCCTCTCGGAGCTTCCACCACTCTTTCCCAATCGCCTCGCTGGCGACCCCGTCAGTGAAATGGACGTACCGATCAACAGGATGTGCTCGCCGATTCGATGCACGGGATTGGATTTGGGTTGAACGCGCGTGCGAGCGGTTTGTACGGGCGTACGTGAAGGCTGAACGGGCGTTCGAGTGAAGCGGCCGGTCGTTCCGGTCGATGGAACGGGCGTCCGATTGGTTTGCACGGGCGTGCGGGCGGCCCGCGCGAGCGTGAAGGCCGTGCGGAAGGCCGCGTGCCTTCATTTGGCCATTTGGCCATTTGAGCATTTGGCCCTTTGGAGTCCTCACATGCCCGAGCAGCGCATCCCCCGAGCCGACGGCGACTTTGCCGCGTACGCGAATCACTACTACGCCGCCGTGGAGAAGTTCTGGCCCGTGCAGGGCCTGGACGAGAGCGACCTCAAGCCGCTCAAGGAGGCCCTGAGCGCGTGGAACGCGGCTTACCCCAAGCACATCGCGGCCCGCAACGCGGCCGAGGCGGCGCGGCAGAACAAGGACGCGGCCAAGCGCGATCTGGAGCGGCAGATCAGGCCCATCTCCGCCTTCGTGCAGAGTTACCCCAAGACCACCGATTCCGACCGCGCGACGATCGGCCTCACGGTGAAGGACACCGGCGCCGCGCCCACGCCCGCGCCCACCTCGCGCCCGCTCCTGCTCATCGACGCGGGCAGCCGCCTCACGCACCGCCTGCGCCTGGTGGACGAGTCCACACCCACGAGGTCCGCCCGCCCGCGCGGCACGCTGGGCGCCGAGGTCTACGTCGCGCTGGTCGCGCCGCGCCAGACCCCGCCCGCCGACCTCGCCTCGTACAAGTTCGTCCGCACCGTCACCCGCGGCGGCGCGGAAGTCTCGTTCCCCAGCGAGCAGGGCGGATTGAGCGCGGCATATCTCGTGCGCTGGGTTTCCGCCACCGGCGAGCCGGGGCCGTGGGGCGAGACCGTCACGGCGACGGTCGCGGCGTGACCGATTCACGTCGTCCGCGCCTTGCCTCGTGCCCGCCGCTGGTACACTCACGCCATGTCCGACTGGTGGCAGACGATGGACTGGAAGTTCGAGCTGGTCATGGCTGGCCGCGCGGTGCTGGCCGCGCTCCTGGGCGGGGCCTTGGGCATCGAGCGACAACTGCTCGGGCGCGAGGCGGGCGTGCGGACCTACGCCGCCGTCTCGCTGGGCTCGTGCGTCTTCGCGCTGGTCTCCCTGCACGCGCTTCCCACCCCCAGCCCCGTGATCGCCGCCGGCGTGGTCACCGGCGTCGGATTCCTCGGCGCGGGGATGATCCTGCGCGAGGGCGGGCACGTGGTCGGCCTGACCACCGCCGCCACCGCGTGGGCGACCGCCGCCGTCGGCATGCTCGTGGGCTTCGGGATGTACCTGCTCGCCGCGGTCTGTTCGGCCCTGCTCCTGGGCATCCTGCTGGCGCACCACCTCCCGGTCTTCAGACGCTGGCGCGATGCGCACTTGGAGCGGAACGGCCCCGACGGCCGGCGACGCTGAGGAATCATCCACAGCCTCGCTGCCGCCTCCGCATGGAGCCATGATGTCAAGTGCATCGCTCATGACGTCCCCTCCCGTTTGTTCCCGTCGGCTTGGCCGTCTGTCACAGTCGGCGGGCTGACGGCGGGCGCGGGGTTTGGAGCGGTCGGCATCGCAGCGGTGTTCGTCGCGCTCACAGCCTTGCCGCCATCCTTCCTGCCTTCCTCGGTGTGCTCTGTGTGCTCTGTGGTGAACGTCTTCACATCGCTGGCCGCGTGCCCGTGCTTCTCGACGTGCTCCCGCGCCAGCCGCTCGGCGGCGGACTTGCCGAAGCGGTAGAAGATCGAGGGGGTGACGAAGAAGTCCAGCAAGGTGCTGGTGATGAGCCCGCCGAGGATGACGACCGCGACCGGGTACAGGATCTCCTTGCCCGGCTCGCCCTTGGTCAGCACCAGGGGGATCAGGCCCAGCCCCGCCGTGACGGCGGTCATGAGCACGGGCGCGACGCGCTCCTGGCTGCCCCGGATGATGAGCTCCTTGCTCCAGGTCTGCCGCTCCTCGGTCATGAGGTGGATGTAGTGGCTGACCATCAGCACGCCGTTGCGGGTGGCGATGCCGGTGAGGCTGATGAACCCCACCAGCGAGGCGACGCTGAACGGCTCGCGGGTGATCGCCATCGCCGTCACACTGCCGATGAGCGCGAAGGGGACGTTGAGCATGATCTGGGCCGCGACCATGCCCGAGCGGTAGTGGGTGAAGAGGATTACGAAGATTGCGATGAGCGAGCCCGCGCCCAAGGCGAGCAGCAGGCGGGTGGACTCCTGCTGGGCCTCGTACAGGCCGCCGTACTGGATCGTGTACCCCTGCGGGAGTTGGACGTCCATCGCGATGGACTTCTTGATCTCCTCGACCGTCGAGCCCAGATCGCGGCCCCGCACGTTGGCGGAGACCACGATGCGGCGGCGGAGGCTCTCGCGCTGCACTTCGTTGGGGCCGAGTTTCTCGATGATCTCGGCGACGTCCTGCACGAGCACGATCGCGCCGGTTGGGGAGACCAGACGCACCAGGCCCAACGCGGTCGGATCGGTGCGGTGGTGGTCGTCCAAGATCAGCGTGATGTCGAAGACCTTCAGGCCGTCGAGCACCTGGCCCACGACCTTGCCCTTGGAGGCCGTCTCCATCGCGTCGGTGAGCGATGCGGGCGTGAAGCCGACGCGGGCCGCGGCCGCGCGGTTGACGCTGATGTGCAACTGCGGGATCAGCACCTGCTGCTCGACCTGCAAGTCGGCGACGCCGGGGATGCCCTCCATCGCCGCCTTGGTCTGCTCGGCGAGCGTGCGGAGCGTGCCGAGGTCGTCGCCGAAGATCTTGATGGCGACCTGCGCGCGGACGCCCGAGAGCAAGTGCTCGATGCGGTGGCTGATGGGCTGGCCAATGCCCGTAGCGACGCCTGGGAAGGCCGCCAGCTTCTCCTCGATCATCGAGAAGACTTCTTCGCGCGGCAGGATGTCCTTGACCGGAGGCGGCCTGCGGCCCGCGGGCGTCGCGTGTTTGTCGGGGTTCTTAGCCTCCTCCTTGGTCCAGAAGTCCACCTCGATCTCGCTGGCGTTCACGCCCAGGGCGTGCTCGTCCTGCTCGGCGCGGCCGGTTCGGCGGGCCGTGCTCTTGACCTGTGGGATCGAGAGGATCATCTCCTCGGCCTTGGTGCCGAGCTTGTTGGATTCCGCGAGCGAGATCCCCGGCTGCTGCATGAACGAGACCACGGCCGTGCCCTCGTTGAACGGCGGGAGGAACTCCGAGCCCAGACGTGTGACGACAAAGAGAGCGACCGCCACCAGCGCGCCCAGCGTGCCGAGCACCGCGACCGGACGCGGCATCGAGATCGAATAGGACTTGAGCGCCAGCCACTTGCAGGCCCGCAGCAATGGGCCGTCCTTGCCGTGCTCCATGCGCTTGATACCCGGGAGCAGGTAGTACGCCAGCACCGGCGTGACCGTGAGCGCCACCAGCAGCGAGGCGAAGATGCTCACGATGTACGCGGTCGCCAGCGGGGCAAAGAGCCGCCCCTCGATGCCCGGGAGGAAGAACGTCGGCAGGAAGACGAGGTTGACGATGATCGTGCCCAGGATGATCGGGTTGCGGATCTCGCTGGACGCGTCGAAGACTACCTGCGCGATGGGCTTGGGGCTTGCCGCGCGGCGGTTCTCGCCCAGGCGGCGGTAGACGTTCTCGACATCGACCACCGCGTCGTCCACGAGTTCACCGATGGCGACCGCGAGCCCGCCCAGCGTCATCGTGTTCACGCTCATGCCCAGCCAGTGAAAGACCAGAAACGTCGTGATGATCGACAAGGGAAGGGCCGTGAGCGTGACGATCGTCGTCCGCACGTTCATGAGGAACAGGATGAGCACGATGACCACGAGAATCGCGCCATCGCGGAGCGCCTCAACCACGTTCCCGATGGCCGACTTGATGAAGTGCTCCTGCCGGAACACGTCGGCGTTGATCTCGATCCCCTTGGGGAGCGTGGGCCTGAGCTGCTCAAGCGTCTGGTCGAGCGCCCGCGTGAGCGTGATCGTGTCCGCGCCCGGCTGCTTCTGGATCGCCATGATGACGGCGGGCGAGCCGTTGTCCGAACCGTCGCCGCGTTTGATCGTGGGGCCGGCCTCGATGACCGTCGCGACGTCTCGCACCAGCACGGCCCTCGGCGGGCTGGCGTGATCGCCGGGTTTGGTCGCAACAAGAGAGAGCGCGATGTCGTCCGCGGTCTGGACTCGACCGATGTTCCGAACGACCAGTTCCTGCGCCCCGCTGACCACGAATCCGCCGCCAGTGTTCTGGTTGGCGGCGGCGAGCGCCTTCTCGACGTCCTGGATAGTGAGGTCAAACAGACGGAGCTTGTCGGGATCGACCTGCACGCGGAACTGCTTGAGGTCGCCGCCCATCGCCGTGACCTGGGCGATGCCGGGAATCGAAAGGATCGCCGGTCGCAGCGTGAACTCGGCGACGGTGCGCACGTCCATCGGTGTGAGCGTCTTACTGGAGACGCTAATCAGGGCGATCTCGCCCATGATGCTCGTCGCGGGCGTCATCACAGGCACGACGCCGGGGGGCAGCTTCTCCGTGATGGTGCCCATCCGCTCGGTGACGACTTGGCGGTTGTACTTGAGGTCCGTGCCCCACTGGAACTCGACGAAGACGATCGAAAGGCCCAGCGCCGACACGCTCCGCACCCGCTCGACCCCGGGCGAGCCGTTGACGGCGGTTTCGATGTTGTACGTGACCTGGGCCTCGACCTCCTCGGGCGCGAGGCCGGGGGCTTCGGTCATGATGGTCACGACGGGGCGGTTGAGATCGGGCAGCACGTCCGTCGGCGTCCGGAGCGTGACGTAGAGCCCGTAGACGGAGACGAGCAGGGCCGCGATCAGCACCAGCACGCGGTTGTTCAAAGATGATCGGATGATCCAGTTGAGCACGGGGAGTTCCTCGGGTGGCGGTCGGGCTTGTGGCGTGAAAGGGCGTGTTCAGTGGGAGTGGCCGTGACCGTCGCCGGACTTGGCGGGCTCAGCGACGGGTTCGGGAGCGCCGGGAACGAACCCGCGGAGCTGCGACAGGCTGAACGCGCCGCCGACCGCGACGACATCACCGGGCACGAGCCCGCTGAGGATCTCGACGACGCGGTCGTCCCGGGCGCCGGTGGCCACGTCGCGCTTCTTGAAGACCACGTTCTCGGCCTTGCCCTCGCGCACAAAGACGTACTGAACCGGGCCCTCCTTGACGACGGCCGACGCGGGCACCACCACGGCGCTGTCGTTGCTCGAGATCACCACACTCAGGTCCACGAACTGGCCTTGCCGCAGCAGACCCTGCGGGTTGTCCACGTCGACGATGACGTGCGCGGTGCGTTTGGATGCGTCGATCAAGGGGCTGAGGAACCGCACGGCCCCTTCCGCCACGACATCGCTCGACGCGGCCACGCCGCGCCGTACCCGCACCTTCGCATTCGGTGCTCCCTCCACGCGGGAGAGAAGCCCTTCAGGAAGTTCTCCTTCGATCTGCACCCGCGAGAAGTCGCCGATGGTCACGATGGGGCTTCCAGCGGCGACGCCCTCGCCGATAACTCCAGGGCGGCTCACCACCACGCCGTCCAGCGGAGCGACAAGACGGATCATGCTCGCGGTCGTGCTGGAAAGACTTGCTGGGAGGGTTCCGCGCAGGGCTTCGGCCGACGCCTTGGTGGCTTCCATCTGTCGTCGGAGGGATTCGGCCTCGATCCTGGCCTGTTCAAGCGCGACCCGCCGAAGGCCGGCCTCCGTCCGTGACCGGATCGCTTCGGCCCGTCGCTGCGCGAGCAGATTCGCCGACACGCTCTCGCCTGCGCTGGTCAACCTCGCGACCTCGGCCTCGGCGATCGCGGCGCCCTGCTCGGATGCCGGCGACTCGATCTCCAACGCCGCGATCTGGGAGCTGGCCCGCTTCGCCTCGGACGCGAGCCGCTCGGCTTCGGCCTCTAGCCGCTTCACCTCGAATGCCGCACGGGCAAGCTCTGGCGACTCGATCTCCGCGACGACATCGCCCGCACGCACGGAGTCACCCGGCTGTACTGTGATGGAGCGGATGACGCCCGCATAGGTCGCCGACACGCTGGCCAGGGAGCCGGGGCTGGCCCGGACCATACCGGTCAGCCGGACCACATCTTCGACGTGCCCGAAGTCCACCTCCGCAGTCTTGAGACCGATGGCGAGTGCGGTCGCCTCGCTGACCTTCTTGGGCGCGTTGGGGTCGAACGTCGCGCCGGTCGGTTTTCCGTGACCTTCGTGCGCGTAGACAGGAATCAGGATGGCCGCGGTTGCGAGCGCCAATGCGCCCGCAGCCAGGGCCGCGCGTGAGCGGACCATGAGCGATCTCCGGGGAAGGAACTGGGATGGACACTGGATGTTAGGAGTTTGGCCGATCGCGGCGGCGATCAGGCTCGATGCGCCGCGACGCTCGCCCAACAGCGGGGAGACTCCCCGAGGTGGCAAGCGTTGATGGGCGTAATGGCTACACGATCAGCGCGCAATGCAGGCGCAGCAGACTGGTCGGAGGTCTGACGGCGGCCCAAGTCTCGCCATTTGTGAACGGGCGGGAAGGCTCCGCAGCCGAAGACGGCATCGCAACCCAGTCGAGGATCGCGACCAGAACGACGGTCGGCAGCTCGATGGTCGGCTTCTCGGCTGACAGCATCTTCGCTTCGTGCTTGCCGCACGTGCAGTCCTGGTGATCCCCATCCGAAGGCGTGTCATGATGATGGCGGGTTTCCGAGTCTGAGCGCTCGCCGCTTTCGTCAGCGTCTTCGTGGTTGTTGTGCGCATGCCCGTTCGCGGCCGCTGCGTGGCCATCATGGCCCGAACAGGCAGGGATGCACGCCTCGCAGGCGGTCAGAAGCGATTGGAAGTTGCAGCAGCAGAACGGCACCACGACCGCCAAGAGCAGGCTGAGGCAGGTCCGGAAATGGCTGTTGCGGGGGAACATACTGCGGGGGAGTATACGACGTCATAGATGCTACGTCAACGCTTCGGCTTTGGTTCGAAAGGAATGGAGACTGGCACCGATGTTGGCCTGGCAGCGCTGTGTTCCGGGGTCATTTCGCCACTTCAACTGGCGAGTCTGGAGCTTTTTGACCATCTGGCGTCCCAACGAATGCGGTTTCCGCCTGCCCAGGTTAACGACCCGTGCAGATCACACATCCATCCGGCCACCCCGAGAGTGGTCGGCCAACCCTCCGAAACGGTCTTGTACAGGGAGCTTCCGACCGGCCCGCGAAAGCGGGCCGGTTTTGCTTTGCGGCGTGGGCTTTTTGCGGCATCGGGGCGTGGTTTGGCGGCCCCCCACCGTCGGGATCTACGCCAAGCCGCTCGGGGCGCGACCGCTCTCCCGCGGATTCGTTGAGCCACTCTTCGAGAGGGTGTGATCAACGGCACCGAGGTATGGGAGATCATGCGGTCGGTCGACCGGGCTCGTCTCGATGCTCCGCTCGCTCCGAGGTGCTGGGCGCGAGGCGCCCGGCCGCCACAGTGTCGTGGAATCAAAGCGCCGAGATGACGCGTCGGGATATCGCGGTGGGATAGACCTTCAGGACGAAACCGGTTCCCGCGAGCTCGCGCGTGATCTCTCGGGACGGCCCGTCTGCGTCCGCCGGTGTTCCGCGGCCATCCCATCTCTCACGGACGCCGCGGCACCGAGTCGCGTTACAAAAGAAAACCCGGAGCGAGCGCTCCGGGTTTCTTTGAATCGTGTAATGGATTCTTCAGGCTCAGCGCTTGCGGCGGGCCGCGAGCATGCCGCCCAGACCCATAAGCGCCAGAGCGCCGGGGGTCGGGATCAGGTTCGCGGTGAAGAGCCAGTCGCTCGAGTCCACGTGGGGCGAGCCGACGGGGCCGTGGTTGAGCCAGCCCCAGCCGGAGATGCCGGCGAAGCCGCGGTGGCCCAGGTCGTTGTCCTCGTCGCCGAGACGGAACTGGTACGAGCCGTTGGACTTGTCGCGGAGCGCGATGGTGTGACCCAGGGGGGTCTGGATCGTGCCGCTGTTCTGCATGTCAGGGGCGCCGTACTTGACCCAACGGTCGTCGTCGCTGGGCATGGGGCCCACGCCGATGGAGTAGGTGAAGTCGACGGTGTACAGGCCGTTGTACACATCGGCGGCGTAGGAACCGCCGGTGTCGCGACCGCCCATGGTCACGCCGTAGATGTGGATCGACGTGCTCGTCACGTCCATGCGCACGTTCGACAACGCGTGATCAAAGTTGAACGTAAAGATGTCGTGGCTGGTCGTCGCGTTGTACAGCTCGTCGAGCCGCAGGCCGTACAGCGGCGGGCGAGCCGCGCCGTCGGGGTGATTACGCAACTGGTAGGTCCCGTTGACGATGACCGCGCCGTGAGCAGCAGCGGCGATCGCCAACCCGGCGAAAGCGGAAACGAATGGCCTCATGATTCTCTCCTCCAACCCTTTCCTTGTTCCCTGATTCCTCGCAAGCGGAGCCTGGCGGAACGGGCTCGCAAACGCAAACTTGCGGGGCCATGATACCGCAGAGTCGCCGGAAAGCAGTGGATGAAGTCTGATTTTGCTGGCATATTGACGAGTTCTTAGTCCGTTCGTAGTCCGAGAACACGTGTTGACGCGAGGCCGCGATCCGAGCTTCACGGTGCTCTCGCTGCGGCATGAGGCGATCAACCCACGACGTTGGAACGTCGACGGCGTCAACGTCCGGAAGCACTTGGAGTCCGCGGTTTCACCTTGTGTTGCAGGAGTTCGTGCGGTACAAATGAGGACCCGCGGCAACTGCCGCGGCCCGTGAGGAGCTCGGAGAGGTACCCATGAACACGCTTTCGCGCCGTGTCGCCGCGGCCTCGCTGCTGTCGCTCGCCGGTGTCGCCCAGGCCGACGTCGTGACGGACTGGAATGAGGTCTATCTCCAGGTCACCCGCTACCAGGGCGGCGCCCCCTGCCCGATCAGCCGCGGCGGCCCGATGCTCAATCTTGCGATGTACGACGCGGTGAACTCCATCATCCGCGTTGAGAACTTCGCCGCCTCACATAAGCCCTATCTCGACGGCCTCCCGATCCCGCCCGCGGGCGCCTCGCGCGAGGCCGCCGCCGCTGCCGCCGCGTACACGATCATGTCCAGCATCTACCCGATGCAGAGCGACGAGAACCCGCAGATCGGCGTGCTCATCCAGTCCACCTACGACAACCAGCTCGCGCTCATCCCCGCCAGCCCCGCCAAGGCCAACGGCATCGCGTTCGGGGAGGCCGTCGCGCACCAGCTGCTCCTCCACCGCTTCAACGACGGCTACGACGGCGATCCCACGTACACCGCCGGCGGTCACGCCGGCGACTGGCGCATCACGCCCGATGGCCCCTTCGTCCAGCCCTTCACGCCCCACTGGGGCAACGTCATGCCCTGGGGCCTTGAGGACGGACACATGTTCCGCCCGACGCGCCTCACCGACTTCGGCGGCATGCACAACCTCATGATCAGCGCCGACTACGCCGAGCAGATCAACGGCAGCGTGAACGTCCCCGGCGTCAAGGACCTGGGTGAACGCAACAGCACCACCCGCACCGCCGACCAAACCGAGGCCGCCTGGTTCTGGGCCAACGACCGTGACGGCACCAGCAAGCCGCCGGGACAGTTGCTCCAGCTCACCAAGCGTGTGTCCGAAGACATGGGCCTCACCCTCGAGCAGAACGCCCATCTCTACGGCCTCGTCGGCCTCGCGCTCGGCGACGCCTGTATCGCGGCGTGGGATGCGAAGTACAACACGCCCATTGACCTGTGGCGTCCCATCGATGCCGTGCGGGAAACACTCGACGACGGCAACCCGCTGACGACGCCGGCCCCGGCCTGGCTCCCGCTCAACGACTTCACCCCTCCCTTCCCCGCCTACGTCAGCGGCCACGCCACCTTCGGCGCCGTCCACGCCGCCGTGATGGCCAACTACTTCGGCACCGACAACATCACGTTCACCATCGGCAGCGATGAGTTCTCCGTACACCCCAGCCTCGGCTACCCGGCGAACCTGACCCGCACCTTCACCAGCTTCTCGCAGGCCGCGTGGGAGAACGCGATGAGCCGTGTCTGGCTCGGCGTGCACTTTTACTGGGACGCACTCGACGGCAACATCCTCGGCTACAACGTCGGCAACTTCATCTTCAACCACCAGCTCCGCCCGTCGCAGCTTGGCCCCTGCCAGTCCGACATGACGGCCGACACCTTCGTCGACGACGCCGACTTCGTCCGCTTCGCCGATCAGTACAACGCACTCGACTGCCGCCTGTCCGCGATGCCCTGGGGCTGCGCGGCGGACCTCAACGGCGACAACTACGTCGACGACACCGACTTCGTCATCTTCGCCTCGGCGTACGAGGCGCTCCTTTGTCCTTAAGGCGACGTCTCCCACGCCGCCCATTCGGATTCGCCTTCGCGCGGCACCTATCGTCTTCGCATGGATCGCGTTCGCCGACGCGGCTTCACCATCCTCGAGCTGCTCGTCGTCATCGCCATCATCGCGCTCTTGATCGCCATCATCGTGCCCGGCCTCGACAAGGCGCGTGAGCGCGGTCTGCAGACCGCCGCCATGTCCGGCATGCACGAAGTCCTGCTCGCCGGCACCGCATATCAGTCCGACCACCACGACCTGCTGCCGTTCACGCCGACCTTCCGCCGCGGCTCGACGCCCGGCCCCGACGCCGGCCCCTTCGAAGGCTTCTGCCCGTGGTCGTTCGCCGGCAAAAACAACGACACATGGTGGAGCGGAAAGAAGTTCGACGTCGAGGCCGCCGATCGCCCGCTGAACCCATACCTCGGCGGCGTCGCCTTCGCCGCACCGCGCTCGCCCGCGATCTGGCAGCCCGCCGACGAGCGCCGCGGCGAACTCCCGATCGTCCGCGTCCGCGGCTTTGAAGACAGCCTGCAGCGCGCGTGGCCCGAAGCAACTCCGGGCGTCGCCTGCTACGACGATGTGGGCACGTCGTTCCTTCTCAACTGGCACTGGTTCGACGCCTTCGCGATCAACAACCCTGCAACGACATCCACGGACCCGCTCGCGAAGCTGCACGCTGGTCTTCAGAAGCTCCGGTTGCTCCACGATCCCTCCCGATTCGTCTGGACCTTCGACCAGTCCGGAGACGCCGCGGCCCGCACGACCGATCCAAAGTTTGTGTGGAACAACGCCTTCGACGACGACAACCGCAGCATCATGGGCTTCGCCGACGCCCACACGTCCTACGTCCGGACCGCCGCAACCGCAACGGCCACGAGCGAGTACACGCTCGTGCTGCCGTAGAACCGACCGAAGCCTTGGCCGGAGGCGCATGATCGAGCCGCCACCCGTTCATCCCGAGATCGTCATCGTCGACGCCCCCTGCACCAACTGCGGCTACAGCCTCCGCGGGCTGCTGATCGACTCGGTCTGCCCAGAATGCGCCCACCCCGTCCGCCGCTCCCTTGAACGCCGCCGCCTCGGTCTCGCTTCGCCCGAGTACCTCCGCTCGCTTCAAACAGGCTCCGGCGTTCTGCTCCTGGGCCTCGTCCTCGCCGTTGTCTTCGGTGGCATCGGTGCTCTGCAATACACAACGCTCGGCACGTTCCGTTACGCGGTCCCGCTCGTCGTCTGGCCTTCGCTGGACCTGACGGCCGCGATGTTCGTCGGCGTTGGCGTCTGGAAACTCACGATCGACGATCCCGGTCTTCCGCCCTACGACCAAGCCCGCGGCAACGCCCGCACGCTCCGAGCCGCCGCCATCGCGCTCCCGATCGTCCACGCCGTCCAAGTGCTTGCCGCCACACTGAGTGTGGCACCGCTCGCAGCGACGATTGCCCTTCCCGTGCCGCTTCTCGACGCCGCTTCGTTCCTCCTTCGCGTCATGTTTGTCGTGGCCGCGTGGCTCTTCATCGCGACCGGTCTGTGCAACCTCTTGCGCTGGTTCGCCGCACGACTGCCCGACCCCCCGCTCTATTCCAAAGCCAAATCCTCCGGCCGCATGCTGCCCTTCTTCCTCGTCCCCGCGATGATCGGCCCGGCCGGACTCATCCCCGCCGCCTTGTGGCTCGCGATCCTCGTGGGCTCGGCACGTGAGAAGATCGCCAAAGCTGGCGGCTAGCGCGAGACCGATCGTCCGCCCCGCGATCGGTATGCTGCCCCGCGTGAACGAGCCAGACGCCCTCCCATCTCCTCGCCCGGTGCCACCGATCTCCAACCGCTGCATCGGCTGCAGCTACGACCTGACCGGCTCGCCGCGCGACGGCGTGTGCCCGGAGTGCGGCATCCCCGTCGCGCAGTCGCTGCAGCCCGATCTCATCCAATACCGGCTGCCCGCGTACGTGAAGCGACTGAACCGCGGGGCCCGCCTGGTCCGCAACGCGGTCGGTCTCATGACCGGCTCCATCGCCTCGGTGTTCGTCTTCCAGTTCGCCGTGATGCCCATCGGCTTTGTTTCGTCGACCGCCGCCACGATGTTCGTGATTGCGCTTTCTCTTCTCTCGTTTATCGCGTCGCTGGCGAGCCTCGTGACCTACCCCATCGGCTGGTGGCTGCTCACCGCGCCGGACCCCGGACGCGACGCCGACGCCGCTGGGCAAACCTCGCGACGACTCGTCCGCCTCACGCTCGTCATCACCGCATCCGCCACCGCGATGGCGTTCGCCTCGATCGGCGGCGTGACCGTCGCCAACGCGGCGTACGGCGTTGGGTTGAACTCGATCGCCGCCGTGCTCACCTACGGCGTGCTGTTCGCCGCACTGATCGCCGCCGCCGTGCAGTTCTACGCCTGCATGGTCTATCTGCGGTGGTTCGCTCAGCGTCTTCCCAACGTGGATGTCTACCGCCGCGCCAAGTGGATGATGTGGCTCGGACCGCTCTGTCTCGTGTGCTCTTGCTTCGCGATCCCCACCCTCGTGGCGTTAGCGATCTACTACAGCCTGATGCACCGCGTGTGCGGCGATCTCCATCGCATCTGCTTGCTGCACGAGCAATCCCACTACCAACGCGAGTACACCGCCGCATCCTCAGTCGATGCTGATGCGTAGCTCCGGCACGCGAAGCGACAATGTACGACTTCGTACGCCGTGCTCGAGTCACTGATTCAGATCGCAATCCAACAACGCCTACGCGTCCACCAGCTCCGCCAACAGCCGCGTGCCCCAACCCGTCGGGCCATCGACGAACGGACCCTTGTTGCTGTCCGCCACATGCACACCCGCGATGTCGAGGTGGCACCACGGGATCTTCTCGTCGACGAAGTAGGACAGGAACGCGGCGCCCTGGATCGGGTGGGCCTTGCGGTTGGCGTTGCTGTTCTGGATGTCCGCCACCGGGCTCTTCATGAGGTCGCGGTATTCCTGGTGCATGGGCAGACGCCACACCCGCTCGCCGCTCGCCTTGCTCGCGGCCTCGACCTTGGCCCGCAGCGCATCGTCCTCGCAGAACATGCCGCAGTACGTGCTGCCCAGCGCCACCACCACGCCGCCGGTCAGCGTCGCCAGGTCGATGATCGCGCTGGGATTCTCCTTCTCGCACGCCCAGCAGAGCGCATCGGCCAGAACGAGGCGGCCTTCCGCATCGGTGTTCGTCACCTCCACCGTCACGCCGTTGCGATAGGTGATCACATCGTCCGGGCGATACGCCTCGTCGCTGATGCTGTTCTCGGCGATCGACAAAAGCGCCACCACAGGCCGCTTGGGCTGGATCACCGTCGCGATCGCGTGCATCGCGCCCAGCACGGCACAGCCGCCGTCCTTGTCACGCTTCATGCCCACCATGCCGTTGTTGATTTTCAGCGATAACCCGCCGGTGTCGTACGTCATCGTCTTGCCGACCAAGACCAGCGGCTTCGCATCCTTCTTCGCGTCCTTGGGCCGATACTCCAGCCGCACCAGGCACGGCTTGTTCTCGCTCGCTTTGCCGACGTTGATCAGGCCCGTGAACCGCTCCTTCTCGAGCGCCTCGCCTTCGAAGATCGAGAACTTCAGCCCCGTCTTCTTCGCGAGCTTCTTCGCCTGCTCCGCCATGTACCCCGTCGTCGCGATGTTCGGCGGCGTCTGGCTCAGCGTGCGGCACAGGTTCGCCGCCTCCGCCAGCCCAAGCCCGCGAGCCACACCCTTCGCAAACCCCGCGTCCTTGCTGAACACCTCCAGCTTCGTGCGGCTGTTCTTCTCCTTGCCGTCAGCACCCTTCTTCTTGGTCACCGACCCCTTGAACTCATCGCACACCCAGCCGATGAGGCCAAGACCCTCACCGAACGCCGAGCCCGCAACGGCCGCCGAGATAGAGGTGGATGCGTCAGCCTTTGCACCCTTGCCGGCTTTGCCCGCAACGTTTCCGGCAGCTCCATTCGCCGCACTGTTCGCCACCTTGATCGCGGGCAGCAGCTCGATCGTCACGCTCGTGGCCTTCGCCGTCGCCAGCCTGCGTCCGACCACGCCGCCGCCAAACCGCAGCGTGTCCGCGGTCAATCCCGTGGCCTTCCCGAGCCCCAGAATCACGATCCGCGTCTCGCCGTCGGCCGAGAACGTATCGATCACCGATCCCATCGACGCCTCGAACTCCGGCCGCGCGATCGCGTGGGCCGCGTTGTCGGCTCCGCCGGCCGCCGCGATCACCTTGGCGGTCGCCGGGTCGAACGCGGGCCGTGCATTCTCATCAGCAGAGGTATCAGCGGCGAACACGCCGACGACGAGGTTCTTGATCTGGGACGGGGCCTTCTCAACCACACGGATGGCATCGAACATCGGGAACTCCTTGGACTGTGAAATCGCGAGTCCCAAGTCTACGGGCGAGTCCGTTCCCGGAAGCACATTCGTTACACTGTGCGTATGACCGCCCGCGAGGAATCCCACGGCCCACGTTCCCTCCACGCCCCTTGGCGTCAGCAGTACCTCGAATCCCTCGGCCCCGCCGAGGCCGCGGCACGCGCGAAACCCAACTCGGAATCCACCTCCTTTCTCCTCGACTACTGGCAGCACCCCGAGCGGGACGAGCAGAACCACGTCATCGTCCGCAACCAGCACGGCATGATCCTGCTCAACGCCTTCCCCTACACCGGCGGCCATCTCCTCGTCGCCCTCGGCGACCCCCGCCCCGCGCTTCTCGATTACAACGCTGAGCAACGCGCCGAACTCTGGAAACTCACCGACCTCGCCGCCGAACTCGCGCAGCGGACACTCCAGCCCCAGGGTCTCAACATCGGAATCAACCAGGGCCGCGCGGCGGGCGCGGGCGTGCCGACGCACCTGCACGTGCACGTGGTGCCGCGGTGGTCGGGAGATGTGAACTTCATCAATGTCGTTGGTGAGGTCCGCATCATCAGCGCGTCACTGGATGTGATGGCCAAACGCTACCGGAAGGCCCATCAGTCCATGCGCCCGTGATCGGCTTCGAAGCGCCTTGCTGCCCGGAGGCCGCCGACGACGCGATTGAATCTCTCACCTTTTCATCCGTTGAATACTCCTCGGCACAGGGACCTTCCGAGAAGCCGACGATGCGGTGTTCGCCTCGCCGCGGTCGCACGGACGGCCGAACCCAGGTGCCCAACCCCCGAAGCCCCGCCCGTGCAAAGAAAACCAACCAGCGTGCAATGAAAACGATTTCATTGGAACGATGGGATCTCCTCTCGAACAAGAAATTACAGGAAATTGGCTCTCCACAAACGGGCCGCACGCGTTATGCTCGGCACTTCCTCGGAGCCGTCGGCCGCACGCCGCGCAGCAACGGGGAGTGCGGAGAGGCCCTTCGCTCAATTTGGTTTGGTATCGGGTCCGCCGGTCGGGCCCGCCATGCGCCGTCGCGTGAAAGTCGCGACATTCGCAGGAGTCGCTCGATGAAGTCTCACCAACGTCGTGTTCACACTCTTGTCCTCGCTTGCGGGCTCGCGACCAGCTTGGTCGCGCTGAGCACGAGCCGCGCTCTCGCCGAGATTCCCGTTTCACCCGGCTTTGTGTATCAGGGTGAAATCCGCACCGGCCCCTCGGTCGTCACCTCCGCCGATCTCAAGTTCCGTCTCTATGACGCGCCCCTCGGCGGCAACCAGGTCGGACCCGAGCTCGGCGTCAACGCCGTCACGATCACACGCGGCCGCTTCAGCGTGAATCTGAACTTCGGCGCCGGCGCCTTCAACGGCAACGAACGCTAACTCGAGATCGATGTCCGCACGCCCGCGGGCGGCGGCGGTTACTCCACGCTCGCTCCGCGTCAGCGCCTCGCCGCCTCGCCCTACGCGCTCTTCGCGCTCAACTCGATCCCAGGACCGACGGGCCCCACCGGGCCGG
This sequence comes from Phycisphaerales bacterium, assembly GCA_019744815.1. Lineage (GTDB taxonomy): Bacteria > Planctomycetota > Phycisphaerae > Phycisphaerales > UBA1924 > JAFEBO01. Next base: position 51,824 of record JAIEUA010000004.1, read on the forward strand.
TGGGTCCGGTCGGCCCGACCGGCGCCGCAGGAGCCCCGGGCGCCGACGGCGCGCCGGGCGCCACGGGTGCGACTGGTGCCACGGGCGCGACAGGTGCTACGGGCGCGACAGGTGCTACGGGCGCGACGGGCGCGGACGGCGCGCAAGGTCCTATCGGTTTGACGGGGCCTGCGGGCGCAACCGGTGCAACGGGCGCCGCAGGTGCAACGGGAGCCACGGGAGCCACCGGCGCCACGGGTGCGGAGGGTCCGCAAGGTCCGATCGGTTTGACCGGTCCGGCCGGTGCGACTGGCGCGACAGGCGCCACCGGCCCCACCGGAGCCGCGGGCGCGGACGGCGTGCAGGGTCCGACGGGCGCGACTGGCGCCGCGGGTGCCACGGGTGCCACGGGTTCAACCGGCGCCACCGGCGCGGAAGGTCCCCAGGGTCCGATCGGCCTGACTGGCCCCGCCGGCGCGACGGGCGCGACAGGCCCCACCGGCGCGGACGGCGCTCCCGGAGCGCAGGGCCCGCAAGGTCTTCAGGGGCCGCAAGGTCTCCAAGGTCCGCAAGGCAACCCGGGCCTCAACGGCAACGACGGTGCTCCGGGCGCTCCGGGCGCTCCAGGTGCGACGGGCGCGACCGGCGCCACGGGTGCAACCGGCGCCACCGGCGCGACGGGTGCCGCGGGACTGAACGCGGGCCGCTACATCGTCGATGCGGGCGGCTTCGGCACGCACACAACGATCCAGGCGGCGATCAATCAGGCCTTCGCGGATGGCTACAACGCGGCGAATCCTGTCACGATCGTCGTCCACAACGGGACCTACAACGAGAATCTCACCCTCGTCGGCGGCGTGCACCTGCAGTCCGCCGTCGCGGGCAAGTCCTTCGCCAACGTCGTCAACGGCACGGTGACCCTCAGCGGCGCCGGCGTCGTCACGCTCAGCGGCGTCGACATCTACGCGCCGACCAACAGCGATGCGATCACGGTCAATAGTGCCGCGGTCACGCAGCTCTATCTCTCGGACAGCACCGTCTACGCCAGCGGCACCGGCAGCGCGCTGGCCATGAACGCCTCGGGCGGCAGCTCCTCGGGCGTCATCGTGGACAACGTCAACCTGCGCGTTCTGCCCGGCGGCACCGGCACGCCGGTCGTCGTCGTCAGCGGCACGCTCCAGGGCCGCAGCGGCACCTTCTGGCCCAGCAACCCCGCCACGCCGGCGATCAGCGCCAGCGGCGGCGCGGTCTTCCTTCAGACCGCCGACGTCTTCGGCCAGGTGAGCCTCAGCGGCAACGCGGGCTTCAGCATCGCCAACTCGCAGATCCGCTCCGGCAATCAGCCCGGCGTGATCGACAACACCAGCGCCGACATCCTCATCGCCGACACCGGCTTCAACACGCTCGCCGCTGGCAACGTTGTGACCACCAACGGCGTCGGCGGCGTCTACTACTCGCAGCTGACTTACACGCTGCCCGGGCAAGGCATGCCGGGCAGCGCGATCCTGCTTCCGGGCTCGGGCCCGGCTGGACCCGCGGGCCCCGCTGGTCCGACCGGACCGACCGGGCCGCAGGGCATCCAGGGATTGCAAGGTCCGGCCGGAGCGGACGGCGCACCGGGAGCCACGGGCGCGACAGGCGCAGCGGGGGCTACCGGCGCAACCGGGGCCACCGGTGCAACGGGCGCTGATGGCGCTCCGGGCGCGACGGGTGCGGCAGGAGCAACCGGAGCGACGGGTGCCACCGGCGCGACAGGCGCTGAAGGTCCTCAGGGTCCGATCGGATTGACTGGTCCCGCGGGCGCGACCGGGGCGACCGGTGCCGCGGGTGCGACCGGCGCGACAGGAGCAACGGGCGCGGAAGGTCCGCAAGGTCCGATCGGTCTCACTGGACCGGCGGGTGCGACTGGAGCCACCGGTGCAACAGGTGCTGCAGGCGCGGACGGCGCTCCGGGTGCAACTGGAGCAACGGGTGCCACCGGCGCGACTGGACCGGTGGGTGCCACTGGCGCGACCGGAGCCACAGGTGCGACGGGCGCCGAAGGTCCGCAGGGTCCGATTGGACTGACTGGCCCGGCGGGTGCGACCGGAGCCACCGGTGCAACGGGTGCTGCAGGCGCGGATGGCGCTCCTGGCGCGACAGGTCCGCAGGGCATTCAGGGCGTTCCGGGTCCGGTGGGCGCTGACGGCGCGGCTGGAGCCACTGGCGCGACGGGCCCGGCGGGTGCCACGGGCGCAACCGGAGCCACCGGTGCGACGGGCGCGGAAGGGCCTCAGGGTCCGATCGGTCTGACCGGCCCGGCTGGTGCGACTGGTGCGACCGGCGCCACGGGGGCGACCGGAGCTCAGGGGCTTCAGGGACCGCAAGGGTTGCAAGGAGTGCAGGGTCCGGCCGGAGCGGCGGGCGCGACTGGCGCCACGGGTGCGACCGGCGCGACGGGTGCGACCGGTGCTTCTGCTCCGTTCACGATCGCGACGAACGACTCCACGTACAACCTGAGCGGCAAGACCGGCTTTGGTGTGACGGGAGCTTCAGCGGTTGCGAAGGTGCAGGCGAACGGCGGCACGACCGCCAGCGGCATCATCGGCATCTACGGCTACGGCACGGCCGGCAACTCGCCGACCACTCTGCCGTTGCCCGCGGGTGTCTCACCGCCGGCAAGCGCGACGACCATCAGCGCCGGCGTGTTCGGTACCAACGCTGGCAGCAACACCGCGGGCGTGTTCGGCTACGCCGGCAGCGGCGGAACCGGTGTCTTTGGTGTTGACGGCACCGCGACCGGCAGCGGCAACGCTGGCGTGCGAGGTGTTTCCGCGAACTCATCGAGCTTCGGCGTGCTCGGCATCAACGATTCGACCTCGACCAGCGCGGTCGGTGTCCAGGGACAGACCACCGGCGGTGCCGGCCTCGGTGTCGCTGGTACCGCTACCTCTGGTACCGGTGTGAGCGGCACCGCCACGACCGGCACCGGAACCGCGGGTTCCGCGAGCGGCAGTGCCGGTCGCGGCGTCGCGGGCACCGCGTCTGGCAGTGGTGGCTCGGTCGGTGTCTTTGGCTCAGCCACCAGTGCTTCGGGCACGAATTACGGCGTCTGGGGCCAGGTGCCGGCGAGCGGCAGCAGCACGTCCTACGGCGTGCGCGGCGAGAATCTGAACACCACGGGCGGCGTCGGTGGCTGGTTCGACACTCGGGCTGGCGGTGGACGCGCGATCCTTGCCAACGGCTCGGTGTACATCAACAACAGTGGTGCCGACGGTTCCGCGACAGGCGCGGCCGATGTGCTCTTGGCAAAGACCAACTCCGGCGGTTTCTGCGGCTTCAATGCCGCGGGTCAGTCGTTCAATGCGTCCGACCGCAATGTCAAGGAGAACTTCACCGCGATTAATCCAACGATGGTTCTTGACAAGGTCCTCGGCCTGCCCATCACGCGGTGGAACTTCAAGGGACAGGACGCGTCGGTGCAGTATGTCGGTCCGATGGCACAGGACTTCCACGCCGCCTTCCACCTCGGCGGGTCCGATGATCGCGTGATCCACGCCACCAATGCGCAGGGCGTGGCGCTCGCGGCCATCCAGGGCCTCAACCTCAAGCTCGAGGCCCAGCTCAAGGAGCGTGATCTCAAGATCAACGATCTCGAACTGCGCCTCAAGAAGCTTGAGGAACGTAGCGGCCTGAGCTGGCCGGCGCTCGACGTGAATCAGGCCAGCATCGGCCTGCTCGTGCTCGGTGTGCCGATCGGATTGGGCCTTGCGCTGCGTCGTCGTGCGGCCAAGAACTGACAAGTGCTTCCTAGGAGAAATCTGCCCATGAAGCACACTCTGCCAGTTCTCTTGCTCGCGCTCGTCGCGGCCCCGGCCTTCGCCGACCCGCCCGAGATCTCTTGGTTCACCGTCGACGGCGGCGGCGGGACCAGCACCGACGGCACCATCTTCCTCTCCGGCACCATCGGCCAGGCCGACGCCGGACGCCTCACCGGCTCTCCGTTCATCTCGGTCTACGGCGGATACTGGGGCGCCGCCAGCGGCGCGCCCACCTGCCCCGCCGACTTCAACGACGACGGCTTCGTCGACGACACCGACTTCGTCATCTTCGCGAGCGCCTACGACATCCTCGAATGCTCCTCGCCTTTGATGCCACTGGATTGCCCCTCCGACCTCAACGACGACACCCTCGTCGACGACTCGGACTTCGTGATCTTCGTCGCCGCCTACAACGAGCTTCTCTGCCCCTGAGCGGCTCATCACGCGACTTGTGAGACAGGCCGCCCGATCCTCGGGCGGCCTGTTTTCTTGTACGGTTCCCGAATCGACAGCCTGATCGATTCCCATCCACCCCATCGACCGCGGCACCCTCGCCCGGTAGGATGACGCCGGAGGTCCGCGTGCCGAAGCTGTGTCTCAACATGATCGTCAAGAACGAGAGCGCCATCATCGAGAAGTGCCTCGCCGCCGCCGCCCCGCACATCGACTGCTACTGCATCTGCGACACCGGCTCCACCGACGACACGCCCGAAAAGATCGAGCGCTTCTTCCAATCCCGCGGCATCCCCGGCATCGTCCCCCGCACCACCTTCCGCACCTTCGAACAGGCCCGCAACGAGGCGCTCGACGCCGCCCGCAGTTCCTTGCTTGAGTTTGACTACCTGCTCTTCGCCGACGCCGATTTCGAGCTGGTCGTCGAACGCCCCGACTTCAAGGACGCCATCAATGAAGCCGCCCACTCGCTGCTGATCAAGCACGTCAGCGGCACGCTCGAGTACCCGCTGCTCCGCATCGCCCGGCGCGACACGCCGCTGCGGTTCGTCGGCGTCACCCACGAGTACCCCGACGTGGGCGCCACGCCGCGCCCGCTCATCCCGGGCGCATGGTTCCGCGACAACGCCACCGGCTCCAGCCGTGTCGAGAAGTACGAGCGCGACATCCGCCTGCTCTCGCAAGCGCTCGCCGCCAACCCCCGCGACGCCCGCTCGGCGTTCTATCTCGCGAACTCCTACTTCGACATCGGCCGCTATCAGGACGCCCTCGCCGCGTACCGCAAGCGCCTCGACCTCGGCGGCTGGGCCGAGGAGGTCTTCTTCTCCATGTACCGCGTCGGCCAGTGCTATCAGGGCCTCAACCGCGAGCCCGAGATGTACCGCCAACTGCTCGCGACCTTCGACGCTTTTCCGCACCGGGCCGAGCCGCTGCACACCCTCGCACTGCACGAGCAACGCGCCGCCCGCCATCGCTCGGCGTACCTCTTCGCCCGCCAGGGCTCGGAGATCCCCAAACCAGCCGAAGGCCTGTTCGTCCAGGCCGACGTGTACACCTGGCGACTCCGCGACATCATGGCCGTCTCGCTCTACTACATGGGCAACCGCGAGGGCTCGCTGAGATTGAACGAGTCCATCCTGCCGCTGGTCCCGCCCGGCGAACTCGAACGCATCCGCAAGAACATCCGGTGGTGCCTGGGGGCGGCGGCGGGATAGCACGCATCACGCGGACGACCTGTGCCTCCTCGTCGCTCGCCACCAACCACGGCTGGCCGCCGAAGGCGCTGATCACGTCGGCGCGTGTCGCGCCGATCGATCTGCAGCGGCAACTCTTCAACACCGCTGGTGGGCACATCGCCCGGACCCCACACATAGCTCGCTCGAACATACGGCACGCCGGCCGCCGACACTTTGCTTCAGGGTCGCCGAGGTACAACTCGTTGGCCGTCATGATCCCGTCGCACTCTTCGTTTAATGCATAGGGCATCTGATTAGTTTCTTGATGAGACGCGTGCCACCGTAGGAACATCTCTCGACGCGGGTTGCCGCCCCGCCGCTAACGGAGTCTTAGCTCGAGCCAAGTGGCAATCTGCCTTCGACCAATGTCCAAGCGAATCATCGGTCTGGCTCCGCTCTTTTACTTAGACGATGCGCTTTCGGCGCACGAACTCGCTTCCCGCGTGTCCCTTCTCCGGAATGCTCGGGCATGATCCAGTTGATGGAGTTCGGCCGATCCACCGAAGCGACCCTGGAGAAGAACCCACTAATAAATCCCTGTTCTTGGTACTTTCTCTTCAGGTCGTATCGCATGAGCCGAAGCACCTGAAAACCGCCAAGCAAGCCGAGCACGCCGTCCGCGGGCACGAGCGATGGGTCGATCACTGGCACCTCAACATACATGCCACCCCGTGCGTCCGTGTTGATCGACTCAGCTTCATCCATGCATCGAAACACCCTTAGGTAATTCATCGCCGAACAAGGCGGCAGACGTTCGATCCCCGGCCCTTCAATGCGAATGGGCAGGTACTCGGCTGCCCCGGGGAGTATTCTTCTCAAAAACTCACGAAGACGGGGGGGGGGGGGGGGGGGCAGACACTTTCACGTACGCAGTTGAGGGTCCAGTGATTGACGTTAGTGTACGGCGGGGCGACGATGATCGTAGGTTACGGTTGTTTCATGTCGTGCCGATGGGGCAGATCGTATATCTGAATGCCGGTTAATCCTGCGGCCCTCATCTGTTTGGCAAAGTCATCACGGATGCCTACGTAGTGTTCGCAGTGCTTGAGACGAAATACCTTCACATCGTCTTGGACGCGATTTTCATCAATAACGATAGAATAGAATCTGTTACGAAACACTCCATTTGAGCCGAGTATCTCGTACCGTTCGTAGTCCGATTTTTGCATGTCTATGCAATCTATCACACGAATCCAGTTTATGATGTAGTACGGCTGCGTCGGAAGTAGCTTTTTTGGCCCGTAGAAATCTACCTGGAAGAACTGCGCATGCTCCGGCGCATGCTCCTCTATAAACTTTCGAAATCGGTCCGATACAACCTCACAATGGAGGCTCCAAGGCATGTCCTCGAGCGGAATTCTGCCATCGACCCTGACTCGAATCGGTGGCGGCGGCGACAGTACCGGTACCCCTAGATTGAATTGCCGCAGTATTTCCAGCGGAGCTTCCTCGCGGACGGACGACCGCTCTCGGTCGCTATTGTCGGCGTTCCCGGCGTCACTCAGGCAGCGTATGGCTGGTGGACTTTTTCTCATCGGCGTGGCTTCCTTGCAGGGCGGTCGAGCCCGTGGGCTGCAGCTCCATCTTTCAATAATTTTGTCTTCCAGCGGTCAAGTGAATCTCGGAGTGCCTTTTCCTTCAATTTCGGATCCTGAACGGACTCAAGATCAGCCCTCACATCCTTGTAGACATCCATGTGATAACTGTCGGGGTGCCGGCCTTTGTGCCCAGGTAACTTTACTTTGTTTTCCTCCCACTCGAATGGATTGCCTTTGATCCCGTGATCCTTGAACAGCAATTTGTACTTTTCGGTCCAGCGCAGACCGGCTTTCGAATTCTTGTTCGTCATTATGTGGTGATTCTGCGCCGGGAGCGGAACGTCGCTCGCACCGGCAGAAGACGCAAACCAGTCGATCGGATTTGTTGTATATTCTCCGAAACCGATCTCAAAGCTGTTGTAGATTCCCCAGCCAAGTGCCATTCCAACCCAGGTGCTGTCCATCCGACTGTGGGAATCGTCCGACATCCGCCAATCCATCGCCCACTCGACATCCCATTCCTGCCGAGCGGCGTACTCGGTCGTCAAGGACTCAAGCATTCCCGTAATGAAATCACTCGGCCCCGGCACCAGCAGACCAACGCCTATCCCAACTCCCACGCCAACCGCCGGAAGACCGAACAGACCAAGCGAATCGCTGACCATTATTGGGTTTGACCTGTACGAAGCGGCCAATGAGAGGCCGTCGGTGGTTCGGCCAATCAGAGACACCGAAACGAAGTACTCATCGATCTTGGCCGCATGCAGCAGATGCCTTCCAGAAACCGGACTACCCGAGTCATTCGGATCCTGCTGCAACCACCTCCCCAGCCCCGGCGAGTACGTCCGGTTCCGCGCGTACGCGAGCAGCGTCGCACCCGGGATCAGTCTTTGCGTGTCAGAGAGCGAACTCGTCCCAGTATCCCACGAGAGCGCCGGCGCGTCAAGCCGGTCGATGACCAAGCTCTTGTGCCCGAAGACCACCACCGGGTGGGGGTGGAACCGCTCGTAGGTAAGGACCTCGCCGTAGGGGGAGTAGGTCCATTGGGCCGCGACCTCGGCGGTTGATGTCGCGCTGGCATTGTGGAGAAGCGCCACGAGATCGCCTTGTGCGTCACCGATCGCGTACCAGGGTTTGCCTCCCATGTCTGGAACACTGCCAACGCTGCCGGTCGTGAAGCTCGGGTCAATCTGTACGAGAAGCTCGTCGACGCCGCTGGTCGGGCTGTCGCCGGGGCCCCAGATGTAGGTCGCACGCAGAAAAGAGACGGTCATCTGCGGGCCGGACTGCTGGCCTCCGCCACCTCCTGCACCTCCACCACCTCCACCACCTCCCCCTCGCTGCTCGTTCTCTTCAACCATCGTCGCCACATCACCGTTGCTGTTGGTGACGACGACCGGATCGGTGACCACTTCCTGGATCCGCCGCGTGCCGTCGTAGAAGATACGCTCCGAACGGTTGGCTACTCCGCCTCCGGCAAAGGCGTAGCCCTCGGCGAGGAGCGAAGGATCGAGCCGCGAACTCGTACGGTACAGGCGCCCGACACCGTCGTAGTTGAAGTGTTTGAGCATCCAGCCGATGACCGGGCTCTCGCAGAAGGTTGGCAACTGCGCCATGTTGGGCAGGTATGGCGTGCCCATCTTGACGCCTTGATCGTGGAACGCCCACCACCGCATCGCGCTTGCGTCATTTACCTGGATGAGCCGGTTCCAGGCGTCGTACTGGTAGAACTGCTTGCCGTCAAAGACGAGATTCCCGTTGGCGTCGGTGATGCACCGTGTCCATACGTCTTCACCTGTGGCAGAACGTTCGTACATCCAACGGACGGCGTTGAGTGCGCGTTGCTGCTCGTGACCTGCCGCGGGATCGAAGTCGGCTGTGAGGTGCGCTTTGTAGCTCACGTTCGCCGCTGCGTCAGCCGAATCCACAATCTCGACGCGGTGTCCCGCTGGCCTGGGGATGGTGAGCCCGCCGGGTCCGGGCGGAGGCGGGGGAAGAAGAGTCTTGTCACCGGGGCCGTAGCCCTGGATTGTGCCGGTGGGCAGGAAGATCCCGCAAACGTTGTACTTGTACTCGTGATCGAGGTTGTTCGCACTCCAATTCCCGAGCTTGTCCAACCCCCACGACTCGCGGCGGCGGCCGGTGGGCAGTGCGCCGGCGCCGAGACCGGGGTACGCCGCGCTGGCGCCGATCGTCAAGTTGTCGGCGCTGAGAGCTCCGGACTCGGCGCTCTTGAGCCGGTCCATATCGTCGTAGAAGAATCGGCGAGATCGAGTGTTGTCGCCCCCCACCCCCGGCATGGCCCCGACGGTCGCTTGCGAGGGCGCTCGCTGGGTCAGGCGTTCGAACAGGCGGTTGCCGTTGATGTCGTAGCCGTACTGGCCGCGCCAGAGCGTGGACGGCGAGGCGGGGGCAACGGGAACGGTCCGGAAGTGCAGATCACGCACGCGTCCCATCGCGTCGAGGCCTTCTAGGCCGGTTGCGGCGGGATTGGTGTCGAACGTCTGGGTCACCCACGGCGATGCCGCGGTGCCGCCGAGCGCGGTCGATACCCGGCGCCCAGAGCCGGTGTAGGTGAACGAAGCCACCCGCGACGCGCCCATGCGATACAGCGACGGGCGATCGATCAGCGAGTCGAGGCCCGCGACGTTGCCGTAGTCGAACGTCACCGTCCGCGGCCCCGTGTAGCCCGCTTGACCGGGGTACGTCATCGAGATGAGTCGATCTCGGCCGGCGACAAAGCTGGAAGCGGAGGAGGAGCCGGTGGTGTACTGCCGTGCATATTCAATGAACGGCACTCCCGCGATGTCGGCGCTGCCGCCGTGGGACTGAATCTCCTTGATGAGGTTGTTCCGATCGTCGTAGACGTACTTGGTCTCGGCGACGATGGCGGGCGGGTTGGCTCCGACAGCGGCGCGAGTCGTGCCGGCCTTGACGCGCTCGAGATTGCCGCGGCTGTCGTACGAGTACGCGATGTAGCCGATGCGATCGACGGGTTCATCGACGCCGTTGTTGGCCTTGGGGAGGCCCATCCAGGTCGGATAGCCCGGGACCGCGTCCTCGAGTCTCCAGATGTTGCGGTCGGTGGGCTGCGGCACCGGAGCGTTGGCCGGAACCTCTCCGGTGGTGTACGTCGGGCGGGAGTAGTTCCAAACTTCCTGTTCCTGCAGGCGGCGCTGGCTGTCGTAGAAGTAGCGGATGGCGACGCCGCGCTTGTCGACGCGCTCGGCGATCAGTCCGTCGGCGTAGTAGCGATACGCGAAGTCGGGGCGGGCGAACTGGAAATCCTGGATGCTCTGGATGTAGTCCTTGAGCTGCTCGGCGACGGGGTTGGCGGGGACGGTGTCGACGGTGTAGCCGTCGAGAGGGGTGAGGTCTGGATTGCAGGACATCATCGCGCCGACCAGAGCGTTCGAGTTCGAGATGTACTCAAAGCCGTCGACCTGAATGTCGAACGTGCCCTGGTTCACGTCAGGGATATGGCCGCGGCCATCGCGATCGTGGTCGACGCTCACGCGCTTGACCCGGACCACCTGGGCTCCGTATGCCACGCCCTGGAACTGGCGCGTCTGCTCGTTGTTCGCGGTCCGAACCGTCGAGGTAGAGATCGGCCGCCCGAGCCAGTAGGCGTGCCGCGTGTGAGTGCTTTGGGCCGGGTCCGGGTCCGCGGCGTTTGCGACCTCGCGGATGAGCTGGCCTTTGGTGTCATAACTGAAGGTGCTCAGCTTGCCGTCGGGCGCCCGCGTCGCGATCTTCAGACCCGAGGTGTCGTAGGCGTGATAGGTCCAACGTCCCGGCGCGTTGCTCACGGCGGACAGAATCGAGACCGTCGGCGGATTGGCCGTGAGATCCACGCTCATCCGCGGAGCTTGATTGGGGTTGGACGAGTGAACAACGGCGTCGAGAGCGCTGAACGTCTGCGTTCCGAACGCGGCCGCGTCGTCTCCCCACTCCCGCACCGTCAGCACCCGCTTGGCATGGTCGTACCACGTCTGGGTGCGGGTCAGTGCGGCGTTGGCGGAGCTGAGCGCTTGAGCACCGGAAACAGCGAGGTCCGCCGCCGAGGTCGGTGCCGCGAGACGCTCCCAACGATCCGTCAGGACGATGTTGCCTTCGGAATCAAAGCGGTAGTCGGTCCGGGTGAGCTCGAAGTCGAACCGGGTTGTGTTGGAGACGGTGCGAGGACACACCGTCACCTCCCGAATCTGCCGTCCCATGTTATCGAGCACGGTGATCTGAATCGGTGATTCGGGGCGTTCGGCGAAGGTCTGCTTGCCACCCACGCCGTAGAAGAACCGCTCGGTGTGGAACTGGGGCGAGCCTGCGTACGCGTAGCCGGGACCCGGCGTGCGATAGGTGAGCCTCTCTTTCACCGTGCCGTCGGAGAAGTAGCGGGTCTCGGTGAGAGACGTCGGTGCGATCGGGGCGGCCAGGAGAGCCGCGACGCTGGGCGCGGCCGCGAACGGCGGGGCAACAGACGGGTCGAATGACGGGGGAGGCGCGGCTCCTGTATAGGTGGCTTCCAGTACGGGTCGATCAGCGTGATCCAGGAACGTGACGCGAGAGCTCACGAAGGGGCGATTGCCGGAAGGCTTCGGTCCGCGCACGTCGACGCGCACAGGTCGCATCCGCCAGTCGTAATGCGTGTGGGTGAGTTCTCCGTGTCCATCGCCTGCGGGGGCGTGACCGAAGGCCGCGAGCTGCTCCGTATCCCAGGGCGGGTTCTCGACGTACGTCCACTTGCGTATCGGCTGCAGGGCGTTCGTCGGGTCCGAGCCGTACTCGACGCGCTCACGGAGCAGCATGTCAAAGCCTTCGACGCCGGTTTCGGTTGGGTCGGGGCTTTGATTCGTCGGCCACTGGCTGTTCCAGTCGATGCTGGCGTTGGTCGCGTTCGTTCCTATGTAGGTCCGAACAAGCTGACCGCGGGCGTTGCGGATGCGGCGTGTGAGCGTGCCGTCCCATTCGGTCGTGGTCACGCGGTCGCCGTCGTCTCGAACATCGGCGGAGCTGGCCGCAAGACCCGTCGCGGTGCGTTCGAGAGACTTGGCGGCCACCGGACGCCCCGCGGAGTCGTAGGACATCCTCGTCTGAGCGAGCGGCTCGAGGTCGGGCAGGCTCTCGAGCGATTTCTCTGTCAACTCGACCGTGCTGAGCACTCGAGCCTGGTCCTCCCGAAGAACCTGCCCGCCCGAGATTCCGCCCTGACTCGACCGACTCAGGAACCGCGATGGTGGTACGTACGAGTCGTAGTCCTTCGTGTACGCGATGCCCGCGGCCTTGAACGTGCCGGTGGGCAAGTACCAGCTTGTCTCACCGCCCTCGGGGAGCAGATCGTTGAAGGTGAACATACGATCGAAAGGATTTCCCTTGTTGAACGCGGGGTCGTCGTTGTGGTATCCGGGGACGATCCGACGCGCCCATCGCTTCCCGTTGGGCTGGATGACATCCATCAGCCCGTCCTCGTCGCTGTAGCGTCGGACGGTTCGATACGCGGCCGGCGGCGGGCCACCTTTGCAGGTGAGACGGTCGAGGTCGTCGGGAAGCAGGAGCAAGTCGTCCTCATCCACGCCGTCGGAGCTGCGCGCCACGTCCACGATCGTCTCGACGTTCCGTCCGTAGTTGTCGTAACGGTGGTACGTCAGTTGGACTCTGGCGTCCGGATCGCTTCCCGCGCTCAGGGTCATCGGATCGGGCACCGTTCCACTCACAGGCAGGAACGCAGAAACCGACCAGACCGTGAGCCCCTTGCTGTTCGAGATACTCAGGTTCACGTCGTGCAGCAACGGCCCGCCCAGACGCGACTGCCGCGGCGGGGAGATGCTCATGGTGACGATCTTCTCGTACGGCCCGGTCTGGTTGTCCGGGAATCGACGCGTGACCGCGCGGGTGACGATCGCGTCCGACGACTGCAGCGCCGTCGCGAGCCCTCCGTCGCCAGAGGTCGCGGGGAACGGGGTTGCCCTTGGAGCCGTGAACTGCGCAGACCCGAGCACGACGGTCGGATCGCTCGCCTTGTAGAAGGTCTGAGACGTCCACCGGAGGCTCTCCGAGTCGTAGGGGATCGTCGGGCCATCGCTCACGGCGTTGCCGTTCTGAATGGACTCACCCACGGGCCGCAGCCGCTCGCCCCAGGACAACGCACCGGGCACAGGATTGCCGTCGGCGTCGATCGGCTTGGGCGTGCTGGACACGTCGGCGTAGTGATAGTTCCAAACCAGTCCGGCCACTCGCCTCTGGTCGGTGGGAGCGGCGTCCGGCGCGACCTCAGCCAATTCCGCAGCCGACCAACCGACCGACCGCTTCTGCACCAGGAACCGCTCGGTGGCGACCGAAGCCTCGAGCTTGGAGGCGTCAACCGTCGGGGCCACAGACTCGATCAGTTGCTTGCCGCTGATGTAGACATAGCTCTCGTTGAGGCCGGTGTCTCCGCCTTCGACGAACTGCTCGTTCCGCAGCGTGAAGGTCTTCTCCCAGAGCACGTTGCCTTGGGGGTTCATTCCGACCACCCGTCGACCCAGCATCGTCTTGAAGAACGAAGTCTTGGAGCCGCTCGCGGTGGTGATCTCCGCGGGCTCCGCGTTCCGCGCGTCCTCCCAGGTGGGGAACTCGTCGATGATCACGACCCATCGGTGCTTGGCGTAATCCACCTCGGTGCTCGGGTGGGTTTCGGACGTGACGTTGCCCTGCTGATCCATCTCCCGCCACACGAGCGGTTGCCGCATGGTCGGCCATCGATACTCGTGCCGGCTCGCGTAGGTCTGCCACTTGAACGGGTTGGAGAAGATCGAGCGCCAGGCTGTCTCTCTGTCGGATGGGAACCTCGGCCCGGGCTTGATTTCCCCCGGCACCACTCCTTCTTCAAAGGCTTCAGGCCCCCGGATCAGGCGCGAGATCCGGTAGTACCGCCGACGCCCATCCGTCGGGTCCGTCGTCGAGAACGCCGCCACCGTCCCATTCACGCCGTCGACCCAATACTCGTTGGCCGCGTTCGGAAGAATCGCGTCGTCACGGAGCTTGTTCAGTGCCGGTCGTGCGAACTGACCGGGCTCGGCACTGCCGGGCTACACATACGAAATCAACGAATCGCCTTCGACAGACCAGAACAGGCTCGTGCCCCCGAACCCGGAGTTCCCGAACCACCACTTCGCTGCGTCGCGGAAGTCTTTGGCTGAGCGCCCCGCCGCGAATCCCATCGAGCTGGCGGCATTGATACCCGCCCCCGTCTTGCCCGCCGCGAGTTCCTGGATCGTTGCCTCCAGCGTCGCCGGAGCGTTCGCCCTGACATCCGTGTGGATGCGCTTCAGACCTGCATCATCGAAGACCGAATGCAGCCAGCGACCGGAACCGAATGGCGCCTTTGGCTCGTACTGAAACACGTGGTTCTGCAGCGAGCGAAGCCCGGCGTTCTCGCCGCTGGCACGCATCTGGGTCTCGGTGCGCACCAACGCCGGCATGTACCGCACGCCGTGGTACCGTTCGAGTGGGCTCGACGGGATGACGATCCCCGTGGCGTCGATCGAGTGCCCGTTGGGCTGATCGGTCGACGCGTAGCTGTACCGGACCCGGAACTTCCAGTCCGCGCGGTGTTTGATGTCGTTCCCGCCGGGCGGGCCGGGCGGGCCGGACTGGCTGAGCGCCAGCGTGGCGTGCTCGCCGCTTTGGTATCGCAGCAACAGATCGTCCGTGTCCGTCGGCCAGCGGCGCGGTGCAACCGCGTCCTCCGCCCAGAGCGACTCCTCCGGCGGCCTCATGAGCGTGATTCGCCGATTCTCGACGTTCCCTTCAAAGACGTAGATCGACTCCAGCGCGGGATCCGACCAAACGTACTTCTTCGCGGCCGAGTACCCGTTCCATTGACGTGCAATGTACGTTGCCGCCCCGGCGCTCGGAACGGGGCTTGTCCACGCCACCCCGTCGCTCGGACCAGCCACCGGGTCGCCCGCACGGGGGATGAGCCGATAGGCGTACAGCAACGTCCACGTCGGAGTGGTTTCACCGGCCGCGAACACCTTGACTCGGCTCACCGCTCCCTTCATCGAAGTCTGCTGGATGCGTTTCCCCTGGTCGTTCCACTCCAGAACATCCGCGTACTCGATCTCCACCCGGTTGCCCTGTCGATCTCGGATCGACTTCAGCAACGCGTAGTAGGGCATGCCCACACCGCGGCCGGTCCGACCCGCCACCGCATTCTCGTTCTGTGGTGTTGGGAACCACGGGTTGAAGAGCTGAGTGGCCAGACTCTGTGAGGCAGACGGATGAACCGTGCTATCGGAGGACGACGGCAGCAGCGGCCGCCCGTGCACCGACGAGTACCGAACCTGTTCATGGATCGGAGCCGTCGTTCGCTGCGCCACCGGCGGATACCAGTACTGCCAGCTCGGAACATCCTCCCACTCCGGCTCAAACTCGTAGATCAACGCACCGTCGTAGAGCGAGACCTCGTACCTGTCCGGGTAGTACCCGGGCATCCAGTCGCCCGCCGCGGGTTGCCCCGGAGACTGAATCTCCGCCCCGATCCGTCGCGGGGATTGGGGGTGGCTGTACTGATCGCTGGCGACGTTGTTCTTGAGCGCGCGGAGTTTCGCCCGATAGCGTGGCGCCGCGTCGTACAGCCCGTACGAGCGACGGAACGGCTTGCCCGCCTCGGCCGCTTCCTCCTTCGTGTTCACCCAGTCAAACGGAATGGAGTGCAGCGCGTCCAGCCACAACGTCGTCCGGGGCTCGGAGTCCCCCACCACGTCCGGCAGGCGGCTGTCGATCAGCAAGATCGGATTCTCGCTCATCATCCAGCCCGTGCCGACCCAATCCCACCAGCGTGACTCCGCCGGTGACACCCCGACCTCCGTGATCACTGTCTTGCCCGTTCTCAGCCGATTCGCCGACCGCGTACGGTTCAGCCGGAACTCCGCTCCGCCCACCGGCAGCACCAAATCCGTCACCTGCACCAGCGGCACGCCGGTCACCAGGTCCACCGCTCCGTGCAACGTCGCTCGTCCCAGCCCGTTCCAGCCCGTCGGCTCCCCGCCGCCGATCGCGGGGCGGAGCGCGACCGAATCCTGGTCGATCGTGGGACCCACCGGCATGAAATCACCGGGGAGAGCGCTCTCTAAAAGCCCGAGATTGAACGGGCTCCAATTGGTCTCGTCCGGCTCCGGCGTACGCCTGTCAAAGTATGACCAAATAGAGAAAGCCCCGCCCGACATCAGATCTTTGTACCCACCCTCGTTACCGACCGGCAATGGCGCCAGCGTGTAGGTCGCCCACGCCCGCGTCCAGGACGCTCGCGGCACCGCCGTGGGCTTGCCGTCGATCACCTGTACCACCGCGGGCTCGACGTTGCCCGCGCGGGGAACCTCGCGCACCGCGACCGGCGCCCCCGGCGTTTGGCCGGACGAGCCCGACCAAACCGTGACACACGCCAGTCCCGCGCCCAACAGGAACGAACGACCCAGCCCAAACACGTGCTTGTTCATCGAAAGGCACCCCGAGATTCTCACCTGGATGGAGAACCCGGTTTCGGTCGTTGGACGCGCCGTGCGTGTGACGGCTTTTCCTGTTTCGTTCGCAACTCACGACCCAGCCCGTCGATGCCGCCGATGGAGAGCGCGAGATGCCACGCCGCTCGCGCTCGCGAGCTCGCGATCACCAGCGGCCAGGAGCTCCGCGCAGTCTTCCTTTACATCGCTCAGTTCGGCGTGTACCCGCGCGGGAAATCCGCGCCCGTCTGCGGCAGGGCGAGGCGAATCATGCGATCGATATCCGCAATCTCCTGCGTCACCAGCCCAACACGGACATCCACATCGCCTTCTTCCAGCAACCGGTACCGCTTCTCGCGGTCCTTCACCAGCGTGAACGCGATCAGCTCCAGAAGCGCCGCGGTCGGGATCTCCTCGTCGCGCACGTACTCGAGCAGCGTCGCGCTGTCCGACAAACGCCCGAGCGGGCCGCGGTCGAGATCGTTCTCCAGGTTGGTGCGAAAGACCCGCAGCTCCGGCGTCTCTTCCTGCTCCAGCCCGATCGGCTCGAGCATCGCCTCGCGGTAGAGCCTCGCATCGCGGGGAGCCATCTCCTTGATCACTCGAGCACGGCACACACCCCGCAGGATGATGTTGTACCGCCCGTCCGCCAGCTTCTCGTGCTGCGCGATGTGACCGATGCACACCGCCGGCCGGATCGGCGGGCGGCCGTGGTACTGCTGCTTCCAGTCCCGTCCTTCAAACACCGCCATCGCGATCTGCCCGGCGCCATCGAGCGCATCGGTCACCATCTGCCGATACCGCGGCTCGAAGATGTGCAGCGGCAAGACCTGCTGCGGCAGCAGCGTCACCTGATCGAGCGGGAAGATCGGCATCGGGCGGCCGAAGTTCACTTGGATGGCGGTTTCGTCGGTCATGAGTGGGAAGGGGTGAGGGGTGAGGGGTGAGCCAGAAGAAGAAGAAGAAGAAGAAGAAGAAGAAAACGATCGTCAACTGGAGCGGTCACGGGCCAGCACTCGATTGCGAAGCGCGGCGATCATCCGACTGGTCTCGTCGATCTCGGCAAGGCACGCCACGATGAGCTCTGGATCGCCAAACCCAAGCCTCTTCGCCAGAAGGAGATACGTTTCGCCCTCCATAAGCGATCCCTTCGCCACCGAAAGGAAGTTGGCGAAAGACTTCGCTCCCTGGCGTGTGTGACCCTCCGCGATGTTCGCCGGAACAGAGCTCACCGCGCGGAGCAATTGGTCTGTCAGTCGGAACGCCTCGTCACGCGGGAACTTCTTGGCGAGTGTGTACACGCAGACGACCAAGTCCATGGATCGCTGCCACACAAGAAGATCGTGATGCGACTGAACCAAGGCCAAGTTCTCGCTGCCTTTGCCTGCCTTGAACTCACCCCTCACCCCTCACCCCTCACCCCTTCCCACTACTTCAGCACTTCCGGGCGATAGAGCTTCACGTTGTCGAGCGCCCACTGCTTCTCGGTGAAGTTTCCACCCATCGTGAAGCCAGCCTCGCGCTCGGGGCGTGCCGCGGAGAGCGACATCGTGGTCTTCGCGTCGAGGTTGTCGAGCATCGAGACCAGGATCGCCTCGGGGGTCGCGGGGAACTTGGCGGCACCGAACTCGGGCTGGCCGTGGTGGCTGATGATGATGTGCTGGAGCACGGTCAGGGCGCCCGCGGGCAGGCGTTGGCCGGCCTCGCGCATCATCGTCTGCGACTTGTCGTGGAGCATGATCGCGCCCTCGACGATGTGGCCGATGAGTTCGCCGCGGTCGGTGTAGGTGAAGACCTTGTCGTACGACAGCTCGCGGGTCTTGCCCAGGTCGTGCAGGAACAGGCC
Organism: Phycisphaerales bacterium; assembly: GCA_019744815.1. Lineage (GTDB taxonomy): Bacteria > Planctomycetota > Phycisphaerae > Phycisphaerales > UBA1924 > JAFEBO01. The sequence goes on from JAIEUA010000004.1 coordinate 70,154, forward strand.
CATCATGACCAGGTCGCGCGAGATCTTGGGGTAGAGCGGGCAGACGCGGTCGGCGAGGTTCAAGAGGTTCAGCGTGTGCTCGAGCAGACCGCCGAGGTAGGCATGGTGCATGCTCTTGGCCGCGGGGCAGCGCTTGAAGGCGTCCATCAGGAACTTGTCGTTCAGGTACTGCTGCGCGAGCGCCTTCATCGCCGGGTGCTCGAGCGTGTCGAGCAGCTTGGTCAGCTCGGCGAACATCTCCTCCGGATCGCGCTTGGAGCAGGGCAGCAGATCACGCAGCTGCTCGGGCGTCGGCTCGATCGGCTCGATCACGTGGATGATGAGCTGCATCTCGCCCTGGTAGGCCTGGGTCTCGCCCTCGACGTACACGAAGCCCTCGGTGGGCAGGCGGCGGAAGATCGGCTCCTCGATCGACCACATGCGGGCCGGCATCTCGCCGGTGCGATCGCCCAAAAGACACCGCAGGTACGGCTTGCCCGCGCGGGTCTGGCCGAGCTGCGCGTTGTTGATCGAGAACGCGCCCGCGACGCGTTCGGGCGGCTCGCCGAACTCGGCGATGAAGCGACGGCCGTTGCCGGACTGAGACTGCTTTTCGAGCGAGAGCTGAGACATGGAGGTCCTTGCGTAGAAAGGGGAATGCTCCCCTTATTGTACGAGGGACCGGCTGGATGTCGGATGTGGGATGGCGGATTTCGGATGGCGGCTGTGGACGCGATCGGGCGCGTCGAGTCGTCGCCGGATCAGGTCGTTGGCTTCGGGCGCTGCCACGCGCCGCCGCACTCGGCGCAGACGACGCGATCCGAGGCCTCGGCTCCCTCGCGGGGCGGCAGGTCGGCCGCGCAGCTCGGGCACAGGTCGCACGCGAGCAGCGCCTGCGCTCGTTTCGGGCCGTTGCGTCCCAGGTCGCTGCGGAAGATCGCCACGATGCCGATCGTCCACAGCACCATCACCAACATCTGCCCCGCGTCGGTCCAGCGGAGCGACTCGACCGGGCGGCGGAAGACCATGACCAGCGAGACCAGCACCAGCGGCAGCACGACCGCACAGACGAGCAGCCGCAGCCACGCGCCGCGCCAGCGCAGCCCCGCGATCGCGCGCTTCAGCCGCTCTTGCCTCGGCCCGCTCGCGGCGCGGGCACGGGCGTAGAGGTCCACGGTGCGGAGCATGGTGCGGCTGGCGCCGTCGGCGTCGGTGATCTCCATCGACGCGTACGCCGCTCCGCCGTCGCGGACGATCACGCCCAGCGTGCGGGCCTCGCGGCGGTCGTGGGTTTCTTCCTGGCTGGTGCGGAGGATCTTGGCTCGGGCCCACGCCGCGCCGCACTCGCTGCAGACGACGTTGGGGCCGCTCTCGTCGCGATGCGCGGCGACCGCGCCCGAGAGGTTGTAGCCGCAGCAGGGGCAGACGGCGTCCTCGAGGAAGAACGCGGCGATCTCGGGCGCCCGCGGGCGGAGCTTGCCCATCTGCCAGCGCATGAAGAGGATCGAGATCACCATCGCCACCAGCATCAGGCCCCAGGTGGTCACGTACGACGGCACGCCCATCCGCATCAGCGGCACGCTCGCGATCCCGATCACCACGAACAGCGGCAGCATCACGCAGAGCAGCAGCACGAACCGCTTGTTCAGCCCCAGCGCCGACGCGTAGACCACCATCGCCCGATCGCGCACGCGGTTGAGCCGCGGCGTGCCCGCTGGCAGGCGCGAGGCCGCGAGGAGCGTCTGCTCGACACCGGCGTCGTCGGTGATCGGCAGGGCGGGCATGAAAAGGGTGGCCTTGGCCATCGGGGTCCTCAATGTACCGCGCCCCAGCACGCCGGTTTCGATCCGCGCCCGCCGTACCCTTGGCCTCGCCCCGTCATCGGAGAGACCATGTCCACGCTCCAACACTGGTTCAACAAGGCCCACGCCTTTCCCGCCTACATCGCCACCGGCACGCCCGATCAGCAGGCGTCGTGGAAGCGCTTCGACGAGCACAGCCGCGCCGCCGCTCCGGTCTCCGACGCCCAACGTCGCCTGCTCGCGTCGTTCACCCGCCGCTCGCCCGTGCTGGTGCTCAGCGGGATGTGGTGCGGCGACTGCGTCCATCAGTGCCCGCTCTTCGAGCAGCTCGCCGAGTGCAACCGCGAGGCGATCGACCTGCGGTTCATCGATCGCGACGTCGCCGCGGAGCTCTCCGAACGCTACATGATCTGCGGCGGGCGTCGCGTCCCCACCGTGCTCTTCCTCAACGAGGACTTCGAGTTCGTCTCGGTGCTGGGCGACCGCAGCCTCACCCGCTACCGCGCGATGGCCGCCAAGCAGCTCGGGGCGTCGTGCCCGCTGCCCGGCGCGCCGGTCCCCTCCGACGAGATCGCCGCCACCCGCCAGGACTGGCTCGACGAGCTCGAACGCGTCCAGCTCATCCTGCGGCTGTCGCCGAAGCTGCGCCAGCGGCATGGGGATTGAGGGGAAGGGGTGAGGGGTGAGGTCTGAGGGGTGAGTGGCAGGCCGCAAGGTCCTCAGCTTCCAAGCTTCCAAGCCTTCAAGATTCCAAGCTTTCAAGATTCCACGCTTTCAAGATTCCAAGATTCCAACCCTGGCGCACGGGGTTGGGGCCTTGCGATACAGGCGCGAGCTGCAAGGACTGAGGTTGGAGGTTTGGCGCTCCAGTGCCGAGGTCGAAGAGCTGGGGTTGGAGAGCTGAAGCGGCACACAAGCCCACACCGGCGAGCGCACACGCTCGGGTGCCGCCGCGTTCGGCCTCTCGCCCGGCGATCACGCGACTGCTGCCGTGGTGCCATGTCTTTCGCCCGGAGGACGCGCGACTGCTGCCGTCGCGCCATGCCTCTCGCCCGGAGGGCGCACGACTGTTGCCGGCAGATTCATCTGCCGGTGAAGGCCCCCACTCTCTTCCAGGTCTTTGTCTCCCCGCCCCGGAGGGGCGGACGAATCACACCCGCGCTGGTTCGCCCCTCCGGGGCGAGGAACCACACAAGTCAGAAAGAGCAAACAACGGCCCCCGGCGGATGAAGCCGCCGGCAACAGTCATGCGCCCTCCGGGCGGCAGAGCGAGCGCGCACGCGGTGATGTGCAGCTCCCCGGCTCGCTGCTCGTAAGGCCCCAACCCCCTGCGCACAGGGTTGGAGCCTTACTCGCATCGCGGTTTTCTGCAAGGCCCCAACCCTGTGCGCGGGAGGCTGGGGCCTTGCGATCTTGCAACGTCGTCGTTGTGCGCACAGGCGAGGCGCATCTTCCGGGGCACCTCGCGAGATTCTCACATTTTCGTAATTGCCCGCGGCCACGTGAGCTGCGTGCGAAACCACACTCGCCCAGCGTCGCGATTGTGCGCACAAACGTGACGCACGGCCCCTCTGTAGAGGGGCGCTGTGTGCGCCCGGGTCCGGGCGCTGCCCGGCGTCGACATCCTGGCCGCGTGGCGAACGCTGCGACCTTGACTCTGCCGCTCAACACCACCGAGCGGCCTCAGAGAGCAAGGACGCAGTGGCCGCACGCGGCTGCGCTCGGGGCGCGAGCGACGCGCTCGAACAGGCACCGCAAAGCGACCTCTCGCGACGCCGATGGACGTCGCGTCGGCGCTACTCTGATGAACTCGCCTCGGTGGATAATGGGGAAAATGGGCCACGAACAAGAATGAGGTTCAGATTCAGGCCGTGATCGAAACGGTATTGAAGAATGACACGCCGTCTTGGGCAAAGGCTCAGAGTGCCGTCAGGAACGAACTCTACGAGATCGCTAGGCTGGTCGATGAAGCACTAGGGTACTAACCATGATGAACACGCGAGAACATAAGCGTCAGATAGCGGTGATCGTGGCACGCCCAGAAGAGTCGATTTGTTTCTCCGAGGGCTATGACCAGTACTATCAGGATAATGTCCGCTGTCACGGCTCGATGTTCAACGGCAACGACTACAGGCTTTGCACGATGTCGTCTGCCCAGTTCAACCGAAACCGAAAGCCCCTGAATGTTGAAGTTATCGAGAGGCCGACGACTTCTGTGGTGTCCTTGGGGATGGCAGAAGGACTCGCACTCCGTAACGATTTCTTCAAGGCGATCAAGCCGCAATTGAAAGAGATGATCACCGGCAAGGTGTGGCACATCGACGACGCCGGTAAACGCACCCGGCTCCCGTATGTGACGATTTGGACCCCACCCGAGAATCGGATCGACATCAACCGAGGGGAGTGGTCGCGACACAATATCTGTCCGTTGTGTGGAGTGATCTCGCCGCTCAATTATAATGACAAGGAAGCGGTGCTAACTCGTTCGCTGGACGACCGGATGGTCTATCTATCGATGCGAGAGTCCCTCCTCATGGACCTGCGGCTGATGGAGAACCTGGACCTGAAGGTGCGGTTCCCGGATCTTCGGGCGCTCCGGATTCAGGTGTTGGATGAGCCGCGGGATGGAGACGTTCTTCCGGGCGACCCCGGTTGGACGGGAGAGTTCGTGCCCCAGGACCTGAAGGCGAAGTACGCGGCTCTCGGCCGCAAGCACGCTTCCGAATTGGCGCAGCTGCTGAATCCCAAGTCGGGTCGCAGTGCAAAGAAGAGCGAGAAGAACGGCAAGAGACTGAGCAAGAAGAGAAGGTCTCGTGGACCCACTGCGAAGGGCGAGCGTTGACGTGGCGGGCGAGATCGGCGTGTCAGAGCGTGGGCGATGTGTTCCGCCAGGCGTGCTTCGTCCGCCCCTCCGGGGCGGGGAGAAAGAAAGGGAAGAAGGAAATGGGTGGCTCGCTCACCGGCAGATGAATCTGCCGGCAACAGTCGTGCGCCCTCCGGGCGGGAGGCATCGCGCGATGGTGTTCTTTGCAAGGCCCCAACCCCGTGCGCACAGGGTTGGGGCCTTGCCCCGAACGCGGGTGACGCTGGTTCTTCGCAAGGCCCCAACCTTGGGCGCGGGGTGTTGGGGCCTTGCCAGAAACTGGGGTACAGCCCTCGAACTGGCTTCCACCTGCTTCCACCCGGCTTCCATCTGGCGTCCACCCGGCTCCCACTTGTCTCCCACTTGTCTCCCACTTGTCTCCTGGCCGCAGGTTCTCGGACGCACTTCCGCCATTGCCGACTTTTTCATCTCGATCACGCAGGATTACTGGCCTCGGCCCAAAACATCAGGCATTTTTCCGAGTCGGGCGCTGCTGCGCGCGGGCTGTGGTGTCGGCGTGCTGAAGCACACCACCACGGGGATCCGCAGAGCGCCGACGCGACGCCTTCCCCTCTGGCGTCAGGAGTTGCAGATGCAGTCCATGCGTTGCGTGTTCGTGGTGGCCGCCGGCGGCCTGGCTTCTCTCGCTCAGGCCGGCATCGTCTATCAGACCAGCTTCGAGCGCCCCGGCCACACCGTGGGCTTGTTCCCCCAGTTCCCGCCCAGCCCGGCGGTGCAGGACAATTGGATCCAGATCGACGGCAACATCTTCAGCGTGACCAACAACGTCGCCCGCACCGGCAGCCAGTCGGTCGCCGCCAACACCACCAACCAGCCCAACGCCAGCCGCTGGGCCCTGCGCTCCACGCCCCTCGACGGCGCGCTCCCCGAGAACAACATCATCACCTCGTCGGTCTGGGTCCGCCTCGACGCCAATCCCAACGCCAATCGCCTCACCCGCGCCGGGCTTGATCTCTACGACGCCGCCGGCGTGAACCGCATCGCCGCCCTGGGCATCCAGTCCGACGGCGTCCTCCGCGGCATCGACGGCATCTCCAGCACCTTCGACCTCGCCACCGGCGTCACCCTCAACGAGTGGCACCAGATCTCCATCTCGGTCATCTTCTCCACCAAGAAGGTTCTCTTCTATCTCGACGGCAACCTGCTCGGCTTCGGCGGCCACAACGCCGTCGACTTCGGCGACGCCGACCTGTGGATGATCGGCTTCAAGCCCAATCCCGACACCGCCCCCGGCATCGGCAACCAGGCCTACTTCGACGACTTCTCCATCGAGACCACCGCGATCCCGGCCCCGGCCACGCTGGGCCTGCTGGGTCTGGGCGCCCTGGCCGCCCGCCGCCGCCGCGCTTGAGCGAGCGACGCGGAACGATGGATGGAACGTGTTTCCTGCTGATTTCCGGACCCCGGCGGACCACCGCCGGGGTTTTTCGTTGGGAATGGCGTTGCGGGCTGGTTCGGCCCGCGGCATGGAGTATGGTCTTCTCTGGGAACCGCCTGAAACGGCGGGGGTCCGATGGCTCAAGGAACGGTCAGGAAATCCCGCAACCCCGCGGCCGGTCTTCGGTAGACTGACCGCCGGTTGAGCGTGGGACGGCCTGTGGGTTTACCCCACAGTCCTCCAGAGGACAGTCAACGTGCAGAAGCTCGAAGAGCTCCAACTGGTCCGGCGTGCCTCGCGCGGCGATCTTGCCGCGGCCGAGCTGTTGCTGCGCCGACACCAAGGCGGCGTCCACGCGTACATCTATCGGATGTGCGGCAAGTGGGACGTCGCGGAAGACGTGACCCAGGAGGCGTTCGTCCGCGTGCTCTCGAGCCTGAAGAACTTCGATGAGACCTACCGCTTCTCGACGTGGCTGTTCACGATCGCGCGGCGGGTGTGGCTCAACATGTGCGAGAAGAAGAAGCCCTCGAGCGCCGGCGACGCCAGCGACTCGTGGGGCGCCCGGCGCGACGCGCTCGAAGGCTCCATGAGCCGCGACCACGAGCAGCGCACCATGGCCCGCGACGCCATCCAGCTCGGGCTGATGCTCCTCTCCCCCGAGCAGCGCGAGGCCGTCGTCCTCTTCCATCAGCTCGACTGGCCGATACGCCTGATCGCCGAGCACATGCAACTGCCCGAGGGCACGGTCAAGAGCCACCTGCACCGCGGGCGGATGCGTCTCAAGGAAGAACTCGTCCGGGGCGTGGGCGAGGTCGTCGCGATCGAGCAGCGGGCCGGGTCGGTGCCGATGTTCGCCAAGCGGGCCCTGACGCTCGACCCGACGCCGCGAACCGGGGAGGCGAGTCGATGAAGCCCCCCTCCACCAACGCCCACCTCCGCCTGCACCGCGACGAGCCCGCGCACCGCGAGGAAGCACGCCGCCTGATGCAGGCCGTGCTCGACGGCGAGATCAGCGAAGAAGCGCCGCGGCTGCAGGAACTCCTGCGGCTGGACCCGGTGCTGAGCGCGGAGTTCGATGAACTCCAGAAGCTCGAGATGCTGCTCACCCAGCGTCCCGCCGCCGTGGATCTCTCCGACCGCGTGCTGGCCGAATTGCGGGTGCGTCAGGCCCAGCGCGTCGCGCCGCGTCTCTCGCCGTTCTTCGGCGGACTGGCGGCGTCGGTCGCGATCGGCTCGATGCTGGTCTGGGGGATGATCGGCCGCTCGGGCAGCCCGAGCCCCTCCACCATGCCCACGCTGGCGACTGCCGGACTGAATACGGGCCTGGCCGTGGGCGCTCCGAGCGTCAGCGCCGAAGAGCGCTTGATCGAGGACGCGCGGCTCGCCATCCAGCAGACCACCGGTCGCTCGCTGCGTGAGCGTTCCGAAGGCAAGCGCGAGCCCACGAACCTGGCGCTCGGTCAGCCCAACGATCTCGCGGATCAGGTGGATCAGGCCACCCGCCTCGCCATCGCCGACCGAGCCGTGGTGCATGAGCCCGTCGCGTCCGCCTCCGGGGACGCCGTCGCGATCTCCCGCGCAGGGATCACCTTCGTGAACCCCGGCCCGTCGCGCACCCCCGTCGCCAAGCTGGCCAACGACCCGATGCTCGGCCAGCCCGTCGGCGGCTCGGACTGGCAGCCCGGCGCCACCCGCCGGCGCGACAACGTCCGCTTCCTGGTCTCCGGCTGGCACGACAGCGACGGCAACACCGTCCCCGTGACCAACACCAAACGCTGAATGGGGTGAATTGACGCAGCGCGTCCGCGTGGCACGGCATCTCCGCGCACTCGCGTCCTGTCGCTCGATGCTCACTTCACGCGACGCCGGCGGCCGAGCAGGCTCAGTCCCGCCGTCAGACCCATCGCCACCGAAGGCGTCGGCACCCGCAGGGCCTCGCCGTAGACGCTGACGTTGTCGATCCCCCACCCCTCGTCCGACACGCCGCCGAGGTTCTGGTCGTAGAACTTCAGAAACAGGTTCTGCCCCGGCGCGAGGTCAAAGGTCAGCGTCACGTTGCGATAGATCGAGTCGGGCGCCGTGGGCGAGAATCCAAGGTCCGTGCCCGAGCGGCTGGGCGTCAGCGGGTTGCGCTGCTGGCCGCCGGTGTTGGTGAAGCCCCAGTCGATGACCTGCTGGCCGTTGGCGCTGACGAGGAAGTGGTCGAACCCGCCGTACGAGTTCGCGGCGTCCCACGAGTCGATGATGAACAGGTCAAAGACCACGGTGAAGCGATTGACGGCGTACGTCCCAGCGCCCGTGGGACCGCTCGCGGGCCCGAGGTTGGGAATGTTCAGGCTGAGAGCCGTCCAACCCTGGCTGTAGCGGCCGTTGAAGATCCCGAACTGGCCGTGCTCCTCGACGCGCCAGTAGTTCGAGGACCATTCCGGCACCGCGGCGGGTGTGTCGAAGCTGGTGCTGTAGAGCAGAGTCGGGGCGGCGTCGGCCTGCCCAGCGAACCCCACGCCGCACACGGCGGCCGCGGCCAGAGCCAGCACACGCTTGGAACGAAACAGGTCCATCTCTCTCCCCTGATCTTGGCGATTCGAAGAAGCGTTCTCTCGCACGCTGCTCCTTCAAGTGTGCCCGCGCCAGAGGGGGAAACCACGCTCCCAGGGGCGTGCGGGCCACGGGTGGTCCGGCTAACCGGTCTGGGCGGGCAATCCGGCTGGTTTCTCGGGCCGGAGCGATCCGCGGCGCGTACTATCTCGGGTTCGTTCTGCCCGACCGAACAGCCACCGCATCGGAGCAGCCGCCCGGCTCCCCCCCATGCCCTTCGCCGGATCGCCGCGGGAAACCCGTTTCCGCCCGGCTCGGTTGTGGATCGTTCTCGACATCCCGCGCCGGAAGCCGTGCTCTCCGCCCAGTCCTCAGTCCTCAGTCCTCAGTCCTAACCCCTTCCCCCATGACCACCCCCGTCAACGCCCTCATCCGCAACGTCGCCATCATCGCCCACGTCGACCATGGCAAGACCACGCTCGTCGACAACCTGCTCAAGCAGTCGGGCAACTTCCGCGCCGGCGAACTCGAGAAGCTCGAGGGCGGTCAGCACGGCCTCATCATGGACTCCAACCCGCTCGAACGCGAGCGCGGCATCACCATCCTCTCCAAGAACTGCGCCGTCTCCTACACCGCCCTCGACGGCATCACCTACCGCATCAACATCATCGACACCCCGGGCCACGCCGACTTCGGCGGCGAGGTCGAGCGCGTCCTCCGCATGGCCGACGGCGTGCTCCTGCTCGTCGATTCCTATGACGGCCCGATGCCCCAGACCAAGTTCGTGCTCACCAAGGCCCTCGAGGCCGGCCTCAAGCCGGTGGTCATCGTCAACAAGATCGACCGCCCCGACGGCCGCCCGATGGACGTGATGCACGAGGTCTTTGACCTCTTCGTCGAGCTCGGCGCCGAGGAACTCGCGCTCGACTTCCCGGTGGTGTACTGCGCCGGGCGCGACGGCTGGGCGACCTCGCACTGGCCGGTGCCCGAGGGCCAGCCCAAGCCCACCGACCTGCGCGACATCTTCGAGGCGATCATCAAGAAGGTCCCGCCGCCGAAGGCCGAGGTCGACAAGCCGCTGCAGGCGCTGATCCTGAATCTCGATTACAACGACTACGTGGGCCGCATCGGCATCGGGCGCATCTTCAACGGGCGCATCAAGGCCGGGCAGCAGGTCGCGCTCCTGAAGCGTGACGGCAAGAAGGTGCTGTGCAAGGCCACCAAGCTGATGCAGTTCGAGGGCCTGAAGCGCAGCGAGGTCGACACCGTCGAGGCAGGCGACCTGTGCGCCATTGTGGGCCTTGAGGGCGTGGACATCGGTGACACGGTGGCCGACCCGAACCAGCCCGTGGCCCTGCCGCCGGTGACGATCGACGAGCCGACGATGACGATGCTCTTCCGCATCAACGACTCGCCCTTCGCCGGCCAGGACGGCACCTATGTCACGAGCCGCCAGATCCGCGAGCGCCTGTACAAGGAACTCGAGCGCAACGTCGCGATGCGGGTCGAGCAGGGCCGCACCGCCGACGAGTTCATGGTCTCCGGCCGCGGCGTGCTCAGCCTGGGCATCCTCATCGAGAACATGCGTCGCGAGGGCTTCGAGCTCTCGGTCGGCAAGCCCGAGGTCATCATCAAGGAGATCGACGGCGCGCCGCACGAGCCGATCGAGGAACTCGTCATCGACTGCCCGAACTCGTCGGTCGGCTCGGTGATGGAACTCGTCGGCGGGCGCAAGGGCGAACTGAAGAAGATGGAGCCCCGCGGCGACAGCGTGACGCACCTGAAGTTCGAGATCCCGTCGCGCTCGCTCATCGGCATGCGCGGCCGCGTGCTCACCGCGACGCAGGGTGAGGCGATCATGCACCACTCGTTCCTGAAGTTCGCCCCGGTCTCGGGCGAGATGAGCCACCGGGCGATGGGCGTCCTCATCAGCCTCGAGAGCGGCTCGGTCACGACCTACGCCCTCGAGAACCTCGCCGACCGCGGCATCATGTTCGTCGTGCCGCAGGACAAGGTCTACGCCGGCCAGGTCGTCGGCGAGCACAACCGTGACAACGACCTGGTGATCAACGTCACCCGCATGAAGCACCTGACCAACATGCGGGTCTCGGGCAAGGAAGCGACGGTGGTGCTCAAGGCCCCCCGCAAGATCACCATGGAATACGCCCTCGAGTACATCGAGGACGACGAACTGGTCGAGATCACCCCGGTCAGCATCCGCATCCGCAAGAAGATCCTGGACGAGTCGAGCCGCAAGCGGTCCGAACGCCAGAGCAAGGACCGAGCGGAAGCGGCGAACGCGTAAGCGAAAAATCTTCGAGAATCTCGAACCAACCGCTCGACTCGTCGGTCCGTATGGGCAGACGAGCAGCGCATGGCCGACACCACACAGGACATTGAACTCGTTCGCAGGATCGGGCGTCGAGATATTCGCGCGCTCGAATCACTCGCGAATCGGTATGAGCCCTTGTTGCTCGGGCTGGCCAGAGGCCTGCTCTCTCAAGATGAGAGCACCGCCCGAGACGTCGTGCAGGACTGCTGGATTCGGGTCATTCGCTCCGCCGCCGGGTTTCGGGGAGAGTGCGAGGTTCGAACGTGGCTCTATCGCATTGTCATCAACCGCTGCCACGATTTGAGGGCGAAACGAGCGATCGAGATCCGGTCCGAACCGGAGTACCAGGCGGAGCCGGTTGATTCCGAAGCGATGGCCGACCTGCGGAGAGCCGTCGATTCACTCGCGCACGATCACCGGCTGCTCGTGCTCCTGTGTTACCACAGCGGGCTGACGCATCCGCAGGTGGCGGATGTGCTCGGCGTTCCCGAGGGAACCGTCAAGTCCAGGCTGCACGCCGCTCTGGAGGTGCTTCGAACACGTTTGACCGAAGATCCGGCTCGTCACGGAGCTCAACCATGAGTCCTGTTACCCGCAACAGCTTGGAGGATCGGTTGGCCCGTCTCACCGCATCCCGTGATGACTCCGGGTCGCTGTGGCGCGGAGCGGCACAAGACGCGGGATTGGTCCGGTCCGGATCTCGTTCATGGCTTACAACCCTCACCTCATCGATTCCAACGTCCGCCGTCAGCATCGTTGCCGCGGTGCTGGTGGTCGCTCTGGCGGTCGGCATTCTCCTGCCGTCTTTGGGCAGTGCTCGCAAAGCGTCGAGAGGTCTTCCGGCGACCGCGGTTCCTGAGAGAGCGTTTGTCGGGGACTTTGTGAGCGCCGAGAAGGCCACGCCGGCGTCGATGCCGCAAGCCCCTGCGATGGACCGCCGCGTCATCCAGCGCGGCACGATCGAAGTTCGGGTTGCCGATGTGGCGGCCACGTTCTCAAGGCTCCCGTCGCTGCTCTCGCCAGCTGGTGGTGAGTACGTTGAGCAGTCTTCGCTGTCGGGATCGGGCTCCTCGTCGGTCGCAACCGCGACGCTGCGTGTCACCGCGAAGCGACTCGGCTTCGTGCAGGCGGCGATCTCTGAGTGGGGCGTCGTCACCTCCCAGACGTCGGCTGGTGAGGATGTGACCGATCAGGCCGTGGACCTCGAAGCTCGCCTGACCGTTGAACGCCGGATCGAACGAGAACTGCTGGAGCTGCTGGACGGCCGGCGGGGCGCACCGCTCAAGGAGGTGCTCGAGGTCCGCGAACAACTGAACACGGTTCGCACGCAGATCGAACGCCTCGTCGCACAGCAGAACCGCTTGGAATCTCTTGTCTCGCTCGCCACGCTGACCGTGACCATCCGGACCATCGAGCAGCCCCCCGCTCCCAGCGGCCTGGGCGATTACGCCGCTCGCACGCTGAGGGAGACCTGGAGCAGGTCACTCACGACCGCGATCGACAGCCTCGCGTGGCTCCTCAGCGTGTTGATCGGGGGAATCTTCTTCTGGATCGTGCTCGGAGCAATCGCCTTGGTCGCGGTCCGGGTTCATCGATCGCGGACAGCCCTCGCGGCCCACGAGCCCCCGCCGCCGCTCGATGGTTGAGCACGCCGTGCGAAAGGTCGCAAAAGAAAACGCCCGCCGCGGAGTTGCGGCGGGCGACGATGGAAACTGGATTGAGTGCGAACTCACCGCTTACGCCGCGGCGCCATCAGCAGCATCGCTAGCCCTGTCGTCGCGATCGCGCCGGGGGCGGGCACGTTGGGCGACGCCGCCGATTGCACGCTCACGTCGTCGTAGTAGGTCGTGTTGTTGCCGTTGTTGTAGAGATCGACGGCCTGGATCGCGTTGAGCGAGCCGGCACCGCGCTTCCAAGCGCCGCTCGCGACGAGCGTGCCGTTGTAGTACTGGCTCACGGTGTTGGCGTTGAGGTCGACCTGCACCTGGATCTGCACCCAGGCGTTGTACTGAATGGCGACCGAGCCGCCTCGGAAGTCGTCGCGGACCGTGCCGTTGGCGAGGTCGAACTTCATCTGCACGCTCCACGAATCGGAGCTCGTGTTGGCGTTGTCCTGGTACTTGTTCATCAGGATGAAGTACGTCAGGCCGGACTGGCCGCTGGCGATGTACTGCATCGCGGTGATGTTCCAGATGCCCGAGGTGGCGTTGGAGACCAGCCTCACGGCGTCGGTGTTGCCCGGGGCGATCGCCAGCGAGTTGGTCCCGCTGTACGCCCGGACCGAGCTGACGATGCCCGCCACTGAGGAGACGTTGTTCCAGCCCTTCCAGCCGTCGATGTTGTGCAGCGACTGGCCGTTGCTGTAGTTGTCGAAGTGGCTGATCATGCTGGCCTGCGCCGCCGCGCCGGCCATCGAAGCGATCGCACACACCGCGTAGAACTTCCCCATCGCGCCTCACCCTTCTGCGGCACGGGCCGCTGGGTAAAGCTCCGAAACGCGCCGACCTTTGTCCAGTGATGTCACAACGGATCACTGCATTCCGGGCCGTCTGCACCGTCTGCGCCGAAGGAGTCGACGGTAACGATGGTGACGCGGTTGCGATCCTGTACCGCCCGGCGGCCGTCCATAGAAAAGAACGCCGCGGCTCATCGCTCGGCGTTCGCAACAGTCGCGTGATGGGTTGGGCTGATCCGTCGGCTCGCGGACGGCTCACGCCGCGCTGGGCCGGTCCCCGCCGTCGGGGTCGCCGAGCAGGTCGCGGAGACGGTCCATCTGACGCTGGGCACGGTCGATGGCCTTCTCGGCCATGGAAGAAGCCTGGCTGTCGCCGAGGCGATAGACGGGGGCACCGTCGCGCCAACGGGAAGGAGCCGCGTTGGCTCGGGCCCACTGCTCGTCCTTGGGGAACGGGATGGGGTCGTTCTCGCCTCGGCCTTCGGCGGGATGGAATTTCAGTTGGGCCATGGATCGAGTCCGTTCGGTCAGCCTCATGACTTTCTCCCTAGCTCTCACGCACCGCACCCTCGCCGCACGCGTCCTTGCGTGGGGCTTGGGTCGCCGATTGCTCGGCGAACAGTCCCATCGACCGCCCACCGCTGGGCCTTTGGTTCCAGCAGCGGGGAGACAGGAACTTGCTCGATTGAGAACGGATCGACCGTCGCAAACGGGAGACCCGCGTCACAACCGTCCCAAGTTCACATCCTCTCTCCTTATCGGCCGCGGCGATGCATCGCCCTCCACAGCGGGTGCACGGGTTATTCACAGCTCGAAAAACGTCCTATAACTCGATCCACACGAAGAGGAAGTGCCGCTTCTGGGCATATTTACGCCGATCGAGCAGGTTTCTGACCACCTTGGGAGCAACGTCCGCTCGGTGCGTTGTGCACACCGAGTGCGTCACACCCTTGTGGCGACGGTGAGCGCGAAACCAAGCGGCCTTCAGGGGCGCGCGGGGATCGGCGAGGCCTTCTTGGCCCCGACCTTGGGCTCGGTCCCGGCCCTGAGGCGCTGGATGTTGGACCGGTGCTTGAAGACCACCACGGCCGCCATCAAGCCCGTGGCGATCGCGGCGGGCATCGCCCACGGCGAAGCGTTCCAGCCCAGGCCGGTCTGCTGCCCACGCAGCGTCGCGAGCAGCAGCACCGAGATCGGCAGGGTGGACGCCGCGAGCATCGCGGCGAGGCTCACGTACTTCCAGGTCTTCACGGCGACGAGAAAGACCACGAACGCCGCGGCGCCCGCGATCGAGAGCACCGGGAAGATCCCAAGCACCGCGCCGAGGCCGGTGGCGACGCCCTTGCCGCCCTTGAAGCCGAGCCAGGGACAGAACATGTGCCCGGCCATCGCGGCGGCCATGGTTCCGAGCCACCAGGCCATCGATGCGGCGGGAGCGTCCCAACGACCCGCAAGCCCCGCGAGCCAACCGATCACGAGCACCGGGCCGAAGCCCTTGAGGAAGTCACCGGCGAAGCAGAGGACCCACGCCTTGGGCCCGAGGACGCGCCCGACGTTGGTGGCCCCAATGTTTCCCGAGCCGTGCTTGCGGATGTCGATGCCGCGCGAGCGCGCGAGGAGAAATCCGGTCGGGAAAGACCCGAAGAGGAAAGCGGCGCCGAGCGCGGTGCACCACCAAAGCGGAGACATGGGGGGAGAATAGCGGGAAGGGGTGAGGCGTGAGGCGTGAGGGGTGAGCTCTTAGGACTTAGGACGTAGGACTTCGGACTTCGGTTTGAGGGGTGAAGTTGAGGTTGGAGAGGAGACTTCGGCGTTGTGGTTCCGAACCGTGCGCGTCGCAAGTGGCTAACACATGTGGGTCGATAGACTGTGCGCCGTCGCAGGCGATCACGGCATGCGATCATCAGGAGACTTCCATGAACTCGAGCAATCCCGCCTTCAAGGCGTTTGACCGTCCGATCGATGCACCCAACTGGGCCGATCTGGCCTCCGCGCCATCGGCCGCGGCGGTCCCGGGCGCGATGACCGTCCGCGGCACCGCGATCAAGACCGGCATCCTGCTCGCGATCGTCATCGCGTCGGCGATCGGGTCGTGGCTGAAGTTTGAGCCGCTGGTGCAGGCAGGGCAGGTGGGTCAGGTCTATCCGTGGGTGCTGGGCACGTCGCTCATCGGGCTGGTGCTCTCGCTCGTGATCGGCTTCGCGCCCAAGACGGCGGCGTACCTCGCGCCCATCTATGCCGCGGCGGAGGGGATCTTCCTCGCGGGCATCTCGCTGTTTATCTCGCTGCGGTTCACCAAGGGGATCGACGCTGGCTTGATCTTCCAGGCGATGACGCTCACCTTCGGCATCGCGGGCGCGACGTTTATCGCGTACGCGTCGGGGTTGGTGCGGATCGGCGGCATGGTCAGCCGCATCATGATGGTCGCGCTGGCCGGCGTGTGCATCTACGCGGTGGCGCTCCTGCTCTGCAACGGCGTGTTCAAGATGAACCTGCCGAACTTGTGGGCGAGCACCACCCCGATCGGCATCGCCTTCTCCGGCTTCGTCGTTGTGCTCGCGTCGTTCACGCTGGTGCAGGACTACCAGATCATCGAAGAGTCCGCGGCGTCGGGCGCTCCCAAGCACATGGAGTGGTACGGTGCCTTCGCCCTCACCGTCTCGCTGGTGTGGCTGTACATCGAAGTGCTCCGCCTGCTCGCCAAGCTGCGGTCGAAGGACTGAGTGTCGGACGGACGGGATCTGAGGCTTTGGCGCGTTGCCCTCGTTGGGCCTTGCGATCGCGCGAACAGACGCCGAGGCTGACGAGTCCGCGAGGACGATTCGTGCGAGGACGTTCCCTCGCGAACCGGGGCTCGTATGCAATCGTTCCACACGATCCGAGGCTTCGTCGAAGAATCCTCAGCCTCGGCGTCTCGTGCGTGGCTCTTGCGCGGCGTCGCCGTGCTCGCATTGCTGGCGACGCTCGCGGCTTCTTGCGAACGCCGCGCCACCCGCCCCGCTCCCACCACCCCCACCACCCCCAGCGCCCCCACCGCAGCCGGCACCACCTCCGCTCCGACCGCCACGCCACCGGCGCAGTCGTCCCCTTCGGTCCCGTCGCAAGGCGTGTCGCAGGCACCACGCTTTGTCCCATCCCAGCACGGCTTCGCCTTCCGCAATCACTTCCCCGGGCTCGGTCTGCCGACGTTTTTGGTCGGCACGGAGAAGCGGGCCTCGGTGCCGACTCGCGGGGGGCCTGCCTTCGGGCTCTGCGGCGGGATGTCCGCCGCCGCCGCGGACTACTTCCTCGCCCACCGCTCCGTGCCGGTCACCAGTCTCATCCCCGAGCGCGGGTCGGAGCTCTACGAGTACCTGTACCTCCGCCAGGCCGAGTCCATCGGGCCCGGCATCGCCACCGCGGTGAAGATTGTCGAATGGATGACTCGGAACGACGGCGAGCTGCGTACGCGCACAAAGAAGGAATTGGAGTCCATCCGTGCCGCCCTCGACGCCCGCGGCGTGGCACCCATTGGCTTGGTGCTTGCCCGCTTCGGCGGGCCTCCCGGGGCGAACACCCCTTCGGACAATCACCAGGTGCTTGCATGGAGCGTGCTGGAGGAACAGGGAAAGACCGTCCTCGGCATCTACGACCCCAACTACCCCGGCGACGACGCGGTGCGGATCGAGCTGGACTGGTCCGCGCCGAGCACAGGCCCCGTGGGCAGGCGAATCGACGGGCGTGGCCGCGAGACTCCGGTGCGGGGGGTGATCCAGGTGCCGTACACACCCAAGGACCCGCCGCGGGAGCCGGTGTGAGGTTGGAATAGGGCGTGTACCCCAACGCGAGCCCCAAAGGGTTCACGGGGGTGGGCGCTGCCATTGAAATTCCGAGTTTCTGGCGGAGCCTGATCGCAATAACGCTCGAACAGGCTCGTTCATCCGCGGACCGTCGCGTGTGGAGGCCCATTCGGGCCCCAGCGATGGGTGTGCTCGCCGCGCTTTCGTGCACGCGTCGGCCGGAGGGATTTCCGATGATCAACCGCAAACATCTCTTTGGTCTCGTCGGTGTGGCTTCGCTGGGCGTGATCGCCGCCGTGGCGCTGGCGGCGGGCGGCGTGTCGACGACCGGTCCGGGGCTCGAAGGCGGTGCGACGGGCGCGACGCCCACGGCTCCGTCGGTGAAGCCTTCGAAGCTCATCGGGCGCGTGGTGAGCGCGGATCCGGCCGCGGACCTGAGCGGCGTGCGGGTCGTGTTGATCCGTGACGGCAAGGCGACCCAGCACACCATGACCAACGAGAAGGGACAGTTCGTGTTCGAGAAGATCGCGCCGGGACGCTTCGGGGTCGCGGCTGCGAAGAAGGACATCGGCGCCGGACGCGAGCTGGGTGCCGTCAGGCCCGGAGACACCGCCCGCGTGCAGATCGAATTGAAGAAGCCCATGTAAACGATGCGTTCTCGCCAGCAGCTTCGCGGCGGGGGCGGACCGTGACTCCTCAGGACGTCCTCACGGACGACCCGGTCCTACCCACCAATCCCCACCGCGAGTGACGAACGGCGGCACCCAGAGGCCGGTGCCGCCGTTCTCGTTTTTGGGGTTGATGATGGAACAAGCGGGGATTGAACACGCTTCCGCGTCATCCGAGGCTTCCTCGCAGAGCCTCGTCAGCCTCGGCGTCTGAAAGCGGCGTGCCGGCGTGGGATCGGAGTGGCGGGTTTGGCTCTCCGAACTCCGCGCTCCGCCAGTGTGGTACGCTGATCGCAGCCGAACATGATCAACTCCCTCCCGCCGTCGAGTTCTGTCGCACCGCCGCTGCCGCTGCCGAGCACGGCGTTGCCGGTCACCCTCTCACGCCCGCGGCTGCTGGCGCTGGATGCGTTCCGCGGCTTCGTGATGCTGGTGATGCTGGTCGTGAACAGCTCGACGCACGAATCGTTCCACTGGCAGTTCCAGCACCGCGGCTGGAACGCTGGCGAGAAGGGTGCCAGCATGGCGGACATGGTCTTCCCCTGGTTCCTGTTCGCGGTGGGCTGCGCGATCCCGTTCTCGATGAGTGGCGGCCGCGGTGCGGGGAAGTCGGCGTTTGAGAAAGTCTGGGAGGCGTTCAAGCGGGCGCTCTTGATCTATGCCCTGGGCGCGATCATCACCGCGGCCCGACGCGGCGAGGTGGTGTTCTTCCTTTGGGACATCCTGCCGATCATCGCGTGGGGGTACTTCCTGGGCGTGGTGCTCAGCCTCTTCCCACGCTGGGTGCAGGCGGGCTTTGTCGTTGCGGTGCTTGTTGCCAAGTGGGTGATGCTGACCAAGATCAACTACCCCGACGCGGGCGCGGTGGTGTGGGAGGAGAAGCGGCACCTCGATGAATGGGTCAAGAGCAACTACCTCAGCATCCGCGGCGGGCCCTTGTGGTTCGTCGGCGGGTGGTTCGGCGGGCTGACGCAGCTGCTCCCGGCGACGTGCTGCGTGGTGATGGGCATGTGGGCGTCGTCGCTGATTCGGGCGCAGGCGCTGCCGTCGTTCCTGCGGGCGATGTGGCTGATCGCGGCGGGATTGATCGCGCTGCTGCTCGCGTACGTCTGGGAGCGGGATCTGGCCTTCAGCAAGGACTTCTTCACGTCTTCGTACGTGCTGCTCGCGAGCGGCAGCGGCGCGGTGGTGCTGGGGCTGTTCTACTTGTTCCTGGATGTGGCGGCGCGGCCGTCGCCGTCGAGCGCGCTGGCTCGGGCGGGGAGCCTGCTCGCGCCGGTGTGGCTGTGCGGCCTCTGGACCGCGGTCTGCTTCGGCACGCAGTTCATGGCCGGCACGTTCGGCCTGGATCGCGCCACGATCGAGCCGTGGGCGGCGGGGATGGTGGGCTTCGGGCTCGCGGGGCTGGCGGCGGCGCTGCTCGCGCCGGCGGAGTTCGCGGGGCCGGTGCGGTGCGTGGGCTGGTTCTGCAGCGTGCCGGGGCGCAACGCGATTCTGCTGTACGTCGGGGCCGAGATTACGTGGCGGATCGTCTTGATGGGCTGGAAGATGCCCTTCCACGACGGCTCGATGCAGACCATCGGGCCCGCGCTCAAGGGCTTCGTCCGCGACGGGTGGAACTTCTGGGGCGTCTCGATGCTCCGCTGGCCGGGGCTTGGTCAGGCCGCGGCGGACTGGGCGTTCACCATCGCGTACACGCTGGTGTGGTGGCGGATCTGCTACTCGCTGTACAAGCGGGATCTGTACTTCAAGGTGTGAGCGAGATCACGTCCGAACCGGCTTCACCACGTCGTCCTCGTCCTTGCCGGCCTGAGCCGCCATGATCTGCTGGCCGATGCGCTTGAGGCTCGTCGCGGTGAGCTTGTCGTACTTGCGGAGGTACTCCATCACCGCGATGACGAAGGTCGCGTGGCTCCAGGTCAGGGGGCTGACGGAGATCGGGTCGCCGCTGTAGGGGTTGAACTGCTCGGCGAGCACGCCGGATTTCTCGGCGCGGCGCTGGGCCCATTCGATCAGTGGCAAGGCTTCCTGCAGTTCTTCCACGGTCCTCGCGTGCTCGATGCGGTGCTGGGCCTGCCAGAGGGTGCAGATGACCCACGGGTTGCCGGGCACGGCGTCGGTGTTGTCGCGCTCGACCTGGTGGTAGTAGTCGCGCTCGTAGCGGGCGCAGCCGCCGACGCTGGTCTTGACCCAGAGGCGATCCCACAGGCCCTTCATCTCGTCCTCGATGATCTCGTCGGAGGCGTTGAAGGCGCCGAAGGCGAAGAGGGCGTAGTTGGCGCTGTCGCTGGTCATGTCGAGGCGGTAGCCGCCGGTCGCCAGCGGCGTCGCCATGCGGGCGAAACGCTTGAGCTGGGGGTTCCAGAGGAACTTGAGGCACGCGGCCTTCATCTTGTCCGCGGCCTCGCGGTACATCTGCGAGCGGTCGTGGTCGCCGAAATCACTGGCGAACTGGGCCGCGGCGTTGAGAGCGCCGATGGTCGCCGCCACCGTGAACGTGTGCACGCCGCGCCGCTCTTCCCACAAGTCCCAGCTGGGATGCGGGAGGCCGTTGGCGTCGCGGTACGAGAGGATCCAGTCGGCCGGGCGCACGATGAGCGTGCTGTACAGCGGCTTGATGAACTCGACGTCGCGGAAGGCGATGAAGTGTTTGCGGAGCGCCCACATGACCAGCGAGGTCTCGTCCTGCTGGATGGGCAGGACCTTCTGGCCCTCGACCATCCACGGGTGCCAGGAGCTGGCGAGCTGGCCGCTGGGGGTGTACTTGTGCAGGAAGTAGCCGTCGTCCTCGATGACCTCGCCGCAGTAGCGGAAGAAGTGACGGGAGAGCTCGGACTGACCGCTGAGGATGAGCGAGTAGGCCACCAGCGCGCCGTCGCGGGGCCAGCAGTAGGAATAGTGGTCGCCGCCGAACTGGGTGATGTCGCTGTCGTTGGCGGCGATGATCGCGCCGCCGTTGTCGATCTGGGTGCGGAGCACCAACTGGCTGCGGTAGAAGAGATCGCGCACGCCCTCGGGCAGCGGGCTGAGATCGATCGGCTCCTTGCGGCACCAGAGCTTCCAGTACGCCTGCGTGCGGGTGATGAGGCGGTCGGGCCCCTTCTCGTTGACGCGGCGGTTGATGTCACGGACTTCCTTGTAGGAGCGTCCGCAGGCGAGCCAGCTGGAGACATAAGCCTCGCCGTGGGGCTCGATGTCGAGGTTGAAGCCGATGGTGGCGTCGACGGATCCCTGGCTGATGGCGTTGCGGCCGAGCTGGCCGTCTTCGGCGTCGCGCCAGGTGCCTTCGGCGCCGCCGAGGCGTTTGGTGCCGATGGCCCAGTTGTCGATGCCGCACTTGTTCTGGTCGCAGGCATTGAAGAGGAAGTAGATGTCTTCCTTGTAGAGAACCAGGCTGGAGGTGGCGGGGTCGTAGTTGGCGGTGTCGCCCAGGGCCGAGCCGCGGATGGACATGTCCCAGTGGAAGAAGACGCGGACGTCGCGACGCCGACCGGTGAGGTCCTTCACGACCGAGCGACGGAGGTACACGGGCTCGTGGAAGTCGACGCAGTCGTGGCAGGTGATCTCGAGCCCGAGCTTCTCGTTGATGAGGCGGACGTTGGTGACGAGGGTGTCGCGCTCGTAGCGGATCTCGCGGGTCCAGGTCGGGTCCTCGATCCACGCGAACTGGCCGTCGGCCCAGACGCCGAAGCGCTGGACATGGCCGTCGGTGTGGTTGTAGAGCCCGACGTTGGGGAAGTAGAGATCGCGCACGCGATAGAGGTGGTCGAAGGTGACCAGCACGTTACCGTTGCCGACTGGGATATCGCGTGGCATGAGGGTGCTTCAAGGTAGGCCCGGATCGGCCCCGGCCCGCGGCACACGCCGCCGACCGACCGAACGCGGCCCCAACGGTGAAGGATCGTGCCATCGCGTCGCCGGATTCAACGGGCCTGACCAACCCAGCGCAGATGATGCCTTCCCCGGGCAAGGACAACTCGGCCGGCGCATTTCACGCGCCAAGAACGCCGGGGCGCCCGCCAAAATCCCCCTTGATCGGATCAAGCCGCCTGACCGCTGAGCAGCCGGTCGGCCAGGTCCGACGCGTTCCCGTCCACCGCCTCGGTGACGGTGAGCGTGAGCGCCCCCATGGCCTTGATGCGTTCGCTCAGGTCTCCGATGAACGTCACTTTGATCCCGAAGTTCTCGCCGACCTTGACGGCCACACCCTGCCCGATGGGCTTGTTGTTGACCATCAGGTCCAGCTCGGAATCCGCGGGCTTGGGCAACTCGATAATCGCCCCGGGGACCAACGCCACGACCTCGCTGACCGTCATGCCACGTTCGCCCAGGCGGACGACCACGGGCACCTCGAGGCGGAGGATCTGGTCGAGATTCGAGTGCGATGAGCGGGCGTTGCTGGGCATACGGAGTCTCGCGAGAGTGACAACCGCCGAATCGCAAGCGGCGTGCCGGTCGGAAACTCTCCGACGGTTGTTCTTTTTGTGGCGCATCCAGTCCCGACCCCAATGAAAAGACCGGCCAGAGACCGGTCCTCGTGGTGCCGGATGCCCTCAACTTATCCCCGATACTCACCGAAGATCAGCGTGACGTTGTGCCCGCCGAAGCCGAAGGTGTTGTTCATCACGTACTGCATGCGGCGTTCGCGGGCGTGGTGGGCGACGAGGTCGATGTCGAAGCCTTCGTCGGGGTTGTCGAGGTTGATCGTGGGCGGGATCACGCCGTCGGTGATGGCGTGGATGCACGCAATCGACTCGACCGCGCCCGAGGCTCCCAGGCAGTGCCCGTGCATGCTCTTGGTGCTGCTCATGAGGAGCTTGCCGCCCGTGGACTTCTTGGCGGCGTCGCCGAAGACGGCGCCGACCGCAGACACCTCGGCCTTGTCGCCCAGGGGCGTGCTGGTACCGTGGGCGTTGATGTAACCGATGTCGCTGGTGTTGAGCTTGGCGTCGCGGAGCGCCATCCGCATGGAGCGTGCCGCGCCGTCGCCCGCGGCGTCGGGAGCGGTGATGTGCCCGGCGTCGCTGCTGTTGCCGCTGCCGACGAGCTCGGCGTAGATGCGAGCGCCACGCTTCTTGGCGTGCTCCTCGCTCTCGAGAACGAGCATCGCTGCGCCCTCGCTGAGCACAAAGCCGTCGCGGTCCTTGTCGAACGGGCGGCTGGCGCGAGTCGGGTCGTCGTTGCGGGTCGAGAGGGCACGCATGACCATGAACGCGCCGATGCACAGAGGGGACACCGCGGCCTCGCAGCCGCCGGTGACCATGACGTCTGCCCAGCCGCGCTGGATCATGTGAGCGGCGTCGGCGATCGCGTGGCCCGAGCTGGCGCACGCCGTCGCGTGTGCGGCGGCGGGACCCTTGAGCCCGTACTTGATCGAGACGTTGCCGGTGGTGGCGTTGACCATGAGCCGCGGCACGGTGAAGGGGCTGAGCCGATCCGGCGCCCGCTCCACCATGGTGTACACGCCTTCTTCGATGGTGATGATGCCGCCGATGCCCGAGCCGATGACCACGCCGCAGAGCTCGGGGTTCTCCTTGGAGAAGTCGATGCCCGAGTCGGCGACCGCTTCGACCGCGGCGCCCATGCCCAGGTGGGTGACCCGGTCGAGGCGCTTGGCCTCGCGGAACTCCATGATCGGAGGCCGGCCGTCGACGGAGGCGGAGATGTCAAACCCGCGGACCTCGCCGCCGATGGTGACGTCCCACTTGGGGTAGCGCTTGAAGGATTCCGAGGTGATCGTGCTGATGCCGCTCTTGCCCTCGCGCATGGCGGCCCAGGTGGCCTTGGCGTCGAGGCCGATGTTGGTAACGGCGCCGATTCCGGTGATCACGACGCGACGGCTGGGGCTTCCGGCAAGCATCGGGGCTCGCTGTCCTTTTGATGAAGTTGCGGCCGACGTGCCGCCAGGAGCGGCGGGAACGGTCGGACGGAGGGCGCGGGACCCAGCCCCGCGGAAACAAAGACGGCGCACGGGGATCAGCCCGCACGCCGCGGATTACTTGTTGGCGCTGGCGCGGGCCTGCTTGATGAACTCGATGGCCTCGCCGACGGTCTTGATCTTCTCGGCGTGCTCGTCGGGGATCTCGGTCTCGAACTCGTCCTCGAACTCCATGACGAGCTCGACGGTGTCGAGGCTGTCGGCGTTGAGGTCGTCGACAAAGCGGGTGGTCCGGCTGATCTTGGCCTTATCGGCACCCATCTGCTCGGCCACGATCTCGATCACTTTCGCTTCGATCTCTTGGTCGGTCACAAGCAATCTCCTGGTTGCCGACGTGCCTCTGCAACCCACGGCCAGACCCGAATGACGCCCGCGCGTCGTTTTCCCGGGCCTTCCGCAATACCGGCAACGCCGTACTCCGAGACAGCCCGATTCTACGCAAGTCAGCCGACGCGGGCGAGCAGGCGCGGAACTCCCACCTCCACCACCCGTCCGCGGCCTCCAGAAGGGCGCGGGTCCCGGTGAGCGGTTGCAGACAACACATCTCTCTGGCGAGGGCTCCTGGAGGCCGGCGAACTCTGCTTCCGCGGCGGTGCCGCGGACGATGCGGCCGATCCCGACATGGTCCGAGACACGATCCGATCGCTGCACATGAAAAACCCCGAGGGTCGCTCGGGGTTGAGGGGTCCAGACACCGTTCGTCGGTGATGCTACTTGCTGATCTCGGGCTTCTTCGTCTCGGGCTTTTTGATCTCGGGCTTGGTGTCGTTGCCGCCGCCCTTGCGGGTGTAGGAGAGCTCCATCATCTTGCGCTCCTTGCCGCCGGCGATGTTCTCGAAGAACTCCATGGTGTAGGTGTCGGGGCCGGTCCAGCTCGTGACCTCGCGGGTGGTCTTCTTGGTGCCGTCGGGCTCGGTGAAGGTGCCGGACATGGTGTAGGTCTTGCCGTCGGCGGAGCAGGAGCCGGTGGAATACCAGATGCCGGTGGACATGTTGTCCACCCACACGCTCTCGTGCTGCTTGGAGTTGTTGTTGTACCCCATCATCGAGACGCCCTTGAAAGGCTGGCCCATCATGTCGCCGTTGTAGTGGATGTAGAGGAAGCGGCCGCCCATCTCCATCTTCGCGTTCACGGTCGCGGTGCTCTCCACCGGCGGCGTGTTCTCGTCCATCCACATCTTGCTCTTGACGTCCCAGTCGCCCGCGAACTTGGCGAGGTGGGCGTGATGCTCGCCCGGAGTCATCGAGGCCATCATCTCGGCCATCTTGGGATCGGCGTTCATGTCCGGGGCGGCGGGGGCTTTCGGGTCGATCGCCTTCTTCGCGTCGTCCGCCGCCTTCTTGGCGGCGTCTTGGGCCTTGGTGGCCGCGTCTTGGGACTGCTTTTGCATGTCCTTCATCGCGTCCTTGACCTTGTCGCCGTCGCCAGCCAAAGCCGAGGAGAGACACATGCCCGCCGCGAGGATGAGAGCCGTCGTCCGTTTGAGATCCATGTCCATGACTCCGTGAGTGCGCCGCGGTCGCCGACACGGGACACGCGGGTCGCTCGAAACAGCATATCAGGATTTTGGACGGTATCGCCCCGTCCCCAGCACAATCGCTGGGTTTGAGTCGTAATCGCCGCACAAACATGAACTTGCGTAACCCTCTAGACCGACACTCGCTCGACGATTTCGAGGCCGAAGGCGTCGAGGCCGGGCATGTCGCGCTTGGAATTGGTGATGAGGCGGAGCTTGGTGAGCCCCAGGTCGCGGAGGATCTGGCCGCCGACGCCGAAGTCGCGCTGCGTGGCGGACTGGGCGCCCGCGGTGGACGCCGAGGCGGCGCGGCGGGGCTGCTGCAGCATCGCCTCCAGATCTTCATCTCCCGCGTCGGCCATGTCGGTGCGGAGGTAGACGATCGCGCCGCGGCCTTCTTTCTGAATCAGCTCCATCGAGCGGCGGAGGACATCGCCGCTGGAGCGGGCGTCGGCGCCGATCTCGCCGAAGACGTCGCCGAGCAGGTGGCGGCGGTGCATGCGGACGAGCGTCAGTTCAGTGGGACCAGCCTCCGGCCGGTCTTCCTGCATGCCGGTGGCTCGTTGACCGGCCTCCGGCCGGTCCCACTGGTGCGATGGGGAGAGCCCCACGCCGCCCTTGCTGAGCACCACATGCGGCAAGGGATCGACCAGACTCTGGTACACGATCGCGTCGAACTCTCCGGCGTGGGTTTGTAGTTTCCTGGGTTCGCCGACGCGCTTCACCAGGCTCTCGCGGGCGAGGCGGTGCTCGATGATCTGGGCGACGCTGCACATCTTGATCGCGTGGCGCTTGCAGAACTCGATGAGATCGGGGACACGGGCCATCTCGCCGTCGTCCTTCATGATCTCGATGATGACCGCGGCGGGATAGAGGCCCGCCATGCGGCAGAGATCGACGCTGCCCTCGGTCTGGCCGGTGCGGACGATCGTGCCGCCGTCGCGGCTGCGGAGCGGGTTGATGTGACCGGGGCGCACGAAGTCGTCGGGCGTGGTGCGCGGGTCGATCATCATCTGGATGCAGCGGGCCCGCTCGCGGGCGGAGACGCCGGTGGTGAAGCCGTGGCGGGGATGGCCATCGATGCTAACGGTGAACGCGGTGCCGCGGCTGGAGGTGTTGGCGGAGGACTGCGGGTGCAGGTCGAGGCGGTCGCAGTCCTCTTCGGTGAGCGAGAGGCAGAGATAGCCGCGGGCGTGGGTGAGGGCGAAGGTGATCGCTTCGGGCGTGGCGAACTGGGCGGGGAAGACCAGGTCGCCCTCGTTCTCGCGGTCCTCGTCGTCGGTGAGGACGATCATGCGCCCGGCGCGGAGCTCGTCGAGGATTTCGGAGATAGGAGCGAACGGAGAGGAGGGCGGCATCGCGTGCATTGTTGCGGCTACCCCACACCTCCGCCGCGAGTCCCCACGCGAAGCCGGCGAACGCCCTGAAACTCGTCCTGCCGCCTCCCCAACAAGACTCCATGCTCGACACACCCGCCATGGCTCTGCGGATCGCCGCCTCACCAGTCTGGCTGCTGTGGCGGGGCTACCTGCTGCTGTGGTGGGCGTTTGACGATTCGCCCGAGCGGGCCGCCGCTCGCCTCTCCGCCAAGACCACCGCCGCCGCCGACGTCTCGCCGCCCGCGTTTGTCGAGGGCGGAGACTCGGGCCAGGCGAGCGCGTTCGAGTTCGTGGATTCCCGCAAGCCCAAGAAACAGCCCCTCCCGCCACCGATGCCACGCCCCGACGGGCTGCTGAAGGGCGCGTTCGCTGGATCCATGATTCTCTGCGGAACCTCGAGCTTGGCCGCCGCGGGACTCGCCGCGGGCGATGCGCTCTCGCCCGCCCGGGCGGGTGCGCTGTGGCTGTGGTTCTGCTCGATCGTTCTGGTGGGCAGCGTGCTGGGTGTGCGCCGCATCGCCCGCAAGCGTTGGGAGAAGCCCAAGGGGCCGATCGCGCGGGCCAAGGACGCCACGGTGCACGCTGCCAAGGCCGCGCGGGATGTCGCGTTGGATCGCGCCATGGCGGCGATCCATTTCGTTCGGGGCGAGAAGCAGAACAACGCGGGGGGCGCCGCCGCTGATCCGAACGTCGCACGCCACCCAGAGGCCGAGCCGAAGTCACCACCGATCAATGCTCAAGCTCCCGCGCCCCAACGTGTCGCCGCGAAGGTTGCACGGTCCGTGGCCGCGGCCGCCCGACAGACTTCCACACGCTTGGTGCCTGCGGTCGCGCGGGGGGCTCGAGGTGTTCTCGACCCTCTGCGCGATCGCGCTTCGGTCGGCTTGTCCTGGGCCTCACGCAAGCTCGCCAAGAGCTCGCAAACTTCCGCGTAACTGCACGGGTTACACCTCGCGGAGAGCCGTTGGTAGAGCTTTCGGGTAGAGCCTTCGGGTAGAGCCTCTGCCGTAAGCCAGAGGCCGTCGTGACCTGAACCTCGCCCCTCACCCTCGCGGGACTCGGTGCCTCACGTTGTGCAACCCGCGTACGGTTTCCCATGAACCGTTACGAGCAGTTCCAGGCTTACCGCACCAAGATGAACTCCCGCATCCTCGGCGACGACGCCGCCCGCGCCGCGGCGGGTGCCGCGCGGGCCGATGGCTCCGTGGCACAGGGAGCCACCCTCGTCACCAAACGCTTCTTCTCGCTCGATCACCAGACGTACACCGACGGGGCGCTACCGGTCAAGACCAAGGAACTGCTCGGGCTTGTCGCCTCCGCGGTGCTCCGCTGTGACGACTGCATCGCGTACCACATTGATCAGTGCGTGAACCTTGGTTGCAGCGACGAAGAGATCTGGGAATCGCTCGATGTCGCCCTCATCGTGGGCGGCAGCATCGTGATCCCCCACCTCCGCCGCGGCATTGAGTTCCTGGATCAAGCCCGGCTCAACCAGGCGAGCAAGAAGTAACCGCCGCGCCCGGTACACTCCCCGCATGGCCCGTCCGAGCCAGTCCGTCGAGCGAGACCCCGAGGCCGTGCCGCCCCGGGAGGCCGCCGCGTGGATTGTCCGGGTCCTCCGCGACGAGGGGCACATTGCCAACTTCGCCGGCGGCTGCGTCCGCGATGAACTGCTGGGCCTCCATCCGCTGGATTACGACGTCGCCACCAGCGCCCGCCCCGACGACATCCAGAAGATCTTCCCTCGAGCCTCGCAGGTCGGCGCGGCCTTCGGCGTCATGATCGTCCGCAAGCACGGCGTCACCGTGGAGGTCGCCACCTTCCGCGCCGATGGGCCGTATTCCGACAAGCGCCGCCCCGATTCGATCACCTTTGCAGACGAGGCGGCGGACGCCCGGCGCCGCGACTTCACCATCAACGCGCTCTTTCTGGATCCCTTCAAGCCCGCCGACGATCCAACTCGAGTGATCGATCATGTCGGCGGCGTCGCGGATCTGCAGGCACGCATCGTCCGCGCCGTCGGCGATCCCAACGCTCGGCTCGACGAGGACCATCTGCGTGCTCTTCGCGCGGTGCGCTTCGCGACTCGGCTGGGCTTCGAGATCGAGAACGTCACCGCCGCCGCCATCCGCGCGCACGCCAACCAGCTCCGCGGGGTCAGCCGCGAACGCATCGGAGACGAGGTGCGGCTGATGCTGGCCCGGTCGACGCGAGCGGCCTCGATGCGGTGCCTCAGCGAGCTCACGCTGGACGTCCCGGTCTTCGAGCGTCCGGCCGATCCCGACAGCCCGGGCGCCCGCGGCGACTACCCCACTTTGTCCCAGGTCGCCGACCCGCTCGATGTCGCGGCTGCGCTCGCCGGCGCTCTGTTGGACCGCTGGTCGTCCGACTTGCTCGCCGCCACACCCAAGGGCGAGGGAGCCCGGCTCGACGCTCTGCGTGTCACCCGCCAGGCCCTGTGCCTCAGCAACGAGGAACGAGACGATTGCCTGCAGACGCTGTCGGCCCTGGCCGCGATGAAGCACCGATGGTCCGACCTGGCGGTGGCCGCTCGGAAGCGGCTCGCCGCAGGGGCTCGATTTTCCGCCGCGATCGCGCTCCTGGGGGGGATCCAGCCCGATCTCGCCTTGGCGATCTCGGCGGACGTTCGGGAGCTATCTGGACATTTCGGTGGACTTTCACCCACGCCGTTCATCAACGGGGAGACCCTGATCGCCGCCGGCCTGCGCCCCGGCCCACGCTTCAAGGTGCTGCTGGATCAGGTCTACGACGCCCAATTGGAGGGTCGGGTTCGCGAACCCTCGTCGGCGCTCGCGTTGGCGATGGAACTCGACCGCGCGTCGGGGGTCTAACCTCTCGCGAACTGGATCTACCCCCTCGGAATCTCAAACCGGGGCGGCGCGAACCCGGTAGGAACCGGGACAGAACGAGTCCTGAAAGCGGCCGCCCCGGAGCGGCTTGTGGAGGTGCTTCGATGCTGCAACGGATTGGCAAAGCTCTTACTTCTCTGGCCCGCGGCACGCTCGCCGCCCTGGTCGGCGTCGCGGCGATCACGCCGATGGTCGCCCGGGCCCAAACCGGCGATTCCCCGACGCCCGCCCGTGTGTACTACATGGAGGTGACGGGCGAGTTCGGCTACGAGATCACCCAGACGCCCATCCGCGAGGCGATGCGTGACGCCCGCAACCAGGGCGCCGACGTGGTGATCGTCAAGCTCGACTCCACCCCGAAGATCGGCGAGTACGAAAAGCTCCCCGATGACAAGCAGAGCTTCGACGAGCTGTTCCGGGCCCAGGAGATCCTCCCGATCTTCACCGATGAGATCCGGCGCGAGTGGACCAAGAAGCCCCGCATCGTCTTCTGGGTGAAGAAGGCCATGGGCGGCGCCGCCTTCATGCCCTTCGTCGCTCCCGAGATCTACATGACCAGCGACGCCCGGATGGGCGGCGTCGGCGGCATCGGCGTGATGCTCGGCAGCACCGGCGACGAGGTCGTTCGCCAGAAGCAGTACTCGCTCCGCATGGCCCGAGCCGAGGGCTACCTGATCGCTGGCGGCTACGACCCCAAGATCATCCGCGCCATGGCCGAACCCAAGTATGTGCTGTCGTACCGCCTCGAAGGTGGCCGCCCTGTCTTCCTGGAGCGTCTGCCCGAGCGTCCCGATGAGTTCGTCCTGACCACCGACGAGGACGACTCGATGGAGGCCGTGGTCCGCGGCCAGACCCGCAGCGTCCTGACGCTGACGGCCGACACGGCCCGCGCGATCGGCGTTTCCAAGGGCACCGCGGACAACTTTGACGACTTGATGTTCCAGCTCGGCCTGAGCCGCAACCACACCATGATCCAGGGCCGCGCCGCCCGCATTCTGGACGGCTGGAAGCGCGACGTGGAGATCGCCTCGAAGGAGATCAAGAAGCGCCTCGAGGAGTTCTCCCAGGGTGCCGAGGGTCAGGGCGCCAACACCTACGACGCCCGCACGCAGATGCGTGGCAAGCAGATCCGCCAGATTGACGAGATCATCGCCCGCCTCACCCGCTTCCAGGAAGCCTTCGGGCCTCGCTGGCACGGCGTGAACGGCGTACCGCCGGTCTCTCAGTTCCGCATCCTGAAGGAGCAGATCGAGCTGCAGCAGCTCATCGACAAGAAGTAACTCAACGGCCTCCAACCTTTCTTCTGACGCCAGAATTCTCGCTCACCGCTCGACACGGAACCACTCATGAAACTCCACCAACTCAAGACCAAGCTCGCTTCCGCTCTGGTCCGCACGCTCAGCGTGGCCGTCATCGGACTGGCCCTCACCCTCCCCGCGGCTCACGCCGATGCCGCCGCTCGCGCCAAGCTCACCCTCAAGGACGGCAGCGTCGTCGAGGGCGAGCTCGTCCGCGAGGTGGACGGTTTGGTGTGGCTGAAGGTCTCGGTCAATGGCAAGGAGGAGACGAAGATGTTCACATCTTCGGACTACTCCAAGTTCCAGAAGATCGAGGACAGCGCCACCCCGGCCGCCACGACCCCGGCGAACGCTCCCAAGCCGGAGACGAAGCCTGAAAGCAAGCCGGACTCCCAGCCCGCCCCCGCGGCCTCGAAGCCCGCTCAGTCCGACTCGCAGACCCGCACCGCCAACCGTGTCCCCCGGGCCGCGGTTCTGACCCTGGGCGAAGGCGGCGACAAGGACATGGTCGGCATCTACGTCATGGCCAAGCCCCTCCGCGACGCCATCCCGCTGCTCAAGAAGGACAACATCGACATCGTCGTCTTCCGCGTCAACTCCGGCGGCGGCGCTCTGCTCGAGATCCAGAAGCTCTCGGACGTCATCTACGACGAGTATCGCAAGAACTTCCGCACGGTGGCCTGGATCGATTGGGCGATCTCCGCCGCGGCCATGACCTCTCACTGCATCGAAGAGGTCTACATGACCCCCGAGGGTGCGTACGGGGCCTGCACCGGCTGGTTCGGGCAGCTCCAGGCCGTTCAGGGTCGCGGCCTTGAGGAGGTCCTGTTCCAGATGGAGAAGATCTCCGCCCGCGGCAACCACGATCCGCAGATCATGCGGGCCATGCAGATCATGGAGCCCTTGAGCGCCACGGTTTCCGACCGCGGGCAGGTGCAGTTCTACAACGACACCACCTCGGGCAACATCGTCCTCAACCCCAAGGGTCGCGTCTTCACCTTCACCTCCCAGACCGCCGAGGCCGTGCGTTTCTCCTCAGGCACCGCCTCGACCCTGGACGAACTCGCCAAGGCGATGAACCTGCAGGAGGTCGAGTGGGTCGGCGTCAAGAAGCCCGGCTTTGCCTGGCCGATCTGCGCCGCCGAGCAGATGCAGATGGACTTCCGCGACAAGACCTACAAGGACGAGCAGTCGCTCGACGAGTACCGGATCACGCTCGACGCCGCCATGCAGATGGCCGCCCAGGGTGACGACGAGCGCAAGGCCAAGCTCGCCGGCAAGGCCCGCGAAGCCATGAACAAGATCATTTCCGCCATCAACAACAACCCCAACCTGGCGCTCTTCAAGTTCAACCTCTACCCCGATCGCTTCCGCGAGGAGTGGATCGAGCCCACGGAGAAGAAGATCCGCGAGCTGCTCAAGAAGGAAAAGAAGTAAACAACATCCAGCTCCACCAACGCCGCGGCCACCCGCGGCGTTTTCATTGGTACACACCGTTGGCGTCCCGCCTGCGTCGGCGTCGGGGGGAGTCCTTCCCGGCCCCGCCGGCGTCCGCCGCCTGTACGATGGCGTGTCGCCCACAGCCCACTGCGCGGGCTGAATCCCGCGGCTCTGAAAGGTCCCATGGCCACAACATCTCTTTCGACCTCCATCCCCGCCGCTCTCGACGCCACCGCGTTCGAGGCCGTCGAGCCGTTCTTCTCCGAGCTCCTCCGCCGTCCCGTGCGATCCGGTGCGGAGTTTGATCAGTGGCTCCTGGATCGCAGCGAGCTCGACGCCGCCTGCTCCGAGGCCCAGGCGAACCTCTACATCACCATGACCTGCGGCACCGACGATGCAAACGCTCAGAAGGCGTACGCGGATTACGTCGAGCACGTCGTCCCCAAGCTCAAGCCCCTAAGCTTCGAGCTCGACCGGCGTCTGGTCGAGCTCTCGAAGAGCTTCGCCTCGCCGCGGCACTCGATTCTCGTCCGCGACACCTCCGCGGACGTCGAGCTCTATCGCCCCGAGAACGTCCCGATCGAGACGGAACTGGCCAAGCTCAGCCAGTCGTACGACCAGGTCATCGGCGGCATGACCGTGCAGTTCGAGGGCCAGGAGCGCACCCTGCCGCAGATGGCCGTGTTCCAGGAGCGGACCGACCGCGATCTGCGTGAACGCGCCTTCCGCACCGTCACCGAGCGACGGCTGCAGGATCGCGACACCATCGAGGGGCTGTTCGATCGGATGGTGACGCTGCGGCACACGGTGGCCACCAACGCGGGCTTTGACGGTTTCGCTGCCTACGCCTTCAAGGCCAAGCACCGCTTCGACTACACCCCCAAGCACTGCTTCGACTTCCACGAGAGCTGCGAGCGGCTGATCGTTCCGATGATCCGGCGGCAAGAAGAACGCCGCAAGAGAAGCCTGGGCGTCGACACGCTCCGCCCCTGGGACCTCGCGGTGGATGTCAAGGGCCGCGCCCCGCTGAAGCCGTTCCAGGGCGGGGCCGACCTGATGCAGCGCACCGTCTCGACCTTCCGCCGGCTGGATCCTCGCCTGGCCGACATGCTCTCCACGATGGGCACGGGCAGCGAGGCCCGCGGCGCCCGGGACGGAGCCGGGCTCGACCTTGATTCGCGCAAGGGCAAAGCGCCCGGCGGGTACCAGTACATGCGCGACCGGTCCCGCAAGCCGTTCATCTTCATGAACGCCGCCAACACCAGCCGCGACGTCACGACCATGCTGCACGAGGCCGGGCACGCGTTCCACTCGATGCTCACGGTGGACGAGCCGCTGCTGGCGTACCGACACGCCCCGATGGAGTTCTGCGAGGTCGCCAGCATGAGCATGGAGCTGCTCACGCTTCCTCATGTAAACGGCGAGCAGGGCTTCTACCGCACCCAGGACGAGTACGACCGCGCCAAACGCCAGCAGATCGAACGCAGCGTCTTCCTCCTGCCCTGGATCGCCACCATCGACGCGTTCCAGCACTGGATCTACGCCAACCCCACGCACTCTCGCGAGCAGCGCAAGAACTTCTGGCTGACCTTGGACTCACGCTTCGGCAGCTCCTGCTCCTGGGACGGACTGGAGGATGCTCGCGCGTATCTCTGGCACCGCCAGCCGCACCTGTTCAGCGTCCCCTTCTATTACATCGAGTACGGGATCGCCCAGCTCGGGGCCCTCCAGCTCTGGCTCCTCAGCCTCGAGAAGGGCGAGCGAGCCGCCGTCGACCATTACCTCCACGCCCTCTCCCTGGGCGGGAGCCGGACGCTCCCGGACCTGTTCAAAGCCTGCGGCCTGCGCTTCGACTTCGGCGCGGACACCATCCGACGTCTCGTGGATCAAGCCGAGAAGGAACTCGACCGGTTGCCGGAATAACCAACCCACGCGGCCGCGCGGGATCGGGCGTCAGAGATGGTCCGACTCGTGACTCACGTGGTGCGTGTCGCTGGGTGACACGCACCGCCGCAGACGCGACGCATGGTCCGTGTTTCGCTCGCGTTCTTCACTGGACCTTCGTCCTGCCGCGCTCGCAACTCACCCAGCCCGCACAGACCGCACCACTTCCGGCGGGTCTCGAAATAGCTCCATCCCATCGACAAGTCGCGACCCGTTGCCTCCGATGTTTCAGCACCTGCATGGAGGCGGTGCGTATGGGTCCTACTGAAAAGTCATTCAATCAAGTCAAGGCCATCCTCGGCAAGCTCGACCGCTCGATCGACGAGGTTCGCGCTCGCCGTCAGACCGGCGATACCCGGCCTTTCCCGGTTCCGCAGCCCGCTGCCGCCCCCGCGGCGCCGGCGCCGCGGCCCGCTGAGAACCGGCCCAACAGCCCCTACGGGCGGGCCACTCCCCTCAGCTACGGCAGCTGAACTCCGGTTCGCGCCGGATCTTGAGAACACAATCACACCCAAGCGCCGCTCGTTATCGGGCGGCGTTGTCGTTGCCCGATCCGGACGGGCGTGACAGCGCCTTCTGCCGCTCGATCCAACGGTCCATCCGCTTCTCCAGGACCGCCAGCGGGATCGATCCGGCCCCCAGGACCTCGTCGTGGAAGAGTCGCCGGTCGAAGCCCTCGCCCAAGGCCTTGGTGGCTCGATCCCGGAGCTCGCGGATCTTGATCTCTCCGATCTTGTAGCCGCAGGCCTGACCGGGCCAGCCGATGTAGCGATCGATCTCGCTGACGGTGTCCAGCTCGGTGCCCGCGCTGTTGGCGAGCATGTAGTCGATCGCTCGCTGGCGTGACCAGCCGAACGCGTGCATCCCGGTGTCGACCACCAGGCGGCAGGCTCGCCAGATCTCGTCGCTGAGACGCCCGAAGTAGTCGTACGGGTCGCTGTACAAGCCGCGTCCGTTGGGGTTCGCTGCCGACCGTGCGTCGTCGCCCATCTCTCGTCCCAGCGACTCGGCGTAGAGGGCCCAGCCCTCGCCATACGCGGTGTACCAGAGCGTGGTCCGGTACGGGTGCTGGTTGTCAACCTCGTCGGCGATCGCGCCCTGGAAGTGGTGTCCGGGCACGGCCTCGTGCAGCGTCAGCGAGATCATGCCGTACTTGGGCCGCTGCTTGAGGTCGTAGGTGTTGACCATGAAGTAGCCGGGAACACCCGAGCGCACCGAGCCGGGGTAGTAGTACGCCGCGGGCGAACTGGGGGCCGCGAACCGCGGGATCGGCCGCACGCCGTAGCTCAATCGAGGCAGGGTCGCGAAGAGCCGGGGAAGCTCGGGATCGATCCGCTTGGCGATGTCGCGATAGCCACGCAGCATCTCCTGCTCGTCGCTGAAGTAGAACCGGGGGTCTTTGCGGAGATACTCGACGAACTTCGCGAAGCGTTCTTCTCCCGAGTACCGGCCTTTCTCGGGCCAATCGGTCTCGTCGATCACCCGCATCATCTCGCCCTTGATCCGCGCGACCTCCGCCAGGCCGAGCTCGTGCACCTCCTTGGCCGACATCGGCGTCGTGGTGTGGAATCGCAACTGCAGGTCGTAGAAACCGATCCCGTCGACACCCTCCGCGGCTCCGATGCTCTCGCGGCACGCCGGGATGTACTCCTTCTCCATGAACGCCGCGAGCTTCTCAAACGCGGGCACGATTCCCGAAGCGATCGCCTTGCTCGCCCGGGCGGCCGTCGCGTCGCCCGACGGCCTCGACCGCAGCGGGGTGTAGAACGCTGAAACGCTCGGGTCCTTCGCGATCTCGGGGCCGCAGTGCAACCGAATGCCCGCGACCGTGTCCGCCAGCACGACCTTGGGCGGCACACGCTTGGCTTTCATCCCCTCTCGCATGTTTGCGATCTGCTGGTCGATCAAGACGGGGATCTGCTCCAGTCGCGTCACATAGTCCGCGACCTGTTTCTCCGTCGATAATGGCACCGACAGATACAGCTGCGGCAGCTGCACATGCGGACCGTCCAGAGCGTTGATGGGCATCTGCTCCGGCAGGAACTTCGCGCTCCGCAGCGACAAGTCCAGCGTGTACTCCAAGAGGTCCGCGTCGAGCGCGTCGGCGTCGGCGAGCTTGGCTCGATCCAGCTTCCGAACCCGTTCGAGGATCGAGGCGGACTGGGCTCGCTGCGACGCGAGCGCCGCCGCGCTCACATCGCCCAGTTTGTCGTTGAATCGGAGGTCGCCCCGCGTGCTCGCCCCCTCCGGGCTCGCCATCGCGATCAGGTCGTAGTACTCATCGAGCAACGCCAGCACCGCCGGGTCCCGACCGGACAGCGTCGATTTGGTGGGGGGAATTCCCGCCGGCAGCTCCGCGGCACGGGCCACCCCGCTCGAACAGATCAAGCTCAGCATGGAAGCAACAACGGCCGCCTTGATTCGCGTGTGCATCGACCGAGTCTACCGGCCTAGGAGCGATCGGGAGCGGGGCCTTCCGGGCCCCGCCGAAAAGCGTTCCTTCGTGGAGCAGCACGGAAAGATGACGGTCTTGCGGTCGCCCCGGCCGCTGTAAGACCGACAGCGACAGAAGGCAGCACTCCGGAAGGCGGACTGCCGCTCGCCGGGGTCGCCAAAGACACGCTCTCGGCCACTTGTCAGCACGCGTCGGCTGCGTACCATTCGCACCGATCGCCTGGGGATTGGTGTAACGGTAGCACGAGTGACTCTGACTCACTTAGTCTAGGTTCGAATCCTAGATCCCCAATTCGCCTCGCTGGCTCGTCCGTCCGACCGCTGAGAGATCCCGTGAAGGAACGAAAACGCCGCGGTTTCCCGCGGCGTTGTCGTTGGTCTAGACGGCTCTCCTCACGGGCAGACCAGAGCGTCGTACGCCACCACGAACACGCTGAAATCGCTGTCATCGGTCAGCGTGTCGGCGTTCAGATCGCCCCCGGCCGAGTTCAGCAGGTCGTAGGCCGCCGCGAAGATCGAGAAGTCGGCGTCGTCCACCGAGCCGTCCTCGTTGAAATCGCCGGCGCAGTAGGCGACCGGAGCCGCACAGATGTTGCTGGTGGGCCCCATCTTGACGGTGTGATTGATGGTGAAGTTGCCCTGAGCGGTCGTCACGTTCAGCCGGAGCGTCGCGTTGCTCCCGCACACCACGCTCGGCGCCACGGAGATCAGCGCCGGGATCGCGTTGCGTTCCAGAGCCCCCAGCGGGAGATCGTTGAACGAGATCGAGCCTCGCTTCACGGTCACGCCGGCGGTCAGGGATTCGACCGTTGCGTTCACGTTGGTCGCCGTCGCCAGGCCGGTGCTCAGGAGATCGAACCACACCTGCACGTTGCTCTCACCGGGCTCGGGCGCGCCGTTCCCGTTGCCGTTGCCGAACGTGTCGGCGATGACGGGCGACCCCCCCGAGGCGAGCCGCACCGCCTGCGGTGCCGCGGCCAGGGTCATGTTCGCGTCGGAGATGTCGAAGTAGAGCGCGTCCGCCAGGTTGTTCTTGGGGCGCACCATGATCCGCATCTGCGTGGAGGTGCTCTGCGGCAGGATCACCGGCTCGACGCCGTCGTTGGGGGTGTCGCCCTTGAGCAGGGTCGTGAATGTGTTGCCGCCGTTGGTCGAGAGCCAGATGTTGACGCGGGTGTGATTGAAGGGCGTGACGTCGGTGCCCTTGACGTCCCAGCGGACCACGACGGCGCCGGACTGCGTACCGGCGACGTTCGGTGCCGTGATCTTGAACGGACCGACAGTGCTGACGGAACGAACCTGGCGATCGAGGAAGTTCACCCCGCCGCCGCCCGCTTTGTTATCGCGGGCGGTGAACCGGAATCGGATGGTCCGCGTGGTGGTGGGCAGGATCTCACCCAGCGAGCCGGCGAGATTGCCGCTGAGAATCGTCGAGCGCCTGGGAAAGACACGGGTGTTGCCGGTGGTCGAGGGCAGGAACGAGCGGAACAGTGGCCCGGAGCCGCCGTCGCCCGCCGAGAGAGCCCGTTGTGATCCAAAGTCCCGCTGCTCCCACACGAAGGTCAGCGCGTCTCCGTCAGGATCGGTCGCGGACCCGGTGAGTTCGAACGGCGTACCGATCGGGATCACGTCGTTGTTGAGCAGGGGCGTCGACACCACGGGGGCGCGATTGTTCGTGCTGATCGCGACCGTGCACGTACGGCTCGCGGCGAAATCGGTGATCTGCTGCTGGCTGCCCTGGCTGTAGTAGGTATCCCGCGAGTTCTGGATGTTGTCTGGGCTGCACGAACCGGCGTAGGACATGATCGTCGAGCCGCTGCCGGGTTCGAGCGCGGCACCCGCCCCCCACTGCGCCGCGGTGCACGCTCCGTTGGGGCTGTTCCAGGAGTGCGGGGCGTTGAACTGGTGCCCCAGCTCGTGCATGAACGTTTGCGGATTCGAGAACGAACTGGATGAGAACATGTTGCCGCTGACGCCGGAGCCTTTCTGGCTGCCGCAGGCCGCGCCGCGGATCGCGACGCCGCCGCCGGCCCAGGCGATCACGTGCCCGACGTCGTAGGGAGCATCGCTGTTGGCGTCGATGACGCCCTGATTCTCACCGAGCATCGATTCGTTGCTGGTGTTGTCGTACGGATTGGTCGCGAGGTTGGTGAAGATGATCCTGTCCGACTCTGGGAACATGATCAGCCGGATCGAGAACTCCCTCTCCCAGACGGCGTTGGTCGCGTTGACCGCGGTGGTGACCAGGCTGAGTCCGCCGGCCACCGTGCCGCCGCCCAGATTCACGCACATCTGGGCTTCCATCGCGCACGCGAGCTGGTAGGTCCGGAGCGTGTCCCCGGTCGAAACGAAGATCGAAGGGTCGGGCAGTTCCGGCCCCGGGGTGTTGACGAACCCGCACTCCCAAGGCCCGTTGATCTCGCCGGTGTACGCGCTCGCGTAGATCGCCTGCGGGTTCCGGAGCGCCGTCACGGGCTCCAGCGGCGCGACCGCGTAGTCGCCCTCGGGCGACAGCACCGTCGCGAAGAAGCCCAGCTCGTTCATCGAGACCCGCGCCGTGGCCGCGGGGTTGTCGACACCCTGGGCGGCGTATGTCCTGATGCTCGGGTACTTGGCGGCGAGCAGCGGATGCATCACCGGCGACTCCACCAGCGTGAACGCCTCCAGCGTGCCGTCGGGACGGGGCAGCATCACGACCGGGGCGTTCTCGGCCGCGGGGGTGAACTCCATCGGCGCCGTCGCGAGCAGAGCCGCTTGCAACCGATCGTCCATGGTGAAGGATGCGTAGGCCCGAGGTGACTCGAGACCTCCCAAGGCGCCGATCACCCCGCGCCGCTGCGACGCATCGGCCTCCACCTGCCCCACATGGGACCACGCCAAACGCGGGTCCGCACCGCGGGCCACGCCCGCGGACGCCCACGCGGAGATCATCGCCGTAGCCATCCCGACGCAACGGTGCAGATTTCGCATCTCAACATCCTCTCGACGCGGGTCCGAAGACCCGCCTGCTCATGTTCACCGTCCGGCGGCGTCCGGTTGCGGCGGAACCTCTCAAAAGACTGACCTCGGCCGTTCAATATGTCTCGCCGGCCCTCGGTTCACAAGCCGGATCGACGAAAGAAGCCCTTTTCGATGCACGCCGCCGCCACGGGGGTGCCGCCGAAGCTCCCCAATAACAACGGGCGGCCGAAACCGCCCGTGGTGGGATTCCATTCGATCAACCGCCGGGGCTTTCCCCGAACGATCGCTGGGTGATCACTTCGAGGCGTAGGCCTTGGCCACGATCTCGGCCTTCTCGGCGTCGGTCTTGCTCGCGAAGGCGGTCTTGCTCGCGAAGGCGGTCTTGCAGTCGTCGCAGCAGAACGCCACCGTCTTGCCGTTGTAGCTGGCGGTGATCGTTCCGTCGGCGTCGTGCTCGCCGATGGGGCAGATCTTGTTGAGGGCCTGCTTCTTCGCGCCGTCCTTGCTGCAGCCCTTGTCGCCGCACTTCTCCTTGCAATCCGCTTCGGACTTGCAGGAGCCGCAACAGTCATCCTTGTCCGCGCACTTGTTGTTCTGACAGCCCGCGAAGGTGCTCAGGCTGGCCGCGAGAAGGAACGCGCCCGCCGTCTTCATTGCCGCTTTGGAGAAATCCATGACTCGATCCTTTCAGAATCCGGTCGTCGCCCCGCTGACTCCAGCAGGACGCGAACGGGTGTGTTTCCAGTGAAATCGTAGCTCCCGACGAGCCCCGAACACGCCGGAGCAGGACGCGTCACTCGGACGCGGACGCACTCTCGGACGCTCGGGGTTTGTGGAGGACAAAAACCCCCCGCCGAGCGATGCTCGGCGAGGGGCTCCAGAAACCCAAGAACTTACTTGCAACACGAGCCGCCCGAGCAGCACGAGCCGGTCGCGCAGCACTCGCCGCACTTGCAGCTCTCGTCGCACTTGCCGCCGCAGTCGCAGGTGCAGTCTTCGCACGAGCACGAGGAGCCGCAGCAGCAGGCTTTGGCCTCCAACTTCGCGGTCTGGTCGATCGCGGGAGAGAGGTAGATCATGCCTGCCGAGGAGAGCGCGAGAAGAAGAGTGTTCATGTTCGATCCTTTCGATCCGCCCGGACGCGCCGGGCGTGTGTGAGGTTGAATGAAAATGGTGAGAAACGGGGGTGAGCGCCGGTCAGGGCGCGGCAACCACGCGAGCGATCCGGCACGAACGCACCGGCGGCACAGGCGTCACGCCAGCGCCAAGCCCGCGGACGATCAGGCCGAAGCCCGATCGATGGCTTTGTTTCTCACAAGTTCCAGCGGCACTGGCCCGCGAGCACCGCTCGCCCGGCCCGCCATGGCGGCTCGTGCCGCAGCGCAAGCCTGTTTGGCTCACGCCAACCTCCAACGTGGACCAGCGCCATCGGAGGCGCCGGGATCGTCACACCGGCCGTGTCCGTCGTCGGCCGCCGGTCCGGAGTGACCGGAGCCTGCGGCACATCCTGCGTCACGACGCAGCAGTCGCAGCCGCTGCGTTCCTTGGTCGGCTCGGTCGCGCAGCAGGCGCCTTCGTCCGACTCGCCACAGCACGCGTCGTTGGTCGTGGACTCTTCGTGCGGGCAGCAGCAGCACTCCGATTCCCGCGGGCCACAACAGCCGTCCGTCGCGCGGGGCGACGTCCACTGGCCACAGCAGATCGCCACGAACGATTGGAACAGCAAGCCGAAGATGATGCCGAAGCGGACCATCTACTCAATAGTACATCGGACGATCGAACCGGGTTCGACGACCGCGGGGAAGGGGATCTCTTTGCTGAAAAACAGGTGTTACGGGACCCTTTTTGAAAGCGGGGCACCTGGATTGCGACGAACGCCGCTTCGGCCTTCGCCAGCTTCTTGATGAAGCGCTCTCGGACCCCGGCGACTGGGCTGCAAGGTCTCGGACGCACGCGAATGGACTGGCCGCGAGCCGGTGCGGGCAGCGATTCGGTCGGGGCCCGATCCGTGTCGCGTTTCCTCGTTGAGACGTGACTGCGGCTCGGGCCGCGCGGCGTCAGGATTCCGCCCGATTGACTTGTCGAGGTCGGGGCCGAACTCGGCGTCGAACTCGGCGTCGGACTCGGCGACGGACTCGGCGACGCCAATCGACGGCGTCGGGAGGTGTTCAATCCTGTCGTGGATCGGGCCATTCGCGGACCATCACCGAGTGCTCGCGGCCGCGATCATCTGATCGGAGATGAGCCGCAGCGCCGATCGCCACTCACTCAGGCGGCTCTCGGGTATGGCCGCCCCGCCGATCTCCCGCATCGACTCG
The DNA here is from genome assembly GCA_019744815.1 of Phycisphaerales bacterium. Lineage (GTDB taxonomy): Bacteria > Planctomycetota > Phycisphaerae > Phycisphaerales > UBA1924 > JAFEBO01. The sequence goes on from JAIEUA010000004.1 coordinate 112,091, forward strand.
ATCAGCAGGTCGATGACAATCTGGTAGTGCTCCGGCTTGACGCCATAGCCCGCGTGCCGCCGACCCAAGTCCGAGAGTGCAGCGATGTTGGCGTGGGGGTCCTGGAAATTCCGAACCACGGCGTCGAGTGCCGCGATCAGCTTGGCGGACTGGGCCTTGAGATCGCTGGGGAACATCGCCCGCAGATGCGGGGCGACGGAAAACAGCCGCGCGTAGAACACCTCCGCCAAGCGAAGGTCGTGCCCTCGGACGATCTCGTACGTCCCCCGGAGCCTCTCGACCAACTCGGTGTCGAGTGGAACACGAGAGAGCGGGTCGCCCGCGATCGCCACCGCCACGGGATGTCGCTTGACTGCCATATCCGGACTCCTGCGTTCCTTGCTGCGTGTAGACGCGAGAAGCGGCGTCGACTCGCGCCGCTGACTCATGGTTTGACCGACTTGGCCTTCTCGGCGACCGCACGCCAGCGGGCTTGTTCCTGGTCGTGCCCGGCCGCGGGTTCCCGCTCGTGGGCCTTGGCGTAATAGCCCGCCAGCCGTTCCGCCGCGGCATGCGTTTGCGGATGGACCGGACCGAATGTGGTCTCGATCATGGTGTACGCGTCATGGAGCGCCTGGCGTGCCTCGTCGTATCTGCCGGCGTCGAGCAGAATCGCCCCGTGCACCGAGAGGGTCGGACCCGGTGAGAGGGGGTCCTTGCTGTCGCGTGAAAGCTCGACGAGCCGGGAGCTGACCGCGAGCGCGTCGTCCACTCGTTTCGAGTTCCAGAGCGCCTCCATCAGCAACGTCATGGTGCCCATGGTGGCGGGATTGGACGCCCCGACGACTCGGGTCTGTACCTCGAGCGCGTCTCGCATCAGCTTCTCACCTTCCGCCACACGACCTCGGGCGTACACGATCGCCCCGAGCGTGGCCGCGGCGTGCATCGTGTCGACGTTCTCGGGGCCGAGCGTCGCGGTGCGACCCGCCACACACTCTCGCGCCAGCGGCTCGGCCGCGGCCAAATCGCCGGACTCGCGGTACATCGACATGAGCATCGAGATCGCGGTGAGCGTCGTCGGGTGTGTATCTCCGTACCGCCGGCGGTCCGCCGCCAGCGACTCGCGCAGGAACGGTTCGGCATCCTTGTATCGGCCCTGATCCAGCAGAAGGCTGCCCAGATTACCCAGCGATCCGAGATACTCGGGATGGTCTGCGCCCAAGGTCCGGCGCCGACGATCCAGCAGCTCGCGCCAACACTCCTCGGCTTTGTCCAACCGCCCGTTCAGGGCGTGCAGAATGCCCATGTTGTTCAGCGAACGCAGCGTCGCCGGGTCGTCGTCTCCCAGCACCCGACGCTGGCGCGCCAACGTGTCGGTCCAAATGCGCTCGGCGTCCTCCAGCCGGTTCATCCGCTGGTACACGCCCCCGAGGGAAGTGCTGACGGTGAGCACGTTGCGATCGTCGGGCCCCGCCAACGCCAAGCGTCGCTCGTAGGTCTCGCGAAGCTCGGCCTCGGCCTCGTCGAACCGGCCAAGGGTGGAGAGCACCGAGCCGAGCGTGAACCGCGACTGGAGCGTGTCGTTGTGATCGGGCCCCAGCTCCTTCAGCCGCACCGCCAGGGCCTCCGAAAGCAGCGGCAAGGCATCGGCGTGCAACCCCAGCGACCGCATGGTGGTCGCGAGCTGCTGCAACAGCCGCGCCCGGAGCAGCGGCTGCTCACCAAAGCGGTCCCGGATCGACGCGGCGTACCGCTGCAGCACGCTCTGATTCAGATGCTCGAGCGCGATCGTGGTGAAGTTCAGGCGGCCCAGCATGTCGTTCCACTGCTGCTGCTGAACCGGATCCTCCTTCCCGCCGGAACCCGCTTTCTGGGCGAGCTTGGCGCGCACGGACTCGCGCAGCTGGCCGCCCATCGCCGCCACGTCCACGCCGCGGAGCAGTGATTCCTGAAACTCGGTGACAGTCGCCAGTTCCCGCTCGCGCTGCACCGCGGCGTCCCGCGCCCGGCTTGCGGCAATCGCAAACCATGTGGAAACCACCGCTCCCACGACAAGCACCGCGGCCGCCAATCCAAGAGTCGCGGTCAACGCTGGGTTGCGCCTCACAAACTTCCGCACCCGCTCCGACGTTCCCGAACGCCGGGCCAGCACCGGCTGGTTGTCCAGATAGCGGCGCAGGTCCGCGGCGAGTTCGTTGACACCCGCGTACCGACGCTCGCGATCCTTTGCCATCGCCATCGCCACGACGGCTTCAAGGTCTCCACGAGCCTCGGCGTTCAGCCGCCCGGCCCCCACCACTTCTCCCTCGGCGATAACCCGCACAGCCTGCGGCACCGAGCATCGCGACAGATCGTGCGGCAGCGTGCCGGTCACCAACTCGTACAGCAAAACGCCGAGCGAATACACGTCCGATCGCACGTCGATGTTCGATGGATCGACGCACTGCTCGGGGCTCATGGCGTTGAGCGTGCCGATGAGCTTCTTCTCGTCGGTCGCGCTGGTCAACGGCTTGCCCTCGGCGTCAGAACCGCGGGCAATCCCAAAGTCGATCACCTTGGGACGTCCGTCGGGGCCGACCAGCACGTTCGCCGGCTTGATGTCGCGATGGATGATCCCGTTCTGGTGCCCGTGCAGCACCGCGTCGCACACCGTCACAAACATCTCGACACGCTCTCGGAGCCCAAGCCCCTTCTTCTTGGCGTACGCGGTCAGGCTCAGTGCATCCGGCACGAGTTCCATCGCAAAGAATGGCGACGGCGTGGACTGACCAAGCGGCGCCGTGCCCGCTTCGTAGATCTGGGCAATCCCGGGATGTCGCAACCGCGCCAGAGTTTGGGCTTCCAACCTGAACCGCGTCAGCGCGTCGGGATGCACCATGCTCTGGTGCATCACCTTGATCGCGACGCGACGGTTCGGGTTCTCCTGCACGGCTTCGTACACCGTCGCCATGCCGCCCACACCGAGCACGCCGACCACGAGGTAGTTCCCGACTGCCTGCGGCACCGGTGCCGCGCCCGGATCGAACGCCGCGACGGCCGGGGACTCCAGGAAATCTGTCGTCCGTTCGGCGACCTGCAGCAATCTCCGGACGCGCCGGAGGACCTCCGCGTCTTGGCCGCACGCCTCGAGCACCATCGCCTCGCGTGCCGCACCATCGAGCTCCAACGCCCGCGTGAAGACCGCGTGGGCGCGAGCCATCGCATCACCGGCCACGATCGCCTCCCGCGTCATCGCTGTTCTCGCTGAGCCGATCGAACAGCCACGTCTTCGCGGCGAGCCACTGCCGATCCACGGTCCGTTTCCCAACCTTGAGCAGCTCGGCGATCTCCTCGACCGTGCAGCCGCCGAAGTAGCGGAGCTCGACGATCCGTGCCTGCTGTTCGTCGAGGGTCGCCAGTTCTTCCAGCGCCTCGTGCAGCGCGATCACGTCGAGGTCGTGCTCGGGCGCGGCGACGTCTTGTTCGCCGATGCCGACGCGGGTCACCGCCCCGCCGCGTTTCTCAGCGTTGCGTGCCCGGGCGTGATCGATCAGGATCCGGCGCACGATCCGCGACGCCACCGAGAAGAAGTGCACCCGGTCGTTCCAGTTGGTGTTCCGCTGATCGATCAGCTTGACGTACGCCTCGTGCACCAGCGCAGTCGCCTGCAGCGTGTGGTCGCGGCGTTCCTCGCTCATGTGCGCCAGCGCGAGCCGCCGCAGATCCTGGTAGATCGCGGCCATCAGCGCGTCCACGTCCTTGCGATCACCCGACGCGGCGGCGTGCAGCAACAGGGTCACGTTGGCCGGTGATTCCGACATGCATTCCCCTCGAACCTTGAAAACGGGCGGTCGCCTCGCACCACCCGTTGCACCTTTCCGCCGTTGCGTGCCACCCATGATACGAAATGCCGCAACCCGATGCGATCAGGAATCACCCAATCGCGTCGACCGTCGCGGGGTTCGCAATCGTGCTAGATTCTGGACGTGCCCGATCGTTATGACATCGACATCACCGCGTCACACGCCCAGCCGACGTCGCCTTCGACAGCGGCCGCCCTCCGTGCGGCCAACGGAAACCGCTTCGCGCCCGGCACCGTCCTCCAAGACCGCTACCGGATCGTCGCCATGCTCGGCCGGGGCGGCATGGGCGAGGTGTACCGCGCCGACGACCTGAAGCTGGGTTCGTCCGTGGCCCTCAAGCTGCTCCCGGAAGCGCTCGCGTTCGACGCCGTCCGCCTCGACCGATTCCGCTCCGAGGTCCGCCTCACCCGTCAGATCAGCCATCCCAACGTCTGCCGCGTGTACGACATCGGCGAGTTCGCCTCGGCGGGCTCCACCGCCGTCTTCCTCTCGATGGAGTACGTCGACGGCGAAGATCTCGGCTCGCTTCTCCGCCGCATCGGCCGCTTGCCGGAAGACAAGGCCCTGCAGATCGCCCGACAGATCTGCGCCGGCCTCCATGCCGCCCACGACCAGGGCGTCATCCATCGCGACCTGAAACCCGCCAACATCATGCTCGACGGGCGGGGCAACGCCCGGATCATGGACTTCGGCGTTGCCGGCTTCGTCGACGAGCTGGCTGCCAAGGGCGACATCGCCAGCGGTACGCCCGCCTACATGGCTCCGGAGCAGTTCAACCGCACCGAGGTCACCAAGAAGAGCGATCTGTACTCCCTGGGCCTCGTCCTCTACGAGCTGTTCACCGGCAAGCAAGCCTTCCACGCACAGTCCATCGAGCAGCTGCGCAGTCTGCACCAGAGCGGCACCTCCTCGTCCAAAGTCACCAGCCCGAGCGATCACGTCAAGGGACTCGACCCTGCCGTCGAACGCGTCATCCTCCACTGCCTGGAGAGCGACCCTCGGAATCGTCCCTCCAGCGCCCTGGCCGTCTCTGCAGCCCTCCCCGGCGGCGACCCGCTCGCTGCCGCCCTTGCCGCCGGCGAAACCCCGAGCCCGGAACTCCTCGCGGTCTCCGGAGGCGAAGGCACGATCCCACAGTGGCTCGCGTGGTCGCTCGTGGGTGTGGTCCTGCTTGCCACCGGCTTGATTGCCGCCCTGCAGGACAAGTACGGCCTGCACCGCATCGCTCCCTTCTCGCTCTCCTCTCCCGCTCTGGTTGCCAAGGCTCGGGAGACCCTGACCAAGCTCGGGGCCGAGCCGCCCACCACCTACGAGGCCTACGGCTACGGCTTCATCACCGACCTCGCCCGCAACCCCGCTCAGGTCGGCGGCATGGAACACTTCCGCGATCCCCATCCTGCCACCATCTATTTCTGGTACCGCGCCGAGCCCGCTCGCCTGCAGCCCACCGGCTGGACCGACCGCTGGGTCACCGCCAGCTCTCCCAACCGTGATCAACCCCGCGCGGTCTACGCGGCCTTCAGCAGCAGCGGCCACCTGCTCCGGTTCGAACGCGTTCCACCGGACAGCGGGTTCCTCAAGCCCACCACTACACCCACTACGACACCCACCGCAACGAACACCCCGATCAACGCCGAGCCCGCGAAGCTGGACTGGATGCCCTTCCTGGCCGCCGCCGATTTCGACCTCGCCACCGTTGAGGCCGTGGAGCCCACGCGTGCGCCCGCGGTCGGCGCCGATCACCGCTACGCCTGGAGGGCCTCGTTCCGCACGCTGCCGGAGATGAAGTTCCGTGTCGAGGCCGCTTCGCTCGACGGCGTTCCGGTCTTCTTCCGCATCTTGCCCGACAAGCCGCCCGCGGATCCCTCCTTCGAAGAAGCAAACAAAAAGGCCAGCATCGCCGTCGACGACATCATCAGCATGGTTCTGCTCCTGGGCGTTGCCGCCGCGGTCGTGCTTGCGTTCCGGAGCAATCGCAACAACCGCAGCGACCGCCGCGGCGCTCTGGCGACCGGCCTGGTCGTCGGCGTCGCCACCTTCATCTCCATGATCGTCGGACGACAGACGATCGGCGACATGATCACGGTCGACATCATCGGCCGCCCACTTGGACGGGCCCTCTGGTTCGGTTGCCTGGCTTGGATCGTCTATCTCGGCATGGAACCCGAGATCCGCCGCACCTGGCCTCACCTGCTCATCTCCTGGAGCCGCCTCATGTCCGGCCGGTGGCGCGACGCGCTCGTGTGGCGCGACGTGCTCATCGGCGCTGCGGTCGGCACCGCGATCGCCCCCCTGTTCACCGTCGGGCAGATGCTCGACTTCTCCAACGCCACGGTGGTCCGCCCTCTGCTGTCGAACGCCGACTGGTTCAACGGCTTCACCTTCTCGATCTCCACGCTCTCCACCATGATCGCCGCGAACTTCGCCCTGCCGCTGCTGATCACCCTCGCGATGCTGGGGGTCCACAAGGTCGTTCGCCTCCGATGGATCACGTACCCGGTCACGACCCTGTTCCTCTGTCTGGTTATGGGGGGAGGCGGCCCGCTCTTTGGCGTGAAGCTCGCCGCGCTGATCCTCTCCATCGCCGCGATGGTCCTGCTCATCCGACTCGGACAGCTCTCCTTCGCCGCGTGCCTCCTCATCGGCACCATCGTCGTGAATGTCCCGCTGACGCTGGACTTCAACGCGTGGTACGCCTTCGTGACCGTGCTCTCCATCGGCCCCATCGCCGCGCTGGTCGTGACCGCCGCCCGATTCGCGGGAAGGGCCTCGCAACCAGCACTTCGCTAGCACAGTCGCCCACTGGTATGCTGTGCTCGGGAGGTGCGGATGCCACGCCAACTCGTTCGTCTCGCGGTCGTTTTCTTGGTGGCCTTGGCCACGGGTGTCTCATTCGCGGACCCCTCACCGACCCCACCTCCCCGTCCGGACCTCTCGGGCCGCGTGACCGACGACGCAGGATCGCCGGTCTCCGGCGCCAAAGTCATCGTCTGGACCGCCGCCGTCAAAACCGGCTACAGCACCATGTGCCCCTCGTGCTATCCGGATTGCGGCAAGTCCGCGACGACCGCGCCGGACGGCACGTTCACGATCCCCTCGGTCGACCCGGACCTGAAGTACCAACTGATGTTCGTGCACGAGTCCTTTGCGCACAAGACCAAGGGCAAAATCGATCCGCTCGCGCCCGCACAGACCATCGCGCTCGAAAGGAAGCCGCCGCTGCCGGCTGATCCGGCGCAATCGCTCCGCGGTCGCGTCCTCGATCTCAACGGCAACCCCATCGCGCACGCCATGGTCCAGCCACGCATGATCTACTGGAAAGAGCCGAACGGGAAACCCGGCGGCGCGGGCGGGCAAGTCAAGGGAATGGACGCGATCGCGATGACCGACCGAAACGGCGAGTTCGTCGTTTCGTACGCCAAGCTCCCGGTGACCAAGTGGGAACTGGAGATCTCCGCCCGCGGGTACGCCGGTCAGTACTTCAAGGAGATCGATCAGACCAAAGCCGCCACGCGCCTTCGCCTCGGCCCCGGCGCGACCGTCCGCGGACGCTTGCTCCGCGCCGGCGCTGGTGTCTCCGGTGTTCAAATGCTCCTCACCCACGGCGACCGCGGCATGGAGTTTCTCGGCACCGAGAAGATCGGCACCGACTCGGAAGGCTACTTCACATTCGTCAACGTTCCCATTGTCGACATGACACCCGCGCCCGAATACCTTGGCCTCGAAAAACTTCTCGGCCCACGAAATCGCTGGTGGCTCGCGGCCTCGATCGCATCCCTCAAAGGCAACGGCGCGACAAAGCCCACGCCCGTCCTCGTCGAGCGCCACGATCAAGACATCGACCTCGGCGACATCGAGATCGGCCCCGCACTCCACATCCGCGGCCGCGTCGTCACCGCCGACGGCAAGCCGATCCCCGAAGGCTCCACGCTCTCGGTGAATCCCCAGACCTCCTGGGAACCCATCCAACGCAAGATCAACCCCGACGGCACCTTCTTCATCGACGGGCTCTTCGCCGACGATTGGGACATCAACTTCGCGATCAAGGGCTACGGCATCTCGCGCTTCCAGCCCTGCCGCCAGATGGGAATCGCCGGGGCGCTCACCCAGAGCCTCGACGACTACGTTGTGCTCGTGGACACCGATTCACCCCAGCAGAACCACGGCGTCGCCGGTCCCTACCCGCCCCTGCAGAGCATCGACCCCAAGCACCTCCCCCAGAACCCCGGGAAGTAGCCCCACAATCACGCTCGAAACCCACGCCGGGATGGCACGATTCGTCACCCACGAACCGCGTCCTTTCCTACCATCCCTTCGCAATGGCCGAACGCCCCGAACATATCCGTAACTTCTCGATCATCGCCCACATCGACCACGGCAAGAGCACCCTGGCCGACCGGCTCCTCCAGGCCACCAACGCCGTCTCCGCGCGCGAAGCCAAAGAGCAGATCCTCGACTCGATGGACATCGAGCGCGAACGCGGCATCACCATCAAGGCCTCCGCCGTCACCGTCTTCCACCGCCACAAGGCCGGCAGCAAGACCGACGAACTCGAGAACGAATACGAAGCCCCGATCGACGACTCCGGCGCCACCTCCATCGCCTCCAACCAGGCCGAGTCCGCCGCGCCCGCCCACAAGACCAAAAAGGGAGAGTCCGCCGAATCCCACGGCGACCTCTACATGCTCAACTTCATCGACACCCCCGGGCACGTCGATTTCAACTACGAAGTCGCCCGCGCCCTCAAGGCTTGCGACGGCGCCATCCTCGTCGTCGACAGCACCCAGGGCGTCCAGGCTCAGACGCTGGTCAACGCCTACCTCGCCGTCAACGAGAACCTCGTCATCGTCCCGGTGATCAACAAGATCGACCTGCCCTCGGCCCGCCCGAACGAAGTCGCCGAGGAAATCGAGCAGACCCTCGGCTTCGACGCCGCCGACGCCATCTTCGTCTCCGCCAAGACCGGCCAGGGCATCCCCGAACTGCTCGCCGCCATCTGCGAGAAGTTCCCGCCGCCGCGCAAGCCCGTGGTGAAGCAGCTCCGCGCCCTCATCTTCGACGCCGTCTACGACGACTACCGCGGCGTCATCGTCTACGCCCGTCTCTTCGACGGCGAACTCAAGGTCGGCGACAAGATCCGCATGATGGGCATCGGCCGCTCGTTCCTCGTCACCGAGATCGGCAAGATGAACCCCAAGCCCTACCGCTTGCCCGACGGCAAGGTCGGCCCGGGCGAAACCTGCTACATCGTCGCCGCCATCCGCACCCTCAAAGACGTCCGCATCGGCGACACCATCACGCTCGAGAACGACCCCGCCGCCGAAGCCCTCCCCGGCTACCAGCCGCCGCGCCAGATGGTCTTCTGCGACTTCTACCCCGCCACCACCGAAGACGGCAAGGGCTCCGACTTCGAAGAACTCCGCGAGGCCGTCGAGAAACTCAGCCTCAACGACTCCTCCTTCACCTTCTCGCCGGTGCACTCTGAAGCCTTGGGCTTCGGCTTCCGCTGCGGCTTCCTCGGCCTGCTCCACATGGACATCATCCAGGAACGCCTCGAACGCGAGGGCGATGTCCAGATCATCCAGACCGCGCCCACCGTCTCCTACCACGTCCTCGTCCGCGGCACCGACACCATCACCGGCGCCAACGGCCAGTCCCTCAAGCCCGTCGACCCCGCCTCACCCTTCATCAACGGCATGAACGACAAGGGCGTCCCCGCCGGCTCCCAGCTCCTCGAAGTCCACAACCCCGCCGACCTGCCCAACATGTCGCTCGTCGAAGAACTCCGCGAGCCCGTCTGCCGCGTCGAGATCATGGTGCCCAAGGAATACATCGGCGACATCATGAAGCTCTGCCTCGACCGCCGCGGCACCTACAAGAACCAGTCCTTCGTCTCCGCCGGCCGCGAACTCCTCCAGTTCGAAGTCCCCCTCGCCGAGATCATCTACGACTTCTTCGACAAGATGAAGGGCCTCACCAGCGGCTACGGCACCATGGACTACGAGGTGATCGGCTACCGCGCCGACGACCTCCACAAGATGGACATCCTCATCAACGGCGACCCCGTCGAGGCCCTCGCCATCATCGTCCACCGCCAGAAAGCCGAAGGCCGCGGCCGCCACCTGATCGCACGCCTCAAGGAACAGATCCCCCGCCACCAGTTCGAAATCCCGCTCCAAGCCGCCATCGGCAGCCGCATCATCGCCCGAGAAACGATCAAGGCCTTCCGCAAGAACGTCTTGGCCAAGTGCTACGGCGGCGACGTCAGCCGCAAGCGCAAGCTGCTCGAGAAGCAGAAGGAAGGCAAGAAGCGGATGAAGAGCGTGGGCTCAGTGACCATCCCGCAGGAAGCGTTCATGGCGGTGTTGGATCAAGGGGATTGACGAGTGAACCCGAAACGGCTGCTTCTACGCATCAGCCAGAGCCAAGGAAACGTTCGCTTTGGCGATCTTGAAAGACTCGCAGAAGCCCTCGGATTCCGCCTCGACCGAACGTCCGGCAGCCACCGCATCTACATCCATCGCACGCATCGCGATGCGCAGCTCAACCTGCAGCCAGTCGGCGGCCAAGCCAAGCCGTATCAGGTACGTCAATTGCTAAAGCTTGTGGAACAGTACAATCTTGGGATTGAGGGCTAGACATGGCGACTCCGAAGTATCACATCAATGTGTTCTTCAGCACCGAGGACAAGGGCTTCATCGCTGATGTTCCCGACCTGAAGTACTGCTCCGCCTTCGGCGAGACGCCCGAGAAAGCACTGCGAGAAGTCATGATCGCGATGCGACTCTGGCTTGAGACGGCAAAGGCCGCCGGAAAGCGAATCCCCAAGCCGCGGTACCGACCGGCGATCTATCAGGCCGCGTCCTGAGATCGGTGGGGAGCGTCACAGCGAGCTGCGAGGCTCCTTGAACAATCATGCGATTCTCGCCGCCTGCTCGGTCGCAAGCATGAGCAACTCGCCACCCAACTGCCCCAAGTGCGACTATCCAGCCACCGGCACCGAACCGCACACCTGTCCCGAATGTGGTTTCGTCTTCACGGCGAGAAGTGCGTGGAAAGTCTCACGATTCCCGCGTTGGCCCGAGGTGCTCGGGCTGATATACGGAGCACTCGTTATCCCGGCGGCACCCTTCCTAAGCCCTCGCGGTGCCCTGGTCATGTATTTTCTCTCCGCCCTGGTCGTTGCCGCGATTCCATTTCTTGTGTGGGGACTCCGCCGCAAGAGAGTTTCAGACGCCCTGATCTACTGGCTTGCCTTTTCGTGGTGGGCCGCGGTCAGCGGTTGCGTCGTCTTCGGAGCCCTTCTGTTTTGGGCTCTGATGAACTTGGCTGGATAAGAGCGGAAGTGGCACGCCCCCCGCACCATGGACCTCGGCAGCTGGCCCGATCTCGCTGGGCCGTGCCACGATCACCCGCGGCTTTGAGCGGGTGATCGTGCCGACCAACCAATCGCGTCCGCCGTCTCGCACCGCAACGCGGTGCCAGAACCCAGCCGGGGGTCGCCGCGAAGCGGCCCCCCCCCGTCACGCCCTTCCATTGACTCCCGACCCTGAAAGGGTCGCACTCCGCACGCGGGGACCGTCGCCCTCACCCGCGTCCCGGTAACCTCGGCGTTGCGAGGTCGGTGCCTCCGCACATGGTTTGCCGCAAGCCCATCGCCTCGCCTGTCTCTTCGGCGATTGCTCAATCCCAGCAAACGCGCCAACCCTTGTATTCTCGGTACCAAATGTGAGCTCGGTTCGCCCCGCCCGAAGCCCCCGCACGCTCCGATTCTCGCCACATTGCACTTTCGATTGTGTGTTTCCGCCATTACACTGGGCGACAGTTCAGGAGCCCACGATGTCCATCCCGATTGCGTGCGCCACCACTCTCGTTCTCGCCGCGGGCATCGCGAGCGCGGCCCCATCCCTCCCCGGCGTGGGCATCCGCCATTACGGCGAATTCCCCGCCGATTATCGCCCGACCACCATCACCTTGGGCACCGATGGTTCGGTGTACGCCGGGTCCAACGACAACGCCGTGACCGGGGCGTTCATCCGCCGCGTGCCTCCCGGTGGCGGCAGTTCCGTTCTCTTCTCGAACAACAAGATCTTCGACCCCGACGGCGTGCTCTTCGATGCAACCGGAGCATTCTCCGGCGTCGCAAACTCCCTGCTCGTCGCCTGCTCCGGCTCCAACGAGGGCTTCGGAGTCATCTACGCCCTGCGTCCCGACGGAACCCAGCTGACCGTCGCCGGCCCGCTCCAGGTGCTGAACAACAACGACTCGATGGCGTTCAACTCGCAGAAAGTCCTCTACGTCAACGTCTATCCCAACGAAAGGATCGTGCGATTCAGCGGGCAGACTCCCGTCCCGGTGATCGCGTTGACAGGCACCGGCGGCGGATCCGTGATGGTGATCGACGATCTCGATCGTCTGTGGGTCACCTGCGCCGATGGTTCCGTGCGCCGCTACGGAAGCGATGACGTTCTGCAGGCGACGATCGCTCTCGGCCCCGGGGCAGATCCCGCCGTGGCGTTCTGCCCCGGAGGCGCGATGACCAAAGGGACGTATGTCCTCAACAACCAGAGCCACGTGCTCTCGCGCATCGACGCTGCGAACCAGCTCGTCCCGGTCGGAACCGGTTTTCCCCAGGCCTACGGAATCACCTTCGATGCCGCCGGCAATCTCTACGTCGCGGCGTACCAGACCGGCGAGGTCTTCCGCTCCGGCTGCCCGGCCGACCTCAACTCCGACGGCCTGATCGACGACGCCGACTTCTCGATCTTCGCCGTCGCCTACGACATCCTGGACTGTGCCGACCCCGCCATGCCCGCGCTCTATCCGGCCGACCTGAACCGCGACGCCCTCGTCGACGATGCCGACTTCGGCATCTTCGTGGTCGCGTACAACGACGTGATCTGCGGCTGACGCAGGCGGGCGGCACTCTCCCGTGCCACTGACCTCGGCTCTGCGCGGTCAGTGCATCCGCGCGTTTCGTCCACGACCCGCCGCCTCACCGCGCCAACAAACTCTTCCTCCCCACCTCCACCACCGGCGAAAAGTCCGCCTCCTCCATCTTCTCCAAGAGCGCCTCCACCCCCTCTTCCACCGCGAAATCCAGCTCGTCCCGATACAACGGCAGGATCATCAGCACGTTCACCACCCGCCCGTCCGACAGCTCGATCTCGCCCGCCCCCTCCGGCCCCAGCGGCGGCATGATCAGCATCCCCGCGAAGCCCCCCGAATCAATCTCCTCTTCCGGCTCGCTGAACTGCACCGTGTGCCCCACGCCCAGCCACGTCTCCATCTCGTTCGGCAGCCGCGCCGCACGCTTCAGCCACTCGATCGGCCAGTACGTCTTCGCCGCCTTCTCCCGATCCTCCTCCAGCACCGGCCAATCCGGCGGCAACTGGATCATCATCTCCGCGAACTGCATCGCGCTCGTGTCCTCGTCGTCATCCGCCATCTCCGGCGGCACATCCATCGCCCGCTCACTCATCCCCGTCGTGTGCAGCGTCCAGCACGGCCACTCCTCCGACGGCGGAATCGGGAACACATCGATGTGCAACTCATCCGACATGATTTCGTGCATCACGATCTCGCTCGCCCCGTAATGCCGCTCAAAGTGCGCACAGATTTCTTCCATGAAGTTCGCGCCGCCTGCCCCACCCGCCCCGCCCCCGTCCGCGTCGTGTTCGTTCGCCATGAGCCACTCCCTGTGTGCCTGCCTACCCGCGCGCCAGTTTGCCCGTCCATCTGCGCGGGTCGGTCCTGAGGTCGCAGATGTTGTACCAAAACGCCAAGGCCCTCTGGCGGCCGCCCGCCGCCCCCATCCCCGGCCGTTCGCGCACAACGCCGTCGTTGTGCGCACACCACGCGAACACTTTTCTCCCCACCTTCCGACTTTCCGAACCAATCTCCCCGCCCCCCGCCGCGGCCACGACTTACGCCGTTCCCACCCGCCGTAAGTCCTGTTTCCCCGCGCCCACACCGCCGCCGTTGTGCGCACAAATGAGGCCCAAGCCGCTTAGGTAGAGGGACCCCCTCGTCGCGCCTTCCCTTTCGTGAGACTCCATCGCTCCATCGCTCCGTCTCTTCGTCTCTTCGTCTCTTCGTCTCTTCGTCTCTCCGTCTCCCCGTCTCCCCGTCTCTTCTTCCCCTTGTCCCCGCCTCCCGCCCGGAGGGCGCACGACCGTTGCCGGCAGATTCATCTGCCGGATTCAGCCATCCTGAGCCAACCCCGCCCCGGAGGGGCGGACGAACACCACTGCGTGGAAGCAGCCAACGCACAGGAACCCATTCCGTCTTTCCCCGTCTCTTCGTCTCTTCGTCTCTTCTTCCCCTTGTCCCCGCCTCCCGCCCGGAGGGCGCACGACCGTTTCCGGCAGATTCATCTGCCGGTCTCAGCCATCCTGAATCAACCCCGCCCCGGAGGGGCGGACGAACACCACTGCGTGGAAGCAGCCAACGCACAGGAACAGATTCCGTCTTTCCCCGTCTCTTCGTCTCTTCGTCTCTCCGCCTCTCCGTCTCTCCGTCTCTTCTTCCCCCTGTCCCCGCCTCCCGCCCGGAGGGCGCACGACCGTTGCCGGCAGATTCATCTGCCGGTCTCGGCCATCCTGAACCAACCCCGCCCCGGAGGGGCGGACGAACACCGCTGCGTGGAAGCAGCCAACGCACAGGATCACAGTCCGTCTTTCCCCGTCTCTTCGTCTCCCCGTCTCTCCGTCTCTCCGTCTCTTCTTCCCCTTGTCCCCGCCTCCCGCCCGGAGGGCGCACGACCGTTGCCGGCAGATTCATCTGCCGGTTTCAGCCATCCTGAACCAACCCCGCCCCGGAGGGGCGGACGAACACCACTGCGTGGAAGCAGCCAACGCACAGGATCACAGTCCGTCTTTCCCCGTCTCTCCGTCTCTCCGTCTCTTCGTCCTTTCTCTCCCATGCTCAACCAAGTCCTCACATCTCTCCTGCACACCCGCGACTCCATCGCCGACGCCGCGGCCGCGCTCAAGCTCCCTCTCTCCGAGTTCATCGCCATCGCCACCTCACCCCAGGCCCAGCACATCCTCGCCCAAGTCGAAGCCCTCGAGAAACGCCGCGCCGAAGTCCTCCAGGCCGCCGCGCTCGCCGCCGCTCTCCAAACGCTCCACACCCTCACCGACGCCGACTCACTGGGTGACGACGACACCCGCAACATCCAACGCAAGTGTGCGTCCGCCATCCTCACCCACACCCGCGCCACCGCCCGGCTCGCCCTCGACACCAAGCGTGCCGAGTCCCTCATGCTCCACCGGGCCCGGCAACGCCCAGCAAAGGACCGATCGCCGCTTCGCCCTGCAGCGAGAACGCCCACATGTCCCAGTGCACGCGAGCGCGAAGCATCGCGTGGGGAGAAACACCGCCCGCTGGCGGCGTGTTATCGGCCGACACGGCAGACGCCGCGAGGCTCGCGCGTTCCCATGCACAAATCGTCCCTCGCGCAGCGCCCCGTCTCCCACTCCGTCGCCAGTCCGAGAAGGAGACTCGCCGCAACACTCGCGCCACGCCAAGGGACATATCGGACGAGCCATCACAGGCAAACTCCCTACTTGTGCACCAAACTACCGCATTGCATGGCACGTCCCCCCAACATGAGTAGCTTTGCCGAGTGTTGCGAGAAAGGTGTTCGCCCCGCGTTGGTGGTCGGCGCCCGATTCTGAACGCAATGCAAAGGGAGAAGTGCACCGTGGGAAATCGTCTTGGCTCGCTCGTCGTCGCCGCGTCCGCTGCTTGCACCGGTCTCGCGCACGCTGGTCTCATCGCCTACTTCCCCTTCACCGGCGGGTCGGTCGCCGACGCGTCCGGCAACGGCGTCGTCGCAACCAACAACGGTGCCGCCACCGTCGCCGGCAAGGTCGGCCAGGCCCTCTCCTTCAACGGCTCGACCACCTTCGTGAACGTCAATCTCAATATCAACGCCTCCGCGCGTCCCAACCTCACCATGGGCGCCTGGGTCAAGGCCGCCGCAGGAAACGGCCTCGTCTCGCAGATCATCTCGCACGACAACTTCGGCTTCGATCGCTCCCTCTGCATCGACTTCCGCGGCGGCAAGACCAACAGCTGGTCCACCTTCACCGGTCAGGGCGTGCTCAGCAGCGGCGTCACCGCCGCCGTCGACGAGTGGGTCTTCCTCGCCGTCGTCTACAACCAGAGCGCCGGCACCGTGCGCCTGAACGTCAACGGCCAGAGCGTCACCGCCAACACCAACTTCAACCCCGGCTTCAGCTACCTCAACATCGGCGTCAACCCCAACGGCAACGGCGAGTACTTCAGCGGCCTGATCGATGAGGTCTTCTTCTACGACGAAGCCCTCACCGACCGCCAGCTCGACAGCATCCGCCTCAACGGCATCCCCACGCCCGGAGCCGCCGGTCTGCTCGCCATGGCGGGTCTCACCGCCGCCCGCCGCAGCCGTCAGCGCCGCGATGCCTGATCCGCACGCAAGGGCTGCGATCACTCCAGACCGCCCACCGAACACCCGCTGCCCTCAGCGGGTGTTTGTCATTCCGGCAGCACGAGAACTTCTTCCCGGTGCCGAGATCAACCCTGGCCCACCAGCCCAGACTGCCCTTCGAATCGATCCAGACGGGCACAACGACTCAGGAAGAGTCGCATCGTCCTGTACAATGAATAACGAGGAGATCCCCATGCTGTTCCGTTCCCTACGTCCTTCCCTTCTGTGCGTCGGTACGTTGGCGATCGTCTTCCACACCGCCTCCGCCGCTCCGTCCATCCCGGGCATCGGCATCCACGCCTACGGCCAGTTCCCCGCCGCGTATCTCCCCTACAACCTCTCGCTCTCGCCCGACGGCTCGCTCTTCGCCGGGTCCGACAGCAACGCCAACGAGGGTGTCATCCTCTGCCGCATTCCTCCCGGCGGCGCCCCGCCGTCCCGATCACTTCCCAGCTCATCTACGACCCCGACGGCGTGCTCTACGACGACACCGGTTCCTTCAGCGGCGTGCCCGGCGCGCTCCTGGTCGGTTGCACGAATCTCTTCCAGTTCCCCGGACAGATCAAGGCCGTCAAGCCCGACGGCACGGTCTTCCTCGTCGTACCGCCCACCAGCACGCTCAACAACTGCGACTCCATGGCCTTCAACTCCGCCAAGAGCCTCTACATCAACGCCTACGAGAACAAAGCTATCGTGAAGTTCTCCGGCCTCACGCCGCAGGCCGTGATCAGCGTTCCCGCCGGCAGCGGCGTCATCACCATCGACGATCTCGACCGCATCTGGGTTGCCTGCGGCGACGGCGCGCTCCGCCGCTACGGTCCCGACCACAACCTGCAGGCCGTCATCCCCATCGGCGGCACATCCCCCGCGCTGGGCTTCAGCCCCGGCGGCATCTTCGCCAAAGGCATCTACACCGTCCATCGCGCCACCGGCGTGCTCTACCGCGTCACTGCCGCCGACACACTCGAGCAGATCGGCTCCGGCTTCCCCGACACCTACGCGCTCGCCTTCGACGCCGCCGGACACCTGTACTGCGCGAACTACGGCACCGGCGCGGTGCTCCGTTCCGGCTGTGTCGCCGACCTGAACGCCGACGGCCTGGTTGACGATGCCGATTTCTCGATCTTCGTCGTCGCCTACGACGTTCTCGACTGCGCCGACCCCGCCATGCCCGCGCTCTGCCCCGCTGATCTGAACCGCGACGCCGTGGTCGATGATGCCGACTTCAGCATCTTCGCGGTGGCGTATGACACTTTGCTGTGCGACTAGGCGATCATGCGCTTGCTGCGTCGGTGATCCCGCGCCATCACGGGCACACGAGCTGGTCGTACTCGCCCGCGAAGATGGTGAAGTCGGTGTCGTCGACGCCGCCGTCCTGATTGAAATCGCCGATGCACCCGAATGGCATCGTGGGCTCCGAGCAGAGAAGCACGTCGTACTGCACGACGAAGATGCTGAAGTCGGCGTCGTCGACGAACAGGTCTCCGTTCATGTCGGTCGCGCACGCGAACGACCGCAGCTCCTGATCGGTGAGGAAGCGGTTGTAGAAGCGGATGTCGTCGAGGAATCCGGTGAAGCGAATCGTCCCGTCCGCATTCACGCACGGTCCACCCGCGAACCTCAGAAGCGCAGCGTTCGAGATGTTGGTTGTTGCCGACGTGGTCGTGCTCGCGATCACGATGCCATCGCGTGCCGCGACGGCGTTGGTGCCCTTGCGCCGGAACACAATGTGGTGCCACTTGTCATCGAGCATCTCGGTCGCAGCGACTTTGAGAGGACTCGCCCCGCCGCTGCTCGAGTACGCCTCGATGGACATGGAACTCCCCGTCGAACCCGACCCGCCGCGGATGTCGAACTGGCTGCCGAAGTTGCACGTGGGGCGCTTGCTCATCACCTCGAGCGCGGCCTTCTGAGCCGGGTTTCGGATCCAGAACGCGATGGTGAAGTCGCCGGTCCCGAAGTTGCCCGCGGTGTTGCCGCACTGCACCTCGCCGCCGTTGAAATCGAAGGCCTGGCCATAGCGGCCCGGAACGAACACGACGTTGCCGACGATGGTGCCGTTGGCCGTGCCGGCGCTGTCTTCGGCGTTGCCGTCGGCCTTCCACCAGTTGACCATGTCGGCGGGTTGTGCCAGCGCGAGCGAGCCGACGAATGACATGGCCGCGATCGACACGCGGTGCAGAGTTCGCATGATCCCCTCCAATTGTGTCCGTAGCCTACCACCCGGTGGGTGCCGCGCCAACCAGAATCTATTCGGTCCGAGAATGACGGCGGGGCGAGCGAGTCGATACGGATTCAGGCGAGCTGGGGTTCGCCCTTGATCAGGCGCTTCACGATCACGATGAACGCCCCCGTGAGTACCAGATTCAGCGCCAGCGAGATGACGGCCACCAGCACCGTCTGCCCCGCGATGCCGTAGCTGAGGGCCACGACCAGAATGCCCGCGCCCACCTCGCCGCGGGGCCACATGCCGACCGCGAGAGCGAGTCTGGTTTTGAGCGTTGCCTCGCGCTTGTAGCAGAACGCGGGGAACATCTTCCCGACATTGGACAGAATCGTGACCGCGAGCACGTGCAGGCCGACGGTCACCCAGTTGATCGCCATCGGCTCGCTCGCCGCGGTCACCGCTCCCGCCACGCCCTCTCCCACCTGGGCCGCCTGGATCTTGTCGAGGTGCGGCAGGGACAGGCCGACCAAGAACAAGAACAGCCCGGAGATGATCGTGCCGACCAGAGCCTCGGAGCCCTTGCCCTCGTGGTGGGTGTGGTCGACGGTGCCGTCCGAACGCCGCGGGAGGGCGATCACGCACCCCAACACGAACGCGGGGAGCAGGATCTCGATGTGGATGGTCGCGTTGGGGTCGAGCCACTTGCTGAGGACGTACAAGCCCTCGGAGAGCGCGACGAGCCCGATGGAGTAGCCAACGACGAACGGCCAGGTGATCGGGATCTTGAACGCGTGCAGCTTGAACCACGCGAGCAGCAACAGCCCGACCATGATGAGCACGACCACGCCGAGCTGCCACTGCAGGCCGACGATGAACATCTTGAGCGGGATCAGGAGCAGGATCGTTCCGATGTCGTCAAAGATCGCCAGAATGCGGGCCTTCTTGAAGAGCCAGGTCGAGGCCAGTCCCGCGGCGGCGAGCATGCTGAAAAGCACGCCCGCCGAGGTCGGGGCCGCGAAGCAGCCGACCAGGAGCTCTTGCTTCCAGACCGTCCAGCTCGACGCCGAGCCGGGCTCGCCCATCACCAGCACGAAGTACGCGGCGACGAAGAGCCAGGGGAACGAGGCGGCGGTCATCGCGATGGCGAAGTCGACGCCGTATTGGCCTTTGCGGCGTTTATCGATGTCGAACTCGTAGCCGACATGGATCATGATGAAGGCGAGGCAGATGAAGGTCAGCCACTGGCGTGCGTGCTCGAAGAACTCGAGCGACGGCGGGGCCTTGAACAGCCCGGGCACGAGCTGTGAGCCGACCATGCCCAGGACAAGCAGGATGGAGTAGACGATGACCTTGCCCATAGAGGGCAGAGTATCGCGGGAATCGGCAGTGGATGCCGTGCAAATCGTATGAATCCGTCCACAGGGCCGGGGTCGCGCTTGCTTCTTGCCTTCCCGCGCGCCGATGATCATGCAGCGATCCCATGTTCATCGCCCAAGCCCATTCCTACTACCAGCAAGCGCGGCTCGCGGTGACGCTCGCGTGGATTGCTGGGTACACGAACATCCTGACGATCCTGGTCTGCGGTCACGTGACCAGCCACGTCAGCGGCACCACCTCGGACCTCGGCCGCGCCGTCGTGGAGACCCGCTGGGACACGGTCGGATTCCTCCTGTTCCTCCTCTTCTCGTTCTTCATCGGCGCCGGCATCTCGGGCTTCGCCGCGGAGCTGGGCCGGCGGCGCGGGTGGGAGTCGATCTATGTCCTGCCGATCGCGATCGAGGCCGCACTGCTCGCGGCCTTCGCGATCGGGCTGGAGTTCTTCGGGCCCGACGATCTCAAGCGCCACGAGGTCGTGCTGACCCTGCTCGGTATCGCGTCGGTCGCGATGGGCTTGCAGAACGCGACGATCACACGCATCTCCAGCGGCGTGGTCCGCACCACGCACGTCACCGGCGTGCTCACCGATCTCGGCCTGGAAGCGGTGCAGTTCCTGTGGTTCCTGAAGGACGAGCGGCGGAATCTGTCCAAGGGCGGCGCGATCGACGCGGCGCGGCTGGTGTACCGGCACGCGACCTCGCAGCACCTGATGGTGCTGGGCGCGGTCTTCGGGTCGTTTGCGTTGGGAGCCGGGCTGGGCACCACCGCGTTCCTGTTCGGCACCCGGTGGGCGATGTTCCCGCCTGTGTTCTTCCTGCTCTGGATCATTTATCAGGATGTGTCGCGTCCGATCGCGGAGATCGAGGAGAGCGAGCTGATCGGCGAGGGCTCGGACCTGGGCCTTCCGTCGGAGATGCTGGTGTATCACGTCCGCAAGGATCACGCCAGAGCCGGCAAGATCCACCGGATGCCGAACCTGCTCGTGTGGGCGGATCTGTTGCCGTCGGACGCCAAGGTCGTCATCCTCGACCTTGACGAGGTCACGCAATTGGATGAGAACTCGGCGATCGAGCTGCGGGCCGCGGTGCGGAAGTTCGACGATCAGAATCGGCACCTGATCATCTCGGGGGTGACGCCGGATCAGTTCGCGCAGCTGAACGACGCCGCGGGAGGCGGGCTGGACCCGATGTCGGCGTGCTCGGACCTGGAGCTGGCGATCGCCCGGGGGTTGACGCGGCTGTGAGCGGCGATTTGCTGCCGCGACTCGCAAAATTCTCAGATGATTCAGAACCCAGCGGCTGCTGCGGCGATAATGCCCCGAGTGCGGCAGCCGCCGCCCCGTCACATCTTGTTGTCGTTCCGATCGCCGTTCTGAACGAAGCCGAACGCTCCCGGTTTCGCCCTCGCAGCGTGACCGCACGAACCCGTCCGAGGCCGCCATGCCGATGCACCGCTTTTTGTTGATGACCTTGCTCGCCCTGCTGCTCGCGGCCGTCGCCCGGGCGGACGTTGTCACGCTGGTGAACGGCGATGCGATCCGGGGTGAGGTGCTGGCCAGCGACGGCGATGCGATCACCCTGCGCCACGCGGTGCTGGGCGACCTGCGGATCGCGCGGGCGTCGATCGTCGCGATGCACGCCGAGCCAGCGGCGGTCACGAAGGCGGAGTCGACTCCGTCCGAACCGGCGCCTTCCGGGACGGCCAACGCTGCTCCTGCTCCCGCCCCCACCCCCACCCCCACCCACGCGGAAACCCAGTCCGCGGAAGGTTCGCAGCCTGACATGCATCCCACCCCAACCTGGAAAGGCGGCGTCGATATCGGGCTGGCCGGGGCGTCGGGCAACAGCGAGACGTTGAACACGCGGCTGGCGCTGGCGATCGGGCGCGAGACCGCGAAGATGGACACGAAGTTCGACGCGACGTACGCCCGGGCCTCGGAGAACGGGCGAGCGTCGAAGAACCGGGGCGAGGCCAACGCGAACAACGACTGGAAGTTCGGCGAGTCGCCGTGGGGCTTTTTCGCCCGCGGGCGCTTCGAGTTCGACGAGTTCACCAACTACCGGCTGCGGCTGTCGGGCTTCGTCGGTCCTTCGTACACGCTCTATCGGCCCGAGCCGCTGTTGCTGCGGTTCCGCGCCGGTCTGGGCGGCGCGAGCGAGTTCAAAGGGCCGGACCCGGCGCGGGGCTTCCGTCCCGAGGCGTTGGCGGGCTTCGACACCAAGTGGACGATCTCGCCCCGGCAGTCGGTCTTCGCGAGCTTCGACTACCTGCCGAGCCTCGAGTCGGCGACGGATTTTCGCCTCGACCTGAAGGCGGGGTACCAGTTCAAGGTTGATCCGAAGAGCAACATGCTGCTCAAGGCGGGCGTGGCGAACCGCTTCACCACTCGCGGCGACCGGACGCAGCGCAACGACGTGGACTACTTCCTGACGCTGGGTTGGGAGTTCTGACCCGCGGGGCGCGGCGGGGGACAGAATCTCGCAGAATCTCCACGCATTTCACCTCGCGACTTGGACGACCGCCGCGGCCGGTTCTATCCTCATGGAGTTTGCGCCCCCGGTCCCTGCGCACGCACCTGAACCCTGCCTCGCCGCACCACAGCAACCCGCCACAAACCATGCCCAAGCGCACCGACATCAAGACCATCCTGCTCCTCGGCTCGGGCCCGATCGTCATCGGCCAGGGCTGCGAGTTCGATTACTCGGGCACCCAGGCCTGCAAGGCCCTGAAGGCCGAGGGCTACCGGCTGGTGCTGGTGAACAGCAACCCGGCGACCATCATGACCGATCCGGCGTACAGCGACCGGACCTACATCGAGCCCATCACCCCCGAGGCGGTCAAGAAGATCCTGCAGCGTGAGAAGGACCTGGGCACGCCGATCGACGCGATCCTGCCCACGCTTGGCGGTCAGACGGCCCTCAACTGCGCCTGCAACCTCTTCGACAACGGCACGCTCACCGAGTTCGGCGTCGAGATGATCGGCGCCAACCGCACCGTCATCCACCGTGCCGAGGATCGCCAGATCTTCAAGGACATCTGCGAGGGCATCGGCCTCAAGCTCCCCAAGGCCAAGACCGTCACCACCCTCGACGAGGCCCGCGCGTTCCTGAAGGAGATCGGCCTCCCCGCCATCATCCGCCCCGCCTTCACCCTCGGCGGCACCGGCGGCGGCATCGCGTACAACCAGGAAGAGTTCGACGAGATCATCACCCGCGGCCTGCGCGCCAGCATGATCGGGCAGGTGCAGATCGATCAGTCCGTGCTCGGCTGGAAGGAATATGAACTCGAAGTCGTCCGCGACAAGAAGGACAACTGCGTCATCATCTGCGGCATCGAGAACATCGATCCGATGGGCGTCCACACCGGTGACTCCGTTACCGTCGCCCCCATCCTGACGCTGACGGACAAGGAATACCAGGCGATGCGCGATGCCGCGATCGCCATCATGCGGGCCGTCGGCGTCGAGACCGGCGGCTCGAACGTGCAGTTCGCCGTCAACCCCGCGCCCAAGGACGGCAAGTTTGAGATGGTCGTGGTTGAGATGAACCCGCGCGTGTCGCGGTCGTCGGCGCTCGCGTCCAAAGCCACCGGCTTCCCGATCGCCAAGATCGCGGCCAAGCTCGCGGTTGGCTACACGCTCGACGAACTCCGCAACGACATCACCGGCACCACGAGCGCGTGTTTCGAGCCGACGATTGATTACGTCGTCACGAAGATGCCGCGGTGGACGTTCGAGAAGTTCCCCGAGGCCGACGAGACGTTGACGACGCAGATGAAGTCGGTCGGCGAGGCGATGGCGATCGGGCGGACCTTCAAGGAGAGCTTCCAGAAGGTCATCCGCTCGATGGACGTGAAGCGCTTCGGGCTGGGCCTGGATCGCAACGACAAGTGGTTGGAAGCGCGTCGCGCCGGCAAGGCCGGCAATGTGACGACCGAAGCTGGCAAGCAGACCTTCCGTACAGCAGATGGGCAGGCGATCGAGTGGCCGATCGCTGAGGAGAAGCTGAGCCGCAAGCTCGCGGTGCCGAGCCAGGGGCGGCTCTACTACGTCCGTTACGCGATGAAGATGGGCTGGACCGACGAGAAGATCTTCGGCCTGTGCAAGATCGATTACTTCTTCCTCGATCAGATCCGCCAGCTGGTGGAGTTCGAGGATGTGCTGTGTTCGTACGCGAAGCTCGAGGACGTCCCCGCGGACGTGCTTTTCGAGGCCAAGCAGCTCGGCTACTCCGACGCCCAGCTCGCGAACCTGTACCTCGGCAAGATCAGCCCGGAGACCATCATCCAGGTCCGCAACCACCGCAAGGGTTTGAAGATCGAGCCGGTGTACAAGCTGGTCGACACCTGCGCGGCGGAGTTCGAGGCGGTCACGCCGTACTACTACTCGACGTACGAGACGGGAAGTGGAGCAGGCGGGCAAGGGGGCAGTGGAGCCGGGAAGGCCGAGGACGAGATTCGTGTGTCGGACCGGCCGAAGGTCATCATCATCGGCGGCGGGCCCAACCGGATCGGCCAGGGCTGCGAGTTCGATTACTGCTGCGTCCACGCGGCGTTCGCCGCGCGCGAGCTCGGGTTTGAGTCGGTGATGATCAACTCGAACCCCGAGACGGTCAGCACGGACTACGACACGTCGGACTTGCTCTTCTTTGAGCCGCTGACGCTTGAGGACACGCTCAACATCATCGAACGCCTCAACGGCAAGACTCTCGAACGAGATGCTGGCGGTTGGAACGGCAAGCGCAACGGTCTTGTCCACGGCGTGGTCGTGCAGTTCGGCGGGCAGACGCCGCTGAATCTGGCACACGGTCTCGTCCAGGGCGGCACGCCACTGATCGGATCCAGCCTCGATTCCATCGACCTCGCCGAAGATCGCAAGCGATTCGACGCGCTCCTCGAACGCCTCGGACTTTCGAAGCCGCCGAGCGGCATCGCTCGCACGCTGGATCAGGCCGTGGAGATTGCGAATCGGATCACGTACCCCGTGCTGGTCCGCCCGTCCTACGTCCTCGGCGGGCGCGGCATGGAGATCTGTCCGGACGAGAAGGCTCTCCGCCACTACATGACCAACGCGGTCAACATCAGTGATCTTGACAACGCCCCGGTGCTGATCGACAAGTTCCTCGACGACGCGACCGAGGTCGACATGGACGTCGTCGCCGACTTCATCCCCGGCCGCGCGGGATCGACCGATCTCTCCGGCAACGACGGCACGCGCCAGGCCATCGTCATCGGCGTCATGGAGCACATCGAGCAGGCGGGTGTCCACTCCGGCGACTCGGCGTGTACGCTGCCGCCGTGGAGCCTGTCGCCGCCGATGGTGAATCGCATCAAGCAGATCGGCCAGATTCTGGCCGCCGAGCTGCGGGTCAACGGCCTGATGAACGTGCAGCTCGCGATCAAGGGCGACAAGATCGCGATCCTGGAAGTGAATCCTCGCGCCAGCCGCACCGTGCCGTTTGTCGGCAAGGCGACGCACACCGCGTGGGCGCGTCAGGCGGCGATGGTCATGATGGGCAAGCGGCTCAGCGACCTGGGCGCGAAGGAGCCCGTGCACAAGGGCGTGTACGCCGTCAAGGAATCGGTCTTTGTCTTCAGCAAGTTCCCCGGGGTCGACATCGTTCTCGGCCCGGAGATGAAGTCGACCGGCGAGGTGATGGGCATCGATCTCTCGGCCGACATCGCCTTCGCCAAGGGCCAGCTCGCCTGCGGCACGGTGCTCCCCAGCAAAGGCAACGTCTTCGTCAGCGTGCGTCGCACCGACCGGATCGCGATGATGCCGCTGGTGAAGGAGCTCGACGCGATGGGCTTCAAGATCTTCGCCAGCCCCGGTGCGGCGGCGTTCTTCAGCGAGCACGGCGTCTCCGTGACGAGCGTTCCCAAGATCGACGCTCAGGTCCGGCCCAACGTCATCGACATGATGGCCGACGGGCAGATCCAGCTCATCATCAACACGCCGACCCGCACCGGCCGCCTCACCGACGAGGGCAAGATCCGTGCCGCGGCGATCCGGCTGGGAGTTCCGATCATCACGACGACGACCGGCGCGGCCGCCGCGGTGCGTGCCATCAAGGCGCTCCGCTTCGGCGACTGGAAGGTCGCGGCCCTGCAGGACTACCTCGACTTCAACAACGGCAAGACCGAGACGCTGAACGACCGCAAGCCGGTCGGGGTCTGATGCACCTTTCGAGGCGGCATGGGCCCGCGGCAGCGTGCGCCCCTTGAGTCTCCTACCGCTCCCGCTTCAGCGATTCCTCGATCGCCTTGAGTTCCTTGCGCTTGGACTTGTCCACCTCGGGAAACTTCAACTTCAAGTCCGCGAAGGCGTCGACGATGGCCGCGGCGACGACCAAGCGGGTGAACCACTTATGGTCGGCTGGGACGATGAACCAGGGCGCGTGCTTGGTGGCCGTGCTCTTGATCGCGTCCTCGTAGGCGGCTTGGTAATCGTCCCAGTGGGCCCGCTCGGCGATGTCGGCGGCGGCGAACTTCCAGTTCTTGCTCTTTTCTTCCAGGCGTGAGAGCAGGCGGCGTTTCTGTTCATCGCGGGAGACGTGCAGGAAGAACTTGCGGATCACCGTGCCCTGGCGGGTGTGGTGTTCCTCGAAGGCGTTGATGCTCTCGAAGCGCTGGGCCCAGACGTTCTTGCCGATGGCCTCGGGCGGGAGCTTGGATTTGGTGAGCAGCTCGGGATGCACGCGGACGACCAGCACGTCCTCGTAGTAGCTGCGGTTGAAGATGCCGATCCGCCCGCGTTCGGGCATGCGTTTGGAGAAGCGCCAGAGGAAGTCGTGATCGAGCTCTTCGCTGGTCGGCTGTTTGAAGGAGTAGACCTGGCAGCCCTGCGGGTTGATGCCGCTCATGACGTGCTTGATGGTGCCGTCTTTCCCGGCGGCGTCCATGGCCTGGAAGATGAGAAGCATGCTGTACTGATCCTGGGCGTACATCATCTCCTGCTGCTCGGACATCCATTCGACGCCCTTGGCGAGGAGGTCGCCGGCGGCCTCCTTGTCTTTGAAGCCGTTGGTGTTCTTGGTGCTGTAGTCCTTGAGACGGAACCCCTTGCCGCTGTCGACGCGGAAGGGGGCGATGAACTTCTCAACGCGTATGTCCATGGTGTCATGCTACCACGCGGGGCGAGGGCGTCGCGGGTCTCCCCGAGATCGGAGCGTTCTGCCGAGACTCGCTTGGTTTTGCATACGCTTGGGCGTGTCAACCACGGCGGTCATTCTTCTTTCGGGCGGGCTGGATTCCGCGACGGCGCTGGGCGTGGCCCGGCGCGACGGGCATCGGTGCGTCACGCTCGCGGTCGATTACGGCCAGCGGCATCGGGTCGAGCTCGCGGCGGCGGCTCTGGTCTCCAAGCAGCTCGGAGCGGTTGAACATCGTGTGGTCTCGATCGATCTTCGCACCGTCGGCGGCAGCGCCCTGACGGCGGAGATCGATGTGCCGAAGGATCGATCGGACGCGGCGATCTCGCACGGCGTGCCGATCACCTACGTGCCGGCGCGGAACCTGACGTTTCTCGCGATCGCCGCGGGCTTGAGCGAAGTGGTGCGGGCACGCGATATCTATGTGGGCACCAACGCGGTGGATTACTCGGGCTATCCGGATTGCCGCCGCCCGTTCATCGACGCGTTTGTGGCGGCCGCGAATCTGGGCACCAAAGCGGGCAGCGAATCGCAAGAGCCGTGGCTGCGGGTGCACACGCCCCTGAGCGAATTGAGCAAGGCGGCGATCATCCGCCTGGGCGTCTCCCTCGGCGTGGATTACGCACTGACGACAAGCTGCTACGACCCGATGACCGAGGCGAGCGGCAAGCCCCTGGCGTGCGGCCGGTGCGATTCGTGCCAGATCCGCCGTCGGGGCTTTGAAGAAGCCGGTGTCGCCGACCCGACCCGCTACGCGTGACCGGCAGTTCAAGTGTTCATCTGTCCATGTGTTCGGATGGGCGAGTGGCAGAGTGGCTCGGGATCGTACAGTTTCATCGACTTCGCTCCCACCCTTCCAAACTGTGCCACTGTGTCACTTTGCCGCTCTGCCACTTCTTCCGATGCCCCTCCCGCTTTCCGAAACCTTCACGTCGATCCAGGGCGAGGGCAAGCTCGCTGGTGTTCCCTCGTGGTTTGTGCGTTTCAGCGGGTGCAATCTGCGGTGCGGCTGGTGCGACACGCCGTACGCGAGCTGGAAGCCGGAAGTGACGAATCGGGAGCTCGATGATGTGCTCGGCGAGGCCCGGGGCAACGTCGCTCGCAACGTGCGGCACGCGGTGGTGACGGGCGGCGAGCCGATGATGTTCGACGCCGTGGAACCGCTGTGCCGCGGGCTGCGCGAGATGGGGATGCACATCACCATCGAGACGGCGGGAACGATCGCACGCGGTCCCGATGCGCTCGCGTGCGACCTGATGAGCATCAGCCCGAAGCTGAGTAACTCGACGCCTCGAGAGGGGGACCCGCGTGATCCGGGAGGTGTGTGGCGAGCCAGGCACGAGGAGCGACGCCTGAACCTCGAAGCGCTGCAACAACTGATCAGCGACTTTCCGTCGCGGCAGCTGAAGTTCGTGGTGTCGGAGCCGTCGCAGCTCGACGAGATCGAAGCGCTGCTCACGAAACTGCGCGGCTGGGCGAACGAGGATGTGCTGCTGATGCCCGAGGGCGTCAGCGTGGAGGCGCTGGCCTCGCGGCGGTGGTTGGTCGAGGCGTGCACGAGCCGGGGCTGGCGCTTCTGTCCGCGGCTGCACATTCAGTTGTTTGGGAACAAGCGAGGGACTTGAGGGACGTCGGAAGACCGGCCGGAGGCCGGTCCTACTGGTGCATCGCCTGAAGACCGGCCGGAGGCCGGTCCCACTGGTGCATCGCTCGAAGACCGGCCGGAGGCCGGTCCTACTGGTGCTTTGGAGATTGCGGGGTCTGGAAGGCCGCGCCCCCGATTGCCTCCCCCTGCTCCCCTGCCCCACTGCCCCACTGCCCCACTTCTTCCCATACGATCCCTCGTGATGTACCGCGTTTGCGTTGCCTTTGAAGTCGAGTCCGGGCACATGCTGAGCAAGCATCCCGGGAAGTGTCGTTTTCCGCACGGGCACAGCCGCCGGGTCGAGGTCATCTTGGCGTCGGAAGCGCTCGACGCCAACGACATGGTCTGCGATTTCAAGGCCGTGAAGCTGGCGGTCGGGGATTTCGTGCACTCGTTCGACCACGCCATGGCGATCAACAGCCGCGACGCGATGATGCCGGCCCTGGAAGGCCAGCGGCTGGTGGTTTTTCAGGACCAGGATCCGACGACGGAAGTGCTCGCCCGGCGCATCTATGACCATCTGAAGGCCGAGATCGCCTCGGGGCGGAGCTACGCGCTGACGGACCGTCAGGGTGCGGCGTATTCCTATCGCATGCCCGCATCGCTGCGGATTGAGCGGGTGCGTGTGAGCGAAACATCGAGCACCTGGGCCGAGTACGGCGTGTAGCGCGAACAACTCGTTTCGCTGCCGCGCTACATCAGGCGTCGAACGCTCGGCACGGCAATCGTTCTCGCAGCGTTCCCAAGAACAGCGTCGGGACACTCACCATGATGCACATGAACACCAAGAAGAGTCGCTTTGGTCGCTCGCTCGTTGTTGCAATGATCGCCGCCGCCGGCACGCTGCTGCCGGTGGCCGCTCTCGCCGCGGAGCCGGCCTCGCCGCAGGACGTGCAGTCCGCACGCTCGCTCTCGCGGGCGTTCAACCGCGTCGCCAAGTCGGTGGAGCCCGCGGTGGTGCACATCACGGCGATCCGCCGCGAGCCTGAGATGATCTCGGACGGCTGGTTCGTTCGTCCTTCGAACAAGCTCGTGGAGCGGGCCGTCGGCTTCGGGTCGGGCGTGCTCGTGGACTCGTCGGGCATCATCCTCACCAACAACCACGTCGTGGAACCGGCGGAGACGATCAAGGTGAAGCTCAACGACGGCCGCGAGTACACCGCGTCGCTGGCGGGGCGCGATCCGCTGACCGATCTGGCCGTGATCCGGCTCAAGGATGTCGAGAGCGGCGAGAAGCTGCCCACGGTGCCGTTCGGCGATTCCGATGCGCTCGAGGTTGGCGACTGGGTCGTCGCCATCGGCTCGCCGTTCGGGTTCACCAACACAGTCACCAGCGGCATCGTGTCGGCCAAGAGCCGCGCGGGCGTTCGGCTGCCCGGCGCGAACGAGGACATGATCCAGGACTTCATCCAGACCGACGCGGCGATCAACCCGGGCAACTCCGGCGGTCCGCTGCTCGATCTCGACGGCAAGCTCGTCGGCATCAACTCGGCCATCGCCACCCGCGCCGGTGGCAGCGAGGGCATCGGTTTCGCCATCCCCGTGCACATCGCACGGGGCGTGATGGACTCGATCCTCAAGTCCGGCAAGGTCGTCCGCGGCTGGGTCGGGCTCATGCCCGCCGACATCACCGCCGCCCGGCTCCGCCAGCTCGGCGTCCAGCAGGACGGCGGCGTGCTCGTCCAATCGGTCGACAAGGACAGCCCCGCGGCCAAGGCCGGCATCGAGCCCGATGACATCATCCTCCGCGTCAACGGCCGCCCGATGACCAAGGAGAGCTCGTTCCGCGCCGCGTTGACCGTCACGCCGCCGGGATCGAAGGCGAGCTTCGAGATCCTCCGCGGCAAGGTGCCGCAGACCGTCACGGTCGAGGTGGGTGAACGCAACTCCTCACTCGCGGCGTCGGTCGGCGGCGTGTTCGTCGATCGCTTCGGCGGCATCGTCCGCACCGTGGACAACTCGGTGCGCCGCCAGCTGAAGCTGAATCGCATCAGCGGCATCATCGTGCTGAAGGCCGAGGCCGGAGGTCGCGCGGACAACGCCGGTTTCGCGGAGGGCGACATCATCGTCGCCGTCGATGGCCAGCCGGTGAAGAACGCCGAGGAGTTCCAGCGCCTGCTCGATGCCGCGGACCTCAAGGAAGGCATCCGGCTCGATGTCATCCGCGATCGGATGCGCGGGCACATCGAGCTTCGCGACGAGTAGCTATTTCGCCAGTTCCGGCAGCCGGAACAGCACGCCGTTGCCCCAGTAGAGCAGCGCCGTGATCGCGATCGCGGAGACGATGTCGATCACGATGCCGGTCCTGACGAACGTGCCCATCGAGACACGCCCGGTGGAGTATGCCAACGCATTGGGCGGCGTGCCGATCGGCAGGGCGTAGCCGCTGCTGGCGGCCAGGGCCGTCGCGGTGGCGAGCATGAACGGGTGCAGGCCCATCGACGGTGCCACCGCGATCGCGATGGGGATGAACGTCGTGGCGACGGCGGTGTTGCTGGCGACCTCGGTGAGCGCGATGATGCCGACGGTGACGACGCCCAGGACCAGCAGCGGGTGCACGCCGTCCATCTGGCGAAAGGCCTCGCCGATGGCCTGATTGACGCCGTTGGCCCGCATGGCTTCCGCCAGCGACATGCCGCCGCCGAAGAGCAGCAGGATGCCCCAGGGGATCTGGGAGCCGGTCTTCCAATCGAGCGCGAACTCGTGGCGGGCGAGGCTGACGGGGATCAGGAACAGCGACAGCGCGGCAATAACGGCCACGCCCGACTCGGTGATGGCGTTCTTGGGCAGGCCCAGTCCAACTGTCCAACTGTTCAACTGTTCCAGGAAGATCCACCCCAGCATCGCGGCGACGAAGACCAGGACGACGACGATCTCGCCGGTCTTCCAACGCCCCAGAGCGGCCCGCTCGTGGGCGACGAGCTCGCGGACGCCCTGGATCGGCCGGAGCTTGGGCGGGTGCATCACGACGAGCACGAGCCAGGTGAGCGGCAGCAGCATCAGCACCAGAGGCACGCCGATCTTGGCGTACTCGACGAAGCTGAGGGTCTGGCCGAAGGTCTGGCGGAGCTGGCCGGTGAGCACTACGTTGGGCGAGGAGCCAAAGAGCGTGCCCATGCCGCCGATGTTGGAGGCGTAGGCGACGGCGAGCACGAGGCAGATGCCGAAGTTGGCGACGCCTTTCTTCTCGTCGTCACCGGCGTGGGCGGAGACGAACTTGTAGAGACCCATGGCGATCGGCAGCATCATGACCGCTGTCGAGGTGTTGTTGACCCACATGCTGATCGCGCCGGTGGCGAGGACGACGCCGCCGATGAGCATGATCGGGCTGCCGCCGACGACACCGAGGACGCCGAAGGCGAAGCGTTTGGGCAGCCCCCACTTCTCCATGGCGGCACCGATGAGCATGCCGCCCATGAAGAAGAAGACGATGGGGTCGGCGTAGGGCGCGCACGCCTCCTTCATGCTCGCGATGCCGACGAGCGGGAAGAGGGCCATCGGCACCAGGCTGGTGGCCTCGACCGGGATCGCCTCGGTGATCCACCACGCGGCCATGAGCGTCCCCAGCGCGATGGTGGCCCGCCCGGCGTGCGTGAGCGAGGAGCCGAAGGCGAATCCGGCGTGCTGGAGGATCAGATAGACCGCGATCGCGACGACCACGCCGCCGATGAGGCCGCCCCAGCGGATGAAGCGCGGCGAGTCGGGCGTGTCGGCGGTGGGATCGATCATCGGGAGAGAGTACAAGGGAGAGGACTTAGGGATCAGGACTTAGGACTAAGGGGAAAGGCAAGGCACCGCCACGAAAGTCGAGGGCGCACCCCGAAGCTCTATGTCCTGAGACCTCACCCCTTCCCGCTCCTCCCCATCATGCTCACCACCACGGCCGCGAGGATCAGGCCCATGGCGATGGCGTCGTGCATCCGCACCTTCTCCTTCGCGACAGCGATGGTGAAGACGGTGAAGACGCCGAGCGTGATCGCCTCCTGGAGGATCTTGAGCTGGGGCAGGGTGAACGTCCCGCCGTGATCGACGTGGCCGAGGCGGTTGGCCGGGACCTGCAGGATGTACTCGGGCAGCGCGATGAGCCAGGAGACGGCGATGGCGAGGACGAGCCCCCACTCCTTCTGCTTGACGTGGTAGTACCACGCGAAGGTCATGAAGGTGTTGGAACCGACGAGCAGCAGCACGGTGATGAGCCAACGCGGAACGTCCATAGCGGTGGTTCTATCGGACACTCGCCGGCGCAGGCGTCACAAGCGTCGCAGGCCGCGGCGTTTGCGTCGTCGGGGCGTGTTTTCAACGCCTCGGGGTGGCGGCCACGGGATGCGAATTGGAACTTCTGTTCAGACTGCCGCTCGTGTGGGATCGGCAGCAACAGGTTTCACCGTGCGTCGCGAACGACGCTGTACCAAGGGGAGGATTTTCAATGGTTTCCGCCAAGCGCTTCATCCGACCGGCCGGATTGCTCTCGCTGGCGGGCCTTGCTGTGGCGGGAGCGTTGTTCTCCCCCAGCCAGGCCCCCGCGAACCAGGCCACCGACCCGTTCTCCGGCCTGCCCAGCTCGCTGACGCTCTACGGCACCGTCCGTGACTTCAAGGGCGTCAACGAGACCAACGGCCACGCCGACTTCGAGTTCGTGCCCAGCGGCGGCTACGGCCACTACGTGAACATGGTCAAGGACACGCTGGACGCCGACGGCAAGCCCCAGTTCAACGGCGGCGGCAACAAGGTCAGCACCCAGGCCACCGACGCCAGCAGCCGCAACGTCATGCCGGTCAAGAAGGACTACATCTCCGCCAAGTCCGGCGACAAGAACGGCTCGGTCAGCACCAGCAACGGCGGTGCGCTGACGACCGAGGCCCGCTTCAAGCAGTGGTTCCGCGATGTCCCCGGCACCAACCTGAGCAAGACCATCCCGGTCGTGCTCGTCCGCCAGGCCAACTCCAACATCTACTCGTTCTCGGATAAGTCGGACCCCGGCTACTCGGCCAAGGGCGGCTTCTTCCCGATCAACGGCGAGCTGTTCGGAAACTCCTCCGGCCAGAGCAAGAACTTCGGCTTCACCTTTGAGCTGGACACCCAGTTCACCTACAAGAAGGGAACCGGACAGACCTTCACCTTCACCGGCGACGACGACGTCTGGGTCTTCGTGGACGGCAAGCTGGTGGTCGACATCGGCGGCGTGCACGGCGCCCAGAGCCAGACCGTCGAGCTCGATCGCCTGAACTGGCTCAAGGACGGCGGCAAGTACCCCCTCAAGCTCTGCTTCGCCGAGCGTCACACGACCCAGTCCAACGTCCGCATCGATACGACCATCTCGCTGCAGGCGGTCGATCCCCCGGCGGTCTCCGGCCTCTTCGACTGACCACACCTCCGGCCCGCCCGTCGGAGCACGGGCGGGTTTCCCGAACACGAAGGAGTTGGAAGGTGTGAGGTGTGAGGGGTGAGTTCAAGGCATCGGTTCTTCCGCTCACCCCTTCTCGCTGACCCCTTCCCACTCTCCACAAGCCTCCAAGTGCCCACGCGCCGCGACGCGGGCTTCGGGATCGTCCCGAGGCCCGTGTCGGCTTTTGCGTTCAGAGAAACCACGGCAGAAAGATCGGCCCCGCCAACCCCGCCAGTGTGATCGGCACCGCCGAGATCGCGAAGTCGAACCCGTCGTTGTCCATGGTGCTGAACATCATCAGCACGATCGCGACCCAGTGCAATCCGACCATCAGCACCGGGCTTCCCATGATCATCGGCGGCGGCACGCCAAACAACATCGCCAGTGCCGACATCGCGAAGGACACCGCCCCGACCTGCAACGCCAGCAGCTTCAGCGGCGCGTCCACCCCGAACCACACCTGGGCAAGGATCCAGTGCCCGATCAGGCCCAGCGGCATCGCCGCCAACGCCCCCAGCCCGCACACCAACGCCGACCGGCTCAGCCCGGCCCGGATCATGAGCACGCCGATCAGCAACCCGGCAACCCCGAACACCAGGGCAGGACGAACCAGCGATGCCGTGTCAACGTCGCCGTTCCATCCGAGCCAGACCTGCAGCTCCGAGCGTCGAGGCTTTTTCTGGGCGCTCGGCCGAATGACCTGCACCGGCCCCTGACCGCTGATCAACATGGTGGTCAAGGGCTCGCCGCACTCGGGGCACCGCTCGCTCTTGAGCCCGCGCACGTCGTACCCGCAATTGGCGCACGGCACAGGAGGAATCGGTTCGGCACCGGCCTCGCCCAGCACCCGCACCCCGCTGGCGAGGTTGTACCCGCACGCCACGCACAGCACCGCGTCGGGGCGAATCCCGTGGCCGCAGGTCGGACACGGACGCAGCGTCGGCCGGGGCTTCTCCTCGATCGGTTCGAGCGGCAGCGGGTCCGGATTGACCGGAGCCTTGAACCGAACTTCGCTGCGCCGCTCCAAGGCCATCTCGTACCCCTCGCGGCAGTCTATCCGCCCACCCCCACCACAAGCATCGCCCGCAACCCCGCCCCGAACGCGATCACCAGCACCCACTGTGCAACACCCAAGATGCCCGCGTCGGTCCACTCGAGTTCGAGATTGCGGTGAAGCACACACACCAGCCATGCCGTCGCCAGCGGATACGCCAGCAACGGATTGATCGACAGCAGCAGCTCTTCGCCCGCGTACATCGCGAAGGCGACGCCGATCAGCCGCCACACGATCCGACCCGTGCTCACCTCGGTCTCGACGAACATGAACAGACTGGTCACCACGAGCACCACGAGCGCCGCGTAGCGTAAAGCGATGCTGACGCCGCACGCCCCCCAACGGGCGAGTTCACCGGTATCCCAGAGCACGAAGTGGATCACCCCTGCCGACGCCGCTGCCCATGCGAGCACCATCCCGATCTCCACACCCATCGGCCGCAGCTGCGCCTGGGCGAGCTTGAGCGCTTCCTTCTCCTTCACCGTCTTCTTGACGCGGTTCTTCTTCGAGCACTCCGGGCACGGCTCGTCGTCGCCCATCCCCGAGCGGTCGTAGCCGCAGTGCACGCACGGCGGCTTGTAGCGTTTCACCGTCGTCTGCTTCTCGACCGCCTTGGGCGAGTACCCAAGCTCGTAGTCAAAGCCGCACGACTTGCACAGGCTCGTGCCCATCGGGACGACCAGGCCGCAGGCCGGGCAGTTGCGTTCTTCTTCCTTGGCGTGCCCGCCCCGCATCCCGGCGGCACAGGCATCGCAGAAGAGCCCGGCGTTGCGGGCCTGGATCTTGGTCTTGTCCACCGGCCTGCCGCAGTTGGCGCACACCACGCTCTTGGTGATCGATGCTCCGGCCATGGGTACCTCGGGGAGTGGAACGGTTGGAGGGCAGAGATTGGAAGCGAGAGCGGCAAGGCCTCGAACCGCAGCCCTCCCACCTTCCAACTACTAGGCGTGCCATAGCACCATACCACAAGGCCCAGAGAGCGGTTTCAGGGATTCTCCGGGCATCCCGAACTTCGCCGCCGTCTGGGCAACTCCAACCCTCCACCGCCTCGAAGTTCAGACCGAGTCCTGTGACACATGGACAGTTGGACAGATGGACCGACGCACCCCGCGACGCGGCGGGACCGACACTCAGGAAATGCCCTGATTTGATGTCATCCGCGCCCCGGCGCTGCGGCGGCGCGGCCGATTCCGCCGATATCGTGCGCGCCATGACCAACCTCTCCACGCTGCACGCCGCGGCGCTCAAGTACATCGATGCGTCGATCCTCCCCGAGCCCAAGCCCGCCCCGATGCTGCGGGCCGACGGGCTGGTCTTCCAGGCCTCGCACTGGGACATCGACCCCGCGCTCACCTTCCTGAACCACGGCTCGTACGGGGCGGTCCCCCGCCGCGTGCTCGACGCCCAGTCACGCCTCCGCCAGCGGATGGAGCGCGACGCGGTGCGGTTCTACAAGGTCGATCTGGAACACCTGATGGACGGCGTGCGCGAAGTCCTCGGCGCGTTCGTCCACTGCGACCCCGCGGGCATCGGCCCGGTGCCCAACGCGACCATGGGCATCGCCACCGTCCTCGCCAACACGCCGCTGCAGCCCGGCGATGAGATCCTGATCACCGACCACGAGTACATGTCGGGCATCAACGAACTGCAGCGGATCGCGTCGAAGACCGGCGCCCGCGTGGTCAGTGCCCGCATCCCGTTCCCGGTGCAGTCCGCCGCGGAGATCGAGAGCGCGGTGATGCAGGCCGTCTCGCCCCGCACCAAGCTGGCGATGATCAGTCACATCACCAGCACCACTTCGCTGATCTTCCCGGTTGAGTCGATCGTGCCCAAGCTCAAGGCCCTGGGCATCGACGTGCTGGTGGACGGAGCCCACTCGCCGGGCCAGATCCCGCTCGACCTCGCCGCCCTCGACCCGACCTACTTCGTCGGCAGCCTGCACAAGTGGATCAGCGCCCCCAAGGGCACCGCGTTCCTCTACGTCGCCAAGCACAAGCGCGAAGGCTTCCGCCCGGTCTTCCTGTCGAGCCGCGGCCACAAGATCCGCCCCGATCGGGCTCTCTTCCTCCGCGACTTCGACTACCACGGCACGCTCGATTACTCCGGCTTCCTCGTGGTGCCCGAGGCGATCGCGTACCTCGGTCGCCTGCTCCCCGGCGGCTGGCCGGAACTGATCGATCGCAACCACGAGCTCGCGCTGAAGGGCCGCGCGATCGTCTGCAACGCCATCGGCGCCAACCCCGCCGCTCCCGACTCCATGATCGGCTGCATGGCCTCGATCGTGCTGCCCGAAGCCGCTCCGGAGATGCAGAGCCGCACCACCATCTACGACGACCCGCTGCAGGACAACCTCGTCCATAAGCACGGCGTGGTCACCCCGATCTGGCGGCTCGCCAGCACCAACCAGCGCGTCGTGCGTCTGAGCGCCCAGGCGTACAACACCGTCGATCAGTATGAGAAGCTGGCCGAGGCGCTGGTGACCGAGCTGAAAGCCGAGGGCGCGCTCAAGAGCACGGCCCGCCGCGCGGGGTGAGAGGCACTCGCTTTTGACGAGCCCCGAGCGTGAGCGAGTGGGTTGTGAGCGATCGGCTTGCACTCGGGCGTTCGTGGGATCGTTCCACGTGCTCTGGACGCAGACCCGTCGCTGACGCTCCGGGCTCGTCAAGGCATCAAGAGTCAGCGAACGCTCAGAACGAGAACGGATTCTCCGCCATCACGCTGCGGCGTTCGACCTGCGCCGGTCCTTCGCGGGCCGCATCGCGGCACGCTGCTGCGAGCCTCTGGTGCAGCTTTTCGTGATCCGGGATCGCTTCCAGATAGAGCATCAGCTCATCGACCCGCCAGCTCGCGGGCAGTTCTGGTTTCACACGAGCGATCGCGGCATCACCCAGGGCCTCTGCCGCTGACTGGAACCACTCGGCGCCGGGCACGGCGGTGTTGGTGTCGCGGGTGATCGTCGAGCCGGGCTGATCGTGGGTCGCTTGTACACCCGCGGGCGGGGCGACCTGCGCGCGGACGGTGACGGTGTCGACCAAGCCGCCCTTGGTCACCGCGGCGATCGGCCACTTGCCGCTGCGCGTCATCGGCTCGCGGCAGAGGACCATCGCGGGGATCGACTTCGAATCCGCGAGCTCGCGCACATCGCGTGCCTCGGCGGCGATCATCGGGACCTGGCAGAGATACAACCCCGCCTGCATCTCGCTGGGCTTGAGCCGCTGGGTGACGAGCAAGCGCGGACCGGCGTCGCAGGCGATCTGGCGGATCTGACGCCGCGCTTCCTGCAGCGGCAGCACGATGCGGGACATGCGCTCGAAATCGTCCGCGGCACGGGCTCGTTCGAGCGCCCGCTTGCACAGCTTGACGACCGTGAAGTACTCGGTCGCGAGCAGGGCTTCGCTCGCCTCGTCCATCAGTTTGTCGATCGGGTTCCCCGGTGCCTTGGCCATGGTGGTTCTCGGCTAGGCCCCCAATGAAGAACCGGATCGGATGCGCCCATCTCGGACGCGGTCGGCGATCTCACGCAGTGTCGCCGACCATTGACGCGCCAAGGGCGCCATCTCGTAGAGCAGGATGTCCGACAACGCCGAGAAGTCCTGCGACTCGAGCGCCGTCTTGATGCTGCCGAGCTTGTCGAGCATCGCGGTGAACTGGGTCGACAGCGGCGTCGGATCGCTGTCCAGCGTCAACGCGTCGAGATCGAGCTTGAGCAGGCTCGCGCTCTTGTTCAGGATGTCGCACACCGCCTGCCAGGTCGCGATTGATTCGCCGAGCTTGGCCAGGGCCTCCTGCGTCTCGCCGGATTGGATCTTGCCGCCGACGTCTTCGTGATCATCCGCGACGTGCACCAGGGCGTCCGCGGCGTCCACCAGCGTGAAACTGACGAGTGCCTTGGGCTCGGCGGAACGTAGAGCAACGCGGCCCAGTTCCGAGGGCGTGTCGTCGGGGTTCGAGAGCTGTTCGTCGGAGATCGGCCGCCCGTCGGCAAAGGCCTCGACGATGATGCGGCCGCGCTCGCGGGCGGCGTCCTGGGCGGCACGCAACGCCGCGGCCAGGGTGGGCCGTTCGATCGTCAGGAGTTGGTCGTCGAGGAGGACTTGCATGGTGTGCCATCGCCGCGGGGATGAAACCCGCGCTGCTCTCTGCACCACCACGACGCCCACCCCAAGTTTCTCGAACACGCGGCCGCCTGTTCCGGCCGGGGCATCGGTCAAGACACCGGGGGAGAGGATAGCGACTTCGGCCCAGCGGGGAATTGGGTGGGGGTCGAAGAGAACGCGGAGGTCGCGAAGGGGCGGAGAATCGCGGAGGGGATCTGTAGGGGGTCGATGGTCCCGTTATGTCAGCAGGTGGAACTCTCGCCAAGCTCCCTCGTCTGCATCGGGTGCCACTGCTTGACCGCTTTGGGTCAAGCAGTGCTTGAGCGTCCACTACGCGATCGCACGGGTTGACCCAGAGCGGTCAACCCGTGGCACCCAAACCGCACCGCGCTGCGGTCTCTCTACTTCCCCGCCTCGCGCCGCTTCTGCTTCGCGATCAGCCGCAAGTTCCGCGCGTAAATGACGATGCCCGACGACTGCCCGATCACGCCCACGGCGTCTTGTCGCCACACGAAGTACGCGAACAGGCAGATCCCGCCCAAGAGGCTGAACCACCAGAACGATGGTGTGATCACGCTGTGCTTGTGGCGCTCGCTGATGAGCCACTGCAGGAACATGCGGCCGCTGAAGAGGATCTGGCCGCCGAAGCCGACGCTGATCCAGAAGAGGCTCGCCCAGCTCGTGATGTTGAGGACGCGAAAGACCCAGTTCGCGCGGCCGTCGGCGGCGTCGTGCGCGACGCCCGGGCCGAAGGTGGCCTCGAACTGCGGGCGGGTCATCTCCGGCGACTCGTAGCCGTCGCGAGTGAGGACGCGGAACTTCTGCTCCGGAGCGACTCCGGTGACTTCGACGACGCCGCGGGTATTGCCGAGGCGGAGGTCGGTGACGATCGCGTTCTCACGGGGCTTCACGCCGCTGCCGCCGACGGGTCCTGCCACGAGCCAGAGGCCCAGCAGGATGAGCAGCCCCATCAAGGCCGCGGGTTCCCACTTCAATGCGAAGCCCCTTCGGCACCCACCGCGATCGGCTTCACCTCAACCACCTTCGCCGGCGGCGTGCTCGCGTTCGACGGCGGCACATCCATCGCGGCGACGCTGCGACGGCGGGAGCGGAAGTAGCGCACCGCAAAGAGATCGATCAGGCCGGGGATGGCACGCTTGGTGATGCCCAGGCCGTACTTGGTCTCGCCGGCGTGGCGCGGGCGGTGGTTCACGCGTTGCTCGACGATCGTGCCGCCAAGGTCGCGGATGGTGACGGGGACAAAGCGGTGCATGCCGCGGAGTTCGAGCGGGAGCGCGAGGGCGTAGGCCCGGCGCATGATCCGCAGCGAGCATCCGGTGTCGCGGACGCTGTCGCCCAGGAGCATCTTGCGGAACGAGCGGCCGACGAACGAGCCGACCTTGCGGATCAGGTTGTCCTTGCGGGCGTGCGAGCGGTCGCCCTGCACCAAGTCAGCGCCGGTGTCGCGCTGGATCTTGAGGAGCGCGGGCAGGTCGGCCGGGTCATTCTGGAGGTCGGCGTCCATGGTGGCGACCAGTCGGCCGCGGCTGGCACGGATGCCGGCGTGGAAAGCCGCGGACTGGCCGTTGCCCTTGCCGGCGGGGGTGCGGGTCATCGCCACGCAACGCAGCCACGGGCGGCTGGCCATCAGGCCCTGCACAATCGCCCGGGTGCGATCGGTCGAACCGTCGTCGACGATGATCAGTTCCCAGTTGATGCCCGTGGGCTCGAGGGCCGCCCGGACTTCCTCGGCGAGCGCGGCCACATTGTCCTGCTCGTTGTGAGCCGGGGCGATGACGCTGAGGTCCAGCGTGCCAGCGAGGGGGCTTTCAGGCTCGACGAGGAGCGAGGGCATGGACTGAAATGATAGGTTCGCGGCGGAAATGGCCAAAGATCCAAATGGCCAAAGGGCCAAATTCGGAGGGCCTTCTGAGTTGAGATTTTGCCCTTTGGAGCTTTGGCCCTTTGGCCATTTCTCTCACCGCTACCATCACCTCCACGCCTGAGGACTCCCCATGCACATCCGTGAGATCGACACCAACAAGTTCCCGGCCACCGTCGCGGTCAAGTTCCTGATCGAGGACGCCGAGGGCATGGGCCTGGACCGGGCCGAGATCGACCTCAAAGCTCCGAGAACTCGCACACTGCTCGAACTCGCCCTTGAGCACGGCATCAACATCGAGCACGCCTGCGGCGGGGTCTGCGCCTGTTCCACCTGCCACGTCCACGTCGAGAAGGGCATGAACTCGCTCACCGAAGCCACCGAGGCCGAGGAAGACCGTGTGGAGGAGGCCCCCGGCCTGTCGCGGCACAGCCGCCTGAGCTGCCAGTGCGAGATCACCGGCGACGGCCCGATCGTGGTGCGGGTGCCGGCGTGGAATCGCAATGCGGTGAAGGAAGTGCCGCACTAGAGCCGGCCCTCACGCGGCGGCGTGGTAGACGAAGCGGTCCTTGCCGTTCTTCTTGGCGCGGTACTGGCACTCGTCGATGCGGGCCAGCAATTCGTCGACGCTCTCGGGCGGTACATCGAACGTTGCGGCACCGATGCTGAAGGTCACGTTGCGGCCGATCGCCTGCATGGCCTTCGCGAGCTCCGCCTGCAGTCGAGCGATCGCGAAGCGGCCGCCGATGCGGTCGGTGTTGGGCATGATGAGCACAAACTCATCGCCTCCCACGCGGGCCGCGAGGTCGCTGGGACGGGTGCTGGTCGCGAGCACGCCGGCGACAGCGCGGAGGACCTGGTCTCCCGCGGCGTGCCCATCCGTGTCGTTGATCTGTTTGAAGTTGTCGCAGTCGATGTACGCCGCGGAAATGGGCGTGCCATCCCGCTGCGCGGTGGCAAGCACGCGGACGGCTTGCTCCCGCAGCGCCCGGTGGTTCGCCAGCCCGGTCAGGCCGTCGGTCCGCGCCAGCGACACCTGCGCCTGAAGCAGCTGCCGAACCCGCGTCGACACCTCGGCCACGACCAGAAACGCTCCCACCCTCGAGCACGCCGCCCACACGAACACGCCCGAGCCCGTGTTGCGCGGGAAGATCGGATAGTCCGCGGCGAACCAACACACCCCGGCAATGAACGCGTACGTGTACGCCACCGCCCGCCCGCCGAAGCACGCCACCAGGAACACGGGGATCAGCGTCAGCACACTCAGCGACACATACGGTCCGAGCTTGAAGTCCGCCGCCACGATCGGGATCAACCCCAGCAGCGACAGCGAGAGCACGTCGAGCTTGCTCCGCCGCTCCAGCCATCGCACCGTGTCTTCGGCGCTGCGGAACGGATCAAGATGTCGCCACGGTGACGCCATTGCCGGAACTATCGGCCCCGGCCATCGGGCGCTCTAGGGGAGCCGCCCGGAACCCACGTCCCTATCAGCCGTTATCTCGCGGCGGCACGCACTTCTGCCCGGCCGCTCTCAGCGGCGCCGGCCGACTTTGCGCGTTTGGAAATCTGGGTTCCCCGGGGCCCGACGTGCGTTTCCTTGTGCGCCGTCGAGGGACCCTTCCTGGCCGACGCTTGGGCCGTCTTCAGGGCCGTCTTCTTTCCCGCCTTCTCCTTCAGCTTCGCGATCGCCGCGTTCAGCTTCGCCGCGGTGAACGCCGTCCCCGTCGAGTCGCGGTCCCAGGTGTGGGCTTCGCCGTGGATCTGCTCGTAGTGATCCCACATCTCGAACCAGTACGACCGAAACGCCTGATCCTTGAAGGGGGCGAAGTGCCGCTTCACCCGCTGCATGACCTGCTTCGCCCCGCCCCGGAAGCCCAGGATCGTCTTGCCGTGACGCACACTCTCCGAATCCAGCGGCAAGCGTGAGTAGCGACCCAGCAACTGCATGATGTTCGCCGCGGCATAGGGCCCAACGCCCGGTAGCCCGATCAAAAGCTCGTGGACGTCATCGTCGCTCGTGCCCGCGTCCGCGATCGCCGCCACCGACGCGTCGCCGCTCGCGAAGATCGCTGCCAATTCCACGATCCGCTTGTCCCGATATCCCACGCGGCAGCGCTCTCGCAGCAAGAGCGGCGAAGTCTTCGCGATCGTCGCGGGATCGGGAAATGTGCGTGCCCCTCCCGGCGACTCCACGCCCAGCACCTCGCACAGCCGCCGGTTCATGTGGATCGTCCCCGGCCACGTCACGTTGCAGCTCGTCACCGTCTTCAGCACATCCTCAAACAACGTTGGCGAGCGGAAGAGCCGCCCTCGTCCCTTCTTCTTCCAGCGCGGGTCCACCTTGTGGAACGCCCGGATCGCCGCGGTCTCCTCGTCGAGCCGCAGCATCCTTGTGATCTGCAACGCGGCCTCGGATTGCTCCTTCGCGTTCAGCACACGATCGAACGCGCACACGATCTCGGACCCGCCGCCGCGTGTCGGGCTCGCGCCCGGCTGCGAGATCACCACCCCCGCGGCCTTGCCTCCGAGGAGCAACGCCCGCGTCAGCGTGTGCGTGTGAATGTCCCACCGATTGGGCGCGAGCAGGAAGTACCCGTAGCTGCACACATCGCGTGCAAGCCGGTAATCGCTCGGCGGCGTCAGTCGCAGCGTCGTCATGGTCTTTCCAGATGCCGCCCACGCCGTCACGATGCGGCCGCAACCTACGCCGTCATCTTCCGCTGCAGCGGGAACAGATACGTCGCCAGGTTCACGCACAGGCGGTCCGCCGCGACGGCGAAGCGCGGGTAGTGCTTATCCAGCTGAGCCCGGATCTCGCTCTCGCTCTGCCCCGTCCGCGCCAGGAAGTCCCCCTCCCGCGGCAGGATCGCCTCGATCATCGCGCGATCAAACTCCGGGTGGAACTGG
Organism: Phycisphaerales bacterium; assembly: GCA_019744815.1. Lineage (GTDB taxonomy): Bacteria > Planctomycetota > Phycisphaerae > Phycisphaerales > UBA1924 > JAFEBO01. The sequence goes on from JAIEUA010000004.1 coordinate 156,050, forward strand.
AAGCCGTAGGTCCGGATCCCAGCCCGGTACACCTGCACCTTGCAGTCCTTGCTCGAGCCCAGCACCGCCGCGCCCGCGGGAGCCTGCTTCACCTCGTAGCCGTGCGTCTGGTACATCGGGCTCGACCACGGGATCCCGCTCAGGATCGTGTCGGTCTGCCCACCCGGGTTCAGCATGAGGTTGTGGAACCCGATCTCGGGCTTGTCCATCGGGCCAACCTGCCCGCCCAAGGCCGCCGCGATCATCTGGCTGCCGAGGCAGATCCCGATCAGGGGCAACTGCTTCTCGTGGGTCGCCTTCAGGAACTCCATCTGCGGCTTCATCCAGGCATGGTCCTCACCCACATTCTGCGGCCCGCCCAGCGAGACCACGCCGTGCACGTTGTCAAAGTCCTTCGGGATCAGCGAGCTCGGATCAAACCCTTCGAGCGCGTGCCGGTTGGTGGGATGATCCGTCGGCAAATCCAGCCGCCGGATCGAGAGCTTGAACCCAAGGTCGCGCAGCGTCACACCGAGCCGTCCGGGACCCACATCCGCCGCGTGTTGAAAAACGATGATCGCCATAGGGAGGCCAGTGTATTCGGTGAGCAGATAGAAAGGATGAAGCGGGACCAACTCCGCGTCGCTGTGGCGACCCGCGCGGTGACCAAGAAGTCCGCGCGAGAAACGCGTCCGCGGTCGTTGCGAGCAAACTCGCCCCAAAGCGCCCTCGACCCCGCCGCCGCGCTCGTTGAGCCGCCTCCTCTCGCGAGAATCACGTCGCCCGTGAGGCATGGGCTCATCGATGTCCTGCCCATCCTGTATTTGAGGATGCGTCACGTCAGCAACGCGCCAGGGGTCGCTTCCGACATGCCGCGGTGGTCTGCACGCCCGTTCCCCTCCCGAACACCCCGGAACAAGCCGCACAGGCCTCCGGTTCGAAAAAGTCGCTTTTTTCCGTGCACTTTGCTGGCAACGCGCAGTTCTTGAGGCATGTTCTGTCTGGAGCGACCGCAACGCGCGGTCGTGGGGTGTTGGGTCTTGCGGCGCGAGGTTCGCGCTCAAGGTCCGCCTTTTCTAGGGAAGAGAGGTTCGCTGTGAAGAATGTCCTCCAGATTTCGGCTGCGGCAGCTGTGTTTGCGCTCGCGGGCGCGGCACAGGCTGACCTGGCCTTCTCGTTCGCTGACCCGGGTGCTGGTATCCGTCCTGTGACCGCAGTCAAGGACGGCGGCGGCCTTGGCATCGCCCGCATCACGTACAACATGGCTGTGCCGATCTCGTTCATCGTTGACGGCGCCAACGAGCCCGGCTTTGTCGGTCCCGCGACGAAGACCTTTAACGCCAGCCTCGAGCTCCAGCTCGACTTGGGTTCCGCCACGACCGCTGCTGGCGTGACCACGGCGAGCGTCAAGGGCTACTTTATCGTCAAGGACAACGTCTCCAACCAGGTGATCCTCCGCGGCGACACGCTCGACGGTGGCGCTGGTGCGTTCGTCCGCGTCGGTGGCACGAACTCGATTCTGTTCTCGAACGACACCGGGTTCCAGTACACCTTCGGTGCCGCTCTGAACTCGCTCCTCGCCCCCGGTCGCAACCCGGCCAACCCGCAGGAAGCCGTGTTCACGCTGACGAACATCTTGGTCGCCCAGGGCCTGTCGCTCATCGACGCCCAGACCAAGACCTTCAACAGCTTCTCGGCGAACAGCTCGTTCACCGGTAACACCGCTGTTGTCCCGACCCCGGGCTCCATCGCCCTCGTCGGCCTCGGTGGTCTGATCGCCGCCCGCCGCCGTCGCGCCTAAGCGATGGTCCTGATGGTCCTCGCGACGCATCAGGTGTCTTTGGTGTAGACACAGCGTTCTGAATCTTTCCGACGGGTCGTCCTCCAAGGCGGCCCGTTTTTTCTTTTGCCCGCGCGGAGAGATCTAGGCCGCTCACTGCTCCCGGTCGGCGTCCCCGTGCAGTTTCCCCGACCAACGCCCCTCGATGGAACGTGACATCCGCGCCGCCCCACCCGCTGCGCCATCCTCGGCGTTGGTGCAGTCCTACTTCGACGCCCGCCTCAGCCGGCGTCGTCCTCAAACCGTTCGCGGGCCCGCTTCTTCGCCGCCAGCAAGGAGCTCGATCCGGGATCTTCCTTGGGCTGAGCAGGAACCGCCGAGGGACGAGCTGGCGGTTCACTCGACGGACGCTCACTCTGTGCTTCGCGGATGCGCTCCGCGCGTCGGCGATCTCGGGCCGCGGCGGCCAACTGAGCCGCGTCATCCGCCGATAACTGCACGCCCTGATACCCCACTCCACGGTACCCCAACCCACCGCTCACCGTCTCCGCCGTCACCGCCTGCGCCACCCGGTCCAGCACCGCCGCGGCCGGCCGGACCGACTCGGCCTCGATGCTCTCAAACCAGCGGTCCCAAGCGATCCGCCGCACCGCCACGTCCAACAAAAAAAGGCCGGGAATCCAGACCAAGAGCCAGGGCCACAACGGGACCCGCGACCGCACCGGCTGGAGCCCGGCCCGGTCGAACATCCCGCCCTTGGCTTCGTCCACGGTCGCGAAGACCCGCCCGCCGGTGGACTTGGCCAGCGCTTCCAGCCAGGCGTCGTTCGATGCCAAGGCCCGCGACTCCCCGCTGGCGAAGGCGGAAGCCCCGGTGACGATCGGTGTGGAGCGACTCACCGCGCCGTCCGCGCCGACCTCGCTGGGCCGCACCACGGCGACGTACGCGCCGTCGACCGCCGCCGCGACCTCGCCCTCGTACTCACGCGGCCCGACCTGCGCCAGCTTCACGACAGTCGAACGCCCGCCGGGTCCAAAGACAGTCGTGTCGAACGCCAGCGCTCGCTCGCGGGCGACCGCGTCGCTCGCTTGCACCCGCACCCGCATCCGTCCGTCGCTGATGCTCGCTCGCGCGACAAACTCCGACGACGCGGCGCTGCGGCCGATCGTCCGCGCCAGCTGCGTCCACATCCGGCGATAGCCGGGCCACTCCACCCAGTTCGCCGCCCAGCGCGAGGCGTCGGAGGTGAACGCCGCGACCTGGCCAAGCTCGACCCGCCAGTACGACAGCACCGGTTCGCCCTGCGGCGTGACCATCGCGTTGATCACGGTCGGTTCCGCACGCGGCTGCGTCAGCGAGAGACCCAGCAACTGGGGCGCGGCGTCCATGCCGGTCGTCACGGCGGATCCGGTGGGCAGAACCACCGGCGTAAACGGCTCTTCTCGCACCAAAGGCGTGCGGAGCACTCGCACCGCCCGCAGGAAGACCTGAGGCAACACCGAGGGATTCGTCACCTGATGGAACCGACCGTCTCCGATCTTCGCCATTTCCTCCATGCCCTTGGCGTCGGCGTCGTCGCCGATGGCGATCGCGGAAACGTGCACACCCTCCTTGGCCATCGTCTCGGCGATCCGCGGGATGAGGTCCTTGTCCTGCGACACGCCGTCGGAGAGCACGATGACGTGCTTGTTCTTCGCCTCGACGGCCCGGAGCTGGTTGGAAGCCTCCACAAGCGCGGGGGCGAGGTTGGTTCCGCCGCCGGGCGAGATCGAGAGCACGGCGGAGGCGGTGGAACCCGGGTCCTTGTTGGGCCCCAAAGGTTTGATGACATCGTGATCGCTGTTGAACGCGATGACGCCGACGAGGTCGCGACGGTCCAGCGCGCCCAAGGCCATCGCCGCGGCCTGATTCGCGATCTCCTGCTGAGAGCGCGACGAGCCCATCACGCTCTTGCGCATGGACCCGGAGTTATCGAGCACGAACACGATCGCCGCCTCGGGGACGATAAGTCGCTCGGGCAGATCGAGCAGCACGGGCAGGATCGGCTCGATCGCGGTGGTGCGCCAGGCGCCGGCTCCAAAGGAGTTCAGCCCCCCCACCATGACGAGCCCCAGGCCCATGTCCCTCACGGCGTCGGCGAGGAGGGCCTGAGCCCGTTCGTCGATCTCGTCGGCGCCGACGTTTTCGAGAACAACCAGGTCGTACGACTGAAGCCAGAGCGGGTCGCTGAGCATCTGCCGCGCTGGCAGAGCGTCGACGGAAAGACCTTCCTCGCGGAGCGTGCGGGCGAGCTGTGATTCGGCCGGTTGGTCAGCTCCTTCGAGGATGAGAACCGACCCCGTGCCGGGCGTGAGCGTGAACGCAGAAGCGGAGTTGTTGTCGCTGAGCGTGTCTCCCGACGCGCGGCCGTCGACACCGATGCGGGGCTCGAAAACCGCGCGGAACCGATGGACGCGGCCCGTGCCCAGCGGGACATCGACGAGACGCACGTTCTCCCCCGCTTCGAGATCGACCGGTGTCGAAGCGATGGCCCGATCCAGGCCCTCGGCGAAGACCCGCAGCGTGCCGGAGGTTTGCCCGGTGGAGACGAGCGAGACGCGGAGGCGGACGCTCGCACCAGACGGCGCCGATCCGGGGGCGTCGACGCCGGAGATGAGGACTTCGTCCTTGAGGGCGTAGCGGAGCGGAACGACATCGATCGGAACGGGACGGGCGCCGCTGGCGAGTTCTTGGGCGGCGCGTTCGGCGTTGCCCGCGTTCTGGTTGCCGTCGCTGATGAGAACGACGCGGCCCATCGCGTCGGAGGGGATCATGGCGCGGGCGAGGCGAAGCGCGGACTCGATGTTGGTCCCCTCCGCCGCGGCCGGCTCGGCGTCGAACGAGAGAGATCGAGCGATCGTGGGCGCGAGGACGGCGGTGGCGCGGCCGTCGAAGGCGACGACGCCGATCGCGTCGTCGGCGCTGCGGGTGACGCCCGTGCGGAGCGAGTCCACCGCCGCAGACAGCGGCGAGGCACCAGACGCCGAGCCCAGAGCGCCGAAGCGGCGGACGGATTCGGAGACATCCAGCACGGCGATGGTGGCGACGCGGTCGCTGGTGCGGACACTGCTCACGCCGCAGACGCAAAGGAGAATGAGCGCGAGAAGCGCGAAGCGCACCAGGGCGCTCAGAACCCGGCGTCCGCGGCTCATGACTTCGAAGCGCACCGACAGCGCCGCGAGCCCAACAGCCACGATGAGACCGAGCAGAAGCAAGAGCGGTTGCTCCGCGGCAACCAGACCATTCAACCGGTCCCAGACTGGGATGGCCGCCGCCACGGTCATCGCCGGTCCCCGGAGGAAGTGTTCTTTGGGGGCGCGTCCGTCGCGGAGGGTGCGATCGGACCGGCGGGAGCTTTGGCGGCGTTGTCGGCGTAGCGGCGGAAGACACGCTTCACAAGGTCGGCGTACTGGGAGGGGATCTCCTGGCGTTCGATGGCGTCGTTGGCGCTTTCCTGAGCGCGGCGGACGGGCTCGGCGATGGCTCCGGCGCTCGAAGTGCCGCCGGGCTTGGGGGCGCTGAGCCACTCAGCGATGGTGCGCTGCGTGGGAGGCGTAGCGCGATCACCGGGGTTGGTGCCCGGTGCGGGTCGGGCGTCGAAGGTCTGCGTCGGACCACGCCATTCGTCGATCGAACGAGCCGGAGGAGGCGGGAGCTTCTTGGCGAGCTCTTCGAGCTTGGCGCGTTCCTCGGGTGAGGCGTTCTTCAAAAGCTCTTCGGCCCGGTCGCGCATCCCCTTGGAAGTCTCGAGCTGGCGTGAGGCGTCCTTGGAGCGTTGATCGAGCTCCCGCATGGCGTCGGCGAGACGGCGCGGGCCGCTGGAAGGGGCGTTGGGGCTGGTGCTGTCGCCTCCGCCGTTGTCGCGACGCTGGGATTGCGTCTGATCGCTGCCAGGCCCCTGTGTGGCGCGGGGCTGTTGCGACGGAGTTGGTTGCGCCGAGTCTCGTTGCGGCTGTCCGGGGTTCTCGCCTTGGCGCGGGGATTCGCTGCGACGCTCCGAACTCGGATCGGGCTGAGGGCCGGGGCTACGGCTAGGGCTCGGGCTGGGGCTCGGGCTCTGCTGCGGCGAAGCATCCGGTCGTGAGCCCTGGTCCGGAGTCGATTGCGGCGCAGGGCCGGAAGGCGTGCCGTTCTGATTCTGTGGCGAAGATTGCTGCTGGCTGGGCTGCGTCTTCTGATCAGGCTGCGGCGTGCCGGGCCGATTGCCTTGCGGATTGGGCTGCGGAGACTGCTGCTTGGGTGCGTCGGAGGACGGCGCGGACTGCGGCTGAGCGTTGGGCTGCGACGGATTCTGACCCGGCTGCGGAGACTGCGGCGGTGTGCCGCCGGGAGAGGGCTGCGGCTGATCACGTGGCGCATCGGGAGTTGGCTGGGGCGCCGGTTGAGGCGCCGGTTGAGGAGCCTGATTCGGGCCCGGCTGGGTCGGGTTGGGCTGCGTCGGATTGGACTGGGGTGTGGAGTTTTTGTCAGAGCTCTGCGGAGTCGGCCGCGGCTGATCCGGTTGAGGCTTGGAGGACGGCTTCTCCTCGGGCTTGGAGCCCGATGTCCCCGGCGTTGGATTCGGCGCGGGCTGCTGCGCGTCCTTGGGGTTGGGCTGACTCTCGGGCTTGGATCCGGACTTCGATTCGGACTGAGGCTCCGGCTTCGATTCTGGCTTTGATTCTGGCTTGGACTCGGGCTTGCTTTCGGGCTGCCGCGTGTTCGATGCAGACGGCGACGACTGAGAACTCGGAGACGGCGGTTCGACGCGGTCACGCTCAGCGGGCTTCTCAGCAGTCGTCGCACCGGGCTGAGGGGATTGCGTTGAACCCCCGCGCTCACGCTCGGGATTCGCGGGCCTCGTTGACGGCCGCGGCGGTTCGCGGAGATCGCGTGCCGCCTCTCGAGCGGCCTGGGCGAGCCTGCGTTCCGCATCCGCGTCGCCGGGCCTGGATTCCGCGCCGGATTCATCGCTCAGTCGCTGGGCGATCTGGTCCAGCTCGTTGGCCGCGGCGTCTCGCTCCACGGCGTCGGCGGATTCCAGGCGGCGCGACAGTTCATCGAGCTCGCGGGCGGCGGCCTCGAGATCCGGGCGGGACATGGCCTCGCGCACGCCGTTCTTCGAGTCGTTGTTGCTGCGGGTCAGGCGTGTAGCGCGGGCGAGAGCACGGCGGGCGTCGTCGACATCACGCTGCTGGGCGCGGGCGCGCTGCTCGATTTCGGCGGAGCGCTTGGTGAGCTCCTCGGCGGCCCGGAGCTTGGCGTCGTGGGCCTCGATGTTGCCCGAGGCGAGCTCTTGTTCGAGTTCTTTCACCGCGTCGAGGGCTGCGGCTTCTTCGGGGAGCGGGGGCTTCTCGTTTCCCGTCGCAGCGGCCGCACGGGGAGGCTGATCGGTGAGCTTCGCCAGCTCGGCACGTGCCTCGTCGCGCGCGACAGCGGCCCGCTGCGAGGCGATCGAGGCGTGGTCGGGACGACGGGGGAGATACTCCTGGATCGCGACGAGTGCCGCCAGCAGCAGCGGCCAGGCCGTCCACGCCGGGCCCCAGCGCAGAGAGGTGACTTTGTTGATCTCGACCGCAGGGGCGAGCGCCTCGGCCCGCGTGACGACGGCGGCGACAAACTCCCGTTCTTCGGGAAGAGACTTCGCGGGCAGCTCCACCGCAGCGGCCAGCACGTCACGGGTGGAGAGCGCCCGATCGATCTCGCGCGCGGCCCGGTCGATGGACCAAGACCGTCGCGCGGCGAGGAGCCAAGCGGGGACAGCGGCGAGGAGCCCGGAGAGCGCGATCACGAGTGCCGCGATCGACCAGGTCGACCAGGTCGAGGCGAAGGACCCTCCGCCCGGTGAGGCCGGATCCAGTGCAATCCACCGCAACTTGAACGCAACGACCACCAGAAGCGCGAGGGCGACCAGCGCGGTCATCCAGAGCGCGAACTGCTCGATGAACACGCCCAGACGATGGCGTCGGGCGACCTCGGCGGCCAGGCGCACCGTGGCGATGCCGGTCCGAGGTGGGATGGAGTCGCTGGTGATCACTCGCAGATGGTACGAAACACCGCCGGGGAGAGATCGCTACCGTTGGGCTTGAGCCCGACCTTTGCCGACATTCTCGCTCAATTGGTGGCCCTGCGTGATCTCCGTCAGGAGCAGGCGGAGTTCTGCCTGGAGGAACTACTGGCGGGCCGGCTGGACCCCGCCCAGATCGGGGCGCTGCTCGCGCTCTTGCAGGCCAAAGGGGTGACGACGGCGGAGCTGGTGGGCGGGGCGATCGCGATGCGACGGCACGTGACGCCGGTGCCGCTGTCGGCGGAGATGGCGGCGCGGGCGATCGATACGTGCGGCACGGGTGGAGCGCCGAAGCTGTTCAATGTGTCGACGGCGGCGGCGCTGGTGGCGGCGGGGGCGGGCGCGAAGGTGGTGAAGCACGGGAATCGCAGCCGCACGGGGAGAGGGTCGGCGGAGATCCTGCAGGCGCTGGGCGTGCACGTGGAGGCTTCGCCCGCGGTGCAGGCTCGCTGCGTGGAGGAGGCAGGGGTGTGTTTCTGCTTTGCGATCCACCACCATCCGGCGGCCAAGCACGCGGCGGGGCCGCGAAGGGCGCTGGGGCTGCCGACGATTTTCAACTTGCTGGGGCCTCTGACGAACCCGGGCGGAGCGAGGCGGCAGTTGCTCGGAGTGGCGAAGCGGAATCAGGTGGACCTGATCGCGCACGCCTTGGCGAAGCTGGGGTGCGAGCGGGCGATGGTCGCTCATTCGCTGGACGGCTTTGACGAGCTCTCGACGACCTCGACGAACACGATCGCGCACGTGCGGGGGAATCAGGTGGTGCTGGAGACGCTGGACGCGGCGACGCTGGGGATCGCGCGGGCGAAGGCGTCGGAGCTGCAGTCGGACACGCTGGAGCACGCGTCGGCGACGATCCGGGAGATCCTGGACGGTGTGGTGGGGCCGAAGCTCGACATGGTGGTCTTGAACGCTGCCGCGGCTCTAGTGGTCGCGGGCGTGGCAGGGTCGATGGCGGACGGGTTGGTGAAGGCGCGGGCGAGCGTGATGAGCGGGGCGGCGAAGCGGACGCTGGAACAGCTTGTGATGATCTCGAACGCGGGGTGATGGGCGGTTGCCTGCGCCCGATCCTTGCGGCGCGGGGCCTGGAAGGCCCCGTCCCCGGTTCTGGAACGTGATTACTTGATGGCGGCGTTCTTGAGGCCCACGGCAATCGCGTCGCGGGCGGTGTCGCGGACCAGGTCGGCGGCGTCGGGCTTGGCGATCACGTGCGTGATCGGGGGCTTGGACGTGTCGGCCTTGCCGGCCGAGTCGGTCTGAGGCCGCAGCCACACGACGAGGTCGACGGACTTCTCCGCGGCCCACACGGAGAGCGAATCACGGAACTTGGGTGAAGCGATCTCGGCACCCGAAACAGCCAGACGTGCCGCGGCCAGGCGATCGATGGTCTCCCGGTCTTCGATCTTGGCGTCGGGAGTATCGCCGGTGACGGTGAAACCAGCGGTCCGCAGCGCGTCGCACATCTGGGCGACGACCTTCGCGCTCGAGTCATTCAGCGGCGCCGGCAGATCGCTGACGAAAAGGACGCTGGCAGTGGTCTCGGAAGGAAGCGACTTGGGAGTGGTGGGCGCGGGAGCGACGACGTTCTTGGACTTCTTGCGGGTGGCGGGCGTGCTGGCTTCGGAGAAGGTGATGGTCTCGATCGCGCCGTCGCGCACCGCGCTCGTGGTCTGGCGGCCGGTGCCGCGGGCGACGGGTTCCGACGAGGAAGGCTCGCTGCTGGCGACTTCGACGCTCGACCCCTGCCGCGCCGACTTGAGGATGAACCCGCCGAAGCCGATGGTCGCGGCAAGGAAGATGGCGAGACCCACGAAGGCTCCGGCGTTGGGCTTGTTGCTGTAGTGGCCGACGGTGAAGCTGGCGCGGCGGGACTGCACGCGAGCACGCCGGGCTTCGACGCGGGCCTTAGCGGCTTCGATCTGCTCGCGGGCGGAGCGCCGGACACCCGCCGGGAAGGGCGAACCCACCTTGACCGAACCCACCTTGACCGAGCCCACACCGATACCCGCAAAGCCCTCGCCCCGCTTGGCGGCGTTCACGGCCTGCTGGGCCCAATCGCTCGACTTCTTCGCGAAATCGTGGGCGTGGGCGCGGATGTTGGACGCGTCGAAACCGAACGGGCCGTCGGCCTGGTTGGGGATCGTCGACGGGCCTTCGGGCACCTCCACATGCTCGCCGGTCCACCAGTTGACGACGCGGATGTCGGGGCGGCGGCGGGCTCCCCCACTGCTCGCGTCGGCTGGGTTCCCAACACCGGCGAAGCCGGCGCCGTTGCCCACGGAACGCTGCTGCTCGGGCGTGAAGGGCGGCGGAGTGGTGCCGAAGGCGGGGCCGGGGCTGACCGCGGCGGCACCGGCGGCGTGCATCGCAGCGCCGATGACATCGGGGTCCGCCTGCGGGGTTTCGACGACGCCGCCACGCATGCTGGGCAGGTCGATGGGGCGGACCGCGAAGGGATCGCTCGCGCTCCGCACCACGCTGAGGTCGGCGAGCATCTGGGCCGCGCTGGTGTAGCGCTTGTCGTAGTCGGCCATGGCCCGGCGGATGACCCACTTGACGGCCTCGGGGCAACGCCGGGTGACCTGCGACAGCACGCCGTGGGCGGGGAAGGAGTTCTCGACCACCGCGAAGAGCACCGCGCCGGCGGCGTAGATGTCGAACTTGGCGCCGTCGACCTCGTGGACCTTGACGCCGCGGAGCGCGAGGCGGACGAGCTCGGGGTCGCGGAAGTACTCGGTGCCGTGGGTGGTCAGGGTCATCGCGCTGCGGAGCGGGGTGACGAGACCGAAGTCAACGAGGTGGGCACGGGCGTTGCCGTGGAGGTTGTCGACGATGATGTTTTCGGGCTTGACGTCCTTGTGCCACAGGCCACCGGTGTGGTACTGGTCGAGGTTGGCGACCAGGTCGGCGACGTAGGACAGGGCGAGGCGGAGGTTGCGGTCGTCGAGACCGGGGGGTTTGAGGGAGGGGTCGCTCTGGCCGTGGAGCTGCTGGACGACGACGTTGAGCGTCTGCCCCGGCACGTAGCGCATCACGTAGTAGAACTTGGCGGGGCTGAGCTCGTGATCGAGGACGAGGCCGAGCTTCTTCGCGGCCTCGAGCGCGCGGGACTCGCGGACGATGTTGGGGAGGTTGGAGCCGTCGGCGACGGAGAAGGACTTGATGACGACCTGATCGACGCCCTGGAATCCCGAGCGTTCGAGCGCGGCACGCTTGATCGGATCGGGCTCGGCGATGTAGAGCTTGGAGCCTGAGCCGCCGGTCGGGAGCGAGCCGACGATCTTGTAGCCCTCGAACTGCCCGGCCCGCTTGCCGTGGGGTTCGGAGGTCGGCGCCTGGGCCACGGCCTCGGGGAAGCGCTGCTCGAGTCCCTCAACAAGCCCGTCCATCCCGAAGAGCCGGGCGGGGTGGGCGAGCAGCACGCGGAAGAGGCAGGCGCCAGCGATCGCGAGCTCGTTCTTGATGGCGCGGCCAAAGTGCGAGGACGCTGACCAGCGGCCGATGATGATGTTGGCCACCACCAGAGGCGAGAAGACGATGATGGCGAGGACGGCTCCGATGAAGCGAACCGCGTCCTTGATCACGCCGACGATGAAGTGGAAGAGCCGGGCGACGACCCAGGCGAAAGCCTTGAAGATGGGGACGATGAGGTAGCTGATGAGCAGCACCGCGATCGCCACGGCGAGGATCACGCCGACGATGCTGAGGATGCCTATGCCGACCGTGCTGGGATTCATCGTGTACCTCAAGGAGCGGGAAGGGGTGAGGTGTGAGGTGTGAGCTGGAGGCCTTGGGGTCTTCACTCACCCCTCGCGGCTCACCCCTTCTCACTCCCTACAAGCCTCTTGCCTCCGCCCGCCGAAGCTCCATCTGCCGGTGGTAAATCTCGGCGATGGCGTCGTCGAAGGAGGCGTCGTCTTCCGGTCCCGACGTCTCTTTCGGATTCACGGTGAGCCCGTTTCGGTCGGCCTCGGTGAGTTCTTCGGACGTGAACGAATAGGTCATGATGACCTCCCCCAGGCGGCGGCGGAGGGCGTCGCGGACCTTGGCCAGGCGACGGCTGACGGTGGGCTCGCTGATACCCAGGGCCTCGGCGACTTCCTTGCCGGGCTTGCACTCCAGCACCCGCATCGAGTAGATGCAGAAGTCCGTGAAGTCGCTCTCCTTCTGCACCATCCGGATCGCGGCCTCGACCTTGGCCCGGAAGACCGCGGCCTCGTAGACCTCGTCGGCCCCGAGCTGGTTGCGGGCGGCGGCCATCCACGACTCGTCGAACTCGCCGGTCTTTTTGTCGCCGCCGCGTTTGAGGGCGCCGCGGCGGTCCATCTCATCGCCCAGGACGTGCTTGGCGATCGCCAGCAGCCAGGTGGAGAAACGCGCGCCCTTCTTGGGGTCGTAGCGCTCGATGGAATCCGACAAGGCGGCAAGGGTTTCCTGGGAGAGGTCCTTGACCGTCTCGGCGCCGATGCGGCCCTTGCCCCACTTGGTGAGCTGGGCGCGGATGACGGGGCCGAAGGTCTCCCACAGCTCGTACCACGCCGCCTGATCGTTGGCCCGCAGGCGGTTCACGAACCCGGTTGTGAGCGAGTTGAGCATGCGGAGTGGAGTTCCTGGCTGGTGCGGGGAAGGGTATGAGGGCGCCGATTGGGGCGGCATGTGGGTCGGAGCGAGCTGGAGCTGGAGCTGGAGTTGGAGTTGGAGTTGGAGTTGGAAGTGGAGTCCCCGTGCACGCAGCCAGAGCGAGCCGGGGCGTCCCCGCCCCGGTGGTTCATGCTGCGGCTCTGCGCAAGGCCCTCGTATCGAGCCACCACGCACGGGGCGAGGACGCCCCGGATCGCTGTCGTTGAGCTGAACGCCACATTCGTGACGGAGAACGCGAATCGCCCCCCCTTCTCCTTCCCTCTGGGAGGGGGTGGCGCTCTAGGTTGCTTGGGGGGCGGAGCGGTGGCGTGGACGGCGTAGTCGGCACAGGCGGTACACGCGGCGTCGTGGCGGGTGGATTGGTGCGTGAGCCTGTGCTGCGGGCTTGGTGTTTCCGATGTTTCTCTTACCGGTTGGATCATCGCGCGGCGATGGACGATCGGGGCTCGGCCACGCACACGCGAGCCGGGAGGGGATCAGGAAGTTCCTCGCGAAAGCCCGTTGAGTCACGGGATGCCGCGGGGTCGAGCACGCTGGGGCCAACGCCCCGCACGCAAGGAGTCACCATGAAGCGCACGATTCGTAAGGCTTTCACGCTCGTCGAAATTCTCATCGTCGTCGTCATCCTCGGCATTCTGGCCGCGATCGTCGTTCCGCAGTTCACGAACGCGACGCAGGACGCCCAGGCCGGCAACATCAAGGCTCAGCTGGACACGCTGAACAACCAGATCGAGCTGTACCGCGCTCGCAACAACGCGTACCCGGACTTCTCGTCCGCGACCGTGTGGCAGACGCTGATCGACGGCGGCTACATTAAGGCCGCTCCGAAGAACCCCTACAACAACTCGAGCACGGTCGGCACGGCGCACGCCGCGGGCCAGGGCTGGATCTGGGCGAACAACACTCTCTACGCCAACAACTTCAACAACGACCCCAAGGACACCACGAACGACGCCGACAAGGTCTTCGGCTCGATCCTGACCGACTCCACCAAGCTGCCTTCGTAATCGAAGGACCTGATGACCTGTCCCTGGCGGGCCCTTATCGGGGCTCGCCGGATTCACGACCCAAGAGGCCCGGCTGACCGCCGGGCTTCTTTTCCAAATCGAGAACGCAAGGGGCATCCCATGCGACGACTCCGAAGCAACGCATTCACTCTGGTCGAGATTCTGATTGTGGTCGTCATCCTCGGCATTCTCGCCGCGATCGTGGTGCCGCAGTATTCCAAGGCGACCACCGACGCCAAAACCCAGGCCACGATTGACCAACTCGTCAAGCTCCGTCAGGCCCTGGGCGTGTACTACGTCCGTAACGGCGCCCGCTTCCCGACCGTCAGCGCCGGCGACGGCACCTGGGGCGAGATCATCGGCGAGGGTTATTTCAAGTACGCCCCGGTCAACATGCACGTCGGCGGTGACAACGGCAAGGTCATCAGCATCGGGACCGGGCCCGACACCTCGGCCACAACGTCCTACGGCTGGATCTTCAACCCCGCGACCGGTGACGTGTGGGCCGCGTCGTTCGACGCCAACGACAAGCCCCTGCCTTGATGTGTGATGTCGCAACCGCTCGCGATTCGAAGCCGGAACTGGACCCACTATGCACCACCTGCTGCACAACCTGTCGGACCGTCGCCGCAAGTCGAACGGGCGTCGGCGCGGCTACACGCTGGTGGAGGTGCTCATCGTGGTGACCGTTCTCGGCATCGCGGGCGCGGTGGCGGCGCCGGCGTTCAGCCAGACCGGCGTGCTGCGGGTGCAGGCGTCGCTGCGGTCGATTGTCGCCGACATCAGCGAGGCCCAGTCCGACGCGCTCGCGATGCAGCAGTCGCGGGCGGTGGTCTTTGACGCGGCGTCCACCTCCTACACCATCGTGCGGGTGCCGGGAACGACCGTCGACGCCAAGGTGGACGGCCTCTTCACGACCTATGTCGGCGGCAGCCGCTACGGCGACGCGAAGTTTGACAAGGTGTCCTTCAACGGCGGCAGCACCCTGATCTTTGACGAGATGGGCTCGCCGGTGGCGGCGGCGGGGAGCAGCACGCCCGCGAACGAGGGTTCGCTCGAGGTCACGGGCTCCGGCCAGCGGTTCAAGATCGCGGTGCAGCCGTACACCGGGCGGGTGGTGGTGACCAAGGTGGAAACGACGCAATCGACCCAGCCGCTGACCCAGGGCGGGAAGTAGACCACGGGAGGCGCGGATGGGACACAGGCATGCAGAACATCGCAAGGCGGGCCGCATCACCGGGCGAGAGCTGGTGTCGGCCTGCACGCTGGTGCTCGCGCTGGGAATGCTGATCTGGCTGAAGCTCCGCCTGGTGGCCAATGTGCCCCGCACGGCGTACGCGCAACCGACGCAGGAAGTGGAGCCTCGCAAGCCGGAGCCGGCGAAGGCGTCGCCGGATGAGCTTCCGCAGCGGTGAGGCCGCGACCAACTCGGTCACAACAAGGAAATGCCCCCTCCCGTAGGAGGCGAGGTCAGAGGCCGCAGTTGATCTCGAACCGGCGCGAGTCGCTGCCGCCTTCGCCGACCTTGAAGCGGACGGGCTTGGCGCAGCGCGGGCAGCGGGCGTTGTACGCCGTGCCGTCGGCGGAGCGGTAGACGCGCTGATAGTGATTCGCGCACCGGAAGAAAACCTGCAGGTAGGGTCGAGCCGCGGCCGGAACCGAGTCGGCGGCCTCGCTCCCTTGGCGGAGCCCGGAAAGGTCGACGAGATCTCGAGGATCGGCGGACATGCTGGACCTATCGGCGCGGGGCCGGGGTGGTCTGGAAGCGGCCCGATGAAGTCCGTCGAGACCCGAACTTTTACCGCATCCAGGATGAATGAATGCGCGGAGTTGATCCGTTCGTTCGGGCGATGTAAACTACGACTAACTTGGAGTGCGAGACAGGTCGGACCCGCTTTCACGGCGCGAGGGAATCTGCGTCGAAGTAAGGATTCCGGACTCGTCCGCAGAGAATGCCTCGGCCTTGCCGCCTTCTGTTGGTTCTGATTCCCACGCCTTTGCTTTCCTCATGAGCCTCGCCCTGACCCCCAGCACCCTGACGATCCTGCCCGATCCGCCGGCACCGCCGGCGGGCATTGGGCTGATCGCGGGCGGTGGGCTGCTCCCGATCATGGTGGCCAAGGGCCTGCGGGAGATGGGTCACAAGGTCCACGGCCTGGGGCTCGCCAACCAGTACGACCCGCAGCTGCCCAAGCTGTGCGAGTCGTTCGCGGAGGTCGGGGTGCTGCGGCTGGGGACCTGGGGCCGCACGCTGCAGAACTGGGGCGTCCGCCACGCCATCATGGTCGGGCGGGTGGACAAAGCCAAGTTGATGCACGACCCGTGGCGGCTGGTGCGGAACCTGCCGGACCTGCGGACGGCGCGGATGTGGTTCCAGCAGCTCCGCCACGACAAGCGGTCGCACCGGGTGCTGCGGGCGGTGGCGGACGAATTGCACCAGTTCGGTGTGGCCCTGCTGGATTCGACGATCCCGATCCCGGACGAGATGGCCCATGTCGGCGTGATGACGCGGACGCAGCCGACGCCGGAGCAGCGGGCGGACATCGACTTTGCCTGGAGCATGATGAACGACCTGCTCCGCCTGGACATCGGTCAGTCGCTGGCGATCCGCGAGCGCGACGTGATCGCGGTCGAGGCGGTCGAGGGCACCGACAAGATGATCGAGCGGGTGGCGCGGCTGTGCCGTGCCCGTGGTTGGACGCTGTGCAAGGGCGCTCGCGTCGGCCATGATCGGCGGAGCGATGTCCCGACGATCGGCTCGACGACCATCGAAAAGCTGGCGGCGGCGGGCGGCGGGTGCTTGGCACTGGCCGCCGGTGATGTGATCATGCTCGAGAAAGAGCGTGTGATCGATCAGGCGGACGAGCTCGGCGTGGCGATCGTCGGCGTGCCGCAGGTGGTCTGAGACGGGCCCGGTGATGGCGGCCGCGGCGCTGGCTGACCGTAACAACAATCAAGCGTGGATCCGGAATGCCCGTATGTGAGCCGCGGTGGGTTGAAGCTGGCGCACGCGCTGCGCGAGTTTGGCATCGGAGTGGCGGGGATGCGGTGCGCGGACCTGGGGTGCTCCACGGGCGGGTTTACGGATTGCCTCCTGCAGCACGGTGCGGCGGGCGTGGTCTCGATCGACACCGCGTACGGGCAGCTCGCGTGGACGCTGCGGAAAGACCCGCGGGTACGTGTGCTGGAGCGGACCAACGCGATCCACAGCCGGCCGCGAGATGAGAGCGAGCGGGTGGACCTGGTGGTGGCCGATCTTGGATGGACGAAACAGAAGATGCTGCTGCCAGCGGCGTTGGCGTGGGCGAGGCCCGGCGGCAGGATCGTGACGCTGATCAAGCCGCACTACGAGCGGGAGGATCGCCCCAAGCACGGCGAGGTTGTCCTGTCGCGTGAGGAGAGCGAGGCGATCGTGCGGCGGGTCGTGGGCGAGATCGAAGCAGCGGGTGCCGCGGTGACGGCGATGACCGAGTCGCCGATTCTCGGCGGGGCCAAGGCAGGGGCGAAGGCGACGGGAACCGGGAATCTGGAGTGGTTGGCGGTGCTGGAGCGGCGGTGAGCCCCTGCACTGCATGTTTGCTGCTTGACCGCTGAGGGGGCGAAACAGAAGCAGGGCGGAAATCCACCTCTGAACTCTTGTCGGCTCGTGCTCGAGCGTGGAACTCCTCCTCAGGGGCCCAGTCCCGCAACGCGTCCCTCCAAGTGATTCTGGCAGTTAGACTTGGTGCCATGGGACTGGACGTCTACGTCGGAACATTCACGAGGTACTACCAACGCGAGTGGGAAACGATCGTTCAGCAGTCGTTTCCGGGTCAGGTTCAGATTGTGCGGGCAAACGACGCCGCACGAGCGAGTCATCAGGAGATTCAAGAAGCCGTAGCCGCTTGGGCTCGCGGTTTAGCGAGCAGCCTGAGTTTGTCTTCGATTGGCAGCGAGGACACCGCGTTGCCGTACTTCACCGACAAGCCAGCTTGGGATGGTTATGGGGGGCTCATCCTCCAGGCCGCCTATGCCGATCAGGGGCTCGATACGGCTTGCAGACAAGAAGCCATCACCACCGACAACTGGGACAAAGATCCTGCACTCAATCGCTATGCAGATCTATCTGTCGAAACGCTGTATCCTCAACTACTTCTGGGTGGAGAGATATGGCTGCCGATCTCGTCTCCTTCAGTCTTTCGGAGCGTTGACGCCGCAGGCAATCAACGGGTATTTGGCAACTGCGGAAAGCTGCTC
Source organism: Phycisphaerales bacterium (assembly GCA_019744815.1). Taxonomy (GTDB): domain Bacteria; phylum Planctomycetota; class Phycisphaerae; order Phycisphaerales; family UBA1924; genus JAFEBO01. The sequence continues at coordinate 173,775 of JAIEUA010000004.1, forward strand.
AACGAACTTGATCAACTGAATGCGCAAACGTGGCGTGCGGACATCGCGACTCGTGATGGTTGGCATCGGCAAGGGCTTGATCACGGCTCATCTCTCGAAGTCGCGGCAAAATTCGGTTGGTCGGTCATGCACCGACTGGCGACCGAAGCTGTCCGGCACAATCTCGCGATCATCCTTGATTATTGACGAAACTCGAGTCGCCCTGAGTTCATTCGGACCGGCTAGAAGCCGGTCCCACTGATGGGATCAGGCTTCTATGGGGGCGGACTTCCAACCCTCGACGTCATCGGTGGGGTTGAGCTCGCGCCAGAGGCGGCCGAGAAGGGCTGGGACGTTCTCGCGAGTCGCGCCGCTGATGGCGATCACGTCGCGGTCCATGCGGAGCTCGAGCTCGCGGCAGAGGCTCTTGATGAGCTTCTCGCGTTCTTTCTTGTCGGGGATCAGATCAATCTTGTTCAACACCACCAGCTCGCGCTTGTCGTACAGGGCCTGCGAGTGCTGGCGCAGTTCTTCGCGGATGACGCGGTAGTTGTCGGCGGGGTCGCTGCCGTCGGCGGGCTGCAGGTCGATCAGGTGGACCAGCACGCGGGTGCGCTCGACGTGGCGGAGGAACTCGAGCCCAAGGCCGGCGCCCTTGGCGGCGCCCTCGATCAAGCCGGGGATGTCCGCGAGCACGATGCGGCGGTGGGCGTCGACTTCAGCGATGCCGAGCTGAGGACTCAGCGTGGTGAACGGGTAATCTGCGATCTTCGGGTTCGCACGCGTCAGCGCGGCAAGCAGTGTGCTCTTGCCAGCGTTGGGCTTGCCGAGGAAGCCGACGTCGGCGATGAGCTTGAGTTCGAGGCGGAGGTTGAGCTCGGGGCCTTTTTCGCCGGGGGTGGATTCGCGGGGCGTCTGGTAGGTGGAGCTCTTGAAGTGCTCGTTGCCGTAGCCGCCCTTGCCGCCGGCGGCGATCGTGATGGTTTCTTTGTTGCGAAGGTCGTGGATGAGCTCGCCGGTGGCGTTGTTGAAGATCAGGGTGCCGGCGGGGAGCTTGAGGACGAGGTCCTTGCCGTCGCCGCCGCTGCACTGTTTGGCGCCGCCGGGCTCGCCGTTCTGGGCTTCGTAGCGGAGCTGGAAGCGGTAGTCGTAGAGGGTGGACATCCCCTCCTCGGCGACGATGATGACCGAGCCGCCACGCCCGCCGTTGCCGCCGGTAGGGCCGCCCTTGGGGATGAACTTCTCTCGGCGGAAGGAGACGTGGCCGCTGCCGCCGTCGCCGGCCTTGACGGTGATTAATGCGCGATCGACAAACACACAGGAGGGTAGGGAGGCGCGGCGGTGCGGACGCGGTCGAAGAGGCATTTACCACAGAGACGCAGAGGCACAGAGGGGGAAATGTGACAAGGAGGGTGAGCGGATGGCGCGCCTGCGTGGGCTTTCACTCTTTTGTCAGTGTTCGTTGGCGATTGATCTGTGCTAGTCGGGCGACTGCACCACCGGGGCGAGGACGCCCCGGCTCGCTGACGTGGCGGGCGCGCGGAGATCCCTGGGCCTCTGCCCGGAACAAGGTCCCTGCTCTGTGTCTCTGCGTTTCTGTACTGAATGCCTTACGCCGCCCGCGCGTACGTGCCGCTGGCGAGACGCTTCAGCAAGCGCTCGCGGTCGCCGAGGCGCACGAAGCGAGTGATGACCAGCGCCATCTGCACCGGGCCGGGCTCGGAGTCGTCGATCCAGACGACGTTGCCCATGACAAAGACGCTGCGCCCGGGGCCGATGTCGCCCTGGTTGGTGGGCAGGGTGATCTGCATCGCGATCGGCGTGCCCGGGGCGATGGGGTGGTCCAGCTCGAAGCGGATGCCGCCCTCGGAGATGTCGTAGGCGTGACCCTCGAGCGTGAAATGCTCGTTGTCCATAAGCCGCACCGCGACGGGCGTGTACATGGGCCGGAGGGCGAAGCGCTCGAAGCGGCGGCGGTTGGTCGAGTTGGTCGCGTGCATGGAGATCTCCGAGTCTGTGGAACCGACTCCCTGAGCGTGCGCATCGGCGGTTGTGGGACGGTGCTTTATCGGATTGCACAGAACGGGAGGTCTGATAAGCGTGTCTCGCCTCCAATAGACTCCCATCACCGTGGAACCCCGCCCGCTCCCATCTCTGTCCGACGTCCGCTGCGAAAGCTGCGGCTACGAGATCGAGTCGGTCCTCCGCGAGGGAGGCGAGCGTTGCCCCGAGTGTGGCACGTTCCTCGACCAGAGCCGCCCATCAAGCCGTGTGGGCACCGCGTGGCAGCGCCGACGGTCACCCTTTGGATACGCCGCGACGGTGTGGCGCACCCTGGGCCGGGCCCCCGAGTACTTCCGCCGCGTCTCGCTCTCCCTGGGCGGCGGGTGGTCGCTGCTGGTGGTCACGTCCTTCGTGAGCGCGACCGCCATGCTGGCCCCGTGGAGCGGGATCTTCATCGCGGATCCGATCCGGCGCCTGCGCTTCGCCCGCACCACCGAGCACGTCGTCCGAATCTTCGCCTGGCTCGCCACCGAGATCGGCGCGCTGGCAATCCTCCTCGCCCTGCTGTCGCTCTCCCTCGCGTTTGCGCTGCGATTCGTGGGTCTGTCCCGCGGCTGGCGGCACACGCCGCGCTCCGTGATCCTGGTCGCCGCTCACGCGGCCGTCGGCTGGCTCCTCGTCGCCAGCGCGATCTGGATGCTCCTGACGTTCTGGTTCATCGCCACGCTGATCGCGGCACGCTCGACCGCATCGACCCGCTGGATCGGCGAGATCTCGGGCTGGATCGCGACCCACGGCGGCGCCATCGGCCCTTGGACCCTGCCCCTTTCCATCCTCTCCTTCGGAGCGGCCCTGGTCGCTTGGTTCACCTGGATCGGCCTGCGGGAGACGCGGTTCGCCAATCATCCCTCCGCCGAGCCTCTGTTTTCGCGTGCCCAAGAGGCGCCCCGCGCATCCAAGCCGCGATCGGAGGACGCGAACGGAGGCGCTGTTCCCGCGTGAACGAGCTCGCATCGACAACACCCCCACGCACGCTCACCTCCGGTCCCAGCCAGACGCCTCCCCCGCTGTTGTGCGAGGAATGCGGCTACGAGATCGAGGGGCTCGAGGACCAGGCCAAATGCCCGGAGTGCGGGCGTGCACTGTCCGAGTCCGACCCGAGCATCCGCCGCACCGGCTCGCCCTGGCAGCGAGCCCTTGATCGCCCATCCGGGCTCGCACGCGGCTTCCGCTTCGTCCTCGCAGGAGCGTGGACCATGGCCGCGGTGATCACGCACCCGCCCCGGCTGATGCGCCGCGTCCGGATCGCCCCGCGAGGCCTGCGGCTGCTGACCCTCATCAACACCACCATCGCCGCGGCGATTCTCACCGGGCCCAGCGACACCCCGATCCGCGAGTTTGTCCTCGACCTCTGGCCCAGCGGGATTGTTTCGCCGGCCACGCTGCTGGGGCCGACGCTCCGCCCGGCGTTCGGGGCCGCGACGTTCGCGATGTGGCTCGCGCTCTTGCTCTCACTCACCCTCATCGAGCGGCTCGGCGTGCAGTTCTTCTCGCGGCGCCGAGGCTGGAGGATCTCGTCGACGGTAACGCTCGCGATCACGGCTCACGCGTCGTTTCTGTGGATCTTCGCGGCGGGCTTCGCGGTGCTAGCGCCGACGCTCCTGGCGTTGCTCGCCGATGGGTTGCCGCCGGGTGTGGCCAAGTACCTGATCGGGCTCAAGGTGATCGCCGGGCCTTTGGGTTTCATCCTGGGGATGACGTGGTTCGAGCTGATCACGTTCCTGGGCGTGCGGGTGTCGCGCTACGCGAACGAGCCGAGGTGAGGTACGTGGCCGGACATCCCTAACATCCCATTCGCGGCACGAGGGGATCGGTCGCTGCGAGGGACATGGACGCGCCAGACGGACATCTCAGCCGCGGGAGCGGCAACGAACCAGCCAACCGCGGAGAACCGCGGGCGGTCGCGGAGACGCCGCGGGCCCCGCACGGCGCGATGGACGACTTTGATCCGCCGCAGATGACCCCGGTGCAGGTGAGCGCGGGCGCCGAGATCGACTCCGAGCCGGCGGCGGCGTCGGGGGACGAGCGGCGTCTGTTCTCGGTGCTCCGACACAAGCACTTCGCGGTGTTCTGGACGGCCGCGTTCGGTTCTTTTGTGGGGACGTGGTTTGAATACGTCGGGGTGCAGTGGATCGTCGCCGAACGCACCAGAGATACGACCTGGTTGGCCACGCTCGGCGCGGTCCAGCTGCTGCCGACGCTGTTCCTGGGTCTCCTGGGCGGGATCGTCGCCGACCGGGTGAACCGCAAGAAACTGCTGATCGTGACGCAGTTTGCGATGATGGTGCTGGCGATCGCGTTCTTTGTGGTGGTGCGGCAGTACGGGCGGGCGGTGAGCGATCCGGTGGCCGAGAAGGCCGCGGTGGCGACGCTGCTGAACTGGATGCTCGGGCTGTCGCTGCTGCAAGGAATCGTCTTCGCGTTCAACAACCCGGCGTGGCAGGTGATGATTCCGCGGCTGGTGCCTCGGGACGAACTGGTGCCGGCGATCACGCTGCAAGGCATCTCGTTCAACGCCGCGCGGGCGATCGGCCCGGCCATCGCGGGCATCGTGCTGGCGCGGCTCGGCGGTGAGTGGCTGTTCCTGGTGAACGCGATCTCGTTTGTCGGGGTCATGCTCGCGGTGATGACAACGCCCGACGCGCCCGCACCGACAAAGGGCGGGAAGCTGACCGACCTCTCGGTGATCGTCGCGGACGTCAAGCACGCCTTCGGTTTCATGTACCGGAACAAGGGCGCCAGGGCAGCCCTCCTGGCGGTGGTGACCTTTGCGGTCTTCGGCACGCCGATCCTGCGGTTCCTGCCGTTGTTCGTGACCGAGGTCTACCAGATGCAGGAGAAGACCTTCGGGCTGATGACGGGCGTGATGGGCGTGGGCGCGGTCATCGGCGGGCTGGCGATGCGCTACATCCCGCGCTGGTACCCGAAGCATCACTTCATCCCGCTGTCGATCTTCCTGGGCGGGCTGTCGATCCTGGCGTTCTCGCTGGCGACCAACGTCTACGTGGCCGGCGTGATCATGGCCTTCGTGGGTGTGTTCTGGATGTGGTCGTTCAACTCGGCCATGTCGGCCCTGCAGATGCTGGTGGACGACTCGCTCCGCGGGCGGGTGATGGCGGTCTGCAACGTCATCTCGCTCGGCCTGATGCCGGTCGGGCCGTACTTCGCCAGCTACGCCGGCGACGGCGTCGCGGCGGTTGTCGCGCGGTGGATGCCGGAGTGGTGGTACTCCGGGCTGATCCCGCAGGCGGGCATCGCGGTGTACGCGGTGGTCCTGCTGGGCGCAGGGGTGATCATGGTGATCTGGCGTACGCCCGAGGTCGACGGCCTCAAGCCCGGGGACGAGGGCTTTGAGCGACGGCCCGGCTTCGTGCGAGGGCTGACGGCCGCGAATCACCGGCCTCGGAAGTAAGCACTACCGGCCGCCGAGCGTGTTCTGATAGCTGGAGAGCGCCGTCACGAGCTTGCTGGCGGAAGCGGCGTCCTTGGCCTCGGCCGCGAGCTGCGTGAGTTTCTCGGCCAGTCGGCGGATGTCCTCCCAGGGCACGGGGCCCGAGGTCTTGGCGGCCTCTTGCTCATTGCGGGCGCCGAACACGGATGGATCGATGGCATGGTCAAGCTTGACGCCGACCTCGTGCACGCGGCCCGAGACGTGCTCGCAGCGCATGACCTTGCCGGTGACCGACATCTGCTCGCCATCACGGGTGCGGAGTGTGGCCGAGATCACCGATCCCGGGTAGAGAAACGAGCCGTGGAGAAAAGCGAGGCCGCCGCAGGAGAGGTCGACGGGTGGGACGCTGTGCGTCTGCACGTCGCCGCTGGGGCCGCGGACCTCGACCATCATGTCCGGCAGACGGGAGGCGTCGAGCCGCATCTCGGCGCGCTTGCGTCGCTCGGGCGAGGTGGCGGAGCGATGCTTGATCGCGTCCACCATCTTGCGTTTGTCGTTGTCATTGACGAGAGCGATAACCGGGCCCCCCGAATGGTTGCTGGAACGAGGTGATACCGGGAGAACCATCGGTTTCTGATCGCGGGCCGACGAGCCACAACGCTCCACGGCGCTTGAATCTGGGGACTCCAGCTAGGACAGAGCAACCATGCCGTGTGTGAGGGCCCGGGAACACCGAATGGCACTGATCTGTTCAGGATTCATGCGGCTTGATGAACCACCATTCCCGGGCCGGTGCACGCGGGGTGCGGGAAGACAGGTCACCGGAAAGAAAACGAACCCGTCGAAACCTCGCGACATAAAGTTGTCCAATGCAACCCCGCCGCCTGACCCGTCAAGTGACCATCGGAGACTCCCGTGTTGGCTTCGTCCAGATCGGCGGCGGCCTGCCGAACCGCGATGGCACCCCCACCACGCCCGCGCCGGTGAGCGTCCAGACAATGACCTCCGGCTACACGCACGAGATCGATAAGTGCGTGGCGGAGATCCACAAGCTGGCGAGCGCCGGCGCTCAGATCGTCCGCGTCGCCGTGCCGGAGAAGAAGGACACCGACGCGCTGAAGCACATCATTCCGCAGGTGAATGTGCCGATCGTGGCCGACGTGCACTTTCACTTCCAGCGGGCTCTCGAAGCCGTTGAGTCCGGCGTCCACAAGATCCGCCTCAACCCCGGCAACATCAACGACCGCCAGCAGGTGATCGACGTCATCCAGGCCTGCAAGGCCCGCAAGCTGCCCATCCGCGTGGGCGTGAACGAAGGCTCGATCATCGAACGCAAGGACAAGCAGAAGCGCCAGAAGGAACTGGGCGCGGTCTTCAGCGATCACAAGCACGGCTACCTGCTCGCGATCATGATCGCCAAGCTCGAGGAATACCTCGACATCTTCTACGAGCAGGACTTCCACGACATCGTCATCAGCGCCAAGTCGATGGACGCCTCGCTCGTCATCGACGCGTACACCGAGATCTCCAAGCGCTTCGACCACCCGCTGCACCTGGGCGTGACGCACGCCGGCCCCAAGGAAACCGGTACCATCCGCAGCGTCGTCGCCCTCGGCGGCCTGCTCATCAACGGCATCGGCGACACCGTCCGCATTTCCTACGCCAATGACCCGATCTACGAAGTGCAGGACGGGCTCGAGCTGCTGTACTGCCTCGGCCTCAAGGAGCGCATCGGCGTCGATCTCATCGCCTGTCCGACCTGCGGCCGCATTCAGGTCGACCTGTTCACGCTCATCCAGGACGTCCGCAAGGCTCTCGCCGAGAAGGTCACCGTCCCGATGAAGGTTGCCGTGATGGGCTGCATCGTCAACGGCCCCGGCGAAGCCGAGGGGGCCGATGTCGCCGTCTTCGCCGGCGACCGCCGCGGCATTATCTACGTACAGGGTGAAAAAGTGGCCAACGTTCCCGAAGAAGAGATTCTCGGGAGGTTGCTCACCGAATGCTTGCAGTTCCAGGACAAGGTGAAGCGGGGCGAGGCCAAGCTGGGCGAGAAGAAGGTGGACATCGTCCCGCCGGACCCCTTGGGCAATCTGGGCAGCGGCTGGGAAAAAATGGCGGCGGAGCGGATCAAGACGGGTGGGGGCGGGGAGAAGCCCATCGGTCTGACGGTGGGCGCGACGCGCTGAACGGAGATTCGGAAAGGCCCATGGACAACTCCCGCGACGCCCGGCGACTGTCCCCGCTGCGACGCGTCGGACGTGGCGTTCGCTTCGCGGGGTGCACGCTGGCGGCAGCCGTCACATGGCCGGTGTGCCGCTTTGTGCAAGGTCCGGAGCACGCCCCGGAAGACAGCGCCAGCGAACGCGCCAAGGCTGTCCGAGACTCGCTTCGCCAGCGGCGCGAGCAACGCCGCGGCCGACAGGCACGCCTCGATCGACCCGTCCTCGTGCTGAGCGGCTACCGCGCCCCGGGCGTGATGGGCGGCAACATGGCGCGGCGGCTCGCGGCGTTGCTCGGCGCGCCGTTCGATGACTTCCGCATGATCTCGTACCCGCACATGGGCGATCTTGATCGCGTTGCGAGTGCGGTCGATCGCATCGTTCGACGGGAGTTCCCGAGCGATCAAGAGTTCGATGTCGTCGGCATCTCGATGGGCGGCTTGATCGCGCGGATGCTGGCGGCCGACGGCTATGCACGCGAGCGCGGTCTGCAGCGCCTGCGGCTGAAGAACCTGTTCACGATGGCGACGCCGCATCTTGGAGCGAAGATCGCTGCGCACATCCACGTGGACAAAGCGGCGACCGAGATGCAGATTGGCTCGCCTCGGCTCGCGTGGCTGAACGCTCTGCCGCGGGATTATGCGCTGCACTGTTACGCGATCCTGAACGACATCACGGTGGGCGCGAAGCAGACGTCGGTGCAGGGCGAACATCCGATGTGGGTACGCGGCACGCCCTTGTTCAGCCACAGCCTGATCACCGAGCACCCGCTGGTGGTGCTCGATGTGGCGGCCCGGATCGCGGGTGTTGGCGGTGTTCTGGAGAAGTCGCCGCCGCCGGGGGATTGAAGAGGCGGATTCTTCGAGAATGGGGCAATCGAGATAGGCGATGCAAGTTGCGCTGAGGTTCGTATTCGCACGGTCCAACCGCCGAGCCGGTTGGGCGGTGGCACCCGATGGGTTAGTGCGCGCTCGCGTTCCGGCGGAACATCATCGCGCCGAGGGTGAAGCCGACGGCACCAATGGCGAGCAGCACGCCGCAGGGCAGCATTATCTCCGAGAGCGACATCGAGCGCCAGGTCGCGCCCTCGACGGCGCGCACGGCCCAGCTGAACGGGCTGATGCCGCTGATGGTCTGCATGATCTTGGGCATGATGAAGACGGGGATGGTGCCGCCGCCGATCATGGCGAGAACGAGGACGACGGCACGCCCCATGCCGCCGGAGCCGTCGCTGGCACGGCCCATGACGGCAAGGAACATCATGAGCCCGACGAATCCGAGCGAGGCGCAGGTGGTGGCGAGCAGGAGCATCAGCGGTTCGGGCACCCGCACCTTGAACGCGAAGGCGAAGACACCGATCAGCAGCCACTGCACCGCCATGCACGAGACGAAGCCCGCGAGTGATTTGCCGGCGATGATGGTACTGGTGGAAAGAGGCGAGCACATCAGCCGCACGAGCGTGCCGCGCTGGCGATCGACGGCAAGGGTGCCGACGAAGGCGGTGACGCAGCCCATCAATCCCCACACGATGCCCTGCGGAAGAGAAACTTCGTAGGAATTCGTCGGGCCATTGCTGTCGCGCTTCAGCTGCTCGAGCTCGATCTTCACCGGGCGGAAGTTGTCCATACCGGCGCCCAAACCGCCGGAGGGTGCTTTACCCCCCCCGGCGTCTTTGGCGGCCCGACGAGCGTTGTCGGCAAGCAGACCTTCGATGCCGGTCAGAAACGTGTTGAAGACGAACTTGCGGGAGGGATCGGTGTCCTTGGACTTCTCGATGGATTCACGGGCCTTGGCCAGCTGCTTCTTCATCGAGTCGGTGTTGCTGAAGGAGCGGGTCATGCCCTTGAAGGCGAGCTCGGTCAGGCGGCCTTCAAGCAGGCCGGTCTCGCCGCGGCGGCTGGGATCGACGTAGCCACGGACGGTCGGGCCGGCACCGGTGGCGAACAGGTCCTCGAACTTGGCGTTGAAGTCCTCAGGGATCACGACGCAGGCAACGAGTTCGCCCTTGCGGACCTTGTCCTGAGCCTTCGCGACGTCGTCGAAACGGGTCACATGGAAGCCGTCCAGCTTGGCGAGATCGTCGGCGAACGCGGTCGCGCTGGCGCTCTTGTCAAGCTGGACGATGCCGAGCTCGATCTTGCCGGTCTCGCCGCCGCCGGCGCCGCCAAAGACCCAGCCGAAAAAGATCGCGAAGATGAGCGGGAAGACGAAGGTGAAGAAGGCGTCGAGCTTGTCGCGCAAGAGCAGCTTCAGATCGGTGACGGCGATCGCGACGGCGGCGGAGATGGATTGGAGGATGTTCATCTCGTGCCTGGGGCGTCAGTCTCGGAGGCGGCGGCCGGTGAGGGCAAGGAAGACGCTCTCGAGATCGGGTCGGTCGATGCGGATACCGGTGATGGGATGGGTGGCGGCTTGGGTGTCGCGTCCGTGTGTGATCGCGGTTTCGATGGTGCGGAGCGGATCGTCGGTCTCAATGGCGTCCTCGTGCTCGCCTCGGGAGACGCGGACGAGGCTCGTGCCGCCGTGGGTGCGGACGAGTTCATCGACCGTCCCGACGCAGAGCAGACGCCCCTTGTCGATGATGCCCACGCGATCGCAGAGGCGCTGAGCCTCTTCCATGTAGTGCGTGGTGTAGATGATGGTGCGGCCTTGTTTGGCCAGCTCACGCACGGTGTCGAGGATGTTGTTGCGACTCTGAGGATCCACGCCGGCGGTCGGCTCGTCGAGAAGCAAGAGCGGCGGATCGTGAATCAGGGCGGCGGCGAGATTGAGGCGGCGCTTCATGCCCCCCGAGTACCCCCCGGCAAGGTCTTTGGCGCGGGGGAGCAGGCCGACGAGATCCAGGGCGTGCTCGACACGCTTGGCGAGCGTGGTGCCCGACAAGCCGTACAGGCGGCCGAACATGCGGAGGTTCTCGAGTCCGGTGAGCTGGTCGTAGATGGCGAGTGCCTGGGTGGCGACGCCGATGTGGGCGCGAACGCGGTGGCTGGTGGGCGGCCCCTGGGAGTTGACGTCCACCGAGCCCGAGTCGGGCGCGAGGAGGCCCACGGCCATGGAAATGGTGGTGCTCTTGCCGGCTCCGTTCGGCCCGAGGAGGCCGAAGACCTCGCCGCGATGGACCTCCAGCGACACGCCGTCGACGGCGGCAATCGGGCCAAAGGACTTGCGGAGATCGGTCAGGCGGAGCACGGGCGATGGTAGCGAAGGGTGGGCGGAAAAGGGGGTCCGGCGGGGTTTGTTCAGGATCGGATAATCCGCCCGCACACCCTTCGAGCCCGGGTTGCATCTAGAGACGTGCGTTTCACCGATACATCTGATAGACTTTCGTATCCATTCGGCGGCAATCAGGGGCGTTGGAAGGTCCCTGTTCCGATGAGGAGCCAACGGGTGGATGAACGGGGCGCTTGCCGCCCTGTGGGCTCGCTCGAGGAGCGGAGTCTCTTCGGGCAACGCACGGGCGACGGGTCGTCCCTCCATGACTGAGGGCGAACCGGATGCCGCACCGACCCACAAATCACAATCAGCCCAGAGAGGACAGCAGACGACCGGCGCACGCGCCGGACGACACACGCCGCGCCGACGAGGCGCCGGTGCTGGATGTCGAGGGCGATGTTGATCTGGCCTCGTTGGCGGCAACGGGTGGCATGTTCAGCGTCGGAATGGGAAGCGCGTCCGGTGGTGGCGCTTCGATCAGCGAGGGCATGAGCGCGAAGGTGCTCGTGCTCAACAAGCTCTACGTCGCGGTGCGGGTCGTCTCGGTGCGGCGGGCGTTCTGCCTGCTCGCGCGGGACATCGCGGAAGTGATCCACGTCGAGAACAGCAGCGACGGGCCGCGGTACTTGAACTACGACTTTGAGTCGTGGACGGATGTGGCTGCGCTGCGAACCAAGTTCGAACGTCAGCAGCACGACTGGATCAAGACCGTGCGGTTCGAGATCGCGGTGCCGCGGATCATCCGGTTGATCGGCTACGACCGCCTGCCCGAGCAGACGGTGAAGCTGAACCGGCGGAACCTGTTCGCACGCGATCGCAACACGTGTCAGTATTGCGGCCGGCACTTCCCCACCGCTGATTTGTCGCTGGATCACGTGAAGCCCCGCACCCAGGGCGGCGGCGACACGTGGGAGAATCTCGTCTGCGCCTGCATCAAGTGCAACGCGCGCAAGGGCGGCCGCACGCCCGACGAGGCGCGGATGAAGCTCATCAAGAAGCCAGAGCGACCCAAGCGCAACCCGCTGATCGCGCTGCGGCTGGGGCACGAGAAGTACGCGTCGTGGAAGACCTTCCTCGACAACGCGTACTGGAGCGTCGAGCTTCGGTGACTGGGATGGAGCCTCTCGCGTAAGCGAGAGGTCGTGACCGGCCACGTGGCCGGCCAAGTGACCGACCACGTGACCGGCTAAATGACCGGCCACACACCTGAAGGATTGCACGCCGACCCTCCGTGCCCGCGGTGCCGGATGCTGCGTTGCAAAGAATCGATCGCGAAGACCCAGAACACCAGGCCGCCGCGACGAACGCCGGCCGCTCGCACCCGCTCGGCCCCACCAAGGCACGGGCACGCGCCCGCACGAGGCTCGATATCATCTGCCCGTGCAGTGCCCCTTTTGCAACGCCGACAACGACAAGGTCATCGACAGCCGCGCCAGCGACGCGGGGAAGACCATCCGCCGTCGCCGCGAGTGCGTCGCCTGCAGCAAGCGCTTCACCACCTACGAACGCGTCGAGCAGGCCTCACGCCTCATGGTCGTCAAGCGCGACGGGTCCCGCGTTCCCTTCAGCCGCGAGAACGTCCTGCGGGGCGTCAAATCCGCCTGCGGCAAGCGCCCCATCTCCGAAGAATCCAAGGAACGCATCGCCGACCTCGTTGAAGAAGAGCTGCACAAGGAGTTCGACCGCGAGGTCGCCAGCCGCGTCATCGGCGAACGAGTCATGAGCAAGCTCCGCGACCTCGACGAAGTCGCGTACATCCGCTTCGCGAGCGAGTACTACAAATTCCGCAACGTCGAGGACATCATGCAGCAGCTCGAAGCCCTCAGCGGCCGGATCAAGGATGTGAAAGAGCAGCAGAAGCTGTTCTGAAGGCACTGGGCAGGTGGCACCAGGAAAGACGTCGGGCATCAGGCGGACGACAACGGGCGACGCATGCCTTGGGTGCCACTGCTTGACCGGCTCGGAGGTCAAGCAGTGCGGCGACTCACGATCCCGGCGCGATCGCACGGTGCAAACTCAGCGGCGCGGCGTTCTCAGTTGGATCCAAACTGTCCGCAGCGCATTCCACAAGCCGATCAGGGCGGCTCCGACCAGCCCGATGGGTGCCAGAACCATTCCGACCTTGACACAGAACTCGCCCGCGGATTCAAGAAGCCGGCCGTACCCGGGTGCCGACAGATGTCCGGCGTTCGGCCCGTCGTGATAGGGCACACCACCCGCAAAGACCGCACACGCAAGTCCGACGATGACAAACGCGATCCCGACTCCGCTGAGGATGAGTGACATCTTCGCCACGGAAAGCCGCTGACGCGGAGTGCTCACGAGCGCGTTCCCCGAATGCTCATGCCGGCGTCGGCATCGTGCCCGGCGGCAGGTCGGTGCCGGGGGAGGTCGTTCCGTTCGCCGCCGGCGGGTTGGCCTCAGCGGCCTTGCGGGCCTCGGCCCGGAGCAGGTCCGCAACCGTCGGCTTCGCCAATGTCTCCCCGCGCATCAGGCGGTGCACGTCGTCGGCCGCGAGCGTCTCGTACTTGAGCAGCGCGTCGGCGACCGCGACCACCTTCTCCCAGTTGTCGTCGAGGATCTTCTGAGCCTCGGCGAAGGCCTCGTCGACCATCCGCCGCACCTCGTCGTCGATCAGCTTGGCCGTCTCCTCGGAGTACATCCGCTCGGGCATGTACATCTCGCGGGTGTCCATCCCTGTATAGCGGATGAACCCGAGCCGACGGCTCATGCCCCACTCCACCACCATCGTCCGAGCGAGGCTGGTGACCTGGGAGATGTCCATGGACGCGCCGCTGGAGGCATCGTTCATGGCCTTGGCTTCGGCGATGCGTCCGCCGCAGAGCACCCGCATCGTGGCGTTGAGCCACTTCACGCTGTAGCCCATGCGGTCCTTCTCGGGCAGGCTGAACGTCGCGCCGCCGGCGCCGCCGCGGGGGATGATCGTCACCTTGTGCAGGGGGTCGGCATCGGGCAGCAAAGCCTGCAGCACCGCATGCCCCGCCTCGTGATACGCGACCAGCTTGTTCTCGTCCTTCTCGCGGACGCGGCTCTTCTTGGCCCGGCCGAACTTCACCTTGTCACGAGCCTCCTCGAGGTCCTCGTGCTCGATGAAGTCCTTGTTCTGCATGGTGGCGGCGATGGCCGCCTCGTTGATGATGGCCGCGAGGTCGGCGCCGCTGAACATGGGCGTGCCACGGGCGATGCGCTCAAGGTTGATGTTGGGCCCGAGCTTGACCTTCTTGGAGTGAACCTTCAGGATCTCCAGCCGGCCCTTCACATCAGGCAGCGGCACGGTGATCTGACGGTCAAAGCGACCCGGGCGGGTGAGCGCGGGGTCGAGGACGTCGTTTCGGTTCGTCGCTGCGATCACGATCACGCCGTCGGTCGTGTTGAAGCCGTCCATCTCGACCAGGATCGCGTTCAGCGTCTGCTCGCGCTCGTCGTGGCCGCCGGTGGTAAACCCGCCGCCGCGGCGGCGACCCACCGCGTCGATCTCATCCAGGAAGATGATGCACGGCGCCGAGTCCTTCGCCTGCTTGAACAGGTCGCGGACACGCGACGCACCCACGCCCACGAACATCTCGACGAAGTCCGAGCCGCTGATCGAGAAGAACGGCACATCCGCCTCGCCCGCGATCGCCTTGGCCAAGAGCGTCTTGCCGCAGCCCGGCTCGCCCACAAGCAGCACGCCGCGGGGGATACGCCCGCCCAGCTTGGTGAACTTCTTGGGGTTCTTGAGGAACTCGATGATCTCGGTGCACTCGTCCTTGGCCTCGTCGATGCCGGCGACATCCGCGAAGGACACCCCCGTCATCTCCTTGGTCAGGGTCCGGTGACGGCTCTTGCCGAAGTTGCCCAGCATGCCCCCGCCGCCGGTCGCGGCCCGAAGCCCGCGGCTCACGATCCACCAGCCCAGCACCAGAATGAACACAAGCGGCGCAAAGAACAGAACCAGCGTCACCCACGGGCTGGTGTTCCGGAACTGCACCTTGCCGTCGGTGATCTTGTTCACCTCGGCCGCGACCAGATCCTTGTTCGCGGCGTTGATCGGGATGCGGACGTACGACTCGTTGGGGTTCCCCTCATCGGCCTTGCGCTTCGCCAGAACGCCCTCGTCCGACAGCGTCACCTCCGACAGCTTGCCCGCGGTGTACGCCGACTTGAACTCCGCCAGCGTGATCCGCTCGCCCCGGTCCGGGCTGCTGAACATCATGAACAGCAGCACCATCAGCACGATCACCGCGACCATGGTGAACAGGCCGCGCGACTGCGGCGCTTGCGGAGCGCCGGGACCACCACCCCCACCATTGCCATTGGGCCCGCCCGGCGGCGGGGTGCGCTTGGCCCGCGGCTTGGTCTCGCGCGAATCATCGGCGCGGAAACGGTCGCTGAAAGCCGCGACCCCGTTCCACGCCGAGCCGCGTCCGAACACGAAGCGCGCCGTGCGGCCAACAAACGAGGCGATCGAAAAAGCCATCGAAGAAAGCGTAAAGGTCGAACTCATCGGTCCCCTAAGACAAAGCTGCGAGCCAGGCAAGTCTGCGACGAAAAGGCGGGAAGTCCGCCCATCGTACAACAGATCATCGGCCGTCCGGGATTGCTACCCCGACGCCCATCTATCTGTTCGTATTCTGATGGCGGAAGATGCACCCGGATACCCGAACGGGGGCCGATTCTAGCGGACGTGGCTTCGCGTCGATGCCGATTGCCGCGATCGATCCGTACGTTTTCCCTGAAACCCCGCTCGCCGATGACGGTCCACCGCGACGCCTCTCGTTCCTGGCCTTGTCCGAGACGATTCTGGCACCGTTGAGTCATCGCGTTGCTCGCCGGCGTCCCCACCGCGCTGGCCCCGTGCCGACCGTTCCCGGAAACCGTGTCCCCGTCCGACGGCAAGATCGAGGGCATCAACTACACCAGCATCACCGCCTACGCGGTACAGGCCATCAAAGAGCAGCGCGAACTGCTCCGCCAGAAGGACCGGCAGATCGAAGAACTCAACGCACGCGTTGAACGGCTCGAACGCGCGCTCAACAGCAAGTAGACGGTCTCACCACTGCGTCCGCATCTCCGACACCACGTCCTTCGCCAGCCGCTGGGCCGCCGACGCCTGGCCGTACTCGATCTTCTCGCTCACGCCCCGCACCGGCACGAACGTGTCCGCCGCCGAGAAGCTGCGGCGTGACGCCAGCGTCTTCCCGGTCGCGTTGTCCACCCAGTCAAAGTTCACCGTGATGACGTAGCCGTACTCCTGCACGAACCCGCTCGGGTCGGTCGCGGTGCGCTTGAGCTCGACGTTGGTGATCGTCCCGCTCAGCGTCGTGTCAGCCGCGGGCGACGGGTCGATGATCCAGGGCGTCTTGCTCTGGATCTCCTTGATGATTGCCTCGGTCAACTGGGCCTCGACGCCGTGGAAGTAGGTGTTGTTCCGAAAGATCGGCACCTGCACCGTGCGGGTCTCGGTGTCAAAAGTCGTCTTGAACGAGTAGCCCTGCCGCGGGTCCGACGCGCACGACGTCAGCGCGAGCAACGCCCCTAGCCCCACCGCCGCGATTCCCAGCGAGCGAGCGATCGCCATGCAGTTCCTCACGGCTTGGGCTCCTCAGCGGGCTTGGTCTCGGATTCCTTCGCCCCCGCGCTCGGCTCTGGCGTTTCGCCCGGCTTCTCGGCCGTACGCTCCGACGACCCCTCGGCGGCCTTCGCCTCAGCCTCGCCCGCCGCCGCGGGCTTGGGCACCTCGGGCAACGGCCAGCGTCGCTCGACAAACATCTCCCGCGCTCGCTTCGCCGCCACGGTGTCGGGGTGCTTCACGATCAGCCGCTTCAACGTGTACCGGGCCGAGACGCTGTCGCCGCGCTTGAGATACCACGACGCGATCTCGGACATCTGCTTCGCCGCGGACTCGTCCAGACGGCTGATGAGCGCATCGGTCATCCCGATCTCTTCCGCCGCCTGCGGGTAGCGCTGGGCAAAGTCTCGCACCAGATACTGGGCCTCGATCAATCCCGAAGCGTCGTACCGCGGGCCCTTGTACCGCCCGATGTTTGCGAACACCCGGCGCTGCATCGCCAGCTGGCGGTACTCGCTGGTCGGGAAGTTCGTCAGGAAAATCTCGTACGCCTCGCTGGCCATCCGCAGGTCGCGGACGCGGTAGTAGTAGTTCGCCAGCTCGATCGCCGCCCGCTGGGCCAACTGGCTATTCGGCACCCGCTCCTGAACGCGGATGAGCAACTCCTCACCGATCCGCGTCGCGCTGTCGATCCGCATCCCCAGGAACTTCTTCTTCAGACCGTTCAGGTACATCAACCCGATCTCAAGCTCGCGCTCGATCGCGGTCACAAACTGCGGCGTGCCCGGATACTCCTTGATCACCCGCTCGTAGTCGTACAACGACTCGTACTCGTCCTTCAGGGCCAGCTTCGCGTCGCCACGCCGCAACAAGGCTTCCGCCGTCTCCGGCTTGTCCTGGGCCGCGTTGCGCTTCAGCCACGAGTCGAGCAGCGCCAGCGCCCCCCGCGGCCGGTTCTCGGCGAGCTGCGTCCGGGCCCGCTGCATCACGCCCGCGTCCGACGCCGGATCGACCGGCTGCTCCGCCGGCACCCACTTGCCGTCGGGATCAAGCCGCATCGGCGTCTGCGCCAAAGACGCCGACGCCAACAGCAAAGTCAGACCGCATGTCAAGAGAACTCGGTTCACGCCGCAAGGATACCGCACCGAGCGACGCCCTGCAGGACGCCCTGCAGCAAGAACCTCTCGCGCCGGTTCCGCTCACTGGTCACGCGCTCTTGCGGAATCGCTCGATATCCGGACGGATGACCTCGTTCTTCCCCGCCGCCGAACCGACCTCGTTGATGATCTGGCGCGCCTCGTCCGACAGGTTCACAAACTCCAGCCCCAGCACGTACCGCTTCCCGCCGATCAGCGACTTGAGCTTCGCGGCCCAGCCATCAGGGTGCGCCTCGCTCACCCACGCGATGCGGCAGGTGACGTTCGCCACCCCGCTGACGCCCACCAGCTCGACGGCGACCACGTCGTCCACCAGCGGCGGAACCGCACGCAGCGTCAGCAGCCGCATCCCGCCGGCGGACATGTCGGTCACCTCCCCCAGCGAGGAGTCCACGAACTGGCAGACCACTCTTCCAAATCGTCGAGGGTGCATGAAGCCACGCATCGGGAAACACCGGCCAAGACTGCGACCCGATTCCCCTCGCCAACCATCGCCGCCCCTTCTCGGTCGTCGCCAACGCACCAATCCGCTTGACCGCGATGACCGAAACACCCCTCCGCCCCTGAAGTTCCGATGGCTCTATCCGCTTTCGGCAGATTCTGACGGCTTCTCCGCTCTTTCCGACCGGATCGCCTGGGTCGACCTGAACCGCTGTGCCGATTGTGCCGACCTTTCCGGCGAAGTCTGCCCTCGCGGAGTTACCACCATGGACAAAGCCAGTCTCGTCGGTTCGCTCATGATGACCTTCGTCGTCGGCCTGGTCTGCTGGCAGGCCACCCACGGCGACCTCATGTCCCTCTGGTCCGCCAAGGGCTTCTACATGGTCATCCTCGGCTCCATCGCCGCGGTCATGATGTCCATGCCCTTTGACCGCATCAAGATGGTCCCCGGGTACGTCAAACGCTTCCTCTTCCACCCCGGCACCCCCGTGATGGAGACCATCAACCAGATCGCCGCCCTCGCCGACCGCGCCCGCAAGGACGGCATCCTCGCCCTCGAGAACGAACTCCCCAAGCTCGACGACCCCTTCTTCCGCAACGGCATGAAGATGGCCATCGACGGCGTCGACCCCGACACCATCGAGTCCACCCTCCGACTCGAGATCATGGCCATGCAGGACCGCCACAAGTCCGGCAAGAAGTTCTTCGACATCCTCAAGACCTACGGCCCCGGACTCGGCCTCGTCGCGACGCTCATGGGACAGATCGGCATGTTCAAGAGCCTCGGCGGCGACATCGCCACCATGGGTTACATGCTCGCCGTCGCCGTCGTCGCCACCATGTACGGCACCGTGCTCGCCAACTGCATCGCCGGCCCCATGGGCGACAAGCTCGCCTACCGCTCCAGCGAAGAAATCCTCCGCCGCGAGATGGTCCTCCAGGCCATTCTCTCCATCCAGGCCGGCGACAACCCGCGAGCCACGCTCGACAAGATGGCGTCCTTCGTCCCCGCCAACAACCGCGAGCAGCTCAAGGCCGCTTGAACGCTCTGATCCGAGAGCCCATCCATGGCAGACCACGACAAACACGGTGACGACAAGGGCTCGCACAAGCCCCACAAGAAGCACCACCCGCACATGCCCCACGAGCATGAGCACGAAGAAGGCTGGATCGTCTCCTTCGCCGACAACGTGCTGCTCATGATGGGCTTCTTCGTCATCCTGCTCGCGATGAACATGGGCCCCAAGGGCAAGTCCGACGCCGAGCCGCAGCCCGCCGGCGCCAGCGACAGCCTCATCGACTTCGCGATCGCGGTCCGCGAGGCCTTCAACAACCCCGTCTCGATGGACTCCACCAAGCCCGAGGACCAGGCCCTCATCCGCCGCCTCAAGGACCGAGAGGTCGGCGAACGCCGCATCGGCCCCTCCGGAAAAGACTCCAAGTCCCAAGCCGTCCGACGCAACACCAGCGTCGGCGAGGACGGCTACGTCCAGTTCGACGCCAACAAAACCACGCTCACCGAATCAGGCCGCCAGACCATCGAGGAGATCGCCACCAAGCTCGCCGGCGCACGTTGGGTCATCGAGGTCCGCGGCCACGCCAGCCGCTGGGAATCCTGGGGCGATGAACGCAAGGCCCGCGAGCTTTCGTACCAGCGCGCCTGGGCTGTCGGCAACGAGCTCGTCCGCCACGGCATCTCGTGGGATCAGCTCCGCCTCGCCGCCAGCGGCCACTCCGCCCCCGTCGTCGCTCGCGCGATGAGCAGCGCCGAGGCCGAGACCAATCAGCGCACCGAGATCATCGTGCTCGACGAGCCGATCCCCGAGGACCCGTTCAGCGCCACGCCGACCAAGCGGCGCGGCGCCGAGGATCGCTGAGCAGCCAGAAAAGCCCTGCTCACTCCACCGTCACGCTCTTGGCCAGATTCCTGGGTTTGTCCACGTCGTGACCACGCAACACCGCAGCGTGATACGCGAGCAGCTGCAGCGGCACCACCGTCAACAGCGGGCTCAGGCACTCCGGGCACTCCGGGACGTACATCACGTCCTCGGCGTACTTCTGGATTTCCTTGTCGCCCTCGGTCGCCACCGCGATGATGTGCCCGCCGCGCGAACGCACTTCCTGGATGTTGCTCATCACCTTCTCGTACTGCCGCCCCTTGTTCGCGATGAACACCGCCGGCATCCCGTCGTTGATGAGCGCGATCGGGCCGTGCTTCATCTCCGCCGCGGGCATGCCCTCGGCGTGGATGTACGAGATCTCCTTCAGCTTCAGAGCGCCCTCGAGCGCGGTCGGATAGTTGTACCCGCGACCCAGGAACAGCCAGTTCTCGCGGTGGATGTACCGCTCGGTGATCGTCTTGATCTTCGCGTCCTGCTCCAGGATCCGCTCGATCTTGGCCGGGATCTGCTCCAGCTCGTGCATCAGGTCTCGGCACTGATCCGGGCTCATGAACCGCTTGCGCCCCAGGTACATCGCCAGCATCGTCAGCACCGCGACCTGGCCCGTGAACGCCTTCGTCGACGCCACGCCGATCTCCGGACCCACCCGCAGGTACACGCCCGCGTCGGTCTCCCTCGCGATCGACGAGCCGACCACGTTCACCACGCCCATCGCCAGCGCGCCGCGTTCCTTGGCTTCCTGCAGCGCGGCCAGCGTGTCCGCGGTCTCGCCCGACTGGCTCACCGCGATCACCGCCGTGTTCTCTTCCACGATCGGGTTGCGATAGCGGAACTCGCTGGCATACTCCGCAACGCTCGAGACCTTCGCGAGGTCCTCGAACAGATACTCGCCGATCATCGCCGCGTGCAGCGCGGTGCCCTGGGCCGTCAGCACGACCCGCTTGAGCTTGCTCATCTCCTTGCTGAAGTTCCCGACGCCGCCCAGGTGGATGCGCCCTTCCTCAAGCTGCAAGCGCCCGCGGATGCAGTTGGTGAGCGCCTTGGGCTGCTCGAAGATCTCCTTCTGCATGAAGTGGCTGAACCCGCCCAGCTCGATCTCCTGAAGCTCGAGCTCGAGCTGCATGATCTTGCTGTTCACCGGCACGTTGTGGATCGTGCTGGTGCGGAAGCCTTCCCGCGTCAGCTTCACCACGTTGTAATCGTCGAGCGCAAACGCCTGCGTCGTGTGGCTGATGATCGCCGAGGCGTCCGACGCCACGACGTACTCACCCGCGCCCACGCCCACCATCAGGGGCGAACCCTTGCGGGCCACCACCATCACGTTGGGCTCCTTCTCGCAGATCACCGCGATCGCGTACGCACCGGTCACCTCGCGCAGCGCCGCCTGCACCGCCGCCTCGAGGTCGCCCTCGTACAGCTCGCCGATCAGCATCGCCAGGACCTCGGTGTCGGTCTGGCTCTTGAACGTGTGCCCCTTCTCTTGCAGATACGTCTTCAGCGCCGCGTAATTCTCGATGATCCCGTTGTGCACCAGCGCGATGCCGTTCTTGTCGTCGGTGTGCGGGTGCGCGTTGAACTCGGTCACGCCGCCGTGCGTCGCCCACCGGGTGTGGCACAGCCCGATCGACCCGCGGAACCCGCCGATGTCCTCGATCTTGTCCTCAAGGTTGCTCACCCGCCCCACCGCTCGCACCACCTCGAGCTTCCCGTTCTCCAGCACCGCCAGCCCCGCCGAGTCGTACCCCCGGTACTCCAGGCGCTTGAGGCCTTCCAGAAGAAGCTGCTGGGCGGGTTTAGTTCCGATATACGCGACGATTCCGCACATAGTGTTTTCTCAATCGAGCCGTCGGACCCTCGGCTGAAACGCCGAGCCCCGGACAAGCGCCGGAATGGTACGGAGACGCGGCCCCAAAGGCCGAGAACCCGCCTCTCCCGACACCCGACCGCCTGCTACGAACCTCCCCGCCCGCATGTTCACCCGCGGCGTGCAGAGCCAGCATCCACCACACGCGCACCAAAACAAGAACCACCCTCGGCACCGACTCCCCTCCGCACTTTGCCCGAGGCCACACGCCCACCACACCCGCGCCCGCGTCACTCCAAGGCCAGCGCACCCCTCCGGACGAAGAGTCGCTCCCAGTCCTGCATCCCCACACCCATCACCATTTCGTCGCCGCAGTTCGCGCCGCGATCCAGTGCGACAAGCCACCAAGCTCGCACGACGCAGAACATCCGATCCGACGCTCGGATGCCCTCGGTAGATGGTGGCACGCCGAGAACCCATGCCCGGGCACGCCAGACGCACGCGACCACGGGCACCACTCTCGCCGATCCGACGTTGGTAGAACGATCTGCGAAAAGCTACGGCACGTCGTCCAGCCGCAGCGAGCCGCGCTTTTCTTGCATCATCTTCTTCGTGTTCTTCTGCAGCTCGTCGCGCTTGCGGGCGGGTTGGTAGGGGTCGTCGGGGAAGCGGTTTGCCATCTCCCCGAGCATCGCCGCCCGTGCGGCGGCCGCCATCGCAACCTCGCCGAGCGCTTGCACACGCTCCCCCGAGAGGAGAATGCCGCGGAGCAACTGGTCGAGGGCGATAAAGAGCTCGCGCTCGCGTCCCGGTGCTCGGGTGGACGCCTCGGCACGGAGTTCGTCGCGCCACAGAGAGAGCATCTCGGGCGAAATGGAGAATCGGGTGGCCCCGACGGTTAGCCGCTCGTCGGTGCGTGGGTCGAGTGTGTCCTCTTGACCCGGCGGGGAGGAGTACACGGCGGCCTCTCGCTCCGAAGGGGCGAGTTTCTGAAGCTGATCCATCGCCGCCCAGAAGTCGTCTTTCTTCCCGGATGCCAGAAGCTTCCACACGCCCTCAAGAGGCTCGACCGCGGTTGCCTGATTGGGCGTGCCAGAACGTCCGGCGGAAGTACCGCCGGCCGACGGGTCCTGACGCCCGCAGGCGACGAGAATCGCCGTCGCGATCAGGAGGCAGCAGAAGGCCGAAGCTCGAACGACCGGCGCGACCGCCGGACATGGCTGGACGAACTTCGGCTTGGCTATCGCGCTCACCCGTTCTCCTTCCTCACAACCCTTGGCCACCTGCAAAGGCTACACCGCAGCGAGCACCAACCTCGCAAAGCCGAGGTTGATGGCACGGGGTTGGTGCCACCCCGCCTGAGGTTGGTGGCACGACGTTGGTGCCACTCCGCCCGAGAGGTGGTTGAGCTACCTGCCCCTTTTTCACCCGCAGACAGAATCACAACCATTGCGCCAACAATACCTTAAGAAAAAATCTGGAGCCACAAAGAAATTCTGCAGAGAGAAACCGCAAAGTGCGCTTCAATTGGAGTAGGAGGTCAACATGCGCATTAAATCCGTGTTTGCGATTGCTCTCAGCACCCTTTTGTTGGTGACGGAAACAGCCAAGGCCCAGACTCCTCCCGGCACGCCCACACCAAGCAAGTTTGTCGATCTTGGCGACGTGGGACTAAACGCCAATGTTGACTCCGGCGAAGTCGATCTAGCATCAGGTTCATACGTTTGGTTCAGATTTAAACTTACGACCGCCATACATTTTGATCGCTCGTGGCTTGACATTGACACCCTAAGTCCCAACTCAATTACAGACAACGAACTAGCACTTTATGATGACCAAAAAAACTTGATTGCGACAAATAACAACTACGGCGGCTCGGGAACCCTTAACAATAAGTATGCGGCAGCGATGTCTTTTGGAAGCGGCTCTGGCAAGCGAGTGTCGTTGTCACCCTATGGCGGATTGGTTTCCGACGGGATCACCGGCACAACGCTTTCGCCCGGAGTATATTGGGCGTGCATAGGTGCATATTCGATGGACTTTCCAGAGAGAAACATCGCTTGGGCACCCACAACAAACTCTGCTGCATCAGGAAAAGTCCTCCTCCGAGTCTCTACAGGTGCGAAGCCGAACGATCTTTGGAATGAACGTCACAACGGGGCCGACTCAGGGTCGACTCCAGCAGATGCCGCCATTCCTAAAGGTTCAGGGGCACTCACTAAAATCCTGTGCTCCTTTCCATCTTCACCGAAGGGGTATGACATCTTCAAAATTCGAGTCTGCGATCCCACTGTATTTGCGATTGTTGCAGAATCGACGTCAACGACAGAATGGACGATCAGCGGCAAGGTTGTAGAGAACTGGGGATCAAGACTATATCTTCTTGATTCTGCTGGCAATGGCGTTCTTGGAATTAGTCGCGGAGCACGAAATACAACTCGATTGGCTCCAATCGCCGGCAAACCCATTCAGGCGGGCGATTACTACGTTGTCGTGAGCTCCGATTGCGGTGGAGACAACAACATGTGGGCAGTTCCGTATAGCGCGTCAGGCCCGATGTGGGATTTCGGCGCTGTCAATGCAAACACTATCATCGCACCAAACGGTTCGGGAGCAAACTCTCCGGTACAATATTACGGCCGCCAATCAATGTGCTTAAGCAACAACGGATACCCACTTACTATGGTGGTATCCCTATCGTTGATTGGCTGTTGTTACGCCGACGAAGATTGTAGCGCCGACTTGAATAAAGACAATTTCGTAAACGATGACGACTTCAGCCAGTTTATTGGACAGTATGATCGCCTGATTTGTCCGTAACGTGTTTTCGACTTCGCCAAAATCTAGTTTCGTGGAGCAAAGTCATAAGGGTGACACTTCGAAGCAATCGGCTTTTCCTGCACAACTGCGCACCCCACCCAGTCACCGGCCTCGCGAACTCGGCCACCTCTCCCCGCTGCGCGGGGAGAGGTGGCGCTGCGGCTTCACTTCTCGGCAATCTTGATCGCCTGACCGTCGGTGCCGGTGGCGGTCGTCGTTGTACCGGCAATCTGCACCACAACCTTGCGTGCCGGCCGTTCCCGCTTGCCTTCGGACTTGCTCACGCTCACGACGATCTCGTTGCCCTTCTTCTCGGCGGTGTAGGTGGTGAGCAGGTAGTCGCCCTGCTTGTACGACCAGCCGTCGCCGGCGTCTTCGTAGAGGGTGCCCACGGCTTTCCCATGCCCATCCAGGTTCACAAGCAGCGTCAGCGTGTCCAGCGGCTTCTCGTCGACGTACTGCATGACGGGGCTGATCGGCACGATCGCGCCGGGGCGGATGTAGAGCTTCGGCAGGTCGGGGTCGGCCTTCTCCGGGCTGTCAGCCTTCGTGAAGTCGAACTGCTTCCAACCCGCTCCACCACCCCCGCCGCTGCCCTTCGGCATCGCGACGGCACGAGTGCGGTCGGGGACCATGTCGGAGACGATCAGAACGTCGTTGCCGAGGAGGAACGAATCGTCTTCGCTGCGGAGGGCGGGGTCCTTCAGGTCGGCCCAGTAGGTGGGGCGGACGACGGGCAGGCCATTGATGCTGGCTTCGTGGAA
Source organism: Phycisphaerales bacterium (assembly GCA_019744815.1). Taxonomy (GTDB): domain Bacteria; phylum Planctomycetota; class Phycisphaerae; order Phycisphaerales; family UBA1924; genus JAFEBO01. Next base: position 199,100 of record JAIEUA010000004.1, read on the forward strand.
GAGGGTGTAGAAGTACGGCATGAAGCGCATGCGGCGGTTGATGGCGTCGCGGCAGGTGCTCTCGACTTCGGGGCCGAAGGACCAGGGTTCCTTATCGATGTTGCCCTTGCCGGTGTGGCCGCGGGCGAAGGGGAGCATGGCGCCGAAGCCCATCCAGCGGGCGAAGAGCTGGCCTTCCTGTCCCTTGGGGCCGTTGCCGGCGAAGCCGCCGATGTCGGGGCCGGCGAAGGGCTGGCCTGAGAGGCCCATGTTCAACGCCATCGGCACCGAGTTCTCGAGGTGGTACCAGTTGGCGGAGTTGTCGCCGGTCCAAGTCGCCGCGTAGCGGTGGCCGCCGAGGAAGTTGGCGCGGCTGAGGACGAAGGGGCGCTTGTCGGGGTTGGCGGCCATGATGCCTTCGCGGCTGGCCTTGACCATGAACATGCCGTAGACGTTGTGGTACTGCAGGTGGGAGCCGGTGCCGCCGAGCTCGGGGTCGGCGCGGTGGATGTTGTCCTCGGGCATGGTCTTGGCTTTGACATTGAAGACGGCGGGCTCGTTCATGTCGTTCCAGACGCCGTCGATGCCGTAGGCCATGAAGTCCTTGTAGAGGGTGGCCCACCACTGGCGGGTTTCCTTGCGGAGGTAGTCGGGGAAAACGCACATGCCGGGCCAGACTTCGCCCTGGTAGGTGCTGCCGTCCTTCGCCTGGACGGCGTGATTGCCCGCCATGGTCTGCTCATAGACAAAGTACTTGCCGTCGCGGAACTTGGTTTTGTCGCTGCCGATGCCGGGGTCGATCATCCAGACGTTGTGCACGCCGTGTTGCTTGAGCCAGGTGTTGAGACCCTTGGGATCGGGGAACTGCTTCTCGTCGAAGGTGAAGACGCGGAACTGATCCATGTAGTCGATGTCCATCCAGATGACATCGAGAGGGATCTTGCGATCGCGGAAGCCCTGGGCGACTTCCTTGACGCGCGAGTCGGGGTTGTAGGAGTACCGGCACTGGTGGTAGCCGAGCGCCCACTTGGGGGGCATGGTGATCGTGCCGGTGAGCTGCGCGAGGGCTTGCACGACTTCCTGCGGCGTGCTGCGCTCGATGAGGATGACCGGCGGCTGCGGGCCGCCGTCGACGGTGATGACGATGTCGCCGCCGGCGAGGCTGGGGTTGGCGATCGTCATGCGGAAGGTGGAGTCGATGAGGATGCCGTAGGCGGTGCCATCAGGGCGGACGGCGAGGACCCAGGGGTGCGATTGATAGAGCGAGGCGTTGGTGTCGTCGTAGCCGTAGGCGTCGGTGTTCCAGAGGGTGACGGTGCGGCCGTTGCGAAGGAGGGGGCCGGAGACGGAGCCGGTGCCGTAGAGCGACGTGTCGGGATCAATCGCGATGCGGATGACGGTCTTCTCAGCTTCCTTGCTGAAGCGCGGGGTGACAGCGAAGGGACCCTTGCTGGACGTGTGTGCCGGACGGGGCTTCTCGAACGTGAGCGAGGGGAGAGCCTTGTCCGCGGCGGCCTGATCTGCGAAGTGGATCGAGATCCGATCGCCGATCGTGCCGCTGACGCCGGCGGGCGTGCCGGCGGCCTGGGCGCTGGCGACGGTTTCCGCGTTGGCAGCGAGACCGGCGGTGGCGACGAGGGAGGCGATCAGACAGCGAGCGAGAAGAGTGGTCATGGGAGTGAATCCTTGCGTTCGGCGAAAGGCCGTGCCCGAGAACATAGCAAGCGGCAGGGGGTGTCTGCCGCAAGAAAGCCCCGAAAGAGGCGTTTTCCGATTGCGGGTGGCTCGGACGGACGGTATCTTGAATGGGTTGGAAGGTCATCACAAACGGACGTACCGGTCCTGGTTTCAGGCAGATCAGTTTCAGGGGAAAGTTGGTTCGGGCAATCCGGTACGAACCGCGTCACGGAGAGGATCGAAGAGAGGTTGTGCCGACACGAACGAGTGCGTGCCGCGGCATGGGAAACGGGCGTGACTGCGCCCGGAGCCGATGCTGGGGTTGCGCGGTCGGTGTCGGAGTGATTCGAGGACTCGGGAAACAGACCCACCAGCAGCGTGCCTGAGGCCGCTGCACGAGAGGAGCAGAACGGAATGTCGACTCGTGGCAATGGAATGAAGCGTGGCCTGCAAGTCGTGATCCTCGCGAAGCTCGCGGGCGCGACAGTCAGCATGACGGCACTCGCGGCGCCGGTGGTCGCGGGCGACAACCCGGCGATGCTCCAGTGGTTCGAGAACAAGTGGTACGACATGGAACGCCGCTTGCCCGACTGGTTCACCTACGGCTGGGGCTCGGTCTGGCTGCCCCCGGTGACCAAAGGCCGCGATGCGTCGAGCGCCGGCTACGACCCCTTTGATCGCTTCGACCTCGGTTCGCCCAGCTCCCCCACCGCGTACGGCACGGCGGCCTACTTCGATGCGCTGGTCGACGAGTTCCACCGCGCCGACGGCCTGGTGTACATCGACTCGGTGATGAACCACAACTCCGGCCGCGACGGCTCGAGCGGGTTCCAGCAGGCGGGCGGCTGGCCCGGCTTCTGGATGAACCCCAACCCCGGCTTCACCACCAAGCAGGCGACGGACAACTGGGGCGACTTCCACAACGGTGTTTCGGGCGGCTACCTGCAATCCGAGAACCCCAGCGGCGCACGCTACGACCTCTACAAGGGCGATCTCGTCGCCCTCGTGGACATCGCGCAAGAGAGCAACAACCAGTTCATCCGCCAGCCGGTGACCCCCGGCAACCCGCAGAACATCCCGGCGGGCACCGTGTACAACCTGCCCAATCCTGCGAACGCTCAGTTCTATCCGAACCGCAATCTGCCCGGCGTGTCGTTCACCAACCCCGGCACCGCTCGCAACCCCGGGACAAACAACTTCACGCTCTATCCCTTCGACGGCCTGAACGGCACGCCGGTCGCGGACAACGGCACCGGCCTGCTGATGCGCTGGTCGCAGTGGATGATGGACGTGCACAAAGTCGATGGCTTCCGCATCGACGCGATCAAGCACGTGCCGAGCTGGTTCTGGGACACCTTCTGGGACGCGGCGGTCTATCAACGCCGCACGACCCCGGACGGGCGAAAGGTGACGCCGTTCTCCTTCGGCGAGAGCGTCGAGAGCAACCAGTTCACCTACGACAACTTCATCCGCAAGAGCAACAACATCTTCCGGCAGGGCGACTCGTGGGGCAACCGCGACGCGCTGGACCTGAACGGCGCGGGACAGCTCCGCGACCTGATCAACGGCGCGGGCCTGGGCTCGTGGCAGAACGTGCTGAACGCGCACCTGGACAACCAGGACGGCTTCAACGACGGCACGCTGGGCGTCAACCACGTCTTCAGCCACGACAACGGCAGCGCCGGCAACGGCAGTTCGTCCCCCCCGCTTCCCAGCGCGCAGGCGCAGGGCATGTATGCGCACGCGTACTTGCTTACTCGTACGGGCCAGCCGAAGGTCTATCACAACGCGCTCGGCCTCACCCGTGCCAGCGGGTTCTTCCCGCGCCAGGGCATGCCCACGGCGCTCGGCTGGAACCCCTCGACGAACTCCGCCGATCAAACGCTCACGCGTCTGGTGCAGATCCACAACTGGGTCTGCCGCGGCGAGTTCAATGTGCTCAACGGCACCGACCCGAGCAATACGTCGACGGCGGACGTGCTGGTGTTTGAGCGTCGCTCGAATCTGGGCGGCGGCAACTACTCCGGCAACGCCCTGATCGCGGTGAACGACCGGTACGACTCGGGCACGCAGACGCGGTTCGTGCGGACGTCGTTTGCCACCGGGACGCGGCTCATCGAACTGACGGGCAACGCGGCCGATCCGACAGTCGATCCGACCAACGCGATCCCCGATGTCATCACCACCACCAACTTCAACTCCACCGGTGGCTGGGCCTCGGTCGTGGTGCCCAACAACGTCAGCTCGGCGGGGCAGCACAACAAGGGCTATCTGGTGTACGCGCCGTCGATCCCCAGCGGCACGCTGATGCTCACCCCCACCAGCAGCACCATCGCCGCGGACACCGCCTTCACCCCGACGTTCCGTCGCCGCCTGACGCCGCTGCCGGTCGTCTCGGGCAGCACCTTCAACATCAACCTCACCACCTCCAACGGCGACGTGGCCCTCGTCGGCCAGCCGGGCGCCAACAACAACACCGACGACAACGCGCTCTTCAAGATCGACGGCGGCTACCGCGACTTCAACGGCAACGGCGTCGCGGACTTTGACTACACCACCGGCATCGCGGCCGGATACGAGCAGTTCCTCACGCTCAAGGACCCGCTCGCCGGCAAGCCGCAGAACGTGAACCAGGGCAACTACTCGCAGACCGTGAACACCGCCCTGCTCGACGAGGGCGTGCACTACCTCTCGGTGGTGGCGTTCCGCAAGCGCACGGTCGCGGGCGAAGCCGCGCTGTTCCGCGAGTTCCGCCAGGCCTTCTACGTGGACCGCCTGCCCCCGGACGCCAGCATCCTGAACATCCCGATCGTGCCCAGCGGAGCGCCCACCTACGCCTTCAACATCAAGGCCAACGACCGCACCGTGACCCGCACGCACCTGATGCAGAACCTGGCGGAAAACGCCAACCCGGTGACCAGCAGCAACTCGTTCAACCAGGCGACGCAGAACGACCGGTTCGACTACTCGCGTTCGGTCACGTTCGTGAACGGCGTGAACCGCATCACGCTGGTCGCGTTCGAGCTGTCGGGCAACAACGTGGTGAAGGACTACTACGTCAATTACTTCAGCACATGCCCCGGCGACTTCAACGCCGACGGCTTCGTGGATGACACGGACTTTGTCGCCTTCGCCGACTACTACAACCAGCTCGTCGCGATCCGCGGCGATCTCAACGGCGACATGCAGACCGACGACTCGGACTTCGTGCTCTTCGCGACGGCCTACAACAACCTGATCTGCCCGTGAGGCTCTTGCAGCCCTTCAGGCTGCGGCAAGCTCGGGAGTGATTGAGTTTGTTCGATCGATTCCACCGGGGGTGCCCAAGCGGCACCCCCGTCTTTGTTCTGGCAGGCCGTTGGCCTTAGGAATCATCGCACGGCAATTCATCGCAAGAGAGCACTCGCCCACGCGTGCGTGGCGAACACGAGCACAAGGTGTAGCGCAAAGATCACGGCCGCACCGATGACCGAAGCCGCCCAGAGCGCCGTTCGCACATCGCCGCTCCACTCGGGGTGGGAGGCGGCGATCGATCGGGCACCGTCCTCGGCATCGCTAACGACCGCGAGCAGCGAGAAGAAAACCGCGAGAACGCCCGGCAGCGGTTGAATGATGCAAAGCATCGCGGAGATCGTGCCCAGGAACACGAGAAGAAACAGGCTCCGAACAAACAGTCGCCCAGAACGGTTGGTGCGCTCCACATCTTGGATTGGACACCGCTCGCGGGACTCACACTCAGGACACTTCGCGTCGTCCGGAAGCCCGATCATCGAGTAGCCACAATCTGCACACCTCACCGAAGCCGATACGCAAGAAGTGCCAGCGCGGTTCGTTACGGCCGATCACATGCGGAGCACGAGCCAAAAGCTCGCCGACAGCAGTCGGGGCGCAAAGCCAATGGCCCCATCCACAAACGCGAACGACCCATGGCTACCGCGACACCGAGGGCTGCGGCTTGCCGCTCTCCGCGGTGGCGAGACGCAGAATATTGGTCTGCGTCATCTGATCCCCGTTGAGTTCGCCGCTCAGTCGCCCGTCGGCCATCACCAGCAGACGATCCGACAGCGCGAGCAGCTCCGGCATCTCGCTGGACACAAGCAGCACGGCGGTGCCGCTGTCCGCGGCGGCGCGGACAAGCTTGTAGATCTCAGCCTTCGTGCCCACGTCGATGCCGCGGGTGGGTTCGTCGAGCAGGAGCACCCGCGTCGTGCCGCCCATCCAGCGCGCGATGAGCAGCTTCTGCTGGTTGCCGCCGGACAGTTCGCCCGGCAGCGAGGCGCGGCTCGCGGCCTTCACCTGAAACTCGCGGAACTTGGTTGAGATCAGATCTCGCTCGGCCCCCACGGTGCGCAGCCCAAAGAGCTTCGCCAGCCGCGGCATAAACGGCACCACGGTGTTCTCACCGACGCCCAGCAAGAAAAAGAGCCCCTGCAGCCGCCGGTCCTCGGGAACGTATCCCAAACCCGCGTCGATGGCAGCCCGGGCGCCCTTGCCGCTGACGTCCTTGCCCTTGATGATGACCGTGCCTTGGACATTGGGATCAAGCCCGAAGATGGCGTTGAGCAGCTCGGATCGTCCGCTGCCGACGAGCCCGCCGATGCCGAGAATCTCTCCTTCACGCAGACTCAGCGAGATGTCCTCGAGCTTCCCGGGCGAGGACAGGTTCTTGACCTCCAGCGCGACGCCGCCGGCGTGGGCGTGATGCGCTCCGCCCTCGGCGGCGAGCGACGGGAGCTTGCCGCTGGGCGTGCTGAGGCGGCGGCCGATCATCTGCTCGACAAGCGTGGGCTCGTCGAGGTCCTTGATGCGGGTCGTGGCGACGTACTTGCCGTCGCGCAGCACGCTGACCCGATCGCACACGGCGAAGATCTCGCCCATGCGGTGGCTGACGTAGATGATCGTGATGCCCTGCTTGGCGAGGCCGCGAGTGATCTCGAGCAGGCGATCGGTTTCGGTCATCGACAGCGAGCTGGTGGGCTCATCGAAGACGATCACGCGGGGCTTGGAGCCACCGGTCGCGGATCGATCGTCAAGTGCGGCCGCGATCTGACAGATCTGCCGACGACCCGGCGCGAGGCTGCCGAGCGGAGCCGCAACATCGATCGATGGGTCGAGCCGGTGGACCAGCGTGGCAGCACGGCGTTCGAGTTCCCGCCGGTCGAGCAGGCCGAGGCGCGTCGTCGGCAGATCGTGCAGGCCCAGGTTCTCGGCGACCGAGAGGTTGGGGCACTGGGCGAGTTCCTGATGCACGATGCGGATGCCGTGGGCGAAAGAGTCCTCGATATCGCCCGGTGAGAGCTCGTGGAGGTTCCCGCCATCGGTGCGGATCGCGACAGTACCGGTGTCCTGCTTGTGCAAGCCGCTGATGACCTTGCCGAGCGTGGACTTGCCAGCACCGTTCTCGCCCATCAGGGCGTGGACCTCACCGGCGAAGAACGAGACCGAAACGCTGTCGAGCGCCTGGGTGATCCCGAAGCGCTTGGAGATGCCGCGGGCCTCAAGGAGGACAAGCGAGTCGGAGGATGGGACATCGCGATCGGTCATGGGGGTGGCAGATGATACAAGGCGGCGGGCCAAGGCGGAAACGAAAACGCCCGGCGAGAGCCGGGCGTGTGGGAAGTGATCGTGATTTGCAAGATCCGGGGCAACGGTGGCCCCACGCTCGCGCGTGGGGTTCGTTTTTCGGATGATCGCTTACGCGTCGTCCTCGACGTCCGCCTCCGCGTCACCGGCGACGGCCCCGACGGGGCGGCCTCCGATCGGGTGGGTAGCGCGGAGCTCGAGAACCTTCTTGCGGATCTCTTGGAAGAGTTCCTGGTTCTCCTTGAGCAGGGCGCGGGCCTGCTCGCGGCCCTGGCCCATGCGCATCTCGCCGTAAGAGAACCACGAGCCCGACTTCTGGATCACCTTGCTGTCGACCGCGAGGTCGAGCAGGTCGCCGGCAACCGAGATGCCCTCGGTGTACATGATGTCGAACTCGGCGTCGCGGAACGGGGGGGCGACCTTGTTCTTCACCACGCGGGCGCGGGTGCGGCTGCCGACCGTGACCTCGCCCTCCTTGATCGCGCCGGTGCGACGCACGTCGATGCGCACCGAGGAATAGAACTTCAGGGCGCGGCCGCCGGTGGTGGTCTCGGGGCTGCCGAACATCACGCCGATCTTTTCGCGGATCTGGTTGATGAAGACAACCGTGCAGTTGCTGCGGGCGATGACGCCGGTCAGCTTGCGCATCGCCTGGCTCATCAGCCGGGCCTGAAGCCCCATGACCGAGTCGCCCATCTCGCCCTCGATCTCGGCCTTGGGAATCAGGGCCGCGACCGAGTCAACGACGATGAGATCCACCGCGTTGGAACGCACGAGCAGCTCGCAGATCTCCAGCGCCTGCTCGCCCGAGTCCGGCTGGCTGACAAGCAGGTCGTCGATATTGACGCCGATGCGCCGGGCCCACGAAGGATCCAACGCGTGCTCGGCATCGATGAACGCGGCGACGCCGCCATCCTTCTGAGCCTGAGCCGCGATGGTGAGAGCCAAGGTGGTCTTACCGGAGGATTCCGGCCCGAACACCTCGACGATGCGGCCGCGGGGGATGCCCTTGCCGCCGAGCGCAAGATCCAGCGAGATCGACCCGGTGGAGATGCCCGGGATGTTGAGGTAGGCGGTCTCGTCCATGCGCATCACAGCGCCTTTGCCGAACGCCTTCTCAATCTGGCCCAAGGTGTTGTCCAGGGCCTTCTTCTTCTGACGGTCCTCCATCTTCACTTCGACTTCCGGCATGTGAAACCCAATCTCCCGCCTGAGGCGGGTTGACCGGTGGTTGGCCGATGGGTCGGTCGCGAGAACGAGCACTCACCCCACCCTGGAGGAGTGGTCGCCCTCACGTCCGCCAGCCGGGACCACGAGTCGGCCCGACGCTCGGACCGGTGCGGGACCTCCTTGGCCTCGCGGAAACCGGTGGACAGGGGCGGCGTCGGTCGCGGGCCTGTCTGAAGCAGAGCGTACCGAACCCGAACATGGCTGTCAAGGTTTGGACGGTATGAGTTTTTCCTTTGTTTTCAACCTCTTTCCAAACATCGACTTACGGAGTTTTCCACAACGCCGCCGCACACCCTCCACGCCCGACCCACCCCTTTGGTGGCACCCGCTCGCGGAATCCGCCGCTTGTGGTGCGGCGTGCACCGGCACGCTTGAGAGCGGCCGGACGACGCGAGAACGACTTGCAAGGAGGGCATCATGAAGAAGGCAATCTGGATCGGTGCGGCACTCGGAACGATGGCAGCCGGCGAGGCGTGGGCGCTGCCGGGCTACGTGCCGATCTCACTCGCGAGCGTGGCGAACGCTCGCTTGCAGGACACGTGGCCCACGTTCACGGGCATCGCGTACCCGACAGGCGATCTCACCCTCGGAGGCGTGCCGTGGACCATCGCCACGGAGGGGAACAACACCTGGTTCGCCAAGCGCGTCGCCGGTGTCAACCCGCGCTCGGTGACGATCGCGATCAATCAGACCAACATCCGCTCGGTGTACACCCTGATGGGCACCTGGCAGGGGACCACGAATCAGAGCCGCTACGTCGACCTGACGCTGACCAACAGCGAAGGGTTCAGCTACACCACGCGGTACTTCGGCGGGGTCCAGATCCGCGACTGGTTCAACGGGTCGTACACCAACTCGCTGAACTCGTGGAAGACGACGCGGGTCTACCTGCACAGCGACAACAAGTCGCGGCTGGACATGCAGCGGATCGACCTCCCGCCGCAGTTCTGGTGGTCCACTCTGGTGTCGCTGCGAATCGACGATGTCGGCAGCGATTCATCGAGCCCGCAGCGCTCCTTCCTCTACGGCCTCACGGTGTCGAAGCTCGTGCGCTGCGCGTCAGACCTGAACGGCGACGGCCAGATCGACGATTCGGACTTCCTGGTCTTCGCCCAGTCGTACGACGTGCTGGACTGCACCGAGACCCGCATGCCGGTGCGCTGCCAGGCCGACGCGAACAGGGACGGCATCGTCGACGACCTGGATTTCGCGACATTCCTGACCGCGTACGACAAGGTCCTGTGCCAGTAGGGCGGGGGGCACGGAGGCGCACGCACGAGCGGCTCGGCTAGCATTGCCGGACGTTCGTGCGTCGCGCCATGTTCGGCCCATCTGTTGACCAACTCCTCGACGCCGCCGGGAAGCACCTGGACGCCCGCCGCTTCGCCGACGCCGAGTCGAGCGTCAACGTCGCGTTGATGATGGATCCCAAGAACCTGCGAGCGATCTGCTTCAAGGCCATCATCGCCGCAGAAACCGACCGGCCCGCCGTCGCCCTCCCGCTGGTGGAAAAAGCCCTCAAGCTCGCGCCCCAAGCACCGGCCGTCCTCAACAACGCCGCGTGCGTCTTCGCCCGCTGCGGCCAGGAACACCGCGCGATCACGATGTGGCAGCGTCTCACCGCGCTCGTCCCCAACGCGCCCGAGGCGTTCTACAACATCGGCGTCAGCCAGATGAAGGTCGGCGAAGGGGACGCGGCGGAAGGCAACTTCCGCAAGGCCCTGGCCCTCGCGCCCGATCACCCGTACGTCCATATGAACCTCGCCGACGTCCTGAAGAACTCGGGACGCATCGAAGAGGCGATGGACCTGCTCCGCGAGGGCATCGCCCGCCGCCCCACCGACATGATGCGCCGGAGCGGGTTCCTGTACGGCCTGCACTTTGATCCGCGGATCAGCGCGGCCGAGATCCGCGAGCACTGCGCCGCGTGGGGCCGCGACTTCGAGTCCTCGATCACCCCGTACCAGTCGCACGAAAACGACCGCGATCCTGAGCGTCCCCTGCGCGTGGGCTACGTCTCGCCAAACTTGCGGGATCACTCCGAGACCTACTTCATCCTGTCGCTGTTCCGCGGGATGCGAGCCACAAAGGCCAGCACACGCTGCGAAACGTGGGTGTACTGCTGCAACAAGCAGGACGACGCCGTGACGCCCTTGATCCGGGAGTTGGCGGATCAGTGGTTCGATGTGGGCTCGCTCACCGAAGAGCAACTCGCAGCGAAGATCCGCGAGGACCGCATCGACGTGCTCGTCGATCTCACGATGCACATGGACGGCGCACGCCTCGGCGTCTTCGCCCGCAAGCCCGCGCCGGTACAGGTCACCTGGCTCGCATATCCCAGCACGACCGGCATGACGCGGATCGACGCGACGATTCTGGACGAGTGGATCGAGCCGGGAACACCCGAGCCGCGGCCCCTCTACACCGAACGGGCGCTGCGCCTGCCCAAGCCGTTCAGCTACTGGTGCTACGAGGTCTACGGCCCCAAGCCCGATGTCTCCCCGCCGCCGTCGGAGAAGAACGGATTCGTCACCTTCGGCAGCCTCAATCACTACGGCAAGGTGACCAGGGACACGCTGGCCGCGTGGGCCGACCTGCTCAAGCGAGTCGATGGATCGCGTCTCCTGCTGCACGTCGGCGGCAAAAAGTCCGGCGAGGCGGCCCGGGCATTCCTCGCCGAGCGAGGCGTCAAGCGAGAACGGGTCGAGATCCAGCTCCGCGTGCCCCGCGAGGATTACATGAGGAGCTACCAGCGGATCGACATCGCGCTGGACCCGTTCCCCTATAACGGCGCGACAACGACGTGCGATGCCTTGTGGATGGGCGTGCCGGTCGTCTCACGCTGCGGCGAGACCGCGGTGTCGCGGGCAGGGCTGAGCATCTTGACGGCCGTGAGTCTGCAGAACTTGGTGACGGAGTCGTGGGATGCGTATGTCGTTGCCGCGGAGGGGTTGGCACGCGACCCCGCGAAGCGGGCGACGCTGCGGTCGTCGCTTCGAGGGACGCTTGAGAAGTCAGCCGTGATGGATGCGCCGGGGTTCGCGGGGGCGATGGCGGGAGCGTGGCGGGGGTTGTGGAGGCGGTGGGGCGCAGGGGGTGCGGATTGAATGCGCGAGAGCTGCGTCAACAACTCATCGCCCGAGGCGTGTCGGAACAAGCGTTCTCCCTGGACGGCTACGACCTCCCTGAACGCTACGTGCTGAGCTGCGAACGCGAAGGCTGGTCGTGCTACTACTTCGAGCGAGGACATCGCGTCGGGCTTCGGTTCTTTCCGACGGAAGAAGCGGCGTGCGACTATTTCTTGAGTTGGGTGTCGTCGGATCAGAGCACGCGTTCAAAGGACGGCTCTGCGGCGGTCGGTGCGATGCGGCCTCACACTGAACGAGATCTGAGGGCGCGAGCGGAGGTCCTCCTGTCCGGCGCACCTGGCCCGGCACCCTGGTTTGTCCGTCGATGGGCTTTCATGCCAGGCTTCGCGTGGGCCGTGCGTGAGCGTGATGGCATCGTCGAAGGGATTGCGGCAGACGGACGGCGATTGGTGCGGGTGCCGTTCTATTGGACAGTGCTTGCCGCATCCGCGAACAGCATCTGCTTGCTGTCGAACGAGGCGGCGCGGCGTCTGATCTTTGTGGACTTCAACGCGAACACCTCTGACCTCGGACCGATCACCCGAGCGGAGAATGGGCAGACGGAAACGCGGATCGGATCGTTCGAAACGTCTGGCACCGTAACGCTCACGTCGCGTTTTCTCGACGGGTCGAAGGCGGGCCTGCACGCGATGCCCCCCATGCGACACGAGTGGCTCCCAGAGATACTCGCCGTTCCAGGGAATAGCCCCAAAGGAGCGACGTTCGCTGCGTCGCTCTACATCTGGCGGGCGCGGGAGGGCTCTGTGCGTGTTGTACCCCTGAAGTGGTTCACCGATTCGACTGCCGATCTGGGCTATCAGTGGATCACACGCTGCGCTTTCGATTCTCAGAGCAGCGGGGTCTTTGCCGACGGAATCCGTATGGGCACGTTTGCCGTGAATCTCGACGGCGAAGTCGTCTGGGGGACACCACTTTCGTATTCTGCGGTTTGGCCGAACATCGAGTAGCGAAACGAGTCGGAGGAGGCGACCGATCCGCCTTGCCTCTACGATGCCCTGATGCAACGACACTGTCTTCTCTTGATCGTCGCGAGCCTGCTCGGCGGCTGCACCGCGACTGCACCCAAGAACGGTCCTTCGACCTTCGTTGATTCCACGGAGCAATCCACCGACCGCACGTTCGGAGCGACGATGTCTGACCTCGGCCACACCGGCTTCCTCTTCCGCACTATCACCGTCCAGAGCAACGGCCAGTCGCTCACCAGCAAGTACGCCGTGTACGTGCCCCGCTGGTACGACGGCTCGAAGCCCGTGCCGTTGATCCTCTTCCTGCACGGCCGGGGCGAGTCCGGGACCGACGGGCAGAAGACGATCGCACAGGGACTGGGAACCGCGATCCTGTTCAACGAAGCGGCGTGGCCCGCGATCGTGCTCTTCCCGCAGAAACCGACACCCGAGTCCCGGTGGGTCGACCACGAGGGCCTCGCGATGGGCGTGCTCGAAGAAGCCCGCAAGACCTACAACATCGACGCCTCTCGCATCTATCTGACCGGCCTGTCGCAGGGCGGCGCGGGCTCGTGGGCGATCGGCGCGAAGCACCCCGACCTCTTCGCGGCAGTAGCCCCGATCTGCGGCTTCACCGGGACCTGGGACAAGGGCAACGTCACGCCCCAGTCGGTGGCCGAGGGAATCAGCACGCTCCCCATCTGGGCATTCCACGGCCTGAAAGACGACGTGGTGCTGCCCAAGGAAACCGAAGCAATCGTCGCCGCAGTGCAAGCGAAGCAGGCAGCTCTGCCCGGCGCTCCCGCGATCAAAGCGACCTACTTCCCCGACGCCAACCACAACTCCTGGGACGCCGCGTACCGCTCGGCAGAGCTCCCCAAGTGGTTGTTCGAGCAGCGCAAGAGATAAACGGTCAACGCTGAATCGCGACAACGCCCGAACACGCACAGACACGCCCGAACACGCGGCCGCGTCCAAACCGCGAAGCGCGACGGAACGTCAACAGCCAAAGCGAGCCGTGGCGTCCTCGCCACGGCGCTGTTGCGCACCTACCGGGCTGCTCGCGAGAGCAACGCTCGCGGCACCGAGGCGAGAACGCCCCGGCTCGCGACGACACGAAGCTCCCGCTTCAGCTTCACGTTGCAGATGAGGCTTCGAGAGCACGACCCGTGGCAAACGCACTCACGCCAACGGAATCACATCACCCCGCATCGGCAACTCCGCAACGACGCCATAGCGGTCTCTCAGACCCGCCGCAAGCGCCGCACGCGGCCCATCTTCTCCGTGCGTCAACACCAGCCGCGGCCGCCCCTTCATCATCCTCTCCGGCCACGCCAGTAGCTCACTCCGCCCCGCGTGGGCGCTGAAGCCATCAAGCTTGTGAATGTCGGCCCGCACCGCGATCGGATCGTTGAAGATGTACACCTGCTCCGCGCCGTCCGCGAGCTTGCGCCCCAACGTCCCCTCGGCCATGTAGCCAACAAGCACCACCGCGGTGCCGCGGCGCCACAGGTTGTGACGCAGGTGATGGACGATGCGCCCACCCTCGCACATGCCGCTGCCGGCGATGATGACGCACGGGTCCCACGAGTCGTTCAGTGCCCGCGACTCGTTGGGCGACTCGACAAGGCGAACAGTCGAGAGCCCGGTCACGAGACGCCGGCAACCCACCAGACGCGCCGCCTCGGCGTCGTACAGCTCGGTGTGCTTCATGTACACCTCGGTCGCACGCTTGGCCGCGGGGCTGTCGAGATAGATCGGGATGTTGCCGAGCTGCCCCGCGTCCTGAGCCGCCATCAGGTGATACAGCAGGAGCTGCGTACGTCCGATCGCGAACGCAGGGATGATCACCCGCTGCTTGTTGAAGATGGTGTCCCGCACAATGCGGATGAGTTTCTCGACCGACGCCGAGGAATCGGGATGGTCCTTATCGCCGTAGGTGGACTCAAGAAAGACAAGATCCGCGCTGCTCGGCGGATCCGGGTCGCGCAAGATGGGTGCGTTGCGGGGGCCCACGTCGCCGCTGAAGACAATCGTCTTGGTAACGCCCGCGTCAGACACGGACATGGAGATCGACGCGCTCCCGAGGATGTGCCCCGCCTCGTAGTAGCGGATCTTGACCCCCGGCGCAACCGGCGCCTCCTTCGCATACGGCACGTCCTTGATGAGCTTGTACACCGCTTCCGCGTCCTGCTTGGTGTAGATCGGCTCGAGCGGATCGAGCCCCGCTCGCTCACGCTTGCGGTTCTCGCGCTCGGTGTCCTGTTCCTGAATGCCAGCCGAATCGCGCAGCACGGCTTCGGTCAAATCACCACTGGCCGGCGTGGCGTAGATCGGCCCGTTGTACCCAGCCCGCGTCAGCATCGGCAAGCGGCCGGTGTGATCCAGGTGCGCGTGAGTCAGAACCACCGCGGCCAACGATCGCGGATCGATCGCACCAAGTGAGTTGTTCACGTCAATCCGCTCGCCCTGGCCGTTGGTCGTGCGAGCGTCCTTGCCCTGGAACATGCCCAGGTCGACCAGGACCTTCGTCTGCGAGGTCTCGACGAGGTACGCCGAACCGGTCACGCCGCCGGCAGCACCGAGAACGCGGACTTGGATCATGTTGGGCTCCGGCAGCGAGGATCAACCACAGAGGCACTAAAACACAATGAAGCGTACGGCAGGCGATGTGCACCGAACGTCCTCGAAGCCCCTCGAAGTGGAAGAACGCACGGACGCAAACCCCACACGTAGGTGCCCGCAGAACCGAGCTGGATCGCGTCCATCACCCGTGAACGCGTCCGCAACACGCATCCTCTCCACAAGAACGAATCCGCGATCTCTGACCCCTTGGAGCTCTTCGAGCCCTTTGAGTTGAAATCTTTCTCTCTGTGCCTCTGCGCCTCCGTGGCGAACTCCCCACTACCACGCCGCGGCACCGTCGCGCCCGTGCGGAGCCCACGCCAGCACGACCGCACGAACGTTGATGTCGGTCTTCTTGGGCCGCAGACTGATCTTCTCGATCGAGGCCGGATCGACGTCCATGCCCTGCAGAGCCGCGATCTCGTCGTCAAACTCCTTCTTCAGCGCCTCGAACTGCGCGGTCACCGCGGCCACATTCTCCTCCGCGCGGGCCACATCGGACGATTCCTTGCTCGCCCGCGACACGCCCCGTGCAGCAGTGGCGGCACGACCGATGTTTCCGGCGCTCGCAACCTTCCGCCCCAGCAACGCCCCGAAGATCGCGCTCCCGATCGACAACGCCGTCCCGATCTTGGCCCCGCTCGCCTGCTCACGCTGGACTTCGGCGGCCTGCTCGGCGCGGCGGACGCGGTCTTGCAGGGTTTGCACCTTGGGGCCGTACTTGGCTTTGAGTTTCTCCATCGCCGCGTCGCGCTTCTCGCGCACGGCATGGCTCACCCGAGCGAGGAACGCCGCCTCAGACTCCCCGGGCTCGGACGCCAGCTTGTGCTCCGCGCTCCGAAACATCTCCAGCGAGCGCGAGCGGAAGATCCCCTCCGCCAGCTCCTTCTTCCACTTGTCGTACGACTTCGCCTTCGCGGCGTCCGGTGCCAGAGCGGCGAACGACGCATTGGCGAGCGGCTCCTTGTCCAGATCCTTGTCCGAAAGATCCACGGCCTCCGCATGCTCCCAATCCGCGGCAACCGCACCATCCGTGATCGGCGTGAGCAGCGCCAGTTGTTCTTCATGCGAGAGCCCGGCACGGGTGCCGCCATAGAAGACCTTGGCAAAGCCCAGCAGCATCGGCCGGTACTCCACGGCCTCAGTGCTGCGGGCGGGGATGAAGAACTCCGGCACATCGCCGGAGAGAACGGGCCGATTGGAGTTTCCGGCGTTGCCGCTGTTCGCTGCGTTCGAAGCTCTGGACGCGGAAGTCCCTGCCGCACCCGTCGAACCATTCGCAGAAACGGACGCCGCCGCAGTCGCAGCCGCACTGGGCATCGCACCCCGCGGCGAACCCGTCAGATACCGATCCCGCACCGGATCCATCAAGACCTTGATCTGGTCGCGTGTCAACGGCCCGCGCAGATATGACAAGCACCAGCGCGATTCGAGCAGCACCGGCCCCGGCTCGTGCACGTTGTTCATCAGGAAGACGCGATTGCCGAGCTTGCTGATCAGCGTGTCCATCTGAGCGCGGTCAAACGCCGCACCGGCCGAGGCCGAGGCACCTTCCAGCCCATCCAGCACCCGCTGCTTATCGCGATCCGTCTGCAAACGCCCGATGAACCACGTCCCCGCGTTGGAGAGCCCCTTGTAGTCAAGATCGACCGGATTCTGCGTCGCCAGCACAACACCCACGCCGAACGCACGGGCCTGCTTCATCAGCGTCAGCAATGGGCGTTTGCTCGGCGGGTTCTGCACCGGCGGCACATACCCAGCGATCTCGTCCATGTACAGCAAAGCACGCAGCGAGGTCGTGCCGCTCTGCTTGCGCACCCACGACAACATCTCGTTCAGCAGCAGCGCCACCACGAACATCCGCTCGTTGTCACCGAGGTGGGCAATGCTCACGATCGCGCAGCGCGGCTTGCCACCCTCCGCAAACAGCATCTGCTGGATGTCGATCGGCACACCCTCGCCCAGCCGCTTCATGCCGGGCGACGCCAGCAAGCTGTTGAGCGCGACCGCGAGCTGGAATCTCGCGCTCGCCGGGAAAAACTCCTCGAGCGCCATCGCGCCCACATGCGTCATCGGCGGCTTGTTGACCGCCTGGATCAGCTTGGCAAGATCAAGATCCTCTCCCGCCCCCCACCACTGCTCGATCAGCGCGCCCAGGAACGCGCTCTCCGGCGTCGGGCTCGACGACTCGCGGCCGAGCATCGACAGGATGCCGCTGACCGTCGTCTCCACGCGTTCATGCAGCAGCTCCGCCTCATCGCGGATCGCCGGGGGCGGAGCGGCAAAGCTCCGCAGCACACTCAGCGGCACACCAGCGCTCGAGCCCGGCGTGTACACCACGAACTCCGCCGCATCACGCAGGCGTTGGATGCGTGCCGCATCCTGGCCCCAGGATTCCAAACCCTTCTTCCACTGCTCGGCCTGCTGCTGGGCAAACTCGTCGGGCGAGACGTTCTTCCGCCGCGCGTCGTCCTCGTTGATCCACGGCCGGAAATCGGCGGCCGCCAGATTCGGAAACGTGAGCAGCAGATTCGCCAGATCGCCCTTGGGATCGATGATGAGCGACGGAATCCCGTCGATCGCGGCTTCTTCGAGCAGCCCCAGGCAAAGGCCCGTCTTGCCCGAACCAGTCATCCCCACGCACACCCCGTGCGTCACCAGGTCGCGAGAGTCGTACATCAGATAGTCATCAGTCCGCTTCCAGGCCGCCGGGTCAAAGACCTTGCCCAGATAGAACGCACCGAGTTTCTCGTAGTCAGGGGTGGACATGCAGAGACTGTACCGCGCGGCCGAACAGATCTGAAGCCATCCCCCACGCTCGCCCAGGCCACAACCCGCCCAACAGTCGCATCCAGTCACGCGACAGATTGCCGACCGCCCGCACCGCCGAGCCGGGAAGCGCCCACAATCCCCCCGTGCCCGCGCCTCTTCCAAACCCTCTTCCACCCCGCTTCCCCGTCATCGTCGGCCCCACCGCCGGCGGCAAGTCCTCCCTCGCCGTCGAAGTCGCGCTCGCCTTCGCGTCCCGCCAGCCTTCCACTCCCGCCCCCATCGCAGCCGAGATCCTCACCGCCGACGCCTTCCAGCTCTACCGCGGCATGGACATCGGCACCGCCAAGCCCACGCTCGCTGAACGCAAGAACGTCCCGCACCACCTGATCGACGTCCGCGACCCGCGCGATCCCGCGCCCTTCACGGTGCACGACTGGCTCCACGCCGCCGAAGCCGCGATCGCCGACTGCCGCGCCCGCAACACCATCCCCATCCTCGTCGGCGGCACCCACCTCTACATCCAGAACTTCCTCACCGGCATGTTCCAAGGCCCCGGCGCCGACGAAGCCCTCCGCGCCGAACTCCGAGCCCGCGGCCTCGCCTCCCTCCGCGAAGAACTCGAACGCGTCGACCCCGACGCCGCCCGCCGCATCCACCCCAACGACGAACGCCGCACCATTCGCGCCCTCGAAGTCTTCCGCCTCACCGGCACGCCCATCAGCGAGCACCAGAAGCAATGGGGCGCGGAAAGCCGCACCGACTGCGTGCTCGTGATCCTTGACTGGCCCACCGAACTCATCAACCGCCGCATCAACGCCCGCGTCAAACAGATGATGGCCGACGGCTTCCTCGAAGAAGTCCAGCGCCTCAAAGCCGAAGGCGCCTTCGCCGAGAACGCCAACCCACAGGCCCGCGAAGCCCTCGGCTACAAGCAACTGCTCCCCCACCTCGACGGGAAATGCTCACTCGAAGACGCCGTCGAACAAATCAAGATCGAGACCCGCCACTTCGCCAAGGCCCAGCGTACCTGGCTCCGCCGCCTCCGCATGACGCCCGGTTGCGTGGTGATCGACGCGGCAAGGACGCCGGTGGAAGCGTGGCCCAGCATCGTCCTCCGAGCCTGCGGCGATCAAGGACCGACGCCGCCGCGTGCCGAAGGCCTGCCCGACCCGACCGATGAACCGCACAGTCAGCCGTTCCTCCCCGATCGGCCGCATCCGTCCTGCTACACGCTGCCGCCTCCGACGAAGCCCGCTGCGCGGCTGCTCTGGCTCGCCGTCTTGATGGGACTCTTCTCTTTGCTCGGCCTCGCCCTGTTCTTCCTCGGCGTCTTCTTCTCGATGGGTCAGGTATCCGGCATCGGCGGATGGCTCGCCATCGGCGCCGTCGTGACACTACTGCTCATCACGCCGACGATCGTGCGATCGCAAAAGCCGGCAAGCGACCAACGAAACTACCTGGTCTGCCCGCACTGCACCTATCAACTCCGCGGCCTGCCCTCCCCCGGCGCCTGCCCCGAGTGCGGCAACGTCTTCACCGCCGAGTCACTCAAACAGGACTGGGAACGCATCATCGAGATGGAAAAATCGGGGCCATGATCCGGCGGCTCAACACGCTTCGCTCGTGGGAGTCGCGTCTTGACGAGCCCCGAGCGTAAGCGAGTGGGTCACTCCAACGATCCCAGCGCCCAAGCCCGCACCCGCTCAAATCTGTTTCAGAACGTTCGCGTGCCTGCAATGTCGCCTCCAATCAACCCCATTCCCAGCCAGAAACTCCCACGCGCGCTCCCGTTCACCGCGCTCGCCTCGATCATCTGCGGCGTGCTCGGCGTCTTGGCGCTCTCGCTGGACTTCACGACCCTCGGCACGATCGCCATCGCCCTCGCAGCGCTGGGTCTTGTCTTCGTCTTCGTCGGTGCCATCACCGTCTCACTCAGCCACGCCAAGACCCAGCGCGGATTGAAAGACCTTTGCTTCGGTGCCTGCCCGAACTGCAGCTACCGCCTCGACGGGCTCTCCAACTCCGGCTCATGCCCCGAATGCGGCACCGCCTACACCCGCGTCTCGCTACGCGATCGCCACGGTCGCAAAATGGAGCGCGAGGGATCTGAGCCATGAACGGCGACGATCATGAAGAAGCTCAAGCACTCCCCGCCGCGGCCCATCGGCCCATCCGCGTCGTATTGCCCCTTCGACATCGGTCCCTATCGGAACAGGCGACGGTAACCGATCACGTCGTTGGATACGGGGCGTACCTCACGATCGCCGTCTGTCTGCTGGTCGTACCCATCGGTGAGGCTGTCGGTGCGGTGCTCATGCCGCTCGCATTGGGCGTAATCGTCTACATGAACTTCAGCGGCTCGCGCCGGCTCCTGCGGGAAACCCGGTCCGAGTTCGATCGACTCCGCACCGATCGTTTCATGGCCTGTCCCGACTGCGCGTACGACCTTCGCGGCTGTCCCACAGAAGGTCATTGCCCCGAGTGCGGCGAGGCCTACGACCCAGAGTTCCTCGAAGCGACATGGACGTGCTCGTACAAGGTCCACGCCAAAATGCATGACTTGCCCGAATCCTGCCTTGAGCTTCGCGACATCAACGAGGAGCGCGAAGAGCGGCTGGGTTCCTATCAAAACACGAACAAATCCGTGGATTCGACGTTTCCCACCCTCCCCCCGGGTTGACATCCCTCGTATCTCTTCCTTATCTCAGTGTCTTTCCAGCCTGCCATTTCGTGCCCGCTGCCACCATTGGCCGACGAATCGACCTGCTCCCCGCCCGCTAGACCGCTCCCCGAGCCCTGTCGCTGCACTCCAACCCCGGCACGCCGCTCGCCTTCTGACTCCCTGCTCCGCTGCACCCCTGCTCCCCTTCTCCCCTGCCGCAACCATGGCCAAAAAACCTGCCAAGCCCGCCGCCAAGCCCGCCAAAGCACCCGCCGACGCTCCCTTCGACGCGACCGGTGACGGCACCGCTTCAGAAGCCGGCGGCGCGGCCGTCGCCGAAGCTACCAAAGCCAAAGCGCCCGCCAAAGCCGGTGGGGGCCGCGGCAAGCGCCCCGGTCGCGTCTTCAAGTCCGTCTACAAAGCCGGCAGCGCCAAGGGCAAGAACCTCGTCATCGTCGAATCGCCCGCCAAGGCCAAGACCATCAACAAGTACCTCGGCCCCGAGTACGTCGTCCTCGCCTCCGTCGGCCACGTCCGCGATCTGCCCAGCCGCAACCCCAAGGGCATCAAGAGCCCCGTCCCCGGCGTCGATCTCGAGCACGACTTCAAGCCCACCTACGTCATCAACGAAGACCGCGCCAACGTGATGAGCGATCTCCGCCGCGCCGCCAAAGACGTCTCCAGCGGCGAAGGCCAGATCTGGTTCGCAACCGACTTGGACCGCGAGGGTGAAGCCATCGCCTGGCACCTCGCGCAGGAACTGGGCATCTCCAGCAAGCAGGCCAAGCGCGTCATCTTCCCCGCCATCACCAAGGCCGAGATCGCCAAGGCCTTCAGCAACCCGCACCCGATCGACGAGGACCGCGTCAACGCCCAGCAGGCCCGGCGCATCCTCGACCGCATCGTGGGTTACCAGGTCTCGCCCCTGCTCTGGAAGAAAGTCGCGCGGGGCCTCTCCGCCGGCCGCGTGCAATCCGTCGCCGTCCGCCTCGTCGTCGAGCGTGAACGCGAGATCCGCGCCTTCATCCCCGACGAGTACTACGAAGTCCGCGCCAACTTCACGCCCAATCTCGCCAAGGCCGCCGGCCTCGCCACCGACTGGAAGAAACTCCTCGCCAAGCGCGACGAGAAGAACAACCCGCCCACCGTCACCGAGCAATCCCACTGGCTCGAAGAGCACGGCTGCCTCCGCGCCGAACTCATCGAAGTCGGCGGCAAGCCCATCGACATCAACGCGCCGAAAGAAGGCGAAACCCGCCCCGCCAACGAAGCCAAGCGCCTCCTCGACCGCGTGCAGGAAATCGCCCGCCTCGCCGGCGTAAAGAACATCGCGGTCGAAACCACCGAAGACCCGGACGGCAAGGGCCCCGCCAAGTTCGTCCGCACCATCCGCGGCGACATCGACCCCGCCACCCCCTACACCATCGAGTCCATCGAGACCAAGCGCGTCTCCTCCCGCCCCGCGCCGCCGTTCATCACCTCCACGCTCCAGCAGGGCGCCAGCAGCCGCCTGGGCTTCGGCGCCCAGCGCACCATGCGTGCCGCCCAGCAGCTCTACGAAGGTGTCGACATCCCCGGCGAAGGCCCCGTCGGTCTCATCACCTACATGCGTACCGACAGCACCCACCTCTCCGGCGACGCCCTCAACCTCGCCCGCAACTACATCGAGAAGAACTTCGGCAAGTCCTACCTACCCGAGAAGCCCAACTTCTTCTCCTCGTCCAACAAGGACGCGCAGGAAGCCCACGAGGCCATCCGCCCGACCAACCCCGACCTCTCGCCCTCGAATCCCAAGATCCGCCGGGCCCTCAGCGACGATCAGTTCCGCCTCTACGAACTCATCTGGCAGCGCTTCGTCGCCTGCCAGATGGTCCCCGCGCAGTGGGACTCCACCAGCGTCCGCATCTCCGGCGGCATCGACCCCAAGCAAGTCGCCACCTTCCGCGCCTCCGGCCGCGTGCTCGTTTTCGACGGCTTCTACAAAGTCACCGGCGTCCCCCGCGGCGGCGAAGAGCTCACGCTCCCCAAGATCGCCGAGAAACAGCCCCTCGCCCCCTTCTCCTCCAGCGTCCTGCAAAAATTCACCAGCCCGCCCGCCCGCTACAGCGAAGCCTCGCTCATCAAGATGCTTGAGAGCGAAGGCATCGGCCGCCCCTCCACCTACGCCTCGATCATCAGCGTCATCCAGGACCGCAAGTACGTCGAGCAGGAGAGCCGCCGCTTCTACGCCACCGACCTCGGCGAAGTCGTCACCGACAAGCTCATCGAAGCCTTCCCGCAGATCATGGACGTCGGCTACACCCGCGAGATGGAAGCCCTGCTCGACAAGGTTGAGGAAGACCACCTCGACTGGATCGACATGCTCCACAAGTTCTACGGCCCGTTCCAAAAGAGCCTGAAGAACGCCGAGGACACCCTCGTCCACGCCAAGGCCGAGTCGCAGCCCTCCGACTACACCTGCCCCACCTGCAAGAAGCCCCTCGTCTACAAGTTCGGAAAGAACGGCCGCTTCCTCTCCTGCTCCGACTACCCCACCTGCTCCTACGCCTCCCCTGTCGACCGCAACGGCAAGCCCCGCCCCGCCGCCGAGACCGTCAACGTCGCCTGCCACAAGTGCGGCCGCGGCATGACCAAACGCGTCGGCCGCTTCGGCCCCTTCCTCGGTTGCTCCGGCTACGCCGACAAAGCCAACCCCTGCGACGGCCTGCTCAACCTCGACAAGAAGGGCAAAGTCACCGCCCCCTCACAGCCGCCCCTCGTCACCGACCTCCCCTGCCCCATCTGCGAATCCCCGCTCAACCTCAGAAACGGCGTCCGCGGCCCCTGGCTCGGCTGCTCGAGATTCCCCAAATGCCGAGGCCGCGGCAAGTGGGCCGAACTCGACGAAGCCAAACGCACCGCCCTCGAAAAGCAAATGCAAGCCCACGACAAGGCCAACCCCATCCCCATCGTCAAGACAATGGACGGCGTGGCGTTGACCGACGCCACCGGCAAGCCGCTGCAGACCGCGAAGCCGGTGGAGCAGCTGTCAGGCGATGGCGGCGGCGAGCAAACGCTCGAAGCCGTGGCGGATGAGATGGGGGTGTGAGTTTGGCGGCACTTCGCGAAGCCGGTGATAGCTGGCGGCAAGAATAACAGAACAATCCTTGCAGCAAGACATCAGAATGGCACGCACGGCCTCGTCATGGCCGATTCCGGCAACATGGGACGAGCCGTTGGATGGTGCCCAAGCGGGGCAACGCAGACGCCACCGGAATCGTCACGCCGACAGGACTTTCCGGTAGAATCAAAAACATAATCCCCTTCAGAAGCACTCCACCACTCCAGCAAGCTCGCAGTCGGGATCGACGATAGAGCAGAAAACTGCGGCAGAGATGATCAACTCGGCAATGTTCAAGCCACGTGTCGCTGCTGGATCAGATATCATTCAGCCCCACAACACTTTCGCTATGGACATGTCGGCGAATCCGTCCTCAAAGCACCACCACATACACCTTTAGGAGCGCTCGTGAACAGATTGCTTCTCGCAATAACGCTGGCAGCCCTCACCTTCTCCCAACTCGCATCCGCTGCCCAAGCGACAGCCGCGTACGGTGATTCCAAGGGCATCAAAGTAGTCTCCTCAAGTTTTGCTGAGGCCGGGGACGTAGATGACAAGACAAGAGATTTTTTCCAGATTTCGCTGTACAATTATTTGAGCAAAACAGTTAGCGGATTCTCAGAAAAATTCTCATCCATAAAGATACGCTCATTCTCAAGTGCTGATACAGTGGAAGCACTATGGCGAACACCCTGCATTGCAATCCTGTCTCCCACCCAGTACATTCACGCGACTTCAGAAGTTCCAAGCCTGGGAGAGCCAATCGGGGTTCTTTGCAAGGATGGATCTGATTCCGATTTCTACTCGTGCGTGATTGTATCAAAAAGAGTGGATCCACAATCTCGACCCAAAGAAACATCGGACGGCATTGATTCCGTAACGTCATCAAAGATATCGCATCTTTATTATGTAAAAAAATTCAATGTCTGGATTGTACGCACAACTAAAGATACTATTTGAAGCTGGAGTACTTGAATCACCAACTCTTGATGCGTGCACAAAGAAAGGCTGGACCCTTCATCCATGCGATTTTCACTCGCAAGTTCGCGAGGAAGTCGCGAGATCTCCACTAGCAATCGGCTTTACATATGAACCGAATCTTCCAGCAGGACTATTACCGCTAATGGTTCACGGAAGATTTCCACACGATTTCGTTCTAGTGTCTCCAGAGCTGACTGAGTACAAGGATGCAATCCGCGCCTTTCTTTTTGACAAGATCGCCACCACAGAAACCTCGGCCTCGCCGCTTTCGCGCGGTCCACTACACGCTTACGCCATCCGAACCTACTTACCAGTACACGCTGGATCGGTCATGTCAATGCGATCAATCATCAATTCCACCACGAGACCGAATCGTCCGCCTCCGTGGTTTTGGATTTACGCATCGTCAACGGCGTTCATTTGCGCGGGGATCAGAATTTCACGATCTGGCGTCGTGTTCGACAAATCGCGTTCGCAATGGCGTAGGAGTGGACATGGACTTGCGATCATTTTGACCGCCGCAGGAGACTGCGCACTTCTCTTGGGACTTCTATATTTGGTCGGCAAGCAATTGTCAACCGCTAAATTTGATGATATAAGTTATCGCCTCACAGAGCAGAATTTTGACCCGGTCTTGGCTGTATGCGCATTTGCACTGAGCCTTGTTCTAGTTCTTTGTCCTTTATGTAGATGGGTTATTGACAATGGTCCAACATTTGTAAAATCATTGATCGCCAGAATGCCTAACCAAGACGGGACGTCAAACAAGAAAGCGTGAGATTAATGTTAACATAGTAGGTGCTGCAACTCCCTGCCACCACTCGCTTCTTTGATCGGCAGGTGGCCCGATCACGCTTGCGATGTGCCACGATCACTCGCTGCTCTGAGCGAGTGATCGTGGTCGGACGGGTACTCGCTTCCATCTCGAGCAACGTCGTTTCCCACCCGCAAACACGACCACGGCCTCCGAGCAGGCCGTGGTCGTGGCACACCCGACGGGCAGTTTGCTCGACCACGGCGTGATCGCGGTCGTTCGTGAACCAGCGCTCAAAGCACGATCATCGCCTCCGAGCACGCGAGATTCGTTTCCCGCTGCCTCGTACTCCCCCTCCCAAGGTGGGTGGAGGGAGGGGGCCTGGGGGTGGGTTGGCCTTGAACGCTCGCCGCTCGAACTTTCCACAGCACACAACGCCACCGCTGTGCGCACAACCCCGTCGTTGCGCCGTCAATTTTCACCCGCAACCCCACCAACCCGTTGAATCACCCCTCGCTCCCATGCGACACTATGGGAAGAAGAAAGAAGGGGAGCAGCGAAACAGGGAAAGGGGGTGGGGCCGTGCCACAGGTTGAGAGCCGTGACAACTTCATCCCCACCGACCACGAGCGCCGCGTGCTGCTCGGGCTCCTGCAATCCCCGCAGGAATCCCTCCCCAAACCGTCCACGAAACAACCGAAGGCGAATTGCTATTCTAATGTGATGCGTTCGTGCCGTGCATTCCTCTGCGTCCATCCGCTCATCGCGGCGGCACTCTCTCTCACGCTTGCGGCCCGCGTCGCACAACCCGCTCCACCGCCGCCCTCGTCTTTTGTCACCACCGTTCAGAAGCACTTCCCAGCCTGGGACACCGACGCCAGCGGCACGCTCTCCCTGAGCGAAGTCGAAGCCGCGAGCGAGGATCCGAATCGGACGGGCGACGAAGCCGCCGCACTCGGCGCGGTCCGGCTGGTGTATCGCACGATTCAGGTCGAGCCGCCCGCGCTCGCGGTGCTCGTCGGCGAGGTCCCTTCCAGCATCGAGTGGGAGAAGGCATTCGCCGAAGCTCGCGCCCGCGTCGAGAACTTGCGGCCACAGATGTGGATGGGTCCGTTGCCCTCGCTCGAACAGATCCGCATGGGCGAGTTCGGCAACAGCGCCTTCGTCGCCCTCGCCGCGGGCCTGGCCCACAAGAACCCGACGCAGATGAAAGCCAACTTCATCTCACGCGGACAGGGCGTGTACCAGGTGATGCTGCCCGATCACCAGATTCAGGTTCCGCCGCTGACCACCGCGCAGATCGCCGGCTCATCGACGCTCGGCACCGAGGGCCTGTGGATGGCAGTCCTCGAGAAGGCCGTCGACATCGCTTGCAAGAAGGCCGGCGCGACCATCGTCGGCGACGGCACCACGGGTTCGTGCGCCGATGCCGCCGCCGCACTGTTCAAGGTGTACTTCAACCCGAATTTCCAGGAGAGCATCTTCGCCTCGACCAAGGGGAAAGACATGAAGCCCCTGACCAGCGAGAAGGTCTCCGACAAGGACCAGTTCATCTGGACGAACCTCCGCTTCGCCACGGCGCAGGACGCACCGGCGATCGCGATGACCTACGCCGACAACGCCGTGCCGGGGCTGAAGTCCGTCTCGTGGGTCGTGTCGATCTCGCAAGAGACATCCAAGTACACCGCCCGCTTCTGGGACCCACGCGGCGGCGACTTTACTCCGAACGGCCCGCCCAGCCTCACGAACGGCTACGAGATCAAGAAAGGCTATTTCTCGGTGCCCGGCATCTTCATCGCGGGCGTGTTCGATGTCGTCCTATCCCCGCCGGACAAGTGGTTCACGCCGGGTGAACGCAAACCCAAGTGAGCCACGCGAGCGGCACGGAAACGTCTCGCACGCGCTCCCACGCCACAATCAACCACGCTCCAATAAACCACGCTCCAATAAACCACGCTCCAATAAACCACGCCTTGAGCGTCTTGCCTCAAAGGCACGACCACCCCCACCGGGCGACGACGACCCGTTGCTCTGGGCGGGCGATCGTATTCGTTCGCGAACCAACGCCCAAAGCACGATCATCGCAACGCATCCTCACTGGCCGATGCGAGCATGGGTGTGCCTCCATCGATCCGGCTCCCTCAGACACGGAGGGCCGCCGGTTTCAACACCACAAACCTGTACCGCACCCCCTCGCCGAACATGCACACGTCTGACCACCGCACAACCCCACGCCCCGTGCTTTCTCGAACCCAATCTCCCAATTGTCGTAACGCATCGCTCCCCCCGCGCGTATCACCTCTCGGCACCACGACCTCGCCCACAGGAGCCCCCATGCGATACGCCCACCCCCGCCGCCGCCTTCACCGCTCTCCTCTGCTCGCCTTGACGCTCGCGCCCGTGTTTGCTCACTCCCTCGCCGCGCCGCTCGATCGGGCCATTGTGCCCGCGACGTCCAAGGTGGCCGTGCATCTCGATGTCGAGGCCCTGGCGCAGTCACAGGTTGGCAAGGCGATCATGGAGCACAAGGCCGCGTTCAATCTCGAGGGGCTCAATGCTCTGGGCCTTTTCGGCATCGAGCCCTTCCGCGACTTCAAGGACATCACCGTCCTGCTCGCCTCCTCGCCCGAGCAGGCCGTCATCGTGCTCCGCGCCACGCCCGCGATCGACGCCCTCTGGAACCACCTCAAGACCGAGCCCCACGCCAAGGCCATGAGCGCCGAGGGATACGACCTCCTCAGCTGGGACGACCAGGGCACCCGCAAGTACGGCATCGTCCGCTCCAAAGCCGAACTCCGCACCGCGTACCTCTGCAACGATTGGGAACCGCTCGTCGCCGCACTGAAGGTCGCCGACGGCGCATCGCCGGCACAAGCCCCTTCGACCGGCGGGCAGGCCGCGCCCTCCAAGGGTTCCATCCTCTACTTCGACGTCCGCGATCTGCCCGACTTCCTCCGCAACTCCGACAACGACAACGCCCAGGCCCTCTTCGGCGGCATCCGCTCCGGTGCCATCGACCTCGGCGAGTCCTCCGACCAACTCTCCGCCGACGCCTCGGCCAACTTCGATTCCGCCCAGGCCGCCACCGACACACAGCAAGTCGCCCAGGGCCTCGCCGCCTTCGGCCGCATGGCGTTCAAGAGCCAGAACCAGTTCACCACGCTCCAGAACGCGCTGAAGGAACTCAAGATCACCGCGGACGGCAGCCGCATGAACATCTCCCTCAAGTGGCCCGCCGCCGACGCCGTCGCCGCGATCCAAGAACTGGCCAAGCAGAAGGAGAACGGCGACGACGCGGCCGAGCAGCCCAAGAAGGCCAAAAAGGCGAGCAAGAAAGAGACCGCCAAGGAATCCAAGAAACCAGCTTGAGCTGCACGAGCTTCCGCCGTGAACCCCATGCCCCCCGATCCATCCGAGGCCACACTGATCGCCCGCGCCCAAGCGGGCGATCGGCACGCCTTAGGCCAGCTCGCGGCACTCCACGCCGTTCGTCTCTTCACCTTCCTCGCCCGCCGCAGCGGCCAGATCGCGGGCGCTAGGCGCAGCGTCGACACCGAAGATCTGTGCCAGATCACGCTCTTCCGCGCCTGGATGCACATCGAAACCTACCGGCCCGATCGGGGCGCGTTCTCGACCTGGCTGCTCACGATCGCCAACCGCGTTGCCATCACCCAATCTCGCGGCCAGCGCCCGCACGCGTCCATCCCGGACGAGCACAGCGATGCTCGCGCCGCCTCTCCCGCCGCGGCGCTCGCGAACAACGAATCGAGCGCCAACCTCTGGCAACTCGTCGATCGCGTGCTCGCGCCCGATGCCGCCACCGCTGTCTGGCTCCGCTACGCCGAGTCACTCGAGATCGCCGACATCGCCAACGTCCTCTCCTGGCCCAGCGTCCGCGTCCGCGTGACACTCCACCGCGCTCGGGCTCAACTCCTCGCCGCACTCCAGGCCCAAGCCGCGACCAACACCGCCAACTCCCCCACCGCCCAACTCGGCCCCACGCCTCCGATCGGAGCCGCCCATGCGCCCTCATTCTGATCCCGCCTCCGGCCCCAACCGGCATCATCAGCTCGTCGACGACCTCCGGCGCACGCGCACTGATTCACTCCGCCAGCCTCCGAGCGGCATGATCGACGGCATCATCGATCAGCTCCCCGAGCGCGGCAACCCCCGTCTCGCGCTCCACATGACCCCCGACAGCTCCGCACGCCGCACGCCGCACCGTCGCCGCAGCACCGCTCTCCTCCTCAGCGCTGCCGCGACGCTGGCGCTCACCACCGTCGCTTGGTTCTTCCTCCACACCGCGCCCACGCATCCAACCGCTTCCGCTCCCAGCGCTTCCGAAACCCTCTCCAAGTCGCTCGCCGTCCTCCCCAAGTCCGGCTTCGCTCAACTGCTCACCGCCCCCGTCGAGCGCGAAACCCGCTCGCTGGTCCTCCACACCCAGCGCACCACCGACTCGCTCCGCTTCTCGCTGCCCATTACCCGCTTGCCGTGAATTCACACCGTGACGCGAAAGCCCTCTTCCCGCGATGTTTCGGGGTGTGGCTTCGAAGCAGGGCGGCACATGGTCCAATCTCCGCCGCACACCCGACCGTCGTGCCGCTGCACCCTCGTTCTCCAGGCCACCGGCTTTAACGTCCGGCACGCGGCAGTCAAGACCGCCCGCGGAGGAACTCCAGCAATTCATCCGCGGAGCGCTGCCCTCGCAGCGAGGCCACAACCTGACCGTCAACCATCCAATACGTCATCGGGATCGCGGAGCTTGGAAGCAGCGCAACCGCGTCGGTCTGGCGATCGACCTCGACGTGCGCGACATGGGCGCGTCCTTCCTGGATCCACGCGACGACCCGTGGGTCGTTGAGGGCGTCCTTCTTGTACTGCTGGCACGGCCCGCAGCGATCGGCGGTGGCGAAAGCGAGCACGGGCTTCCCGCTGCGGCGTGCCGCCTCGAGCGCCTCGGGCAGAGGCGGGGCGTCGCGCAAGGCCCCAGGCAGCGGGACCACCTCGCGTGCGACGATGAAACCGGTCTTGGGGTCGTACTCCGTGCGGACCGTGAGGCGGTCCATCCAAGCCTTGGTCTGAGGCGGGATCGCCGCCGTCTCAGGCTCCGGCGTGTGCTTCGGCGTGCACCCGCCGAGCGCCAGCGCGAATAAGCCGACAGTGACTAGCAACAGAAAGGGAACGGTCGTAGTCATGTGATGCACTCCCAACTCAGGCCGCGGCTTACGGAACGATCCACATCGATTCTTGTGGATGCACACGATGCTTCATCGAACGTGCAAGGTCACATCAGAAGCGGAACGTCAACCCAAGCTTCACAGTCACCGCGCTCGAGGTCGTGGTCAGTCGCCGGTTGTCGTCGACGTCAAACCCCTGGCTAAAGACGACGAAGAGCTCGCGCCCGGGCGTCGGTTCGTAGCGCACGCGGCTGTTCAGGCCCGCGTTGTCGCTCTCGCTGTCCCACTGGACCACGGTGGTCCAGGTCAGTTCCGGCGAGAACGCGACGACGGCGCGGGTCTGCAGCACGCGGACGATGAACGACCCGCCGCCGGGTCGATCGGGCAGGTCGATGTCGCTCTGCTCGTAGACGACCGATCCGGTGAAGTGGCGCGAGGGCTTCCACGCCATCTCGATCTCGTGGTCGGTGCGTCGGCCGTCATAGAAGTCGCCCGCGGAGAACTCGTACGCGGGGGTGAACTGGAGTGCATCGGAGCCGTCGATCCGTGCGACAACGGTGTTGAAGCGATAATCGCCCGCGGGAATGAAGACCCCGTCGGTCAGGTTGAAAGCACGGTCGGGCCGATCGCGGTTCACCAGGTACTCGACATTGAACTGCACTCCGGTCTGCGTCTCGACGGTGACCGAGGGAAGCTCCCATTCCTGGCTCTGGATCGAACCGTCGAGGTTGTAGAAGAGTTCGTTATCGACCCGCACGTCGATGCGCCGGATCGCCGTGTTGGGCCGCCAGCGCCGCCGCACCGCGCTGTTCACCTCGTAGACACCGGTTCGAGACACAAAGCCCAGCGCGGGCCTGAAGTCGCGCCCGTAACGAGCGCCGTAAAGGCTGAAGAGCCAGTCGTCGTTGGGCATCGACACCCGTCCGCCGACCGCGCCATCGTCCGCCTCAGTACCACGAGGCACGATCGACGTCGGCGGGCCGTCCCGCGGCGTGCGCACCGCGCCGGCGCTCGAGAACGTCCCCATCGCCCACGCGTGGGCCTCGAGCACCTTGTCGCCCAGGAACTGCGAGTTGCGGAAGTTGACATCGGCGCCCAGGAGAGTGTTCTGTCCCGTGGTGGCGGGATCGCCGTTGGTCGCGATGAGGCCGACGGTGGATTCGTCGAACACGTTCGCGGCGAGCCGCGCCACCGACAGGTTCTTGGGCCCCAGGTCCGCATCGTCGTACATCTCGACGCTCAGCAGCCCGAAGTTCAGATTGTCCTCACGCCCGGTTACCTTCACACCCGCGAGGATGTCCTTCACCTGGCCACGCACGAGGCCGATGCGCCGCGAGTAGAACGGCGTCGGGCTGTTGAAGATCCCGCCGAAGCCGAAGACCGACGAATCCTGCAGGAAGAACGCCCGCTTCTCCGGGAAGAAGATCGGGAACCGGGTGAGGTTGACGCGCCGGTCGTCCACTTCGGCCTCCGCAAAGTCGGTGTTGACGGTGAGCACGCCGGTGGTGGAGGGCGTGATCTTGTAGAACATGTCAAACCCGGGACGCAGCTCCAGCCCGCCGCGGTCGGTGTCGACACGCGCGGAGACGAACGGCTTGAACGTGATGCCGCGCCCCTGGTCGAGGCGGCGCAGATCGGTGGCGGTTCCCGCTTGGTTGAGATCGGCCAGCCGGATGTTGGGCGACGGGCCCGACCAGCGGACGATCTCCTGCTTGCGTCGGATCGTTCGCTGGGCGTTGAAGCCCCAGCGATCGATGCTCGGGTTCAGAGAGATCGAGGTGAGCGGGATCGAGAACTCCGCGCTCCAGCCCGCGTCGTCCACCGTCACCTTGCCGATCCACAGTTCGTCCCAGTCGGTCCGGATCGAGCGCGTCTGCGTTTCGATCAGGCCATCCACCTTCGCTCCCGCGGCGGAGAGCGCAAAGTAGTACCCGTTGCGTTGATCGCCGAAGGGCTCGACCGCGATCTCGACGATGTCGTCGCCGGTGATCTCGCCCTCGCGGAGCATCTGCCGGGCGATGATCGCCGCGGGATCCTGATCGAAGCTCCGCACCGCGATGTACAGGTGCCCGGAATCAAAGAGCAAACGCATCTCGGTGCGCTCGCTCGGGAGCGCCCCCGCGACGGGCTGGACCTGGAGGAAGGTATCGGTCGGCTCAGCCAGCAACCACGCCTCGTCGTCGAGCACCCCGTCGATCACCGGCGCCCGCTCAACCTGCACCGCGCGCACCGCGGGACGCACGCTCGACGGGGGCGGCACGGCCGGCGCGAGCGGCGCAATCGGATCGGGGCGTTCGCCGTTCGGCGGAACGATCGGGTTGGCCATGCCCAGCGAAGACACCACGCCGCCGAGCGTGAGAAGGGCAGAGATGGAACGCGTCGTGATCAAGTCTTCGAGAGCTGTTGGTGCCGTGAGGAGCTTGGCGCGGCACCTTCACGCACCCGCGGCACCGAGTGGAAGCGGGAGGCAAGTCAAGGCATGCGTCGCACGTGAGTCGAGAGCACGCCCGGAGTTCGCATTGCGGACAGCGATCGCGTGAATCCCGCTGGTGTCCAGATCACACCACTCAAATGCCACGCACCATCCGCGAATCTCAGCGGATGATCGTGCCCGGTTTTGAACCTCTACGTCTGACCGTGATCATCTTCCCTGGGCCGACAATGATCGCGGCACCGACGCCTTCATCCACCGTACCCCCATCCTCCCCCCCACCGTCCCTCACCCTCCCCCGACTCAGTCGGATGTCCCCTCTCACCATCAGCATCTTCGTTGTCGTCATGCTGCTGATCGATTCGGTGGTGGTCGTCGCGTTGCTCTCGAACGCCGCCGAGGAATTTCGCACCCTGGCGAAGCAGTTCCCGCCCGTGCCGCCCCAGGCCGGGGCGCGGCGTCGAGAGTTCCAGAGCTTCCGCTTCGACCTGCTCAACCTCGGTTGGTGCCTGCACGCCACGCTCGACGCCACGTACCTGCACCTCGAACCCGCTTGGCTCCTCCGCCGCCTTGGCGCCGGCCCCGTCAGCATCCCTCGCGACCGCATCACCAAAGCGACTCGCACCTTCACCGCCGCCAAGGCCACTCTCGGCAGCACCATCATCCGCGGCCCACGCTGGTGCCTGCTCCCCGACGCTCATCCCTGAAGCCCCAGCGAGTTCCGGCTCGGCGGACGTTGAGGCCGACAGCACCGCCAAGACCCAGCGAGGTCGCCAGACCGAACCCCGGCACCACGCCTTCTACCATCGCGCATGGCACACGACCTTCACGCCGCCTTGACCTCCCTCGGCATCCACAACCACCACCGCCTTCTTCTCAACGTCCCCGCGAACGCGTCATCAGACGCGTCCCTCGCCATCGTCACCAGCCCCACCACCAACGCGCCGATCGCCGCCGTCCGACTCGACGACGAGAAGTCGTACGAAGAGACCCTCGCCCGCAGCGCCGCCGCCTTCAAGAAGTGGCGCGAGGTCCCCGCCCCTGTCCGCGGCCAGGTCGTCCGCGCCATCGGCGACGAGTTCCGCACGCACAAGGACGCCCTTGCCGCCATCATCACCGCCGAGGTCGGCAAGATCACCAGCGAAGCCCGCGGCGAAGTCCAGGAGACCATCGACATCGCCGACTTCGCCGTCGGCCTCTCCCGCCAGCTCTACGGCCTCACCATGCCCAGCGAGCGCCCCGGCCACTCCATGCGCGAGCAATGGCTCCCGCTCGGCCCCGTCGGAGTCATCAGTGCGTTCAACTTCCCCAACGCCGTCTGGGCCTGGAACGCCATGCTCGCCGCCGTCTGCGGCGACACCGTCGTCTGGAAGCCGAGCCTGCTGGCCCCCATCATCGCGATCGCATCCAATACACTGGCGCAGCGCGTCGCCTCGCGCTTCGGGCACGAAGACTTGTTCACGCTTGTGATGGGCACCGACCAACTCATCGGCGAACGCTTTATCGCCGACAAGCGCCTGCCCCTCATCAGCACCACCGGCTCGTGCCGGATGGGCCGCCGCGTCGGCGAGGTCGTCTCCAAGCGCCTCGGCCGCAGCCTGCTCGAACTCGGCGGCAACAACGCGGCCATCGTGCACGAAGACGCCGATCTGGATCTCGCGGCCCGCGCCATCGTCTTCGCCGCCGTGGGAACCTGCGGCCAGCGCTGCACCACGACGCGCCGTCTCATCGCCCATGAGTCGATCGTCGACCAACTCCTCGCGAAACTCTCCAAGACCTACCAGTCCGTCAGGATCGGCGACCCCGCACGGGAAGGCACCCTCGTCGGCCCGCTGGTCAACGCCCGCGCCGTCGAGGGTTTCGAACACGCGATCGCATCGGCCAAGCAGCAAGGCGGCACCGTCCTCGTCGGCGGCGGCCGCGCATCGGTCGCGGGGCTCAGCGGCCACTTCGTCCAACCCACCATCATCCGCGCACCGGCCAACAACCAGCTTCCCATCGCGCGAGAAGAGACCTTCGCGCCCATCCTCTATGTGTTCACCTACCGCGACATTGAGGACGCGATCGCGATGCAGAACGGTGTGGACCAAGGGCTGTCGTCGTGCATCTTCACCCGCCACGCGGGGATCGCCGAGCGGTTCCTCAGCCCCGCGGGCTCCGGCAGCGACTGCGGCATCGCCAATGTCAACCTCGGCACCAGCGGCGCCGAGATCGGGGGCGCGTTCGGCGGCGAGAAAGACACCGGCGGCGGTCGCGAGTCGGGGTCGGATTCGTGGAAGGCCTACATGCGGCGGCAGACCTGCACCATCAACTTCAGCGGCAAGCTAGAACTCGCGCAGGGGATCAAGTTCGAGTGAAGCACTGCCCTCTCGGCGAAGCGGGGAGGGGTGGTCGAGCGCATCGAGACCGGGGTGGGGACTTTGGCGCACGGAGAGTCCTTGCGCGAGGTGCCCGCCATCCCCTCACCTGACTCGATGCTTTGCATCGAGTCGTCCTCTCCCCGCATGCGGGGAGAGGAGGCGCGGCGTGCGCTTACAGCAGCGGATTCTTGGCGCCGATCAGGTAGTCACCCTGGGGAGAAAGATTCGGCTGCGGGTTCACGAAGACATCCGTCCAGAGCTCGCGCTCTTCCGGGATCGGGGAGTTCTCGGCGAACTCCATCGCGGCCTTCACCGCGTTCTTGACCTCGGTCTGGATGTCCATGAACTGCTGCTCGGTCAGGATCGGCTTGCCGTCGGGGCCCTTGCGCTCGCCCATGAGCTGGCTGGCGAGGCGGTCGATGGAGTCCTTGGCCTTGTACTGGTCCACTTCTTCTTTGGTCCGGTACTTCTGGGGGTCGGACATCGAGTGGCCGAGGTAGCGGTAGGTCTTGAGGTCGACGAAGGCGGGCTTGCTGTTCTCGCGACAGTAATCGACGACGGGCTTGAAGGCGTCGTACAGGTTCACAACGTCGAGGCCGTCGATGATCTCGCCGCGCATGCCGTAGGCCTCGGCCTTCTTGCGGAGGTCGTGGGCCATGGTGGTGCCGCGTTCGATGGCGGTGCCCATGGAGTAGCCGTTGTTCTCGACGATGTAGATGACGGGGATGTCGTAGAGGCCGGCGAGGTTCATGGCCTCGTGGAGCGCGCCCTGGTTGAGGGCGCCGTCGCCGAGGTAGGCGAGAGCGACCTTGCGCTTGGCGGGGCCGCCGTCGATGCTGCGCTTCATGACTTCGACTTCGTACTTGGCGGCGAAGGCGAGGCCGGTGCCGAGCGGGGTCTGGGCGCCGACGATGCCGTGGCCGCCGAAGAGCCAGTTGGGCTTGTCGAACATGTGCATCGAGCCGCCCTTGCCCTTGGCGCAGCCGGTGGCCTTGCCGAACATCTCGGCCATGCAGGCGCCGGGGTCCATGCCGCGGGCGAGCGCGTGGCCGTGGTCGCGGTAGGCGGTGACGATGGGGTCGTCGTGGTTGAGGGCCCCGATGGTGCCGACGGCCACCGCTTCCTGCCCCGTGTAAAGGTGGCAGAAGCCGCCGATCTTGGCCTGCTGGTAGGCCTGGGCGGTGCGGTTCTCGAACTCACGGATAAGGAACATGTCCCGGAGCCACTTCACAAAGGTCGAGGCCGGGAGCTTGTCTGAGGGTTTCATAGCCGAGGTGGCACCAAGAGTGGAAGGACGGTTCGGAGCGACGGTCGTCATAGCCGAGAAGGGTAGGTCGGTTTCCCCATGCTGCAGCGGGTCGGGTGACTGGTGGAGTTGGAGAGAGGCGGGAGGCCGGGCGAGCGCGGACGACCCGAACACGGTCCAATCCGACAGCCGTGTCGGTTGGCTTCTCCTATCCTCTGAGCCTTATGAAGATCCACGAATACCAGGCCCGCGAACTGCTGCACTCCTTCAAGATTCCGGTTCCGCCGGGGCGGATGATCGAGTCGATCCAGCACGCGGGCGAGGCGTTCCGGGCTGCGGCGGAGGGGAGCGCGACGGGCGAGGTGGTGATCAAGGCCCAGGTGCACGCGGGCGGTCGCGGCAAGGCCGGGTTCGTGAAGATCGTGAAGAACATCGACGAGGCGACGGCGGCCGCGTCGTTCATGCTGACCAACCGGATGAAGTCGCCCCAGACTCCGCCGGAGGGGCTGGAGGTCAAGAAGGTGCTGGTGGCGCAGGCGGCCCCGATCGCGAAGCGCGGCACGGGCGGCTCCGAGGAGTTCTATCTCGCGATCACGACGGATCGCAAGACGCGGCGCAACATCCTGATCGCGAGCCGCGAGGGCGGGGTGGAGATCGAGACGGTGGCGCACGAGCGTCCGGACGCGATCATCAAGGTGCCGCTGCATCCGCTCTTGGGTTTGCAGGATTTCGCGGCCCGCGAGGTGGCGTTCCGGCTGGGGTTCCGCGGGCGGCAGGTGCCGCAGGCGATGCACATCATGAAGTCGCTGGCGAAGCTGTTCATCGAGAAGGACTGCACGCTGGCGGAGATTAACCCGCTGGTTCTGACGCCGCCGGATGAGCAGCACCCGGACGGACAGGTGATGGCGATCGACGCGAAGTTCTCGTTCGATGAGAACGGGCTGTTCCGGCATCCGGAGGTCGAGGGGCTCGCGGATCACAGCGAGGAGAACCAAGCCGAGGCTCGGGCGCATCGCTTCGGGCTGTCGTACATCGCGCTGGACGGGCAGATCGGGTGCCTGGTGAACGGCGCGGGGCTGGCGATGGCGACGATGGACATCATCAAGCTGCACGGCGTGGGCAAGGGCCCCAAGGGCGCGGACGGGAAGCCGACGGATATTGAGCCGGCGAACTTTCTGGACGTGGGCGGCAGCGCGACGGAAGAGGCCGTGACGGAGGCGTTTTCGATCATCCTGTCCGACCCGCGGGTGAAGGGCGTGATGGTGAACATCTTCGGCGGGATCATGAAGTGCGACGTGATCGCGCAGGGGATCATCAACGCGGCGAAGAACCACCGCAATCCGGACGGCAGCACGGGCTTCAAGGTCCCGCTGGTCGTCCGCCTTGAGGGCACCAACGTGGATGCGGGTCGCAAGCTGCTGCAGGACGCGAAGGCGTCGCTGCCGACGCTGCAGGCGGGGAGCGATCTGACGGATGCTGCGGCGAAGGTGGTGGCGGCGGTAGCCAAGTAATCGCGGCGACAACAGCGTGCAAAAACGAAGACCCCGGTCTCGCGACCGGGGTCTTTGTCAAGTGGAGGCGACGAGACTCGAACTCGTGACCTCATCCATGCCATGGATGCGCTCTACCAAAACTGAGCTACGCCCCCTTGGTGTGCGGGACGGCCATGGCTGGCCGACCGCGATGGCAACCGGGATGTCTCGGCCTTTCGGACCGGCTGCTTGAGCCAGACCGTCGGGACGACCCCACCACACCAAAACCCACCCCCCCACCTCCCACTCCCTTCCCGACCCGCTCAGCCGTGGGCTTCGCGGGTGGGTCATGATGGTAGTGGGCCCCCGCTGCGAATCAAGTCCGAGGCGAGGCTGAATCAAGGGCGAGGCGAGGGAGACGGCGAGGGCGAGGGCGAGGGCTCGTTGGGGAAGGTCGGATGGGCTGAAACCGGCTGTAGTGACTGGTCGTTCGGTCGGGCGGGAGCGTTCGTGGAGTCCAGCAGGTCCGAGACCGCGCGTTCGACGGATTCCAGGGTGATGCGGTCGACGCGGCAGCGTTCGGGGTGTTCGTCGGCGACCTGATCGGGCGGGAGCGTGGGGTCGGCGAGCAGGATGGTCTCGCGTGAGCCGGGGAGCGTGGGAATGGTGGTCCAGCGGTGGTCGGTGGGGCCGAACAGAGTGATCAGGGGGACGCCGAAGGCGGCGGCGATGTGACGCGGGCCGGTGTCGTTGGTGAGCATGAGGCGCGAGCCACGGACGAGGGCTTTGAGCGAGCCGATGGTGACGCCGGCGCGAGGAAGGGCGACGGCGGATGGGACACCGGAGAGCTGGACGATCTGGTCGACGAGGTCGGCCTCGCCGGGCGAGCCGTTGATGAGGACGCGGTAGCCCTGCTGATGCAGGAGGCGGGCGATGTGGGCGTAGCGGTCGGCGGGCCAGCGTTTGGCGGGGTTGTTGCCGCCGGGGTTGAGGAGGACGCGGGGCTCGTCGGCGCGAACGCCGGCGCGGCGGAGGATGTCTTGGGCGGCTTGTTCGTCGCGGTCTCGGATGGAGAGCTCGAGGCGGCCGCCGAGGTCTTCGGGATCGTGCGTGCGGGCGAGGAGGTGGTCGGCGACGCGGAGGTAGTAGCTGACGGCGGGGATGGGCGCGAAGCCGCCGGAGTGTCGTCGGATCGCGGGGAGACGATCGGTGAGGAGCAGGCCGCGGGCGTCGCGGTCGTAGCCGATGCGTCGAGGGATGCCGGCGATGCGGACGGTGAGGGCGGTGGAGAAGGAGTTGGTGAGCAGCAGGGCGCAGTCGTAGCGACGCGGGCGGACTTTGGCGGCGACGAACTTGGGGCCCATGACACCGGAGGCGCGGGCGACGTGGATCTCGTCGGTGAAGGGCAGGGCGTCGAGGAGCTCGTCCATGCCGGGACGGACGAGCGCGCCAATGAAGGCGCCGGGAAGGCCCTCGCGCAGGCGACGAAGGGTGGGAGTCGCCATGACGCAGTCGCCCAACCAGGAGGGGCAGACGACGAGGAGGCGGAGCGGAGAGCGGGGATCGGACACGGGGGAGCGTATGGGGAATGTGGGAATCGGATCGGGGACGCGGGCGTGGTGACGCGTCAGCGCCTCGGGTTTCGGGGCGAGCCGGCGCGGATCGATCGTGGCGGGACCGGCGGGAAGGGCGAGCGGGGCCGATCGGGGGCCGCGGGCTGGGCCGCGGGCTGGGACGCGTCGACGAGGGACTCGGCCGGCGTGTCGTCGTGATTGGAAAGGTGCGAGTCGAGCTCTGGCGTGGTCTCGGTGGTCGAGGGGATGGATGAGGCGATGGAAGCGGGAGCGTCGGTGGTCGCGGGGGATGTGGGTGACGTGGGGGCGTGAGCGCGGGCTTCGTCGAGGCGGTGGGCGTTGGCGAGCTTGGCGAAGAGGAGGCGTCCGGCGGCGGTCTGCAGCGTGCTGGAGACGACGAGCTCGGCGCGGTCGCCGATGAGATGAGCGGCGTGCTCGGCGACGATCATGGTGCCGTCGTCGAGGTACCCGACGGCCTGACCTGGCTGCTCGCCCGGGCGAACGAGCACGACCGAGAGGGCCTCGCCGGGCACGAGGGCGGGCTTGAGGGCGTTGGCCAGCTCGTGCATGTTGATCACGCCGATCTGCTGGATCTCGGCGATGCGGGCGAGGCCCAGGTCGGTGGTGATGATGAGGCCGGGGCTGAGGCGGGCGAACTCGATGAGCATCTGGTCGACGGTCTTGCCGGGGACGGGCAATTCGTCGATGCTGACGGCGACGGTCCCGAGGCGTTGGAGCTTGGTGACCATGTCGAGGCCGCGTCGGCCCTTGGTGCGGACGAGCTTGTCCGCGCTGTCGGCGAGTCTCTGGAGTTCGAGCACGACGAACCTGGGGATGACGAGCGGGGACTGGACGAGGCCGCTGGAGGACACGTCGACGATGCGGCCGTCGATCAACGCGGAGGAGTCGAGGATGAGGGGCTTGCTGCCGCGAATCTGCTTGGCGAATTCGACATAGGGGATGACGAGTCGGAAATCGTCCTGGGTCTGCAGGATGGTCGTGACCGCGAGGTACGCGAGCGCGATGCCGAGGAGGACCTTGGAGGCGCTGGTGATGCGGGGATCGATCTCGTAGAGCGAGGCGAGGAGGTCGAAGAGGGAGCCGATGGCGGCCGTGGCGAGCATGGCGGCGGCGATGCCGAAGAAGACGGCGATCACGGCGCCGATTTTCTTTTTGCGGGTGAGCAGGTCGACGCTGCCCACGATGGCGGCGATGACAAACGCGACCGCGAGGATGACGCCCGCGACCCGGGGCCACTCCTTGGGCACCGCTTTGTCGGGCTGGAAGTACAGCACGGACAGGGTGGTGACGACCACGAAGATCGCGAAGAACGCGAGGCGGGAGATGCGGACCAGGGAGGCCCGCACGGTCTCGGTTTCCTGGGCCGCGGTGGGGAGCGGGACGTCCATCCCGTTCAAGCGACTGGCATCGGTCTGGGGGTGTCGGTTCGCGTCGTCCATGCGTTCACGTCAGTGTACGGGACGGAGCAAGGAATGGGTCCGGGGGATGTCGGATTTCGGAGGGAGCCGATGTGTGATGTCGGATCTCGGATGTCGGATGTGGTCGAAAATCAGGACACGAGGCGTGTCTCGTTGCTATCGGGCCTGGGATCCAGCGGCAAGAGGCCTAACCAAAGATCCGACATCCCACATTCGCCATCCGCCATCGGACATCCGACATATCCTTGCCGGTCTCCGTCCGATCGACGGCCGGGCCCGGTGCACGGATGGCCCGTGAACCTGGTCAGGGCTTGACCGCAGCAGCCATAAGCGGCCGT
The DNA here is from genome assembly GCA_019744815.1 of Phycisphaerales bacterium. Taxonomy (GTDB): domain Bacteria; phylum Planctomycetota; class Phycisphaerae; order Phycisphaerales; family UBA1924; genus JAFEBO01. Next base: position 240,596 of record JAIEUA010000004.1, read on the forward strand.
CGTCCGGTGCCGCCGGTGTCCTGGCCGTCGATCGCACGGAGCCTCATGATCCGCTTTCGGACCGACGCATGGCGTCCAGCATTTGCTCCAGCTTGTCGGGGTTCTGACGCAGGAGTCTGGCCGCCTTTCCGGCGCGGGGCGAGATCTGTCCGGCGGGGGTGAGCACCGCCCAATCCGTCAGCTTCTCGATCGGATGCCGTCCGCGATCACCGGCCTTCATGCCGGGGATATCGAACGGCTCGTTTTCGAGCGTTGCGTCGATGGTGTCACCGTCGATTCCGTGCACCGAGAACCACAGGTGTTCGTTCCCGCCGGACTGAGTGGGGTAGCAGATCTTGGCGATCGCCGGGAATTCATACTTCTCGAACTCCTGCCTCAGCGTGTTGAAGACACCGACGGTCTTGCGAGCCCGCTCGCTCATCAGTTCGGTTGCGGGCGTCGAAAACTGAACCGCGACACTCTCGGGGATCTCGGACGATAAAGCCGAGGAGGGGCGCGGACGCTTTGAGAAAAAGGGCAGGAGGCCGCGGTTTCTGTCGCAGAGCACGACCCGGTTGACCTGATGGCTGTCGTCGTCCATCGCGCGTACCGCGGCGTGCGCTGGAGAGGCGCGGCGGTCGAACTCGGCTGCATCGACGGCCATGACTTCGCCGCCCGGCTCGAAGCAGGTGAACGACGCCCCGGGCTTGATCAGGCCCTCGATGCTCGCGAATGCGATGGCGCGATCCAGATCGCCGCGTCCGCCGAAGACTTCTTCGCTCGGGCTGATCACGTCAAAGTCGAACGCTCCGATCTCTCCAAGCCCGTGCGTGTGGTACCACGTCGGGTCCGACTCCGTCTCGCCCGCTACCCCGTGCGTGCAGTAGATCTGGGACACGTCCAGGTCTGCGCCGTGTGAGAGCTCCTCATCCAGCGACTCGCGAGGCCAGATCAGCGTCGAAGTGTGATCGGTCACGAACAGTCCATCGTCCGCCATCAGCCATCGAAGGAAGCAGAGCAGCCGCTTGCGATCCTTGAGCACATGACCGACCGGATTCTCGATGAAGACGGTCACGCCGACCCCGACCGCTGAGAACTCCTCCTTCTCCGCCGCGGTCAGCCCCTGGCTCATTTGGATCTCCCACTGCGGGTACGGCGGCATGTCTCGGAATGCGGCGACCTTCGCGTCGCCCAGCTTGGGGTGCCGGAGCGTCATGGACCAGTACGCCTGATCGTCCCCGGGGGAGACGTCTATTTCGATCCCCTTCTTCCGCAGGAACGCGTACTCCTCGGCCCTCGGGCTCATCGTCCCACGGTACAACACGGAGCCCGCGATCGGCCGCTTCTGCTTGAAAAGACTGAACATTCCCACCTCCCAAAACCCGTTGAACGAGCAAACCCCGAAGGGTGGCCCCCGACCCAAGACGAGGGCCGGAACAGATTAGCAAACGGCCCATCTGTTGCAAGCCGCCCGATAGAATGGGCCCATGGCCTACACCGTCCTCGCACGCCGCTACCGCTCCACCGACTTCGACGAAGTTGTCGGCCAGGAAGCCATCGCCAAGACGCTTCAGAACGCGATCAAGCTCAACCGGGTCGCGCACGCGTACCTCTTCTGCGGCACGCGGGGCGTGGGCAAGACCTCGATGGCCCGCATCTTCGCCAAGGCCCTCAACGGCGGCAAGGACGACATCGACGCCGCCATCATGGCCGGCAAGGACTCCGACGTCATCGAGATCGACGCCGCCAGCAACAGCGGCGTGGACAACGCCCGCGAGCTGATCGCCAACGCCGCGTACCGCCCGCTCCGCGGCAAACGCAAGATCTACCTCATCGACGAAGTGCACATGCTCTCCAACGCGGCGTTCAACGCGCTGTTGAAGACCATGGAGGAGCCGCCCGAGCATGTGATGTTCATCCTCGCGACCACCGACCCGCAGAAGGTGCCCGCGACGATCCAGAGCCGCTGCCAGCGCTTTGACTTCCGCAACATCCCCACCGCCCAGATCGCCGAGCACCTCGCCAGCGTGCTCAAGCAGGAAAAAGTTGCCGCTGACCCCGAGCTGCTCTTCGCCCTTGCCAAGCTGGGCAACGGCTCGATGCGCGACTCGCTCAGCCTGCTCGACCGACTGCTCGCCAGCGGCGAGAAAAAGCTCACCACCAAGATCCTCGAAGATCTGCTGGGCCTGCCCGCCCGCGATCTCGTGAGCAACCTGCTCGACGCGTTCGTCAACGGCGACCCCGCCGCGGCGCTCAAGGCGGGCGACGCGCTCCTGCAGCGCGGCATCTCCATCGACCAGACCTTCGAGAGCTTGCTCGAACGCCTGCGTGATCTCCTCGTCCTCTGCACCTGCGGCGACAAGACGGATCTGGTCGAACTCTCCGACGATGCCCGCAAGGCCGAGGCCGCCCGCGCCGGCAAGTTCGACCCCGCTTCGATCGTCCACATGATCGCCATGCTCGAGAGCCTGCAACGCAGCGCCAAGAACAGCGCGGCGCCGCGGGCCCTCTTCGATGCCTGCCTCGTGCGGCTTGCGCTCACCGATCGCCTCGCCGATGCGGCGACGGTGGTCATGGCCGCGAGTCATGCCGGTGCGGGTGTGGGAGCCGCGGCAAAAAAATAGAGCCGCCGGCGGCGTTGCCCCTTCCGCCGGCGGGCAGAGAGAGTGAGAGCACGCGAAGGCCGCCGAGTGAAGTCGGTGGCGATGCTCCGCGCTCTCGCTCGCTGTTTGCTGCCGGACGAGAAGCTGGTCGCGATGCGGGGGAGTCGGTTCGAACGCCAGACGCCCCAGCCAAGACTGACGTTTCGTTGACCGGCCAGAGGCCGGTCCCACTGAGTGCGCCGACGCCGCCCGCGGCTATGGCGGCCGTGGCGATTCCCGCGCCTCCGCCGCGTGGGCCGTCCAACGCGTGTGACTGGGTTGATGTCCAGGCGGCGGCGAAGTCCGCCCGGCGTCAGGTCCAGGCTGTTATTGAAGAGGCGACGCTTGTCGAGCACAAGGACGGGCGTGTCACGATCCGTGTGAGCCCGGACCTTCGCACCGCCGCGGAGGGCGCTCGAGACGCGATCACCGAGGTCATCACCCGCGTTTGGCAGCGCTCGGTCACACTCACGATTACAACGCCCGAGGTCGCATCCACAAGCCTGCCCGGCGGCCTCCCGGTCGGAGCCCTCGATCCCTCGCTCGCGACCTCGAACAAAGCCGGCCCATCTCCAAACCCGGCCGCCGTTCCGGCTGTCCCCACTGGCCAGGGCATACCCAGCATGACGGTCTCGAGCGCCGCTGAACATCCGCTGATCGCTCGTGCCGTGGAGCTGCTGAACGCCAAGGTCCTGGGTGTGTACCCTCGCCAGACTCGTCCGACCGAACCGACCTGATCACCAATCCGCGGCAACCGATTGCCGGTTCGCCGCGAACAGACGCACGCACACTCGTGCGGGAAGGCTCAACGAAACATGCTCGACCAACTCAAAGCCATGGGCGCCGTCGCCAGTCTGCTCAAGAACCAGGACAAGCTCAAGGCCTCGATCGAGCAGGTCAAGGAAGACATGGCCAAGACCGAGGTCATCGGCAAGTCCAGCAACGGGGCGATCACGGCCCGCGTGAACGGGCAGATGAAGGTGATCAGCGTTGAGATTTCGGCCGCGCTCGTCAATGGCATGGCTGCGGAGAACAAGACCCGGGAGGCCAGCGCCAAGGCGATCGCCGAGGCGGTGAACGACGGGTTGACGCAGGCTCAGGAGAAGCTCCAGGCCGCGATCCAGAAGCGGACGCGTGAGCTGGGCCTGCCGGACCTGCCGGGGCTGGGCAATCTGCTGGGCTGAGCCTGCTGCCAGGAAAGGCATTTCACCGCGGAGCACGCAGAGGACGCGGAGAAAAGGCAATTCACCACCGAGATCACGGAGAACACAGAGGAGACTCAGTTGGAAGAGCAAGGGACCTTGCCCTTCCAACTCTGTTTCATCTCCCGTGGCTTGTCAGATCCCAGCTCTTCATGGTTGTCTCTGTGCTCTCTGTGGTGAATTGACTTTCCTCTGCGCTCTCCGCGTCCTCCGCGGTGAAGTGTCTTTTCGTATCCTGACGCCGTGATCCGCCTGTGGCCCATCACGCAGCTGCATCTCGAAACGGTCTCACCGCCACCGGAAGACCCATCGCTCGGATCTCGTATCGAATCCCACTGGCGCACCATGTGCCAAGCCAGCCCGCGCCTGCACGATGGCCGCATCGTCCGCGTCCTCGCGTGTGAGCCTCCCACACTCCGCGTCGCCTTCGACACCTATAAGCGCTTCGCCGTCGGCGCGGTCGTCCCCACCGGAGTGCTCGCGCTCGGCATCTCCGGCGTCGTCACCCGCCGTCGCGACGGTCGCGAGGAGATTCTGCTCGGGCGGCGCTCGCCACAGACTCGCATCTACGGCGATCTTTGGGAAACCGCGCCCCGCGGCGGGGTCGATGCCTCCTCCGCTGCCACCGAGCTCACCCTTGCCGACATCATCCGGCAGTTCCACGAGGAGTTGCACGAGGAAACCGGCATCGTCGCAACCGCAACCCCGAGGCCCGTTGCCGTCGTGCTGGATGAGTTCGCCCGGACCTATGACGTGGTGCTGCGGGTCGAAGTCTCGACGGACACCGAGGCACACCCACACGAGTGGGAGTACACGCAAACGGTCTGGAAGACACTGGCCGAGGCTCGCGAAACCGACACGCTCTCGCCCCCGACCCGCTCGCTGATCGACTGGCTTGCGGCAACGGCTCTCACTTGATGCCTCGGTGCCTTCTTCTGCCATCCACCATCGCGCTCTCTGGAGATCTCCGAACGCAATCCGATTGTTCGATCTTCGCTCACCAGATCCGCAAGGACCATCGCATGTCAGAACCCGCATCGCAACCTGCGAATCCGGCAGAACGGTCACCGCGACTCCGCCGCTCGGCGGGCTTCGTCCCGGGCGTTCTCGTCGGTGCTTTCTTTACGGTCGTCGCGATTCTCGCCTTCCTCTTTCTGGTTCGTTCCGCGGATCCTCCGCCGCCCCCCGGCGGCATCATCCAGCGGACATGGCTTTGTGTTGGCGACAAGATGCCAGGTCCATACAAGTCGTGGCTCGAGGTCACGCTGTGGCTCGATTCCAGCGATCCGCAGCAACCCGGCAACGTATTTGTTCGCACTGCTCACGGCGATTGGGCTGTCTCGCGAAGCTGGTCGCCGCCGTCGATCGGGTCCGCATCTTCATGGGAAGATGCCAAGCGCCGGTACGGTGAGATTTCCATCGATTCTCAGACCGATTCGATCCAGATCTCCGGCACGGAGGGAGTCAAGGCAAGTCTCCCGCTGCGCCAAGCCCTGGATTAGCCCCGCCGAATGAGGGACCGTTGTCGTTTCTGATCTCCCCGTATCATTCTGCCGAGTTGGCGTTTCGCCCGCCAATCCCCGGAGCTTCTCCATGACCACGCTCTCCCCCTCCGTTTCTCCGAGCAAAGTCTCCGATCCTCTGCAGCTCATCGACGTCGATCACGTCCAGTTCTACGTGGGCAACGCCAAGCAGGCCGCGTTCTTCTACGCCCACTGCTTCGGCTTCCAGATCGAGCAAGTCTGCGACCTGACCACCGGCAGCCGCGATTGTGCGCACTACTTGCTCACGCAGGGCAACATCCGCTTCGTGCTCTCAAGCCCGCTCTCGCCCGAGCACCACTCGGCGATGGAACTCGCGATGTACGGCGACGGCGTGAAGGACGTCGCGTTCACCGTCTTCGACGCCGAGGCGGCGTACGAGCGTGCAATCAAGAACGGCGCCCAGTCCGCGTACGAGCCGCGTGTCTTCAAGGACAGCCGCGGCACGGTGACGATGGCGGGCATCCGCACCTACGGGCGCGTGTGTCACTCGTTCGTGAGCCGCACGGGTGAATACGAACTCACGAAGGTCAAGCAGGGCGGCCTCTTCATGCCCCGCTTCAAACGCATCGACGGCGGCCTCTGCACCCCCGCCACCGGTTGCGGCCCGCAGAGCGGCATGGGCTCGTCGATTCTCGCCATCAACGAGCACAACAAGAAGCACCCCTGCGGCCTCAAGTACGTCGACCACCTCGTCGGCAACGTCGAGCTCGGCAAGATGAACTACTGGGTGAAGTGGTACGAGGATGTGCTCGAGTTCAAGATGTTCAAGCACTTCGACGACGCCGACATCTCAACCGACTACTCGGCCCTGATGTCGAAGGTGATGTCGAGCGGCAACAACCTGATCAAGATGCCGATCAACGAGCCTGCGCACGGCAAGAAGAAGAGCCAGGTGCAGGAGTATCTGGACTGGCACGCCAACACTCCGGGCGTGCAGCACCTGGCGCTCCGCACCGACGACGAGCTGCACTCGATCGCCGCCCTGCGCAGCCGCGGCGTGGACTTCCTGACGCTGCCCGATGCGTACTACGACAAGGTCTGGGACCGCGTGAACACCATGCTCAAGCAGCACGGCCATGAGGCGGTGAAGGAAGATCACCAGCGTGTGCGCGACCTGGGCATTCTGGTCGATGCCGACGACGAAGGGTACTTACTCCAGCTCTTCACCAAGCCGCTGCAGGACCGGCCGACGCTGTTCTTCGAGATCATCTGTCGGCGTGGGTCGCAGTCGTTCGGCAAGGGGAACTTCAAGGCCTTGTTTGAGGCGCTGGAACTGGAACAGGAGCGGCGGGGGAATCTGTGACCGCAGTTCAGCAACGTCTCTTCTCAGACATCGCCGCTGCAAAGACTGCTCTCGATGTCACCGGATTTGGACACATCGACGTAGCAGATTATCTTGAAAGGGAATGGCCGCTTTATGCGCCATTCGCCGACAAGGATTTCGTTCGCGAGATTCGAGCCGCAACCACCGAGATTGGCAAGCACCAGGAAGCAGGGCCAGCACGCACCGCCGCGTTCGCCAACTTCCACCGTCGTTACTGGGAGTTGTACGTCGGCGTGGGGCTGATTCGGCGAGGACTAAGCCTTGTGCCTTTCGCGTCAAGAGCCAGTGAAGGACCGGATCACATCGTCACTCTTGGTAGCAAGCGAGTGTGTATTGAGTGCATATGCGTCGGGCCTGGAACTAGCGCCGATCGCGTGCCTAGCTATGACGACGCCAAAGGCGACGCGGTGTCTGTTCCCGACAACGAGCTAAGTCTACGTCTACTCGCCGGCATTCACGAGAAGACCGCAAATCAGTTGCCGCGTTGGCTGAAATCGGGATGCGTCAGTACCTCTGATTCAGTAGTTATCGCGATCAATGATCGTCTTGCCGACTACGCCAAGACTGATTACGAACCGCCGCGGATCGCCCGAGTCCTGCTTGGTCTCGGACATCTTCAGGTCCAATGGCGCACGGCTTCGGAGGAGCCGTCGCAACTCTTCATCGAATCGCAATCGACTCGCTTGAAGAAAAGCGGATCTCAGGTCGCAGCCAATCGATTCGAAGACTCCAGCCTTGCTCAGGTATCGGCTGTCCTTTATAACTGCATTGACGCATGGAATCGTGCACCCATGGACGCTTGCGATTTTTGCCTCGTCTCCAATCCGTTTGCCCAATCTCCTACACCGGTGGGCTGGTTCCCGCGTTCGCAAGAGTGGTATCGAGATAGATCGACCACTCCCGAACGCATCGCGATGAGAAGTCACCAAATGCCGTTGTGATGCAGGCCGGTTCGCTGTTGTCGCATGACTCCTACCGATTCACGGCCGCCATCGCGCGTTCCGCGTACCGTTGCCCCGCGGTCGTTCCCATCGGGAACGCGGCGTCGATCCGCCTCAGTTCATCCGCGCTCAACCGCACGGTTGCCGCGGCGAGGTTTTCGTCGAGGTACTTCGCCCGCTTGGTGCCGGGGATCGGCACGATGTCGTTGCCCTGGGCCATGAGCCACGCGATCGCGAGTTGGCTGGGGGTGCAGCGTTTTTCCCGCGCGATCTCTTCGACCTTGCGGGCGAGGTTCTTGGCGAAGTTGTCGCCCTGGAAACGCGGGTGCAGTCGGCGGGCGTCGTCGGGGGCGAGGTCGTCGGGGCCCTTGAACTGGCCGCTCAGGAAGCCGCGGCCGAGCGGGCTGTAGGCGACGAAGCCGATGCCCAGCTCTCGCACGGTGGCGAGGATCTTCTCCTCGGGGTCGCGGGTCCAGAGCGAGTATTCCGTCTGCAGCGCGGCGATCGGGTGAACTTTGGCGGCACGCCGGATCGTCTCCGCCGCGGCCTCGGACAGGCCGAGGTACCGAACCTTTCCGGCCTTCACCAACTCCGCCATCGCGCCGACGGTTTCTTCGATGGGCACATTCGGATCGACGCGGTGCTGGAAGTACAGATCGATGACCGAGACGCCGAGCCGCTGCAGGCTCGCGTCGCAGCACTGCTTCACGTACGCCGCGTCGCCGCGGACGCCGAGGAACTCACCCTTGGGGCCGCGGACGTTGCCGAACTTGGTCGCGAGGACGACCTTGTCGCGTCGGTCCTTGATGGCCTTGCCGACGAGGGTCTCGTTGTGCCCGGTGCCGTACATGTCGGCGGTGTCGAGGAACGTGCAGCCCAGATCGATCGAGCGGTGGATGACGGCGATTGACTCGGCGTCGTTCATCGACTTGGGGTCGTAGAACTCGCTCATGCCCATGCAGCCGAGGCCGATTTCCGAGACGGCGAGCCCGCCGAGTTGACGAGTCTTCATGGGTCGTGGTCCTTGGTCCGGGGTTCGGGGCAGGCCGATTGGATGCGGGAACCACGGCTCGGGTAACGCCGATGGCCCTGAACGGACGCGGGCGAGGGCGAAGGGGCGCGTTGCGATACACGGCCAGCCTGCCAGGGCTGAGCAAACGGGTGAGATTCGAGAATCTGAGATTCGAGGATCTGAGATTGGAGAATCGGGCGCGGCGGTTCTAGTACGCCTTGGTCACGCCGGCGCCGGGGTAGAAGAGCTTCATCATGCTGGGCCAATCCCAGCCTTTCTCGGCCATGCCCTTGGCGCAGTACTGGCACATGCCCACGCCGTGGCCGAAGCCCTTGCCGGAGATGCGGACGTCGCCCGCGGTGAAGGTCATCTCGAGGTTGCCGCTGTTCACGCGCGTGTCGCGGGTGAGCTCGGGCTGACCGGGGGCGGCGAAGTTGCAGGCGTTGCGGAGTTCCTCGGCGGTGATCCGGTACGTGCGGCGTTGATCGTCGGTGAGCGTGTAGCGGATCGGGCGTCCGGTGACGTTGCGATCGAGATCGTCGCAGGCGACGAGGCGGCCCATGCCCTTGACCGGGTGGCCCATGTGATGGCCCCAGGCGCGGAGTCGCTGAGTCAGCTCGGTGTCGTTGCGACGCACCTCCCAGCGGTAGCGAGTGGAGGCCTGGCAGAAGTGGTCGCGCTTCTGGACCTGGAGGGGCTTGGCGGTGTTGAAGAGGAAGCGGCCGGTGGTCGGGAAGACGTCTTTCGCGGAGGCTTGTTCGCCGCCGCAGGTGCTGCTGTAGTAGGTGCGGAGCGGGGCCTTGGCGAGAGCGCCGGAGGTGCCCTCGGTGATGATCATGCCGCGGGTGGCGTGGGCGGCCTCGTTGGCGACGGGGAGGCTGGAGAGGCCGCCGAAGACCTGGTCCTTGGTGGTGGATTCGACGTCGAAGAACTCGTGCTCGCGGCGGGAGCGTTCGCGCTCGTGGAGGGCGTAGGAGCGGGCGGCGACGGCCTGGCACTCAAAGGCCTGGCGGGGCCAGGAGGCGAAGAGCTCGCGGCTGATGACGCCGGGGACGTAGGTCTCGATGGGCATGACGGCGATGACGTCGATGACGCCACCGTCGCTGCTGCGGGGGTGGATGACGAGGTAACCGGGTTGGGTCTCGCCGTCGACGACCATGGCGTCGCCGGGCTTGTAGGCGTCGCTGGAGAGGCGTTCGGCGGAGGACATCTCACGCGGGAGGATCTCGACGTCGGTGCCGGGGGCGAACTCCCGCTGGCGGCCGGTGCCGTCGGTCATGACCATGCCGTTGACGGTGCCGCGGAAAGTGAGTGGGCCCTTGACGGCCTCGGCGCGGATGACGGTGCTGGGGCGGACGACCATGCGGCTGGGGCCGTCGATCTTGGTCAGGAGGGCGTCCTTCTTGACGCGGACGCGGATGTCGGGCTCCTCGCGGAAGGAGATGGGGCGGCTCTTGGGGCCGGAGTCGAACGACGAGCAGCCGGAGAGGGGCAGCAGGGCGGCGAGGGCGATCAGGATGAGCGACGAGCGTCGCGTGGTTTGCATGGCGGCACGAATCATGCTCTACTACTCCATCGCGGGACGATCGAGAGGCGGGTCGGCGGGGAGCTCCGCTCCCGGCGCGTGCCGCCACCGTACGATCTCGCGCAGACTATGAACATCGTGCATCCAGCCTGTTTTTCTCGCAAAGTTGCGGCGATCGCCCGCCTGGCCCTTCTGGGGCTGGCGGCGGCGTGCTTCGTGGCGCTTCCGTCCTGCGGTCCGGGGCGGTTCGTGCCCAGCAAGTCGGAGACGGGGTGGAACGGGCCGCCGATCTGGATCGAGTCGACGCCGGAGTGGACGGTGGTGGCCAAGGCCCCCACCGGCGGCTGGCAGTTCACGCTGGACCAGCTGATGGAGCAGCGGGGCCGGACCGAGGTGTTCGTGACGCTCAAGCGGCCGAACCCGAGCTACCTGGTGACGGCGGCGGAGGTCGAGCAGCGGGTGACGACGCCGCTGAAGAACAACGTGCCGATCTGGGTGTACGCGCGGATTCAGAACTACCGGGGCCAGCCCGAGGACGGGTCGTTCGCGCTGGTGGACAAGAGCGTGAACGCGAAGGCGCCGCCGGAGCGGGTGGAGAAGAAGGAAGAGGACAGCAAGTAGAGTCCGGTGCGGCGGTGTGCCCGAGGTTGACGCATCGCTGGCCGACCTGGGTGGGCTACACGCTTGACGCGAACGGCACCGGGGCGAGGACGCCCCGGCTCGCTTTTTCAGAGGACCTCGTGGGGCGACGAACGCCTCGCGCGGGAATCGCAAGCTGTCACTTCACCCGGGTCAGTCTGGCGTATTCGAGGACGAGGGTTTTGGTGCCGACGCCCTTGAAGCGGATCGTCGCGCGGGCGTTGGCGCCGGCGGTGATGCTGACGACCTCGCCCTCGCCGAACTGAGGATGGCGGACGATGGCACCGACCGGGAAGGGCGCGTTGGCCGGGGTTTTGGGCTTGCCGCCGAGGGCGGAGGCGCCCCAGGCGAGGCCGGCGCGTTTGGGGCCGGGCTTGGCGGCGAACTCGCCTTCGGGCACGTAGCGGGGGCCGCCTTCGCTCGACCCACCGGCACCGTCGTCGTCGCCGCGCTCGATGAAATCGCGGACGTCGCGGGCGGCGAGCGCGTCGGCCTGATCGCTGAAGAGGCAGACGTCCTTGGGGAGTTCGTCAATAAAGCGGCTGGGGATGGTGCGCTCGGGGATGCCTCGGAGCGTGCGGTAGCGGCTGCTGGTGATGAGCAGACGGCGCATGGCGCGGGTGATCCCGACGAAGCAGAGGCGGCGTTCTTCTTCGAGTTCGTCCTGGGACTCGCGGGCACGGCTGTGGGGCAACTGGCCCTCTTCGAGGCCGATGATGGCGACGGCCCGGAACTCGAGGCCCTTGGCGGCGTGGAGGGTCATGAGCGTCACCGCGCCGTTCGCCTGATCGACGCTGTCAGCGTCGGCGACGAGGGCGATGGATTCGAGATAAGCGCGGAGCATGGCGAGGAGGGGCGGTGCGTCGCCGCGGGGGCGGACGCTGGTCTCGTCGATCTCGAAATCGTCGAACGGGGTTGGCCCGACGGGGACCGGGCGATCGTCTTCTTCGTCGGCGTTGTCGGGGTTGTCGGGGTTGTCGGGGTTGTCGGGGTTCTCGTCGAGGGCCGCGGCCGGGTCGGCCATGGCGTCGAACTCCATCTCGAACTGGCGGGCGCTGCTGATGAGTTCGTCGAGGTTGTCGAGGCGTTCGAGGTCGGCGTCGCTGTTGCTGGCCTTGGCCTGGCTGCGGTACATGGACTCGAGGCCGGACTCGCGGATGACGCGGGAGACGAGATCGGCGAGGGTGGTGGCGACCTGAGCGCCCATGAAGGTGCCGCCGCCGGTCCACTCGTCGATCATGGCGACGAACTTCTCGACCGCGGCGGCCCCGCGCCCGACGACATCGAGGATGTTCGGGGCGTCGCGCATGGCGGTGAGGACGGGGATGCCCTTGATGGCGGCGAAGTCTTCGAGCTTGCCGAAGGTGGTGGCGCCGATGCCGCGGGTGGGCGTGTTGACGATGCGGCCGAGCGAGACGTCGTCGCTGGGGTTGGCGATGAGGCGGAGATAGGCCAGGGCGCTCTTGACTTCCTCGCGGTCGTAGAAGGCGGTGCCGCGGGCAATGGTGTAGGGGATGGCGGCGGCCCGGAGCGCGTCCTCCATCACGCGGCTGAGCGAGTTGGTGCGGTAGAAGACGGCCATGTCGCGCCAGGTGATGGCGTCGGGCGTGTTCTCACGCTCGTCCTTGACGCTCTTGAGCCAGTCGGCGACGAGCGAGGCCTCGTGGTTCTCGTCGCGGGTGAGGGTGACTTCCACGCGCTCGCCGCCGGTGCGGGCGGTGAAGAGGTCTTTGTGCTTGCGCTTGACGTTGTGGCGAATGAGGGTGTCGGCGGCCTTCAAGATCGGGGCGGTGGAGCGGAAGTTCTCGCCGAGGGTGATGACCTTGGTGCCGGGGTAGGAGCGCTCGAACTCGAGGATGTTGGTGATGTCGGCGCCGCGCCAGCCGTAGATGGCCTGGTCGGGGTCGCCGACGACGCAGATGTTCGTGCCGGGGGCGCCGGTGACAAGGCGGCCTTCGCGGGGGCGGTCGATGGCGTCGAGCGGGGCGCCGGCGATGAGCGACGCGATGACGAACTGAGCCTGATTGGTGTCCTGGTACTCGTCGATGAGCAGGTAGCGCCAGCGTTCGTTGCACTCGCGGCGGACATCGGCGTTGTTCTTGAGGAGCTTGGCGGTGAGGACGAGCAGGTCGTCGAAGTCGACGGCGCCGGCGAGCTTGAGGGCTTTTTGGTAGGCGGTGTAGATCTTGGCGATGTTCTTGGAGTAGAAGTCGATGGCCTGGGCGGCGTATTCCTCGGCGCTGAGCAGGTCGTTCTTGGCGTTGCTGATGGCCGAGAGGGCGCTTCGGGGCGGGAAGTTGCTGGTGGAGAGCTGGAGCTCGCCGATGACACGCTTGCAGATCGCGGCCTGGTCGGAGGAGTCGTAGATCGAGAACTCGGGCTTGAGGCCGGCGGCCTCGGCGTACTTTCGGAGCAGGCGGGCGCACAGGGAGTGGAACGTGGTGACGGTGAGGCCGCGGGTCAGGCGGGGATCATGCCCGAGCAGGTTGAGTACGCGCTCACGCATCTCGCTGGCGGCTTTGTTGGTGAAGGTGACCGCCAGAATGGACCACGGGGCGACGCCCTGACGGATCAGGAAGCCGATGCGACGTGTGATCACACGAGTCTTGCCCGAGCCGGCGCCGGCAAGCACGAGCAGCGGGCCTTCGGTTGTGAGCACGGCGCGGCGCTGCGGCTCTGTCAATCCCGAGAGCAGTTCGTCGTCACCGGCCAACGCAGCATCCGCCGTCTGTTGCAACCCTCAGGCTCCTTCCCGAGCGGCCGGACGCGATACCACAAGAGCCGGCGCACGCGGCAAGAATAGCGGCAAATCCGACTTGGCGCAGGGGGGCGGCGACGAAATCCGGCAGACCGGACGGGCCTCCTGCTACTTGGATTCCGGAGACACGTTCACGACGATGGCGTTGTCGGGCGTGGCGTACTTGGCGAAGGTCGCCTTGATCTCGTCGGCGGGCATCGCGGCGTAGACCTCGGGCTGCTTGAGCATGTCGTCCAGGGCGATGCCGCGGAAGGTGAGCGACTCGAGCCGGGTCTGCCAGAAGGCGGGCTCGATGAGCTGCTCCTCGAAGTTCTTGGCGAACTGCTTGCGGGCGACCTCGAGTTCTTCGCTGGTGGGGCCGTCCTTGGCGAAGGCCGCGTACATCGACGCGAGCTTCTCGACCAGCGGCTTCACCTTCGCGGGCTCGGTGGGTGCGCCGGCTGAGAAGACGCCGAAGCCGGGGTAGGTCGTGCCCGAACGCGACGAAGCGCCGATGCTGTAGACCAGCTGGGCGTCCTCGCGCACTTCCTTCACCATCCGAGTCGAGAGCACGCGGGCGGCGATGCTCATCGCGTAGGCCTCGCGGAGGTTCTTCTGGTCCGGGCCGTAGAAGCCCGAGAGCACGAACGCCTGAGGGGTCGGGGTCTCGATCTTCTTCTCGATGACGCGAGGGCCGGCGGGACGCTTGACCTGGCGCTGGGCGGCGAAGAGCTCGGGCGTCACGCGGTCGCGCTTGGCGAGCGAGCCGAGGTACTTCTCCACCAGCTGCACGGCCTTCTCTTTGGGCAGATCGCCGACGATCGCCACCTCGATGGGCGAGGTCGCGATCATCTTTTCCAGCCACGCCTGGGCCTTCTCGACGCTGATGGCGTCGATCTGCTCGGTTGTGGGCGGGTGGAAGCGGGCGTCGTCGTCGGGGTAGGGCGCGGCGGCGGCGCTGCGCATGCCGAACATCATGGGGTTCTTGGTGGACTCGGCGAGCATCTCTTTGGCCGAGATCTTCATCTGGTCGAGAGCCGCGGCCTCGATCTTGGGCTCGGTGAGCAGCAGGTAGGCGAGCTGGAAGCCGGTCTCGAGTTCCTCGGGGCTGCCGGAGATGCTGAGGTTCATCGAGTCCGAGCCGCCCATGGCCATGCCGCCACCGCGGCCGCCGCGACCCCCACCGCCGCCGAAGCCGCCGCCGCGGACGTTGACCTTTTTGCCGGTCATGAGTTCACGGATGTCGGTCGAGGCGAGTTGCTTGGTGGCGGCGCGGGACCAGGCGAGCTGAGCGGCGGAGGTGATGCCGCGGTTCTCGGCGGTCTCGAGCATCTCGCCGCCGTAGAGCGAGATCTGGACGTTGACCTGGTTCTTGCGCTGGTCCATGAAGCGGTAATGGACCCGGACGTTGTTGTTGAGCCAGCCCGACCAGACCTTGCTGGCGGCGTGCTCGGTGAACTCGGTGAAGGAGCCGCCCTTGGGCTCGGACGCCATGAGCTGCGTCGCTCGGGTGGCTTCGGTTTCTTTGGTGGGCTGGACGGAGAGGGCCTTGAGGCCCAGGTCGAGCAGCTCGGACTCGGTGGGCACGCCGTCGCCCGAGGGCAGGACGGCGACGAAGCACACCGCCTTGGGATCAAACTCGGTGGCGAAGCGCTTGGATGCCTCGTCGGTGGTGATCGAGGGGATCAGATCGCGGAAGAGCTGCAGACGCTGGGCCGGAGACATGATCGGCTCGCCAGCGGTCACGGCGCCGTTCATGCCGGAGATGATGCCCTGAGCCGGCGTGGTCGCTTCGGTCTCGACGGCGCGCTCGGCGCCGGCGATGAGTTCCTTCTTCGCGTCCTCGATCTCTCGCGTGGTGAACCCGAAGGCGCGGGCCCGCTGCATTTCGAGGGCGAGCTCGCTGAGCGTGGCCTTCCACTGCCCGGGCTTGGCCGAGCCGGAGATGGTCGCGTCGTAGCTGGTCGTGTCGCCGCCGAGGGAGACGCGGGCGTTGAGGTAGGAGGTGTCGCCCTTGGCGTTCTTGTCGGACAAGCGGCGGTTCATCGCCCGCTCGGCAAGGGTGGCGACGAGGTCTTCACGCATCAGCGGCAGTGTCGTCACCGCGGGGCGCGCGGGGCCGAGCTTGGTGATGCGGATGTCTTCGCTCCGAACCTCGGGGTCGTGGGCGACGATGGCGAAGCTCTTGTCGTACGCCTTGACGCCGGGGTCCTGCCCGACGGGCTTGGGCTTCTTGGGCAGGTCGGAGAAGGTCGCGTTGATCACCTTCACGATGTTGGCCGGGTCGGTGTCGGCGACGACCATGAGCGTCGCGTTGGACGCGGCGTACCACTTGTTGTAGTAGTCGCGGAAGTCCTGCTCCTTGACCGCGTTGATCGTTTCTTCGGTGCCGATGGTGATCCGCTGGCCCAGCAGCGAGCCGGGGGCGATGCGCTCGCGGATGTAGAAGCCGGTGCGCTGGCGGCCGGAGAGCCCGCGGCGGCGCTCCTCCTGGATGATGCCGCGCTCTTCCTCGATCTCGTTGGGCAGGAGCGACATGCGCCCGACCACGTCGGCGAAGAACGTGAAGCCCTTGGTCAGCGTCTCGTCCTTGGTGTCGGGGAGCGAGAGCTGGTACGTGGTCTGCTCCGAGTTCGTGAACGCGTTCTGATCGCGCCCGAATTGCATGCCGAGCGACTGGAAGAAGGGCACCAGCGTGCCGGGCGCGAAGTTCGCGGAGCCGTTGAAGGCCATGTGCTCGAGGTAGTGGGCGAGGCCGCGCTGCTGGTCGGTCTCGTTGAGCGAGCCGGAGTGGATGTGCACCCAGATGGTCGCGCGTCCCGGCGGCACGGCGTGCTTGCGGATGATGTAGCGCAGGCCGTTGTCGAGTTCGCCGGTGACGAGCGAAGGATCGCTGGGCAAAGGCTGGGCACGAACGCCCATCGCGCAGAGACAGAAGAGAGCGGCGACGGCCAGACGGCCAACGAGAGCGGACACGATCGATCGCATGGTGCAACTCCACGGGCGGCGAACGCCGCTCGGGGGAGTCTACCAGAAATCTGTTGAAACACCAGTTGAGTGGGGACGGCGGAGGTCGGAGTCGAGCCACACGCCGATCCGGGCTTGGTCGGCGCGCCGCGATTGGGAGCCTTGCCGCCAACGTCGGCCCTCCGACCTCAGCCTTCCCACCTCCGTGCTCCCCTTCCCGCTCCCCTAGAATGGAACTCTGACAACCGGGGCCGATCGGTTTCGACCGTGCATGATCGGGTAGTCGTGGCGCGTCCAGGAGCATGCTGGCCTGGTAAAAAGCATGCAAAAAATTGATTGCTAACAGCAATTACGCTCTCGCGGCCTAATTAGGCCTCGCATCCCGGCGTCAACGCCTGCTAGGCGTCGGGATGAAAACAGCAGGCTGGCCCCGCCGCGGCGTCACCGGGCGGCGGGGTGAGAAAACTCCGGCGACTGGGCAAAGGCGGATGCTGCTGAGGCAGCCGCCGCGCCGAGATCAATACATCAGCTACACGCGTAGAGGCGACTATCAGACTGTCACGGCACGGGGGTTCGATTCCCCCCGGCTCCATTCTTCTGAAACACCGGGACTTGCGGAAACGAGCCGCAAGTCCCGGAAATCTCCGGAGTTCCGCGCTTCTGCGCGATTCGCGTCATTTCCCTGTTTCTGCTCGTTTCCGGCCCCATCCGACGTCTTCCGCTGCGCCTGGCGCTGCGCGCAGGTCGCGGGCGTCTTGGCGGCACGCTCGAAGAGTTCATCCGGCACAGCGTTGGCGTAGTGCTTCCCGCTGATGGTGATGCTGTGGCCGATCCATCGGCTCACGGCGAACTGCGGGAATGTCATCGCCCATTCCTTCTCACAGGACGAGCGCAGCGTCTGCCACAACCGCGCCCACGGCTCGACGCTCGCCTTCGCCCAGATGCGACGCACCCGCCGGATGACGGCCCCCTTGCCGCCGATGGTGACCAGCGGGGCTTCGCCCTCGGGCATCGTTTCGAAGCGGTCGCGCAGCAGCGCCATCAACTTCGGCGTGATCGGGACCACCCGCTGGTCGTGGCCTTCCCAGCGCTCGGTCTTGGGGCTGTGGACGGTCAGGCGAGCCCGTTCGAAGTCCACATCGGCCCAGGTGAGGCGGTGCGACTCGCTGGGGATGCGCAGCCCGGCGTAGCGGGCGAGGCCGAAGAGCAACCGCCATTCCGCATCGGGGCAGGCGTCGATCACCCGCTGGATCTCGCCGGGCGTGATGTACCGGGTGTATTTGCTCGGCGTCGGCCCGCTCTTGAGCGTGTCGAAGGGGTTGGCGTCGATAACCTTCCGCCGCTCAGCCTCGCCGAGCATGGTCTTGACGTTTCCGCAGTGCGTGCGGATGGCCGCCTCGGACAGGCCCAGGTCTTTCAGCGACCGCCGCCATGCCGTCGCGTCCTCCGCAGTGATCTTCCGCAGCGACTTGTCCTTGTCGAAGAACGCCAGCAGTTTCGTCTCCGTCTGCCGGAGTTTGCGGGTGCTCTCGGGCTTGAGGTCGTCCTTCCGCTCGGCGATGTACCGCTCAACGAGCGTGCCGATGGTGGCGCTCCGCCGCTCGGGCACGAGGTCAACCGCCGCGAGTTTGGCGTACAGGCGATCCTCGAGCGACGAGAGCCAGCGCGAGGTATCGTCGGTGGGTGAGTGCCCGTGCAGCGCGGCCGCGGCGAGGTCCTCGACGCGGACCTTGAACGCCTCCGCGTAGCGCTTGGCGACTTGACCGAGCGTGATGTGCCGCGGGTTGCCCACGGCGTCGTGGAAGGTGATGAACCGGCTGCCGTTCTTGCGGGTCGTGATACTCGCCATCGGGCGGACCTCCGTGTCGCCAGTCAGGCTCGGACGGGCCGAGTGTCAAGCGGAACTGGGGGATTCGGGCGGAATGTGGGCGGAATCACGCGCCGTGCGGCGGGGCTGTGCCGCCTGACGCCGACGAAACCGACGGAACCCCGGCCGGTTGGCCACCCGCGGCGTTTGGGGCCGCCGTGGGCGGGGATGTGTCGGAGTCGGGGACGCGGCCCCGCAGGACGAAGCGCCGCGACGGCCGCCCGCCACGCGGCCCAGGCGCGGACCACGACCAATCGCCATGTTCGGCCTTCGCCAAGGCGTCGAGTTCCGCTTCGGCATCCGTCGCCCGCGCCAGCGAGCGGAGGCGCTGCCAGTCGCGGATGCTGACCGAGCCGCCGTGGCGTGCGATGAGGTCGAGGTGCCGCCGCACGACGCGCTGCTCCGCGGGCTCGGTGATGCTGAGCCGCGCGTGGCGCTCCGACGCGGCGAGGTAGTCGGCCCACGCGATGGCGGCGGCCATCGTCTCGGCATCGATGCGCGGCAAATCGTTCGGCGTGCCGGCGCGGCCCCACGTCGCCAGCGCGTGCAGCGTGAGAGCGATGCGCAGCGAGAGGCCGCAGAGTTTTCCGCCCCACGCGCGGCGCTCGGCTAAGTCGCCGAAGCCAAGCGAGGCCTCGGTGCGCAGTTGGAAGGCGTGGTAAAGGGCGTCGGCCTCGGGCGAGAGCGAGATGACGGCTGGGCCGGTGTCAGGATCGTCGCTCGGCTCGAACGACAGCAGGCGGGTGAGGGCGGCCTGCCACGCCTCGCGGGCGGACGCACGCACCGGCTCAGGGCGCACGTCGCGCATGCCAACGAGGTCCGGCGGGGCGATGACGGCGAAGCGAGCGAGCAGCCCACGCCCTTCGGCCTGCGGATCACACCACACCGCTTCGACCGCCGCCCGCTGCACGCACAACGCCACAGCGAGCGCCGGGCGGTCGATCACGTCGGAGGGGCGACCGACCCGCTGCGCACGAATCGGATCGCCCGCGTGACCCTTGAGCATCGCGCCATAGTTCCGCACGCCGGAGTATCGGCCCTGCACGATGTCCAATGCGTCGCCCTCGGCGCTGGCGAGCAGGGCGCGGCCGTGGTTCTCCTTCATCTGCCGCACGAGCGCCTCGGGCGTTGGCTCGCTGGCCAGCAGCGCCGGCGCGGTCGGCACGGGCGTCGCCTCCATCTCCTGCGCGAGCCGAATGGCCTCGCCTTCGACAACCGCCCGCTTGAACGGGTCGGCCACCTTGCCCGCCTGGTCCTCGATCGAGCGGATGCGCCGTTCGGTGATGCGGTGCCGCTGGGCCGCGGCGGCGATCACCGGGCGCATCTCGCGGCCCTTGTCCGCCTCCCATTTCAGGATCGGCCGCAGCAGTTCCGCGAGCACGGCTGACTTGCGCGTGCCCGGTTCGGAGAGCACCAGCGCCCACAGCGGGGCGGGCTCGATGTGATCGCCGTGCCCGCGAACGCACGCCACGTTGCAGATGCACGCCGACGCGACCGCCATGCCCAGCAGGGCAGCCATGTCCGGCGGCGTCTGCGTCGAGCGGGCCAAGTCGGCGAAGTAGTCGCGAATGTCGCCGGTGGCGGCAGGGAACAGCGTGGCGAGGTCAAACGCTGGGCGCTCTTCCGGCTTGTCGTCCACAGGTGCCTCCGGTGCGACCGGCTCGGCCGCCACGGCCAGGGCGTCGATCTTTGCCTGTACCAACTCGGCATCGCCGCCTTCCATCGCCAGCACATCAGCGAGGTCGCCACCGGGTGGAACAGCGGTCCAGTGCGCGGCGAGCCGCACCACGCGAACTTCCTGTGCGCCGGCGGCGCGGCAGAGGCGTGTGACCTCATCGGCGTAGGACTCACCCGCGGCATCGTGGTCGGGGAGGATCACCGCGACCTTGCCCTTCATGACCGACCAGTCGGACTTGCCCGCCGCCTTGCTGCCGCCAGCGCTGGTCGTGGCGACGAGGCCGATGGCCCGGGCCGCGTTCGCGCATGTCTCGCCCTCGACGATGTAGACCCACGCGCCGTCGGGCAACCGCGACAACTCCGGCAGGTTTAGGAGCGGCCGCGGCTCGGGCATCGCGGCGATCCCCCAGCCATCACCCCGCCGACTGATTGGGCGCACGACCTTTCCACCTGCAGGCGGGTTCCAACGGACCACCTCTCCAGCGGAGACGCCCTGTGCGTCGGTGTATGCCCAGCGTGCAGCGCACGGTCCGTGCTTCCGCTCCAGCACCGCGACCGCTTCGTCGGAGGTGGCGAAGGTGGCATCGCTCGCGACCTTTCGCTGGGCGGAAAGTCTCCTCGCTTCGACCACAGGTGCTGGCATGAGGTCCTTCATCGCCAGGCCGAGCGTGCCGACGATCGCCTCGACCGGGCAACCGGCGTGGCAGTGCAGGAGGACTCGGGTGTCCGTGCCGACGCCGATCGAAAGCGACGGATTGCCGTCTTCGTGTGCTGGGCACCGGGCCGACCACGCCTCGCCGTGTCGCTTGGGAGGGCACGCCGCTCGCGTGAGCGCGTCGAGCACGACATCGATGGGCTCACCCATGGCCCACCCCCTGCGTCGCACTCTTTGCGCGCTCGATAAACCGTCGCAGGTCAGCTGGGTCGATCCTCACGCTGCGTCCGAAACGCACCGCGGGCAGCGTCCCGGCCTGCACAAGCGTCCAGACGGTGCGCGGCGTGACGCCGAGCACCGTCGCCGCCTCGCGATAGGTGAGCAGCGGGTGCATGGCGGTCTGACCTCCGGTCGTGTTCTTGAGCTCGTCCATGAGTGCGCACCCATCGCGCCGCCGCGATCAGCGCGGCGTGCGTCGTTCGTGATCCGTGTGAGAGAAAGGCCGGGGGCAGCCCGCAACCGCCCCCGGCCGCACCAGCGCCGTCCGTTTACGCCTCGCCCTTGCTGCGCACCGCCGCCCGCGGGTCGCACAAGGCAGCGCCGAAGTCGAAGTAGACGCGCCACGACACCGCCAACTTGTTCACCGTCTGGTCAAGCCCGAAGAACTCGACCGTCGGCGTCTGCTGGCCGTTGAGGAACCCGACGATGATCGGGCTCGCCGCCGGAGCCGCGAACAGGTACCAGTGCTTCGTCGAGGCCTTGGTGCCGTACTTCTTCGTGTTGCTCAGGCGCGGCTCGACCTCAAGACCCACTGCGTTCCGCAGGCTGTTGCCGGTCGGCAGGTTCGTCTGAGCCGCGATGTACTCGCTCTCGAGCACGGCGCGGGCCACCGTCTGGAGTTCTGGCGGCACGACCAACCGGGTCGGCCGCAGGTCCAGGTCGTTGCCCTCGGCATCGCGCTGCGTGAGCATGGCGGTGATGGCCTTGGTCAGGCCGTCTGTGCTGAGGTTGGTGTCGGCTCCGGTGATGTAGTTGCCGTTGCCCGCGGAGAAGAACGCGCCGGCGTTCGACATCAAGGTGTCGTACACCAGATCGCTGAGCTTCCGCATCGCCGCCTGGCCCATCGCGCGGGCGACTGAATCGAACAGCGACAAGTCGTCGTTGATCAGGTCGCGGCGGTCGATGGAAAACATCTTGCCGTAGGTGTCCACCTTGTACTGGGTCGTCGCCTCGTCCGCACCGCCGTGCTTGAACTCGCCGCCGGGCGGGATCTGCTGAAGGGAGCCAGTGAACGACGGACGGATCGCGGTCGCGGTCTTGAAGTCCGGCACGCTCCGCACGCCCGCGAAGGACCGCCAGGTCGCCGGGCTCTCCTGATAGCCGTCGAGCAGCACCTTGTTGACGGCGGCACCCAGCGCCTCGGTGAGCGTGTGCGTCGTCAGCGACGCTCGCACCATCCCCTCGCGGTCGGCCGGGGCGTCGATCCCTTCGTGCTGCAGTGCAGCGCGGCAGAGGTCGAGCGTGTGGGCCACCCGCAGATCGTCGGCCGCCTCCATGCACGCCGGGCCGAGGGCCTTCTCGGCGAGCGCCGCGAAGCCCGCCCGCTTGAGGATCGCCGCCTCGATCACCCGGGCACGCGGGATGTGGCCCGAGCCGCCGCCGGTGATGACGCCGGAGAACACAGGCCGCGAGGCCCGCAAGACCTCGAGCACGCCCGCCCGCAGTTCACTGACGGTCATGTCACCCGCGACGGCCTTGGCCTTCATGTCGTCTACACGCTTCTGGTGCACGCCCCAATCCCGCTCGCTGCCACCCGCGAAGATGGGGCGGCAGGTCAACTCGATCTCCTTCAGTCGGTCGCGCTCCTCAGCGCGAATCTGATCCTCGTGTGCGATTTCTGACATGTTCGTCCGTCCTTGACGTGAAGCCGCGATGGCCACCGACGTTTCCGCGTCGGCCCCCAGCGGCGTGATGCTGACTTCCCGCAGCCGCCCCTTGCGCACAAGCGTGAACCCGCCCGGCGACGACAGCGACCGCCCGTTGATCTCAACCGACTGATTGGGCTTTACCCGCTCGTGCTCGGTGGGCGCGACGCCGACCGACGCCTGGAACTGGAAGCCGCCCTTGGCCATCTCGACGACGTGCCGCGCCGGTTCGCCAGCGCCGCTGACGACGCCCGCGACCATCAGCCGTCCGTTGGCGACGGCGGGTTCGCCGTGGCCGACGACGCTGCCGACGGTGGCGTTGTGGTCGGCCAGCAGGGGCACCTGGCCGCCCGCTTCCAACCCCGCCAGGTCGATCGCGATGTCGCCCCAGCCGGGCACGCGCATGATGCGGCCGGTGTAGGCGACGACGCTGATCTTGGGGCGGGCGTCCTTACCCGAGGCCTCGATCTCGACCCCGGAGGCCGTGAGCAGCAGGTCATCCTTGACCGCGTTTCCGTTCATGAAACTCTCCTTCTGAGACCACCTTGAAGCCCTTGGCCAGCAGCTTCGGGATCAGCACATCGATCCGCGTACGAATCGCACTCTCGCTTCGACCCAGGCGGCGTGCAGCCTCGCTGACGTTTCCACCGCTCTCCATGATGACCCGGCAGGTTTCACGGCTTGTCTCGTTGTCAATGAAGTCCAGCACGTCCTCCATCGTCCAGAACGACTGCGACAGGCCGACCGTGCGGTTGCGGGCGATCTCCGTCCCTGAGGGATCCGGGTAGACGCCGTCGGTGGCCTTCTGCTTGGCGTCCGAAGGCGGACGCAGCGGCTGAAACTTGCGGACGGTTTTCCTTTCGCGGACGGCGAACTTCATGACCGCCCGCTGGATAACCGTGTAGACCAGCGACTTCGGCTTCGCGCCCCGCGCCGGGTCCCAGACGGGCGGCTTGGCAATCAGGTGCAGTAGCGCCTGCTGCGCGGCGTCGTCGTGATCGACACCAGGGCGGCAACGCTTCTGGGCCTCCTTGAACGCCACCCGCCGCGCGTAGTCGAGCAGGTCGGGGGTGAGTTCGAGTTCAACGGGTGAGGGGTCCTGCATTCAGACCTCCTCGCCACGCTCAAGCCTCTCGCGGATATCGTCGCACAGCGTGAACGAGATCACCGCCGGAGCGTTCGCACGGGGCGGCACGCGGTGCAGGACGAAGTAACCGTCGTCATCAGGCACCGGCTTCCCGTACTTGTGCGACTCGCGCTCAGCGGCCTGGCGCAGCGCCCGGAGGAAGTCGGCGTAGCGGCACCCGAGCGCCAGGCACAGCGTCACGTACGGAACGAAAATCTGGCACTCCTCGAAATGCCCAGCGGCGGCGTCCACCTCGACCTGCGTCCAGGCGTCCGGCCGCGACGGCGTAACCACTCCCTGCTCGACAAGTGCTTCGAGCAGTGCAGGGCGGCAGTCGTAGCCGCGGGACCGCAGGTGGTGCGATGCCGCGGTCGTCGTCATCGGGAACATCCGGTCCCGCTCCTGCTCGGCTGCCACACAGAACGCGGGGTCCGCGCCCGCAAGGGGCTTCACGCGGAGGTCGAAATGCTCGTCGAGGGTCAGTCCGATTCGGGTCACGGTGGTCTCCTTGCCGGGGGGGCGTCGGGCGACAGGCCCACCCCCCCAAACCCTTATTTCCGGCGACGGGTCCGATTCGCAGCGCGATCCGCCGATTTTTGCGGTCGGTATGTCATGCCCCCCAACCCGTCGCGTCGGCATCGCCAAATCGCCATTCAAGACCGCGAGGTCACCTTGGTCGCCCCTACGGGTTGTAGACGGCTGTGAATCCGCCCAACAGGTCGATGATCGCCGTACACTGGTTGAAATGCCGACCCCTCCTCCCCTCAATCCCGAAATCAGAGCACTTGCGGCGAGCATGGAGGCCTTTGAAGCCTCCGAAAGCGTCGCCAACACCGGCACTGGCGCGCGGCGGGAGGGCGAGGACTTCGAGCGTTTGATTGCGCGGTTTTGGCAGTGCTTCCGTCGAGTCGCCGAAGCTGGGGGTGCACAGGTGTCGGTCGTCGCGGGCGTTGGTACGCGCCGGTACGCCAAGTTGACCGTCGGCACGCGGTCCATGTTCGTGCCCACGTCGGCATCGGACGGCGTAACGCATCCTAACGCGGAGCAATCACGTTGGCTTGAAGTCGTGTTCGGCGTCAACGATCTGATTGCTGCCTTTCCGACCGAGGCCGAGGTCATCCGCAAGTATGCACCTGAATCCGGTCCGTACGCCGGAGCGCAGTACCCGACGATCTACAGCGGGCTTTCGACGAAGTTTGACGACACCGTTGTTCTGGTGGACGGGGGCGTCCTCCGCGAGAAGATCATGATGGAGTACAAGACCGCCAAGTCGAGCGCCGGGAGGCAGATCGACGGCAACGCCCACGAGCGGCTGTCCTTCCAGATCATGCAGTATCTGGAGGTTGCGACCCGCTATACCAAGTGCAGCCTCATGGTGATGGCGAACGGGGCGTTCATTCGGTACCGCAACAAGTACCACGTCAACTTTCACGTCCAAGCGGATCGCCTGACCAACTTCGCGTGGTTCTCGATGGAGCACGCCTGCACCGCCACAGAGTACACTCGCTTCCTCTCGGGCCTGCTGTCCTGGTTGTTTGAGGGCACACCGCGCACCACGGGGATAAATCGTTGATCAAGTACATCGGTTCCAAGCGGACGCTCATTCCGGTCATCCTCGAAGCGGTGCGGCGAGCAT
Organism: Phycisphaerales bacterium; assembly: GCA_019744815.1. Lineage (GTDB taxonomy): Bacteria > Planctomycetota > Phycisphaerae > Phycisphaerales > UBA1924 > JAFEBO01. The sequence goes on from JAIEUA010000004.1 coordinate 265,994, forward strand.
CGAACGCGCACTCAGTGATCGACCTATTTTCCGGCACCTCGCGCGTCGGTCATGCGCTCAAGGCCGCCGGGTATCGAGTCCTCTCAAACGACCACAATGCGTACGCCGCGACGCTTGCACGCTGCTATGTCCAAGCCGACGCAGAGGATGTGCTGGAGGATGCCAAGAAACTGGTCCGCGAGTTCAACGGCCTCAAGGGCGAGCCGGGGTACTTCACCGAAACCTTCTGCGTCAAGTCCCGGTTCTTTCAGCCCAAGAACGGGGCACGCGTCGATGCGATCCGCGAGGCGATCGCGGCCAAGGGGTTGAACCCCGACCTTGAAGCGGTGATGCTCGTCTCTCTCATGGAGGCCGCCGATCGCGTGGATTCGACCACCGGCCTGCAGATGGCGTATCTCAAGACGTGGGCACCGCGCGCCCACAACGACCTGGAGTTGCGCGTTCCCGAAGTGCTGCCTCGCGCTAAGCACGGCAAGGGCCAAGCCACCTGCCTCGATGCGCTTGAAGCCGTCAAGGTGCTGGAAGCCGACGTGGCATACATCGACCCGCCATATAACCAGCACTCGTACTTGGGCAACTACCACGCGTGGGAATCGCTGGTGCGCTGGGATAAGCCGGAGGTCTACGGCATCGCGTGCAAGCGGGTGGACGTGCGGCAGCGGCAGAGCATCTTCAACTCCCGCCCGCAGTTCGCGGGCGTGATGCGGAAACTTCTCGCCGCCGTCCGAGCCCCCGTGTTGGTGGTTTCATTCAACAACGAAGGCTACCTCGCACGCGAGGATATGGAATCCATGCTCGCGGCCCTCTGGGATGGCCAGGGCAAGGTCACGACAATCGAGAACGACTTCAAGCGGTACGTCGGCGCTCAGATCGGCATTTACAACCCACAGGGGCAGAAGGTCGGCAAGGTCAGCCACCTTAACAACAAGGAGTATGTGTACGTCGTTTCTCGCGAGTGCTTGGCGGAGCGCCTCGCTCCGATGCAGGCGGCGCAGACCGAGCAGATGGGCCTGTTCGCCTGACCTGTCGGCAGGGAGGCCGAGAAGCGGCAGGGCCAGTGGTCCCGACCTTGACCTTGAGTGCGCAAGACAGCCCACTTTTCCCTAATGCGATCGACTTTAGAATCGAGCTCACAGATGAGCGACCAGCCGAAAGCTCAACATCCACCTCCCCCCGACCTGCTCGCCGTCATTTCGCGGCAAGAAACTGTGCTGCAGCACCAGTTGGATTGGATTCGCGCGGTGGACAGCAAGACGCCGGTCGTGATCGGAGTGGCAACGGCGATGCTCGCGGTCACGGGTGCACTGTCCCCTGCTCCAACGAACGTCACTTGGATAGCCGGCCTCCTCATGGCCGCCGGAAGTCTCCCGCTTCTCGTGTCGATCGCGTGGTCCGCCGCTGCCACGTTTCCACAGACCACCGGCCCTCGTGCGTCGATGATCTTCTTTGGCGGTATCGCCTCGATGACAAACACCGAGTACGCGAAGGCGGTTGCGGGCCGGTCGGACATTCAGCACCTTGAGGATCTGAACGCACAGTGCCACCGCAATGCACAGATCGCAACGGCAAAGTACAGAGCGGTTCGGCACGCCATGGGATGGCTTTTCGTGAGTACGCCCCTCTGGTTGGCTGCGTGCTATCTGCTCTACAAGGGTTAAGCGATGGGGATGACCGACGACCTAAACGCCGAGGTCAACAAGATCATCAAGGAGCAGTGGACGACAACCGACGGGCGGGTCGTCCCAGAAACCGAGAATATCGAACTCGGAAACAGGGGTGTTAATCTCGATGCCACCTGCCTGTATGCCGATCTTGCCGAGAGTACAAACCTTGTCAACGCGTACAAGGCCACGTTCGCGGCTGACGTCTACAAGTGTTATTTGAACTGCGCCTGTCGGATCATCCGCAGCCAGGAAGGCGTGATCACGGCGTTCGACGGCGACCGGGTCATGGCAGTCTTCATCGGCGACACAAAAAACACTGCAGCAGTTCGCGCAGCGTTGGCGATCAACCACGCAGTCACCGAGATCATCAATCCCGCTCTCAAGGCCTACTACAAAGAGAATCTTAAGGACTTTCAAGTGCGGCATTCTGTTGGCATCGACACCAGCAAGGTCATGGCTGCCCGAACGGGTATTCGGGGTGCAAATGACCTCGTGTGGGTAGGCCGCTCAGCCAATTACGCTGCTAAGCTGTGCAATCTCCGCGAGGGCAACTACGCCACTTGGATTACCGGCGACGTGTACGACAAGATGGCCGACAAGGTGAAGATGACCACGGACGGCACAAAGAACATGTGGGAAGAGCGAAGTTGGACCGCGCAGAACGGGCTGCGGGTGTTCCGTTCATCGTACTACTGGGGTTTGTAGATTGCCGTGCCCTGCGTCGCCACCGCCACCGTCGTGACCTCGGACCGGGGCCGCTCGTGCCCGGGCTGCCAATCTAGGGAAGCGAGCTCGGCCATCTAAAACAAAGTCAGTCGATACCTGCGGCTGTTCCCGCGGGCGTCACTTCGGCGAGCCCGGCGGGAAGGAACCATGCCGCCATTGCCGCCGACGGAACGGGCGGCGATGGCCAGCCGCGTCGCGGCATCGCGGGTTTCGTCGGTTCTGTCGGGTGTCGGACGGGGTCAGTGGGCGGGCGTGGCCGAGCCCAGCGCCGCGACGATCCTGGCACGCACGTCGGGCGGCAAGTTGGCCCACGCCGCCACGAGTCGGGCCAGGTCGGCATCGGGCGAAGCATGGCCACCCCCGGCGTCTGGCCGCGACGTGGGCGGGACTGACCCGCGTGCCGGGCCGCCCGTTTGACCACGTCCTGCACCCCGTTTGGCCCCCGGTGCGGCCCGCGCTGCGCCTGGCGCTGCGCGCTCTGCGGAATCGGCGTATTCTCTCGGAGATTCCGCGAGTGCTCGGGGGTTCGATTCCCCCCGGCTCCATTTTTGCCGCGCCGTGATCCGTTCGTCGAACGATTCGGCGGCACCGTTCTCGACACGCTCCCCATGCGCCAGCAACCGCATCCTCCAGCGCCCGGTCGGAACCTGCCGGCGCTGCTTGCTCGTGCGCTCCAAGCGCGGGCGCCGCTCATCGGTCGGAAGGTGACGCAGGCGATCCGCGTCTTCTCCGGGAGCGCTGACGGGCTCGACGGCGTGTTTGTCGATGTGTATGGCACGGGCGCGGTGCTGATCGTGTATGAGGGTGCCGCGGGTCGCTTCTTTGAGGCGGCGGTCGATGCGGCGGGCGAAGCGAAGACTGTTCTGGATGCTCTGGCGCCTCTGGGCGTGAAGGCGGTGTACCTCAAGCCCTTCGCGAAGGACCGGTCCAAGATGGGCGGCGAACTGCCGCCGGTGGTCACTGATCCGACGCCGGCCGCGGGAGAGACGCTGCCCGAAGCGATCCTGATCCGCGAGCATGGTTGGAACTTGGAGATTCGTCTGTACGACGGGCTCTCCACCGGGCTCTTTCTGGATCAGCGGGAGAATCGCCGCTTTGTTGCCGAGTGGGTGAAGGACCGTGCCCGCGTTGCGGGCAAGCCCCCCACTGTTCTCAACACCTTCGCCTACACCTGCGCCTTCTCGGTGGCCGCGGCCACGGCGGGGGCGATCACGGCCAGCGTGGACGTTTCGGGCCGCTATCTCGACTGGGGCAAACGCAACTTTCAGCACAACGGCTTGGACCCGGCCCTCCACCGCTTCGCGAAGATGGACACCTTCGAGTTCTTTGGTTACGCCAAACGCAAGGGTCTGACGTTCGATCTGATTGTCCTTGATCCGCCGAGCTTCGCGTCGGGGAACAAGAAGAAGGGCATCCGGCCGTGGAGCTCGGTGGCGGATTACGCGCGGCTGGTGGGTGAGGCGTCGGGCTTGCTGAACCCGCGCGGCGTGATCTTCGCGAGCACGAACACGCAGGAACTCTGCCGCCCGGGTCGCCTGGAACGCGAGATCGTGAAGGGGCTGGGGGGTGGGAAGCCCCCCCGCTGGCAACGATTGCCCGAGATGCCGCTGGACTTTGCGAGGGATTCCGATCGATTCGCGGCGCGGGCGTTTTCGGTGTAGCGGTGCCTCGGGTGTGAGCGGGCGGCGATGGCGTTGAGGTTCTGTCCCGGACGTTGGACGTGCGAAGACCGTTCCGCGCGGAGGCGCATCGGCGACGGCGCGACTTTCCTTATGGCCGGGCCGATCGGGGCCAGGCAGATCGGGGCCGGGCAGATCGGGGCCGGGCAGATCGGACCTCAAGCGAACGACCGAAAACGACGCGACCGGAGATGAACTCCGGTCGCGCCCTCACAAGTCGTGTTGTTGGCTTCGGGCGGTCAGGCCCGAGGCCCACGGATCGATTCTGGAAATCAGCCGGCTCGGGAGCCTTCGAACGACGTGCTACCTGCACGAGCCGAACGCGGGGGAGCGGACTCGTCGCTGCGGCCGGCGTCGCGGAAGAACTTGCTGGGACGCTCGTCGGTGAGGCGCTGGTTCAGCTTGGTGAGCGCCTCGTCCACGATCTGGCGGACGCGCTCGCGGCTGATGCCGACCTCGTCGGCGACTTCCTTGAGCGTCAGAGGCTCGCAGCCGTCGAGGCCGAAGCGGAGACGGAGGATGCGGGCCTCGCGGTCGTCGATGGTTTCGAGGAGGCGGCGGAGGGTGCCGAGCTCGTCGTCACGCAGCACGTTCTCGTGCGGGGTAGCGCCCTTGGAGTCGGCGAGGATGTCGCTCATCTTCAGGAGGTCGCCGTCGACGTCGCGGGTCTCGCCGCTGCTCTGGAAGGCCTTGACGGCCCGCTTGATGACGCGGAGCTTCTTGACCGGGAGGTCCATCGCCTTGGCGAGCTCGGTGAGGCTGGGCGGATAGCCGAGCTCACCCTCAAGCTTGCAAGCGGCGATCTTCCACTTGGCGATCAGTTCGACCATGTAGGCCGGAACGTGCACGGGCTGGGTCGCGTTGACCAAGGCCCGCTTGATGGCCTGCTTGATCCACCAGCTGGCGTAGGTGCTGAACCGGGCGCCCTGCGAGGGGTCGAAGCCCTCGACGGCACGCATGAGGCCGATGTTGCCCTCTTCGATGAGATCGGAGAGCTGCAGGCCACGGTTGGCATAGTTCTTGGCAATCGCGACCACCAGACGCAGGTTGGCGCGGATCATCCGCTCCCGCGACTTGGCGCAATTGTCGTTGATGATCGCCCAGCCGAGTTCTTTCTCCTCGTCGGCGGTCAGCAACTTGGTCTTGTTGATCTCTGAGAAATACAGCTGCAGGTCGGACTGGACCTGAGCAGAACCCGTACGGGCTCGAGCGGAACTCGTCGCCACTGTTCTACCACCTTCTGGGGCACCACACCCCTCTCGCTCCTCGCCCGGTCGCACAAACCGGGCACACCACGGGATTCGCTACGCAGCCTTGTCCCATCCGGTTGCAATCGACCTGCGGAAGCGGTCGCGTGAACCGGGTGGAACGCTCTGCGCAATTCCTCCCATATGAACCATGTCACAAACTGCGTCAAATGCAAACCCGGCAGGCAGAAAATGTGAAAATTTTCCGACAACTCCGACATCGAACCCGTCGAATCGACCCGAAATAGTCCGAGTAGGCTTGACACCCTTCCTTGTACCTAACAAAAAGCCCTTCTACGATCGACCGATGTCCCGCGACCTTTCATCACTCCTGAACGAGTGGCCTTACGAGCCGGGCGCGATCAATGCCCGCATCGTCGAGGGCGACGACGGCACGCCGCGGATCCAGATCCGGGTCGATCTGGGCATCCTGCAGATGTATCCGACCGGCCGGCCGGACGGGCAATCGCCCCACGGCTTCCCGAGCCTTCTCGAGTACTACGAGGCCCAGCTCGACGGCACCGACGCCCCAGACGACGGCGGGTCGGACAAGTTCAGCCTGGCTCCCGAAGACTGCCGTCTGCTCCGCGAGGAGGCGGTGCAGTACTACCACCGGTATCTGGCGCTCCTGGCCCTGGAAGACTTCGAGGGCGTGGTGCGTGACACGACCCGCAATCTGCGGGTGCTGGACCTGTGCGCGGCCCACGCGGAGACCGAGGGCGATCGCTCGGTGCTGGAGCAGTTCCGGCCGTACATCCTGATGCTGCGTGCCCGCGCGATGGCGAGCCAGGCGATCAAGGACAACGAGCCCAAGGCCGCAGTGGTGGCGCTCGATCAGGGGTTGGACGCCTTGCGGCAGTACTTCGCGAACTCGGGGCAGCCGCAGATGTTTGACGCGTCGGCCGAGGCGGACATGCTCCGCGGGATGCGGGAGTCCCTGGTGCCCAAGCTGCCGGTGTCGCAGCAGTCCGAGCTGCGGGCACGGCTGGCGTCGGCGATTGAGCAGGAGAACTACGAGCTGGCCGCGATCTTGCGGGATGAATTGAAGATGCTGGGCGTGACGGCCACGGCGCTGCCTGCGGGGAAGGGCGAGAAGTCGGGCGAGAAGAACGAGAGCAAGGGCGAGTAGCTCGGCGTCCGATTCCTGATGGTCGGGTTCCACGGGATGATCGGGTGCCACTGATTGACCGGCTCGGCGGTCAATCAGTGTGAATCGCTTGACTCACGCCACTGCCGCACGGCTTGGCTCCGAGCCACCAAGCCGTGGCACCCGGACGAAGAGGGAGTTTTTTGCTGCGGTCGGCACCAGAGGTCGAGCCGCACCGTTCTCGCCGGCCTCACACCGACGCTTCGGCCAACTCTCCGGATCGAATGGGAGCCCATCTGCTACTTGCGTTCGGCGCGTGATTCGATGGGGAGGAAGTCCGACGCACGGCCCTCGGCCCATTCCTTGAACTTGGGCCAGAAGACCTCGCGGAGGAGGATCTTGATGCAGGCGGCGACGGGGATGGCGATGAGCAGGCCGTAGATGCCGGCGAGAGCGCCGCCGGCGAAGGAGGCAAAGACGATGGTGGGCGTGTCCATGCCGGTGTTGTTGCCCTGGATGGTGGGCGTGAGGACGTAGTCGTCGAGCATCTGGCAGCAGATGTAGACCACGACGGGGCCGGCGAGCATCCACCACCAGGTGGCCTGCCAGGCGATGCCGCTGGGCTCGATGGCCATGGCGATGATCGCGGCGGGGACCACGATGAAGTGGATGTAGGGCATGATGAAGAGGGCGCCGACCAGCGGGCCGAAGATGAGCGGGGCGGGGACGCCGACGACCCAGTAGGCGATGGTGGCGAAGACGCCGAGGATGGCGCAGATGGTGATGCGCCCACGGACGAAGCCGGCGATCACGCGGTCCATCTGGTGCAGCAGGTCGATGATGCGGCCCTTGCGGCGCTCGGGGATCAGGCTCTCCCAGAAGGCCAGCACGCTGCCCCATCCGGTGCAGAAGAAGAAAAAGAAGAACCCGGTCAAGCAGCCGGTGAAGATGAGGACGCCGATCGAGGTGAGCAGGCTGGCGGCGGCGGAGAAGGCGTTGGCCCCGGTCGCGACGACCTGCTTGCTCAGCTCGCGCGAGTTGTCACGGATCCAGAGCAGCCCGCTGCGGACGATGGCACCGGCGTCCTTGGGCGCGGCGGCTTCGATGGCTTCGGACTCAGCAGAACCCGCTGGGGCCTGGTTCTTCAGCTTTTCCTTGACGAGGAAATCTCGGAGGCGGCCCCAGCCCTCGCTGGTGATGCGGGCGCGGAGAGCCTCGTCGTCGGGTTTGTCGACGGAGCGGACGAGCAGGTCGATGTTGCCGGCGGTGTTCTGGGCGAGGTGCAGACCCTGCACGACGCCGAAGGTGGTGACCAAGACCGCGGGGACAACGACGGCGGCGCCGGCGAAGAGGATGATGCCAGTCGCCGCACCGTTGCGGGTGAGGATCTTGCGGCGTGTGAGCCAGCGGACGAGTGGTTCGAAGAGGTACGCCAGCGCGATCGCGAGCAGGATCGGGACGGTGACGATGCTCGCGACGTAGCCGACGTAGATCACGCCCACGATCAGCAGGAGGATGAGCACGTCGCGGACGGGCTGGATCTCCCAGAGGTGGAGCGACTTCCAGTCACGGGGGTTGGGCGGCGGGTTCGACATCGTTCACCACGGAGACACAGAGAAGGCACTTCAACTCAAAGGGCTCGAAGGATTCGAAGAGTTCAAGGCAGAAAGAGGATAGCGAAATCGCGAGACACTTGGTCGGCGCGGGTCTTCCTTCACCCTGGGAGTCCTTTGAGGCTTTGAGCTCAAGACAATCGGCGCTTCAGCGACCGGCGCTGGCCGACTCGCCGTCGCGCATCACGTCGCTGACGGAGCGGAAGGCCTCGTGGAAGTCGAAGACGCCCTCGAAGTCCTGGATGGTGTCCTCTTCGGTCTTGCGCATCAGGCCGAGGTCGACCATGGCGAAGACGATCTTGCCAAAGTCTTCGGTGCGCTTGATGTTCCAGCGGTGGAGCACGGTGCGGGCCATGAGGCCGTAGCGCTGCACGGCGTAGTTCTTGAGACCGAGGCAGAGCTGCTGGCCGTTGATGTGGCGGCTCTGGTCGTCGGGGGAGAGTTCACGGGCCTCGTCGCGATGGCCGTGGATCATGCGGACGGTGTGGCCGAGGCCCTCGCTGACGAACTGGAACGCCTCGGGCGGGTAGGGCGCGAGGGACTTGAGCTTGGTCCAATCGACCTGCTCGGGCGCGTCGCCGCCGCTCGCGCCTGGGCTGGCGTGGGGGAAGATGTGCGGGTCTTGAGGTTGGAAGGGCGTGGCGTCGGACACTGGGGCACTCCGCCGTCGGTTCTCGAGGACCGACTCAGACTCTTTCCTTCGGCGAATGGTAGCGGGCTTTGCGAGAGATTCGGGAGAGAAAGTCGTTGGATGCGGCAGGGAACGGTTTGGGTCGAGGTTTCGGGGTTCGCGGGAGAAGAGATGTGGGGTGAGACAGATCTTCACGCGGATCCACGCGAAGCGAACCCACCCCCCGGCCCACTCCCTCTGGGAGGGGGAGTGGTCACTTTCGTTTCGTACGCGGCCGCGGGGAGCGGCTGGCGTGCTCGGTGGTTGGATCGACGAATCGGAGCAGGCGTTTGGCCCAGGCTCCGGCGTAATCAACGCCGATGCGAGGCGTGCGGAGTGGGCGGCGGGTGGGGCGTGTGGAGTCGGTGGCGGGCTCGAGCCAGAGGGTGTCGCTGGTCACGAGATCGACGGCGTTGAGCGTGCGGTCAATGGCGAAAGCCTGACACAGTCGTGCAGGGCCGGAGGCGACGAGGCGGTCGGCGGCGGCGGCGGCGGCACCCAAGCCACGGAGGTGGCGCATTTCTTCGATGCCTTCGAGCGGCTCGACGGCGCGGATCAGCACGGCCTGCGGGTCGCCCGCGGCGGCGCAGACGACGTTGAAGCAGAAGTGCATGCCGTAGGTGAAGTAGACGTACGCGGTGCCGGGCCTGGCGTACATGGCCTCATTGCGGGGCGTGCGGCGGCAGCCGAAGGCGTGGCTGGCGCGATCGCGGACGCCGATGTAGGCCTCGGTCTCGACGATGCGGCCGCGGAGGATGAGGCCGGAGGAGAGGCGGCGGGCGAGGGTGGTGCCGAGGAGGGAAACGGCCAGAGAGTCTGCGCTCTCGACAAAGTCTTGTGGTCCAAGACGGAGGCTCTTCGGGATCATGGTTTGACCAGAGAGGCCCAGACTGAGTCTCTCGCCGCATCGAGATCGACGTGCCCAGTCCGCTCCCATTCCCAGGATTCCGACCGCGACAAAGCGACGAACCCAGGTTCGCGAAAGCCCACTCCGCACTCTGCGCACATGGCAACCGCCTCACCAGTGGGCAGGCGTCGGAGATAGACGTCACCAAACTCCAAACAAAGCGGGCACTCGACAGCTACCCGCACGCGAACCGGATCCATAGGAAACGCCCTATCTTCGAGGACCGCGACTCGAATCACGCGTAAGCGTGTAATCCCGGCAGTAGCAAGTTCACGCCGAAGTAGGTCCACAGCATCACGATGAACCCCGCGACGCTGAGCCACGCGGTGACGAGCGCCTTGTTGCGGCCGGTTGTGAAGCGCAGGTGGATGACGATCAGGTAGACGATCCACGTAATGAGCGCCCAGGTTTCCTTCGGGTCAAAGGCCCACCAGCGGCCCCAGGAGTGATCGGCCCACCAGGCGCCGAGCAGAATGCCGACGCCGAGGGTCCAGAACGCGAGCTGGAGCACGGTCATCTGGGCGGTGTCGAGTTCGTCGAGGATCTTCTGCTTGACGGGTGAGAAGCCGCCGGTTTCGCTTGAGGCGTCGTCACCGGCGGTCACGACCGCGGTGGTGCCTGTGCCGCCGAGGGAGACCTGGGCGACGACGGACGCGGATTGAGCGCCGCGCATCTTCGCGGCGTAGTGCGTGACGAGGTAGAACGAGCTGATGATGAAGCCCAGCGCGATCAGGCCGTAGGAGACGAGGACGGTGGTGACGTGGTACTTGAGCAGCACGCTGGTGTTGAGGATCGCGGCCTCGCGTTCGATCACCTGACCGGGGATCGCGGTCTGGGTCGCGGTGATCAAGATGAGGAACCCGACGCCCGCCGCGGCGGCGCCGAAGAGGTACTGGCGCTTGAGCATCATGATCGCCAGCCCCACCACCGCGGCGAAGAGGCTGACCCCGGTCATGGACTCGAACTGATTCTGGATCGCGAAACGCTCGGCGATGATGCAGCGGAGCGTGAAGCCCGTGGCGTGCAGGCCGATCGCGATCAGCAGGGTCACGGTGCCCAGCCCCAGCAGCCAGCGCCGGCCGGTGCCGAAGCCGAGCACGAGGGCGAGGAAGGTGAAGAAGTACGCCCACATGCCCCACTCGAAGGCGTTGGCCTTGTTGTAGAAGATCTCAAGGTCGCGCTTGGTGGTCGGGTACTGAGCCGTGTTGATCGAGCGGATGCTGTCGGACAGGGTCTTGATGGCGGCGTTGGCGCCGTCGGCGTCGAGCTTGCGCCAGGACTCGCCGAGCTTGGCGGCGGCGACGCGAGCGGGATGGTCCGCGGCGAGGGTGGCGAGATGTGCCCACTGCTTGTCGCTGGCTTCGGGTGCGACGAGCGTCAGGTTGGCGCGGCTGAGACGCCAGATCTCGAGTTGCTGATCGAGCTTGCCGAGAGCTTCGCGGTACGGGGCCTCGGCGATGAACTTCTGCGACACGGCCGGTCCGAACTCCTGGACCATCCGCGGGCTGATGCGTTGGAGCTTGAGCCAGCGGTTGATGCGGGTCTCTTCCTTCTCGCCGAAGGCGGCCTCGAGGAACGCGCGGCGGAGGGGCAGGTAGTCGATCGCCAGCACCGGCTTCTCGTAGTAGTACGCGGGGTCGATGATGAGATCGACGAGGGTGAAGACGGGATCGAAGAAGACCTTCTTGCCGGCGCCTTCGGGTGCGCCGAAGGAATCGACCTTGCCGACGTCGATGGGAGCGACGTCGAAGTAGTTCTTGCGGCCGGCGATCTTGAGGACGGTCTCGCGGGCGAGGGTGTCGACGACTTTCACGCGGCCGCTGTGCCAGACGGCGAGATCGCGCAGCGGCTGGAGGTCGAGCTTGGCGGCGAAGGCGCTCTTGTCGGCGATGGAGGGCGCGGAGCCGATGGCCTTCGGTTCGCCGAAGGGGCTGGGGAGTTCGGCGGCGTCCATGTCGAGGGCTTGCGCGACCGGATGGGCGTTGCCTTCGGGGGCGGTCTGAGCGCGAGCGTTCGGACTCGCGAACGCGAGCACGCCGAGGCCGACGAGCACGATCGCGATGGCGGTTCTGGCTATCTTGGAATGGCTGCGGATCATGTCGACTCCCTGACTTGATCGCTGTTCGATCAGGACGGTCTTACGGGCGCGGCGTGCCGGAGAGTTCACCGGCGGCCGCGGGTTTGGGTTCGGCGAGGTCGGCGGTGGCGCGATTGCGGACCACGACCACGTTGGGTTCGGCCTTGGGCTTCTTGGGGATGTACTCGCCCTTCGCTATGGCTTCCTGGATCAGTCGCTTCTCACGACGAACGAGGTAGGGCTTGAGGTAGAAGGCCCAGGGGATGCCCAGAGCCATAAGCACGCCGCCGAGGGCGATGACGTGGATGCCGGGGTTGTTGCCGACCTGGAGAATCGTGAAACGGGCCCGGGGCGCGGGAATCATGCCGGCGTCGGCGAGCTTCTGGCTCTCGCGCCAGCCTTGCTCGTCCCACGCGGCCTGGCTCATTTTGAATTGATTGGGATTGAGGCCGCTGATCAGGCGGTAGGCGGCGTTGCGGATCCAGGGGCGGCGCTCGTCCCAGATGAACGGCGCCGTGAGCGGCTCGTTGAGGCTGCAGGCGTGCTCGTAGCCGGAGAAGCCGTCGACCAGGGGTTCCACTCGCACGACCGATTCAAAGTCGCGCGGCGCCCCGCGGTGGTCGTACGAGATCATCTTAAAGTCGACGAGGCGGATGGCAAAGTCGGTGAAGACGTGGCGGGCGCGGCCGAAGGTCAGGTTCAATTCGCGTCCGTCGGGCAGCTCGAGGCGCTTGGTCAGCTCGCGATCGACGGAGAGGAACTTGGCAAAGGGCAGCCACACGATGGTGGACCAGGCCCGCGTGCCGGAGCGGACGTCCATGGGCAAGACGCTCGGGTCGATGCGGACCTCGACGGCGAGCATCGCCTTGTCGTGGGTGCCGATCATGCGGCGGTCGCGTTCTTCTTCGGCGACGGGGCGTGGGCGGTCCACGCGGATGGAGTGGGCCCAGCGCTGATCGACCTTCAGACTGATATCGGGGACAAAGTCCTTGAGTTCGCCGTCCTTGAGCGCGTCGAAGACGCGAACGGTCCCGCCGGGTTGGCGGACGATCGCGCGGGTCTTGGGCTGGCCCTGTGGGTCCGACGGCGGGACTTCGTCGAAGTAGACCTGCACGATGCTCGCGTCGATGTATCCGATTCGGATGGAGGCGTCGGCGGCCCGGCGGTTCATGCGGCCGTCGGGCTTGGGGGTGTCGAGGATGTCCTGATTCAGCTCCGGGAAGCGGTGATAGACGTAGCGGGTGTAGGAATCGCTGTCCTTGCCGTCGACCTTGGGCGGCTTGACCTTGATGACAGCGACGCTGCTGGTGGCGCCCTTGTGGGATTCCGTCACGATCGGAAAAGGCGGCTCGGGTGTGATCTGATCGACGGTGAGGGTGTAGCCGCCGACGACGTGGGTGACGCCGGGGGCGATCTCAAGGACTTTGCGGATCGGCTTGTCGACCGCGGTCGCGCCGGGGACCTCGACCACGATGGCGTGCTGCGCGTCGGTGGGGATCGGTGAAGAGAGATCGGCCCAGCGCTCGTCGCTCATGCCGTTGACGGGGCCGAGGGTGTACTCGATGCCCAGGACGTTGTTGACCGACAGGCGGCGTGCCGGGGAACCGGGGAGCAGGATGTAGGAGAAGACGGGATCGGGGTTGACCTTGCCGTTGGCGTCGGGGCGGGCGCTCAGTAGGAAGATCGAACGCAGCGGGTTAAAGCGGAAGCCTTCGCGGATCGAGGTGATCTCTTTTGTGTCGACCTCGCGCCAGTCCTCGGTTGGCTCGGCGTAGCTCGCGTAGCCGACGACGCGGAACTTGATGTCGGGGTCGATGAGCGTCGAGTGCGACTCGGGGACGTCGAGATCGAGCGCGGGCTCCTGCTTGGGCGTCTGCCAGACCCGCTGGCGGCGCGAGAGCTCGAGGATCGAGCGGCCTTGGAACGCCGCGAGGTTGTAGTCGTTGTACCGCGGCACGCCGCTGAGCACCCGCTGCTCGAGGTCGCCGGAGCCCCACTCTCGCTTCTGGCTGATGAAGAGCGCCACGCGGGTGGCGTCGTAGAACGCGTTGACCGCCGGACCGGCGGCGGCCTTGGGAGCCTTGGGATCGGCGGGGTTCTGCTGGGCGGCGAGGAGGATGGTGTCGCCCTCGCGCTTGAGGCCGTTGTAGTAGACGCTGCCGATCGCGATCGTGACGATGCCGGTGTGCACGGTGAGCACGCCGATGTTCTTGAAGTTGAACTCGATGCGCCGCAGCGTCGCGATGATCATGTTGGCGACGAACAGCAGCAGAATGAGCCGTAGCGGCCACCAGTTGTAAAACTCAAGCTCGGACATCTCCATGCCGGGGAGGCGGCGGATGGTGATGGCCTTGGTGCGGTCAACAAAGTCAGCGAAGAAGCGCACGCCGCCGCCGGTGGCGGGGTCGTAGTGCAGGATCGGCCAGGCGAACGTGTACCAGAGCCAGGAGCCGAGCACGATTGCGAAGAGCGAACCGATGATGGTCGCGAAGAAGCGGCTGCCGCGGGACTTGATGAGTCCGCGAGCGGGCAGCACGAGCACGGCCCACGCGAGCGCGACCATGACGAGGATCGTGACGCCGTAGAAGGCCTGGGTCAGACCGAGAACAACGATGCCGATGGGCACGCTGGCCAGCACGCCGTAGAACGCGACGAGGATGAGGAGCACGACCGCGAGGGGGATGCTGCTGAACAATCGGAGCAACGCCTTGAGCGGCCAGGCCCACGCCGGGAAGAACGCGTCATCGAATGCCAGACTTCTTCGCCACTTGGCGCTCATCGATCGCCCCGGAGGTTGCACGCGGACCAGCCCGCGGCGGCAACGTGCGAGTTTAGGTTGGATGAAGGCTCCGGATTGCGTCCGGAAGCCAGTTCGATGCAGAAGAAGGCATCGAGGCATCACGGCATCAAGGCATCAAGACATGGGGCACGGGCACATCTGGTCAGGCCTCGATGCCGAAGAAACGCTTGGTGTTGGCGTTCACTTGATTCTCGAAGTCCGCCGGGGTTATGCCTCGTGTCGCGGCGACGGATTGCATTGTGAGACTTGCCATCCACGGCTCGCACGGGCGCACCGATCGGTGCGGATCGGGAGACAGGAACGGCGCGTCGGTCTCGATCATGATGCGGTCCGCGGGGACCAGCTTGATCGCCTCGCGGACGTCGGAGGCGTTCCGGTAGGTGGCGACGCCGGTGAACGAGACGCAGGCACCGAAGTCGAGCAGCAGACGCATTTCTGCGGGGCCGCCGGTGAAGCAGTGGAAAACGAAGCGGGCGGGATCGAGCTTGGTGCGCTTGAGCACGGGAATCAGGTCTTCGAACGCCTCGCGGCAGTGCAGCACGATGGGTTTGGTGGTTCCCTTGGCGTGCACCGACTCGATGAACGCGAGCTGCTCGTCGAGCACCGCCCGCTGCGTGGATGCGATCGGCTCGTGGTAGTGATTGTCGAGGCCGAGCTCGCCCCAGGCGACGCACTTGGGTGAGCGGATGACCTTCTCCAGATTCGCCCACTCGTGCGGCCCCTGGTCCGCGTAGAGCGGGTGGACGCCGCCGGTGCACCAGACGTTGTCGTGCTGCTCGGCGATCGCGAGGGCGTTCAGGCAGTCTTTGGTGGTGGTCGAGATGGTGATGCAGCCGCGGACGCCGTGCTCGCGGGACTTCTGGAGAACGAGGGGCACGCGACCGGCGAAGTCGGGGAAGGTCAGATGGCAGTGCGTGTCGATCACGATGAAGGGTACGAGGCTGTTGCTCAGGACGGACAACCGTCCCGAAGACGCCGAGGCTGACGAGGCTCTGCGAGGAAGCCTCGGATCGATTGGAACAATCGCAATCGAGCCCAACATGCGTTCACGTCGCTCTCGCTGCGGGCCATCCGAGGCTTCCTCGCGGACTCGTCAGCCTCGGCGTCCTTCGCGTCGTGATTGGTCGCGCGGCTTGCGTTCTACGCTTGTGCGTGAACGAATCGCCATCCGCACTCCCGATGCTGCCCGTCCGTCCCGCCAATGCGCACAAGGGGACGTTTGGCACCGTGGCGATCATCGGTGGCTGCGCGCGGGGCGAGTCTCGGATGATCGGTGCGCCGGCGATCGCGGCCCGTGCCGCGCTGCGGTCGGGGGTTGGGCTCACGCGGATGTTGACGCCGGAGCCGATCCTGAATGAAGCGATCACGATCACGCCCTCGGCGACGGGGGTTGCGCTGCCGACCGATGCGGATGGGAATCTCGTGCCGCACGAGGTGGCGGCGGTGTTCGATGAACACACGGCCGGCGCACAGGCGATCGTGCTCGGGCCGGGATTGGGTTGGTCGAACGAGCGGCAGTCGCCTCTGGCCGCGGGTACGAGCGCGGTGGTGCTGCGGGCCGCGTTGCACGCCGAGTGCCCGCTGGTGCTCGACGCGGATGCCCTGAACTGTCTCGCCGCGACGCCGGACTTTCAGCGTGATCTGCGAGCGCCCATCGTGATCACGCCCCATCCGGGCGAGTTCGCTCGGCTGGCGGCGGCGCTGTCGATCAAGGCGCCCGATGGCAGTGAGCCCGCGCGGCTGGCCGCGTGCGAGGCGATGGCGCAGCGGCTCGGATGTGTCGTGGTGCTCAAGGGCATGCACACGGTGGTGAGCAACGGACACGAGAGTTGGACCTGCCGACGCGGGCACGCGTGTTTGGCGACGGCGGGGACCGGCGATGTGCTGGCAGGCCTGCTCGGCGGGTTGATCGCACAATTCGTGCGGCTGATGCCGATCGCGGGAAAGACGATGCCGGGGACACTCTCGCTGATGGATTGCGTGCGCGTTAGCGTCGAGGCCCACGCGATCGCGGGTGAGCGATGGGCGTCGAAGAACGCGGCGGCGGGGTTGCTGGCGCTTGAGCTCGCGGACCTCTTGCCAGAAGTTCTCGATGTGATGCGGGCGCGGTAGGGAATCGCTTGCGACCTCTCGCTGACGCGAGAGGCTCTATCGCTGCTTGGATGGGGGCGTCTTCGGCTCGGGCGAGGCGAACGGGTCCGCGTTCCATCGGGCCATCCAGAGCTGACTGGAGGGCTTGGTCTCGCCCGCGATCATCTCGCCGCGCTGGGCGGTCCACATCATCCAATGGCCGTCGGGGCGGAAGACCGGAAGCACATCGGCGCCGGATGCAAAGGTGATGCGGCGTGACAGGCGATCGTCCACGACGTAGCCGGGGCGGGTGGCCAACGACCCACCTTGGCCGACCCGCTGGCCTTCCGCGCCGGTTTCGACTGTGTAGCTCTGGTTCGAGTGCTCGGCGTCCTCGTCCAGGTCATCGACCTGGAGCGCGAACACCTCGTAGTTGCGGTGGCTCACCTCGCTGGTGGCATAGACGATGAAGTCTCCAGACGGATGCCAGAACGGCCCCCAGTTCACGTGCTCGTTCTTGGTGAGTTGGTACTCGTTCAGAAGGCCGACGAAGGCGCCCGTGCCGTCGACGCCGTCTTCGAATCGCAGTTCGGCGACATAGATCTGGAGCAGATCGGTGCCAGCGCGATCGGAGCGATAGCAGATGTGCTTGCCATCGGGCGCCCAGAACGGTCCGCCGTCGTAGCCCTTGGCGACCACGATGGGGTGCTGCTGCTGAGTCTTGGTGTCGTAAATCCAGATGTCGGCGTCGGGCTTCTCGCCGGTTTGTTTGGAGGGATCGACGTTGGCGTAGAGCACGAAACGCCCGGACGCGTCCCAGGACGCCTCCGCGCAATACCCCGGCCGCTCGAACATCGGCGTCGGCCTGGGCTCCTCGCCCTCCTTCAGCGTGCGCAGGTCCAGCGTCACGATCTTCATGTTCTCGGGGAACGACCAGACGTACTTGTTCGTGCCGACCTGGAAGCCGGGCTTGTTGGGCGCGAGCGGCGGGTCGATCGTGCAGCCGAAGAGGATCCGGTTCTCGTCCTTGGGATGGAACCAGCCGCAGGTGTTGGCGCTGCCCTTGGGGCTGACGCGGCGGACATTCGCGAGCCCGACGGGGCCTCCCTCGGCGTCGCAGGTGAGGTCGGCGACGTACATCGAGTAGTGCTGATCGGGCTCCTGACCCGCGGGCGGCACGGGAACGGCCTGGAAGATGATGCGGCGGCCGTCTGGGCTGAAGTAGGCTTCGCCGGCCTTCACGAAGTCACGCCGAAACGTGAGCTGCGACCAGTGGCTGAGAATCGGAGCCTCGGCCTCGCGCCAGGTGATCTCGGGTTGCGGTTCGGACTTGGTCGTCGCTCCGGGTTGGAGCGCGGCCGAAACATACGTCAGAACGATCGGCAGGACAGCGGCGTGCATCATCGGGGATCCTCTTCGGTGTGCAGGCGATCATTGGTCCATTTGGACATGGCGTCGCGGCACCGCTTCACGCCTTCCCTCGGGTGCCACTGCCCGGCCGCTCTGGGCCGGGCAGTGGAGAGGCGTGAATCGCAAAGAAGGCCATGAACCCTCGGCAGCCGTTCGCCGAGCCCCACTGCCGAGCCCCAAGCGGCTCGGCAGTGGCACCCGAGAACCCGTTCGGCCTGGTGGCGTGCGAACGATCTCGCCTTGCCCGATCCGCAAACCATCCTCGGCGATATCCGTCTCGTGCACGTTCACGATCGCTTTGTGGTCGTGGACAAGCCCAGCGGCGTGCTTTCGGTTCCTGGTATCGGACCCGAAAAGGCCGATTGCGTCGTCAGTCGCGTACACGCGGCGTTCTATGCGGGTGATCCGAGCAAGCCAGCGATGCCGTCGAATCACTTGATCGTGCACCGACTGGACATGGATACGTCGGGCCTGATGGTCGTCGCGCTCGACGCGGACGCGCAGCGCGAGCTCTCGCAGCAGTTCCACGATCGCATCCCCGAAAAGTCGTACGTCGCGCTGGTCGACGGTATCGTCGAAGTGGATGAGGGCTTCATCGACCTGCCGATGCGGCTCGACGTCGAAAATCGGCCGTATCAGATCGTGGACCATTTGCAGGGGCGCCCGGCGCAGACGCAGTACCGCGTGCTGGCCCGCGAGATCGATCGAACGCGGATCGAGTTTCGACCGGTGACCGGACGCACGCACCAGTTGCGGGTGCACGCGGCGTGCGGGCTCGGGCATCCGATCCTCGGCGACGTGCTGTATGGGAAGAGCGCCGCGCCGCGGCTCATGCTGCACGCGCGGACGCTGAGTTTTCTTCTGCCCGGGACGAAGACGCGGGTGGAGTTTGCGTCGCCGGTGCCGTTCTAGCGGGCCGCGAACGCCCTTGACCGCCACAGGACGAGCAGAGGAATGAAGGCGAACAGGATTTGGAGTGCGATGCCGAGAACTCCTGCGAGCGTTGTGAGTTTCTCGAGGTATGCGGCTGTTGACAGACCCATCACGAGCGCCAGGCCGAGTTCAGCGAGCTGGAGCAGAAGCCAGGCGAGGCCGCCCATGCCCAGCGTTTCTGCGGGCGTCCACGATGGACGGCGACCGAGCACCCACGCGGCGGCGAACCATGACACCGTGAGCATGATCGGGGCTTCCATCGCCACGGCGGACAGCAGCGCGTAGCCCTGAAGCCACGTCGCGAGCATGGGCTCGACGAGCATCACTCGAAAGGCTCCGAGCACGAATCCCGCGGCGAAGGCCAGGAGCCAATACAGGAATGCCGCTCGGAGGATCTTCATCGCCGCCTCCTCGGGCGGGACCGGATCGATCCCGCCGCGTCAGCGTGCCGTTGCCGCCTGCGTCGATCGTGGCTGCACCACGATCTCGACCCGCTTCTCACGCGGGGCCTGCTGGTGCGTCTTCTTGGCCCGATGCTGCGACCAATCGGTGACCAGCAAGTCCGGGGACTGCGGGCCGCTGTGGACTTTGAGGATGTCGTAGACGTTGTCACGCTGCGCCGGCACGAAGCCGCCGCCGCGGATCAGGCGGCAGAGCACCGCCTCGTCGAGGCAGTATGTGGTGCCCGCGCTGCTCACCACGTTCTCTTCCATCATCACGCTACCCATGTCGTTCGCGCCGTAAGTCAGGCCAACCTGCCCGATGTGCGGGCCCATGGTGACCCACGACGAGCCGATGGAGTAGATGTTGTCGAGGAAGAGGCGAGACAGCGCCTGCGTCCGGAGGTAGTCGCTGCTGCCGCTCATTCTAACGCGACGGCCGAACTCGGGGCTCAGCGTCTTGTAGTCGACGTCTTCGTTCTTGCCCCAGTCGAATGCGCGGGCGACCGTGTCACCGGGGAACTCCGCCTCGAGCTCGCCGGGGTTCGCGCCCCAGTCCTTCACGCGGCCCAAGGGCGTGTTCTCGCGCTGGAAGGGCCAGGAGATGAACGCCTTGTAGTGCCCGCCGCCCTTGGGCAGGTGACGCCGAGCGGGGCTGATGAGCCGCGCGTTCGGGTACTTGCTCTGGATCTTGCCGTGGGTGGGCATCGCGAAGACGTTGTCGTCGTCTGTCGCTTGCCACGGGGTCGTCGCGAAGTCGCGCAACGCCCGGTCCTGCCACTCGCGGACCAGCATCATGTGGTGCACGCGATCGGCGTAGCCCTCGATGTGCCCGAACATCATCGTCGCGCTGGTGAACATACCCAACGAGTGCGCGACGTACATCACCGTCAGCCACGACTCGGCGTCGCACTTGCCCAGACCGATCTTGCGGCGGACCGGGCCGGCGAAGATCTCGCCGCCGCCGCCGGGCACGCTGTCGAGCCCCGCGTCGCGCAGTCGGACCATCACCCAACGAACCTTCTCCTCGAAGTTCTTGCCCGGCGGGTCGAAGAAGTGGACGAACTCGACAAACTCCGGGGGCGAGAAGCCGTGCACGTGGATGTGCGGGTACTTCTCCTTGATCGCAGAGAGCAGATCGAGGTACCAGTCCAGCGGCAGCTCGGGGTTCATGCCGCCCTGCATGAGGATCTGCGTGCCGCCGATCGCGGCGAGCTCGCCGACCTTTTCAAGCAGCGTTTCGTACGAGAGCGTGTACGCGTCGTGCTCGTCGCCGTCGCGGCGGAAAGCGCAGAAGGTGCACTTAGCGTTGCAGACGTTGGTGTAGTTGATGTTGCGGTCGATGATGTAGGTGCGGAAGGTGTCGCCGTGGATGGCGCGGCAGCGGGCGTCGGCGTAGCGGCCGAGCGTGGGAAGCTGCATCGAGCGGAAGATCTCGAGAGCCTGATCGGGGGTCAGGCGGGCCTCGCCGCGGACCACCGCGTTCAGGAGCCCGGTGTCGAGGGCGCTGGTGTGCGGGCTGGTCTTGGGGGGCGTGTAAAGGTTGGACATGAGAGTGCTCGTGAAGGTCTCGGGCTGGGAGTGACTTCGCACCGCCGCGGCCGAGGCTTCGGAGTTTTCAGGATTCTTTGAAAGATAGGTTCCAAACCGAGGATTTGCAAGCCCGAGGGGTATCGAGGTTCTCGGACGCGTGGCGTTCGGGATGGCTCCGGGGATCCCCCTGAACCGACGCGAAGACCCTGCCGATGCAGAGACAGCGGCTGAACTTAGCCGCGGGAACCGATTCTCGGAGGCGAGCGCGCATGTCACCCGTTACTCCATCTCATGCCGCTTCTCCGGCGTTGCTCGCGTTGCGGCGCGGGGTCACGATCTTTGGGGTGGTTTTCGCGCTGGCGATTGCGACTCAGGCCCTGGTGTTTGGTTTCGTGCACTTCACCGCCGCCCGGTACACGGACACCGGTGTGAGCGCCGCGGCACCGGTGGACGAGAAGGCATTGCAGGTCGTCGAGACCCCGGCGAAGAAGCGGATCTCGCTGGAAGAGGCGATCAAGGACGAGCCCGAAAAGGCGAGGAAGCTGGGTGCGGGCGACTCGTTGCTCCGCGGCGTGTCGGACACGGCGTGTGCGGTCGGTTTGATCGCGGCGTTCGTGCTGCTGGCCCAGAGCTGGATGTCGGTGGTGGTCGCGTCCGTTGCGGCGATCGTGGGATCGCAGCGTGCGGTGCTGGGCGCGTCGATCATCACCGCGCTCTTCGCGATGGCGGTGCCGTGGTCGAGCGCGGTGCCCGCCACGAGCGTGACCGGCCTGCTTTGCGGCTACACCCCCACCATTCTGGCGAGCGAGGCGGGGAAGTCGGGCGTGCGGTCCGAGGCGGTGGTGGTGCTGATCCACGGCGTCACGCCGATGGTGGCGCTGGGGCTTTTGGTGTGGGCGATCAGTTCGATCCGGCTGGGTATTGCGGCGGGGATCCTGCTGCACACGATCGATCCGGTTATCGAGGCCGAGCTTGCGGCGGTGCGGGAGCGGGGTGCCGGCAGCGTGTACGGCACGCGCGCGGCGGGCGACTTTGACCGGGCGATCTCGGCGCCCGCGCCGATCCGGACCGAACCGGTTGTCCCCCCGGCGCCACGGGCGGAACCGCTGCGGATCGCGGGCGACAACGAGACCGAGCGGGCGATGAAGGAGCTGGAGAAGCTCTCTCCCAAGCGGCGTGCGACGGACGAGCCGCTGCGGCCGACCGGGACAGACCCGTTGCGCCGTCCGATCTGAATCAGACTGCCGCGTCGGGTGAGCGTTGAGGAGCGAGTGGATCGGCGTGAGGCCGGTTCACGATCCGAGCAGTTCGTCGATGCGCTTGTTCAGGGTGGCGTCATCGGGCTTGACCTTGGGCTCGAAGCGTCCGACGACGTTGCCGTTGCGATCGACCAAGAACTTGGTGAAGTTCCACTGGGGGTCGCCGCCGACGGGCTTGGCCTGGGCCGCGATCTGCTTGTAGAGCGGGTGGGCGTCCTCGCCGCGGACGGAGATCTTGGCGAACATGGGGAAGGTGACGTTGTACTTGCTGGAGCAGAAGCTCTTGATCTCGGCGTCGCTGCCGGGCTCCTGCTCGCCGAAGTTGTTGGCGGGGAAGCCGAGGATGACGAAGCCCTTGGCGGCTTTTTCCTTGTAGAGCTTCTCGAGGCCGGCGTACTGGGGGGTGTAGCCGCACTTGCTGGCGACGTTGACGAAGAGGATGACCTTGCCCTTGTACTGGCTGAGGTCGACGTCCTTGCCGTCGATGTCCTTGAGGGTGTACCCCAGGACGTAGGGGCTGGCCGGGGTGGCTTGCTTCTTCTCTTCGGCGGGCTTGCCGGCGGGCTGGACGGTGGGCTGGGTCTCGGGCTTGGACTCTGGCTTTGCTTCAGGTTTGTTGTCGGGCTTGGGAGCGTCCTGCTTGGGTTGGTCTTGAGCGGGGGCCGGTGCCGGAGCGGGTGCCGGGGCAGGATCAGCCACGAGCGACGACACGGACAACAACGCGGCGGCAAGCAGGTTCATGAGTGATCTCCGGTTGGCGCCTTGATCCGGCGCGGGGAATCTGTCAGCGATTGAGCTTCGATATCGTATGAAGGCCCGCAAGCCCGGGTTCGCACGGGGCGCGGGTTCGTCCAACCATGCACACGCTCACACGCACAGTTCGCTTCGCCGTCGGTCCCTCCGCGGATGCTCGGGGGGTGAACGGCTTCGCCGGCAACCCGAGCGTGGCGGGCTTTGACCGGCATTACGAGCTGCGGGTGTCGTGCCGCGGCGAGGTGGACGCGGTCACGGGATACCTCATCGACATCAAGGCGATTGATCGGGCGGTGCGGGATCGGGTGGTGCCGCTGTTTGTTGCCGGCGTGGAAGACGGGGAGACCCCGGCGAGCGTTCTGCGGCAGAGTGTCGGGGCGTTGGCGTCCCTGCCAGCGGCGTTGCAGAGCGTCCGGCTGTTTCTCACTCCGTACCATTCGCTCGAGATGGCCGCAGCCGACCAAACCACTGTTGTGATGCGTCAGCGCTTTGATTTCTCGGCGGCGCACCGGTTGCACTCGCCGAGCTTGAGTGACGAGGAGAACCGTCGCCTCTACGGCAAGTGCAACAACCCCCGGGGTCACGGGCACAACTACGTCGTCGAGCCCGCGGTACGGTGCAAGCCGGACGCGCTGCCGCTCGCGGAGCTGGAGGCGCTCACCGATCGGGTGATCATCCAGGCGTTTGACCACAAGCATCTCAACGAGGACACGGTGGAGTTCGATGTGAGAAAGGGCGGCGTGCTGCCTTCGGTCGAGAACATCGCCCGGGTCTTCTTTGACCGGCTGGCACCGGAGCTCGCCAAGCACTCGAGCGGAGCGGTGCTGGAACGCATCACGGTGTGGGAGACGGACCGGACCTGTGCCAGCTATCCCGGATGATGGCGTGATCCCGTCGATGCCCTCTCCTTCTCGAATCCTCCTCATCCGGCCCAGCGCGCTGGGCGATGTGTGCCGAACGGTGCCCGCGCTCGCGAGCCTTCGCGCGGCGTATCCGGAAGCTCGGATCGATTGGCTGGTGCAGGACACGTTCGCTCCAGCGATCCGTCACCATCCGGGGCTGAGCGGCGTGGTCGAGTTCCCCCGGAAGGCGCTGGGGGCGGCGCTGCGGCGGCTGGACCTGCGGCCTCTGCGGGGCTTTCTCAAGTCGTTGGTCGACGCTCAATACGACGTGGTCTACGACTTGCAAGGCCTCTTCCGCAGCGGTTTCTTCGCGTGGAGCACCAAGGCCCCGAGGCGGGTTGGGCTGGCCAACGCCCGCGAGGGTGGGTGGCTGTTTCTCACCGAGCGGCACCGGGTGCCGCCCGAGGTCCACAGCGTGGATCGGATGCTGGAGGTGATCGGGCGCAGCGGCGTCGGGCTGGTGCACGACATGCGGCTGTACCCGTCGCCCGAGGCTCGGCGGCGTGCGAGTGTGGACCTGGTGCTCGCGACGAGCCGTTACGCCTTGCTCGCGCCCACGAGCCGCTGGGCGGGGAAGCGTTGGCCCCTGGAGCGATACGCCAAGGTTGCCGGCGAGCTTCTGACCCGTGGCTATGACCATGTGGTCGTGGTGGGTGCACCGAACGAGCGCGAGCAGTGCGGGCCGCTGCTCGAGCTGGCGGAGAGCAACCCGCGGATCGTGGACCGGATCGGAATGACCGGGATCGATGATCTTCTGGCGTTGGTCGAACGAAGTTCGCTGGTGATCGCGAACGACTCGGCGGTGCTGCACATGGCGGTGGGACTGGATCGCCCCCTGATTGCTCTGTACGGACCGACCTCGATCGCTCGGGTCGGGCCGTACCGCCGAGCGGCGGATGTTCTGCAGATGGTCGATCCCGGGGAGCCGCTCGACCACAAGAACGACGACCTGGGACGCCGGCTGATGAGCCGGATTCAGGTGAGCGACGTGCTCGAGCGGATCGACCGCGGCGGTCGGTAGTCCGGATCTCCGACGAGGGTGGGCCTCGCACATACCCTCGGCTATGAGTGTTCCTTCGATCGCTGTGTACTGTGGGTCGGCGTCGGGTTCCAACCCCGCGTTCGCGCGGGAGGCGTTTGCGCTGGGAGCCGCGATCGCGGAGAGCGGGGCGCGGCTGGTGTATGGAGGCGGTAGCCTCGGGCTGATGGGCGCGGTCGCGGACGGGGCGCTCTCACGGAACGGGGCGGTGACGGGCGTGATCACCAAGCAGCTCGTGGGGAAGGAGCTGGCGCATCCCCGGGTGGCGGACATGCGGATCGTCGACACGATGCACGAACGCAAGATGCAGATGGCGACGATCGCGGACGCGTTCGTGTCACTCCCGGGTGGATTCGGAACGCTGGACGAGCTGTTCGAGGTGCTGGCGTGGGCTCAGTTGAAGCTCCACGAGAAGCCGATTGCGCTCCTGGACACCGAGGGATACTTCACCGGGATGCTGGCGTTTCTCGACCACGCGCAAGGCCACGGATTCCTGCGGCTGTCGCACCGGGAGTATCTGATGGTGCAGCAGAAACCGGACCGCCTTGTTCGCGGGGTGGTTGAGCGGCTGACGAGCTCGGGGCGCGCGGTCAGCCGCGTGTGAGGCGCGGGGATGGAGCCACTCTGCGGGTTACGCCTGCAGCAGCCACCGGGCGGCCATGAACGCCAGGACGAACGCCAACGCGACGCTGGCCGCGAAGGGGGCCAGAGCCGCGAAGCGTTCGGGGCGAGGCAAGAAGAACGTGGGCGTTCGCGGCGTTTGCGCGGGACGAACCAGAGCGAGGGGGCCGCGGACGGCGTCGGAGGGGACCGGAAGCGTGCCGCCGAAGGTGCGGGCGTCGTCTTGAACGATGGCGATCACCAGGTTGGCGTCAAAGTCGCGGAGGCCGAGGCGGTTGGCCAGTCGCAGCAGACGCTTGCGTGATTCCGGGGTGACGATGGCGGCGTGTCCACCCTGGACCTCGCGTCGGACGCGAACGGCGAAGACCCACCGGGCGTCGTCGCCGAGCAGGGCAGGCGTGGCGCGGCGGGTGGATTCCAAGGAATCGGCGAACCGGGGCCCCAGGCCGATGCGGCTGGAGTCGCGGTTGGCTTCTTCGATCATGCGGCGCGCGGCGGCAACGGACTCGGGCTGTCCGGGTCGATCGGGGGCATCTTGAACGGGTCGGAGGGATCGCCCATGGCGGCGATCCATGGACGCGAGCGGCTGGGCGGGGCGGACCGTCGCGCTGGGGCGAAGTCCGGCCGGTAGGGGCTGCTCCGAATATGCCGACGCGTCGCGGGCCCGCGACACGGCACGGGGGTCGAAATCCACCACGTCCACGTACCTCAACTGAGGAGCATGGGGTGTGGCGGCTGGCGCGCCGCCACCAACGACATTATCGCCCGTCTTTGAATTCGTCTTCATACCAGCCACCAAGGCACAGGGCGTGCCAGACCACCGCGAACATAGTAACCTGTAGACAGGAGTTGGTTCGAGGATCAGGGTCGGATGTGGCCGAGAATCCGTCCGGAATCGAAGTCTGCGGCAGGAGGCCGCAACTGATCGGCAGGAAGTGCGGAAAGAGGACCGTGAGCGAAGGCGGGCAATCAGCACAGGTGCGGGATGGATCGACGCCGGGCGTCGGGGCGATTTGCTTGGGACAAGACCGCCTGACCGTCGTGCGTCGGATGCGGGCCCTGAGCCAACGGGGGAAACTTCCCGGATTCGAAGAGACCGCCGACGGCTTCAAGGCTCTCGCGTACGGCTGGGTCTTTGACTACGACCTGCGATACAGCGTTCAGGAAGGTGCGAACGGGTCGACGCTCGTGCCGACGCTGGAGCTCAAGAGAAAGATGCCCGCGATCGTGATCGCGGCGCTGCTGCTCTCGATCTGGCCGGGGGTGTGGATCACCGACTCGATGCTGGCCACGTACTTCAGCTGGTATCCGCGCGAGTTCTGGAAGACCTGCGCGTGGTATCTGCCGGTGACGGTCCTGCCCATGCCCTGGGTCTGGAAAACGGCGATGGGCCGGTCGAGGATGCTGGCGGAAGAATCCGCGCGGGAGCTGGCGGAGCGGATCGAGAAAGAGCTGAAGTCCTAGGGAGGCGGCGATGTGGCAGGGCTTCGACGCCGCGACGGTGCTGGGTGCGGCGTTGGAGCGGCGCGAGAAGATGCTGCGCGAGGAGCAGAGCGTCCGTGGCTTGGACGCGATGCGTGAGGTGGAACTGCAGCAGGTGCTAGGCGCGGGCTGCGAAGCGGCGGGTTACGGCGTGCTCCGCGAGGTCGGCTATCCGACGCTGAGCGAGCAGGTGTCGAGCCGAGCGGCGAGGCTGCGATGCGATCTGGTGCTCACTCCGGCACCGGGGCAGAAGTTGCAAGACGCTCTGACGCTGCGGCGAGAGAAGGCGGAGGTCGCAGGGACTTTGTTCGCTGAAGCGAGTTCGCCGGCGGCGCCCTCGGGCGGCGGCGCTGAGGTGAAGGCATCGGAATGCCTGTGGGTCGAGGTCAAGACGGTCGCCCAGTTTACCTACACCCACGGTGTGCCGGTTCCCAATCGTGGGTATGGATCCGAGCTGACGGCGGCGCTGCGAACCGACCTGGACAAGCTCTCAAGAGACGAGGCGATCTTGGACGGTTGTGTGGTGCTCGTGCTGTTCACTCTCGACGAGCGAACGGCGAGGAACGATGTCGTCGCCGCGGCCAACCGTTGCCTGGATCACGCCTCGGCGATCGCGTCGATGTCGAGTCGTTCGTTTGCGATCACGGATCGTGCCGGGAATGCTTGTTGCACGGTCGCGACGTTTGACGTGCTTCAGTGAGCCTGATCGATGGCGTTGAACTCTTGCGACGCTTCCATCGTGTCTACGGCTTGGCGTTTCCCGGCCGGCGTGTGACTTTGCGAGACCGGGCGTCGAGCACAGCCCCCACCTCCGCGAGAGACGCGCCCGCTTTGGTCAGCGCGACGAGCGCGAAGTACAGCACATCCGAAGCCTCGTTGGTCGCGGCGGCACGGACACCCCGCGGGTCGGGCGTTGACGGGTCGAGCGCCGACGCGAGCTCCCCTGCTTCTTCGATGAGCTTGGCCCGGAGGAGCGTTGGATCGTCGAGGAGACGACGCGTGTACGAGCCCGCCGGGGCCTCGGCTACACGCTGGCGGATCGTCCGCTCGAGTGCAGCAAGGCCGGCGTGGTTGCCCCAGCAGGTGTCGGTCTTGAAGTGGCAGAAACCGTCGCCACGCTGGCGGACGACGAAGCGGAGCGCATCGCGGTCGCAGTCGAGGTCGATGCGGAGCAGTTCCTGGGTGTCGCCGCTGGTCTCGCCCTTGACCCACACGCCGCGGCGGCGGGAGTGGTAGACGCCGCGTTGCAGCTCGATGGCCTTGGCGACGGACTCGCGTGAGGAGTAGCACAGACCCAGCGCGTGGCCGAGCTCATCGACGACGACCGTGGCGAGCAGGCCGTCGGGGCGGTCGCTGGTGGTGGGCGCCAGGATCGCGTCGTGGAGCGTGAAGCGGCCGGTGTAGAGGCCCATGCCGACCTGCGCATCGGCGCCGAGGCGGTCGATGATGCCGATCTCGTCGGCGGTGGCGATGCCGCCGGCGATGGTGACGCGCGGGGAGTCGGGTCGACCCGTGTCAGCAGCCTTGACGAGGCGTTCGATCTGCGCGGTGTCGATGCCGACCATGCGGCCCTCACGCTCGACGAAGGTGATGAGGAAGCCGCCGACGTGATCGCGGAGCCTCGCGATGCGGTCCTCGACCTTCTCGCCGGTGCCCTCGCGCCAGCCCTTGACGACGACCTCGCCGTGGTTGCAATCGACGGCGGCGATGACGCGCTCGCGAGGGAGTTCCTTGAGGATCTCGGGCGTGGCGGCGGTGCCGAGGATGACCTTGGAGGCACCGGCATCGAGCCAGCGGATGGCGGCGTTGACGCTGCGGATCCCGCCGCCAACGCGACAGGGAGCTTGCTTAACGAGCTCTTCGATGAGCGCCGCGTTGCTACCGGTGCCGATGGCGGCATCGAGATCGATGACGGCGACCTCGCCCGCGATGGAGAAGCGGCGCAGCAGCGGGCGCGGGTCGCCGGCGTCGAGGGCTTTGTCGCGCCCGCCGACGAGTTGGACGGTGTAGCCGCCTTGAAGATCGATGGAGGGGATGACCATGGGCTTGAGGAAGTGCGAGGGTGAGGAAGTGGGAGCTGTGCGGGGGATCGGGTCGTCAGAATGTCACGGTGTCGTCACGCACACGGAAGCCCGCTTTGGCGAGGGCCTCTTTCACTTGGCGAACGGTGTAGTGGCCGTCATGAAAGATGGACGCCGCGAGCACGGCGTCGGCGCCAGCTTGGAGTGCTTCGATGAGGTGTTGCGGGCCGGCCGCGCCGCCGCTGGCGATGACAGGGACGGTGACGGCGCTGGAGACGGCGCGGAGGAGATCAAAGTCGTAGCCAGCCTTGGTGCCGTCACGGTCCCAACTGGTGAGCAGAATCTCGCCGGCTCCGAGGTGGGTCGAGTTGCGTGCCCATTCGATGGCATCGAGCGGGCGGCGGTCTTCGCCGCTGCGGATGACGACGTGCCAGGAAGTGGGTTGAGATGAGACGATCGCGGCGGTGGCCCCACGCTTGCGCGTGGGGTTCGTCTCGGGAGGCTCGGTGCGTGCGGCATCGATGGCGATGACGATGCACTGGCGACCGAAGCGCTCGGCGAGTTTGGTGAGCAATGCTGGGTCGAGCACGGCGGCGGTGTTGACGCCGACCTTGTCGGCACCGGCGTCGAGCAGGCGCTTGGCGTCGTCGCTGGTACGCACGCCGCCGCCGACGGTGAGCGGGATCGAGAGAACCTTGCGAACACGCTTGATGGTGTCGGTCTGGTTCGCGCGGCCCTGCGGCGTGGCGGAAACATCGAGGATGACAAGCTCATCCGCACCCTCGGCTTCGTACCGGGCCGCGAGCTCCACCGGGTCGCCCGCGTCGCGGAGGCCCTGGAACTGCACGCCCTTGACGACCCGCCCGTCGCGGCAGTCGAGGCACGGAATGACCCGCGAGGTGAGCATTACGCGGCTCCTTTCGCGGGGGCGTTGGCGTGCGCGGCGGGCGATTCGTCGTACCAGCGCTTCAGGAGCGCCGCACCCCAGCGGCCCGAGAGCTCGGGATGGAACTGGCACGCGAGCACGCCGGCACGCTCGATCGCGGCGCAGAAGCGCACGCCGTAGGTGGTCGTGGCCGCGAGCCAGCCCTGTGGCACCTCACGCAGGCAGTAGGAGTTGGCGTAGTACGCGAAGCCGTCGGTGAGGAAACGCGAACCCTTCGGGGCCTCGACCTGGTTCCACCCCAGCTGCGGAACACGCTGCGGAACTTGTCGGGGTAGGTGGGCGGCTTCGATGTGATCGGGCAGCCGCGACACCGTGGCGCGGAACACGCCAAGGCCCTTCGCACCCGGCGATTCGTCGCTGGCGGTCGCGAGCAGTTGCAGGCCGAGGCAGATGCAGAGCGTCGGACGCCCGGCGGCAAGGCGTTCACGCAGCGCAGGCACGAGTCCTTCGGCCTCGAGCAGCCGCATCGCCGCGCCGAACGAGCCGACGCCGGGGAGCACGATGCGAGGAGCTTCGCGGACGTCGCTTTCGTTGGTGGTGAGAATCGCTTCGATGCCGAGGCGCTCCCAAGCGGCGAGCACCGATGCGGTGTTGGCGGTTCCGGTGGAGATGATGTGGAGGGGAGTGGGCACGAGTGAAGGGAGGAGGTGTGAGGACTGAGGACTGAGGTGTTCGGTCTTTTGGTGAACGGGGTTGCGCCTCCTCTCCCCGCGTGCGGGGAGAGGACGATTTGAGGCGGAGCCTCAAGTCAGGTGAGGGGGAGTCGCGGGAACCAGCGGGTCACAGGACTCCTTTCGTGCTTCGGATCTCGTTGCTTCCATCGCGGGCGAGGGCTTGGCGGATTGCGAGGGCCAGTGCCTTGAACGCGGCCTCGGCCTTGTGGTGTTCGTTGTCGCCGCGGAGGACGTCGACGTGGACGCTGGCGCGGAGGTGCACCGCGAGGGACTCGAGCACGTGCGTGAGATTCTCGGCAGCGACCTCGCCGATCTTGCCGCGGCGGAGACGGAGATGGATGCTGGGCGACGGGCGTCCGGAGAGATCGACCACCGCTCGGGCGAGGGCTTCGTCGAGCGGGGCGTAGGCGTAACCGAAACGGACGATGCCGGCGCGGTCGCCAAGGGCCTGGTCGATGGCTTTACCCAGCGCGATGGCGACATCCTCGGCCGTGTGATGGTCGTCGATGTGCAGATCGCCGCGGCAGGTGAGTGTGAGGTCCAGCCGCGCGTGATGGGCGAGCGCGGTGAGCATGTGGTCCAGGAAGCCCAGGCCGGTCGAGACCGAGACCTTGCCGCTGCCGTCGAGGTTGAGTTCGAGGGCGATATCGGTTTCCTTGGTTTTGCGCGCAACGCTGGCGGTGCGACCGCGGGGAGCGGAGCCTGAAGCGAGTGACGGCTTGGTTGTCTTCTTCTTGCGATTCACTCGGTGTTCTCCGTGATCTCTGTGGTGCGGTCTGTCGGGCGTGCCGTGGGTTGCGTTCGGTCACCGTGGTTGTGTCATGCTCAGAACTTCTTGAATCGCGGTAGCGAGGCGTGAGAAATCGCGTTCCTTGCCGGGGCAGGTGATGCGCAGGCAAGGGTCGAGTGAAACGCCGTCCATCAGCACGCGACCCGGATAGCCACGGACAGCGATGCCGCGGCGGGCCAGTTCATCCTGCACACGCCGCGCGTCGGGGAACTGGGCGAAGACGAAGTTGCCCTGGCTGGGCCAGACCTCCACGCCCGCGGCACGCGCGAGCAGTGCGCCGAGCGCCACGCGTTCGTGCTTCACGCGCTCGATGAACGCGTCGATGACGGTGCGGCCTTCGGCGAACCAGCGGGTCGCGATCGCGAGCGAGGAACTCGCGCACGTGTACGGCCCGGCGGCGGCCCGAAGCCATTGGATCGCGTCGGTGTGGCCCATCGCGTACCCAACGCGCAGCCCCGCGAGCCCCCAGGCCTTGCTGAACGTGCGAGTCATGAGCACGTTTGGTTCTTCGAGGATGCGGCGGGCGAAGGAGTCGTTCGAGACTTCGCCATCCGCGAACTCGCAGTAGGCCATATCGACGAGTACGAGCGAGTGGCGGGCGGCGCGAGCGACCGTGATCACATCGTCGTGCGTTGCGGGCACGCCGGTGGGGTTGTTGGGCGTGACGATCGCGACCATCGCCGTGGCGGGGGTGATGGACGAGAGCACGGCTTCGCGGGGGAACGTGCCGCGCATCCACGCGATCGGACGGACGGAGGCCCCGACAAGTGCCGCGTACTTGGGGATCATCTCGAACGTCGGCAGAGGCAGGATAATTTCACGCCCCGGCGCCAGCACCGCGCGGCAGGCGCGGTCGATCGCATCGTCCGCGCCCGCGGTCACCAGCACGCGTGACGCCTCGACATCGAAGCGAGCCGCGAGAGCCTGCTGCAGCGGCGCCGCGTTGGGGTAGCGGCGCACCGCGTCGGGCATCGCGTCGCGCAGGAAACCCGCCAGCTCCGGTGGCGGGACCAGCCCCTCGTTGGCATCGAGATGCAGATCGATCACGTGGCCGGTTTTCGGCACGCTGTACGCCGCCTTGCCCGCGAGCAGCGGGGCGGGCGTCACCGAGATGGGCTGGAAGTTGCTCATGAGCGGCGAGAGTTCAGACGCGAAACGGTCCTGGGATTCGGATCACTCACGGCACGATCTGCGACAAGGTCGAGACCACGATGTCTGAACCACCCTGCTTCTTGAGTTCAGGGATCAGCGTCGGCAGCATGTCCCGCGGCACGGCAGACTTGACCGCGTAACCCGCCTCGCCGTGGAGCGGCGAGATCGTCGGCTCGCGCATGCATGGCAGCACCTTGCAGACCGCCTCGAGTCGATCGCGCGGCACGTTCAGTTCGATCATCACGCGTTTGCGGGCTTCGAGCACGGCTTTCAGGATCAGCACGAGCGGCTCGATCATCGCACGCTTCCCCGGGTCCTGCATCGCTCGCGGGTGTGCGTAGAGGCGTGTGGAGGACCGCTTCACTTCGCCGACCACGTGCAGCCCGTTGGCCGCGAGCGTCGCGCCGGTGGCCGCGACATCGACGATGCAGTCCGCGTCTTCGGGCGGGAAGACTTCGGTCGCGCCGAAGGATCGCACAAAGCGGGCGTCGAGATTCTGAGCCTGGATCCAGCGGGTCGTGAGCTGTTCGAACTCGCTGGCGATCAGCAGGGGCCGGCCGGGGCCGGAGCGAGGCAGCTTGCCGTCCTTCAGCAGCTCTCCGGGGGCCGCGACAACGAGGCGGACCTGATCGAGGCCCGTGTCGAGCAGTTCGACGACCTCCGCGTTCAGTTCGTCCACCCAGTCGGCGCCGGCGAAGCCGATGTCCCGCGAGCCGACATCGAGCATCTCGACGATGTTCTGGGGCTTGAGGACCTTGGTGTCAAAGTCAGGAAGGGAGATCGTCGGGCGATAGCCGCGGGACGAGGCCTTGACCTTGATGCCGGCGTCGTTGAGGAGCTGCAGAACGCCCTGCTCCATGCGGCCCTTGGGAAGTGCGAGTTGGATGGTGGTCATGGTGAAAAGTGGGAAGGGGTGAGGGATGAGGTTTGAGGAATGGCTGAGGACTTAGGGCTGAGCAGGGAAGTGGTCGGAAAAGAAAAAACGCCGGGCGGAGCCGGCGTTGTGCGAGTCTTTGGTCCATCACGACCAGAGCATCACCGGCGTCCGCGGGGCGGGTTGGCGTGGTGATGATGGACGTGGAAAGTTGTCACAAATGAAGTCTTGCGGGCGGCGAGCAGGAAGTCAAGCGGAGACACTATTCATCACGCCGTTCCCCCGAAACAAACCGGATCACTTCATCGGCTTGCCCTTGAGGCGGTAGAGGCGGCCGGGGTCGTCGGCGCTGAAGATGATCGAGCCGTCGGGCATCTGGACGCAATCGACGGGGCGGACGGCGGCGGTGTTCTTCGCTTCGTCGAGGCCATCGACGATGGTGAGCATGCCGTAGGGGCGGTTGGTGGCGGCATCGAAGAGGATGCGGACGACCTTGTAGCCGGTCTTCTTGGTGCGGTTCCAGCTGCCGCGGGCGGCGACGAAGGCGTCGGCGTTGTGGTCTTTCGGGAACGTGCCAGCCTTGTTGTTGATGGCGGGGTCGATGAAGGTGAACGAGTTGGCGGCGAAGTGAGCGGGGAAGCACCAATCGGGCGGCGTGGTTCGGTCGGCGAGCTCGATGATGTCGCTCTTGTTGTGGAACTCGATGCGGGGGAGCTTGTTGCCGGTGACGAATGGATGGCCGTAGAAGTTGCCCTCGACGTAACGGTTGAACTCGTCGGGCGGGTTGAAGTCGGTGACGGGCTGGCGGCCGGGCTTGTCGCCGATGGGGCCGCCGAACCAGTCGGAGCCATGGTCGACGCCGTAAATGTCGGTGGTGCCGGGTCGAACGCGGAGCTTCTCGGTGTTGCGGAGGCCGGAGGCGAAGGCGGACTTGTTGGAGCCGTCGAGGTTGAAGCGGAAGATCTTCTGGCGCTCGGTCGCCGACTCATCGTTGATGTTGCCGCTGTCGCCGATGGAGGTGTAGATGGCGTCGTCCGTGACGAGGAGTGATCGCCACCAGTGGCCGCCGGCCTTGGGGAGGCGCCCTTCGGGGATCACGGTCTCGATGGCCTTGGCGGGGACGGGCAACGACTTGGGGTCGTTCGCGTTCTCAATTTTGGCCTTGTGGATCGCGCCGGTCTGTGAGAACCAGAGCCAGGCGTCCTTGCCGTCGAACTGGTAGCAGAGGCCGTGGACGGTGCGGTAGCCGGTGACGAAGACGACGGGTTCGTCGAGCTTGCCGTCGGCGTTGGCGTCGCGGAAGGCGAGAATCTCGCCGCGGCCGGGGCGGGAGACGTAGAGCGTGCCGCTGGGGTCGCATTCGAGGAAGCGGGCTTCCTTGAGTTCGGGGTAGGCGACGGTGAGCTCGTAGCCGTCGCGGACGCGGATGTCTTTGAGAAGCGGGTCGGGCTCGACGTGGAAGCCGGTCTGGGCCGACGCGGAGATCGAGAGGGCGGCGGCCGCGAAGGTGACAAGTTCGGTGCGCATGGTGTGGACTCTTCGCCGAGGGGGGCGTGGATGGATGGGGGTGAGAACCGGGAACGGAGCGGACGGTCGATCGTACAGTCACCCGATGCGTCGCGCCTTCTCGCTGATTGAATTGCTGGTCGTCATCGCCGTGGTGGCGGTGTTGATCGGCTTGCTGTTCCCGGCGTTGTCGGCGGCGAGCGAGGCGGGGCGGCTGGCGGCGTGCTCGTCGAACCTGCGGCAGACGTACGTCGCGATCCGGGCGTACGCCGATTCGGCGAAGGGGCTGACGCCGGCGCTGGGGCAGCCGTACGCCCGACTGCCGAACTGGGGCGTCGCGGTACAGCAGGCGGCGGGGCAGGGCGCGACGACCACGGATGCGGCGTTGACTCCCAACTCGATCTTGGTGTGCCCGACGTCGCGGGCGCGGTTCGGACGCGACGTGACGCGAACGTACGCGATCAATGTGACGGGGCACGCTGGCTTGCCGGGCGATCCGGACAACTACGACGCCGCGGCGGCGCACGTGAACATGGACAACGTGGCGCGGCCGAGCGAGGCGCCGCTGGTGCTGGACGCGGCGATGCCGAAGACGACAACGGCTGGATCCCCCCCACCGACGCGCAGTGTGAGCGTGATCGACTTTCGGCAGGCAGCGCACGTGACAGACCGGATCGGGCGGGTGCACGGGAAGGATCGTCGGTTCTCGGTGACGTTCTTTGATGGGTCGGTGCGAACCACGAAGGACGTGGAAAGCGCGTGGGCGACGGCGCTGCCGTAGCGGTCGCGAGGGGTGCAAGATGGGTGTGTGCATCTGCGAGTGCACGAGGGGCGA
Organism: Phycisphaerales bacterium; assembly: GCA_019744815.1. Lineage (GTDB taxonomy): Bacteria > Planctomycetota > Phycisphaerae > Phycisphaerales > UBA1924 > JAFEBO01. The sequence continues at coordinate 301,704 of JAIEUA010000004.1, forward strand.
ACACGGCGTGGAGGTGCTCTATCGCCGCCCGAACGAAGAAACCGAGCGAGACTCTGTGGCCGATCGCTTCGCTGCCGAAGGGCGCGAAGGCGAGGCGGCTGGTTGTGGTGCTGGGGGATCAGTTGGATCCGGCTTCGGCAGTGCTGCGGGATATCGATGCGGCTCGCGATGTCGTGCTGATGATGGAAGTCGCGGCGGAGTCCCGGCATGTGCCGAGCCATGTGCAGCGGACCGTGGTGTTCCTGAGCGCGATGCGGCACTTTGCGGGTGAGCTGGTGGCGAAGGGCTTGCGGGTGCGGTATGTCTCGCTCGCGGATGCAGCGAACACGCAGACCTTCGAAGGTGAACTGTCGCGGGCGGTGCGGGATTTGAAGCCGGAAGCGATCGTGGTGCTGGAGCCGGGCGAGCATCGGGTGCGGGTGGCGTTACAGGAAGCGGCGGACGGCCTGGGCGTGCCGCTGGAGGTTCGAGCGGACGAGCATTTCCTGACGCCGCGGGAGGTGTTCGCGGCGCACGCGTCTTCTCGGAAGAGCCTCATCATGGAGTTCTTCTACCGCGAGCAGCGCAAGCGGCTGGATGTGCTGATGGAGCGAGGCAAGCCGGTTGGGGGTGATTGGAACTTCGACAAAGAGAATCGCGAGTCGTTCGGGCGGGATGGGCCGCATGCGCCGGCGGTGTTGCGGTTTGAACCGGATGCGATCACGTGCGGCGTGATGGAGGATGTGCGGCGGGTGCTGCCGGAACTGCCGGGACGGATCGAGTCGTTCGGCTGGGCGGTGACGCGTGCGCAGGCGTTGGAGTCGCTGCAGGACTTCGTCGAGCACCGGCTGGACGATTTCGGTCCGTACGAAGACGCGATGTGGACCGGGCAGACGTGGCTGTACCACTCGCAGTTGTCGGTGCCGCTGAACTTGAAGTTGATCTCGCCGCGGGAGTGTGTGGAGGCGGCTTTGGCGCGGCACGCGAGAAGGCCGGTGCCATTGGCGTCGTTGGAGGGATTCGTGCGCCAGATCATCGGCTGGCGTGAGTTCATCCGGGGCGTGTACTTCCATGAAGGGCCGTCGTACGAGACGCGGAACTATCTGGAAGAGCACGGCATGCTGCCGTCGTTCTATTGGGACGGGAAGACGGAGATGAAGTGCCTGCGCGAGTGCGTGGGGCAGGTGCTCGATCACGCGTACACGCACCACATCCCGCGGCTGATGGTGCTGGCGAACTTCGCGTTGATCTCAGGGGTGCATCCCAAGAAGATCTCGGATTGGTTCCTGGCGATGTTCGCCGACGCGGTGGACTGGGTGACGCTCCCCAACACGCTGGGCATGGCGATGCACGCGGACGGCGTGACGGCGGAGCAAGCGACGAAGAAGCAACCCTCGAAGGGTCCGGTGGTGGGCACCAAGCCGTACGCGGCGAGCGGGAAGTACATCTCAAGGATGAGCAACTACTGCCGGCACTGCGCGTTCGATGTCGAGAAACGCACGGGCGACGACGCGTGCCCCTTCAACACGTTCTACTGGGATTTTCTCATCCGCAACAAAGACCGGTTCAAGGGCAATCAACGGATGGTGATGGTGATGAAGAACGTCGAGCGGCTGAGCCGCCCGGACGTGGTCGAGATCACGGTGAGCGCGAAGAAGCTGCGGGAGAAGTTGGGGATCGGGGCGATTGGCGGAACGTAGCAGGGTGCACCGAGCGCGCGGCCACTACAGTTGCCGCTCATGGCCCAGGGCGAGGAGTCATCCAAGCGACCGGCGATCCTGTTTACGGCGTTCGAGCCGAGCGGGGACGACCACGCGGCGATCGTGATCCGCGAGCTGCGGCGTCGGCACCCGGACCTGGCGATGTACGCGTGGGGCGGGCCGAAGATGGCCGCGGCGGGCGCCACGATCGTCGAGCGGACAGGCGACGACGCGGTGATGGGCATGCCCGGGGTGCAGAAGATTCGCGAGCATCAGAAGATCAACGCCCGGATCGCGGACTGGCTGGATTCGTTCGCGACCACGCGGGCGGGGCTGGATCATCGTCCGGTGCTGCATGTGCCGGTGGACTCGCCGGCGGCGAACTTCCCGATCTGCGCGATCGCGAAGAAGCGCGGGCTGAAGGTTGTTCACATGGTGGCGCCGCAGCTGTGGGCGTGGGGGCCGTGGCGGGTGCGGAAGCTGCGGCGCCTGACAGACCTGGTGCTGTGCATCCTGCCGTTTGAGGAGGCGTATTTCGCGAAGCGGAACGTGCCGGCGAAGTTCATCGGGCACCCGCTGTTTGATGAGCATCTCGACGAGTCGCGATTGGATGCGATCGGAGCGGGGTTTGGCGAGGGTTCGCCTCGGGTGGCGTTGATGCCCGGGTCGCGGCCCGCGGAGATCAGCAAGAACTTCCCGCTGCTGCTCGAGTCGTTCGTGCGGCTAAGCGCGGAGTTTCCGGGGCTGCGGGGCGTGGTGGCGGCGACCAAGCCTTCGGTCGAGGCGCGGCTGCATGAGATCGCTCGCGATCATCGGCGGCGGCTGGGGGATTGGCCGGAGAACCTGATCACGGTGCACGGGCAGACGGATGCGGTGGTGCGCTGGTGCGATCTGGCGCTCGTGGTGTCGGGCACGGTGACGCTGCAGATCTCTCGCCAGCTCAAGCCGATGGTGATCTTGTACAAGATCAACCCGTTGGCGTATCACCTTGTCGCGCGATGGGTGGTGACAACGAAGTACTTCACGCTGCCGAATCTGTTGGCGGACGAGGAGATCGTGCCGGAATTCGTGCCCCACTTTGGCGGAGCGGCTCCGATCGCGAAGAAGGCGTCGGAGTTGCTGCACGACCCTGCGAAGCTCGAAGCCCAGCGGCGTGCGATGCGGCTGGTGCTGGAGAAGTTTGAAGGGCTGCATGCCGGGCCGCGGGCGGCGGATGAGATCGAGCGGGTGATCGGGTTGGAGTCGGACGCGCGGGTGCGCGAGGTGCCGCGGACGCGAACGGGGATGCCGACGTTGTTGCCGGGGTAGTGAGGTCCGGTGTACCGATGCACCCCTCCCCGGTCTCGCTGCGCTCGACAACCCCTCCCCGCTTCGCGGGGCGGGGAGCCGCGGACACGCGGAGTCTCGCGATGTTTACTAGCGTCCGGCGAAAGCGAGCAACTCGTCGAGTGTGATTTCGGATGAGCTCTGCCGAAACGCGGCGACCTTAGCCGGGAAGACGTGCTGTGGGAGCGAGTGCCCCACTGCCACCACAGCGATGCCCGCGCTGATCGCGCTCTGGCAGCCGGTGGGCGTGTCTTCGATCGCGACGCATTGGCCTGGGGCGAGGCCGAGAGACTTGGCGGCCATGCGGTAGCCGGTGGGATCGGGCTTGGAGTGGGGAACGTCGTCGGCGCTGACGATGGCGCGGAAGACGGAACGGAGTGCAAGGGCGTCGAGCACGATCTCGATCTCGGCACGCAGTGCGCCGGAGCAGACCGCGATCGGTATCTCACGACGGGACGCTTCCTTGACCAGATTGATCGTGCCGGGGTACGGAGCGGCGGCGCCGCTGGCGAGAGCTTTCTTCACCGCAGGCTTCTTGGCGGCGAAGAAGGACTGCCATTCGGCCTGCACGACCTGGCGCGCGTTCAGGCGGCACAGCGCGGGGTAGAAGTCCCGGTCGTCGAAGCCGATGAGTTCGTCGAGGTACTGCTGGTGGGAGAAGGTCATGCCCAGCGTTCTGGCGGCTTCGAGGAGCGCGGCCTCGTGCACGGGTTCGCTGTCCACGATCACGCCGTCGAAGTCGAAGATGATGCCGGGCACGGGACCTCCTGCGTCAAAGGTAGCGAAGCGGGCGGGGCGGGGCGCACGGGATGCGCGGAAGGATGCGGACGGATGGCGAATGACATTGAGAATTAGGAGAGGGTTGCGACCTCTCGCTGACGCGAGAGGCTCTACGAGAGCCGGTTGCGATACACTGGGCCGATATGACGCCCGCGATCGTGTTTGATGACAACCATCCGCACCTCTCGCCGCTGACCGACCTGCGGGCGTCGTTCGATATCCGCACCGGTGTGCTCACGATGCTGGAGCGGCTGAGGCTCGCGCTCGATCTGGACATCGTTTCGTTGTCGGTGCCAGAGCACTTGGCGACGATCACGCGGGAGCGGCACCCGAGCCTGCGGGTGAACGCGCGGGTGGAATCGGCCTCGCCCGTGCTCTTGATCAACGGACGCTGCCCGCTCAGTTACGAGCCGATCGCGGACCTGCAGGTTGGGCAGTCGATCGTGGAGGACAAGACCGGCTCGCTCGTCGCGGCGTTGGTGTCGCCCGAAGCGGCGAGCGCGTTTCTGGCGGGTCAGCCGCTGAACGCGGTGGGTGTGGCGACGCTGCCGTTCCCGGTGCTGCTCAGCAGGCCGTGGCATGTGCGGACGTATCGCGATGACTGCATCCAGAGCGACATGGAACTGCTCGACGACGGCGAGCCCGCGGACATCCCGGCGGGCGTGACGGCGTTCGGCGAGTATCCGCTCACGCTCAGCCCCTCGGCGAAGATCTATCCCGGCGTGACGCTGGATCTGGAGCACGGGCCGATCGCCATCGGGCCGGACACGGTGGTGCGGCCGGGGGTGACGCTGATCGGGCCGTGCGCGCTTTTGCCGCACGCAACGGTGCTGGAGAAGGCGCTGATCAAGGGGCACACCGTGATCGGTCCGCACTGCAAGGTGGCGGGCGAGGTCGGCGGCACGATCTTCCAAGGCTTCGCGAACAAGGCCCACGACGGGCACCTCGGCGATTCGTACATCGGCGAGTGGGTGAACCTGGGTGCTGGGACGACGAACAGCAATCTGTTGAACACGTACGGCGAGGTCATTTGCATTGCCGCGCCGGGGATGAGCAATGAGCGAACCGGGCAGCAGTTCCTGGGCGCGATCATCGGCGACCATGTGAAGACGGCGATCTGCACGCGGATCATGACCGGCAGCATCCTGCACACGGGGAGCATGTTCGCGCAGTCGGCGGCGGTGTCGGGCTGCGTCCCAGGGTTCAGTTGGGCGACCGACGCGGGACGCCGGCCGTTCCGCTTCGAGAAGTTCCTCGAGGTGGCGAAGGCGGCGATGAAGCGGCGGAAGCTGGAACCGAGCGCGGGGATGATCGAGCGGATGAAGGCGCTGCACGATCAGGCGATGAAGCATCACGACCGGGGTTGAGGCGCGGCGCTTGCGGGCGACGGTGCCGCCGAACGGTACATGAGCATGAGGTATGCGATCGCGCCGAGGAAGAGGCCGACGAACCAGGCATAGCCGTAGATCGTGTCGAAGACTTCGGGGAAGAGCGGCGTGACGGTGGAGCCGGGGGCCGCTGCCTGCGCGTGCGTGCGGTTTGTGGCGGCGTTGAGGAATCCGGGGAGGTTTGGAGCAACTGCGACGGCGAAAGCGACGAGTGCACGCCAATTCCAGCCGGTGCCGCCGTAGGAGTATTCGCCGCGTTCGTCGTAGAGGGCATCGACGTTGAGATTTGTGCGGCGGATGAGGTAGTAGTCGCAGAGCATGATGCCGGCGATGGGGCCGAGCAGGGCGCTGTAGCCGATGAGCCACGTGAAGATGTACGCGCCGAGGTTGTTGTAGAGGTACCACGGGGCCATGAGGACGCCGAGGACGGCGGTGATCATTCCGCCGGTGCGGAAAGAGATCTTCGACGGGGCGAGGTTCGCGAAGTCGTTGGCGGGGCTGACGACGTTGGCGGCGATGTTGGTCGAGAGCGTGGCGACCGAGAGGGCGACGAGGGAGATCACGATCACCGGGAGCGAGCCCAGGGTCGCGACGAGCTTCACAGGATCCCAGATAGTCTGCTTGAAAATGATGGTCGTGGCGCTCGTCACGACGATGCCGATGAAGCAGAAGAGCGTCATCGTGGTGGGTAGGCCGAGGGTCTGGCCCCAGACTTGGGATTTCTGGCTCTTGGCGTAGCGGGTAAAGTCGGGGATGTTGAGCGAGAGCGTGGCCCAGTAGCCGACCATGGCCGTGAGGTTGGGGATGAAGACCTTCATGAAGTCGGAGGTGGTGGCAAACTTCGATGAGTTGTCGAAGAGTGTCGAGACAGGCTGGACCTGGGAGACCCGCCAGAGCGCCCAGGCCATGAGTGCGAGGCCGGAAGCGATGAGGAACGGAGCGGCCCAGGATTCCATCCACTTGATCGAGTCCATGCCGTGCCAGACGAAGTGCAGATTGATGGCCCAGAAGGCGAGGAAGCAGGCGGTCTGCCAAAGGGTGATGCCGATGGCCAGGATGCGGGCCGGTTCGGCGGCGAGGTCGATGAAGCCGGTGGCGCCGAGGATCTGGTAGATGGCGTCGCCGCCGATCCAGGTCTGGATGCCGAACCAGCCGCAGGCGACGAGGGCGCGGGCGAGGGCGGGGACGTTGGCCCCAACGGTGCCGAAGGAGGCCCGCATGAGGACGGGGAAAGGGATGCCGTACTTCGCGCCGGGGTGCCCATTGAGGGTCATGGGGATGAGGACGATGAGGTTGCCGAGGGCGACGGTGAGGGTGGCCTGCCACCAGTTCATGCCCTGGCCGATCATGCCCGCGGCGATGGTGTAGGTGGTGATGCAGACGGCCATACCGATCCACAGGGCGGCGATGTGCCAGGTGGACCAGGTGCGCTGCTCGGGGGTTGTGGGGCGAAGGTCGGGGTTGGAGAGCATCGGGGAAGATCGGCCGTGCGACTGTACTTTCCCCTGTTTTAAACGGCAGGGCTGAATTGCCTCTGCCCCCCTCGAAAACCCGCCTCTGACCTAGATACGGGCCCGTTACTCCACCTCCGAATGGACAGAACTCGCATCGGGCGAAACTCTTGGATCCGTCACCACCAATGGCTGGACGGCGAGCGGGCAATGCCGCCAAAAAGCGAGCCAGTACGCGAGCATGAGCGAAGCACCTCCGAATCCGATTAGGCCGATTGACCCAGCGTGCGTCAGTTCGAAACCCGACGAAATCCACCACGTGTCGGCACTACCACCGGTGAGTGTGCTGCCAAGAAGGCTGGATGCACCTTGGAGACCGACGATCGCCGAGTACCCGAACGCCAACGACATCCAGAACCATGAATAGAACCACGCCTGCAGGCGCCGGGATCGATCGATCCTGCGACCCTCGAACTTCGCGACTACAAACACAATGAGTCCCGCGCTGAGATTCAAGACCACAGCCGCGGCGATCAGCGATGGCAATCCCCACGACGGAAAGGACTCGCCGAGGCGTCGATGCATCGGTCGCATCCAGTAGTACCTGTCAGGTTGGCACCACGGCCAAAGCAACGCGTCGCGCAGAAACAAGTCCAGTCGCGGCCTCGCCTGGAATGGGATCGCGATCATTGCAAACACAACCGCGCCAGAACGAATCAGGCCAGCCAACACGTAGGGGCCAAGAAGTGAGGCGAGAAGCCATCGCAACGCGACCCTGACGTTCGGTGGCGACTCAAGGGCCGCATCGCTCCAGAACGCGGAGGGCTCCCACAGTTTGATCCAGGTCAAGACGCCAAGCAGAAGGCCTCTTCGCTTCGACTCGGCGGTCTCGACAAACCAACGAATCCGGCGTTGCCTCCGAAACGCGTTCAGCCATTGGAACTGCGTGCCGCACTCCGGGCAGACGCCCTGCAGCGGGCATTGCGTCTTCCACATCGAAGACTCGCCGCTTAGGTCGTAACGACACTTTGGGCATAGAGGCGAGCCGCGTCCGTGTTCAAATGTCGCGGTCTCCGGCACTGCCCCCTCCTTGGCATTTGACCACCGCACGACTGAGCCCGTCGGCGGCTTCGTGCTGATAGTCTACAAGCAGCTCCGCCGCGTGCGAGCGCCGACACTGCGCTGTTCGTATGTACTGATATTGAGTTCCCACTTCCCATGCCCACACTCTACCTCATCGACGGCTACGCCCAGTTCTTCCGCGCGTACCACGCCATCCGCACGCCCATGACCTCGCCGGTGACCAAGGAGCCGACGAACATGACGTTCGGCTTCATCGGAATGCTGCTCAAGCTCTTGCGGGGCGAGGGGAAGCTGGGCGGGCGGCCGGAGTTCGTGGCCGTCGCGCTGGATGTGTCGGGGGATCAGGGGACGTTTCGTTCGCGGATCTATCCGGATTACAAGGCGCATCGGCCGCCGCCGCCGGAGGATTTGTTTCCGCAGGTGGAGCGGTGTTTGGCGATCCTGAAGGACATCGGCGTTCCGGTGATCGGGTCGGAGGGGTTCGAGGCGGACGATGTGGTGGCGTCGATCGTGGAGCGGCTGGGGCGGGAGAAGCCCGAGCTGCGGGTGCGGATTGTCAGCAAGGACAAGGACCTGAAGCAGCTGCTTCGCGGCGAGGACGCGGCGAAGCACATCGCGCCGGTCGAACTTTTCGACATTCACACCGATCTGAAGATCGGCGTCGACGAGTTGAAGGCGGACCTCGGACTTGCGCCCAAGCAGATCATCGATTACCTGGCGCTGATGGGTGACACGGTGGACAACGTGCCGGGCGTCGAGGGTGTGGGCGAGAAGACGTCCGCCGCGCTGATCGCGGAGCACGGCTCGCTCGAAGCGCTGATCGCCAAGGCGGACACGATCAAGGGCAAACGGGGCGAGAAGATCCGCGAGGCGATCCCGCAGCTCGGGCTGAGCAAAGAACTCGTCACGCTGAGGCACGATGCGCCGATTGAGTTCTCGCTTCCCGCCACCGATGCGAGCAAGCTGCAACTGGGCAAGCTGATACCGATCCTGAAGGAACTCGGATTCAACCGGTATCAGGACGAGGTGCGCGCGTTGATGGTGGCGCGGGGGGAGACGCCGCCGGAGGGTTCCGCGGCGCCGTCGCAGGCGAGCGCGAAGTCCAAGAGCTCCAGCAGCAGCGCGAGCGGCGGGTTGTTCGGCGGTGGCGGTTCGGGCGAAAACGACGACGCGTCGATTCCATCCGCGGCTGATGCCCCGATGCCCCCGGGCATCGTGCCCAACAAGAAGTCGGGCGAGGTTGGGCTCTTCGAGGGCGGGCTGTTTGCGTCGGTGGCGGCGAGCACGCCGCGAGAGATTACCAATCCGGGCGGCGAGTACCGATGCATCAAGACGAAGAAGGATCTCGAAGCGCTGGTGAAGGCGCTGGCCAAGGCGCCGCTGATCGCGATCGACACCGAGACGACCAACATCTCCCCCACTCGTGCCGAGCTCTGCGGCATCAGCCTGAGCATGAAGGTGGGCACCGGTGTGTACATCCCGGTCCGCTCGCCCGACGCCGCGTCGCACCTCGACGAGAAGACGGTGCTGGACGCCCTGCGCCCGGTGCTGGAAGACGCGAGCAAGCCCAAGGTCGGGCACAACTTGAAATACGACATGATCGTGCTGCGGAACGCGGGGATTGACCTGCGGGGCTTCTTCGCGCCCGGCGGCGGGGACACGATGGTGGCGTCGTACCTGATCGACGCCTCGCGTTCGTCGCACGCGCTGGAGCCGCTGGGGCTCGCGCTGCTGGGAAGAACGAAGTCCTCGATTTCGGAACTCATCGGCTCGGGCAAGGAACAGCGGTCGTTCGACACGGTGCCGGTGGACTTGGCGACGCCGTACGCAGCGGGTGATGCCGATCTGACGCTGGCGCTGGCCGAGGTGATGTGGCCGCAGCTCAAGGCGATGGGGCTGGGCGATCTGTTCTACAAGCTGGAGATGCCGCTGGTCGGCGTGCTGGCGGAGCTGGAGCACAACGGCATCATCGTCGATGCCGCCGAGCTCGACACGCAACGCGGCCGCCTCCAGTCCAAGCTCGTGCAGATCCTCACGGACCTCGACGCCGAGTCCAAACGATCGATCTTCCGCACCTTCGATCCCGATTCGCCCAAGCAGCTCTCGGCGGCACTCTTCAACAGCCCCGACGACGCGACGCCAGGACTGGGCATCAAGCCGATCAAGAAGACCAAGACCGGGTACTCGACCGACGCGGAGGTGCTGGAAAAGCTCGGCGAGGATGCAACGCTCACGACACCAATCCCGAAGTTGATCCTCGAGTATCGGCAGCTGTCGAAGCTCGTTTCGACGTACCTTGTCGCGCTCAAGGAAGAGATCAATCCACGCACCGGACGGGTGCACACGTCGTTCAATCAGACGGTGGCGGCAACCGGGCGGCTGGCCAGCAGCGACCCGAACCTGCAGAACATCCCGATCCGGACGGATGTCGGCCGCGAGATCAGAAAAGCGTTCGTCGCGCCGCCGGGATGCAAGCTCATCACGGCGGACTACTCGCAGATCGAGCTGCGGCTGCTGGCGCATCTCGCCCGCGATCCCGCGCTCACCGAGGCGTTCCACAAGGGCGAGGACATCCACACCGCCGTCGCGGCCCAGATCCACGGGATTCCGCTCGAGCAGGTGACCAAGGACCAACGCAGCGGCGCGAAGATGGTGAACTTCGGCATCGTCTACGGCATTACGGCGTACGGACTGGCGCGGCGGCTGAACATCGAGAACGACGCCGCGGCTGAGATCATCGCGGGGTACAAGAAACGATTCGCGGGGATCACGACGTTCCTCGAAGAGTGCGTGGCCCAAGCCAAGCGGTTCGGATACGTCGAGACGATCATGAAGCGGAGGCGCCCGATCCCGGAAATCGAGAGCACCAACCCGCAACGCAGAGCGTTCGCCGAGCGGACGGCAATCAATAGCGTGGTGCAGGGCAGCGCGGCGGACCTGATCAAGCTCGCGATGGTGAACATCCAGCGCGACATCGACGAGGCTCGGGCGCCCAAGGGCCTGAAGATGCTGCTGCAGATTCACGACGAACTGGTGTTCGAGTGCCCGGATGCGCAGGTGGACAAGGCCAAGGCATTGGTCGTCGCGAAGATGGAAGGGGCGATGACGCTAAGCGTGCCGCTGAGGGTGGATGCGAATGCGGGGAGCAACTGGTTTGAGGGCAAGTAGCGAAGACCCGTACACTTGGCTTGTGTCCGCCACCGCCTCTGAAACCTGGACGACCCGCAAGCTCCTCGCGTGGATGAGCGAGGCGTTCACGCGCAACAAGCTCGATTCACCGCGGCTCATGTCCGAGATGCTGATGAGCCATGTGCTCGGCTGCCAACGGCTGCGGCTGTACATGGAGCCGGATCGCCCGGCGACCGAACTCGAGAAGAAGGCCTTACGCGATCTGGTCGCCCGCGCGATCAAGCACGAGCCGGTGCAGTACCTCGTCGGCGAGTGCGTGTTCTTCGGATTGACGTTCACGGTCGATAAGCGAGTCCTCATCCCGCGGCCAGCGACCCAGACCATTGTCGAGTACGTGCTGCAGCACGCCCGCACCGCGCCGGGATTCGGCGGCACCGCGGGCGAGGGCGTCTTCTTTGCGGATGTGTGTACCGGCTCGTCGTGCATCGCGACGTCGCTGCTGTACACGATGAAGCAGGCGCGAGCCGTCGCGACCGATATCTCGCCGGAAGCCCTCGCGGTCGCACGCTTGAACGCGATCCGCCACGGCGTGATCGACCGCATCGAGCTGGTTCAGGGCGATCTGCTCGCCCCGTTGCTCGCTGACCCGACCACGCGGGCGAATGAGTCGCTGCACTATCTCGTGAGCAACCCGCCGTACATCCCGGATCATGAATGGGAGGCGGTGGAGCCGAACGTGAAGAACCACGAGCCGCATCTGGCTCTTCGCGCCGGACCCGACGGCCTGGATTACGTCGCCCCTCTGATTGAGAATGCCCCCCGGCTGCTCCGCCCCGGCGGCCTGCTGCTGATTGAGATCGCGTCCTCCACCGCCGACAAGGTGCTCGGCCTCGCGGAAGCTCAGCCGCAGCTCGAGGGCGCTCGCGTGCTGCCCGACATCGACAACCTGCCGCGGGTTTTGGTCGCAAGCAAACGGCCGGTCGCCTGAGATGCGAACGGGTTCCGGACCATTGCGGACCGCGCTCGGTAGCACCGCACCGTCCGAGATCGCTGCGGCGTGGTTCGGCCGATGATGATTGCGTCGTGATCCGCCGAGGAATCGCAGCGATCTCGCCGATGTTGGCTGGCGTAGAAAGTAGACTCCGCGGTAGACTTGAAGAGTCCAAAGCCGCCGTCTGCCAGCAACTCCGAGGGACCTCATGACCACCTTCGCCAAGCAACCTTCGAAACCGTCGGGCGTCTCGCTCGCCGACAAAGTCCAGATGCAGCACCGCCTGTTCGCGGAACTCTCCACGATGTTCGGCAAGGAAGTCCCGCTGTACGACAAGGCGCTGGTCGTCAACAAGGAATGCAACAAGGCCGTGGTCGCGTTGCTCGGGCAGATGTACACCGGCTTCACGCTCAGCGACGAACAGCTCGACAAGACCAGCGGCGAGCGGCACGGGGCGATCCGCATCGGGCGTCCGGATGAGTACCGCTGGATCGCGCGGTTCTTCGCTCAGTTCGCGATGGAGCCGCACAACTTTTATGACATGGCCAACGTCGGCGCGAAGAGCCAACCGATCATCGCGACGGCGTTCCGCTCGGCCCACAACCCCGAGCACCGTGTCTTCTCGTCGCTCTTGCTGACCGACTACTTCGACGAGAAGACCAAGGCCCGCATCGAAGCGTTGCTGGCGCAGCGCACGGTCTTCAGCGACAAGGCCAAACAGCTCATCGAAAAGGGCGAGAAGCAGGGTGGCCTGGATTGGAACGACGCGAACGATTTGATCCGCGAGGGAACGGAGCGGATCTTCAAGTGGACGGGCAAGGCTCGTGACCATGCGCTGTACAAGGAGCTGTGCGATTCGGGCTTCAAGATCGCCGCGGATATCGCGTGCTTCCAGGCTCACCATCTGAATCACCTGACGCCGAACACGTTCTGGATTGATCTGTACACCTCGGCCATGAAGCTCTGCCTCGGCGAGATGCCGGAGGCGGAGTTCCGCCGCCGTGCGGAGAAGGCTCTCGCGCGGCTCACGACCTTTGCCGACCGCGATTACATGAAGCTGCACTTCAAGCACCTGAGCCGCGAGCAGGTGGAGGCGTATCCGAGCGTCAAGCCCGCGGCCGACGCCCCGGCGAAGCTCGCCGACGCGCTGACCAAGCGGCTGCTTCAGAGCGACCTGCAGCTCAAGAGCTACAAGCACGCCGGCTTCAAGGACTTCACCGAGGGCCCGAGCTGGGACACTCCGGTGCTGCTGCGCCAGGACGCGTACAAGGCGCTGACCGAGCCGGTGACGTTCACGAACCCCGACGGCACCACGACCGAGACCGTGCACACGGCCCGCTTCGGCGAGATCGAACAGCGGTTCTACGCGACGACCAAGAAGGGCCGCGATCTGTACGACGCCTGCCTGACCGCGGGCGACACGGAGCGGGACAAGAACCCGGGGATCGTGAAGACCAACTTCGAGCAGTACGAGTCTCAGTCCATGGCGGCGTACAAGCCGTTCCCCAAGACGCTGCGTGAACTCGTGGATCAAGGACTGATCTACGGGCGTTACATCACCACGGCGAAGGGCATCGCGGCCAAGGGCTCGATCGGGACCACGGTCCTCAAGCAGCTCATCGCCCAAGGTTTCGTACAGGTCGAGGGTTTGCGGTACGAGGACTTCCTCCCGGTCTCGGCCGCGGGCATCTTCGCGTCGAACCTGAATCAGTACGGCACCAAGACCACCGCGACGGAGAAGCCCAAGTACACCAAAGCCCGTCTGGAAGAAGTCATCGGCCGCAAGATCATCGAGACCGATGAGGCGTACGCGGGCATGGAGGCGCAGTCGATTCTCGCGTGCTATTCGGCGCTGGGACTTCTGGAACGGGTCCCGGCATCCCAACGCCAGGCTCTCGAGTCCTCAGCTGCGAAGGTGCCCGGACCTGCTGCGTGAGCCGCCCGTCCGCAATCAAGACGCTCATCGCGGCGTGGTCGCGTCCGCGGTCGGGCGTTCGGCGGAAGCGCTTTCGACGACCCGGCGCTCGGACGGCGAACCCTCGACTCGCGAGGCCGGATTGCGATCGGAAGCTTCCACGCGAGAGCGGGCGTCGAGCGCTCGATCGAGAAGTGCGGACGATCGCCGGATGCGATAGAAATCGCTCGTCCAGATCGAGTCGGCCGCCGGGCCTGGAGCGACACCCGCTGTCAGGGCGGAGTCCTCGGAAGAGATGTCGCTTGAACGACGCGCCGCATGGCCCTTCGTCCCCGAGGCGGGCTGAGCCTGAGCCGATTCGGCGTTGGGCGCGAGGTTGGAAGGGGCGGCCTGGTCTTGGCGCATCGGGCGTGCGGGCTTGGGGCTCGCGGCGCTCGCCGGTGCACTCGAGTTCTCGGCGTCGCTGGAGTCCTGCTTGGCCTTCGGCAGTCCGCCCAGGTGGAACGTCGTCCCGGCGGGGACGATCGGCACCACGCCGTGGCGGGTCTGGACGTAGTCTGATCGTGGGAAGACCGCGTACACCCCGCCGTGAGCGCGGACGAAGTACTTCTTGCCGTCCATCTCGACCTCGTACACACGATCGAAGTTGGCGGGCTGGCGGAGGTCCTTGGGCATCACGCGCCCAGAACCAGAGAGCGGGCCGACATCCCCCACACCCGGCTCCACCGGCTTGAGCGTCGGCTCCACATCTCGAACCGATCTCGCGGGCGACGAACGGACCACCGGCGCCGCGTTCACGAACGCAGCAATGGTGCAGGAGGCAAGAACTGTCAGACTCGAATGGGGCATCGCTTCTCTGCTATCGGCTCAACGCAACGCGGAGTTGCTAGCGGAACGTGATCCGTACGACGACCGACAGCGTGTCGTTCGCGGAGAGCTTGTCCAGGTCCTTGCCCGAGGCACGCCAGCGGTAGACCGCGTTGCGGATCGGCTCGTCGATGTTCGGGTTGCCGGTACTGCCGCCGTCGACGAAATCAGCCTTCTTCACCGTGCCGTCGCGTTGGAAGCGGATGCGGATCAGTGTGTCGCGGGGCGCCTGCGTGACCAGCGTGGTGTTGGTGAACACGGCCCGGCGGGTGATGATCTTCAATCCCTTGCCCGCCTGCACCGTCGCGTCACGCATCGGCGTCACAATGGGCTTGGAGGTGAAGGCTTCAGATTCCTGCTCGGACGTGCGGCCCTGGAGCTTGGCTTGGCCGCCGTCGCCCTGACCCTCGATCGGCGAGCCCGTCGCCGGCGGCACCGGTGCCGTGGCAGGGACGTCGGGCGAGGGCGCACCCGGGTTCGAAGAGACCGGAGGAGCGACCGGAGAATCGGGCGCGGGCGGGTCCTTGGGCTGGTCCTTGGAGGTCTCCTTCAGGAGCTCTTTCGTCGGGTCTTTCGCTTCCTCCTTGGTCGCGTCGGATTCTTCCTTGGCGACTGGAGATGACTCGACGATGCCCTGGCCCTTCTCCGCGTTGGGCTTGCCCGCCTCCGTTCCCTCGGCCTTGCCGGAATCCTTGGGGTCCTTGGCGGTGCCTTTGGTTTCGGAGGGTGGCACCTTCTCGCCCTCGCGAGCGGCGTCAGCCGGCTTGTCGGACTTCTTCTCGTCGGGCTTCTCGGGCAGTTTGTCGCCGCCCTGCCCTGCCTTTTCCGCAAGCGGATCGGCGTTCTCGGGAGCGTCTTTCGAGCCGGGTGTCGGTGGAATCGCCTCGCTCGGGGCCGGCAGCGGTGCGTCCTTGGGCTTCAAGACCTTTTCGGCGTCGGGGTCCGCCTTGAGCGCCGGATCGGTCGGCAAAGGCTTGGAAGCCTCCCGGGGCGTGGGAGCGACCAGTTCGCTCGGTGAGGTCGGCGAGGGCAGCGGGCCGGTCGGTTCCAGAACGCCGGGCTGGGCCGCCACGGTGGCCTGGGAGCCGGGGGACGGCGGGCGGGGCACCGTGGCGACGAAGGGCGAGCCGGGGGTCCCTTCCGGACCCGGATCGGGGGAGAGCTGGGCCTGATCCACCTCGCCGAGCTTGCCCGAGGGCGTGGTGGGATCCTCGGTGCCGAGCCAGGTCATGCTCTCGATGGTCGAATTGTCGTTGCCGAACCGGATCTCCTTGTCGAAATCCTTGGGCTTAGGCGGCTCGGTCTTGGCCGGGTCGAGGGGCGGAACCGGGGGGGGCTCGGGCGGCAACGGGTCCGGCTTGGGGAGGTTGGCAGGGGAGGACGCCAAGGCACCGGCGGGCGAGAAACTCGCGGTCGAGATCCTGGAGCTGTGACGGTCGAATTCGATGTGCCGGAGCGAGTACAGAGCGGCCACGTGCGTGAGCGCCGAGACGACCACGCCGATCAACAGCGACGAGTTGGATTGCTCCGAAGCGGACATGATGACTTGGGACACGCGGAGTGGCTCTCGAGCGTCCCCGTGTCGTCCATCAATCGTACGCGTGACGGGGTCCGCGGGTGCGCGCCGTTAGCGGGCTGGCCGGTTGTACTGAAGGCCTCCCCAGGCCGTGGGAACGCCACTTCGCAGCTCCGCCGCGCCCTCCCGGAGGATGCTCGCGAGGGTGAGGCTGCCGCAGGGCCAGGTGAGCAAGACCCGCCATCGAACCCCCCGCGGCACGCCCCCGACGGTCATGAACGTCCAGATTCCCACACACCAGGCGAAGAGCGCCGCCGAGGACGTCCATCCGGCGAGCAACGCAGACGATCGAATCTCGGCGTGAGCCACACCGATGGCCAGGGAGGCGACGAGGATCGTGAAGACAGACAGAGGCACAACCGCGCCCCGGATCACCACGGCCCGGGCCCATGAGATCAACCTTCGAGGCTTGCGGTTGGCGCTCTCGATGAAGATGCGTCGCCAGCCGCGACGAAAAGCCGCGGCGTCCGGGTACATGCGGCAGCGGAGCATCTCGCCCGCGGGGATCACGTGCACCCGCAGCTTCTCGCGCCACGCGGCCCGTGCCATCGCGATGTCTTCGAGCAGCTCGGATCGGAACGCGGCATGCGTGCCCACTCGGTTGTACGCGTCACGGGTCCAGAGCATGAACTGCCCGTTGGCGAAGGCGCGTCGATTGGTATCGCGGCTCGCGAGCGTGGGCGGATAGCGCCGCATCAGCTCGAACATGGCGGGTCCCTGCACGCGACGCTCGAACGGCTGCAGGAACGTGAGCGTGCTCAGCAACGAGAGCATTCCCAGACCGCGTGATCGGAGGAGATTCACCGACGCCCGAACGCACGCGGGATGGAACACTGTGTCGGCGTCGGCGAACACGAGGAACTCGGCATCCTGAGCGTGACTACGACACGCGCTGTCGATGGCGTGGACTTTGCCGGCCCAGCCCTCGGGACACTCGGCGATCTCGTGAAGCGTGAACCTCTCATCACCGGCGATGCGGTCGATCGCGATCGGGAGCGTGTTGTCGGTGCAGCGATCAAGAGCCAGCACAAAGCGACAGGAGGCATGATCCTGAGCCTTGAGAGAATCGATCAGCGGCCCGATCGTCTGCTGCTCGTTGTGGGCCGGGATCACAACGACTACCCGCCCGGGGCCATCGGCGAGACCCCGGCCCTCGCTGGCGGTCCCGAGCTCCTGCCTGGTCCGCACCATCTTCAGGATCGCAACGAACCACCAGAGCGTCGCGCCGAGCGAGAGCGGAACGCTCGCCAGCAGCAGCGCTTGGAGAATCGTGGAGATCGCCGCGACAGTGAACACCGGTGAAGGCTATCGCCCAAACCGGAACCCGACGTGCGGTGGTACAGTCGGGCCATGGCACGGCGCGTCCGACAGAGCCGGGAAGAATCGAGCCGGGCACCCCGAGTCGGCGAGGCGCCCGCGCCCGCGTTGTATCTGCTGGACCGGGATGCGGCCAGGCAGATCGACCGGAGGGCGTCCCAGGAGTTTGGCATCCCCACCATCGTGCTGATGGAGAACGCCGCGGTGCACGTGGCCGAGACGGCCTTGGAAGAGCTGGAAGGCGTCCGCGATCCGCTGCTGCTGATCGTCTGCGGCCCGGGCAACAACGGCGGCGACGGGCTCGCGGTGGCTCGACATCTCTCCAACGCCGGAGTCGACACCCGGATCGTGGTGTTGGGAGATGCGGAAGATCTGCGTGGCGACGCAGCGGTCCAGCTCAACGCGTGCCGGAAGATGAAGCTGCGGATTCTGTACACGGGCGAAAACGGGGTGATCGCGATCGACGGGGTGCTGACGGACGCGGACGGGAAGGCCCGCAAGCCGCAGGTGGTTGTGGACGCGCTCTTTGGGACCGGCCTTTCGCGTCCCGTGGAGGGCGTGGGGGCGGAGTTGATCGCGGCGATGAACGAGCTGGGGCGGCGTGGCGCCCATGTCTTGAGCGTGGACGTGCCGAGCGGGCTGGATGCCAACAGCGGCGCGGCATTGGGCGCAGTGGTTCGAGCCGACACAACGGTCACCTTCGTCGGGCTGAAGCCCGGGCTGTTGTCGTTCGACGCCCAGGGGTTCGTCGGGGACGTGGTGGTGGCGGATATCGGAGCCCCGCGGTCGTTGGTGGAAGAAGTCGGCACACCGGTCGCGGAGTCCGAGCCAGAGCCGGAGCCTGAGCACGCCCCGCTCAAGCGAGGCCGGAGCGAAGACCCCCGTCCAAGGGAACGGAGCGGGCCCAGACCGCGGTCGGCGCGGCGTCGGGATGAATGAGTGCGCGGAGGGCGCCGTGCGGGCCGCGCGTGCCGTAGAGTTTGCGGTGACTCAGCGATCCGAGAGGGCGCGTGGCCCTGCGGATGATCGAAGTCGTTTGCCCGAGGCGTGCCATGGCCGTGCGCATGGAACTGAGCCGGATCCTGATTCGCGAGCTCACCGACATGCAGCTGATCGAGCTCCGCGAGATCGCGGACTACGCCGCTCGGGCGGATGATGTCCGATCGTTCCCGATCGTCATCGGCCTGCCCGAGGCGATGGCGATCGAGCGGCGGCTGAAGGGCATCCAGATCAAGCGGCCGCAGACCCACGACCTGCTCGCCAACGTGATCTCGACCATGGGCGGTGAATTGGTCTCGATCACCATCAACGACCTGAGCGATCACACGTTCTTCGCGACGCTCGATGTGCGGATGTCCGACGGCAGCGTGAACCACATCGACAGCCGCCCGAGCGATGCGATCGCGATCGGGGTCGCCGAGAGCGTGCCGATCTATGTCGAAGAGCACGTCCTGGAGGCCGCGAGCAAAGACCCGCAGCTCGGCGGCGAGCCGGAATCGGACAATGATGAAGACGAGGACGAGTGATGAACTCGCCCCCGGGCCCCGATAGCCCCTTCGCCCCGCGCGAAACCCCGACCCAGTACATCACGCAGGGCGTGCCCGGTACGGGCGGCTCCATCAAGGTGCGCCCGGAAGACTTTCTGGTCGACGAGATGCCCGCGTACCAGCCCTGCGGCAGCGGCGAGCACGTGTACCTGTTCATCGAGAAGCGGAACCTCTCCACTCTGGATGTGGTGCACATCCTCGCCCGGCACTTTGGCGTGGGCCGCGAGGCGATCGGGTTCGCGGGCATGAAGGACCGGAACGCGATCACGCGGCAGGTTTTTTCCGTGCACACTCCCGGCAAGAAGCCCGAGGACTTCCCACGCCTCGAGCACGAGCGGCTGCAGGTCCAGTGGGCCGACCTGCACAACAACAAGCTTCGCCTCGGCCACTTGATCGGCAACCGGTTCAGCATCCGGATCCGCAACGCGGGTATCGGCGAGATTCGGAACGCGAAGAAATCGCTCGACATCCTCTGCCAGCGAGGGATGCCCAATCGCTTCGGGCCTCAGCGTTTCGGGCGAGCGCTCAACAACCACCTGATCGGTCGGGCGATGATCTCGAGCGACTTCGAGGGAGTGCTTCGCGGCTTGCTGGCGCCCGAGGGCGAGCTGGCCGAGGCTCACGCACGCGCTCGGGAGCTGTATCTCGAGAAGAAGTACGCCGAGGCATTGGCAGCCCTGCCGCGGACCGCGCATCCCGAGCGGAATGCGCTCCGAGCGCTCGCCCGCGGCGCGAACGCTCGCGGGGCGGTGCTGGGCCTGGACCGCAACGCGAAGCGCTTCTATCTCTCCGCGTTGCAGTCAGCGATCTTCAACTCTGTTCTCGATGCGCGTCTGGACGACGCAACATTTGACCGGTTGCTCCCGGGCGACGTGGCGATGAAGCATGAAAACCGGGCGTGCTTCGATGTGGACGAGGCCGTGGCCGCCGACCCGGGTACACACGAGCGGCTCGCGACGTTTGAGATCAGCCCGACGGGCCCGATGTGGAGCGGCTCGATGCGGCGCGCGAGCCTGAAACCCGGGGAACTTGAACTCGCAGCCCTGACCAAGATCGGCCTCTCGGTCGATCAGCTCGCGGCGTTCGACCTGCAGGCCCCCGGCATGGTCGAGGGCGCCCGGCGCCCGCTGCGGGTGCCGGTCACCGACGCGGATCTTGAGGCCGGGCTCGACGAGCACGGGGCGTACATCCGGGTGGCTTTCGACCTGCCCCGCGGGGCGTTCGCGACGGTGGTCCTTGAGGAGATCATGAAGAACGGCCAGCGCGAGGAGGACGAGCACGATGGGGAGTGAGATCCGGTGCGTGTGCTTCGACTGGGGCGGCGTGATCCTGCGAATCTGCCGCAGTTTCGAGGAGGGTGTCGCACGAGCGGGGCTCGATCTCCGACCCGGCACCGACGCTCCGCTTCTCAAGCAGCAACGCCACGAGCTCGCCCACCAGTATCAGATTGGCAACCTCTCCCGCGATGAGTTTCTGTTGAAGGTCAGCCGCGCCATGAACGGCGTCTACTCACCCGACGAGTTCGAACGCATCCACGACGCGTGGCTGATCGAGGAGTACCCGGGCGTGGACGGGTTGGTGCAAGATTTGTTGCGGACACCCGGCATCGAGACGGCGATGCTGTCGAACACCAACGAGCTGCACTGGAATCGCCAGTCGGCGCAACCACACGCACCGCAGCTCCCCCACTTCCCGACGGCGGGACGCCTGAAGCACCGGCACGCGAGCCACTTGCTGCGGCTGGCTAAGCCTGATGAGACGATTTATCGAGCCTTCGAACGCGAGACGGGGTTTGAGCCAGCGTCGATCTTGTTCTTCGACGACCTCGCCGACAACGTCGCCGCGGCGCGGGCGTGCGGGTGGCGGTCGGAGCAGATCGATCACACCGGCGACACGGCCCAGCAGATGCGGGCGCATCTTGCCCGCTACGGCGTGCTGGCCTGATCGATCGCGATGTCGAGCTCGACGGTGCGGGGGGCCAGGCACTCTCGATCGCTGCAGGCCTGGAACGTGACCGCGAGCAGCGGACGGCCGCTGATCTCGCCGGTCTGCTCGAGCGCGACCTCGAAATCGACCTCGCCGGAGTAGACGCGGGGCGTGCCCAGCACGGCCGCAGCTGCGGTGTAGGGCTCGCCCGCGGGGTAGTCCGCGTACACCTCGATGCCGGTGCCGCCGCGGACGTGGACACGGAGCGGGATCAAGCCTCGCATGGCGCTCTTCGGATCGTCGACCCACGGATCGGCGGCGAGCACGTGATAGCCGGGCGCGATGCGGAGCGCGAGCCGCAGCACACCGGGCGTACCACTCGAGATCGCCACGCGCTCGGTGCTGGAGAACACCTCGACCGGGCTGGAAGCCTGAGTGGCGTCGGGCGTGGATGTCGCGCTGGCGGTCACCAGCGCGCGAACAGGGGACGACGCGAAGGCTGGATCACTCGCGAGTTGAAGGACGGCGCGGGTCGACCACGCCAGCCCGAGCGGCATCTCGTCGATCGCCCCCGCCATGGATCGGAGCAGCGATTCGGCGTGCACCATCGCGTCGGCGTTGCCGCTCCGAGCCAGTTCCAGGAAGCCGAGCAGCAGCATGGAGGAGCCGCAGGGGACGGCGCCGTCGTGCAACGACCGTGTGCGGACGAACGAATCAGTCTGATCGGGTGCGGTGTCGAACCACTTGCCGTCGGTGCTTCGGAACATCCTGGAGGCCTCATCCGCCAGTGCCATCGCGGCGGTGTGAAACTCGCCCGCGAGGGATGGCTGCTCGGGCGACAGCACCTTCAATGCACGGGCGAGCGTGCTAAGTCCCAGGATGCACGCGCCGTAGTCTTCGAGGAACGCATAGCCGCCGCGGACGCCGGCACGCCAACTCCGGCACAAACCTGTCGGGCCACGAAGAACGCCGAGTACGAATTGGGCAGCGGCGACGGCATCGTTGAGCAACGAAGCGTCTCCGAGCGATTCCGCGGCGGTGGCCAGCCCGTGGATCGCCAGCCCGTTCCAGGCCGCGAGAGCTTTGTCGTCGCGGTGCGGCTGCTTGCGGAGGTCTCGCGCGGCGAGCAGCACGGCGCAAACCTTCGCTCTCGTCGCGTGGAACGCCTCGACGCTCCACCCGAGTTCACTCGCGAGCACCTCGGGACGATCCCGGAGACGGAGCACGTTGGTCGCGGGCTCGGCGGGATGATGCGGGTCGCGGAAGTTCGCGCCGGAGTCGAGAGAGAAGACCTTGAGCGCGAACGCGACGTCCTCGGCGGGCAACGCGGCTCGCACCTGCTCGGGCGTCCAGACGTAGTTCAGGCCTTCGCGGGCGTCGACCTCGGCGTCCTGCGCGCTGGCGAATCCGCCGCCGGTCCGCATCTCGCGGTGCAGGTAGGCCGCCGTCTCACGCACGATTCGGGCGTACTCGGGGTCGTTGTACACCCTCGCGGCCCGCGCGTACACGCTGAGCAACTGCGCGTTGTCGTAGAGCATCTTCTCAAAGTGGGGCACGGTCCAGGTGGCGTCGACGCTGTAGCGGTGGAAGCCGCCGCCGACCTGGTCGTAGACGCCGCCGATGAGCATCTTGTCGAGCGTGACGCGGACCGCCTCGTCGATCGCGGCGCGGGTTTGCTCGGACCCGGCTCGCTCGCGGGCGTCGAGGAGCAGCTCGAGGAAGACCGGCTGGGGGAACTTGGGTGCGCCGCCGAACCCGCCGTGGTTGCGGTCGAACATCCGCAGGAGGCCGGAGACTGCCTCGGTGGCGACCTTGGCCGCGCTGAGCGAGTCCGGAGCCGTCGCGGTGGACGCCAGACGCTCGCGGACGATCTCGCCGATCTGCTCGGCCTGGGCGACGACCTCCGCGCGTTGAGACACCCACGCGGCGCTGATGTTCTGGATGACGTGCGGCAGCGAGGGCACGCCCATGTTGGGGCGGGACTCGGGCGGGAAGTAGGTGCCGCACCAGAAGGGCTTGCGGGTGTTCGGGTCGAGGAAGACGGTCATCGGCCATCCGCCGTGGCTGGTCAGGATCTGGGTCGCGGTCATGTAGATGTCGTCGAGGTCGGGGCGTTCCTCGCGGTCGATCTTGATGCACACGAAGTGCTCGTTCATGAGCGCGGCAATGGAATCGTTCTCGAAGCTCTCGCGTTCCATCACGTGGCACCAGTAGCAGGTGCTGTACCCGATGCTGAGCAAGACGGGCACGTCGCGGCGCTTGGCTTCGGCGAAGGCCTCGTCGCCCCATGGGTACCAATCCACCGGGTTGTGGGCGTGCTGGAGCAGATACGGGCTGGTGCTGGAAGCGAGGCGATTGGGGCGACGGGAAGGTGAACCGTCACGAGCGGGATGCATGCGGAAGTGTTGGCCGACACTCCGAGCCGCGGGCTTGAGCCCGCGCGGGATGGGCGTGGAATCGCGTGAGTCGTTTCGGACCGTTTGGTCGGGACGACTCGTTGGGTTTCGGCGCGAGCGGCGCTCTGACCGCGCGGGCTGAAGCCCGCGGCTCGGAGGGGGAGCGCGTTCAGGCGTGCGGGCGGCCGAGAGGCTTGATGATGAGGGTCGCGACGGAGCGGCCCGCCAGCGGGTCTCGGAGCGCGAGGGCCGCGGGGGCTTGCACTTCGCCTTCGAGTGCGCCCGGGAGGGAGCCTCGGGCAGGCTTCGTGCGGCGGCTGGGCGTGCCGGTCAGCGTCTGCATCGCGGTCAGTCCGCTCCGCAGCACGGCGTCGACCGGCAGCATCGCGAGCGTGAGCGTAATCGTCCCAAGCACCAGCCGCACATCGTCGTCTCGAGCGTCGGCGGTGAACTCGGCCCGGCGTTCTTCGAACGCGGTGGAATAGGCACGCGAAGCGAACTCCACGTCGGCGATGATCTCGCGGTCGAGGGCCTCGCCAGGTTCCGACCGATAGGCCTCGCGGATCGCTTCGCCGATGGCGGCACGCAGTTCATCCAGCGGCTCGGCGAGTTCTTCGCGGATGACGTCGATGCGCCCGGCGTCACCTTGCAGCACCGACGGGATCGCGATCGCGAAGAGGCGTTTGGCCAGGCGGTCCTCGGCCCGCTGTGCGATGGATGTGGCGGCGGAGCGACAGACGGCGAGCGCGTGGCGGGCACCGAAGCGGTCGATGCCGCCCGCGACCGGCAGGCTGATGCCCGGATCGGGCCCGCCGCGGAGCAGGTCGTGCGAGACGGCGTCGAGGTAGCGCTTCTCGTCCTCGAACAGGTCGTGGCGTGTGAGCGAACGCAGTGTGGCGTAACGGTCGTCGGCGACGAGCACGTCGCACACGTGGCGCACCTCGCGGCCGGCGTCGTGTCCCTGGTGGGCCGAGGCGATGACGCCGGTCTCCCACAGGGGCATCGTCCAGCGGAGCGAGTCCATGAACTTCAGGTACCGCGGCGAGATCGAGACAGCGCGTTGGAACTCGTCTTTCTCAGCACCCGCGAGGGGCGCGGGCAGGAACGTCACGGCTCGGGACGCCAGCAGCAACGCCGCCACCGCCGGGGCTTCCCGGCCGGTGAGGTGATAGGGGCTGACAACCACATCGAGCGACACGCGACATCCTTGGTGAGCGAGATGACCGAAGACCTGCTGAATGAACGACCGATTCGATTCGCACGGTGGGCACCGGGTGATTCGAGAATGCCAGTTCCCCGCGACGAACCGCGTGGGTATTCAACGCATCCAACGCTTCTGCTTCGAGCGGTGCGCGGCCTTGCATGACGAAATGTTGGGTTGGCACGGCGTTTGTCGCCGCGAGCACCGGTCCGGAGCACCGAACACCCGGTTCAGGATCGCATGCCGTTCGGATGATCCCGGAACCAACGGTACGCGCTCTCGATGATTTTCTCGATTTCGGTGAAGTGCGGCGTCCAGCCCAGACGCGAGAACGCAAGCTCGGGCTTCGCAAACAGCCGGGCGGGATCGCCGACGCGGCGCGGTGCGAGTTCGATCGCGATCTTCGTGCCCGTCACTCGCTCGGCGGCGCTGATGATTTCCTTCACCGACGCGCCTTTGCCGATGCCCAGGTTGCACGCGAGCGTCTCGCCGGGCTTCGTGCGTTCGAGCGCGGCGAGGTGGGCCGCACCGATGTCGCTCACGTGAATGTAGTCGCGGATGCACGTACCGTCGGATGTCGGGTAGTCGGTGCCGAAGACCTTGATCGACTTGGCGCGACCCAGCGCGACGCGGAGCACGAGCGGGATGAGGTGCAGCTCGGGGTCGTGGTCTTCGCCCAGGTGGCCGTGGGCGGCGGCCTTCGCGTCGGGCACTTCGCAGCCCGCGACGTTGAAGTAGCGCAGAAACGAGAGCGCAATCGGCTGGCCCGCGGCGTTCATCGCGGCGCCGAGGTCGCCCAGCATCTGCTCGCCGATGAGCTTGGTGCGGCCGTACGAACTGATCGGCCCGAGCGGCGCGGTCTCGGGGACCGGGATCATGTTCTCTGCGGGCTGGCCGTAGACCGAGCACGACGACGAGTAGATCACCCGCGGCACGCGGAAGGCGCGGATCGCGTCGAGCAGCGGCATGATGGCGGCCACGTTGTTGCGGTAGTAGAGGTTCGGATCGGCCGAACCCTCGCCCACGTTGGCAAACGCGGCAAAGTGCATCACCGCGTCCACGCCCGGCTCGAACGCGGAACGCACGGCGTCGGCATCGGACAGATTCGCCTGCACCAGCCGCACGCGGCCGGGAGCGCGGGCGGCGAGGATGTCCACCGCTCGCTTGTGCCCGCGGCTGAGGTTGTCGACGATCACCACCTCGTGCCCGGCGTTCAGCAGCACGGCGCACGTGTGCGAACCGATGTAGCCAGCACCGCCTGTCACCAAGACTCGCAATCGAACCTCCCGTGTACCGCGATCATTGGAGGACCCGCTTGCGGGTGCCAGGGCTTGGCCGTTCTAGGCGAGGCCGCGTCATGGCGCGTTGGATGCTTCGCACGGCTTGACGCCGAGCCGTCAAGCCGTGGCACCCAGATTCGATGAGCCCCAGCCGCCGAGCACACCAGGCACGCGCCTCACCCGCGTGAGCGAGAATCGCAAGAGCGCCAATCCGGCGACCACCATCAGCACGCTGAGCCACTGGCCGCGGGAGAGACCGCCGATGCGTTGCACGGCGAGCTGCGCGTCGGGCAAACGCCAGAACTCGGTGACGACCCGGAGCACGCCGTAGATGATGAGGAACCAGGAGGCGATCACCCCCGGGGCCCGCGGCACACGCCAGATGATCAAGAGCGCCACGCCGAGCACGACGCCCTCGGCCAGCGCCTGGTAGAGCTGCGACGGATGTCGAGCCGAGAGCAGCGGCGCGAGCTGCTCGGCGACGCGGCGGCTGGTTTCCGCGGGGCCTTTCTGCAAGAGATCGATGACGCGCTGGAAGGCCTGCTCGTCGGTGGCGGCGGCGCCGCGGTTGGCATCGATGAGCCGCTGCAGCGCGATCGCTTGCTCGGCCGTCAACGGCGGCCGGTGGCCGCCTTTGTCCATCGAGGCGGAGAACATCTCCTGCGGGAACTGCACGGCCCACCACGGCGCGGCTTGCCCGGGCATCGCGACAATCTTGCCGAGCAGCTCTCCGTTGACGAAGTTGGCAACGCGGCCGAAGAAAAGGCCCGGTGTGCAGCAGAGGGCCATGACGTCCATAACATGGAGCGGCGTGGTGCGCCCGATGATCGCGCCGCGTTCGTCACGGAAGCCTTTGGCGATGATCACACACGAGATGATGACGCCGACCATCCCGCCGTGGCTGGCCATGCCGCCCCGGTTGAGCGCGAAGAACGACCAGAACGGGAACGAGTTCGTGAAGGTGGTGAGCAGCGCGGGCTCGTACACAAGGCAGTAGCCCAGCCGCCCGCCCAGGATCACGCCGAGGATGAGCAGAGTCATCGCATCAGCGACGCGATCCTTGGGGATCTGAATCAGCCCGCGGCCAGCAAGGGCCCGCATCAGCAGATACGCGACGACGAACCCCGCGGCGTACGACAAGCCGTACCAGCGCAGGCCGAAGCCCTCGCTGATCTCCAGGGCAAACGGGCTCAGATTGTGCAGCCATGCACCGAGCGTGAGCATCGAGCGAGTGTAGTGAGGTTCCGTTGGTGGCCGGGCGAACTAGAACGGCCCGCCGACCAGCCGCGGCACGAGCCCGCGCCGGAACGCGGCAATCAGCATCGCTTCGGGCTCCGCCGCCTCCGCGGGAACGGCGACCAGTCCGGCGGGTGTGGCATCCGGCTCGAGCGAGGCGAGCCTTGGGTCGACGCCGAGGGCTCGGGCGCCCCCCACCGTCATCATGCCGAGCAGCAGGCTCGCGGCGACTCCGTCGCGCGCATGCAATCGGGCCGCGTCGTCGAACGGCGTCAGGCGTGCGGCCTGCGATGGATCGACGTTGAGAATTGAGTCGGTGCCCAGACAGACGTTGACGCCGAGGGCTTGCAACTCCCGGTATCGGTGCGGCCCGAAGTGCTCGTGAGCGCGGAAGTACTCCGACGCCCGCGGGCAATACGCGACGTGGACATCAAGTTCGGCGATCGTCTGCACATCCTGATCGTTCAGTTGATTCAGGTGCACCAGCAGTCGCGGAGCGCTGGGCGTCGCGGCCATCGATGCCGAGAGCAGATCGCCCCGAAACGCCGGGGCGACTTGCTCGACCGGAGAGCGGCCCTTGCCGTACTCGGCGAGCAGGTCGTCGCTCCAGATTCCCAGCATCTCGAGCAGCTCACGCTGCGGGCCCTGTGCTTCGGCGATGAAGCGGCGTTCCTCGGGCGATTCCGCGACGTGCGAGGCGAGCGGCCGATCCCGGCGTGACAACGCGGCTCGGTACGCCGCGGGAGAGACCGAGTAGGGCGCGTGCGGCTGGAGACCCGCCCGCACCCGCGGCGTCTCGACGCTTTGCACCAGCGCCAGCGCGGCCTCGAGTCGGGCGAGGGCGGCGGGCTCGGTGCGGCCGAGCGCGAAGAACTCGATGTAACTCACGCCCCGGAGCGGCGACGCCGCCAGCGCCCGCAGCGGCTCGATGCTCGCCCCGCCGCGGACCGCGCCGCCGATGTCGCCGACGATCACGACGCCGCCCGCGAGCGAGAGCTCGACGCCTTTCGCGACCGAAGCGGCAATGTCCGCGGGCTCGACCGCGCGCTGCTGCCGCACTGTGTCGACGAATCCCGCGAAGCCCCGCTCGCTTGGGGGGAGCGGGCCGATGTGGGTCAGGTCCAGGTGCGTGTGGGCGTTCACCAGCGCGGGCATCAGGAGGGAGCGCCCCAAATCGTGCCGGTTCGCGGGCGGAAGGTTCGAGACGGCCGGGTGGCGGTCGACGTCCGCCGTCCCCCCCACCGCCAGCACGCGGCTGCCGCCCGGCCCGATCTGGAGCACGATCGAGGCCGGTGCGAATGCCAGAAAGTGCTCGGGTTGCCCGGTCGTCGGCGTCCACAGGCCGGCCGCGTCGAAGCGGTGGATCCTGATCGGCAAAGATTGCTGGGGACGGGACTTGGGTTCGTCGGCTTTCATGCGGCGTCGCGGCGGGGGCCGATACTCTCGGCGGCTTGGCGACCCTCGCGTGCATGCCAGCATGCGACCGGGAGGGTCGATCAGGATACGATCGCGCGGCGGAGAGCAACACCGGGCGGCGACCGCCCTCGGACGCGCTTCCCGCCCCGCGGTTTGGCCTCGGGCTCTCGCGTCGGGCACGGGCTTCAAGCGTTGGCTTGGGCTTGGGCGTCCGGCGTTCATCCCGCATTCGTTTCGCACGTTGCTCGCACTCAATCGCACTCAATAGAGGCGACTCATTCAGGTTCGGTACACGGAGGTTCTCATGTCCCTGCTGCAGTCTCAGCGTCGCTCGCGTTTCTCCCGTCAAGCTCTCCTCGCCCTCGCCGGCCTGGCCGTCAGCCTTTCGATGGTCGGCTGCGTGAACCAGGGTGAGTACGACAATCTCTACGAGACCAACCGCGGCCTGACCGACCGCAACGCCGTGCTGCAGCGCGAGCGTGACGACGCCCTCGCCGCCCGTGACCTGACCCGCCAGCAGCTCGCCAAGACCGAGCAGGCGCTGGCCGAGCTGCGGGCCCAGAACGACGAGCTCATGCGTCGCCTCCGCGAGTCGGGTCTGTCGCTCGCTGATCTTGAGGCCCGTCTGAAGGGCCTCAACGTCCCGGCCCTCGACGCCGACACCGACGCCCTGCTCCGCGAGCTGGCAGCTCAGTACCCCGACCTGCTCCGCTACGACGAGTCCAAGGGCATGCTCCGCTTCGCGTCGGACCTCACGTTCGATTCGGGCAGCGACGCCATCAAGCCCCAGGCCGAGGCCGCCCTGCGTGCCCTGGCTGAGATCCTGAAGAACCCGGTCACCGCCAAGTATGAGGTGATCGTGCTCGGCCACACCGACGCCCAGCGCATCAGCGCCAACACCGCCAAGCGCTTCCCGACGAACGTGCACCTCTCCGCCGGCCGCTCCATCAGCGTCCGCTCGGCCCTGGTCAGCAACGGTGTGGTCCCGGGCAAGATGCAGGTCGCTGGCTGGGGCGAGTTCCGTCCCGCCGTCCCCAACAGCACCAGCGGCAACACCCCGGCGAACCGCCGCGTCGAGATCTACCTCGCGATGCCGAAGAACCCCTCGGACATCTCGACCATGAACGAGCCCGCTCCCCAGTCGGCCGCCCCGAGCCGCGCGACGCCGGACAACAGCAACCCACCGGCCCGCGGCCCCGAGATCTCGAAGTAAGTTCGAGTCTCACGACCACGCCTTCTCAGACCGCCCCTCAAGGGGCGGTTTTCATAGAGCCACTCGCGTAAGCGAGAGGTCGGCACGCATGCCCGGTCTCACACTCCTCTCGCTCACGCGAGAGGCTCTATCGGACCGTGCTCTGGCTACGCTTGCCCGTGCCCGAGACCCCACTTCTCAACGAGTCTGTGTCGCTCAACCCGATCCGCATGATCGCGGGGCTGGGTGAATCCGTCCGCGAGGCCGTCGCGCTCTTCGTGCGCTGGACGGTCGCACAGGTCGTCGGCACAGCCCATTTCACGCGGTTCTGCGGCAACGTGCTGCGGGCGCTGCCGCACGTGCGCACGTGGGGGCGGGACGATCGGTTCGTGCCCCAGTTGTTCTTCATCGGAACGACCTCGGTGCCGGTGCTGGCGATCACCGGCGGGTTCATCGGCATGACGCTGGCGTTCGAGGGCTACCCGCAGTTCCGGGCCATCGGCCAAGAAGGCCGCCTCGGCGGCGTCATCAACATCTCGATCGTGAAGCAGCTCGGCCCCGTGCTCGCGGGCGTCATGCTCGCCGGACGCGTCGGGTGCTCGCTGGCGGCTGAACTTGGATCGATGCGGGTCACCGAGCAGCTCGACGCGATGCGGGCGATGGCCACCGACCCGATCCGCGTGCTCGTCGTCCCACGGGTCGTCGCCTGCGTGGTGATGATCCCGATCCTGACGATCGTCTCGAATCTCTGCGGCGTGGTGGGCGGCCTGCTCATCACCGTTTCCTACTACGGGGCCGACCGGGATCAGTACTTCACCTACAGCGACGCGTTCGTGAACTGGTTTGAGATCACACAGGGCCTTGTGAAGAGCCTGTTCTTCGGCGCCGCGATCGGCGTGATCGCGTGCTACAAGGGCTTCAACTGCCGCCCGGGCGCGACCGGCGTCGGCCGCGCGACGACCGAGGCGTTTGTTTCCAGCTTCCTGGCGATCATCTTTCAGGGACTTGTGCTCGCCAAGGTGCTCAACGACATCGGCCTGATCATCTACGGCGGCGTGATGAGCGTCTTCCGCTGAGGCTGGTGCGACTTCACGAGACGCCGAGGCTGAGGAGGCTTGGCGACGAAGCCTCGGATCGACCAGAACGACGACAACGAATCACGAAGCGATCCGCTCGTCTCCCACGCGAATCCCCCGAGGCTTCCTCGAAGACTCGTCAGCCTCGGCGTCTGCGGAAAGGCACCTCGCCCGTTCGCATCAGCCGGTCGCGACCGCGGTGCGGCGCTTGGGGGCCATCACGATCGCCGCCGAGATGAGCAGCATCATGCTCGTCCACGCGGCGGCGGGGAGCGTCCAGCCCGCGGCGTTCAACGCGTCCATGGTGAACTTGTTGTTGGGCCGCTGGGTCTGCGGCGTCACGCTCATCGCGGCCTGCAGCTGCCATGAATCGGGGGGCAACTGGCCGGACTTCGCTGCTCGATCGGGCTTTCCGGTCGAGAAACGGTACTGCTCCCGCCCGAAGCCCCCGCCGCGCTGAAACTCGTAGAAGTCGTAGGTCCAGTTGGCCCGCCAGACGTCGCCCCACTTGCCGGCTTCGGATCCGGGCATCGGGGTGCGGGTCACGACGACGAGCCGAGCAGGGATCTCGTTGGACTTCACCTTGGCCTCGAGCTCCAACGTCGTGAGCCCGGTGGACTCGGCGAACATCAGCAGCCGCATCCAGTCGTTGTAAGGCGTGAGGTTGGGGAGCTTGGGGTTCCCCGGCACCGCGACGCGGAGGCGCAGCACCTCATCGCCGTAGTACAGGTTGACGTGCCAGTTGGGGCCGCCAGGGTCGTCGTCCTCGATGCGGACGGGCCGGCCGTCGAAGTTGAAGCCGCCGCGGACATTGACTTCTTTGAAGTAGTAGACCTTGCGGTGCTGGCGGTTGTGCTCCGCAACAAGCGTGGACATGTGATACACGCTCGCGGTCAGGCCCGCTCCTGAGAGCAGCGCGACGGCGAGGGCGATGCGGCGGGTGGTGGTCACGGTCTTGCAGCCTTCGGCACGATGGCCTCGGCGGATGCCAACGGTCCGCGTTGAACTCTCAATGCCCAGCGGCCGGCTTGGCGGCGGGAGCGGCGTGATCTTCGGCGTGGCCGCCGTGCTCGTCGTGAGCCGCGGGGGCGGCGGCGTCGAACAGTCCGGGCGTCGTTCCCGACTTCACCTTGGCGGCGCTGGCGGTGGGACCGGTGTCGGCGTGGGCGTGCTCGGCGTGGCCGTGGCTGAACGCGGCCTTCATCTTGGCGAACTTCTCCGGGCCAACCTCGTTGAGCTTGCGTTCACGCCAGTACACCACGGAAGCCTTGTCGATCACCGCGGCGTCCTTCGACCAGCCCGCCTTGATGCCGCCGATGCCTCCGGCTTGGATCTGATTGGCCTTGATCGGATCGATGTTGCCGCGGTTGTTGATGTCGAGGCCGGTGAAGAAGAGGAAGAGCGCGAAGGCGACGAGGCAGACCAGGAAGACGATGGTGTTGATCGGGTTGCTGTAGCGGAGCAGCATGAAGTACATGAGCACGAGCGTGGCCTTGATGGTCGCGATGCTCATGGCAACCGCGACGTTAACCCAGCGGGGCAGCTCGATCGCGAAGTAGGACATGACCCACTTCTCGCCCTGAGCCAGACCGACGGTCAGGGCGGTGAAGACCAGCAGGATGCCCAAAACGCCGACCAGCGTGACGCCGGAGACGATGTGGTGCGAGTGCTTGGTGTGCTTGCCGGCGCCGTGGGGATCGAGTTCATCGAAGCCGTGGGACGCGGGTGCGGCGTGTGCGTTGCTCATAGTCGCGCTCGTGTGCGTGAAATCTGCGGGAAAGAGTTGCGGTCCGTTCTTCCGGGTGCTCACTGCCAATGGCCCAGTGCTTGTTCAGTGAATCAAGTACAGCAGCGGGAAGAGGAAGATCCAGATCAGGTCGACCAGGTGCCAGTAGAGGCCGGTGTTCTCGACCATGGTGTAGTGGGTCGGGCCGTAGGCGCCCTTGCGAGCGCGGAAGAAGCACCAGGCGATGAGGCTCATGCCGATGACGACGTGCAGAGCGTGGATGCCGGTGGCGCAGTAGTAGACGCTCCACCAGAGGGGCTCGAAGGGGTTGTCGCTGAAGGCGTAGGAGAAGAACTGACCAGGGGCCTTGCCGCCGTAGCCATCGATGTGGACGAAGAGGCCGCCCAGCGCCTCGCCGTTCTTGAAGTCGAGATAATGCGGGAGCGCGGGGTCGAAACTGATGAACCAGCCGCTGAGCTTGGGGGTGTACTCGAACAGGCCCTTGATGATCAGGAACCCGATGCCGCAGGCGAAGGTGATGGCGAGCAGGAGCTTGCCCATCGCCTGGCGGTCGAGCTGGAACATGCGGATCGACGCGGCCATCGTGTAGGAGGAGATGAGCAGCACGCCGGTGTTGAGGCAGCCCCAACGCCAGTCCAGGTGCGACGAGCCGTTGAGGAACGCCTCGGGGTACTTGTACCGCAGCATGGCGTAGGCGCAGAAGAGCCCTGCGAAGAGCAGGACTTCGGTGGCAAGGAAGAGCCAGAAGCCCAGCGTGCAGGCGTCGAACTCTTCGTCGGCGCTGCGCCAGTGGTGCCCGGCGGCGTACCGCTTCCAGAGCGGTACGTCGCTGCCGATGCCAGAGCGGGTGTCAAGTGTGCTCATGCGTGATCCTGTGGGAGCTCGGGGGAGTCAGATTCAGTGCGCGTGCTTGGGCCGGGCCGGGAGCGGGTAGTCCTTGGGGTCCCAGTGCGGCGGCACGGTGGTGTCGAAGTCGTACGGGCCGTGCCTCACGATCGGCTCGTGATGGAAGTTGTGCTCGTCCGGCGGGCTGGTGGCCTCCCACTCCAGCGTCAGGCCGCCCCACGGGTTGGCCGGAGCCTTGCGACCGGCGACCAGCGAGTGGAGGAAAACGAACAGGTGGATGAGGAAGCCGAGCAGGAGGATGTAGCTGCCGACGGTGGAGATGACGTGGTAGATCTGATAGTCGTCGATGTAGCTGGCGTAGCGGCGGGGCATGCCCTGGGTGCCGAGGAAGAACTGGGTGAAGAAGGTGACGTTGAAGCCGATGAAGACGGTGAAGGCGCCGATGTTGGCCCAGAACTGGTTGTACATGCGCCCGAACATCTTGGGCCACCAGTGGTGCAGGCCGCCGACAAAGGTGATGATTGTGCCGCCCATCATGACGTAGTGGAAGTGGGCGACGACGTAGTAGGAATCGTGCAGGTGCAGGTCGGTGGCGAGCGTGCCGAGCGGCAGGCCGGTCAGACCACCGATCGAGAACAAGAAGAGGAAGATCAGGGCGTACCACATCGGCGTGGTGAGCGCGATCGATCCCTTGTAGAGGGTCGCGATCCAGTTGAACACCTTGACGGCGGTCGGGATGGCGACGAGGAAGGTCAACGCGGAGAAGACGGTCGCGCCAAGCTCGCCCGAGGAGGCGAACATGTGGTGGCCCCAGACCAGGAAGCTGACGAGCGCGACGCCCAGGGAGGCGAACGCGACGGCGCGGTAGCCGAAGATCTTCTTGTGCGAGTGAACCGGGATGATCTCCGAGATCACGCCGAAGGCGGGCAGGATCATCACGTACACGACCGGGTGGCTGTAGAACCAGAAGAAGTGCTGGTAGAGGACCGGATCGCCGCCCATCGCCGGGTCGAAGATGCCGATCTTGAACATGCGCTCGAAGATCAGGAGCAGGAGGGTGATGCCGATGACCGGGGTCGCGAGGACCTGGATCAGCGAGGTCGAGTACATCGCCCAGATGAACAGCGGCATGTCGAACCAGCCCATGCCCGGGGCCCGGAGCTTGTGCACCGTGACCACGAAGTTCAGGCCGGTGAGGATCGAGCTGAAGCCGAGGATGAAGGCGCCGAGCACCATGAGCACGACGTTGGCGTACTCAGCGTCGGTGGTTGTTGAGTACGGCGTGTAGAACGTCCAGCCGGTGTCGACGCCGCCGATGATGATCGAGCACACCGCGAAGATCGATCCGGTGACGTAGATGTACCAACTCAGCAGATTCAGCCGCGGGAAGGCGACGTCCTTGGCACCGAGCATCAGCGGGATCAGGAAGTTGCCCAGCGACGCGGGGATGCTGGGGATGATGACCATGAAGACCATGATCGCGCCGTGGAGGGTGAAGGCGCGGTTGTACCAGTTGTTGCCGCCGTCGATGCTGGTGAGCTCTTCACCCTTGATCTTGGCCTTCATCTCGCCGAGCCACTGGCCGGTGATGACGCTCTTCATGACCGGCTTGCCATCGGCGTCCACCATGAGCTTGCCGGCGGCATCGGTCGCCTGCACCTCGACGGTGCGGACGGGGGTGAGCAGCTCGGTGCGGACCACCAGAGCAGCGACGCCGCCGAGGAAGAACATGAAAAGCACGGCGACCAGGTACATGACGCCGATCTTCTTGTGATCGACGGTCGTGGCCCAGTCAACGACGGTGGTCAGCCAGCCGCCCTTGGGGGTGAGGTAGCTGCCGCCGTGGTGGCCGTGATGGTCACCGAGATGGCCTGCCTTGGATGAGTCGAGAGTCGTCATGGCGTGATTCCAATCGCGAAGGTCGCGGGGGGATTACTTCTTCGGGGCGTCCTTGGGATCCGTCGTGGCGGGGGCCGCGGCGTCGGACTTGGGGGCCTTGGAGCTGATGCTCTTGATGTACGCGATGAGGCCCTGCATGCGGCGTTCATCGATCTGCGCGGTCGTGAACACCGGCATGTTGCTGGGGTAGCCTTCGTGGATCTTGGCGGTCGGGGTGTAGATCGACTCGCGGATGTAGTTCTCGTCCGCCAGAGTCGGACCTGCGTTGGTCGGAACGGTGTTGCCGAAGAGATCCTTCCAGGTCGGCGCCGCGCCCTTGCTGCCGTCGACGGTGTGACACGCGACGCAGCCCTGCGACTGGTAGACCAGCTTGCCGATCTCCTCGGGGCTCTTGCCCTCGATGTTCCACTCTTCGATCTTGGCGGCGTAGTACGCGCGGGGGACAACGCGGATGATGCCCCACATCTCCGAGTGCTGATCGCCGCAGTACTCGGCGCAGAAGATGTAGTGGTCGTTGTAGTGGACCTTCTCGCCCTGGGCGGTGGTCACGTCCTTGCCCGTCGAGTCCTTCAGAACCAGCGAGTTCTGATCCGGGCCCTTGGCCTGGAACCAGTAGGTGGTGTAGCGGTTGGGGAAGATGTCCATCTTGATGCGGAAGTCGGGCACCCAGAAAGAATGCATGACGTCCTGGCTCACCATCTTGAACTTCACCGGCGTGTCGCCCGGCATGTAGAAGATCGGGATGGGGCGGGCGCCGGGGGTGGCGTCGCCGGCCTGGGTCTTGGCCGCGGCACCCACAACGGTGCGCTCGGGGCTGCTGGCGCCGTTGGGGTAGGTGATGGTCCAGTCCCACTTCTTGGCGGTCAGGTTCATCTCGATCGCGTCGCCGGGGGCGATCATCTTCTCGATGTAGCCATGGAACCCGGCGAGGAACATGTACGTCAGGAAGAAGCAGGGGATGACCGTCCACGCGACTTCGAGCGCGGTGTTGTGCGACGCGCTGTACGGGGCAGCGACACCCGGGCGCCGGCGGTAGCGGATCACGAAGTACACCATCAACGCCATCAGGAACACGAACCAGGCGACCGAGATCCACCAGATGTTCATGAATATGGTGTCGCTGTGGGTCGCGTTCTCGGTGGAGCCCCAGTTGCGGAACCACCACGAGTATGTGGGTTGCGACTCTGCCGCAAGGGTGGTCGGCCCGAGAGTGTTCACAAGATTGCCGAGGGTCTCGATCACGCGATGCACTCCGAAACTCGGCGTGCGAAGGGTCCGCACGCGATGGTCACTCGATCAGGCCGCCACCGGGGACGACGGGCTTGGCTTCTCCACCGGCTTGCGCTTGAGCTTCTCCCAGAGGAGCATGCCCACCACCAACCCCCCCACCGCCAAGATCGACACGATGCCGCCGATCTTCATCACCTGGATCGCCTGCAGCGTGTAGGCCCCGGCCTTGGGGTCGTACATGAAGCACCAGGCCATGATCAGCTCGCTGGCGCTCTTGGCGATCTTGCCGTCGGACGCTTCGAGCAACGCCAGCTTGGTCTGCTCGGCGAGCTTCTGGTCGTCGCCCAGGAACGGCGACAAGTACCGCGAGATGCGTCCGTCGGGGGTCAGGATCATGAACACCGACGAATGGGCGAACTCGCCGTTGGCGCTGGCCCGGTACTTGAACCCAAGGGCGTTCGCAAGCTCTCGGTTGGCGCCGGCCTCGCCGACGAAGAAGCGCCAGTTGTCGGCGATCAGGGGGTTGAAGACGCTGCGTCCGCCGGGGCCGTCGATGAGGCCGCGGGGATGCTGGGTGAGGTAATGCTCTTTGACTTCTTTGGCCCGGGCGGGTGTCTCGCTGGCGTCGAAGCTGAAGAAGGCGACCTTGTAGTCGTCGCCCACTTCGTACCCAAGTCGGCGCATCATGCCCGAGATCTTGTCCATCGTGGCGCTACAGACCACCGGGCAGTCGTAGTAGACAAGCGCGACCAGCACGGGCCGATGCTTCCCGCCGGACTTGGTCGAGCCGTTGGCGAGATCGAAGAGGTCGCCGAGGCGGACCTGCTTGGCGTCGGAATCGGTGAAGCGAAGCTCGAAGGGGAGGAACGCGCCGATCTTCTGATCGGTCTCGAGGCCGCGGGTCATGGCCTCGGTCGCCGGGGCCGCGGGCGCGGAGGGGTCGTAGCCGCTGCGGACCTGAGCCGACAGCGGCATCGCCAGAGCGGCGACACTGATCAGCGATCCCAGAACTCGGCTCCATCCACAACGCACGGCTCGCTCCTTCTCGCTCGAGGATTACTTGGTCGCGTACTTCTTGACCACACGGTCGATCGCACGATCGACCGGGATGCGGACAGTCTTGGTCGCGGCATCCGCCACGCCATAGGTGCTCAGATCCCGCTCGACCTGCCCCTTCATGGCGTTGTAAGGCTCGGCGGCACCGGTCGTTTCGATCTTGGCCTCCCGCTGCTGACGGACCGTGACGTTGAAGTACAGGATGGTCACCAGGATGAAGATCGCGGTGAATCCCAGGACAAACACCAACACCTTCACCGTCGCCACAGGATCGATCGTGGCGGCGTGCTCGTGCTGGGGCACACCCTCGGCACCTTCGTGATGATGCCAAGCGTCCGCGTGCCCCCCACCGCCCCCACCGCCATGATGTCCGTGATCCGAGTGCGACATCTGCATCCCTTCCAGTACTGTCGCGGTTCCTGCCAGATCGGATTCATTCCCGCCTGGCCGTATCCGCGATCTTATCACTCACCGTCCGCCAAAGACCCCAACTCGACACGTAAACCGTTGTTTCCCCTGGCTTTCCTCGAACCTCAGCCCGCACCCTGTCCCACTTACACGTAGTTCTTGTGTTCCAACGCCTCGGGCAGACGCGGATCCCGGATCGGGACCAGGGCCGCGGTGCCCAGCAGCCGCGTCAGAGCGAAGCCCAGCACGCCCAGCAATCCCAGGACGGCGGCGACGTCGACCCAGATGTTGGTGAAGGGGGTCAGCGCCTCCGCACCCGGACGGGTGGTCACCATCGGGCGGACGATGAAGAACATGTCCACGAAGTGGATGAAGAGCATCCACAGCCCGACGAGGATCAGGGCGTTGGGCGAGCGCTTCACGTCGCGGAAGACCAGCACCAGGAACGGCGCGATGAAGTGGCCGAAGCAGAGGAGGTAGAAAACGCTCTCCCAGCCGTTGGACTTGCGGGCGGTGAACCAGATGGTCTCCTCGGGGATGTTGGAGTACCAGATCAGGAAGTACTGGCTGAAGGCGATGTAGGACCAGAAGACCGTGAAGCTGAACATCAGCTTGCCCAGGTCGTGGAAGTGCTCGCTGGTGACAAGGCCCTGCAGGCGACCGGCCCGGAGCAGCGACGAGGCGACGAGGGCGATGGTGGCCGCCGAGCTGAAGGCGGCGCCGGCGAAGAAGTAGACGCCCCACATGGTGCTGAAGAACCGGAAGTCCATCGACATCAAGAGGTCGAACGAGGCGAACGCGGTGGTGAGGGCGAAGACCAGCATGCCCCAGGCGCTGGTGAAGCGGGCCTTGTTGGTCAGCCACTTGTCGCCGCTGCGGTCCTGCGCGATCGACAGGCTCTTGAGCCGGACCGAGATGAGCGTCCAGGCGAGGAAGTAGACGCCGAGGCGGATCAGGAAGAAGCCGGGGTTCAGGAAGCCGGCCTTCTTGCCCAGAAGGTAGTTGGTCTCGTAGCTGGGGTTCATCCAGGTGTAGAGCAGGCCCTTGGTGACGAGCAGGTCGGTCACCGGGACGATCGCGGCGATGATCAGCATCACCGGGGCGAGGGCGGCCATCTGCTCCATGATGCGACGCAGGGTCACCGACCAGCCCGCGGCGGTCAGGTGCATCACCAGCGTGAAGAACATGCCGCCGAGGCAGATCGCCAGAGCGCCCATGGCGGCGAGCTGGAACGAGGCCATGGCGTGCAGCTTGCCGGCGCCGGTGAACGCGGCGCCAACGGTGGCGGCAACACCCGCGACGCCCATCAGCAGGAAGAGCATCGAGAGGCCGCCGCCGCTGCCGTTGAGGCGGACATTGCTGTCGGCCAGCAGCGGATGGTGGCTGAGATCGGACGCGTGGCCACCGGAGTGGCCGTCGTGTGCATGAACGGCGTGGGCGCTCACTTCGCACCTCCCTGTGGCGTGGCCTGTGGCGTGCCCTGCGGAGCCGCCGGAGCAGCGGGCGCCGGAGCGGCGGGGGCCGGGCTGGTGGCCTGCATCATCTTTTCCTTCAGCGCCGCCCGCTCGGTCTCCGGGATCGACGCGTCGTCCATCGGGACCGAGCGCGACTCCTGAAGCGTGCGGAAGTACGCGACGACCGCCCAGGCCTGCTTCTCGTTGAGAGCGTGGGCGTAGCCCGGCATCTTCTGCTGGCCCTGGGTGATCACGCCGTAGCGAGCGACGTGGAAGATGTAGCCGTCCTTGCCGGTGTACTGGGCGGCGTCCTTGTACTTGGCGTCGTGGAAGTTGGGCAGGCCGTAGCTCCAGGCCTGACCGACCATGCCCTTGCCCACGCCGTCGTAGCCGTGGCAGGCGGAGCAGTAGATGTTGAACTTGGTCTGGCCGAGCTTGATGAGATCGGCGGTGACTTCGATGGGGATGCGATCGATGTAGCGGGGTGTGCCGTCGGCGTTGACGCCGTTGGTGCCGCTGAACTCGGCTTCACCCTCACGCAGGAAGGCCACGCGCTGCTCGGCCCAGGGCTTGTTCCACGCCTCGTCGCTGACGGCGCTGGTGCGGCCGAAGGCCACGGCGTTCGCCGGAGTCGGACGCATGGTCCGCTTGTCGGCGAAGAAGGTGGAGCCGGTCTGCGGCTTCCACTTCGGGCTGTCGTCCATGTTCGGGAAGAACTGGCGCGGCGGGGCATCGCTGCGATCGCCCCGGCAGCCCGAGAGCACGCCAACCGAGCCCGCGAGAACCGCGAGCATCGCCAGCGTGGAAGTTGTGTTGTTCGTGGCCTTCATGTTCGTTCTCAAATGAACCTTTGCCCGGTCTTTCCTCGTGCCTCGCGTGCCGCGACGCTCAATCGCCTTCCACCAGATCGATGTGCTTGCCGCCCAGTCGCTCGAGCATCGAGCGGGTCTGGTCGGGATCAAACTTGTCGTCGCCGCTCTCGATGCAGATCGCGAACGCGTCGTCGCTGACGGCGAGGAAGCGCTCCTTCTTCAGCAGCGGGTGGTGGTGCCTCGGCAGTCCGTTCAACGCGAGCATGCCGATCAGCGTGGCGAACGCGGTGAACAGCACGCCGAGCTCGAACGTGATCGGGACGAAAGGCTCCCACGGGGCGTAGGGCTTGCCCTGCACCACGATGGGGTAGTCCACGCCGCTCATCCACCACTGCATCAGAATCGCGCCCAGCACGCCCGCGCCCGCGGCGGCCGCGGAGATGAGGGGCAGGACGGTGCGCTTCTGGCCCATCGCCTCGTCGATCCCGTGGATCGGGAACGGGGCGTAGACGTCCCACTTGGTGTAGCCGGCGTCGCGGACTTTCTCCGCGGCGTGGTACACGTCGGCGGGCGTCGCGAACTCGGCGATCACGCCGTACACCGGCTCGCCGCTCTCAGTCACATAGACCTTGCGGTTCTTTGCCATGGCTTAGTGCCCCGCCTTTCCGTGATCGTGCCCATTGCCGTGCCCGTTGCCGTGATGATGCGGGCTGGCCTGCGGCAGAACGGCCTTCACTTCGGCCATCGCAAAGACGGGCAGGAACCGCAGGAACAGCAGGAACAGCGTCAGGAACACGCCGCACGAGCCGACGAAGATCCCGATGTCCACCGCTGTGGGCCAGAACATGTGCCACTCGCCCGGCAGGAAGGCCCGGTGCAAGCTGGTCACGATGATGACAAAGCGCTCGAACCACATGCCGATCGTGACCAGGAAGCTCACGACAAAGACCACCGGCACCGTCTGACGCGCCCAGCGGAACCAGAAAACCTGGGGCGAGACGACGTTGCAGAAGATCATGGTCCAGTACGCCCACGCGTACGGCCCGCGGGCACGCACGTTGGCGAACAGGTACGCCTCGTACTGGTTGGCGCTGTACCAGGCGATGAAGAACTCCATGCCGTAGGCGAAGCCGACCATCATGCCGGTCGCCAGCAGGATCTTCGCCATGTTCTCGATGTGGCGGAGCGTGATCAGGTCCTTCATGTTCGGGAACAGCTCACGCGACGGGATCAGCAGCAGCAGCACCATCGCGAAGCCGCCGAAGATGGCGCCCGCGACGAAGTAGGGCGGAAAGATCGTTGTGTGCCAGCCGGGCATGACCGACGTAGCGAAGTCGAACGACACGATCGAGTGCACCGACAACACCAGCGGGGTGCTGATGCCGGCGAGGATCAGGTAGGCCTTCTCGTAGCGGATCCAGTGGCGGCTGCTGAAGCGCCAGCCCAGGGCCAGGAAGCCGTAGACGTACGCCCGCACCGCGTCGGTGCGGATTGGAAGGAACGGCAGGACGCGCGGGCCCTCGGGGTTCCGGCGCAGGCGAAGATCGGCCCGGTCGCGGAGAGTCGCGAAGTCCGGGATCATGCCCATGTACCAGAAGAGCGCCGAGACCGTGCCGTAGGTCGAGACCGCGAACACGTCCCAGAGCAGCGGGCTCTTGAAGTTGGGCCAGATGGCGTTGGCGTTGGGGATCGGGAAGAGGAACCACGCCATCCACTGGCGTCCGATGTGGATGCCCGGGAACGTCGCGGCGCAGATTACGGCGAAGATGGTCATGGCCTCGGCCGAGCGGTTCACCGCGGTGCGCCACTTCTGCTTCAGCAAGCAGAGAATGGCGGAGATCAGCGTGCCGGCGTGGCCGATACCGATCCAGAAGACGAAGTTGGTGATGTCCCACGCCCAGTCGACGGCGTTGTTCATGCCCCACGCGCCGATGCCGGTGATCACCAGGTAACCGATGAACAGGCCACCGAGCTGCGCGATGGTGAACACCATCATGAAGGTGGGCAGCCACCAGCGTCCCGGCGGCTTCTCGGCGTAGCCGCAGACGATCTCGGTGATGTCGTGGAAAGACCGGTTGTTGAGGACCAGTGGCGCGCGAACGGCCGGGTCGTCGACCAGCGAACCGTCGCCGGTGCCGGGCGCGACCGGATACGTCGGGAGCTCGCCGGTGGGGAGACCGGCCAGCCGACGCGCCGAAGCCTCATCGGGGTGCAGTGTGCTCAAGCAAGACCTCCGCCAATCGCCGAACCTGCGGACAAACCGGCCGCCGAAGAGAGGACGCCGAGGCTGAGGGCATAGCCCTTGTCCTCACGCTTGCGCCGCTCGTCGAAGAACGCGTGTTCCTTGTTGCCTTCGTTGCCGCCGCCATGACCATCGCCGCCACCGTGGCTGCCGCCGTCGTGGAACGGGTGATCCCACGCCGCACGACGGTGCTCGTTGGTGACGAGCGCCGGGTTGGGGTTGCTCACCTTCAAGAGGTGGCTGGTGCGGGGACGGGTGTTCAGGTAGCCGAGCAACAGGTACGAGCGACGGCTGAGGCGTGCCGCGTGCACGCGGCTGCCCTTGCGGGTGCCGCCCGCGTCCTTGTACTCGTTGGTCGCGTCGAGGATGTCGCCGAAGATGATCGAATCGCTGGGGCAGGCCTGCTGGCACGCGCTCTGGACGAAGCCATCGGGCACGTAGCTGAGATTCTGCAGACGGGTCTCGATCTTGGCGGCGTTGGTGCGCTGGATGCAGTACGAGCACTTCTCCATCACGCCGCGCATGCGGACCGTGACGTCGGGGTTCTTCTGCATCGAGCTGATCTCGTCGAGCTTCTGGCGAAGCCGCGGCGGGATGAGGTTGGGGTTGATCTTGTTGTGCTTGCCCGAGCCGGAGATGCCGCCGCGATCGGGGACGATGGACTCGATGAGCTCCTTGCCCACGTAGTCGCCGTTGAACTTGTGCAGGCCGTACTCGAAGAAGTTGTAGCGACGGACCTTGTAGGGGCAGTTGTTGGCGCAGTACCGCGTGCCGATGCAGCGGTTGTACACCATGTAGTTGTGGCCCTCGTTGCCGTGGACGGTGGCGTTCACCGGACACACGACCTCGCACGGAGCGTTCTCGCAGTGCACGCACGCGACGGGCTGGTGGAAGATGTACTCGGGCTCGTTGTAATTGAGGCCGCTCGCGTCCTTGTGATTGAAGTAATCACCCGCGAAGTAGCGGTCGACGCG
The DNA here is from genome assembly GCA_019744815.1 of Phycisphaerales bacterium. GTDB lineage: Bacteria > Planctomycetota > Phycisphaerae > Phycisphaerales > UBA1924 > JAFEBO01. The sequence continues at coordinate 345,144 of JAIEUA010000004.1, forward strand.
GATCCAGTGCATCTCGCGGCCCTTGGCCACTTCCTTCTTGCCGACGACCGGGATGTTGTTCTCGGCCTGGCAGGCGATCGTGCAGGCGCCGCAGCCGGTGCAGGTGGAGAGATCGATCGTCATGCCCCACTGCGGTCCGATCGCGAAGTTCGGCGGCTGGGCCGTCTTCGAGTTCAGCTTGTGCCCGCGGGACGGGATCTTGTTGTAGTTCGGGTCGTTGGGATTCAGGTCCGCCGCGGAGCGGTTGTACGGGTTGTCGTAGCTGGAGATGTTCGGCGGCGTGTGGCTGAGCTCGCCGAGCTTCTCGGCGAACTTCATCGCGCCTCCGGTGAGGCCCGCGTAGATCTCGTCGTTGTCGACCGCCGACTCGCCGGCGAACTTCTTGTACGCGGGCAGATCCACCGCACGCACGATCGCGGTGCGGCCCTCGAGGCTCCAGTGGTTCTGGGTGCTGGCGATCGGGTGGTAGTCCGGCGTCGCGGTCACCTTCACGGCGCTGAGCACGGTGCCCGATTCGCCGCGGAGCCCGCCGATGTCGAAGCCGACCTCATCGCTGGCCAGCCCGCCGTTGCTGCGGCCGTAACCGGTCGTGAGGATGACGACGCCGTCGGCGACGCCGGGGAGGATCCAGCAGGCGCACTTGACCTTGCGGCCGTTGAACTCGAACTCCGCGACGCGGCCCGCGGGGTACTTCTCCTTCGTGTACATCGTCTCCGGGTCTTCGAGCGTCGCGCTCGCCGGGAGCAGGCCGAGGTCGGCCGCGGTCTTCGGGCTGAGCAGCGCGGGGTTGTCCCACGTGACGCTCGTGCCGAACTGCGGGAGTTCCTGCAGCCAGGTGATGTTCGCGAAGCGGCCGTCGTGCATCCAGCCGGCACGGATCACGGCCTCGAGCTGGCCCGCGGGGGCGGCGTCGAGCTTGATGTCCTTGGCGGCGGCGGCGACCGACGCGAGGTTCACCTTAGGAGTCGCGCCCGCGCCGGTGCTGCCGGCGACGAGCCCGTCGTGCAGCGCACGCTTCCAGGCTTTGTCGAAATCGGCGTCGCTCTTGGAGCCGAGCTTGGCCTTCCAGGTCGAGCGGACCAGCTCGAAGCCGTCGCGAGCGGTGCCGTCCTCGCGGAGGTCGCCGGCGACAAACGCGAGCAACTCGATTTCGCTCATCGGGGCCTGACCGGTGGGATTCCCGGCCTCGTCGATGGCGGCGTAGAGCGGAGCGATCATCGGCTGGATCGGCGAGATCGTGCCGTCCACCGCGACCGTGTCGCCCCAGGATTCGAGGTAGTGGGCGCCGTTGAGCGCCCAGGTCGCGATCGCGGCGGTCTCGCTCTGCTCGACCGTCAGCGCGATCGAGCCTTCGAGCTTGGCGAACGCGTCGGCGAAGGCCTTGGCGTCAGGGGCGTCGTACGCGGGGTTGGTCCCGACGCAGATCACCGTGTCGTACTTGCCGGCCTTCAGGTCGGCCGTCAGCGTCGCCATCGCGGCGCGGCTGTCGGACGCGAGTTCGTCGCTCATCGGGGCGAACTTCACCAGCGTCGTCGCCAACGCCTGGTTGATCGCGTGAACCGCGGCGTGCACGCCCGAGGGGAGGTGCTCGCCAGCGACCACGATCGTCGCGCCCTTCTTGGCGCCGTCCATCAGGTCCTTGGCGCACTCCTCGATGAACTTGCGCTCGCTGTCGCTGATGGTCGCGCTCGGCAGAGCCGCCACCACAGCGTCGGCGCCGGCGCCGAGCTTGGGCAGCATGAACTTCGCCAGTTCGCACGCGAGACCGACAACCTTGCTGGGCGTCACACGCAGACGGTGATCGGCCTGGCCACCGGTGAGCGAGAGGCCGCTCTCGATGACGTAGAGGCGGCTCATGTCCGCGGTCGTCGGGTCTTCGACGCGGCGGGTGCTCGCGAAGTCTCGGGCGTGCACCAGGCCGCGAGGCTCGGCGTTTGTGTCCAGGAAGTTGCGATCGAACGAGAGAACAACCTTCGCCTTCGAGAAGTCGATCAGATCGTGCATCGGGGCGCCGAACGCGGCCTTGCTGCCGTTGGCGGCGTGCACGGTCTCGGTCGAGTCGTACGCGACCCACGTGGCCTTGGGCCACTTCTTCAGGAGCGAAGCCTTGATCGCGTCGCGGGTCGGGCTCGATTTCTTGTCGACAATGATCGCGAGGCCAGCGCCCTGCGACTTGTCGAACTTGGAGAAGTTGTCCTTGCCCCACTTCACGAAGTCGTCCCAGGTCGCGATCACCCGCTCGCCGGCACCGTTGTTCCGCTTGCGGTTGAAATAGACCGGGGCCTTCAAGCGGTCCGGGTCGTACAGGCTGAGCACGCTGGCCTGGGCCCAAACGCTGCTCTTGCCGCGGTTGATCGGGTGGAGGGGGTTGCCCTCGATTTTGGTGGGGCGGCCTTCGTGGGTCTCGACCAGCACGCCCTCGACACCGCCGCGGGGCAGCGGGAGGCTCGTCGCGTAGAACAGCGGCTTGCCGGGGATGACGTCCTCGGGCGGCGTCGCGGAGTACGGCAGGATCTTGTGGTCCGGACGGCGGCAGCCCGGCAGCGTCGCCGCGCCGGCGAGCGCGACCGAAGCGCCCATCACCTTCATGAACGTGCGGCGAGAACCGGTGAACAGATCGGTGATGCCGGCGGGGAACTCACGCTCGAGGAAGTCGCGGAACTGGGGCGTGTCCTCGATCTCCTCGTTGCTGCGCCAGGCCACCTTGCCGCTGACCGCGGACAGCAGGCTGCGCCGCTCTCGCGCCAGCTCGTTCTTGCTCGGCTTGTGCTTGGGCCCCTCATGGACGGTTGACGGGCACTGGTCGGCCTTGCTCATTCCGGGTTCCTCGTCTGCTTCAGGTCGTCTTCCACGACCGCTGGGAGTCTGGCGTTTGGCTGTTCGCTGGGATGACTAGTAGTGGCACGCGCCGCAGCCCTGAGGCGGCTGACGCTCCAGCGAGATCTTGATCTGCTCGGCGTTGGCCCCGGTGCCGCCGGCGGCGCGGGCCTTGAGGTGGTTCTCCACCCACACGAGCTGCGTCACCTTGTCCTTGGGAACCAGGCTCGCCTCGGGGTTGCGGTGGCAGTCCAGGCACCAGCTCATCGAGAGCGAGTGAGCCTCGTAGACGATCGGCATCGCGGTGATCTGCCCGTGGCAGGAATAGCAGGAGACGCCGGCCGCGACGTGGATGTGGTGCGGGAAGTTGCGGACATAGTCCGGCAGCTTGTGCACGCGCCGCCATTCGATCGACTCGTTCTTGGCGTACGCCTCACGCACGAAACCGACCCGCTGGGTCTGCCACGCGGCGAGGCGAGTCTCGGCGTGGCAGCCGTAACACGTCGCCACGTTGGGGATGTTGGCCTCGGGCGACTGCTCCACCTTGGTGTGGCAGTAGCGACAGTCCATGCCCAGCTTGCCAGCGTGGATCTGATGGCTGAAGCCGGTGCTCGGCTGGGTCGGCATGTAACCGACCTGCCAGAACTTCGGGGTCGCGTAGTACCAGAATCCCGCAACCGCGGTGGAAAGACCGCCGACGGCGACCACGGCCGCGATCGTCGGGAACGCGTTAAATGACTTCGGAAACAGGACCGACACGTGTGTCCTCCCTGCCGCTCAAGACAGTTATCCGGCCGTTGTTTGCAACACAAACGCAAAGGCCTACACCCGAACCGACCGTTCCAGAACCCCGCCAGGCCGATTGCGTAGAATCGGCCAGACGACGCCTTTTCCGGTAAGACAGAAATTTCTTCCCTCCGACAGCAAGGGTCAAGCCGAACAGACACGGAAATCAAAATTGAGATCGAGTCTCAATATCAATAAACTGCCAAGGTCCGCTTTTCCCGACTCCAACCCCGCTCAGGACCTCGAAGCCCAAGAAGGTCCCGGTCTCCGCCGCAGGAACTCACCATGATCCAGCGCCTCCTCCCCAACACCAGCACCGTGACTGTCGGGTTCATCGCCGCCGTCACCATGTGGACCGCGTGGCTCGTCACCCATCTGCCCTGGCTCGGCCTGCCGGAGTCGGTCGCGCTGCCGATCGTGGTCTCCGCGTGGTTTGCGGCTTTGGCGGTCGGCGGCGTGCTTCTGGCCAAGGACGGCGCGACCCGGGGCGAGACCAGCCTGCGCTGCGTTGGGGCCGGTCTGATCAGCGCGCTGCTCGGGCTTCTGATCCTGGGATCCAAGCTCACCGAGCCTCCGACGCAGGTCGCGGCCGGCGAGGCGGTGACCACCGCGGTGTCGCTCAAGCCCGCCGCGGGGCTCATGGTCGCGGGATTCCTCGCCACGGGGGCGTTGCTCGGACTCGTGGCTGGACTGGCGGCGGGCGTGCTGGGCCGTCCGGCGGCGAGGGTGAACATCCCCAGCGCGTCCAACCCGGTTTGGCTGGGGCGCTTCGCGGTGGTGGCGTGCGTCTCGATCGTGCCGCTGATTGTGGTTGGTGGGCTCGTCACCAGCACCGGCTCGGGGATGGCGGTCCCCGATTGGCCGAACACCTACGGCACGAACATGTTCCTCTATCCGCTGGGGCCCCGGGCCGCGCCCGATGTGTTCCTGGAGCACTCGCACCGGCTGTTCGGAACGCTGATCGGGCTCACCACCCTGACGCTCACGATCCTGGTGTTCGCCCATGATTCTCGCAAGTTTGTCCGCGGCTGGGCGGTGGCGGCGTTCTTCTTTGTGGTGCTGCAGGGTGTGCTCGGCGGGATCCGGGTGCGTACCGGTCACGTTGACTTTGCCCAGGATGACAAGTTCTACCGCGTGATCCACGGCGTGCTGGCCCAGGGCGTGTTCTGCATGTACGCCGCCCTCGCGGTTTTCCTGAGCCCCATCTACCAGCGAGCCAAGCAGGGCATCCTCTCTGGCGTCATCAACCTCGCGGCGTCGACCTCGCGGCCGAAGCTGCTGCGGATCTTCGCCAACGCCGCGCTGCACACGACGCTGCTGCAACTCATCATGGGCGCGGTCTACCGCCACACCCGCCACGTGCACGTCCTCTGGACGCACATCGCGCTCTCGTTCGTCGTGGTCGTGCTCGCGATCCTCGCGGCTTCCGCCGCGCAGGGGGTGCGTCCGAGCGACGAATCGGCACGGCGAGCGGTGGCTCGCCTCGGCGCGCTCGCGGGCGCCAGCGTGGTTCTCCAGTTCGTGCTCGGATGGGTCGTCTTCCTCGTCGCGAGCAACACCCCTCAAGCCGCGAGCATCGGCGAGGGCCTGCTGCGCACGGCCCACCAGGCCAACGGCGCGGTGCTGATCGCGTCGCTGGCGGGCTTGGCGGTGTGGTCGCGGGCCATCGCGCCGAAGCGTGCGACAACGGCACCTTCCGCGGCGATTGTCGCGGCCACGTAAACGCCCGATTCGGTTATCGATCGTTGGTTTCGATCTTGCAATCCACACTGGACCGATGCGTTAGGCTGTGGTCTCTCCCCGAGCGACCCCAGGGGACTCCGCATGCCCGACGCACCCGCTTCACCAGCCGCCGACGCCAAGCCCGGAACCCAGTCGTTCCGAACGACTCCCGCGACCGGCACGCCCGCCACGCGTGAATCGATCATTTCGGCCTCGATGGCGCCGATCTCCGCGAAGGACTTTGGCTATGACCAAGCCCGCCACCTTTTGTGGCGCGCGGGATTCGGAGGCACGCCACAGCAGATCCAGACGCTCGCCAGTTGGGGTCCGACCAAGGCGGTCGAGTACATCCTCGACCCGGGCAACGCGCCGGCGGACAAGCCGGGGGCGGACACCTTCGACAAGAACATCATGCGCGAGCCGAGCGCTGAAGAACGGGCCGCGTACCAGAAGGCACGCCAGTCGCAGGACGAGGACGCGCTGGCCAAATTCCGCGTCGAGCAGCAGCGCCGCCAGGGGCAGGACCGCCAGCAGATCGGCGAGATCCAGCGGTGGTGGCTGAAGCGCATGATCGAGACGGCTCGTCCGCTCGAAGAGAAGATGACGCTCTTCTGGCACGGGCACTTCGCGACCAGCTATCGCACGATCGAGAACAGTTACCACATGTTCATACAGAACGAGCTGTTCCGCACGCACGCGCTGGGCAACTTCGGCAATCTGATGTACGGCATCATCCGCGATCCGGCGATGCTGAAGTACCTGAACAACGACACCAGCCGCAAGGGCAAGGCGAACGAGAACCTGGCCCGCGAGATTATGGAGCTGTTCTCGCTGGGCATCGGCGGCTACAGCGAGAATGACATCAAGGAGGGCGCCCGGGCGCTCACCGGCTACACGTTTAAGGACGACGCGTTCGAGTTCCAGAAGAACAACCACGACGCGTCGGGCAAGACGATCTTCGGCCGCACGGGAAATTTCGACGGCGACGGGTTCGTCAAGATCATCCTTGAGCAACCGGGCGTGGCAAAGTTCATCACGCGAAAGCTCTACCACTATTTCTGTGCGGATCTGCCGCCGCTGGAACGGGCGTCGTACGACGAATTGCCGCGGCATCAGCAGACGGTGCTTCGTGATCTGGCGAGCACGTTTTCCGGTGGCCGCTACGAGATCAAGCCGGTGCTGCGTCGGCTGTTCCTGAGCCAGCACTTCTACGACAAGCACATCATGAACGAGCAGATCAAGAGCCCGACGCAGCTCGTCGTCGGTGCGGTGCGGTCGCTCAACACGCCGGTGCGCGATTTGTCGATCCTGAACGATGCGCTCGACCTGATGGGCCAGAACCTGCTCATGCCGCCGAGCGTCAAGGGTTGGGACGGCGGGCGCTCGTGGATCAACACCAGCACGGTGTTCGTGCGCCAGAACATCCTGGCGTTCCTGCTCACGGGCAAGAAGCCCCGCGGCTACGACGCCAACGCGGATGAGATGAAGTACGACCCGATGCCGCTGCTGGAGGAACTCGCGAAGGCCAGCCCCGGCAACGAGAAGGACCCGGCGGCGGTGGCGGATTACCTGCTGAGGCTGACGCTTGGAAGCGCGCCCGAGGCAGCCAAGAACGAACTGGTTTCATTGTCGAAGACGACGAGCGGGAGCGTCACCCGCGAGCTCGTGATCGGGTACCTTCTCTTGATCACGGCGATGCCGGAGTATCAGCTTTGTTGAACAGGGCCAAAGCGCCAGATGGCCAAAGGGCCACATGCAGCCGCCCGCGTGCGATCGTGTGATTTGGAGCTCTGGCCCTTTGGCCCTTTGGAGATTTTCCGTGGACCTCCACAACTCCCCCGCTTTCACCCGTCGCTCGTTCCTGACCAGCGGGCTCACGCTCGCTTCGACGGCATGGACGATCCCTGCGTTTCTGGGCTCCTCCGCCGACGCGATGGCCAAGATGCTGGGCGCGGGGCTCTCGAGCACGCCGGGCGTCGATGAGGATCGCATCCTCGTCGTCATCCAGCTTTCCGGCGGCAACGACGGGCTGAACACTGTCATTCCCTACGGCATGGGCGAGTACTACAAGGCCCGGGCCGGTATCGGTGTGAAGGCCGATCAGGTGCTGAAGCTCAGCGGCGCGGACGGCGTCGGTCTGCACCCGCGGATGACCGCGCTCAAGGAACTCTTCGACGAGGGCATGCTCTCGGTCGTGCAGGGTGTCGGGTATCCCAATCCCAATCGCTCCCACTTCAAGAGCATGGACATCTGGCACACCGCCGACACCGACGCCACGGGCGACGGCTGGCTCGGGCGTTACTACGACAGCGAGTGCTGCGGCTACGGCAAGGGCGAGAGCGGGCAGGCCGAGAAGAATGACAAGCCGGCCAGCGTCGATCCGGCGATCTCGATCGGCCGCAATGCGCCGCTCGCGCTGCAGGGCCGCAGCGCCAAGCCGGTGGCGTTTGAGAGCGCGGAGCTGTTCCGCTGGTCGGGCGAGGACATCCACGAGGCGCTGCGCGAGCCGTACCACGATCTGAACCGGCGCGGCAGCGTGGAAGGATCCGAAGGCGGCAACACCAACGCAGACTTCCTGATGCGTACCGCGCTCGATGCCCAGATCAGTAGCGAGAAGATCCGGAAGGCGGTGGCGCAGAAGCCGCTGGTCGCGTATCCCGGAAACGAGCTTGGCCGCCAGTTGCAGATGGTCGGCAGCATGATCCGCGCCGGGCTCAAGACCCGCGTCTACTACGTCACGCTCGGCGGCTTCGACACCCACAGCGGCCAGGGCGGCGCTCAGGGTCGGCACGGCAACCTGCTCGCCAACTTTGCTGATTCGCTGCGAGCCTTCTACAAGGACCTGAAAGCCCAGAGCAATGACACTCGGGTGCTGACAGTGACGTTCAGCGAGTTCGGCCGTCGCGTCTCTCAGAACGCCAGCGGCGGCACCGACCACGGCACCGCGGCCCCCATGTTCGTCTGCGGCCCGATGGTCCGCCCGGGCGTGATCGGCGACCATCCGTCGCTGACGGACCTTGATCAGGGGGATCTCAAGTACCGGATCGACTTCCGAAGCGTGTACGCGGGGGTCCTAGAACAGTGGCTGCAGGCCGACAGCAAGAAGGTGCTGGGGGGAACGTACAAGCCGGTGGTTGTGATGAAGGGCTGATCCAGGAGAATCCTGGCCTCTACAACATGAGGTATCTTGACGCTGCCGGTATATTTGCGTCAGGAGTATCGATATGTCGAGTCATGCAAATTGTGGGGCTCCGCGGCATGCCGCGGGCTGGGTGTTGGGAACCCTGATCGCGAGCGCGGGTGCGTCGGCGGCGCCGCCGGACTTTCATCAGGTCGTCGGCCTGAGCGCTCCGAACCTCTGGTACAAGTTCGATGAGCCCGCGAACGCGACGGCGATCATCAACCACGGCTCGTGGGGGAGCGCGTACAACGCCAAGCCTTTCAACGGCGTGCTGCTGAACCAAGCGAGCAGCCTCGGTGATCCCGCGGTGCGGTTCAATCAGGCGACGCAGCCGTACATCGAGTCGGATTCGGTGGTGCCGGCTGCGCTGACCGGCAATCCCACATTTTCAATCGAAGCGATCGTGAAAGTGGAAGGGCAAGGCACGCTGTGGGCACCGTTCCTGTTCTGGGGCGGGAACAACACGGGAACTAGCGCGTGGCTTTCGATCCGCGGGAACAACCCGGATCGCTATTTCGCCGGCTTTTACAACTCGGGCCTGCGGAGCGTGTGCCGAACGACGGGCACGGCCTGGTACCACATCGTCTGGGTGCGAGATTCGGCGGGCGGCACGCGCGACTCGCTGACGGGATCCACTCTCTACGTCAACGGCGAACCGGCTCAGCTCACCCGTGATGAGCTGCTGTTCAGCGGCATCATGCCGAACGTGACCGCGAGCAAGTTCCGCATCCAGAGGGCCGGCGACTTTACCCGTTACTGGAGCGGCGCGATGGACGAGCTGGCGCTCTACACCCGAGCCTTGACGCGGGACGAGGTGCAGACGCACGCGCTGGCGTTCGGCGTGGGCACGACCGCCAAGTTCTGCCCGGCCGACCTCAACGCCGACTGCCTGGTCGATGACCTGGACTTCCAGATCTTCGCGCGGTCGTACGACATCCTGCTCTGCTCGGATCCGACGATGCCTTTCAGCTGCCCGGCGGACCTGAACAAGGACACGCTGGTCGATGACCAAGACTTCAGTGTGTTTGTTCAGGCGTATGACGCGCTGCTGTGCGAGTGATCGCTCGCGGGTTCGCCGCGACATTCACTTCTTCGCCGGGAAGAGATACTCAAGTGCCCCGGGGAACCGCTTCTTCCAGGCGCCCTCGTTGTGCACGGCACCGGCGTCGACGACCAGCTTCGTCGCCGCGCCGGACTTCTTGAGCCGCTGCTCGAGGTCGGCGGAGGCGTCGACGTAGGCCTTGTTTTCCGGCGAGCCGTCGTGCTGGTTCTCCAGTTCGCGTGAGCCGACGCCGACGAAAGCCTTCTTGGGCCAGTGCTGGACGCCGTTGAGCCACGACTGCCACGACTCGGGGCTGCCGGCGCGGAGGGCGGGGCTTTCGAGCAGGGCGGCACCGAAGAGCTCGGGGTGCTTATCCACCGCGTGCAGCGCGATGACCGCGCCGAGCGACGAGCCGCCGATGGCGACGCGGCTGGCGTCGGTCTCAACCGCGAACAGGCTGCGGATCTTGGGCACGATTTCCTCGGCCAGCCAGGCGACGTACGCGTCGCCCGCGGGCTCCGCCTTTTCGAGCGCGCCGCCGATGCGGGCGGGCAGATACTCCCGGATGCGGCCGGGGCCCGCGTGCGGGATGCCGACGATGATCAGGGGTTCGACCTTGCCCGAAGCGATCAGCTCGGTCGCGGCTTCGTCCACGCCCCACTCGGACTTGATGCCCGGGTGCTCAGCGAAGAGGTTCTGGCCGTCGTGCAGGAAGAGCACGGGGAACTTCTTGCCCGCCGCCGCGGCCTGCTCATAACCCGCGGGGAGCCAGACGATCAGTTCACGCTGGGCACCCGCGGGGGTTGCGATGCTGCCGGCCGCCGCACCGGGTGCCTCACCGGGGTTCGGCGGCACGAAGCTGGGCGCGCCCGAGACCTGCACGCGCCGGTGCGTTCCGGTGATCTGCATCGGGTTATAGGGGTTCGCCGCTTCCTTCTGCTTGAAGTTTTCGCGCTGGTCGCCCCACTTGGGCACGCTGAACTCGAGAATTGGCTTCTCGCCCGGGGCGAGCTTGCTCGCGTCGATCAGCGGCAGCTTGCGGTTGGTCGGGGGAGTCATGTCGTCCTGGAGTTCTTCCAGTTCCCACGAGCCGCGGGTGAACTTGAAGTTGAACTCTCCGCCGCCGTTGAACTGCGGCATCTCGATGCGCCACTTCATGTCGCTCTGGGGCGTCAGGCGGTGCTTGAGATCGCCCGCGACCCAGCCGTTGAAGCTGCCGGCGAGATAGATGGGCGAGGCCTGCGTTGCGAGCTTGGCCTTGTCCTCGACGACGATGATGAAGCCCTGGGGCAAGCTCTCGGGCTTGACCATGTTGGGCTCGGCCTGCGCGTCGGAGGCCTTGGCGCTCGTGACCTCGACGGCGGCCGCGACCCTGGTCTCGCGGGCCTCGCCGGTGGCGGTGTGGCCGAAGAGCAGCTCACCGACCGCGTTGGCTCCGCCGGTCTTTCCGGCGCCGGCGCCGACGGCGGGCACGTGCGCGATCTGCTTGTTGGGGTTGTTGACCCCGATGGCGAAGATGTACAGCACGGACGCGACGGCGAGGATGGGTGTCATAAGGAAGATCGTGAGGAAGAACTTCTTCATGGAAAGCTCCCGCGGCGAACGCGGGCGCGACGGCGACTGCGTCCGGCATGGTATCGATCCCGACCCGGATCGGTTCGGCGGCGTGCGGCCCCATTGTGAATCCGGATGAATCGGTCTTGACATGCAAACAGCGCGTGGTATCATTCAACCTATCAGATGAATGACGAACTCTCCAATCTCGACCGCACGATGACGGCGCTGGCGCACCCAACACGGCGGGCGATCCTCCGCCGCGTGATGCGGCACGAATCTCGCGTCACCGACCTGGCCGCCCCGTTCGCGATGTCGCTGAACGCGGTCTCCAAGCACATCCGGGTGTTGGAAGAGGCGCGGCTGGTGACCCGCCGCCGGGTGTGGCGCGAGCATTTCGTCTCGTTCAATCCGGAACCACTGAACGAGGTGGCGCAGTGGATCGAGCAGGCTCGGGCGTACTGGAACGAGCGCTTCGACGCCCTCGACGCGATGCTTCGTGAAGAGGTGCGGAGCGGGTCGCCGGACGAGAAGACGCCGCCGAACCCACCGGCCGAGCCCCGCACGCCCGCGCCACACGACGCCCGACGCCGAGCCGAAACACATCGAAGCCCAAAGACCAAGCGAACCCGTCGCCGAGGATGATCATGCCCAAGCCCACCAAACAAGCAATCGCTACGTCTCCCGCACATCCGATTCAGCTCGAGATCACGCGCACCTTCGACGCACCGAAGGCGCTCGTGTTCAAGGCTTGGACCGAGGCCGAGCGTCTCGCCAAGTGGTCGTGCCCCAAGGGATTCACGATCACCTTCGGCGAGATGGACCTGCGTGTCGGCGGCTCTTGGCGGGTGGGCATGCGCGATCCGGGCGGCGTCGTCCACATCGCCCGCGGCGAGTATCTCGAGATCGTTCCCACCGATCGGCTCGTCATGACGCATTCCTGGGAGGGCGGCGACGGGCCGGTCACGACCGTGACGGTCGAATTGAGCGAGGCGAACGGCAAGACCGCGATGCGATTCACCCAGACCGGCTTTGAGTCGGCCGCATCCCGAGACGGGCACGACGGCGGCTGGTCCGACGCGATGGCCATCCTCGGCGATCATCTCGGGCAGTCCACCACACGGGTGGAGCGGCCGTCGGATCGCGAGATGGTTTTCACCCGCTTGTTCGACGCGCCCAAGGCTCGTGTTTACGACGCCTACGCCGACGGCAATCAGGTCGTCCGCTGGTGGGGACCGCGCGGCTTCCGCGTCACCACCCACGAGCGCGACTTTCGTTCCGGCGGAGTGTGGTTGCACACGCTGCACGGCCCCGATGGCACCGATTACGCCAACAAGACGGTCTTCCACGAGATCGTGCCCAACGCGCGGATCGTGTACTCCAACGGCGGCGGCCGCGAGGGCGGACCCGGCGTGTCGTTTATCGCGACGATCACGTTTGAAGAAGTCCCCGGCGCCACCGGCCGCGTGCAAACGCGGGTGCGCACCAGCATGAAGTTCCCGACGCCGAAGGACCTTGAAACCGTGATCCGCGAGTACGGGGCCGACGAGGGCGCACGCCAGCACATGGCTCGCCTCGCCGACTTTGTGAGTGGCCCGGCGTCGGACGAGTCCGAGTTCGTGTTCACCCGCACCTTCGATGCGTCTGTCGAGCGAGTGTGGCGAGCGTGGACCGACGCGGAGGAGCTTGCGGGATGGTTCGGGCCCAAGGGCTGCCCGATCACGCGCTGCACGCTCGACCTGCGCCCGGGCGGGCGATTCCACTACTGTCTGCGGCTGCAAGACGGCAGCGATCTGTGGGGGCGCTGGGTGTTCCGTTCCATCGAGCCGCCACCCGCGGAGCCCGCGACGCTGCGGTTCATCAGTTCGTTCTCCAGCCCGCAGGGCGACATCACCACGCACCCGATGGCCCCGACCTGGCCCCCTGAGATGGAAACCGTGGTGACATTCGCCAGTCAGGGCGGCAAGACCGTCATGACGCTCCGCTGGTGGCCGATCAACGCGTCGGCGATCCAGCGCCAGACCTTCGAGGACGGCCGCGCCTCGATGTTCGGCGGGTGGAGCGGAACGGCGGAGAATCTGATCGCCTACCTGGCCCAGAACCGGTAACCGGTTCTGCGGCGGAAGGAAAGGCCGCACACGCATCGCGTGACACGCGGTACCATCCGCTCATGGCCAGCAAGACCTTCACCTCCGCCCCCGACACCTTCGCCGACCTCAAAGCCAAGGGCGTTCTTCGCGACGGCATCACCATCATGGTCGGCGGGTTCGGGCTCTGCGGCATTCCGGAGAACCTCATCCTCGCGCTCCGCGACAGCGGCGTCAAGGACCTCACCTGCATCAGCAACAACGCGGGCGTCGATGACTTTGGCCTTGGGCTCCTACTCAAGACCCGCCAGATCCGCAAGATGATCTCGTCATATGTCGGCGAGAACGCGGAGTTCGAGCGCCAGTACCTCAGCGGCGAGCTCGAAGTCGAGTTCAACCCGCAAGGCACGCTGGCTGAACGTATCCGCGCTGGCGGGGCGGGGATCCCGGCGTTCTACACCGCGACCGGCGCGGGCACCAAAGTCAGCGAGGGCAAAGAGACCCGCGAACTCTTCCGTCCCTACGACGGCGTCGGCGGCTGCACCATCCCCGGCTGTAAGGTCCCGGGCAAGTTCGCCCCGTCGCCCCGCGCCGGCGCGACGCCTCGCGAGTACGTGCTTGAGACCGGCCTGTACGCCGACCTCGCGCTCGTGAAGGCGCACAAAGCCGACAGCTTCGGCAACCTGCAGTACCGCATGACGGCACGCAATTTCAATCCCATGATGGCGACCGCCGCGGCGTTCGTGATCGCGGAGGTGGATGAGCTGGTGCCGCTGGGCGCTTTCAACGCGGATCAGGTGCACACGCCGGGAAGCTACGTGGACCGGGTGGTGCAGACGAAGTGTGAGAAGCGGATCGAGCAGAGGACGGTGCGGAAGTAGCGGGTGAACCAACGAAGGAGACGAAGATGGGTGCGGCTGGTGGACTCCTTGCGATTCTTGCGATTGTGTTTCAATTAACCGTCACGGTGATTCTGGTGTATCTGGCGTGGAGATTCGTCGAGGCGGCCGAGCGGATCGCGCACGCTTACGAAAAGATCGCGCGAGCGAAGACCGTGACGAAGCCGCCGGAGGCGTCGTAGCTTCGTGGACAACAAACACGGGCGAGATAGGAACGTGAAGAAACTCGGGACCGAGATCCGCGCGGTTTCCTTCGACTGCTACGGCACGCTCATTGACTGGCAGGCCGGCATCGGGGCGGCGGTTGCGCCGTTGCGAGCAGGCATGCCGTCAATCCCTGAAGGGCCCTCGCTCTTCGATCGCTTCGCCACGCTCGAACGCGAAGCGGAGAAGCCGCCGTTCGCGCCGTACAAGGATGTCCTTCGCGAGGTCGCGGCGGGATTGCTCGGCGTGAGCGGGCCGTGCGAGTTGGTGGATGTGCTGTGGCGATCACTCGGCGAGTGGCCGGCGTTCTCTGACACACCAGCGTCACTTCGGCGTTTGCGGGCCCGCTTCGGCACGCTCGCGGTGCTTTCCAATGTGGATGACGATTTGTTCGCCGCGTCGCACGCACGCCTCGGGGCCCCAACCGCTGCCGACTCGACGCCGCTGCGGCTTCATGTCGTCGTCACGGCGGAGCAGGTCGGGTCCTACAAGCCCGCGGAGGCGAACTTCCGGGCGTTGCTCGCCGCGCTGCGGCTGTCTCCGGAGCAGGTGCTGCACGTCGCGGAAAGCCGCTACCACGACATCGAGCCCGCAAGCCGGCTGGGCTTCCGCACGGCGTGGGTGCAGCGGCAGCGCGACGCCAGCGCGTCGGGCCCGGGCACGATCGCCGGGGTGCGGCCGGACTTGCATGTGCACAGCTTGGCGGAGCTGTGCGATGCGCTGGGATGCTGATTGAAGCGATGCGTGCGGTCGCGCCTCCCCGCCCCGCTTCGTGTACAGACCGGAGACATGGGTGGCGCTGTTCGGAGACATGGGTGACACCTTTGGCGGGAACTGTTC
>JAIEUA010000006.1 GCA_019744815.1 Phycisphaerales bacterium
CGGACCGGGTGAGCGCCACCCATGTGTCCGAACACCCGTCACCCATGTCTCCGGCCTAAACACGAAGCGGGGAGGGGAGGCGCACTTCGCCCAACTTCCACGCGTCCCACTCCGCGTCCCCTCTTCCCCTCTTCCCCTCTTCTCCTCTTCCCCTCTTCTCCTGCTCTCCTGTTCCCCTTCCCACACCGTCTCTCCCTTCTACTACCCTCCTCCGTGTCCACTCCTTCCCCCTCTCCCCGCCTCGGCTTCACCCTCATCCTGCTGACGCTCGCGTCGTGGACCGTCGTCCCGCTCTTTCTGCGGCATTTCACCACCATGATCGACGGCTGGACCGCCAACGGCTGGCGCTACGGCTTCTCCGCGCTCCTCTGGCTCCCCGTCCTGCTCCTCGCCGTCCGCCGCGGCACGTTTCCCACGCAGCTCTGGAAAGCCGCCCTTCTCCCCAGCTTCTTCAACGCCGTCGCCCAGATCGCCTTCGGCCTCGCACCCTATTTCGTCGAGCCCGGCCTGATGGCCTTCAGCCTCCGGCTCCAGATCGTCTTCGTCACCCTCGGCGCCGCCTTCCTCTTCGCCGCCGAACGCAAGGTCATCCGCTCCACCGGCTTCATCGTCGGCATCTCGATGGTCATCGCCGGCACCTTCGCCACCATTCTGCTCAGCCCCAAAGGCCTCGGCGGCGGCACCGGCTTTGGCATCGGCCTCGCCATCTGCTCCGGCCTGCTCTACGCCTGCTACGCCCTCTCGGTCCGCGCCAAGCTCCACGGCACCAACCCGCTTCTGGCCTTCAGCGTCGTCAGCCAGTACACCGCCATCGTGATGATCGCCTTCATGCTCGCCTTCGCCCGTGACAAGTCTGGCAACCCCGACTTCGGGATGCAGGTCTTCAGCCTCAGCGGCTACCAGTTCTTCCTGCTGGTGCTCTCCTCGGTCATCGGCATCGGCATCGGGCACACGCTGTACTTCAAGAGCCTGCAGATCCTCGGCCTCGCCGTCAGCGCCGGCGTCGTCCAGCTCCAGCCCATCACCGTCTCCATCGCCTCGATCTTCATCTTCAACGAGCATCTGACGTGGCAGCAGTGGTGCACCGGCGCCCTTGCCGTCGGCGGGGCCGCCGTCATGCTGACCACTCAGCACCGCGCCGCCAAACGCGCCAAGCAAGCCCCGATCGACGAACTCGACGACCTTCCCGTCGATGAAGACGTCGCTCTGATTGCCCAAAGCAACGACCAAATCAACGCCCCAAGGCGCTAACAACACACCCACCGCGCCTCCCCGCCCCGCGAAGCGGGGAGGGGTGGTCGAGCGCAGCGAGACCGGGGAGGGGTTCTGGGCGTCCGGACGTCGCCGCGTTGACCTGCCCGCAATCCCCTCACCTGGTTCGACGCTTTGCGTCGAACCGTCCTCTCCCCGCAAGCGGGGAGAGGAGGCGCTACTGATGCGAGGTGGAATTGGACATCGGTTGTTCCAGACGCACCAGTCGCGCGGCTCCGAGCAGCCGCGGACTGGTGGCACCCAAGACAGAAGGTGCCATCAGTCCGCCGGCTCGGCGGCGCGACTGATGCCGTCCGGGGCCATCACCTCCGGTCACAGCAGTCGCGCCCCGAATCCCTCGTCCACGGCACCACGAACCCATCCCCGTGTCCGCACTCCCCACCAAACCCTGCACCCTCTGCGGCCGCGTCATCACCTGGCGCAAGAAATGGGAACGCGACTGGGACACGGTGAAGTTCTGCTCTGACGCCTGCCGCCGCGCCTCCAAAAGCAACGACCAACAAACGATCGCCCGCGCCCTCGAGCAAGCCATCCTCGCGCTCCTCGCCGAGCGACCGAGATCCGCCACGATCTGTCCCAGCGAAGCCGCCCGCCGCGTCCGTCCCGACGACTGGCGCGAGTGGATGGAACCCGCAAGGCAAGCCGCCCGTCGCCTCGTGGATCAGGGTCGCATCGAGATCACACAAGCCGGCCGCGTCGTTGATCCCAGCACGGCGAAGGGCCCGATCCGCCTGCGTTTGGCCCGCTAGCCGATCAGCCCAAGAGCGTGGTTGCCATCACGCGGGTGCGGGCGTCCAGCACTCGACGGAGCGACTCCGCCACGCGCTCGCCCGACCCCGGATCGGTCAGCACGAACAGTGTGCTCCCGCTGCCGGTGACGTGCACGGGGGCCGCGACGCGTTCGCACGCGGCGTGGATGTCGCGGAGCTGCGGCGCCACCCGCATCGCCGGCTCGGCCAGGTCGTTGAACAGCCGCGTCGACAGCGAGCCCGCCGGCGCGCCGCTGCGGGCCAACGCCGCCGCCTGACCGGCCCGGAACACAAACCTTGGCTTCTGTTCCAGCCACTGATCAAACGCCTTGTACACCGCCGGAGTCGGGCACGCGAGCGGTGGCAGGATGAGCACCACGTCGCCGTCGACGCTCGAGTCGACCCGCTCGATCTGATCGCCAAAGCCGCTGACCACCGCGCTCCGGCTCGCCCCACCCCGCGGCGTCTCGTCGATGAAGAAGGACACATCCGATCCGATCGTCCCGGCGATCGCACGCAGCTCGTCGATCGGAAGTGGGCGTTGCAGCTGCTGATTCGCCAGCAGCAGCGCGGCCGCCGCGTCGCTCGAGCCGCCGCCCAGCCCGCCGCCCGTCGGCACTCGCTTGATCAGCTCCAGCTCAAACCCGGGCGAAGTTTCGCCGCGCTCCGCGCCCCGTTCCGCGACGCGTGCCGCCAGAGCTCGGAGCGCCCGCACCGCCAGGTCTTTCTCCACCGGCCAGTCCACCACGCCCAGCGCCGGGTCCTCGAACCGGATCGTCGCACGGCACGCGCCCGCATTCCCGGTCAGCCTCACCCTCACCACATCCCCTAACCCGACGCATCGGAACCAGGAGTCAATCCGGTGCCATCCCCCGCGCCGGTTGGGCGTGCCGTCCGCCAGCACCCGGGCCTCCGGGGCCGCCACCGCCAAACAGAGATTGATCTTCGCGTACGCGATCGCTTCCAGCATCCGCGGCATCGTTGGCCCGACGCCTCCCGGCTGGCGGGGCGGTTTCCCCCTTCCTGAACCTCCCCGGCTTGGCAGCAACCCCCGGGGCCGGCGTGCGTATGGAAGATCAGGCCGCCGAAGGACTTGGCCTGCGGGGGTTTCACATGCTTCCAGCGCACGGACACAGCGCCCGAGTTTCACCGGGTCCGTTCCACGAGACCGGACGCGGCTCCGCGCCCATGCCGGTCGATCCGCACGCCGCGGGGAACCTTTCCCGCAGCCCGAACGAGCCATCCCGAGCCCCAGATTCTCCCGCAAGACCCTTCCAGAAATCGGCAACCCCGCCAAACCCCGCTACGCTTCAGGCCGATAACGCGATGGCCGGTTCTGCCGCGATCCTCCGGGATGGCGGTACGAACGGGGGCACAAACGGCGGCAAGAACGGCGGCTTGGGTGGGGGGGCGTCTGCCGGGGTTCCGGCGGCGAACGGACATGCAGGAAGCAGCCTCGGCAAGCAGATGCCGGGTCGGAATGGGCTACTACGAGTGAACGGCGACGACGGCATCCCCCTCAAGAAAGACCCCTCGGACACCAACCCTCTGGGTGGTTCCCGTGGGCCGGGCAACTCGCCCGGTACCACGCCCGGGACGTCGCCGGGTGATACCGCCCGGATGGGTTCTAAGTCCGGCGACCCGGGTGCTACGCCTCCCATCACCGTCCGCGACCCCGGCCCGGCTCCCACCGTGCAGGCCATCGAGACCGCGCTGCAGGAAGTCGCCAAGGGCGGCACCAACGTCGACACCCTTGTCGCCCGCATGGTCGTCGACGCCGGCCTCGCCACCAACGAAGAAGTCGAACACTGCTTGGCGCTCTCGCGTCAGAACGCGACCGAGGAGCAGAACCAGCAGTCACTGATGCACATCCTGGTCAACAACCGCTACGCGACCGAGCGCCAGCTCGCACGGCTCAAGCAGCAGCTCGAGGCCGAGCGGAGCGGGCAGCAGATCGCCGGCTACAAGTTCCAGGGCAAATTGGGCGCGGGCGCGATGGCGACGGTGCACAAGGCCAAGCAGATCAGCCTGGACCGCACGGTGGCGATCAAGATCCTGCCCCGCAAGTTCAGCAACAACCCGCAGTTCATCGAGCGGTTTTACGCCGAGGGACGGGCGGCCGCCGCGCTGAATCACCCCAACATTGTCCAGGCCTACGACGTCGGCAAGTCGGGCGAGTTCCACTACTTCGTGATGGAGTTTGTGGACGGGCGAACGGTGTTTGACGACATCGCCAAGCACAAGCGGTACAACGAGGCCGACGCGATCGACATCATCATCCAGATCGCCGAGGCGTTGCAGCACGCCCACGAGAAGGGTCTGATCCACCGCGACGTGAAGCCCAAGAACCTCATGCTCACCAAAGAGGGCATGGCGAAGCTGGCCGACATGGGTCTCGCGCGGGCGATGAACGACAAGGAGATGGCCGAGGCCGAGGCGGGCAAGGCGTTTGGCACGCCGTACTACATCAGCCCGGAGCAGATCCGCGGCGAGGTGAACATCACCCCGGCGGCGGACATCTACTCGCTGGGCGCGACGCTGTACCACATGGTGACGGGCAACGTGCCGTTCGACGGCAAGAACCCCTCGGCGGTGATGCACAAGCACCTAAAGGCCGAGCTGGTGCCGCCGGATCATGTGAACCCGAAGCTCTCCGCGGGGATCTCCGAGGTCATCGAGATGATGATGGCCAAGGACCCGAAGGCTCGGTACAAGAGCTGCAAGGACCTTTTGATCGATCTGCGGGCGGTGCGGAAGAAAGAGAACCCGCCGATCGCGCACAAGGACGTCTTGCCGCAGGAAGACATCGCGGCGTTGCAGGCGCTGGAGGCCTCGGCGAGCTCGGAGATCGCGGAAGACAAGTCGGTGGCGCGGCGTGGGCCGAACCCGATGCTGGTGTGGGGGCTGATCATCAGCCTGGTGCTGAGCGTTGGGTTCAACATTGTGCTGGTGATGACGAGGACGTAAGGCGTGCGGTGAAGCACGAGTCCCTCGTCCCTTTCTTCATGAATCCGGTCGATTGGAGGAACTATCCCCGTGGATGGTCCGGGCGATCGGTCGCATACTGCATCCTGGAGAGTGATCGCTGACGCCGCGTGTCGACGAGCTTTCCAAGTTCGGACGCGGGGAGTCTGTGCATCGGTGCCGGGGCTTCGGCCCGCGGTGTCGAATGCTCGCGAAGGGAGACTCTGCGAGGGCGCGGGTTATGACGCTCCACGAGTTCATCGCATCGGTGTCGCCGCTCTTTCCCGGAGCGGACGCGGTGACACAGACGGTCGCGCTGGCGGGCGTGGCGGGTTTGGTGCTGACGCCGGCGGAGCGGCTGGCGCCGGCGGCGATGCAGCCGCTGGTGCGAAGGCAGGGCCTGGGGCTGGATGTCATCTACTGGTTCTGCACACCGATCCTGACGCGGTTTCTGACGGCGCTCGTGATGTGCGCGATTTTGTTCATTGCCGCGTGGTGCGTCGGTTTGGAACGAGTCTCGCCCGACATTCTGATCGACGGCTTTGGTCCGCTGGCCCGACAGCCGGTGTGGCTGCAGTGCGTGGAGGTGTTGATCCTCGCGGACTTTGTGGACTACTGGACGCACCGGACGCTGCACCGCGGGCCGCTGTGGCGGATCCACGCGATCCATCACTCGCCGCGGGAGATGAACTGGATGTCGTCGTCGCGGGTGCATCCGTTGAACGACTTGATGACGCGGTCGTGCCAGTTACTGCCGATCCTGGGGCTGGGCTTCTCGGCGATGTCGGTGATCAGCGTGGTGCCGCTGGTGGCGTTCTACGTCATGTTCCTGCACGCCAACCTGCGATGGGACTTCGGGCCGCTGCGCTGGGTGCTGGTGAGCCCGGCGTATCACCGCTGGCACCACACGGCGGACGAGGAGGGCATCGACAAGAACTTCGCCGGGATCTTCCCGGTGTGGGATGTGCTGTTCGGGACGGCGTACTTCCCAAGGTGGCTGCCGCGGACGTACGGGCTGCGGGGGGAGCAGCTCGAAGAGTCGTTCCTGGCCCACGTGCTGTACCCGTTCCGCTCGAGCGGCGGGCAGGCCGCGGACGGGGGAGCGGGGAAGACGGGTGCGTGAGGCGTGGTTAGGCGACTCTGCTTGAGTGCTCAAGAAGCTGCCGGAGGCGGGATTGGACCTTGGTGCACAAGCGGATCTGAAGGATCAGCGCCGCGATCGGCGCGATCACGGTGAAGAAGAGAAGGAAGAGCACAGGCGAGAGCCAGACCAGCAACTTGGCTCGCGCTGCGATGAGCGGGTCGCGCAGACGGATGCCGAGTTGCTCGAGATAGAGCATGTAGAACACGGTTTGGGCGAACATGACGACGATGGAGATCGCGTTGAGTATGAACTCCGCGATGTCGCGCGGGCCCGGGGGCGGAGGCGGGTACGTCGGCGGGGTGGAGATCGACCCGAAAGAAGCGATGGCAAAGGCAAAGCCCACCACCGTGATGCCGACTCCGACCCACAAGAAGACCCGGAGGACGCGCCGATAGCGCTCGAACGCCTCGTTCCACACCCCGCGTGGATCGGGCGTCGTCAGGAGGTACTCGCTCACCGACCACGCGATGCTGAACAGCAGCGTGCAGACCATGAACAGAGCCTCGGTGACGGAGATCGCGCCGTTCGAGACGCTTGGCATGAGAGCGATCATGATCGCGAACGCGACCATCCAGATCAACACCAGAACCATGGAAGCCCCGATCACGATCAGTTGCAGCGTGATCCCGCGATAGAGCGATCGGATGTACTCCGGCGGGGCGGCGTCCAGGAAGGCGTCGGAATCTGCCTCAGGCGGAAGTTGGACAGGCCCCGGATCCCCTTGGTTGCTCATGCGCTGAGCATACGAAAAGGTGGAGGTGGCTTGGGCGCCCGGAAGGCGGCGCCGGACCCGCCGGACTCCCCGTGTGGTTCAGAGGTCATGAAAAACGGGTGAAACCCAGCAAATTGTGGGTCCGGGGAGGACGTTCCAGGAGGCCGCCCGGAAGCCTCCCTCGCCCCTTCCCTACACTTGTACGATTGTCGCATCGCACCCGGTCGAGGGTGGCGGGCCGGGCGTGTGCCTCGGCTTGGTCGCTCCGGGCGTGTGCCGGATTGGAGTGTTTCCCATCGCATTCGGTCGATTCCAGCGCGAAGGCGGGCCCGTGCAGCGGACCCGCGTCAATTTCATGATCCGATTCTCGCCGATCCGTGTGATCGGCCCCGACGACGAGCAGTTCGGGGTGATCGAGACGCCCGATGCCTTGCGCAAGGCGCAGGAGATGGGGCTCGACCTGGTGGAGATCTCGCCCGACGCGAGGCCGCCGGTCTGCAAGATCATGGACTACGGGAAGTACAAGTACGAGCTGTCGCAGAAGGCTCGTAAGACCCGCGCGGCGTCGAAGGCGACGGAGATGAAGGAAGTGCGTCTGGGCCGCTCGGTCAAGATCGGCGAGCACGACATCCAGATCCGCATCGATCAGAGCCGGCGCTTCATGATGGCGGGGCACAAGGTGATGGTGACGCAGAAGTTCAAGGGCCGCGAGATCGCGCACCGCGACCTGGGCCTGCAGAACCTCCGCCAGGTCGCCGACGCGCTGGCCGACGTGTGCAAGATCGAGCAGACGCCCCGCTGGTTCGGCAAGCAGGCGAGCATCATCCTCGCGCCGGATCGGGCCAAGGTCGACGCCATCAAGCGCAAGCTTGAGAAGGAAAAGGCGGAAAAGCTCGCCCGCGGCGAGAAGGTCGAAGAAGACAAGTCGATCGAGGAACTCGAGGCACAGGTCGAGGCTCAGAACGCCGAGGTCGAGCCCGACGACGGCGACGAGGAATAGCGGGAAGAGGCGGAGAGACGCAGAGACGCAGAGACGGAGTGGGAGGCCGCTCGTTTCTCGGACGCTGTGGCGTGCGCACGCAGGCGATCGGAGTCAGTCGTGCATCGCCGCGTCGCCGCTGCTTTTCACATCTTTCCACTCTGTGTCGCCGTGCCTCTGTGGTAGAGTTTCTGACGCTTTGGTTCCACGGAGGAGCTCGCATGCGCACGGCGTGGATGGTGTTTGCTTCGGTCGGTCTGGCTGCCAGCCTCTGCAACGCGGACGAGATCGCGACGGGCCCGCGGCTCGACGAAGGCGTGCTCGTCTACCCCGAAGGTGCAGGCGTCTCGCGTGCCATGACCGACGCCGAGCGGGCGTATCTCGCGCTGCACCCGGAACTGGTGCAGACCAGCCCGTTTACCGACCGCGTCGGCGGCACCCGGCCGCCCGGACCGATCGCGTGCCCCGGTGAGTACGCCCCGGCCCAGGCGATCCTCATGTCTTGGGACGGCACCGCGGCCCAGAACAACATCCTCGCCACCATGGCGCGGCACATCACCACCACCGGCAACGCCGACGCCTACATGGTCGTCGACACCACCAGCGAACAGACGACGGTGACGACGGCGCTCAGCAACGCCGGCGCGAACATGAGCCGCGTGAAGTTCTTCGTCCGCACCACCGACAGCATCTGGATCCGCGACTACGGCCCGCGGTTCATTTACGTTGGCAGCGATGCGCCCGGTCAGGGCAAAGTCCGCGGCATCGTCCATCACACCTACAACCGGCCCACCCGCGTGAACGACAACGCGTTCAGCGGCTGGTTCGGCGCTTCGGGCCTGGGCACCCGCAAGCACCCGGTGTACGAACTCGGCATGACCCACGGCGGCGGGAACTACCACCTCGACTCCGTCGGCCGCTCGTTCGCGACGCAGCTCATCCAGAACGAGAACCCCGGCCTGAGCGCGTCGGACATCATCACCACATGGTCGGACTTCCAGGGCGTGAACACCACGATCCTGCCCGCTTTTCCGACCGCGGTCGATTCGACCCAGCACATCGACATGTGGATGCAGATCATCGGCGACAACCGCGTGATCATCAGCGACTGGCCGAGCGACAGCGGCAGCACGCAGGATGTCATCTGCGACAACGCCGCGACGCTGCTGCAATCCAAGGGTTACACGGTCTTCCGAGTCCCTGCCCGCCTGCTCAGCGGCGTGCACTACACCTATGCCAACATGGTTGTGTGTAACGATCTCGTGCTGCTGCCGACGTACGCGAACACCACGATGACCAACGCCGGGCACAACACCGCGGCCCTGAACGCCGTGCGTGCCGCGTTCGACTTCAACAACGACGGCACGCCCGACAAGACCATCGTGCAGATCCCCAGCGACGCTCTCGCGACCTCCGCCGGCGTGATGCACTGCATCATGATGCACGTGCCCGCCGCCCCGGGCGGGCCCGGCATCAACGGCCAGAAGCCGACGGTGCACATCGCCAGCCTCCGCACGCCCACGGCGCTCACGCCGGGGCAGACCATCCCAATCGACTGGCTCACCGACGACGACAAGAACATCAGCACGCTGGACATCCACTTCAGCGCCAACGACGGCGCGCTCTTCCCGCTCGCGGTGGCGAAGGCCATCAGCGACAGCGGCACGCGGAACTGGACCGTCCCCAACATCCCGACCGCCAAGGGGCGGCTGCGGATCACCGTCCGCGACCTGGATGGCAACAGCGGCACCGACATCAACGACGCTCCGTTCACGATCACCGGCACGCCCTGCCCGACCGACCTGAACCTCGACGGCGTGACCGACGATACCGATTTCGTGGTGTTCGCCGCGGCGTACGAGGAGCTGACCTCGGCGATCGGTGATTTCAACAACGACGGGTTCACGGACGACACGGACTTTGTGGTCTTTGCGGGTGGGTATGAGGCGCTGGTGTGTCCGTAAGCGTGATAAAGCGGGAATCTGAGCCGCTCGATACGCTCTGATTGTGCCATCGTCTCCTGAAACATCTCAGGTCGCGCCGGACGTGGTGGTGCCGTATGTCGCGGAGATTGATGGCAGTATCTACTTTCCCGGCGTCACGTTCAACGAAGACGAGAGTGTTGCGTTTGTGATTGGAACGGCGGTCGACGGGCCGCGGTGGAAGTGGTGGAGCCGCCACGAACCCGACGTAATGGCGGCGGCGTTGATCGGGCTCGCGGCGTGGTGCGCGATCGCGTTGTTGCGAGTGCGTCGTCGCCCGCGGGAGGCGGGGCGCTGGTACTGCCGAGCGTGCAACTACGACCTGGGTGCGGTGGTCTCGCCGAAGCATCGGGGATCGATCGTCGCCCGATGCCCGGAGTGTGGTGTTGCCGACGCCGCGAACAGGGCGGTCGTGGGGCGCAGTCGGTGGCGACGCGCGGGGATCCTTTGTCTGTGTTTCGCCCTGATCGCGCCGGTGCTGAGTTGGAGACTTGCAGTCGGCGTGGTCCCTGCGAAGAAGGGATTGGAAGCATGGCCTCACGCTGTATTTCTGACACGCTGGCCCGGCTGGCCCTTGGCACGCCGGAAGGTCGAGAATCGCTATCTGGATCGGATTCGACGGATCGATCTCGTGAGCGGCCGAGAGACCGGGCGAGTGCTAACGCCGCCTACGCGAGGCAGACCCTCGCCTCACAGCGATGCGTGGTGCTGGCTCGGGCCCGGCGTGTCGGCGGGGCGGAGCATCGACCTAATGATCGCTCCGTTCGCATGGCGGCCTGTGCAGCGCATCGAGATCGGCGACGCGAGCGCGAGCGCCGCCGAACTTGTCGGGTTCACCTCGGATGGGCACGAGGCGTTGGTGGTATCACACGGCGTGATTCCAGAACAGCCGCGGCTTGATGTATCACAGCGGTTGCGATCGGTCAACGTGCCTGTGCGGCTGCTGGGCGTGCATCTCACGACGCACAAAGTCCGTGAGATCGCAGCGATCGAGGTATCGGTTCATGCTTTGGGGTGGACATCGCCGGCGGTCGCCGCGGCGGCCGATGGTCTGGGTGCGGGTGGAGGCGACGCGTGGGCGATGGTTCACACGGCGGAGATCGGCTCAACGACGCTGTACCGTAGCGACGCCGAACCTCGGCGTGTGGAGAACCCTCCAGTGACGGTTCAGGGTTCGACCCAGGGATTGGTCTTCACGCTTGAGCACGGTCGATTCGTGATGCGCCGCGAGACGAGCATGGACGGATGGCCTGTCATGGCGATCGACCGCGACGGGGTTGCGACGGCACTCCCGCCGCGGATCGCGCAAGCCGACATCTCGTACACGCGCGACCGGGGGTTTCGCCTGCTCAACCACGGCCCGCCACTGGTCCTCGACGCGCTCCGAACGGGGTGGGTCCTGCACAGCCACAACACTTCGCGCCGCGAGCGCTGGCTGTATGTGACGTCGTGGAACGGCGATCCAAATGCACCGATGGGTGAAATTCGGCTTTGGAAGACCCGATTTCTTGACGGGGCGTTGAGATGAGACTCCGTTTTGTGGTCGCTTCTTTGCTCGTCCCACGTTGTCACGGCGTTCGGGATACTGTGAACACCGCCGTTCTCGTCGTTACTCGCAAGCACACGCTGGAGAGATCATTCGATGCCCGTCAAGACCAAAGTCGCCAGCCGGAAATCTGCTCGCGTCCCAGCATCACCCACCGGCCCGCTCGTCACCCGCGCCTACGGCTCCACCTCCGCGACCGCGCCGCTCGGCGATCTCACCATCGAACGTCGGGCCCCGGGACCCAAGGACGTCTTGATCGACATCCAGTACTGCGGCGTGTGCCACTCTGATCTGCACACCGCTCGCAACGAGTGGAAGGGCACCGTCTATCCCTGCGTGCCCGGTCACGAGATGGTCGGCAAGGTCATCGCCGTCGGCGCGAAGGTGAAGAAGTTCAAGGTCGGCCAGACGGTGGGCGTGGGCTGCATGTTGGACTCGTGCCGCAAGTGTCACGGGTGTAAGAAGGGCGAGGAGCAGTACTGCGACGGCCCGTGCACCTTCTCGTACAACAGCCCGGATCCCAAGCACCCGACCACACCGGGCACGATGACCTATGGCGGATACTCGACGCAGATCACCGTCGATCAGGATTTCGTGCTGTCGATCCCCAAGGGGCTCGACCCCGCCGCCGCGGCGCCGCTGCTGTGCGCCGGCATCACAACGTACTCGCCGCTGCACCACTGGGGCGTGAAGAAGGGGCAGAAGGTCGGCATCGTCGGCCTCGGCGGCCTCGGGCACATGGGCGTCAAGATCGCTCGGGCCATGGGCGCGCACGTCGTGCTGTTCACGACTTCACCCAATAAGGTGAAGGACGCCAAGCGGCTCGGCGCTCATGAGGTCGTGATCTCCAAAGACCCCGCGGCGATGAACGCGCACGCCAACTCGTTCGACTTCATCCTCGACACCGTCTCGGCCAACCACGACCTCGACGCGTACCTGACGCTGCTCAAGCTCGACGGCGCGATGTGCCTGGTCGGCGCGCCCGAGCACCCGCACCCGTCGCCCACGGTCTTCAACCTGATCTTCAAACGCCGCACCCTCGCCGGCTCGCTCATCGGCGGCATCCGCGAGACGCAGGAGATGCTGAACTTCTGCGGCAAGCACAAGATCGTCAGCGACATCGAGATCATCCCGATGCAGAAGATCAACCAGGCCTACGAGCGCATGCTCAAGAACGACGTGAAGTACCGCTTCGTCATCGACATGGCGTCGCTGAAGCGGTAAGGCATTCACCACAGAGACGCAGAGGCACAGAGAGCGGCGGTTGGGTTCGGAAATGGTTGCGCGCCTCCCCGCTCCGCTATCCCACAGCATGGCGGCGGGGAGGGTTGTCGCGTGCTCGTGTCGCGATCACGACGGGCAGAGCGTCGCGTTGTAGGCGACGGCGAAGATCATGAAGTCCTCGTCATTGGCTACCCCGTCGCGGTTGAGATCGGCGGGGCAGGCGACGGGCATGGCTGGATCGCTGCAGAGCACGAGGTCGTACGCGAGGGCGAAAACGTTGAAGTCGCGGTCGTCGACGATGCCGTCGGCGTTGAGATCGCCGGGGCATACGGTGAGCAGAGCGGGTGCGCTGGCCGCGCTGCCGCAGGTGTTCTCGACGATGCAGCGGTAGAGTCCGGCATCGGCGGGGGCGGCGTGGAGGATGCGAATCTGGTTCGTGGCGGAGCCTTCGATCGTGGAGCCCGCGGCGGTGGGACCGTCGGCGAGGGTCACGCCGTTGCGTTGCCAGCGGTAGGTGCTGTTGGCAGGGCCAGCGACGACGGTGAACTCGGCGTCGGGCTGGGCGTTGGCGTCGAGGGGCTGGGTGAGGATCGTCGGCGCGGCGCCCGAGGCATTGGTGGCGACAAGATCAAGGTTGTCGGGTGGGCCGCCGCGGAGCTGCGTGGTGACACCCAGGCCCGCGGCGTTGGCGGCGAAGCAAACCGATGAGAAGCCGCCCGTGATGGTCGGAGCGGTGACGACGGACTCGACGCGATCGCTTGCTGTGGGCATGTACGGCGGCACGAACGAGCCGGTGAGCGATCCCGCGAGCGCGACGGAAGCGGCCGATGTGACGCGTCCGCTGTTGCTGAGGCTGGCGATGCCGATGTTGACTCGAGCCCCGGGCAGAAGAGTGATGGGCGCGCCGATGGCGAGCGTGCTGCTGGGCGCGAGGTCGAGGAGGCCGGAGATCTGCAACACGCCGGCGGGCGGGTTGGAGCCGAGGTAGTTGTTGTCGAGCCGCAGCGTGCCGTCGATGCGATTGAGCGACCAGAGCGGGCCGAAGGAGGCGGCCGTGCCGCGGAGCGTGACCTCGGTGTCGGCCCCGAGGATGTAGGGCACGCGGGATCCGAAGGTGATGGAGCCGGAGTCGCAGATCCAGCGGCCGCCGCTGAGGGTGCGGGTGGACGTGTTCCAGTTGCCGAACTGAAGAGCGATGATCTGGATGGAGCCGCCTTGGGCCCGAGCGACGCCCTGCACGCTGAGAGTCCCCTCGCTGTTGATCTGGAGCGTTCGTCCCGGGCGATCGGCGGAGAGGGTGCCTTTGGAGATCAGACTGGCGGTGGGCTGGAGCACGATCTGAGCCGTGGTGTTCGCGGTTGAAGTCGGATCGAGTCCGATCGTCACCCCGGGTTCGATCGTGGTTGGTCCGAATCCGACCGCAAAGAAAGCGCCGCTGGTGCCGACGGTGTCGGCCAGGATCGACCCGGCGCCGTCGATCGTGACGGAACCGCTGGTGTTGAAAGCGGAGGAGCCGCAGGTGTATCGGACACGCACAACAGCGTTGTTGGCGAGGGTGAGTCGGTCACGGATGCTCAGTGTGGCGCACCCGTTGATGGACGCGTCGCCGGCGATGGTGCAGCGAGTCAGGACGGCACCGATGCCGTTGAATTGAATGGACACACCCGGGGCGGCCTCGAAGCGAATGGCGGTCGCGGAGACGTTGTTGAGCGAGATGTTGCCGGTGCCGGTCGTTGCCCGAATGATCGGCGCGGTGATTGCGCCCGAAAGCGTGAGCGTGTTTCCCGATCCGGTGACTGTTCCCCAGCCGGCAACTGGGATGGGGTTGAGCGACCACTGGGTGTTGCGGAAGTCAAAGAGACCGGTGTTGGTCCAGGTGCCCGAGAGCGTGAGTGTCGCGGAATCGGCTTCGAGGATGCCGAGATTGTTCCACACGCCCGTGATGGTTCCTTCCGAGTTTGGGCGGAAGCGGAGCGTTCCTGCGTTGGTGAACGGGCCAGAAAGGACGGTGGAGCCGTCCGCGAATTCGAGCTCACCCTGGTTGAGAAAGTCCCCGGCGATCTGGCCCAACCAGCCGCGGCGGATGCGGATGCGGCCTTGATTAATGATCTTGGCGCCGGGATTCACTAACAGATAGGTATAGGACGGGAAGACAACCGGAGGCATGTCGATCTCGATGCCGGGTTCGATGGTCAGCGTGCCCTGCGCGAGCTTGAGGATTCGGTCGAAGGTGCGGCGTTCGAGCGAGATGCGACCGTGGCCGCGGATGGCGAAGTTCCCCGGGCCGCCCTTGGTCGCGTAGTACAGGCCGTCGCCGTAGCAGGAGTTGGGATCACCGGAGAGGGAGATGGTGGCGCCGTTGAGAAGGGTGAGATCGCGATCGACGAAGAGCGGGGCGCAAGTCTGAGTGACGAGGTCACCGTCAACCGTGCAGTTGTCGAGGCTGATGGCGCCGAAGCAGCGGAATTTGGCGCCGTCGCGGGCGCGAAGGGTGGTGTTGACAAACGAAGCATTGTTGAAGGTGATGTCGCCCGTGGAAGCGTCGGCGACGAACACGTTGCCGGGTGGGGTGCCGAAGTAGGTGTATCGGATGCCCGTTCCGCCGTAGGAGCCGAGGCTGCTGTACGTGCCGCCGATGGTCCACGACACGTTGTTGAACTGGAAGGTTCCGGCGTTTGTCCAGGTGCCGCTGAGCGTGATCGGTCCGTCGGACACCGAGACGATGGAGTTGTTCGTCCAGGTTCCGGCAAGAGTCAGCGACCCGCCGCCTGTCACAGAGATGGGCGCGTTGATCGAGAACGATCCTTGCAGCGAGAGCGAGGCGCCGGCTACGAAGTGGAGTGGTTTGTCAATCGAGAACGTGCCGCTGAGGCTGAGCGAAGCGCCGGGGGTGACATCGATCGTACCGAAGCCTGCGTTCTTTGCCGTCACGGCGAGGCTGCCCGCCAGAGCGCGGAGAACCCCAAGATTGACGAAGTCCGGGCCGCCAACGGTGAGAGTGGCGAGGGGCGAGCGTACGGTGCAGGTCGAGTGCAAGGTCAGGGAGCCGGGGGTCTCGCTGACGATCTGAGCGGTGGTCGCGGCGGTCCCGGAATCGACGACGAACTCGATGCCAGAGCCGATGACCAGCGGGCACTGCGCGATGAACGCCCCGTTGGCAAGCAGCACTAAACCGGAGCCGGATACGGACTGGGCGGCACCCGAGAAGACGAAGTTGCGCGTGCCGAAGCAGAACGGTCCGAGGGGGAAAGAGATGGTGGCGTCATCGAGGGCGAGGCCGCCGGTGATCTGGACGGTGCTGCAGGATTCATGAACCACGGCACCGGTGAGCGAGCAAGCGTTGAGGGTCACGGGCCCGCGGAACACCATGCGATGATCGGGGGCGGCGCGAAGAGCGACCCCGTTGAGCGTCACGCCGCTCAGACCGAAATCGCCCTTGAGATCTTCGGTGGTGTACGAAGTCCCGAGGTACGTTCCGGACAACAAGAGCAGCCCGCCGCTGCGATCAAAGGTGCCGGGGGGACCGTACGTTCCTTGTGTCCAGAGTGTGCCGCTGGAAGTGGCGAGAGCGCCGGGAGAGGACCAGTTCGGGACTTTGATTGACAGCGTGCCATCGACGGCATCGAGACGACCGTGGTTGGTGAGTGTGGAGCCGGCGGCACCGAGGATCTCAAGGGTGCAACCGGGTCGACGCGAGGCAATGCTCCCGTGATTGACGATCGCGGCGTTGGTTGCCAAGGAGATCCACGCGGTTTCGGTGCCGGCTCCGTCGGCAGCGGTTGCGATGGTGATGCCGGAGGCGATCGTGAGTGCGGTGTCGGGAGGCACGTCGATCTTGCCCCAGGCTATAAGCCGGTCGAACAGGATCTCGCCTTCGCCGTCCAGCAGAGGCGTGGCGCCGAGGAACGTGATGACCGGTCCCCCGCTGCCACCCCGGCCTTGAACGATGAGACGGGAACCATTGCGGAACGTCATCTTTTCTTCGATGGTGACGGTCGTCGAGTTGGTGAACATGGAGACACCGTCGAGCAGGCAACGGCGCATGGTGACCCGGTCACCCGAGCAGTTGAAGGACGCGCCGCCGCTGGCGCGGAACGTGACATCCGAGTACACCCCGGTGGAGAGCGTGACGGGTCCGGTGGCGGCGTTGGCTTCGATGGTGCCGCCGCTGGCGCCGGAAAGGTTGATCGTCCCGCCGTTGTTGGTGACGGAGCCGAGACCCGCAAAGGTTCCTCCGGCGAAGAGCGAGCCGCCGGAGAGCCGGAACTGTCCCAGGTTGGTCCAGGAGACACTCCGGAAAACAACGCTGCCCGCGAGGATCTCAATGATTGCGTGATTCTCGTAACGGCCGAGACCATCGATACGCAAGGTGTGGACCGGATCATCGACAATGACGGGACCCTTGGTGATCAGGGCCGCGTTCTGTGCGATGCTCATGGTGAGGTCGTTGCCACGGACACGGATCGTGACGCCCGACTCAATCGTGAGTTCGCAGCCCGAACTGACGCTAAGCCAGTTGGTGCTGCCCACGTACTGGCTGCTTGGTTCCACGATGATCTCACCCTGCCCGGTCAGCGATTGAGGCGTTCCTTCGAACCTGAGCGCATTGCCGCACTGTGATCCGGGCAGGCGGATGGTGGCGTTGCTCAATCGCAGACCGGAGCGCACCGTGAGAGCGAACGCGGTGCAACCCACGTTTGGTCGGTCCCATCGAACCAGATTGCAGGCCAGCTCGGAGTCGACCAGCGTGAGGCTGCCGTTCGCGAAGAGCGGGGCAATTCCGTCGGTTTCAAGGCGTGTGCCGGTGCCAACAAAGCCGTCGAAGGTGACCAGACCCATCGAAGGCGGGAAGTGGAGCGGCCCGCCCGAGTGCGATCCGCCCACGGTGAGCGAGCCGCCGACGCGTTCGATGTGGCCGAAGGAGTCGAAGGCACCCTTGAGCTGCACGGTGGAGCCATTCGCGAGAATAGAACCCTGGTTGAGCCAGGGTGCCGTCACCACCAGCGAGGACTTGGTGCCGGTCTCGATGACCCCGTCGTTGACAAAGAGGCCCGTCCCGCCCACGGAGATCAGGTTGTCGGAAAGACCGCTGAGAACATTGCGGCTGCGGAACGTCCCCTGCACGGCGGCGAGGCACTGACTGAATCGGGTGAGCACGAG
Source organism: Phycisphaerales bacterium (assembly GCA_019744815.1). Taxonomy (GTDB): domain Bacteria; phylum Planctomycetota; class Phycisphaerae; order Phycisphaerales; family UBA1924; genus JAFEBO01. The sequence goes on from JAIEUA010000006.1 coordinate 17,733, forward strand.
CGGGGCGTCCATCGTGAGCGACGCCTGCGTCTCAACCGTGATGGACAGGTCGCGTGCCTTGGTGCTGGAGCCGATCGGGATCTTCACGTCCGGGCCGATGGAAAGAGAGGCTCCGCTGACCACACGGATCGAAAGGTCGCGTGGATCTTCAGGGTTGCCGAGTGTGCCGGAACCGGCAATCGAGCAATCGCCGCCCTGAGCGACCAGCCGCAGCGAATCGTCGAAGTTGCCGCGGAACAAGGCGCCGGGCGCGAGCGTGAGGTCTCCTTCAAGGAAGATCGTGACCGCGTCGGTTCGTACCCCGTCGGCGAGAGCGACGTTGCGCAGGGTGACGCTGGAGACCAGCACGATCTCCGCGGCGGGCGAGGTGCGGAGCGTGCAATTCTCGATCCGAGCGCCCTTGAGGAGGATCGTTCCGGTAGTGGAGGTGGCCGCGAGCTCGTTGCCGGTGTACAAGCCTGTCAGGGTGAGCGTCCCGCCTGTGCGGTTGATGACTCCCAGGGAAGAACTCGCGCCGCCAAGTTCGAGCGATCCGGGGCCCGAGATGTCAAAGGTGCCGGCGTTCGTCCACGGGACATTGATCGCGAGGGAGCCGCTGGCCACCTCGCAGCGGCCGAAGTTCTCGAACGTCGCGGCACCCGTGAGCTCGAGGCGCGTGGCTGCGGCACCCACGCCGAACGTGCCGCGGTTGCGGAGGACCGAGCCGTTTCCCAGAGCGACCGGCACGACCGTGCCGAAGTACGCGTTCTCGTGCCGGATGAACGCGCAGGTGTCGATCTCAAGCACTGCGTTGTTGCCGACACGGATGCCGCCCGCACCTAAGCCGGCGGACACGATGCGGACGCCGCCATTGCCTCGGATCGTGTGGCTGGTGCCCAGGAAACGGAGGCCGGCGCAGCCGCCGCCGTTGTCGATGGTCAGGGTGGCAGCGTTGTTGAGAGTGAGGTCGCCGGTTAAGGTGACAGAGACGCATCCGTCCGCGATGATCGAACGGGTCGTAGAAATGCTGCGCACCGCGACGGTTCCGCTGATTTGAATGGTGCCGGAGCCATTCGCGATCACACAGTCGTTGGTTGGACCCGGAACGACGGAGGGGGACCAGTTGGCCGCGAACGTGAACGAGGTGTTGTCGCCGGCACCTGTCCAAGTGATGACCTGGGCTCCGCACCAACAGGTTGTAAATGACAACAGCGCGAACGCCGCCCACCTCAAAAGTGCATTCATTGCAACGACTCCGTAACGGAGTCTAACACGACTCAAGGCATTCGATGGGAATCGTCTCGTGCTGCGGATGTTCGAAGCCTTCAAGAGAGGTGTTCTCGGACGCCTGGGGCTGCTGGCGGGGCCAAGGAAGGGGTGCGAGTGGCCGCGATTCGTACGCAGGAACGTGGGCCTAAGGGTTTCACTACCATCGCCCGTGCTCGATGATGTCCGCCGCATCTTCGCCAAGGATGGCCCGATCGCGACCGCGATCGGCGGCCACTTCGAGCCGCGGCCGCAGCAGATCGAGATGGCCCTTGCCGTCGCTCGCACAATGCAAAGCAAGTCGCACCTGCTCGCCGAAGCCGGCACGGGCGTCGGCAAGTCGTTCGCCTATCTCGTGCCCGCGATGCTTCGGTGCCTGCACGGCGAGACCGTCGTCGTCGCCACCAACACGATCTCGCTCCAAGAGCAGTTGATTCATAAGGATGTGCCGCTGCTGCGTGAGATGGTGGAAGGGATGGGAGGGGGGCAGGGGAGCAGTGGGGAAGGGGAGCAGGGGGAAAGACAGCCAAACGTGCAGTGGGAGGGTGATCCCGACGACGAGCGCGCGATCAGCACCAAGCCCTCGGTGCGGCCGGTGCTCGTGAAAGGCCGCGGCAACTACGTCAGCATCCGGCGGCTCAAGCTCGCCAGCGAGCGGCAGGACAAGATGATGGCCGATCCCGCGGCACGCCGGTCGCTGCACGTCATCGAGGACTGGGCCCGCGAAACGCTCGATGGCACACTCAGCACGCTGCCGGCGCTCGAGCGCATGGGCGTGTGGGACAAGGTGCAATCCGACAGCGGCAACTGCATGGGCCGCAAGTGCTCGAACTATGACCGCTGCTTCTATCAAACCGCTCGCGCGAAGATGGAAGGGGCGAACCTGCTCATCACCAACCACGCGCTGTTCTTCGCGGATCTGGCGATGCGGGTGCAGGACATCGGGTTCCTGCCGCGGTACGACCATGTGATCCTCGACGAGGCTCACTGCGTGGAGGATGTGGCCAGCGAGCACTTCGGGCGGAACCTGGCCGAGGGTCGGGTGATGCACCTGCTCACGACGCTCTGCCATCCGCGCACCGGAAAGGGGTACTTGCCGCAGATCGCGCTCATCGCCGGCGATCCGGCGGCCGTCGAGCGGGCGATGCAGCTCGCGATCATGGCTCAGAACGAGACCCGCGCGTTCTTCGAGGCCGTGCTGCGGGCGACGAGGAGTTCCGACAGCGGCTCGGGGTTCGCGGGCGCGTTCGGGAATGGGGGTGGGGCCGGCGGGCGCCTGCGCGTGCCCGGCGCGGTGGACAACACCATCACGCCGATCTTCAAGGACCTGGCGCTGCGGCTCACGACCTTGCGCGACCTCGTGAAGAACGAGCCCGACAAGTTTGAGCTGAACGCGTACGCCCAGCGGGCCCAGATGATCGCCGAGGATGCGCACGTGCTGGTGGAGCAGTCGTTGTCTGGCTGTGCGTACTGGGTCGAGACCAGCGGCGACGACGGCGCGGGTTTCCAGAAAGTCACGCTCGCTTGCGCTCCCGTCGAAGTCGCCGCGCTGCTGAAGGAACATCTCTTCAGCAAGGACCACAGCGTGGTGCTCACCAGCGCGACGCTCGCGACCAAGACGGCAGTGCCTTCACGAACCCCACGCGCAAGCGTGGGGCCACAGCCGCGTGCGAAGGCCGCTGCCTCAAACGGATCGGCCGACGGCCCGCGTTTCGTGCCCGATGGTCAGGAAGACCGGCCGGAGGCCGGTCCCACTGGCGCTCCGGACCGGCTGGAAGCCGGTCCCACTGAGATGGGAGACCGGCTGGAAGCCGGTCCTACTGGTCGCGGCAAGGACTCCGACGCTTTCTCGCACGCGCGCGATCGTCTCGGCGCGGACGGCGCCGACACGCTGCAGGTCGGCAGCCCGTTCGACTACGCGAATCAGGTCGAGATGATCGTGGATCTGAGTCCGCCGAGCGAGCAGGCGTTTGATCCGTTCGACTCCGGCGACACCGAAGCGCCACTCGCGCGGCGTGACTGGCGGGCGGGCAAGGCCAAGAGCCCGGTCGATGATCCGCGTCACATCGCCGAGCGGGTGGTGCATCACGTCCGCGAAACCGACGGCGGCGCGTTCGTGCTCTTCACCAGCCTTTCCACTCTTCGTCAGGTGGCGCGTCTGGTCCGCGAGCCGCTGTCGCGCCTTGGCCATCCGGTGCTCGCCCAGACCGTCGACGGCTCACGCACCGCGATCCTCGAGCAGTTCCGCCAGAACGAGCGCAGCGTGCTGCTCGGTGCGGCCAGCTTCTGGCAGGGTGTCGACGTCCGCGGCCGCGGGCTGCGGAATGTGATCATCACCAAGCTTCCATTCGATCCGCCGGACCGCCCGCTGACGCAGGCCCGGCACGAGCTCATCGCCTCCCGCGGCGGTGACTCGTTCCGACAGGACACCATGCCTCGTGCGATCATCCGCTTCAAGCAAGGCTTCGGCCGCTTGATCCGAAGCGCGAGCGACAAGGGCCGCGTCGTGGTGCTCGATCCGCGGCTGGTCCGTTCGGGTTATGGGCGGAAATTCCTGGACGCGTTGCCCCCCGGCGTGCGGCTGCAGACGCTGGAATAGCCGGTTCCGGGGCCTTGGCCGAGTCGAATCGGCGCGTCCTCTCCATTTTTCTAGCCGCGATCTCGCTCCGCGTCGCACTGCGACACGGGGTGGTGTGATTCCCGTTCACAACGCGGCCCGGGCGAACGTCCCGACGGCCCAAGGAGAAAGTGCCATGCAGCTCGTCACGCGTCGCTCGAATCTGGTTGCTCGTTCGGTTCGTTCGCTCTTGATCGCCGCCGGTGTCGCGGCCGCGATCACCGCCGGTGGTGTGTCGGCGTCGGCCGCCAACGTGGGCACGGCGTTCTCCTATCAGGGTCGTCTGCTCGACGCCGGCGCGCCCGCCAACGGCACGTACGACATCCAGGTGCTGCTGTTCGATGCCGCCGCCGCGGGTGCGCAGGTCGGCGCGACCCAGACGCTCAACGACGTGGTCGTCAGCAACGGTGTCTTCTCCGCGTCGGTGGACTTCGGCGCTCAGATGAACGGCAGCGCTCGCTGGGTGGAGCTCCGCGTCCGCCCGGGCAACTCCGTCGGCGCGTACACCCCGATCCTGCCCCGCACCGCGCTCGAGGCCACGCCCTACGCCCAGGGCCTGCGCCTGCCGGTCAGCGAGACCGCTGCGGCGGGCGGCACCATGCTGAGCTTCACCAACACCAGCGCCAGCGGCTCGGTGATGGGCTTGACAAGCGTCGGAGCCAGCGGCAATTACCCGTTTGGCTTCTTCCAGCCCGTTCTGTGGGCTGATACCAGCGACGGCAACGGCATGTTCTCCCTGACCAGCGCTGCGGGCGCGTACGCCATCTACGCGGTCTCCAGCGGAAGCGGTGGTCGCGCCGTCGTCGCTCGAAACACCGGCGCCTTGGGCCAAGTCTCGACCATGAATATCACCGACGCGGCCAACACGTCGAACGCCCTCGAGGTCCAGACCGTCGGCACCGGCCGGGCCGGTTGGTTCAACAACACCAACTCGGCCGCCACGCTCCCGACGCTGTACGCCAAGAACATCGCCACCGGCGACAGCATCCCCAACGGCTCGCAGGAAAACGGCATCGCCATCAAGGGCGAGTCCACTGGTGGATTTGGCATCGGCGTCATGGGCAAGGGCGTGAATGCCGGCGTGTTCGGCTACTCCGGCACGACCGGCGCCGCGGGCGTCTGGGGCACGACCGACGGCGGCGGCGGCAGCATCTCGACCGGCGTCCGGGGTGATGGCAATGGTGCCGGCACCAGCGGCGTCGCGGGCTTCAACAACTTCGGCAACGCAATCTACGGCCAATCCTCTGGCGGCAGCGGCAAGGCCGGCTTCTTCTCCGGTGACGTTCTCATCACCGGCAGCCTCCAGGTCAACGGCGCCAAGAACTTCAAGATCGATCACCCGCTCGATCCCGCCAACAAGTACCTCGTCCACGCCGCCGTCGAGAGCAGCGAGATGAAGAACATCTACGACGGCATCGCGGTCATCAGCCCCGACGGCACCGCGACCGTCACCCTCCCCAGCTACTTCGGCGCCCTCAACGTCGAATACCGCTACCAGCTCACCTGCATCGGCGCCAACGCCCCGGTCTACATCGCCGAGGAGATCAGCAAGAACCAGTTCAAGATCGCCGGCGGCAAGCCCGGCATGAAGGTCTCGTGGCAGGTCACCGGCGTCCGCAACGACGCGGCCGCGGTCTCCAACCCGATCAAGGTCGAGCTCGACAAGGTCGGCAGCGAGGTCGGCAAGTACATCAACCCCGAGGCCTTCGGCCAGCCCATCACCAAGTCGGTCGACTCGATGGCGGGCGCCAAGGTCCCCGCGGTGAACTGAATCGGACACAGCCCAAGAGCGGGCGACTCCCGCGAGTTGCCCAGCAAGTTTCAACGAGAGCCCCCGGCACGACTCCCGCCGGGGGCTCTTGTTTTTGCCCCACAACTCCCGGGGGCGGGGCCTTCCAGGCCCCGCGCGTTCTTCGCTACCCTCTTCCTCTTGCTCGACAGCGCTCCGTCATCGCTTCCCTCCTCCCGCGTCCTGGTCTGGATCGACGCCAAGCGCTGGTGGCTCTTCGCGCTGGCCGCGGCGTTGCACCTGGCTTCCTTCAACGGCCTGTGGCGCCCCGTGCCCGACTCGGCCACGTATCTCACCGCCGCTCGAAGCTTCGCCGCGGGTCAGGGTTTGGTCGAGAACGAGCAGCCCTACTCGCACGGCCTCGCGGGCTTCCCCACCATGCTGGGGTACATCGAACGCCTCGCCGGCGACGCGGCCTGGCCCAAGCTGCTCGGCGTTCACGCGATGGGCTTGCTCAGCCTCGTGTTCTGCTTCTTGACGTTCCGCCGCCACGCCGGACGCCCGATCGCCGTGCTGGTCACGTTCCTGTTCGCCATCAACTCGGTCTTCCTCCGCCACAACGCCGAGCTGCTCGCCGACATCCCGTTCCTGCTGGGGAGCGCGATGGCCCTCTGGGGCTACGAGCTCACCTTCGCGAATCACGCGACGGACTCCGGTCGGCGCCGCTGGTTGTTCGCCTCGGTCTTCCTGATCGCGGGCGTCATGCTCATGGCCTCGATGCGGATCGTGGTCGTGGTGTCGTTTGTGGCGCTGGTGATCGATGTCCTGTGGCGCACCCGAGCGACCCGGGCCAAGTGGGCCGCTCTCGCCATGTGCCTGGCCGTCGCCGCCATCGCCGTCGTGGTCCGCCTCGCCGATCCGCGGATGAAGGACGGCTTCTACTTGCTCCCCAAAGAGAAGTACCTGCTGACCTTCATCACCGAGCTGGGGCACCGCTTCGATCGCGTGGTCGAGTTCAACGTCGCCGAGCTCTTCTTTCGTGTGACGCCCGGCGCCCTGCTCGGCAATCGGATCGGGCTCGCGCCTATCGACCTTGTGATCTCGCTGCTCGTGATCGTCGCGGGTGTCCGGCTCCTCCGCCGCCGGGTCGTCTGGGGCGCGCTGGTCGCCCTCTCGTTCCTCCAGTGGCTGCTCTTTTATCCCGATTCGCGGTACTTTCTGCCTGTTCTGCCGCTCCTGATCCTGGGCTGGTGGGACCTCACCGCCGCCCTTGCCGATCGCCTCTCCCGCCCACGCGGGGCCGCGCTCGCCGGCGCGTGGGTGGTGCTCCTGCTCGCCCCGAACCTCGTCCGCGGCATCGGCTTCGCCATCGAGCAGCACCGCTCTCCCTTCCTCGATCACTACCAACGCGCCCGCTACGCCAACATGCCCGAACTCGCGGAGCAGATCCGTCTCAAGCTCCCGGCCGACTGCGTTGTCATCGCCGACGAGATGCTCGCCGCCCCGCTTCATTACTGGTCGGGACGCCGCACCGTCGCCGCGATTCCCGAGTTGGTCCCCGCGATGGTCCCGGCGAGTCGCCCGATCTATGTGCTGCTGCCCTGGGAAGGACGTCTGCGCCAGACCATCGACGCCACCGGCTGGCGTCTGGGTGACCCGGTGCTCGAGCTGCCCCGCGGGCCGCAGTCTTTCGGGCACCAGTCTTCTGGGCCCCAGTCCGCTGGTCAGCAGCCGTGGCAGATCGTGCCCGTGCTGCTCAATCCCGAGCCAGCACCAGCGATCGGCACTCGCTGAGCGATGCCACACAGTGATCGACCCGGATCTGCTTCGCCTTCGCTTCCGCGAGCATCGCATCGCGCTCCTCAGGCGGCGCGAGCAGGATCGTCGCGCAGCCCGCGGCGGCCCCCGCCGCACAGTCACGCAGCGCATCGCCGATCATCACGCTCTTCGCGAGGTCGATCGCAGGAAAGTCCCGCTTTGCGTCGTGGAACATCCCCGGCGCCGGCTTGGCCCTGGGCCCGCTGCCTGTGGGGGCGTAGTAGATCGCATCGAGCCGCACACCGAACGGCAGCAGCAGTGATGCCATGTACGCATGGATGCGATCGACATCGGCCGCGCTCAGCCGCCCGATCTCAACACCGCGCTGGTTGCTGATGACGATGAGCCGAAGCCCCGCCCGCTGCCACGCCGCGAGCGTCTCGCCAACGCCCGGCAGCAGCACAAAGTCCTCCTCGCGCGACACCCAGTCGCCGACGATGCGGCGATTGATCGTCCCGTCGCGATCGAGAAAGACGGTGGAGAACAAAGGGCCAAAGCTCCAAAGGGCCAAAGCGCCAAATGAAATCAAACGCATGTCATCTTTGGCCATTTGGAGCTTTGGCCCTTTGGCCATTTGTCCCCCCGCCCCTGACTTCCCCTAAACTCACCGCGTGACCCCCAAGCCCGCTTCCACCCCTACCCGCACCTTGGCCCACGACACCGAATCGATCACGCAGCTGGTGCGTGACGATCTCCACGTCGCGGCCCGCACGCTCGAGGCGTTCCTGAGCGTCGACGCCAACGTCCGCCGCATTGCCGAGGCCTCGGCCATGATCTACGAGGCGATCCGCAGTGGGAACAAGATCCTGGCCATCGGCAACGGCGGCTCCTGCGCCGACGCCGCCCACTTCTGCGAGGAACTCTCCGGCCGCTTCCGCGACGAACGCCCCGCCCTCCCCGCCATCGCCTGCAACGACGCCGGGCACATCACCTGCACCGCCAACGACTACGGCTACGACGCCGTCTTCTCCCGCTGGGTCGAGGCCCTCGGCCACAGCGGCGACGTGCTCATCGCCCTCTCCACCAGCGGCAACTCCCCCAACGTCATCCGCGCCATGGACGCCGCCAGCGAACGCGGGCTGAAAACCATCTGCCTCCTCGGCAAAGGCGGCGGCAAACTCGCCGGCCGTGCTGACCTGGAATGGATTGTCGCCCCCGCGGTCGGCGATGTGCTGCACGCTGACCGCATCCAGGAGATCCACATGCTCATCCTGCACAACCTGGTGCGGGCGATCGAGCTGCGGATGTTCGGGAAATAGGCGCCGCATTGGTGCCATCAGTCCGCCGGCTTTGCGGCGCGACTGATGCTCGGGCTCGAAGACACTGCGTTCGCTCCGGACTGCACCAGTCGCCCGGCTCCGAGCAGCCGCGGACTGGTGGCACCAAGCCCGCCGCTCGTCACGGCACCCTGACCAAAAAGCTCGGCCGCAGCTGCTCCGTCGGCCTCCCCTGCGAGTCCGTTCCCTTCTCCTTCACGCCCCCGCCGTTCACCAGGCCGTTGGGGAACTTCTGCTGCAGCTCCCGCAGCCCCTTGCCAGCGCCGGGGCGCAGGCTGAAGCCCTCGTCCACTTCCTGCTGGGTGAACAGACCGACCGTCACCGTGCTGCCCGCGTTGTCGTGGTAGTAGTATGCGTCCACGCCGTCCCTTCGGAGCGTCCGCACCGCGTCCTCCGCGGCCTTTCGGCACTCCTTCAGCTCGCTCGCCGTCGCCCGCCCCGAGGGGTTGGTGTAGATGTTGATCTGCAGCGTGTACTCGACGTCACGTCCGAACCGCTGCCGCACGTTGCGCAGGTCCCATTCAGGGATCGACCCCTTCACCGCCGTGGCCTGCGGCGGGACCAGGTACGCCGTCGCGTAGGGGCGCTGCCCGTCCACCACAATCTCTTTCACTCTCTTCAGAAGTGCCTGAGCTTCCGGGTCGCTCGGTGATTCAAAGTTCCCCGCCACCACCACCGCCCCCTCGCCGCGGCTGCGCACCGTCGCCTCCGGCACGCCCGACGACCGGACGCTCTTGAGCACGCTCTGCGTCGCCCGCGCGTCCAGGTCCGTCTTGAGCGACATCAGCAGCACGGACCAGCCGCCCGCGTCCTCCTTGGCGTCGCCCGAGGCAGCGCCGGAGCCATCCAAGGTGGTCGCCGACGGACGCCGATCGGGGAAGAGTTCCTTCCCCTGTTCGCGCAGCCCCGAATCAACCGGCTTCTCAGCCGATTTCGACGCGCAGCCCGCCAGGACGAGAGCCAGCGCGCCTGCCCCGAGCAGCGATCTCGCCACCCCGAAGCGTGAGCCCCAAGGCCGGTTGCCGAAGGTCGCGTGTTCGTGATATTCGTAGAATGTTCGCATTTTGGCTACTCGGCGTGTTATCGGATGCTATTCGGTATCAAACGGCAACTTCGGCGCGGCGAACCCCACATTTTTTTCGCGCAAGCTCCACCCCGACCGGCGGCAAGATCTTGCGAAAAAAGGACTTCCCAAAGCTTGACCCGAACACCCAACTTTGAAGATCTTCTCCCACGGCCGTCGATACATCACGCATCTTCGGTGCGTGAGGGCCTCGGCGAAACTCCGAGACCCGAACAAGAAGATGCTCCGTCGACGCTGTGGGTCGGCGTGGGGCAGGGTCACGAGCGGCTCGCGGTGTGCGGGCACCCGGTGGGAGACCGGGCAGTGCTCGAACGACTCTCACAACCTTGGTGGAGGTTGTGCCCCTCGCAGAGCTGATCCGCGGCGGCGACGACAAGGAGTTGGACGTTGGACGCACAATCACGAGTTGGTGGTGTGGGTGGTGGTGGAGGGGTACCGGCAGCCGCCGCGAACAAGGCCCAGGCGGCCTCGGTGGTGGGACGGTACGCGGGCACGGCCGGTCCACGGCCGACGACCGGCGCCGGGGTGCAGCGGGCGGGAGATCAGGTGGATTTCTCTTCCGTCAGCCGCAGCGTCGCCCCCTTCATCGAGAAGCTCAAGAAGGGACCGCAGATCCGCGAAGCCGTGGTGGCTCAGGTTCGCAAGGAGATCGCCGAGGGTTCCTACGACACGCCTCAGAAGATGGACGAAGCCCTCGACGGCATGATCGACGACGTTCTCGAGGACCAGCCGTAAGCCGGTCCCGACTCAATCCATGAGAGAGAGCCGCACCCGGCGTTGAGAGACGCCGGGTGTTTGGTTTTTGGCGCAGTAGACTCGCCCATGCACATCGCCCAGTTCGTCATCACCGTCAAGGACTACGACGAGGCCATCCGCTTCTACGTCGACGTGCTCGGCTTTGAGCTCCTCGAAGACACCCCGATGGGCAACGCCAAGCGATGGGTCCGAGTGGGCCCGCCGGCCGCAAGCGGCCGCGGCTGCGACATTCTGCTCGCGCGTGCCGTGGGAGACGCCCAGCTCGCCACCGTCGGCAATCAGACCGGCGGGAGGGTCTTCATCTTCCTCCACACCGACAACTTCGCCGCCGACTACGAGCGCCTCAAGTCCAAGGGCGTCACCTTCCTCGGCGAGCCCCGACGCGAGGACTATGGCGACGTCGTCGTCTTCCAAGACCTCTACGGCAACAAGTTCGATCTCATCGGCCCGCACGCCGCATCTCGCGCCTGACGGCTACGCTCGCGCATGACTCTCACCCGCGCCGTCGCCGAGGACTTCGCCCGCCGCTGGTACGCCGCGTGGAACGCGCATGATCTGAACGCCATCCTCGCGTGCTACGAGCCGACGATCCGGCACTCGTCGCCGTTCATCAAGAAGTACAACGACGCGATCGGCAAAGGCGATGAGCCGTTCATCACCGGCCTCGCCGACCTCGGCGGCTACTTCGGCCGCGCCCTCGAACGCAACAAGACGCTCCGCTTCGAACCCAAAGAACTCGCCGTGGGGCTCGAGTCCGTCATCCTGACGTACCGGCGTCACAGCCACGACACGCCGCCGGAGGGCGAGCTGTCAATGGAGATCTTCTTCCTCAAGATCGGGACCGACGGCAAGGCGCGGATCGAGCGGTCGGTGTCGCACTACGGCTGAGTCTTCAAACGGGCGTCGCTCACCGCGTCAGCTCAACGCGGTTGCGCTCGAACTCCGGCTCATCGCCGGTGCGCACCAGCTTCACGATCCGCAGCGAGCGCTCGTCGATGGTGTAGACGAACCGCAGCAGTGCTGGCTTGTTGTTGTCCTTGGATTCCTGCTCGGTCACAATCTTGACACCGCCGCCGGGCAGCGCGGCACGCTCGACCACCCGCTCCTCGCCCAGCATCGTGCCGTCGGCGTTAAGGGCGATCAGCTCGTTGGCGTTCGCGTGCGGCTCCTTGGGGTACCCGCGGCGGAAGTCCCACCGCGGCGTTTCCGAGCCTTCCACCCGCGCGACATCCAGCGTGGTCTCGATCGCCGTCGGCTTGTTGGTCTGATAGTCCCGATAGATCAACGAGCCCTTCCAGGTCGTCCCGGTCAACCGATCCAGGTCCGCTGCCTCGACCCTCGCTGCTCCCGACGCCCCGGACGCGCACCCGCCGACCAACGACATCGAAAAGGCCGCCAAAACCAGCAAGAGGCTCACCAGCACGCGATCGGGAGAGCAGAAAAGATGTTGCATCGGTTTCGATCCTGGCTTGAGCGTGGAGGCATCGGTCATGGCCGCGGCGAAGAAGTTCGGAAAGTCCAAGTCCACGGATGCAAAGTCCCGCGCCCCGTCCCTCTACTTTCCCGACCGGTCCTCTCTGCGCCGGTGGCTCGCCGCCAACCACGCGGCGCACCCGCCGATCTGGCTCGTCTACGACAAAAAGCACGCGAAGGGCGAACGCACGCTCACCTACGACGACATCGTCGAAGAAGCCCTCTGCTTCGGCTGGATCGACAGCGTCGCGCGCAGCGTCGATGCCAAACGCGCCAGTCTGTACTTCTCGCCTCGGAAGCCCAAGAGCACGTGGTCCGCGGTCAACAAGAAGCGATTGCCGCGGCTGATGGAAGAAGGCCTGATGCACCCGGCCGGTCAGGCGAAGATCGACGCCGCCAAGAAAGACGGGAGCTGGACCACGCTCGACGCGATCGAGAAGCTGGTCGTGCCGCCGGATCTGGCGGCCGCGTTCAAGAAAAGCCCGAAAGCCAAGTCCAACTTCGACGCCTTCCCGCCCGGGGCTCGCAAGCAGATCCTGTACTGGGTCACGTCGGCGAAGCGAGAAGAAACACGGTCGGACCGGGTGACGCGAGCGGTGGCGGCGCTCCTCGCGAACGAGCGAACGCCGTGGGTGAAGAAGTAGCCCCTACAGCTCGTCGGCGAAGCGGTGTTCGCTGCGGACGAAGGTGATCATCCCCACCGCCAGCGCGACGACGGCCGTCGCGCACGAGACGCTCAGCGCGAACGGATCGATGGGGAAACTCTCGCCCAGCAACGCCCAGCGGAACCCGCCGATGACGCCGACGAGCGGGTTCAGGGCGTACAGCGTCTGGTACTTCTCGGGCACGTTGCTGGTGAGGTAGCCCACGGGCGAGAGGTACATGCTGAGCTGCACCGCGACCGGCACGGCGTGGAGCACATCGCGATACCGCACCGCAACCACCGCGAGCCAAAGACCCACGCCGCCCGAGATCCCCAGCGCGAGAACGATGAACAGCGGCAGGGTGAGGATCCGCCAGGTGGGCCAGACGCCGAAGGCCAGCATGAGGGCGAGCATAATCGCCAGCGAGATGGCGAGATCGACCAGGGTTGACAGCGTTGTGCCCGCGGGCAGCAGCAGCCGCGGGAAGTAGATCTTGCCGACGAGATTGCCGTTGCCGATGATGCACGCGCTGAACGCCCCCACGATGGCGGCGGCGAACTGCCAGCAGAGCAAGCCGCTGAGGACCACCAGCGGGTACGCGATGCCCCCGCCGTCGAGCTTGGCGAAGAGCGAAAAGACCGCGGTCAGCACACCCATGAACGCGAGCGGACGGATGACGGCCCACAGCAGGCCCAGCACCGTCTGCTTGTAGCGGATCGAGATATCACGCCACGCCAGGTTGTACGCGAGCTGGCGAAACGCCCACGCCTCGCGCCAGTACTGGCCCGGTTGAAGCGTGCGTTCGATCACGAGTCGTTTCATGCGTGGCTCATGGTAGACGGAAGCTCAGCAGCGCTTGGGACTGGGGCATCGTGACGGGGTCGGGGTGATCTGGACGCTGAGGCTGACGAGTCCGCGAGGAAGCCTCGGATCGGGCGTGAGGGGGGGACGTGCGCGACGGAGGTTGCAGTCGAATTCGACGATTCTGCCGCACCCCGTCCGAGGCTTCGTCGCCGAGCCTCCTCAGTCTCGGCGTCTTTCGATCCATGAACCAATCTCGCGGCGCTATCGCAGCGCGCCGATGAGGTAGCTCTCGAGTCGTTCCACGACGCGGTCGATGGTGAGATCGTTCTTGACGCGGGCCGCGGCGCGTCGGGCGTCGAGCATCCACTGCACGTCGGCGAGCTTGCCCAGGCCGGCAAGCCAGGCTTCAGGGGAGTCGCCGCGGACCACGACGCCGGGCTTGTGCAGGCCGCTGTCCGCCAGGTCGCTGCCCGGGGCGTGCTCGTGGGCGACAACCGGCAGCTCGGCGCGGATGGCCTCGCTCACGAAACGTCCGGTGCCCAGGCCCGGTTCTCCGAAGGCCGCCACCGCGGCGTCGGCCGCGGCCAGCAGCGGACGCATGTCAACGTGCGAACCGGCATGGACGATGAGATCCGCCACGCCCGCGGCCCGGGCGGCGCGGTCGATCGTGTGCGCGGAACGCCCGGTGACGATCAGACGCATCTGCACGCGGGGCGTGGGCTTGTCGGCGAGCGAGAACGCACGGCTCGGCGTGGCGCTGCGGGTCAGCGTGGCAAACGCCTGCATGAACGCGGCTGCGGAGTCACGCCGCGTGTGCGTGCCGCTGAGCAGCAAGACCGTGTCGTTGGCGCCGATGCCCAGGCGTTCGCGGGTGGTGCGCCGCACGTTCCCTCGGGCGGCGCCCTCGAACGGCTCGACCCGGGCCGCGTAGCCGAGGGAGCGCAGGCTCGAGCCCGGCGCGTGAGGCCCGATCGACAGAGGCTGCACGCGATGGCGCGGCGCGTCTTGCAGGGCGCGTCGCTCGGCGAGCAGCTCGTGAATCAGCCACGGATGGTGCGACAACTCGAGCAACGCCGCGAACGGGTGGTGCATGGTGAAGAGGTCGCGGGCGATATCGCGGGAGCGCCGGTCGATGGGGAGCCAGACGTCGCCACAGATGATCGGGGTGAGCGAGAGCGCGACGCTGTTGGGGCGCTTCCGCCGGAGCCGACGCGCAAAGGTGCGGAAAGCAAAGGGCTCGGCCCCGAAGTGCTTGCGGGTGGGGCGGTGGACGACGAGGGAGAGATCGCGAAACGTGTCGATGTCGTCGCAGCCGTCGACGCAAACCTCGACCCGATGGCCGCGGGAAACCAAGCCGCGGGCGATGTCGGGAACCCAGGCGGATTCGGCCCAGGGGAGGCGACGGACAAAGCCGGCGAAGAGAAGGACGTCGAGGGTGCGCGGCGAGGGGATGGAAGCGGGAACGGGCACAACGGAGAGTAGCAAATGACAGATGGCCGATAGCCCATCGCGGACGGCCAACAGAAAACCCCACACAAGTGGGGTTGCGGGAGCACGCTGGTTTGCGGTTGTCTCGTGCGAACTTCCGCCGTGCGAACTTCCGCCGTCGCGACAAAGGCCGTCGGCGAGGTCGACGTTCAATGCTGGTCGGAGCGCCGACGCCGGCGAGCCACGAAGACTCCGAGGGCGAGCATCGGTGCGGCGGTGGTCGGCGCGGGGATGACGAAGGTGAACGAGCTTTCGGTGCCTTGACCGGGAACGCCGGGAGAAGCCCGCTCGCCGCGGTCCATGATCGAGATGCGGTAGTCACCGGCAGGAAGGAGGCCGCTCCAGTTCA
Source organism: Phycisphaerales bacterium (assembly GCA_019744815.1). Taxonomy (GTDB): domain Bacteria; phylum Planctomycetota; class Phycisphaerae; order Phycisphaerales; family UBA1924; genus JAFEBO01. The sequence goes on from JAIEUA010000006.1 coordinate 33,017, forward strand.
CGAGCGTCGGTGCGAAATTGACATCAAGATTGTTGGTGGCCGCGACGCTGCGGTTGTAGATCGATCCGGCGGTGAGCGAATCGAGCTTCAGCAGGACGCTGCCGCTCCAGATGCGCTGGAGGCTGCCGACGAGGGTGAAGTTGGCCGCGGAAGTGAGTGTGAACGTGAATTGGAAGCTCGAGGTGGTGTAGTAGCCGGAATAGCCCGACCCGGCGGGTCCTTGGCGGCTGCCCTGAGCGTCGGTTGTGCTGACGTACGTCGCTCCGGTCGCGGAGAGCGACGATGACTGATAGAACTTGGAGGTGAATGGGCGAGGGACGGAGAACGGATCGAGTGTGTTCGTCGAACCCAGGAGTTGGTTCGGAATCGCCGGCGGGTTCAGGTTGTCCTCGGAAATCTTCCGGACTTCGGAAGTGCGCGATGTGACCTGGTACGCCGCGGAGGCGTTGGTCACCAGCCCGATCGAAGCGGCAGCGATAGCGAGCCCTGCACCAGCAAATCGATTCAACATAGCGACAGCCTCCAGGATCCCACGAGAACAGTGGACCCACGAGTTCCCCGACAATTCTGCCACCGGGATCTGGAATCGCAAACCAATATGTGATGACAGGTCCCGAAATTGATGTGAAGAAAACATAAGAAGGCGGGTGTTGCGGGTCGGCGCTGTAGGAAACCCGTCTTCAACGGGTCGACCCGTGCACCTTCGGGGGTGTGGATCCGCAGCGTTGAGGAACTGGGGCCCGCCCGGTGAGGGGGCCGGCCGCCGTCAGAAGGTGCCGAAGGCGAGGGCTCGGCGTCGGAGCGCACGGGCCGCGTGCGGCGGCGTCGATGTTGACACGTCATGCATCGGGCGGTGCCTCAGCTAGCAAGACGGCGGAGCCGCGTTGCCCGACCGTTGGCGTCGGGGGCCGACGATGCCGGTCACGCGTCGCGGGGCGATCGAGCCCGACACCCCGCGGAGTACCGCCTGGCCCGGGATGCACGACGCGGCACGCAGGATCGTTCCGTCAACTCCTACCCACGCGGCTCCTTGGTGAGCCGCGCGGCCACGATCAGTCCGTGCACCGCCACAGCCGCGGTGAAGCCAAAGAGCGCCGAGAGATTGATCGCGGCGGCCGTCCCCGTCGTGACGCCGAGCGCGTAGAGGGTCACGCTGATCACGGTCACCGCGGCCCCGGTCACCATGAGCCACACGCCAGCGACGCGGTTCACCGGGTACCAGACGCCGGGATCGTCGAGCGTGGCCGGAATGCGAAAGCCGTACAACTCGTTGGGCGGCACCTTCCCTCGCCAGAGAGGAACCCCCAGCGCCGCGAGAAAGATCGCCGAAACCACGAAGACGGCGCAGATCAGAAGCTCCATCGCGTTCGACTCCGCGCGGCTCCCGCCGCGAACGCGTTACCTTCATCCGCGGCTTCGGTTGCGTTCAGCACCACGCCTGTCGCCGCTCGCGGCGCGGGCGATGGTCGGCCGTTGGCGATGCGCGAGATTCGTTCTTTCCGGGATTGCAGCGACTCGAACAGCACTCGGTGCTTGTGGTCGGTAGGTCTGAAGTTGACGTGCGATTCGCCGAGATGTTTCCACAAAGCCCACCCTCTTGCCTGCACGGGTTCAAGCCGCAGCGGTCGGTGTCCCACCAGCCGCGAAGATGACGCAAGGTGTAGGAGCGGCTCGTGGGGTATTTGGTGCGGGGAGGTGTGGCGACGGGCCGGAGGCCGGCCTTACTTCTCCCGAAGAGCCTCGAGGAGTCCGTTCTGTAGGACAATCTGATTGAAAGTGTCTCGCAGCGATTCTTCGTTTGGGGTTGGCCTGGTGCGCACGAGGACTTCCAGCAGCGCTTGGCGCGGTTCGCCGGTTTCCTTCGACGCGGCGAAGGACACCCTGCTGTAGAGGCTGAAAAGCATGTTCTTGTCGGTGTACGCGAATGGGCGGTGCTGGGGGGTCGGATGGAACCCCGGCCACCCGGCTCGCAGCTTGTTCATCACGGCGACGAGTTGCTCGACGTTGTGCTGCCGGTCGGAGGAATTGCGACGGATCCGAGCGATGTAGTGTGACGAGACATCCGAGATGTGATCCTCTTGTTGCAGTACGAGCGGATTCCTTCGATGGAGATACGCATCGAGTTGTGCGATGCCCACGAACACCGCAATCACGGCGAGGAGCGCGAAGAGAATGGCTCGCCAGGGTTCTTTTGGCATCGGCGGTCTCGGGTTAATTGTAGAGAAAGGCTCGCCTGTTTGGGTTCTTTGCACCGCTTCTGGCGGGTTCTGTGGGGAGGGTGTGCGCGCAAAAGGCGAAGCGATTCTCGCCGCTTCATGGCCCGATCGGGGTGACGGTGCGCACCCGGTGTCCCCGACGCGCGCTTTGGACGCGCAGCCTAGCGGGGCTTGATCGTGCTTCGGCGCGTGCGGCGGCCCAGCGTGCACTTCTGGAGCGTCTGTTGACCGGCCGGAGGCCGGTCCCACTGGTGTGATTGTGAGGGTTGGTGCGCGGGGCCTGGACGGCCCCGCCCCCGAACTCTCCCTGTGACTCAGATCGCGCTGCCGCCGCGTTCGCCGGTGCGGATGCGGACGACTTGTTCGAGCGGCAGAACGAAGATCTTGCCGTCGCCGACTTCGCCGTTGGGGGAGCGGGCGGCGGCGACGATGGCGTCGATCGCGCGGTCCACGTACGCATCGTTGACGCCGATGGTGATCTGGGTGCGTTGGGCCATGCGGGTGCGGACCTGCTGGCCACGGAAGTACTCGGTCTCACCGACGGCGCGGCCGTGGCCGTCGACGCTGGCGACGGTGAGGCGGTAGTTGTCACCCTCGTCGAGGGTCTTCTGAAGCGCGTCCTGCACAGCCTGGAGGCGCTCGGGACGGATGATGGCGATGATGAGTTTCATGGGAGAGTGGGGCAGTGGAGGAGTGGGGCAGTGGGGCAGTTGGGAGGCGGGCGGTGGCTGTATCTGCTCCACTGCTCCACTTCCCCACTGCTCCACTTCTTAGAGGTGATACCCGCGTTCGCCGTGGATGGTGATGTCGAGGCCGTCGCGTTCCTGCTGGTCGGTGACGCGGAGGCCGACGAGTGCCTTGACGATGGTGCCGATGATAAAAGTGCCGACGACGGCCATGGCGATCCCGACGCCGGCGCCGAGAGCCTGCTTGCCGAGCTGGGTCAGGCCGTCGCCCATGACCAGGCCCTTGACGGGCGTGAAGCAGAAGATGCCGGTGGCGAGCGCGCCCCACAGGCCGCCGATGCCGTGGACGCCGAAGGCGTCGAGCGAGTCGTCCTTCTTGTGCCAGGCCTTGAGCTGCACGGCGAAGAAGCAGACGACCGAGCCGATCGACCCGATCACGATCGCGTACAGCGGCGTGACGTGACCCGCGGCGGGTGTGATGGCGACGAGGCCAGCGACGATGCCAGAGGCGACACCGAGCGAGGTGGGCTTGCCGGTGTGACGCCACTCAAGGAGCATCCATACCAGTGCCGCGGCCGCGGCAGCGGTCTGCGTGGTGGTGAAAGCCAGCACGGCGATGCTGCCCGCAACCGGGCTCTGCACCGCAACGGCGGAGCCGGCGTTGAAGCCAAACCAGCCGAACCAGAGCAGGCCCGCGCCGGTGAGCGTGAGCACCAGGCTGTTGGGCATGATGGCGCCGTCGGGATAGTCGCGGCGGTTGCCGACCATCATCGCGAGGATGAGCGCCGAGAAGCCCGAGGCGATGTGGACGACGGTGCCGCCGGCGAAGTCGAGCACGCCGAGCTTGAACAGCCAGCCACCCTCGGCCCAGACCATGTGAGCGAGCGGGCAGTAGACGAACGTGGCCCAGAGCACGATGAAGAGGATGTACGCCCGGAACGAGAACCGCTCGGCGACGGCGCCCGAGATGAGCGCCGGCGTGATGATCGCGAACTTGCCCTGGAACATGGCGAAGACGAGCTCGGGCACGCCCTTGTCGGCGAAGAGCTTGTCGTACGAGAGACCCTGAAAGGCGACATAGTCCCAGCTCCAGCCGATGATGCCCAGATCGCCGACCGACTTGCCGAAGGCGAGCGAGTAGCCGATCAGAATCCAGTGCAGCCCGATGACCGCCATCGCCACGAAGGAATGGAGCATGGTGGTGAGGACGTTCTTGCGTCGCACCATGCCGGCGTAAAAGAGCGCGAGGCCCGGGACCATGAGCAGCACCATGGCCGAGGACATGAGCATCCACGCGGTGCTGCCGGAGTCGATCACTTGTTGGGGCGCGGCGGCGGCAGAAGGAGCGGCGGCTTGAGCCAGATCGGTGGCTTGGGTGAGAGCGAGGAAGGAGAGTGAAGCCACGGCGCTGAGCATGAGTCCTCCGGCGGGGTGGGGGGCGAGGGAACGCGAAGGCGGATCGTGACAGAATCTTCACGCACGGTCAAGGGGTAGAGGCGGGTCGAGAACGATGTAAATGAGGGTGGAACGGTTACAAGCGGGGCCGTGTGGACGAGCCGCGAAAACCGCGGGCTTGCTACGCTGTGGCGATGCTGCGGTCCTTGATCGTTTCTTCGCTGGCGGTGGTGGTGGCGTGCGGGCTTGGCGGCTGCGCCGGCGCCGGCAATCCCGAGTTCCGTGTCGCGGCGACCGACTACGACGTGACGTTCGACGCGGCCCGGGATGTGCTGGCGGAATACCGCTTCACGCTCTCGCGGGTCGACGCGCGGGCGGGTGTGATCACCGCCGGGCCCAAGACCACCGCGGGTCTCTTCACGCCCTGGGACACCGAGCAGAGCCGCTTCAGCCAGGAGTGGGAGGACACGCTGAACAAGCAGCAGCGGCGGGTGGAGATCACGTTTACGCCGACGGAGGCCGTGTCGACCGACCCGGCTGCGGAGGCCGGGGTGATCGCCGATGCTCGGCGCAACGAGATACCGACCACGGGCGCTCGCCGGCTCGATGCGGACTTGCTGGAATCGCGACGCGACACCGTGGCCCGGGTGGTGGTGGTGGTCGAGCGAATCCACACCTACGGCGTGCGCCCCAACACGCGCTCGGTCTACCTGATCAGCGGGACGACCGACCCGACCCTGCCCTTCCCGGGTTCGTTCGAGGAGGCGTTCTCGGATGATCCGCCGCTCGCCGCACGCCTAGCACGAAAGATCGAGGCTCGGGCGGCGGAGATGCTCCGGAAGCGAGCGATCGCCCAAGCGGAATAACAGAACGAAGCCGAGTCCTTACGCCTGCGACTCTTGCCGCAGAGGCGGGAGATGTCCTAACGCGCGGGCGACGAGCTCGCCGCGGCTGCTCGCCCCGAGCTTTCGGTGCAGGCTCTTCACATGGTCGTGGATGGTGTGGGCGCTCTTGCCGGTTTCCTCGGCGATCTCGCGGACGCTCTGCCCACGGACGATGTGCTCCAGGGTCTCACGCTCGCGATCGCTGATCCACTCGATGGGCTGCGCGGGGTCGCCGCCGAGCGCCAGCTGGGAGCGCCGGACCAAGGCGAGCAGCAGCACCATGATGAAGGAGAGGTCGCCGATGATGGCCGACTCGCTCGCGGCCTCGGCGGCGCCGAAGATCCAGAGCAGGCGACCCGGCTCGGCGCTGGTGATCAGGCCCACGCCGAGCACCAACCCGATCATCCCGTGCGAGGCGACGACCTTCATGAGCGGCGATCGAAGCCACGAGTCGGAGCGCGAGAGCTCGGCGGACGTGACCGCGGCGAGCTCGGACCGGCCGTCACGACGCGGGCAGATCGGCGGGGTTCGCAGCAGGGACTGCTGGATGGCGAGGCCCGCCGTTTGGTCCTGAGAGTGGACGGCGACCGTCTCGAGACGCTCCACTTTGTCGGTCCCGCTGCCGACGCCGACGGCGAAGGCGGCTCGTCGGCTCTTGGGCGTGATCACCTTGGCCAGGGTCTCGGCTCCCCGCTCGCACCAGTCTCGGCTGGGAACCGCGGGCAGCGAAGAGACGGTTTCGAGAGCGTCCACAATCGCCGTCGCGCGGCTGGTCTCGGTAGTCATCGGAGCGTCCTGTGAGCAAAGAGGCGGAGGCGGATTCCTCACACAATAGCCCGGAATCGGCCGTTGAATGGTTCTGCTTGTGTTTGGGTCAAGCGTGTCCAAGAGCCTGGGAAGCGGGGCGAGGTGGTCCGGGAATGGAGGATCGCGGACCACAAAAAGGTTCGTCTGCGCAACTTTCGCGGGGGAAATCGGCTGTGCGGGTGGTGCGGGCTTGGTTCGTGAGGCACATTTAGGGTGGTCAGAGGCCGCGACTTGCAGTCCCGCTGCGCGATGTGGTGCGCGCGGGCGTCAGGGGCTTACTTGTTGTGGTACGTCCGCAGCCGGGAAACCGGCGGCGGGATCGGTGTGTTCACAGGCCTCGCGGCGCGTGCCGAGAGGCTGTTGTGGGCACGCAGTGGTGTAGCCGCTCGTGGCTCCCTCGGGAGCGGCGGGCGCGACATCTGCTGGACGCAGCGAGCCGGTGCTCGTCACCGCTTGAGCTGCGCGAGATGGGAGAGCGATGAGCGCACTGTCTCGACAACCCGATTCACCCCTGCTGGTCGCCGACTGGCAGCCGGACGTGACGCAGCTCCTCGACGAGCACCATCTCGTCGCTAGCAGCGAATTCCCGCCCCGGCGGCTGCAGTTCGCAACGAGTTTGACGCAGTTCCTTGGAATGCAGCGGGACACCGAAGTTTGCTCGTTCTACGGGCGCTTCATCACCGACCTCGATTCCTTCTGTTACCAGCTCGAACGCGCCGTGCCCGGGCCGCTGCTGGATCGCCGCATCGACGGCCCCGGCGGCGTCGCGGCCCTGCTCCGCAACCGCATGATCGTCCGCGGCAAGCCCGCGACCAAGTTCCGGTACTACATCTGGCACGACGCCGATCTCCTGCTGCGTTCCGAGCCCTTGGTGTTCGCCAAGCTGGTCGACGCGTTCGCCGGGATCGCGGCCGAGTCGGAGTACGTGTCGGATGACCTGCTGCTGATCCATCGCTCGATCTTCGTGGGCGGTCCGCTCCTGGCGGACGTGGCCAAGGACGAGCGCGGTCCGTTCCGTTCCTGGCTCGTCGACGAGTTCGGCGAGCCGTTCTGGAGGGTCGTGACCGGGGTCGAGAACCCCGCGTTCATGACGTACTCGATCGATTCACTGGCGAAATAGCGCCAGTGGTTTGTGAAACGAGCCCGCGGCACACACGCCGCGCGGTCTCGAACCCAGTCGCCACAAGCGACGCCACTTCGGCTCATGCCGAGGACTCGAGGGGAGCTGCGGAGGGCAGCTTCCTACCGCCCGAGTCTTCGGACAACAGCATGGAGAGAGGCGCCGACGGCACCCTGCGATTTTACGTGTTTCCGCCCGGGGTGCACACGAGAGCAGATTCATAGCCTGCCCTCGCGTCGGCGCGCGCTGAAAGAGCCAAAGGGCCAAAGGGCCAAAGAGCCAAAGCTCCAAAGGGCCAAATCAAGGCACGGCGAGACGCGTGCTTCCGAACTGCCTTTCTTTGGCCATTTGGCAATTTGGCCCTTTGGCCATTGCTCCAACCTCGTCCAAACTCAACTAGACTCCCCGTATGCGCATCATCGCCGGTGAGTTCCGCTCCCGGAAACTGTTCACGCCGCCCGACGCGGAGATCACCCGGCCCATCCCCGACCGGGTGAAGGAATCGGTGTTCATGCTGCTGCGTGGGCACATCGAGGGCAACGCGGTCTTCGACGGCTTCGCCGGCACGGGCGCGATCGGGCTCGAGGCCCTGAGCCGCGGGGCCAAAGAGGTCGTCTTCGTCGAACAGAACCGGCAGATCGCCCAGATCCTCCGCAAGAACATCGATCACTTCGGCGTCGGCTCGCGCAGCGCGGTCGTGATCGGCGACACCTTGGGCATGGGCGCCATCGCCCGCTGCCCGAGCCCGGTGCAGGTGGTGTTCCTCGACCCGCCATACCCGCTCGTGCGTGATCCTCTGGGTTGGCGCCGGATCACCGGCGCGATGCAGCAACTGGCCCAGAACCTCAGCAAGGACGGGTTCGTGGTGCTGCGCACCCCCTGGCCTTTCTTCCTCGATGTGCCCGAAGAAGGACCGGACCCGGCCGAACTCGGCCCGAGCGGCACGCGCCAGGGCAAGTGGCTGAAGAAACGCAAGAAGGACGAGCCCCACGTCAAGAAGGGTGCGTGGCACGAGGCGATGGAGCTGGAGTCACGCCGCGGCGTCAAGAAGCGCGGCACGCCCGATGTGAGCGGCGGCAGCGGAGGGAGCGGCGCGGCCCGCAACACCGCGACCCCGGGCGGCCGTCCACCCAAGGTCTCGCGCGGCGGCAAGCTGAACGAAGCCGCATTCGAGGCCGAGCTCGACAGTTCAGGCGGCCCCTTCGACGCCGCGTGGGAAGAACTCGACCTCGACGAGTTCGGCAACGTGATCGAAACGCAAACCCCCGAAGAGATCGCCGCCGCCGCGGCCAAGCCCGCGAAGCAGCCCGTCGACCTGAAGATCGATGGGCTCAAGGGCCCCGAGACCCACGCCTACGGCACGACGGCGGTGCATTTGTATGTGAGGGGGAGTTAGTCGGTGGGGCGCACGGTCGCGAGCCCGGCCAAGCAGTGCGTGCGCTGCGGTTCCGAGAGATTCTCGTAGAACGTTCGTGCCGCGGCGATCACATCGCGAGGGGCGGAACCCCGCTCGACATACGCCTCCAGAGCGAGGTAGCCGGCAGAGCTCTCCATCGTGATCTGTTTGAGCAGCAGCTTGTGAATCCCCGGCTGCGCGTCCGCGCCGATCTTGATCAGGTGCTGCGCGGATCGACCAACGTCGAACCAGTTGTCGTTGACGCCGGCGTCAACCGACGCGGCGAGCCCTTCGAGGCTGAGTTGTTCGGGCAGCACGTCCATGCGTGCGAACTCGAGCATGACCGTGACCTCGAAGCACCGCTTGTCGCGGTCCTTCTCGGTCTCAAGGAACTGGACCAGCGCGAGCGTTTCGCGGCGGACGGCCTCGTCGTCAGCGGTCAGGATCGCGCGCGTGATCTTGGCGGCCCGACGCACAGACGGATTAGTCGCATAAGTCGCGGATTGGAGAGCGTCGAGAAGCTGCTGATCGGGGATTCCGGCCCGTGCCGCGGCGGCACAGCTGAGTACCGCCGCGTAGCCCTCGTTTCCGGTGATTCCGCGTGTGAGGCGGCGGACCATGGACGCGTCTGGGTTGTCCATTCGTGCAAGGTGCATGGGCACAAGCGGGTCGGGGTACATGGGATTCGCGGTGACCCGGTCGAAGACGATCCGGCGAGAGTGCTGGGTGATGTTGGCCTCGGCAAGACTCATGGCGAGCGCGGCCTTCCTGGTGAAGTGAATCCGCTTGCTGTCCAGGAAGGGCACAAGTGAGTCCATCGGATGATCGGATTGCGCGAGCCAGTAGATGGCCCGCTCATCAACGAGCACGAAGGTATCCTCGTTGCTGAGCAGCGTGAACACCGCAGGTGCCCACTTGCGGTCGAGACCGAGCTCGATGTTCGCAAACTTGTCCATCGACCACAGCGGCTGCCCGCGCTTCGGATCGACGAACCGATGCATGAAGGCATCCACCAGCCACGCCGGGCGGTTGGGCGCGTTCAGCCCCAAGAACAACGCCTGATCGAGAACCGTGCCGTTGTCGCTTTCCGCGATGACCCGAGCGCAGGACCGCATGACGAGCCATTCCTGCCAGGACCAAAGGTGCTTCGGGCTGACCAAGTTGTCGAGGATGAGGTAGCCTTGGGCGTTGGGCAGCGCCCACCACGCGCCGGGCTGCTTGGCCGATGCGATATTCCATTCGAGCAACCACGGCCAACCCGCGGCGACCGCCGTGCGCGGGACGAACGCCAGCCAGCCCATGCCCAAGGGGCTGAGCCGCTGATACTCCGGCCACTTGAACGGCACCCAACTCGACGATGCAACCAGAACCCCAACCGCGATCCGGCGCCAACGCCGACGCGGGCGAAAGCAGCGCAACTCCATCGCGGCTTCGTGCCCGCACTCCGGACACTTCATCCCCGTCGTCGCCGACATGTCATACCCACACCTCGGACACCGCCGCGTCCCCTTCCCAGGGTCGCGCCAGCCGAAGCGCCAGGCGATGAAGACGCCCGCGAGTGCAAGCAGCCATCCAAAGATCGTGAAGATCCACACCGCCATAGTCGAAGGGTAACAGAAGGGTCTTTGGGGCCGCAACTCCGGCGAACATGGGATTGCAGCGACGGCGGTGCATTTGTATGTGAGGGGCTGAGCGAATCTCACCGCAGGCCGAACTTGTCCGAGAGTCGTCGGTACGTCGCCTCCACAACCGGAGAGGCGTAACGCGGCGGCGACGGAGTGCTGCTCCACGCGCGGTAGTTGTCCGAGAGCCGACGACCTTGCTCGGTTGTCAGCGATCCGATATTCTCGAGGGCCCGGAGCGAGCGCTCCACCACGAAGCCCGGCGCGGTCGGCAGTATGGTGTCGATGATCGCGTCGAGGGTTGGACTCGCCGCGGGCCCGAGGCGAGCCGCGGCGTCGATGGCCGTCAGCAGAGAGCCGGGCGAGCTGTTCGGCGTGATGCCCGGCGTCGCGAGCTCGATCCAGTATGCGATGCCCTCCGCCCGCTGCTGGACCGGGATGTCGATACCCAGAATGAGCAGGCAGACGTGATAGCGAAGAGGCACAGTTTCGTAGTCTTTGTCGTTGCTCACGGCCATCGCGGCCTTCCAGAGCTCGTACGCCTCGGGCCCGAAGCCGCGGATCGACAGGGCCGCGATCTGGCCGCACGCGGGGAAGGTGGGATACGACGTCGCCATCGCGTACTGATCGAGCGCGGGGAGGAACGCCTCACCCTCCGGGCCGCACGCGGCCTCCAGCATCGACCAGTCACCGACGCACTGCAGATCCAGCCGTTCGAGCATGCGTTTGGAGAGAAACGGCGCGAGAGACCGCTTGGCGGTGGGTAGGTCCAGAGCCGCAAGGGTTCCGTAACTGGCGAATGGCCAGGTCGGCGCGAGCGCGGCGCTGACGACCATCGCGGCGTCCTCGTCCCGCAGCATCTTGTTCTGCCAAAGGAACTCCAAAGCTCGTTCGGATCGGCTGCCCTCGCGATTCACGCGCTCGATGGCAACCTCTCGGAGTTCCGCATCAGGGCATCCCCACGCGGCGAGATGCTCAAGCGACACGAGTCGCGAGCCCGCTTCCTTGCCGCTGCGCATCTTCTCCGCCAGCTTCCGCGCCAGCGGCACCATCCGAGGGTCCGCGAAGGGCGGCATGCTCCCGGCTCCGTGCATCACCAGCACCGCGGCCTTGGGATCGTCCAAGAGCTCGACCAGCACATCGGCGAGCACCCCCGACTGATCCCCCGCATACCGAGACAAGAACGAGAACTGCTCCAGCCACTTCTTCCGCCGCTCCGGGTCCGTGAGACAGCGGCGGTACATGTGTGCAAAGGCGTACCGCTCCACACGGTCGAACGGCTGAACCTTGGAAAGATTGTCCAAGAGCCGGTAGGCCGGCGTCGGCTTGCTGCGGGTCAGCGTCGGGTACCAGTCCAGCACCTCTGGCAACGCCGCCAGCGTCAGCACGCGTGGCGCGAACCCGATCGGTCCGAACGCCGAGTACAGCGGCCATTTCATCACCGGATACGACGTCACCGCACACACGCAGCCCGCGGCGAGCCACCGCCATCTTCGGTGGGCGCCAAAGAGCCTTGACTCACGTCTTGCCTCATGCCCACACTCCGAGCACCGAAGCCCGCCGGTCGCGGTCATGTCATACCCACACCTCGGACACCGCCGCGTCCCTTTCTCAGGGTCGCGCCAGCCGAAGCGCCAGGCGATGAAGACTCCCGCGAGCACGAGCAGCCATGCGAGGATGGTGAAGATCCAGGCGGTCATGGGCTAGTTCCTCGCGGCCGTGGGTCGGACGGAGCGGAGCTGCTTCTCGCGACGCTCGCGGATCACGCCCTTGGATTCCGCGATCTTCTCCCGAATGGCATCGATGATGGGATGCGGGCAGGTGCCGCGTCGGACGTACCAGTCCCACGCCTGCCAACCGAATGTTTGACCCGTCTGGATCGCCGCCTCTATCTCGCGCACCGTCTCGGGATCGTCGGCACCCAGCGAGAGCAGCAAGGGGACGGCGGCTGCCGAGTCGCCAAGAACGTGCCCGTTTCCCTGGATGACTCCGATCGACCACAAGGCGTCGCGGCGGACCGCCCTTGGCCAGCACTCGCCGCGGGCAAACTCGTACAGCGACGCGATCAGCCCCATGCGGTCGCTGGCATTCGTCGTTTCCGATGCGCGACACTCGGCGATGATCGCCGAAACACCGTCCAGATCATCGTCCAGTGTCGCCAGCGCCAGGCGTGCCGCAAACCGCGATTCGCGAACCCGATCGCTCGCTCGAGCGGCCAGCAGCGAACGCACCTCCGGCGTCACCAGCCGCAGCTCCACGACGACGCCCGCCGCGCGAGCGAAGGGCATGGTCTCGAGCGCGGCCAACGCCTGCTGGATCTGGGGCAGGTAGGTGGAGGCCGCGGGCCCGGATTGGCGAATGAGTTCGCACAACGTGTACAGATTGGGTTTCGGGCTCTGCATCGACCGCTCGATGAGCGCCCGTGCCGCGTCGGGTGTGAGCGCCGCGTAGGCGAAGGAGGCGACGACCTCGTCGAACACAGGTTGGATCGTGGCGCTCGCCGCGTAGGCCGTGGCGAGCTTGCTCAGATCCGCTCCGTCGTGGCGGAGCCATGTCAACAAATCGGTGTCCATCCCGATCCGGGTCGGATCGGCCTCCAGCGCCGGAAGCACCAGCGACGATGATCCCGCTGGAAACGCCATCGGCCCAAGAAGCCAAGCCGGACGGAATCGCAATCCCCACGAACGCGGCGAACGAATGAACCCGGAGAGATATGCCTCTGCGGTCGAGTCGCCCAGGTCTCCAGCGGCAAACAACAGTCGGGTGGCGACGCGGAAGCGATCCACCGAATCGCTCTGCAGCAGGGCGCGCCGAATCGAGAACCCGAGAAGTGGCCGCTGCCAGCGCCAAAGCGATGTCGGCTGGATGATGTCCACCGCTGAGAACACGAACGGCGGCGTCGGTGACCGTCGGCGCGCGCCCTTGGCCGCGGGTGCAAGCGGCGTGTCGATGAGAACCGGCCAGGCAAGAACGAGCGCGCTGCGAGGCACAAACGCAATCGGACCGACGCCGAGCGATTGAAGCCGCTGATACTCCGGCCACTTGAACGGAAACCAGCTCACCAGCGCGACCATCGCACCGATCACGATCCAGCGGCGACGGATCCGCCGACGCCGCAGCCGCTTCTCTGACGCCTCCTCATGCCCGCACTCCGAGCACCGAAGCCCGCTGGTCGCGGTCATGTCATACCCACACCTCGGACACCGCCGCGTTCCCTTCCCCGGGTCGCGCCAGCCGAAGCGCCAGGCGATGAAGGCTCCCGCGAGCACGAGCAGCCACCCAGAGATCGTGAAGATCCACACCGCCATGCCTTCAGACTACTGGATCGCGATACGCCAAGTTCGTCTGTGCACGAAGCGAGACCTTTACGGCGGTGCCCTCCGTCCGCCGGCTCGGCGGCGCGACTGATGCGGGTTGGGTGGGCGGGTGAGTATGTTCCAGGCGCATCAGTCGCGCGGCTCCGAGCAGCCGCGGACTGATGGCTCCGACGGATGGGGCCGGGAGTCCCAACCGCGCGGGCCGAAGCCCGCGGCTCAGAATGGGCTCGCTCCGCGCTTCGCGGCGCGGTACGCTGTCCTCATGCACCAGAGGCCGCGGGATGTGATCGCCGTTCGACCCGCGACGGCGGCCGACATGACCGACGTCGCGCGCCTGCAGCTCGCCGCGTGGCACGCTGCGTATCGGCGGCTGCTCGCCGATGACTTCTTGGATGGCCTCACCATCGAGGGCATCGCCGGCTATCACGCCCGCCACTTCGACTCGGCTCAGAACCCCAACCTCGATCGCTCGGCGTTCCTGGTCGCGGAGATGACCGTGCCTCCCGCCGAGGGCAAGAAGCGGCCCACCAAGACCATCGTCGGCATGGTCCGCGGCGGTCCGACCCGTGAGAAGTCCGCCGCCGGCGACCCAGTGCCCCCCGAGGTGCCCAAGAAGTACGTCATGGAGCTCTTCGCCATCCACGTCGAGCCCGCCGCCCAGAGAAAAGGAGTGGGGCGGCAACTCTTCGGGGCGTTTGTCGAGGCCGCCAAGAAGAAGATGCCCGACGCCGGGTTGGTGCTGTGGGTCCTGAAGGACAACGGCAACGCCCGGGGTTTCTACCGGAAGCTCGGCGGATCCGTGGTCGGCGAGGGCGAGCTGACCCTCGGCGGGAAGAAGTACCCGCAAGTGGCGTACGGCTGGCCGAAGTACCCGAACATCATGCAAACATAATTCTGTATGGATTATGATTGGGTCATGAGTTGATTGCGCCATTGTGGAGAACGGCGCGAAAGTTGGACAAAAAACTCAAGATGGGCTTGCGGGGGGCGGGACGGTTGATCTCGTGGGGGACTATACTGAAAGGTTCGGCACCCGCCGGACATAGCGGTCAACGGGCAACTCGCGGCGAACTTTGGCTCCCTTACTGGCTCCCTCATACAACGGCGTGATCACTCGAGGCTTGTAATACAGGTCGGGGTATAGCTCCCTGCGGTGATGTCGTCGCCGCGGTCGGTTATCAATCGCTCGAAAGGACTTCGATGCCTGCCAACTCCTCCAACGGCTCGTATCGTGTTTTTCAGACTCCGAATCTCGCGATCACCCCTCCGGTGGTCCGCAACTTCGCCAAGCGCGGCGACGGCATGGAAGTTCCCGACCTGACCAAGCTTCAGGCCGACGGGTACAAGCGGTTCCTGCAGCTCGAGAAGGGCCCGGAAGAGCGTGACACCTCCATCGGTCTCGAGTCGCTCCTCAAAGAGATCTTCCCGATCAAGTCGTACGACGAGACCATGAGCCTCGAGTACCTCTCGTACGTCCTCGAAGAGCCCCGCTACACCTCCGACGAGTGTCGAGAGCTCCGACTCACCTACGGCCGTCCGTTCCGGGTGACCGTCCGCCTCAAGCGCGAGGGCAAGCCCGACATGCCCGAGGAAGATATCTACCTCGGCGAGTTCCCGATCATGCTGGGCGGCGGCGAGTTCATCGTCAACGGCGCCGAGCGCGTCATCGTCAGCCAGCTCCACCGCTCCCCCGGCGTCGACTTCTCGATCGTCTCCAGCGAAGGCGACCGCCCGCTGCACTCGACCCGCATCATCCCCGAGCGCGGCTCGTGGATCGAGCTCGAGGTCACCAAGAAAGACGTTCTGGCGATGCGGATCGACCAGAGCACCAAGCTCGCCGCCACCACGTTCCTGCGCTGCCTGGACGAGTCGGTCGCCGCGACCGACAAGCTCTTGGGCCTCTTCTATGAAGTGACCAGCATCCCGGGCGACAAGGTGAAGCCCGAGCACTGGGCCGCCGAGACCGTGATCGACAAGGAGACGGGCGAGGAGCTCGTCCACGTCGGCCGCCAGATCGGCGACCAGGCCGAGGCGATCAACAACAGCAACCTCAAGAGCGTCCGGGTCATCCAGAACCCCAGCGACGTGCTCATCCTGAACACGATCGCGGAAGAGAAGCTCGAGCAGTTCGCCGAGTTCGCGGACACCGACTACGAGCGTGCCCTCGTCAAGCTGTACACCAAGCTGCGCCCCGGCAACCCGCCGCAGGTGGAAAAGGCCAAGCAGCTCTTCGCCGAGAAGTTCTTCGACGACAACCGCTACCGCCTGGGCCGCGTCGGTCGCTTCCGCATCAACCGCAAGTTCGAGCTGAACACGCCCGAGGACATGATGTTCCTCCGCAGCGAGGACTTCCTCCGCGTCATTCAGTACGTGCTCGACCTGCGTTCCAACCGCCCCGATCCCAAGACCGGTCGCCCGGTCGCGCAGGTGGACGACATCGACCACCTCGGCAACCGCCGCCTCCGCACGCTGGACGAATTGGCCGTCGAGGAGCTCCGCAAGGGCTTCCTGAAGCTCAAGCGCACCGTGCAGGAGCGCATGAGCGTCAAGGACCCCAACGAGATCGCGAAGATCGCCGACCTCGTCAACAGCAAGAGCATCTCGAGCGCCATCGACTTCTTCTTCGGGCGCTCCGAGCTCTCGCAGGTCGTCGATCAGACCAACCCGCTCTCGACGCTGGTCCACGAGCGTCGTCTCTCGGCCCTCGGACCGGGCGGCCTGAACCGCAAGCGCGCCGGCTTCGAAGTCCGCGACGTGCACATCTCGCACTACGGGCGCATCTGTCCCATCGAGACCCCCGAAGGCACCAACATCGGTCTCATCGCCTCGCTGGGCATCTACTCCAGCATCGATGACTACGGCTTCCTCCGCACCGCCTACCGCGAGGTCAAGGGCGGCGAGGTCACCGGCAAGATCATCCACCTCCGCGCCGACGAGGAGATGCAGAAGGTCCTCGCCCCGACCGACGCCATGGACGAGAAGGGCCGCCTCAAGAAGGGCGCCATCCTCGCCCGCGTCGCCGGCGAACTGGCCGAGACCAACAGCGACAACGTCGACTACGTCGACATCAGCCCCAAGCAGATCGTCGGCATCTCCGCCGCGCTCATCCCGTTCCTCGAGCACGACGACGCCAACCGCGCGCTGATGGGTTCGAACATGCAGCGCCAGGCGGTGCCCCTGATCAAGGTCGACCCCCCGTGCGTGGGCACGGGTGTCGAGAAGTCGGTGGGCCACAACACCGGCATGGTGGTGAAGGCCAAGAACCCCGGCATCGTGACCAAGGTCGATGCCCAGCGGATCATCATCGACAACGCCGACGAGTACGTGCTCCGCAAGTTCGTCGGCCTCAACGAGCGCACCTGCCAGAACCAGCGCCCGATCGTGAAGCTCGGCCAGAAGGTCGCCCGCGGCCAGGTCATCGCCGACGGCGCCAGCACCAAGCAGGGTGAACTGGCCCTGGGCAAGAGCATCATGGTCGCGTTCAACACCTTCGACGGCTACAACTTCGAAGACGCGATCGTCATCAACGAGAAGCTCGTCAAGGACGACACCTTCACCAGCATCCACATCGACGCCTTCGATGTCGAGATCCGCGAGACCAAGCTCGGTCGCGAGGAGTTCACCCGCGACATCCCCAACGTCAGCGAGAAGATGCTCCGCAACCTCGACGAGAGCGGCATCATCCGCCTGGGCGCCCGCGTCGGCCCCGGCGACATCCTGGTCGGCAAGGTCAGCCCCAAGAGCAAGACCGAGCTGACGCCGGAAGAGAAGCTCCTGCACGCGATCTTCGGCCGCGCCGGCGAGGACGTGAAGAACGATTCGCTCGAGGTCCCCGCGGGCGTCGAGGGCATCGTGATCGGCGCCAACAAGTTCAGCCGCCGGCTCCACATGAACGAGGAGCAGAAGAAGCAGCTGAAGAAGGACATCGCCGACTACGAGAAGGCCCAGGACGACGCCGCCATCGATCTGTTCAAGCAGATGACCAACGCGGTGAACGAGAAGCTCGGCACCCCGATGGTCGACCCCAACACCCGCCAGAAGGTCGGTGCTTCGGACATCGCCGAAGTCATCCTCGAACAGATCAAGACCTTCGACATCAAGTGGGCCAAGGGCAGCAAGGAGGCCCGCGACGAGGCCGAGGTGCTGTTCCGTCAGTTCTGGCCGCGTATCAAGGCCATCGAGTCGGAGAAGGCCCGCAAGGTCGCGCACATGAAGCGCGGCGACGAGCTCCCGACCGGCGTGCTTGAGATGGTCAAGGTCTACATCGCCACCAAGCGCACCCTGTCGGTCGGCGACAAGATGGCCGGCCGCCACGGCAACAAGGGCGTCATCGCCCGCATCGTCCCCGAAGAGGACATGCCGTTCCTCGAGGACGGCACGTCGGTCGAGGTCCTGCTCAACCCGCTGGGCGTGCCCAGCCGCATGAACGTCGGGCAGATTCTCGAGACCCACCTGGGCTGGGCCGCTCGCGTGCTCGGCTTCCAGGCCATCACCCCGGTCTTCGACGGCGCCCACGAGCAGCAGGTCCACGACGCCGTCGCCGAGGCCAACAAGTACGTCGACGACAAGCTCGCTCACTTCGAGGCGACGGCCACCTGGCCCCAGCCCAAGGAGCTGCTCGCCAAGATGCCCAAGGGCGGCAAGATCCAGATGTACGACGGCCGCACCGGTGAGGCGTTCAACCAGCGCACCACCGTCGGCTACATGTACATGCTCAAGCTCCACCACCTGGTGGACGACAAGATCCACGCCCGCGCGACCGGCCCCTACAGCCTCATCACCCAGCAGCCGCTGGGCGGCAAGGCCCGCACCGGTGGCCAGCGCTTCGGCGAAATGGAAGTGTGGGCGCTCGAGGCTTACGGCGCGGCGTACGTGCTGCAGGAACTCCTCACCGTCAAGTCCGACGATGTGGAAGGCCGCACCAAGATCTACGAGAGCATGGTCAAGGGCACCAACAAGCTCGAGGCCGGCATGCCCGTCGCGTTCGACGTGCTCTGCAACGAGCTCAAGGGCCTGGGCCTCAACGTCACGCTCGAGAAGAAGAAGCTCGAGGGCGGCAGCCTGCTGTAAAGCAGGATGAGGCACGCAGCGATTGGTACGAGTGAACAGGTAACGACAGTCGATCCAGTTCGAAACGGTCCGCGGCACCACAACGCCGCGAAAGGCGAGAAGACTCATGGCTGAGACGATCTACGACCGTGTCAATGACTACTCCGCCGTCAAGGTCACCCTGGCGTCGCCCAACGACATCCGGGCCTGGTCCTACGGCGAGGTGAAGAAGCCCGAGACTATCAACTACCGCACCTACCGCCCCGAGAAGGACGGCCTCTTCTGCGAGCGCATCTTCGGACCCGAGCGCGACTACGAGTGCGCCTGCGGCAAGTACCGCGGCACCAAGTACAAGGGCATCATCTGTGACCGCTGCGGCGTCAAGGTGACGCACTCCCGCGTCCGCCGCAAGCGCATGGGCCACATCAACCTCGCCTGCCCCTCGGTCCACATCTGGTTCTTCAAGAGCATGCCCAGCCGCATGGGCACCCTGCTCGGCATGAAGACCAGCGACCTCGAGCGCGTGATCTACTACCAGGATTACGTGGTCGTCGATCCGGGTGACACCGAGCTGACCTTCAAGCAGATCCTCACCGAGGACGAGTTCAGCGCCGCCCAGAACAAGTTCGGCAACGCGTTCAAGGCCTCCATGGGCGCCGACGCCATGCGCGAGCTCATCGAGCGCACCGACCTCGACGCCGAGGCCGCCCAGCTCCGCCAGGACCTCAACGAGACCAAGAGCAAGCAGAAGATCAAGGACTTCGCCAAGCGCCTCAAGCTCATCGAGCAGATCCGCGGCAGCCAGAACGACCCGGCCTGGCTCGTCATGGACGTGATCCCCGTGATCCCGCCCGATCTCCGCCCGCTGGTGCTGCTGGAGTCCGGCAACTTCGCGACCAGCGACCTCAACGACCTCTACCGCCGCATCATCAACCGCAACAACCGCCTCAAGAAGCTGATGGACCTCAACGCCCCCGAGGTCATCATCCGCAACGAGAAGCGCATGCTCCAGCAGGCGGTCGACGCGCTCTTTGACAACGGCCGCTGTCGACGCCCCGTTCTCGGCTCCTCCAACCGCCCGCTCAAGTCGCTCACCGACATGATCAAGGGCAAGCAGGGCCGCTTCCGCGAGAACCTGCTCGGCAAGCGCGTCGATTACTCCGCGCGTTCGGTCATCGTCGTCGGCCCCGAGCTCAAGCTCCACCAGTGCGGCCTGCCCAAGAAGATCGCCCTCGAGCTCTTCCAGCCCTTCATCATCCGCAAGCTCAAGGAGCACGGCCTGGCCGACACCATCAAGTCGGCCAAGCGCATGCTCGAGCGCCGCGACGCCGCGGTCTGGGACATCCTCGAAGAGGTCATCTACCAGCACCCGGTGCTGCTCAACCGCGCCCCGACGCTCCACCGAATGGGCATCCAGGCCTTCGAGCCCGTGCTCGTCGAAGGCAACGCCATCCGCATCCACCCGCTGGTCTGCGGCGGGTTCAACGCCGACTTCGACGGCGACCAGATGGCCGTGCACCTGCCGCTGAGCGTGGAAGCTCAGGCCGAGGCGCACGTCCTGATGCTCTCGACCCACAACATCTTCTCGCCCGCGAACGGCAAGCCGATCATCTCGCCCTCGCAGGACATCGTCATGGGCGTGTACTTCCTCACCTACCAGGCGCCCGACGAAAAGGCCGAGAAGGACCTCAAGCGCTTCAAGGACCGCCGCGAAGCGATCCTCGCCTACGACCAGGGCAAGATCGGCATCCACGAGCGGATCATCGTCCGCATCGACGGGTTCAAGCTCTACGCCGACAATCAGGGCGGCGAGGTCAAGGAGATGCCGGCGAACAAGCGCCTCATCACCACCGTCGGCCGCGTGCTGTTCGCCGAGATCCTCGCCAAGGGCATGCCGTATTACAACTGCGTGCTGGGCAAGAAGGGCTGCGCCCGCGTCATCGACGACGCGTACCTCTACGCCGACCGCCCGAGCACCATCGACCTGCTCGACAAGATGAAGGAAACCGGCTTCAAGCAGTCGACGCTCGCCGGCCTGTCCTTCGGCATCACCGACCTGCGCATCCCCAAGGAGAAGGCCGACCTGCTCGCCGAGAGCCAGAAGAAGGTCGACCGCGTCGAGAAGAACTACGACCGCGGCATCATCACCGCCCGCGAACGCTACAACCAGCTGCTCGACATCTGGTCGCACTGCCGCGAGCAGGTCCAGAAGAAGCTCGTCGAGACCCTCAAGAACGACCGCCGCGACGATCAGGGCAACGAGACCTCCATCGAGAACAAGCAGGGCAAGTTCTATCTGAACCCTGTGTACCTCATGTCCGACTCGGGCGCCCGCGGCAACATCAGCCAGATGCAGCAGCTGGCCGGGATGCGCGGCCTCATGGCCAAGCCCTCGGGCGAGATCATCGAGACCCCCATCCGCTCCAACTTCCGCGAGGGTCTCTCGATCCTCGAGTACTTCTCGTCCACCCACGGTGCGCGTAAGGGCCTGGCCGACACGGCTCTCAAGACCGCCGACTCGGGCTACCTCACCCGCAAGCTCTGCGACGTGGCTCAGTCGGTCATCATCGGCGAGTTCGACTGCGGCAGCCGCCGCGGCATCATGAAGCGCGCCATCTACAAGGGCGAGCAGGTCGACGTGCCGCTCCGCGACCAGATCATCGGCCGCGTCAGCGTCAACACCATCACCAACCCCAAGACCGAGGACGTGGTGGTGCACGAGAACGAGCTCATCACCCCCGAGATCGCCGCCGATCTCGAGAACATCGGCATCAGCGAGGTCATGGTCCGCTCGGCCCTGACCAGCGAGAGCCGCTTCGGCTGCTCGGTGCTCGACTACGGCATGGACCTCTCGACCGGCCGCCTGGTCGAGCCCGGCATGGCCGTCGGCATCATCGCCGCTCAGTCGATCGGCGAGCCCGGCACCCAGCTCACGATGCGCACGTTCCACACGGGCGGCATCGGCCAGCGTTCGGCCCAGGAGACCCAGTACCTGGCCCTCAACCCCGGCAAGCTCGAGCTGCGTGACTGCAACGAAGTCCCGGTCAAGGACGACGAAGGCCACGACTGCCACGTCGTCTTGAAGCGCAACGCCGAGATCGGCGTGCTCGACGCCGCCGGCCGCGAGCTCGAGAAGTACAAGGTGCCCTACGGCGCGTTCCTCTACGCCAAGAACGGCGACGACGTGAAGAAGGGTCAGACCCTCATCAAGTGGGACCCGCACCGCACGCCCATCCTCGCCGAGAAGGAAGGCAACGTCAAGTTCGTCGACATCTCCCTGGGCGAGACCGTTCGCGAGGAAGAGGCCGGCGGCTCCAAGGCCCTCATCATCATCGAGCACAAGGGTGACCTGCACCCGGCGATCAACATCGTCGACGATGCCGGCAACATCCTCGACTTCCACTTCCTCCCCGCCAAGGCCCGCATGGAAGTCACCGACGGCCAGAAGATCAAGGCCGGTCAGATGCTCGCCCGCCAGCCCAAGCAGGCCGCGGCCAGCGCCGACATCGTCGGTGGTCTGCCCCGCGTCACGGAGATCTTCGAGGCCCGCAAGCCCAAGGACCCGGCGTTCATGGCCGAGATCTCGGGCAAGGTCGAGATCTTCTCCGACAAGCGCAAGGGCAAGATGACCATCCGCGTCGTCTCCGACTCGGGCATCGAGAAGGACCATCACGTTCCCAGCGACAAGCAGCTCCTGGTCCACACGGGTGACTTCGTGCAGTCGGGCGACTCGCTCACCGACGGCCCGCTCGACCCCAAGGACATCCTGCGGATCAAGGGCGAGGAGGCTCTCTGGGCCTACATGCTCGACGAGGTGCAGAACGTCTACCGCGCTCAGGGCGTGGTGATCAACGACAAGCACATCGAGCTGATCCTCTCCTCCATGCTCCGCAAGGTGAAGGTCGAGAACCCCGGCGACACTGACCTGCTCCCCCAGGAGGTCGTCGACAAGTTCAACTTCAAGCAGAAGAACCTCGAGATCAGCCAGATGTACCGGATCACCGATCCGGGCGCGACCGAGCTGCCCTTGAACGCTCTCGTCGGCAAGGACGAGATCAAGGAGGCCAACGCCAAGGCCGAGGCCGCGGGCAAGGAAGGCGCCAAGGCCAAGCGTGCACGCCCCGCGACGGGCCGCACGCTGCTCCTGGGCATCACCAAGGCCGCGCTCTCCAGCGACTCGTTCCTGTCGGGTGCGTCGTTCCAGGAGAGCACCAAGGTGCTCACCGAAGCGTCGCTCCGCGGCGCGACCGACACGCTCGTGGGCCTCAAGGAGAACGTGCTCCTGGGCCACCTGATCCCCGCCGGCACGGGCTTCCGTCCGTACCAAGAGATCCGCGTGCGTCCGCTCGTCGAGCTCCCGCCCGAAGAGGACCTCGACATGCTCGACGAGGGCGAGCTCCCGCCCGAGTCGCCGCAGGTCACGATCCCCGGCACAGGGACGACGGCAACGGCGTGAGTGCTCTCTGACATCCGCAGCAACCCCCAAGGCCCGGGCCCATCGCCCGGGCCTTTTCGTTGGCGCCGCCGAACGTCGATCGCGTCGACTCCCTCTGCGGATGGCCACGGGTCATGAGATCAAGCGACGCGCCGGCGCGAATGTCGGAAAACCGCGTGCAGAGCATGGACCCATCGAAGGGCATTTCCATAACCCAAACGCGACGGTCTCGATGGTCGTTATCACACCGGCACGAAGCCGGTGAAAACCCGCATTGTGCCGAATCTCGCGGCAGGCGTCGCAGATTGTGTTTGTACCTCCGCATCCGCGCGGTATGTTCCGTCCTAGCGCGGCGGGGACCGCGGACACGGAGGCCTCATGAACATCTCGTTGCGTCGTTTGGTGACCGGTGTCGTGGCATGCTGCGCGGTGAGCGGCCTGGCGAACTCCTCGGCCCACGCCGACGAGATCGCGCGACGCCTCAGCCCGCACGCCTTCGAGACCCCGGGCTGGGACTTCATCCCGGCGTACACCGAGTCCACCAACCTCGTGAGCGCGATCGTGGCCCTGGCCAAGCCCGGCACGACCGTCGGCGACAACCTGCACACCGTTCTGTTCATGCGGACGCCCACGGGATGGGACGCCTACTCCTGGCTCGCCGCCTCCCCGGTGGCCGCGCTCTCCACCTCCAAGTTCATCCTCAACATCCCCGACGAAGACAACGACCTGTTCCGGCGCCCCGACCTGGTGGAACTCTTCAACGAGGACGCCCCGCGACCCCCGCTGCCCTATCTCGCCGGCATGCTCACCAACGACCCACTCTTCGGAGTCGTTCAGAACAGCGCCACGCCGGAGGCCCTGATCGACATGCTCGTGTCGATCGGTTACCCCGCGGCGGCGCTGCGACCGACGGAGTACAGCGCGGAGATCCCGAACTGCCCCCAAGAAATGCGGATGCTCAGCTCAATGGCAGAGACCATCGACTGGGCCGGAGCGGGCCAGTACGCGCCCGAGGCGCAGATCGAGGCCCTCACCGTCGGCATGGCGGTCAACCTCGCCCCCTGCGTCGATCCCGATCCCGAGCCGACGTGCGAAGCGGGGCAGATCACCCCGTGGGTCACGTCGCTGTCGCCCCAGGACTGCAAGTGGGTGCTGACCGGCATCCGCTCCGAGCCCAGGATCGACAACAACTGGCGCTGGTCCTGCATCTACGAACAGCGGAAGTACTTCATCGAGTACCGCACCGCGAAGTTCAGGAAGGCCGACTGCACCGAAGTGACCTGCTCGCAGCGACGCACCGGCTACGCCTCGGGCGATGTGATCTACTGCTTGGTCACCAAGCCCGATCCCACCCCGACGCCCACCTGCTCGCCCACCGCGACCTGCCCGCGTCCCGACCCGCCGGTGATCAACGTGTGCGCCGCCAAGTACGGCACGCAGTGGGACGAGTGGCAGAACTTCCCGCCCGGCCCGTGCCCGTGAATCACGCGGCGCCCATCGGAAAGATCAGGCCCGCGAATCCTCATTGGCGTGCGCACGGGCCAGACGCTCCGCGGCCTCGGGGTCGTGGGTGATCGGCTCGCCCCGCTCGTTCAGCTGCGTGATGAGGCGCTCCAGCGTGCTGCAGCGCACGCCCAGCTTCTTGAAGTCTTCGGGCAGCATCGGCGGCAGCTCGATCAGACCGGTCATCAGCATGACCCGGATGTACGGGATGCACAACCCGCAGCGTGAGCCGCAGCCGGTCGCCGCGTGCAGCTCCTGCAGACCACCGCCCGAGGCGTCAGCGATCGCCTTCAACGCGGCGAAGTCGGTGCGGTAGCAGATGCAACTTGAGACGCTCATCGGAAGGTGTCCCCGGAACAACACAAGCATGCACGATCGGGGTGGGCTTTGTCAATCCCAATCGTGGTGTTCCCGCGCATTTCATCGGTGTTTCGCGAGCAGCAGCGCGACAGATTGGATCGCGGGATCCGAAAATCGGCGAAACGGTCTCGGCGAGGCCCCACATCGGCAGCCTCACAGAGGACGCCAAGGTGCGGATTGCCAAGGGAAACCTGAGGATCTAGGGGAGCTGAGCAAGCTCGGGAATCTTTTACACCGCCGCCGTCGCGATGAACTTCTCGATCTGGAAGCTTGTCATGATGGGCAAGTTGGTGCGCCCGGTGGCGAGCACCACGCGGATGTACGGCACGCACATCCCGCAACCCGTCCCGCATCCCGTCTTCTTCGAGAGCGCATCGAGATCGCGGTGGCCCTGATCGGCCAGCTCCTTGAGCCGCGAAAACGAGATGCTCTTGCAGACGCAGCGATCGACCACGTGGATGCTCCCCGGAAGCACTCAGTTTATCGTCGCACGCCAGGCTTGCCAATCAGGCACGTACCACGGGTCCGGAGATTTCGAGAAACTCCCGACACCCAGCACCCGCCCGCGCGAATCGCGTCGGAGCAGATCGGAGCTCGTGCCCGACGCGCTCGCGCTCCCGTCCGCACGCACGCCCGCCGCGAGCGCACCGGCGCGTTGACGACCCGCGTGTCGGAATGCCGTCGTGGGACTGAGATTGGTCGACCATCCCGACGACGGCGCGAACAGCAGCGGCGGATCCAGCAGCGCGCTCGACCGCGGCTGCGATGTCGCCGAAGTTCCCGCGAGAATCGTGTCCGCAAAGACCAGCAGCGACGAAGGCCGCACGATGTCCGCCGTCCGCCGCCACGGGCGCGAGCCGATCTGATCTCCCCATCCCGGGGTCATCAATGGCGTGAGGTAGTAGCCGTTGTAGCCGTAGGTCGTTGAGAACTTGAGGTGCTTGGTCTGGGGTGTGTACGTGCCCGAGGGCTGCTCCGGACACTCCAGCGCCCCCCGCTCGGCACGCGCCGCCGAGAAGAACGGCGTCAGCAGCCCGCTGGTCGGCACCCCCTCGGGCGTGCCCTCCGGCGCATCCGCTCCGAACCAGTAGACCACCGGCCCAGACCCGATTTGCTCCTGCCGCCAGTACGCCGCGGGCGTCGCCAGATCGCGGTACGTGTTCGCGTACATCGTCCACGCCACACCGAGCTGACGCTGATTCGACAGACACTTCGTGGTCCGCGACGCCGCGATCGCACCCCGCAGCGAAGGCAGCGCGAGCGCGATCAGCAGCGCGACGATGACGATGACAATGAGCAGCTCGATCAGCGTGAAAGCGGAGACGCCGCGATCGCGCCTCCCCGCCCCGCGCCGCGGGGAGGGGTGGCCGAGGCTCGGCGAGGCCGGGGTGGGGTGCTTGAGGCCTCGGAGATTCATCGCCTTCCCTCCGTCTGCTCGGCTTCCTCGTTCGCGCGAATCGCACTGATCAGGAGCTCACGATCCGCGACGTTCACCGTGCCATTCCCATCCACATCGCGCAAGCCGCGGCCCTGCTCCCACGCATAAACATCCTCGACATCCACGCGCCCATCACGGTTCACGTCGAGCAGCAGCGGCGCGGGTCCGAAGCTTCGAAGCCCGGTGGCGCCGATCGCGTACAGGTTGCCCCCCGCGATCGCGGGCGATCCGGTGATCGACGTCGCGCTCTGCAGCACCGACACGGCGCTCGTCGAACCCGTCACGTTGCCAAGGTTCAGCACGCGGAGCACGTTGTCACCGCCGCCGACGACCAGACGCGTCCCAGCGCTCGACATTGAGACGATCGGCTGCAGGTTCCACCCGCCGATGGGCGTGAACTCGCCGCTCTCGATGATCGCGTTGTTGTTGCTGTCGGTCCAGGTGCGGAGGTGGGTCGACCAGCTGAACGTGTTCGAGAAGGACGGCGAGAACCCAAAGACCTGCACCGACGGCAGCGAGCCGAAGCCCTGCACACCGGTCGAGAGCACGACGCGGCCGAGCGTGTCGCTCGGAAGCACAACCGGGATCGACGCCGTGCGATTGGCGGCGGTATTGCTCAGCAGCGCGCCGTTGTCGGCCCGCAAGCGAACGAGATTGCCGGAGCTGAGCCCGCCGAAGAACGCGTACGACGCGGCCAGGACCGTCGAGCCATCCACCGACACGCCGCCGAAGAAACCCGCGCCGCTCGGATTCACGAACCGCCACGTCAGGGCCGGCGTCTCGGTCGCATGGGCCGGGAATGCGAGCACCTCGCCGGGGTCGGTGGCAAACAGCCCGACCGCGGCGGTGATCACCCGCCCGCGTGCCGCGTCGTACGCCGGCGTGTTGCCCGACGACGCTCCGATCGGCGCCGACCAGATCACCTGCCCGAGCGTGAAGGGATTCCGGGTCGAGAACGCGTCGAGGTTGATGCAGTGCAGCGAGGCCGAATCACCGAAGCCGTCGTAGTCGGTGACAAAGACCCGCGCCGGCGCGTGGAAGCTCCGCACCACCAGCGGCGACACGTTCACCAGCGGGTTGATGAACGAGGTTTCGAAGCGCGTCGCGCCGCTCGCGAGATCGAACGCCGCGAGCGTCGAGCCGCTGGCGACCAGCACCGTGTTCGAGGCACTGTCGATGGTGGGGGAGGTGAGGCTCTCCAGCACCGGAGCGTCGATGGCGGCCGAGCGCTCGACCACGCCGCTGCTCCGGTTGACCCAGAAGAGCTTCCACATCGTGCCGCCGTCGTTGATGAACCCCGCCGCTAGCACGTGCGTCGGCGAGACCGCGACGCCAGCCTTGGCCTGAAACGTAATCGGCCGCGACTGCTCGTCGAGCGAGCAGGTCCAGGTTTGCTGCGTGAGATCGGGAACGGGCTGCGTCGTGACCGACGTCCGCGCGGCGTTGCCGCCGAGCGTGGGCCAAGTCTGCTGTGCGCTCGTGTCACTCGCGATGAAGACATTCACCACAGAGGCACAGAGGCACAGAGAGAGGGGGTTGGTCAAGGCAGACAGACGGGCGCGCGAGCGAGATGCTCGGCGTCCCACCAAAAGCGAGCCGGGGCGTCCCCGCCCCGGCGCACGAGATATCCATTCCCCGCTGGACGCGAGGGGTCGAGACCGGAATGACTCGCGTGGGCTCAGCACCCGCGACGCCTCCTCGGTGCGATCAGCGTCGCGATCACAAACAGCGACGCGGTGACAGGAGAAGGCACCGCCGCGATCGCGTCGATGTTGAGCGAGCCCGGGCTGTCGCTCAGGTTGGTGAGCCGCACGAAGCGGATGAAGTCGAGCCCGGTGGCCGAGAAGTCCACGCCCGTCCCGCCGCCGCTGCCGTTGTAGCCGGCGACGATCTGGGCGTAGGTCTTGCCGATCGGATCGAACGAGGGATCAACCGCCTTGGTGAAGTCCGTCGGCACCGAGCCCGGCGAACTCTCGTAGGGCGACGCAAGATCGCTGTACCCCAGCGTCGCGTAGCCGCTGGTGGGGTTGGCGCCCGGCACGAGGAACCAGTCGGTGCCGTTCTTGGAGACCTCGATCGTCGCGTTCCGCGCTCCGAACTTGCTGCTCGCGAACCCGCCGCCGTCGGCGTAGAACCAGTTGCCGAAGACGATGAAGTCAACGCCGAACGGATTGCTCGGGTGGTTCTGCACGTCGTGGTCAAAGCCCAGCACCAGCGAGCCGCCCTTGCCGATGCTGACGAAATCGCCCGGATCAAACGGCGGATTGAACGGCGTCACCGCACCGGGAAAACCGAACTGCACACCGGTGAACCGTGTCGGCGAACCGAGCGCCGCCGCCGGATCCGCGTACGTCGCGCTCCCGCCCACACCGGGCACGAAGCTGGACCACGAAGTGGCAAACGGCGACGCGACCGCCGCGGACGACGCAACAACACCGACGACGCCGGACAACACAACCAAACGCAACATGAGATCTCTCCATCCGATTTTCGTGCGGGAGCGCACGAAGACCGGCCACGTCACCCCGAGACGCGCGGGGCGTTCCTCGCCAAGGCGGCGGCCTTCACACGCACGCGTCGTCGGCGAGGAGTGGGGGATCGTGACAGCGCACGACGCCACTTCGCGGAACGAGCCTGCGCCGGAGCGATGGTTTCAGTGGGGGCACGCCGCGTGAGGACAACGCGAGCGCTTCCACCGACCGCCCCGATTCGCGAGGGCCGCCAGTCAACCGTCACGGGAACATCCCGTGCGGCGTCCATCGGCAGGTCTTCCGGCTTCGGGTACAGCGCTCCCCGCCTTCCCGCCGGTCCGCTCTGGAGAAGAGCGTCGGCAGTGGCCGGGCCAGCGGTCGAGTTCAGGCGAACCCGCTCGCAAGCCCCTGGAGAGCGCCAAGCCCGTCACGGCGGCGCGTCCGCGGTGGAATCGGCACAGGCCTAGGGCCTTTGCCTCACCACACTTCCCTTTTCAGCCCGAGCCGTGCAGAACACGGTGCGGGCACCGAGGGACAACGGCAGCATAGCAAGTTCGATGCGGGTGTCAAACGAGGCCGCCGCGCCTCCTCTCCCCGCGTGCGGGGAGAGGACGACTCGATGCGAAGCGTCGAGTCAGGTGAGGGGAATTGGGTGTCCAAACGAGGAAAGGTCCTCTCACCCCACCGCGTGAGCCGCCAAGCACACGGCGGTGGTTCGTTTGGCGCACACAGCCCACGGTGCCCCCAGAGTTTCGCTCAATCGCGCGGCGTACGCACGAGCCCTTGATTCCGTACGGAAAACGCCGACCGCTGTTCGAACGCTGCCTCCCTCGCCGCGGAGCCAAACGATGAAGCGATCACGCCGCCACTGGAGACGCCTCGGCTGCGGCCTGAACACGACAACGCCGCAGACGCCGACCTCGATCCGCAGTCGATCGCGTGCGATCCTGTGGAACCGCGGCCGTCGCGACGGCAAGCGGTGCTCCACCACAATCTCGTCGCGCTCGATTCGGTACCTCATCGACGTAAGGAATCCGCCAGCAATCGCGCGGACCAAGCGCGGACACATCCACAGGACGAAAAGCCAGCAGAGAGCCGCCCAGACGATCCAGCCGATGCCCCACCCACTCCACGGGAGCCAGACGAGCCCCACGGCGGTCGCGACGAGCCAAGAAGTCACAAGCGTTGCGCCAAGGAAGAAGCCCGCGTCGGGTCCCAGCGTCGCACGGTCGGCTCCCTTTGCAAACCGCACGTGATGTGGAGAGTCTTGCTGGATGAGCACACAGAAGTTCCCTGCCGCGCCTCCTCTCCCCGCTTGCGGGGAGAGGACGACTCGACGCAACGCGTCGAGTCAGGTGAGGGGATTGCGGGTGCCTTGTCGCAACGAATCTCCGAGCGCGAAGCACCCCTCCCCGGTCTCGCCAAGCCTTGACCACCCCTCCCCGCGGCGCGGGGCGAGCTGGCGCGGCGCTCGTCGTTACTTCTTCTCCGGCTTCTTCATGCCGGGGATCAGGTCGGTGACTTTCTTGGTCGCGTCTTCGACCACCTTGCCCGCCTCGCCGCCGAGCTTCTCGGTGACCTTCTTCACGGCGTCGCCGCCGATCTTCTCGATGGTGCCTTGAGCCTTCGCCGCGACCGACATCTGCAGGTTGTCGAGATTGCCCAATCCAGCGAGGCCGCCCTGGAGGTCGCCGAGGATGTCGGCGGGGAGGATGCCGCCGCCCTTGTCGGCCGCGGCCGCGAGCACCGCTTCCACGATGATCGAGGCGAGCTGGCTCATGGTCACGCCCGTGCCGCCGACGCCGGTGCCGGTCTTGCCGACGTTGTTGAGCTTGATCTCGTCGATCGGGATGTTCACCTTGGTGAGATCGCCGGGGCCGCCGATCAGATCCACGCTGATCTTGATATTGGTCAGCGAGAGCTCGTTGACGACGAACTTCTTGTCGCCGCCCGACGACGACCCGCCTGAACCACCCGAGCCGCCCGCTTGCTTGGCGACCTTCTTGATGTGATCGAGGATGACGTTGAAGTTGGCCGTGCCGCCGGACTTCTCGAGCGCGACGTTCAGACCATCGAGGCTGAGCTTGGGCAGCTCGACTACGGGCTTGCTGAGCGTGTTGAACGACACCGCGACGCCGCCCGAGCCGAGCGAGAGGAACGACGCGGACTTGTACCCGGGCGGGTTGGCGACGTTCAGCCCGTTCATGGAGAACGTGCCGCTGAGGAGGCCGACGTTGGCGGACTGGAGCGTGGTGTTGGTGCCCAGGGCGTACGTGCCGCCCTTCTCGATGCCGGCCTTGGCCAGCGAGTTGATGTTCATGACGCCCAAGACGACCGCGCCGATCAAGACCAGCACGAGCACAAAGCCGAGGGCGAACAGACGTTTGACGAGCTTCTTCATGAGGGTTCCTTCGTGAGCGGGCATTGTACAGAGCGAAAGCGTTCGGCCCCGGGTTGGCGTGCTCGAGCCCAGGATCGAGCCCAGGAGCATGGGAAACGTCTGCCGCGTCGGGCCAGAGCAGCGAACCCGGAGCGGAGTGGATTCGTACCCCGAACCGTCGCGACAGAATGTTGCACGCTCACCACGCGGGATCACCGTTCTTGCCCGGAGAATCCATGCCCTACGTCAACGTCAAAATCACCAAAGACGGCGTCACCCGCGATCAGAAGCTCCGCCTCGTGCAGGAGATCACCGACACGCTGGTGCGGGTGCTGAACAAAAAGCCCGAGCAGACCCACATCGTCATCGACGAGGTCGAGACCGACAACTGGGGCTTCGCCGGCATGCTCACCACCGACTACCGCAAGCAGCACAAGCAGTAAAAACCCCAGGCGCCAGCAGGGAACCGTGGCAGCGAGCGCTGCACCTTTCTCGCATTGGCCGCTCCGCAGAGCACAGGCCGATCCCACCATGCCCATACAGTCGTCTCGCGTGCGATGACTCGCGGCGGCGCGTTGCGTCGGCACGTCTCACCCGCGTTCACTCAGGAGACCGCCATGAAAGTTCTCTTCACCGCAGAAGCCAAAGCCGTCGGCGGCCGCAACGGCCACTCCGAGGCCAGCGACAAGAGCGTCTCGGTCGACCTCTCCATCCCCAAGGCGATGGGCGGCCCCGGCAAGCCCAACACTACGACGCCCGAGCACCTCTTCGCGGTGGGTTACGCCGCGTGCTTCGGCAGCGCGCTCGACTACGTCGCCAGCCAGAAGAAGATCGCCATCCCCGGCGCCAGCGTGACGTCGCGGGTCAGCATCGGCACCCGCGCCGATGGCGGCTTCCAGCTCGCCGTGGTTCTCGAGGTCGGACTGCCCGGCCATGAGAAGGCCGCCGCCGACGCCCTGGTCGCCGCGGCCCACCAGGTCTGCCCCTACTCGCACGCGACCCGCAACAACATCGAGGTCACGCTGACCACCGTCGTCTGAGACAGACGCCGAGGCTGAGGAGGCTTGGCGACGAAGCCTCGGACGGTCTGGAACGTTGGCGCACGGGCCCGCTCTTGCGGTTGGGCGCGGAGGTTGCAGTCGATCCGAGGCTTCCTCGCGGACTCGTCAGCCTCGGCGTCCATTGACGCGTGCCGGCGCTCTCACGCGCGCCGCCTGAGCAAGGTGCTCGCGATCGCGCCGCTCGCGACGCCGACGCTGAGCAGGATCACGCCCGCCGCGGAGAACTCCTGCGTCCGCATGAAGTGCAGCTGATTGAGCACCGCCCGCGCCAGCGTGTCCACGCCCGGCGGCTGCAGGATCACCGTGGCTTCGAGCTCGTGCAGCGAGAGCACGCCGCCGATGATCGCGGCACCGATGAGCGCTCGGGCGTTGCCGGTGATCGCCGCCGCCCACAGCGCACCAAACGAACGCACGCCGTCGAGCGTGCGCTGATCGCGGGCGTCGCGTGATTCGATCCCGGCGAGCAAACACCCGAGCGCGACGGGCACAACGCCGAAGCGTGCGAGATGCGCCAGCACCAGCACGAACGTCGAGTCTTCCAGCGCCGGTGCCAGCGTGCGCACGGCGTGGGCGATCCACAGGCCGAGCATCACGCCCGGCATGATCGCGCCCGCGGCGAGCAAGCCGAGCGCGAGTTGAACAAGCCGCTTGGACACGCCGCCGGCGAGCGTTCCCACCCAGGCCAGCAGCATCAGCGCGGCGCTGGCGGCACCGACGACGAGCGCGATGCCGCCGGAGGTGAGCAGTGGTTGCTGGTAGTTTCGGATGAACTCGAGCAAGCCGCCGTCGCGGGCGAGGTGCAGCGCGAGCAGCGCGCCGGGGACCAACGCGCCCAGTGCGGCGACCGCGAGCGCGCCGAGCCACACGCCGCGGCTGGCCACCCGCGGCGACAGTCGCGTCTGTGACTCGGGCGCATCGAGACGGATGCCGCGGACGCCGAGGAACGCGGCGACGAGTGCGATGGCGATCAAGGGCAGCGTGATGATCCAGGCTCGCCACTGCTGGTCCTGCGGCAGGAGGTCCATGGCCAACCAGACGCGGATGGTGAGTGTGTGGACACGAGCGACGTGGAGGGGGATGACGGAGCCGAGGGTGAGGGCGAGGACGAGGAGGAACGAGCCGCGGAGGCCGTCGCGCGCCAGCGAGAGTTCCCCAAGGAACAGATCCCACTTTGTGCGCACAACGCCGTCGGTGTGCGCGCCGGCGTCGAGGGCGAGCTGTTCGAGCGTGGCGTCGTCGATACGACGCAGGTGCAGCGCGAGGATGAGCATCGCGACGGGGGCGCTCCAGATCATGATCGAGCCGACGGCGATGGCCTTGCCGAGGGCGACGGGGATCCACGGCGATTCGCGTCCGAGTTGTTCGGCGAGGTCGCCGAGCGCGGTGCCGGGGGCGCGGAGGAGGTTGAACGCGCCGAAGGCGAGGTAGTTGGGGAGGAGCAACGGAGCGAAGAGCAATGGCGCAAGTGCCGTGCCGCGGGTGCGGAGGAGCCAGGCGCCGGGCCAGGCAAGGAGCACGGCACCGGCGCTGATGAGGGCGGCCCAGAGCAGGGATGTCAGGAGCGCGGAGAGTGAGGAGAACGTTGGCAGATCGGCGGCGATGGGGCCGGCGGGTGCGGCGAGGAGGCGGTAGAACGCGACAACAGCGGGAGCGCCGACGAGGGTGCAGGCGATGAGCAGGAGGAAGATAGAGGCGGCGCGGGTGGACATGGAGTTGCGGCGGAGCGGGGTTGGGCGCGCTCGCACTGCCGACGCAAAGCCGTCGGCAGTGGCACCCGGAGACGCGGGCGGCGCAGCGTATCATGGCGAACATGGCAACTTCAGCGACGAAAAGCGGCAAGGGTGGTGGTGGCAAGTCGGCGGGCGCGGCGACGGATCCGTTTTTGCCGCGGCAGCGGAAGGTGCGGGAGGCGATGCTGGGGCATGAGCTGACGCATCTCTTGGTGAGCAGCCCGCTGGATGTGGGGTATCTGACGGGGTTCACGGGTGGTGATTCGTACTTGCTGATCGGTCCGCGGCAGCCGGGGGCGCCGGTGACGGCGGCGTTGATCAGCGACTTCCGGTATCAGGAAGAGCTGCAGCCGTTCGCGGACAAGCTGGAGATCATCATCCGCAAGCGCTCGATGGGCGAGGCGGTGGCGGATCTCTTGTCGGGCCCGGGCGTGGAGCGGGTGGGCATTCAGGCCGACATCATGACGGTGGCGGAGCGGGATGCGCTCGCGAAGAAGATCGGCACCAAGAAGGTGGTGTCGACGGTGGGGCTGATCAACAAGCTGCGCTCGGTGAAGGATGCGCACGAGATCGATCTGATCCGGCGGGCGGTGAAGATTCAGGAAGCGGCGTTGCTCGAGGTGCTGCCGACGATTGAGGCGGGGCAGACCGAGCAGCAGATCGCGGCGCGGCTGGAGAGCGAGATGAAGGCGCGGGGCTCGGCGGTGCCGAGCTTCGACACGATCGTGGGTGCGAAGGGGAACAGCGCGCTGCCGCACTATCGCGCGGGGGAGATGAAGGTCGCGAACAACAACGTGCTGTTGATCGACTGGGGCGCGACGTACAAGGGCTATCACTCGGATATGACGCGGACGTTTGCCCTGGGCAAGTGGCCGAAGAAGATGGCGGAGATTTACGAGATCGTGCTGGAGGCGCACAAGCTGGCGGCGGCGGCGTTATGCGCCGGCAAGAGCAGCGCGGAGATCGACCGGGTCGCTCGCGATCACATCGCGGCGGCGGGGTATGGTGAGAACTTCGGGCACAGTCTGGGGCACGGGATCGGGCTGCAGATCCATGAAGAGCCGCGGCTGTCGCACATGCTGGCGGGGGTGAAGCTGCAGGCGGGGCAGGTGGTGACGATCGAGCCGGGGATCTATCTGCCGGGCGTGGGCGGCGTGCGGCTGGAGAACGATTACGTGGTCACCGAGACGGGCAGCGAGTGCCTCGCGACGTTGCCGATGACGCTGGAGTGGGCGACGTTGGGGTAGGAGGGGAGGAGGGGAGGAGGGGAGGAGGGGGGCAGGGGAGCAGGGGAGCAGGGTGAAGAGGCGATTCGCTCGTTCGGGTCAGAATGAGAAGTTCGCGTTGGCGTCGGTGGAGCCGAGGGTGCTGGCGGCGGCGTTGCCGCTGACGGCGGTGGTGCCTGGCGCGGTGCGGTCGATGATGGGTCCGAAGATGTTGTTGGCGACGATGGACCAGTTGAGGGTGTTGCCGCTGCAGGTGTTCTTGATGATGATGTTGCCGGCCGCGGCGATGTCGATTCCGCGGTCGGCCCTGATGCAGTTGTTGGATTCAACGCGGCTGTCGGTGCCGAGGATGATGATGCCGGCGCCGTCGCCGATTTTGCCGTTCAGATTGCAGTTGTTGTTGGAGATGATGCAGGCGTTGGTGGCCTCGATGCCGTTGACGGCGTTCTCGGAGGAGACGCAGCGGTCGACGGTGCTGCCCTGTTCGACACGGATGCCGGAGGAGTTGTTGATGGTCACGCAATCGCGGATGACGGTGTTGGTGCCGCCGCGGATGCCGTAGCCGGTGTTGTCGGTGGATCGGACGTCGGAGATGACGGAGCCGCGGGTGACGCCGACATCGATGCCGCTGCCGCTCCAGCCTCGTATGGAGCCGTTGTGGATGCGGACGAAGGCGCTGGCGAGGACGAAGATGCCGTTGGACCCGGCGGAGTCGGGGTTGCCGACGAGGTCGAAGCCGTTGAGGTCGACGGTCACGCCGCCGCTGACAACGAGGATGCCGTGCTTTCCGGGGGCGGCGACGATGTTGGTGGCGAGGTAGTACGAGCCGGGACGGTTGATGACGAAGGTGGCGGTGTCGCCGGGCGGCGTGTTGATCTCGTTGATGGCGATGCGGGGCTCGACCTCGGCGAGGGGCTTGGCGGTGGGCGCGACGGGGCCGGCGGGCGGGTTGAGGGGGCCGGCGAGGGCGTGCGTTACGACGATGGCGCCGGTTGCGACGAGGGATGCGAGCGCGAGGATGCGGAGTGATGATGAACGCGGCATGGTGGCGGCTCCGATCGGGGCGACACCATCAGCCTACCGAGACGGGCGGTATGTTCAACAAAAAATGGCTTGGAATCAGGGACTCAAGCACGGACTCCGCGAGGGTCGCGCGTGGCGGGGTGGGGGTGTGGGGCGGGGTGGGCGGACGCGTTGCAGGAGCTGCACTGGGGGAATCAATGGGTGTAGTTCGCGTTGGCGTCGGTGGAGCCGAGGGAGCTTGGGGCGGAGTCGCCGTTGATGGCGGCGGAGGCTGGAGCGGTGCGGTTGAGGATTGGGCCGACGACGTTGTTGGCGGCGATGAGCCAGTTGACGGAGGTGTTGCCGCTGGCGGAGTTTCGGACGATGACGCTGCCGGAACCGATGACGTGGAGGCCGCGGCCGTTCTTGTGCATGATGTTGCCTTCGATGCGGCAGTTGTTGGTGGAGGAGACGAAGATGCCGTCGCTGGTGTTGCTGTGGCAGGTGTTGCCGCGGACGAGGGAGTCGTTGAGGACGACGATGCCGTCGGCGCCGTTGTCGCTGGCGATGCAGTCGATGATGGTGGTGCCCTGCTGGCCGTTGATGCCGTCGGCGCCGTTGTTGGAGGCGGAGCAGTTTTTGATGAGGCCGTCGCCGAAGAGAATGATGCCGGTGCCGAGGTTGTTGTACGCGGAGGAGTCGGTGATGTTGACGCCGTTGCTGCCGTAGAGGCCGTAGGTGCCGTTCTCGAAGGCGGTGCATTGGGAGATGGTGCCGCCGGCGTTGACCTGGATGCCCTGTTGGCCGTTGTCGCGTGCGACGCAGCCGATGGCGGAGGCGACGCCGGTGATGCCGTCGAGGGTGTTGAGGGTGACGTGGCAGTTGCGGACGATGGCGCCGTTGGCGCGGATGCCGTTGCCGGCGTTGTTGGTGGCGGAGAGATCTTCGAGGATGCAGCTTCCGGTGGTGCTGTTGAAAAGATTGATGCCGTCTTGGCCCCAGGCGGCGACGGTGCCGTTGCGGATGATGATGCTGTTGCGTGAGGAGATGTCGTTGACGATGCCGTCGAGCGAGCCGGGGACACCGATGACGGCAAAGCCGTTGAGATCGATGGTGACGCGGCTGGCGGCGATCTCGATGCCGCTCTTAGCGGCGACGCCGTTGATGTTGCCGGTGAGGTAGTAGGAGCCGGACTGGGTGATGCGGTAGAGGCTGTTGTTGTCGCCGAGGGTGTTGGCGTCGTTGATGGCGATGCGGGGCTCGGGTCCGGGCGTGGGGGCGACGGGTCCGGCGGGGGGGTTGAGCGGGCCGGCGAGCGCGGTGGTGATGAACGGTGCGATGCACGCGCCGAGCGCGACGCGAGCGATGAAACGGTGTGAGAACGAACGCGGCATGGGAGCGACTCCTCTTGGGGCGACGCTCCCAGCCTACCGCCAATGGGCGAATCTTCAATGGAGATAAGCGCCAGAATCATGGAGTTCTGGGGGCTGCGTGCGGTTGGCGGGCGCGGCATTGCCTTTTTGGTGGCAAGGCGCCTCGGAGGCAGACTCGGCTGTGGGTCAGTTGGTGAAGTTGGCGTTGGGGTCGGTCGAACCAAGTGCCGCGGCGGCGGCGTTGCCATTGACGGCGGGAGCCGCCGCGGCGGAGCGGTCGATGATCGGGCCGTAGGAGTTGTTGGCGGCGATGGACCAGTTGGTGGTGGTGTTTCCAAAGCAGCTGTTTCGGACGATGGTGGTGCGGCTGCCGAGGACGCGGATGCCGTAGTCGTTGTCCTTGCAGATGTTGTCTTCGATACGGTTGGCGAGGTCTTCGGTGCATATGCCGGCGCCGGGGTCGGTGCCCTGGCCGTTGCCGCTGCAGCTGTTGCCTCGGATCGTATTTCCCTGGAAGGTGACATAGATGCCGTGCTTGAAGTTGAAGCTGGAGACGCAATCCACGATGAGCGTGCCGCCGGTGCTCACAATTCCATTGCCTCTGTTGGAGGTTGCGGTGCACTTGGAAATGCTGTTCGAAAGGCCGGAGAGAACGAAGCCTTCGAGGCTGTTCCCGTTCGCAACGCATTCGCTCATTTGGGAAGCTGACGCGATGAAACCGGTGAAGCCGTTGTTGCTGGCGGTGCAATTCTGGTACACACTGAAGCTGGCGCCGCTGAAGCCCCATTTGGTGTTGTTGGCGGCGGTGCAGCCGATCAGCGTTGAACCGGCGTTGGTGCCGATCCCGGCCGCGGCGTTGCTCGTCGCGGTGCAGTCGGTGAGCGAGGCGGAGCTGCCCGCCGAGATGCCGTAGCCGCCGCAGCTTTCCGCGGTGCAGCGATTGAGCACGCAGAAAGACCCGCATTCAATGCCGGTGTCGGTGGTGCCCTTGGCTGTGCAATCAACGAGGATTGAGTGATTGCCGGTCTTGATGCCGACGGGGCCGGTCGTGAGGGCGAGGCAGTTGCTGATCTGCGAGTTCACCCCGGTCTGGAATCCGCCACCGGAGTTGAACTGGGCCTTGCAGTCGGCGATCGAGCCGGTGTCGATGACGAAGCCCTTGCCGCTGTTGCGGGCGGTCTCGACTTTCTCGATGGTGACGCTTTCGGCACCGACGAGGTCGACGCCGTTGCCGCCGAACGACATGACGAAGCCGTTGCGGAGGACGACGCGGGGCTTGAAGGGGCCGTCGACGTCGATGCCGTTGAGGGTGCCTTCGGCGCCGGTGACAGAGAAGCCGTTGAGGTCGATGGTGACGAGGCCGTCGGTGTTGAGGTCGATCTGGATGCCGTGCTCGATGGTGCCGACGCTGACGTTGGCGGCGAGGTAGTACGAGCCTGGCTGAGTGATGCGGTAGAAGCTGTTGGCGTCGCCGGGGGTGTTGATAGCGTTGATGGCGATGCGGGGCTCGATCTCGGCAAGCGGCTTGGCGGTGGGGGCGACGGGCCCGGCGGGCGGGTTGAGCGGACCGGCGAACGCGATGGTTGCGAGCATCGCCGCGAGCGCGGCGATGGCAAGGCGGAACGGATGTGGCACGGCGACTTCTCTCCTTTTCAACGAGGAGTGCAACGTACCGCGCGGGGTGATTCGGGCAAAGCAGAAAATCGGGCTCACCTGCGGGCTCGTGCGCGCAGAACGTCCTTATCGGGCAGGCCGCAGCGAAAGGCGGAGGGGCGCAGTGTCGGCGACCGAGTCGCGGTGAGTGGAACATCGTGTTCATGATCTGGTCGGGCGTGCCTTCGGGGTGTTTTGTTCATAGGATGAGGGGCCACGGAGGCGGGACGGGAAGAGGCGTTCGCAACGATCCCTGACTGAGAGCGACGACTGAGAGCTACACCATGATCGATCCGAGCAAGCTGAAGGACCTTGTCAAGCTGATGGTCGAGAACGACCTGACGGAGTTGGACCTGCAGGACGAAAAGGAAACCGTGACGATCCGCCGCGGGCCGCAGGGCGGCGTGGTGAATCACTCGCCGGTGTATTACGGCGGCGGTGGCGGTGGTGGTGCTCCGGCGGCGTTTGCGCCGGCCCCAATGGCGGCGCCTGCTGCGGCTCCTGCCGCGGGCGGCGCGGCTCCTGCTCCCAAGGCCGCCGACTCCGACGCGGGCCTGATCGCGATCGAATCGCCCATGGTGGGCACGTTCTACTCCGCGGCGAACCCCGACAGC
This sequence comes from Phycisphaerales bacterium, assembly GCA_019744815.1. Taxonomy (GTDB): domain Bacteria; phylum Planctomycetota; class Phycisphaerae; order Phycisphaerales; family UBA1924; genus JAFEBO01. The sequence goes on from JAIEUA010000006.1 coordinate 72,755, forward strand.
CCGCCGTTCGCGGCGGCCGGCGCGAAGATCACGCCCAGCACGGTCGTCTGCCTGATCGAGGCCATGAAGGTCTTCAACGAGATCAAGGCCGAGAAGACGGGGACGATCGAGAAGGTGCTGGTGAAGAACGGGGATGCCGTGGAATTTGGGCAGAAGCTGTTCTTGGTGAGGCCCTGAGAAGGGGAGCAGGGGAGGAGGGGAGCAGCGGAGCAGGGAAGGAATGGCCGTGGGCGTTCCGATTCGCAATCACCGCGACCTCATCGCCTGGCAGCGTGCCATGGAGCTTGCGGAGCGGGTGTATGCGGTGGCCACGGAACTTCCGGAATCGGAACGATTCTCCCTCTCGCAGCAGCTTCGTCGTGCGGCGGTGTCGGTCCCGAGCAACATCGCGGAAGGACACGGACGGCACTCGCGGAAGGACTACGTGAAGTTCCTGCGGATCGCCCGCGGCTCCTTGGCTGAACTCTCGACGCAGCTCGAACTGGCGACGCGACTCAAGCTTGTTCGCAACGACCCTCAAACCGCTCAACTCATCGAAGAGACCGATCGCATTCTAAACGCCCTCATCCGGAGCCTTGTTGTTCGCAGCAACGACTAGTGTCTTTCCCCTGCTTTCCTGCTCCCCTCCTCCCCTGCCCCCCTCATGTTTAAACGCATCCTCATCGCCAACCGTGGAGAAATCGCTCTCCGCATCCTGCGTGCCTGTCGCGAGCTCGGTGTCGAGGCGGTCTGTGTCTACTCGACCGCTGACAAGGACGCGCCGTATCTGAAGCTTGCCGATCGGGCGATCTGCATCGGGCCCGGGCCGGCCAAGGAGTCCTACCTCAACATCGCGCGGCTGCTCTCGGCGGCCGAGATCGCGGATGCGGATGCGATCCATCCGGGGTACGGGTTCCTGTCCGAGCGTCCCGACTTCTCGCAGGCGTGCCGCGATTGCAAGATCGAGTTCATTGGCCCATCGCCCGAGTCGATGCAGGCCCTGGGCGACAAGGTCGAGTGCAAGCGCACGGCCAAGGCCAACGGTGTGCCTGTGTTCCCGGGCTCCGACGGCGCGCTCGAGGATGAGAACGAGGCGGTGAAGGTCGCCAACGAGATCGGGTATCCGGTCATCATCAAGGCGTCTGCCGGCGGCGGCGGGCGCGGGATGAAGATCTGCCGCGACGAGGCGACGCTGCGCCAGCAGCTCCGCACCGCGAGCCAGGAGGCCCAGGCGGCGTTCGGCAACGGCGCGGTCTTCATTGAGAAGTTCCTCGAGAAGGCCCGGCACGTCGAATTGCAGATGCTGGGCGACAAGCACGGCAACGCGATCTACCTGTGGGAGCGCGACTGCTCGATGCAGCGGCGGCACCAGAAGGTGATCGAGGAGGCGCCGGCGCCGAACATCGATCGCGAGAAGCTGAAGAAGGTCGCGGAGTCGTGCCGCAAGCTGTTGCAGAGCGTGAAGTACGCGGGTGCGGCGACGTGCGAGTTCCTGCTCGACGCCAAGGGCGACTTCTACATGCTCGAGGTGAACACCCGCGTGCAGGTGGAGCACCCGGTGACGGAGCTGATCACCGGCGTCGACGTCGTGAAGATGTCGATCAAGATCGCGTCGGGCGAGAAGATCCCGTACAAGCAGGAAGAGATCAAGATCAACGGGCACGCGGTGGAGTGCCGCATCTGTGCCGAGGACCCGGCGATGGGCTTCCGCCCGAGCGCGGGCAAGATCACGACGTGGGAGCCGCCGGGTGGACCGGGCGTGCGGATGGACACGCACGTGGTGGCGGGGTACGTGGTGCCGCCGAACTACGACAGCATGATCGGGAAGCTGATCGTGCACGCGGAGACGCGGGATCTGGCGCTCGACCGCGCCGTGCGGGCGTTGAAGGAGTTCACCGTCGGCCCGATCAAGACGACGATCCCGCTGCATATTCAGCTGTGCAACAACGCGGACTTCCGCAAGGGCGGTGTGGATATCCACTACCTGGAGCGGCTGCTGAAGTAGATCGATGACGCCTGTGCGGATCGCAACTCACCGCCCTGCGGAGCGGGGAGGGGTGGTCGAGGCCCCTGCAGGGCCGAGACCGGAGACGGGCCTTGGCCGGTTCGAAGTCACAGCGTGTAGGTACCCGCAATCCCCTCACCTGACTTGAGGCTTTGCCTCAAGCCGTCCTCTCCCCGCACGCGGGGAGAGGAGGCGCATCAGCCGTTGATGACCCGCGCCGCCTCGTCGAGCAACTCATTGGCCACCTGCGTCGTCGGCGCCTCGGCGATCAGGCGCATGATCGGCTCGGTGTTGCTGCCGCGAACGTGCAGCCAGGCCCGCTTGCTCTCGAGATCGACACGCACGCCGTCCTGGCGGTCGAGGCGCTCGCTCGCGAAGTGCTTGGCGATCTTCTCCGCGGCGATCTTGGCCTGTGACGTATCCGAGAGATCGACCTTGCGCTTCACGATCGCGTACGCGGGCATGTCCTGCACGATCGCCGAGAGCGGCTTCTTGAACATCTTGAGCAGGCCCAGCGTGAGGGCGATCGCGGTGATCGAGTCGCGGACGTAGGTGACGCGGGGCCAGATCACCCCGCCGTTGCCCTCGCCGCCGACCACGGACTGATGCGACTTCATCGCGTTGACGACGTTGGCTTCGCCGACGGCGGTGCGCAGCACCGTGCAGCCGTAGCGAGCGGCGAGGTCGTCGAGCATGCGGCTGGTGGAGAGATTGGCCGCGAGCGTGAGGCCCTTGGTCGATTCGCCGCGGCGCTTCATCGCTTCGAGGATCGCCAGCGTCGAGAGCACCAGCGTGTACTCCTCGCCGATGTACGCGCCGGTCTCATCGATGAGCGCAAGGCGGTCGGCGTCGGGGTCCTGCGCAAAGCCGGCGACGCAGTTGTTGCGGCGGACGCTGTCGCAGAGCCCGCCGGGTGCGGAGAGGTTGTCGAGCGTGGGCTCGGGCGGGTGCGGGAACAGGCCGCTGGTGTTGTTGCCGAGATGGAAGAACTCGTCCACGCCCAGCGATTCCGCGGCATTGATGCAGCCGGCGACGCCGCTAGCGTTGACCGAATCAGCCGCAATCTTGAAGCCCTCGCCCAGGACCGACGCGTCCTCGCAGATGCCGGCGTCCTCGACGGCTCCGAGCACGCGGGCGACATGGGTCGGCGTCGCCGCGTCGTCGTGACAGACGGTGCCGATCTCGTTCCAGGTGACGCCGGTGTGGACGTTGGTCTTGAATCGCTCGACGATCGAGGTCGCCAGCGAGGCCTCCGGCGCGCACGCCGCGGACGCGAAGCGATCCCGTCCCTCGGCGAGCAGGCACTTCAGCCCGTTCCATTCCTGCGGGTTGTGGCTCGCGGTGAGCACCATGCCCGCGACCATCTGCTTGCTGCGCACACCCAACGCGTCGGTGGCGGTCGCGACCGTCGGCGTCATCGCCACGCCGACATCGACCACATCGACGCCCGAGCCCACCAGCCCCGCGATCGCGGCGTGGTGGAGCATCTGGTTGCCGGCCCGCCCGTCGCGTCCGAGCACCACGATCGGCTTGCCCGCGTCGCGCCCCGCACGCTCCCGGAGGAAATGGGCGTAGCACCCGGCGAAGCGGGCGGCGACATCGGGCGTGAGAGAGCGGCCGACGATGCCGCGGCAGCCGCTGACCGACAACATGAGAGGAGCGTTGGAACTCATCGCGTCTCCAAAGAGAAGGATGATTGTCGCAGGCGAAACCCACGGCGTCGAACCCGGGTGACCTTGACGAGCCCCGAGCGTGAGCGAGGGGTTCCTTCGGTTCTTGATCGCAAAGGACCCACTCGCTCACGCTCGGGGCTCGTCAAGGCACGTGAGGGCTTCTCCGGGCATCGCGCAAGAATCAAACCAAACGCCACGCGAACAGATCTTCAAGTTCCGAAAACCTTGGCCCGCTCCCGCGGCTTCGCTGAGCCGGGATCGATCTCTGGTCGATCCCGGCGATGCGGAGCGGAGTACCCACGTCGGAATCCCAAGGTGTGCTCAGGAGCCTGATCTAGGATCGCCGGATGTTCGAGATCGCCGTCCATACCGAGTTCTGCGCGGCCCACGCCCTGATGATCTCGGGCCAGCGTGAGCCCGTGCACGGGCACAACTGGAAGGTGACCGCCGTCCTCGCTGGCACCACCCTCGACGCCGACGGCCTGCTCTGCGACTTCCACACCGCCGAGGACGTGCTTAAGGAAATCGTCTCCCCCTTCGACAACAACAACCTCAACGCCTGCGAGCCGTTCAGCAAAGGAACCAACCCCAGCGCGGAGCTGGTTGCCAAGTACATCGCCGACGAACTCGCCGACCGGCTCGACGAGGCCCTGCGCCCCCACGCCCGGGTCGCCAGCGTGAGCGTGACCGAAGCCCCCGGATGTGTGGCGAAGTACGTGCGAGCGGGAAGGGGTGAGGGATGAGGGGTGAGATCAAGCAACGCGGAGGCGTGCGCCTCCCCGCCCCGCGCAGCGGGAAGGGGTGGTCGAGCGAAGCGAGACCGGGGAGGGGTGCGTTGGACGTCCGGATGTGCGATCGTGTAGGTACCCGCCATCCCCTCACCTGACTTGATGCGTTGCATCAAGTCTTCCTCTCCCCGCAAGCGGGGAGAGGAGGCGCGGAAGGGTTCGCGACAGAGGCAGATAGAAGAACAGTTCGGATGGAAGAACAGTCAGGAACGGAGTCTGTTGTGAGTTCGCCCGAGCAGGAAAGTCGTTCGCGTAGCACGCCCCGCCCGAGCGGCGAGGTGAACGGAGAAGCCGCGCCCGGTCGGCACGCCGAGGGGGCGGAGCCGGTGCATCCCGCGCCGTCGGCCGAGACCGCGCTCCCCGCGCCGGGCGAGCACGACGACGGCCCGCGGTTCTTCAACCGCGATCTCTCCTGGCTCGAGTTCAACCGCCGCGTGCTGTGGCAGGCCGCCGACACCCGCGTGCCGCTGCTCGACCGCGTGAAGTTCCTGGCCATCTTCACCAGCAACCTCGACGAGTTCTTCATGAAGCGGGTCGGGCTGCTGCGTCGCCTGATCCACACCGACCCGAATTCCCTGAGCCACGACGGCATGACGCCGCGGCAGCAGCTCGTCGCTATCCGCGCCGCGGTCAACGAGTTGGTCGCCGAACAGGCCCGCATCTACACCAAGGAGATCCAGCCCGCGCTGGTGGCGGCCGACATCCACATCGTCAGCTATTCCGAGCTCTCGCAGCGCGACCGGCGCTACGTCGACGAGTGGTACCGGGCCCACATCTTCGCCTCGCTCACGCCGCTGGCCGTCGATCAGGGGCACAAGTTCCCGTTCATCTCCAACCTGTCGGACAACATCGCGGTGCTGGCCATGCCGCCGCGCTCGCTCAGCCCGCGGCTCAAGTCCGCTCAGGGCGATCTCGACGAGCCGCGCTTCGCCCGCGTCAAGATCCCCGTCGGCGTCGGCGTCCGCCGCTTCATCCCGCTTCCCACCCGCCCCGGCCAGCGCCAGGGCAAGCGCGTCGATCGCTTCGTCCCGCTGCTCGAGGTCATCCGCCACAACCTGCCCGATCTCTTCCCCGGCGTCAAGATCAGCGAGCAGGCGGCGTTCCGCGTCACCCGCTCCGCCGGCGTGCAGCGCGACGACATCATCGAAGCCGGCACCGGCTCGCTGATGCGCACCGTCGAGGAAGACCTCAAGCAGCGCCGCTTCGCCAAGGCCGTGCGCCTTGAGCTCGAAGAGAACGCCAGCCAGGACATGCGTCAGTGGCTGCTCGACAAGCTCAACCTCGTGCCGCAGGACGTCTACGACCATCCGCCCATCGACTACGCCGCGCTCTTCGAGGTCGCCGACATCGATCGCCCTGATCTGAAGGAACGCCCGTACCGGGCCGTCGTGCCGCAGCGTTTCGCGCACGTCGGCGCCCCGGGTGTCGACCCCGCCAAGGGCGCGAACTTCTTCGCGACCATCCGCAAGCAGGACGTGCTGGTCCATCACCCCTACGAGAGCTTCAAGCACTCGGTCGAGCGCTTCATCGCCGCCGCCGCGGTCGACCCCGACGTGATGGCGATCAAGCAGACGCTCTATCGCACCACCCCCGACTCGCCATTCGTCGAGAACCTCATCCGCGCCGCCGAGAGCGGCAAGCAGGTCGCCTGTCTCGTCGAGCTCCGCGCCCGCTTCGACGAAGGCCGCAACGTGCGGTTCGCGCGCCAGCTCGAAAAAGCCGGCGTCCACGTCGCCTACGGCGTCGCCGGCCTCAAGACCCACTGCAAGACCTCGCTCGTCGTCCGACGCGAACGCACCGGCCTGCGCTGCTACGCCCACCTGGGCACCGGCAACTACCACCCCAAGACCGCGCAGCTCTACACCGACGTGGGGCTGTTCACCAGCGACCCGGGCATCACCGCCGATCTCGTCACGCTCTTCAATTTCCTCACCGGCCTCTCGGCTCCCCCCAGCTACCAGCACCTGCTCGTCGCGCCGTTCACAATGCGCCACCGCTTCGGGCAGCTCATCGACCGCGAGATCGAGAACGCCAAGCGCGGTCTGCCCAGCGGCATCACCGCCAAGATGAACGCCGTCGAGGACCGCGAGGTCGCCGAGAAGCTCTACCAGGCCTCGCAGGCGGGCGTGCCCGTCACCCTCATCGTCCGCGGGTTCTGCTGCGTCCGCCCCGGCGTGCCGGGCTTGTCGGAGAACATCCGCGTCGTCAGCGTCATCGGGCGCTTCCTCGAACACTCCCGCATCTTCCACTTCCGGAGCGGCTTCGAGGACGCGATCGACGGCGAATGGATCATCAGCAGCGCCGACTGGATGTACCGCAACCTCTCCAACCGCGTCGAGGTCGCGGTGCCCATCCGCGACACCGAGGCGCGGCGGAAGCTCCACCGAATCATCGAGGTCGCGCTCCACGATCACCGCAACGCCTGGGACCTCCGCCCCGACGGCACCTACGACCTGCGCAAGCCCCGTGAGGACGCCGAGCCCGATTCGCCCCAGAGCGCCGGCACCTTCAACACGCTCATGTTCGAGGCCCTGGAGGGCTAGACGCCGGTCGCGGACCCGACGCGCCACGCCGCGCCGAACTTGCCGACACCCTTCAGGAAAGGGGTGCGGTGGTCCATCCCATGAAGGCGGCGGCGGATCCTCGCCGGGGGTCTCGACAGGACGCCCGCGGATGGTGTATTGTCTCCGCTTCGCCCGCCTCGGGGACCTGTGTGCTCAGAACTCGACTCGACCAAACCTCGCTCGCCGCACTCGCGCTCGTTGCCGGCCTGGCGGCTCCGCTCTCGCTGGCTCCCGTCGCATCGGCCCAGGACGCGCCGCGCCCCGAGACCCGCCCCGTCCCCGCCGAGGCCAAGCCCGAGCGTCCCGTCGGCGCCCCGCCCACCGACGGCCCCATGCCCCGCGAGGAGCCCAAGCCCCAGCCCGGTGATCAGGTCGCGATCTTCGAGGGCCGCCCCATCCGCGAGGTGCGGCTGGTGAAGCCCATCAAGCCCGCCGCCGACGCCCCCGAGGGCACGCCCACCACTTACGAGCCCATCGATCCCGACACCGACAAGCTGGTGCGCAACCAGCTCCGTCTTCGCGAGGGTGCGGCGTACGAGCAGGACGTGGTGAGCGCCGACATCACCCGCCTCAACCGCATCGGCCGCTTCAAGCAGGTCGAGAGCCGCGTCCAGTCCTTCGACGACGGGACGATCGCGCTCGTGTACGTGCTGCAGCTCCAGCCCATCGTGCAGGACGTGCAGTCGGTCGGCAACCGGCGCTTCAGCGACCAGCAGATCAACAAGGAAGTCGACATCCTGCGGGGCACGCCGGTGGACCCGCTCCAGCTCGAGCGTGCCGCCCGGCGCATCGAGGCGATGTACCGCAAGAAGGGCTATTACCTCTGCCGCGTCACCACCGATCTCGAGGAGATCGAGAAGACCGGCATCGTGCTCTTCAAGATCCGCGAGGGCGAGCGGATGAAGGTCATGGACATCCGCTTCGAGGGCAACCGCTCCTTCGCCCCCGACGAGATCCGCACCGTCGTCAAGACCAAGACCGCCTGGCTCTTCGAGCGCGGCCCGCTCGACGACGATGTCCTCGACGACGACGTCGCCAACGTCATCAAGTTCTACAAGGACCGCGGGCACCTCGACGTGCGGGTCGACCGCATCGTCCGCCCCGCCCCCAACGGCAAGGAGGCCATCGTCTCCTTCGTCATCGACGAGGGCCCGGTCTACACCCTCCGCGAGGTCGAGACCGTTTACCTCGAGTTCTCCCGCAGCTTCCCGACCATCGAGAAGGCCAAGGCCGCGATGGTGGCCGGCGAGAAGATGATCATCCTGGGCCCCGAGTCGCCCACCGGCAAGGACGCCAACATCCTCGTCTACCGCGAGGGCCAGATCAACAACGAGCAGGCCAAGGGCCTGATGCTCATCAAGCCCGGCGATGTCTACAGCATCGACAAGCTGGAGAAGTCGAGCAAGATCCTGACCAACGCCCTGGGCATGATGGGCTTCGTGGACGCCAAGGTCGAACGCCGCGAGCGGCGTGACACCGAGAAGCCGGTGGTCGACATCGTGCTCTTTGTCTTCCAGGGCAAGGACTTCAAGACCGGCGAGGTCATCATCCAGGGCAACGACATCACCCAGCACAAGGTGGCCCGGCGCCAGATCGAGGTCAAGCCCGACCGTCCGCTCGACACCGTCGCGATCGAGAACAGCAAGAACCGGCTGAAGAACCTCAACGTCTTCGACAACCAGCGGCTGCGCATCACCAACCAGAAGCCCACCGACGACGACCCCGAACACCGCGACGTGCTGGTCGAGGTCGCCGAGACCAACACCGGCGAGTTCAACGTCGGTGCCGCGGTCAGCAGCGACGGCGGCGTGGTCGGGCGCATCTCGGTGACGCAGCGCAACTTCGACGTTTCCGACACGCCCGACACCTTCGGCGAGCTCTTCGCCGGACGCGCCTTCCGCGGCGCGGGCCAGACGTTCACCCTCCAAGCCCTGCCCGGCGACCGCGTCCAGAGCTACTCGATCCGTCTCTCCGAGCCCTATCTCTTCGAGACCAACTACAGCGGCGCCGCCGCCTTCGCGTACAACAAGCGGGTTTACGACGAGTACGACGAGCAGCGCCTCGGCCCGCGCTTCTCGCTGGCCCGCCGCTTCGGCACCCGCTGGACCGCCAGCGTGCCCGTCCGCTTCGAGCGCATCACCGTCTTCAACGTCCCGCCCGACTCGGCGGTGGACATCGTCAACAGCGCCGGCACCAACAACGCCGTCGGCGTCGGCCTCGAGCTCACCCGCAACACCTTCGACAACCCCGTCTCGCCCACCACCGGCACCAAGCTCAGCCTCGGCGGCGAGCAGGTCATGGGCAGCAAGTCCTACAACATCTTCAAGCTCGAGCACCAGATCTACATCCCCATCCGCGAGGACTACCTCGGCCGCAAGACCACCCTCAGCTTCCGCACCCGCGCGTACTACATCCCCCAGAACAAAGACGAGGTCCCCGTCTACGACCGCTTCTACCTCGGCGGCGGCGACCTCCGCGGCTTCGGCTACCGCACCGTCTCCCCACGCTCCGTCCGCGCCGACAACGGCCAGCCCTCCAACCAGCCCGTCGGCGGCACCTGGCTCTTCGCCTTCACCCCCGAGGTCAAGGTCCCCATCTTCGACGAGCTGCTCTCGATCGTCTTCTTCCTCGACACCGGCACCGTTCTCAACAAGCCCGGCCTCCAGGACTACCGCGTCGCCGTCGGCACCGGTCTTCGCGTCAACATCCCCGCCCTCTCCGGCGCCCCCCTCGCGTTCGACTTCGGCATCCCGCTCAAGAAAGAGCCCGACGACCGCAAGCGCATCTTCACCTTCAGCATCGACGTGCCGTTCTGATCGTCGGGACCGAGCGTCCCCAGCCTCCTTCGCCTTGCGCCGCGGGGCTTGACAAGCGTGCGATGATCGCCTCGTGATGCAGACAAGCCGGAACCGATTCCGGGCGGGGCGAGCCTTCACGCTGATCGAGCTGCTGGTGGCGATCGCCGTCATCGCGATCCTGATCTCGCTGCTGGTGCCCGGCCTCAAGATGGCGAGGAAGCGGGCCTGGGAACTCAAGTGCCAGGCCAACCTCAAGCAGCAGATCACCGCCTGGCACGCGTACATCAACGACTTCAAGGTCTTCCCCGTCCCGCGGTCGGAGGAGATCGCGAAGTGGCTGCGTCCAGGCCAGGCTCGCCCGCCGGGAGCGCCTCAGGCGCTCGACTCCAGCGTGCTCTGGTCGCACGGCGGCGTCCACTGGTACGGGAGAAACGCCACGGGCGGATACAACGTCCCGCTCGTGCTGGCCGACGCGGAGCGACCGGTGAATGTCTACATCGCCGGCACCCGCGCGATCGAGGCACCGTCGCCCACCTTTGAGTGCCCGTTCGACAACGGGTCCAAAGACACCGTGACCAACTCGCCCAACGTGTGGGTCAACGTCGGACCGTCCAAGGACCGCAAGCCCGGCGGCGCCCGCGGCACACGCATGTACGACCAGCTCGGCACCAGCTACGAGGCCAACGACTGGATGTACTGCAAGCCCGGATCGTTCTATGGCACGGGCGATCCGCTGGACGAGAAGAAGAGCAACTTCGCCTGGTGGCTCGGCCCCCAGCACATGGTCACGACGCCCTCGCGTTTCGTCACCCTGGGCGACTCCGGCCCCTTCGCCGCGGGTCGGTACTCGACCGACTACATCAACCAGAATCCCACCCGCCACGGCTGGTGGCACGGCATCCAGATCGGCACGCTGGCCTTCTTCGACGGCTCGGTCCGCCGCACCCCGATGGGGGACGTCACCACCAAGGACTACTCGTTCTATATGGATGAGACCAAGCACGTCGGGACCGACGCCCGCGGGTACGGGCCCTACCGCATGATCCGGCGGCAATAACCGTCCAGGCCCCTGCACCGAGCCCCGCCAAGAGCCCCGCCAAGAGTCCCGCGAAGAGCCCCGAGCGTGAGCGAGCGGGTCGTGCGGTGCCACGAAGCCCGTGCGTTTCTCTCCAACACCGATTCCGAAACCGGATAAACCGCGCGGGTTGGTCAGGTTCGCTGGACCGGGGTTCGAGATCGTCCGATCCCCGATCCGTCGCCGTGGATTCGGCGGCGATGTTTGTTCTCGGACGTGAAAGGGAGACAGCGGCGTCGGAAGCGGGTCGTCCACGGGTGTGGGCGCTCGGTGGATTATCTGGGTTTTTCGGCCTGTGCAAGAAAAGGCATTGACAGGGGTTATGCGGGGATGTATCTTGAACACGGACGCAATCTCGTGAGGGGATTCACAGGGAGATCTTTTGGAGATTCCGAGTCGTTGATGTGAAAGCCGTTGGGTGACACGAGGCGGTCGTGTCGCTGTCGGCCTTCACATCCGCGCGAATCAACCGGCGAGGTTGTGTCAGTGAAAATGGTCCAGTCTGTTTGCGCAAACTTTATTGGAGGTGTCTCAATGGATCGGAAGAAGCTTGCTCTCGTTCTCATGGGTGCTGCCGGTGCGACGTTCTCCGTCGCTCAGGCCAGCGATGTCGACACGACGGTCAGCATGGGCGCCCGCAAGGTGCTCATCGACCGCAAGGATGAGGCTCATCGTCTGAACAGCCAGCAGGGCACGTTCGGCGATCGCGCGACGATCAACGTCGTCGTCTACAACAACTCGTCCAACTCGTTCCTGTACTTCGGTGCGACGCTCGGCGTCTGCTCGCACATCCTCGATGACATCAGCTTTGCCGGCGGCCCCTACGGCCCGTCCTTCGCCGGCCCCCGCACCCTCACCGGTATGGAGTACAGCTATGGCCTCACCGGCGGCACCGCCAGCTGGGACCAGCGGTTCTCCTTCTACCGCCCCAGCGACGTGAACTTCGCCGGCTTCAGCGGCGACGGCTCGGGCATGATCAACCCCAGCGCGACCCCCTACTACACCCTCACCATCACGGGCTTTGACACCAACATCTGCCCCGGCTTCGTGACCCGCTCGGGCTTCTTCCTCCTGCCCAGCGCCGTCAACGTCCCCACGGGCGACAGCGCCCTCGTGCTGCAGACCGCGTTCGTGGAGCCCGGCACCCCCGGCACCGCGCCGCTGACCAGCACCAACCTCTTCCAGACCAACCTCACCACCAGCCGCGTGGTGTTCTTCTTCGGCACCAACAGCAACGCTGCGTTCTCCGCCGCTCCGTCTGGTCCGCAGACCGAGGCGTTCTTGACCACGGCTCAGGCTGGCGGCAACCCCGCTTCGCCCGGCTACACCCACCCGCAGTACGGCCGCGACCGTAACTTCAGCGCGACCTTCACCGGTCAGTCGCTCGTGAACAGCGCCGCCGGCGCCCCGTTCCCGAACCAGAACGAGCGCATGTACATCTCCAACCTCCGGCAGACGAGCTACGTCTTCGGTCTCATCGGCGAGGTCGAGGCTCCGGCCCCGATCCCGGCCCAGAGCCTGAACGTCGCCGGCTCGCTGCCCGACGGCATCAACCAGATCGCCGGCACCCTGACCCCGGCCAACCCCTTCAAGTGGTACAAGTTCAATATCCCCACGGATATCAACTACGCCAACACGAAGTTCCTGGACATCGACACCGAGGGTTCCGCTTCGCCGGTCGCCTTCGCGATCTACACCCCCGACTCGGCCGTGTTTGACTTCGGCGAGAGCCGCGGCTCGGGCCCCGACGCTCCTCCGAGCACCAACGACGCCAACGCCTTCCAGATCTCCTACGGCGTCGCCCGTCGCCCCGGCTTCGGCAACGGCGAGCAGTACAGCGGCCAGGAGGGCACCCTCCCCGCCGGCGAGTACTACCTGATCGTCGCTCCGGCTGGCTCGGGCTTCGGTGACGGCTGGGCGACCAACGCCTCCACCGCCGCCAACATCGCCTACAGCCTCAACTTCAACGGCAACCCCGGCTCTCTCGCCGCTGGTCCGGCCGTCTCCCCGGCGCTTCCCGCCGGCGGCGACCTGGGCATCCTGCTCGGCGGCCCGCAGGTCGCCACGGGTCTGGCTGTCCGCGCTCGCGGCGTGGGCTGGGTCCGCTTCGGTCTCACCAACCCGATCCCCACGATCGGCGCGGTCGACCAGCGTGACGGTTCCACCCCGCTGAGCGATGTCGAATACCTCGACATCACCCAGCCCGGCTCGTCGATCGTCGGCGAGTGGAACTTCGCCCTCTATAACTTCAACGGCCTCGCCGCCAACGGCACCAGCGTGTCGCTCGCGGGCGCCGGCTTCAACAACAACAACGGCGGCGGCGACGGTCCCTTCGGCTGCGGCGGTTCGTTCGCTCAGCTCTCCTACGGCGTGCAGGCTTCGCGCGGCTTCGCTCCGCTCGACGCCGGCCACACCACCCTGGGCCGCCCGCTCAACAACCAGAACGGCTCCTCGCTCGCCAGCGACGAGTACTACCTGGCCATCACGATGGGCACCGCCCTCTTCGCCGGTGACCGCTGGGGCGCTCGCAGCACCCGCGGCTCGTCGCTGACCGCCTCCATCACCATCGACAGCGACAACCGCGGCCCGTCCGTGAATTGCCCCGCTGACTTCAACGGTGACTTCGGCGTCGACGACACCGACTTCGTGATCTTCGCCAAGGCCTACAACAACCTCACCGACCTGGTGGGCGACCTGAACGCCGACACCCTCACCGAGGACGGCGACTTCTCGATCTTCGCCACCGCCTACGACACCCTCGTCTGCCCGTAAGGTTCTCTCACGGTCAGCGACGGATCGGGGCGACCTGATCCGTGTCTGAAGCAAGCTTCCGAAGGGGCCCCTGAAAGGGGGCCCCTTTTCTTTTCAGGACTCCTCGCGTCCCCCGGCCGCCCGCTTTCTTCTCGGCCCTCAGGCCGCTCGGTTCGCCGACAAGTTTGTGCGAATACGCGGCATCACTCTTGTCTTTTGCCTCCCTTCATGAAAGAATGCCCATCAAGAGTTTCCGCCCCGCCGGGCGAGAGAGAGGTACCGTGATGATGTCACGTCGATGTGTCGTTGCCGCCCCCGCCGCTCTGGTGCTCTGCCTCGTGGCCGGCACCGCGTTCGCCGATCCGTACGACCCGCCCGCGAACTACTACAACGCCGCCACCGGCACCGGCACCACGCTCAAGGCCAATCTGCGCACGCTGCTGGGCGTCGGCTTCCTGAGCCGCTCGTACGGCGACTCCCGCTTCGCGCTGCCGGTCATCGACCGCGATCCCAACAACGCGAACAACGTCATCCTCGTGTACAACGCTCAGTCGGTGCCCGGCACTTGGGACGCGGGCATCACCTGGAACCGTGAGCACACCTGGCCCCAGTCCTACGGCAACACCGCGACCTCGGCGCCGCAGTACTCCGACCTCCACATGCTCCGGCCCTGCAACCCGAGCATCAACAGCAGCCGCGGCAACGATCCGTACGGCGAGGGATCGCCCAGCACGTTCTGGGATCCCACCATGGCGGGTTCGACGATCCAGTACCGCGGCGAGATGGCCCGCGCGATGTTCTACGCAGCCACCCGCTACGGCGACGCCAGCGGCTCGATCACCACCGGGAACTTCCTGCTCACCGATTCGGGCTGGGGCACGGGCATCAGCAAGATGGGCAAGTTGAGCGACCTGCTCAAGTGGCACTTCGAAAACCCGGTCGATGACCGCGAGCGGCTCCGCAACCAGCGCGTCTACTCGCAGGCCTTGAACCCCACGTACTACCAGAACAACCGCAACGCCTACGTCGATCGCCCCGAGTTCGTCTGGGCGATCTGGGGCACGCAGCCCAACAACTCGACGCTCTACGTCGGCGGCTCGGCGGCGAGCGACGGCTCGAGCTCGCAGAACGTGGTCTTTGGCCCGGTGATCACCGGCGCTCCGGCCTTCGGCACGCAGAACGTCACCCTCAACAAGAGCGGCTTCACGCCGACCACCTACGACGTGACCGTGACCGGCGCGGCGACCTCGAGCTTCAGCGGGCCCCGCAAGGCCTTCGCCTACAACCCGCAGTTCCGCACGCTCGCGGTCGGTGTGACCACGAGCGGCGTCGGCTCGTACAGCGGCACGATCACGGTCGACAACACCGATCTGACCACGCAGGGCCCGGGCTTCGGCGCCGCGGATGCGAACGACACGATCAATGTGACCGGGACGATCCTGGATCACGCCTCGCCGTCGCTGGCGGCGGGCTCGGCGGTGCTGAATCAGACGATCGACTTTGGAACCGTGAGCCGCAACACCGGCACGTACACGCTGTCGGCGAACGTCTACAACCGAGCCGTGACCTTCCCGCCGTCGCTGACGTGCGGGCTGGACGCGGACTCGATCGGCGTGGCGGCGACGCCCTTGAGCTCGACGTCGGTGATCTCGACGACGCTGGCGCCGACGCTGAACATCGCGGCGGGCTCGTCGCTGTCCGGCCAGGTGGCGTTCGACAGCACGCAGGCGGCGGGCACGTACCAGGTGGTTTACACCATCGCGACCAGCGATCAGGATCTGCCCGGCGCGATCGCGCGGCCGTCGCTGACGCTCACGGTGCTGGGGACGATCCAGGCTTCCTGCCCCGGCGACCTGAACGGCGACACGCTGGTGGATGACTCGGACTTTGTGATCTTCGCCGAGGCGTACCAGATCCTGGACTGCGCCGATCCGGCGATGCCCGCGGGCTGCCCGTCGGATCTGAACGCCGACCTGATCGTGGACGACAGCGACTTTGTGCTGTTCGCGGCGGCGTACGAGGCCTTGCTGTGCCCGTGAGCCGACGCGGTTCTTGAGCCCATCAGGTTCCTGAGCCGACCCGAACCTTGATCAGATCCGGTTCTTGAGCAAGCCCCCTTCACGGGGGCTTTTTCATTCCATTCGCTGAGCGGCGGGAGTGAGCCAAACGCGGGCGGGAGATCGTTCCTCATCCGGCTTGCGTGCGTCCGCTTCGCTCGGCGCCGGCCGCAAGCTGTGGCGAGGCCCGGCGTGACGAGACCCCACGGATCGTGGGGAAGGCCGCGTGTTTGCAGAAACGACTCGGCAAACACTGCCCAAGAAGTTCACGCTGTTGTTTGACATACATTTTCTAATGTTGTTCAACAATTCGTTTGTGATAGTGCAGTGGTTTTTCTCATTGCTCTTTGGAATGACGCAACACATTTGTGCCGAATCAGATATGCTGACATGTATCACGCGACGCATGTTGTGTTTCTTTGGGCCGGGTCCGGCCCCGTCGCGGCGACATCGGCGAAGTGAAGCGACCCGAGACTCAGGCGGTCGGCGGGTCGCAGATTGTGCGCGAAGGGTGGAAGGGGCTGTGTGGCCCCGACTTTCGCACGATCGGTGCCGAGCCGTCCGGGCCTGAACCCGGCAGAGGCAGAAGGAGTGTTCGTAATGAAGACCAGGACTCTCGGTTTGATGCTCGTGGGGGCGTGCGGAGCGGTCGCCTCGGTGGCGATGGCGGATGAGATCGACCGGCGTTGGGATCGCTCGGCCCTGAAGGACATGAGCCGTGAATCGTTGAAGGAAATCCGCCAGAACGCGGCTCCTTCCGGCGCCTTCGGCGATCGCGCGACGATTCTGGCCATCGTGTACGACATGATGACCAACACGTTCGCCAACCAAGGCTTCTTCCTTGGAAACTGCTCGCACCTGATGGAGGACATCAGCTTCGGGAACGGGCTCTACGGCCCTTCGTACACCGGAACGCGCGTGCTGCGCGGCGTGCAGTATTCCTATGACCTCCGCGGCGGCACGGCGTCGTGGGATCACCGGCTTGCGTTCTACCTGCCCGCCGACGTGAACTTCGCGGGGTTCTCCGGGGACAACTCCGGCATGATCAACCCGAACGCCACGCCCTACTACACCCTCACCATCACGGGCTTCGACACCAACATCTGCCCGGGATTCTCCACGACTTCGGCCCTCGTCACGCTGCCCTCTGAGGTCACGCTCCCGGCGAACACACTCGGCCTCGTCCTGGACCAGGCCTTCGTCGAGCCCGGCACGCCCGGGACTGCTCCGCTGACGAGCACCAACTTGTTCCAGACGAACCTCACCACCAGCCGCGTGAACTTCATCATCGGAACCAGCTCCAACGCGAACTTCCTGGATGCGAACCCTGGCGCTCCGGGCATTCAGCCCGTGACCGGGCCGCAGACCGAGGCTTTTCTGTCGGCTCCGGAGATCAATCCGGCCAGCGTCGGCTACACCCATCCGCAGTACGCCCGCGATCGGAACTTCAGCGCCACGTACACCGGCCAGTCGCTGGTGAACAGCGGTGCCGGCGCCCCGTTCCCGAACCAGAACGAGCGTCAGTACATCGCGAATGCCAAGTCCCAGGCCTTGGTCTTCCGGCTCTGGGGCGGCGTCGAGTCTCCCGCGGCGCCGGCGGCTCAGAGCCTCAACGGCGGCGGCGGGGTCCTCCCCGACGGCATCAGTCAGATCGCCGGCACGCTCACGCCTTCGAGCCCGTTCAAGTGGTACAAGTTTAATGTCGCCACCGATATCAACTACGCGAACGTGAAGTTCCTGGACATCGACACCGAAGGCTCGTCTGCCCCGGTCTCGTTCGCCATCTTTGCGAGCGATTCTTCTGTCTACGACGAAGCCGAGAGCCGCGGCTCGGGCCCCGACACCCCGCCCAGCCAGGACGGCAACAACGCCTTCCAGATCTCCTACGGCGTCGCTCGTCGCCCCGGCTTCGGCAACGGCGAGCAGTACAGCGGCCAGGAGGGCGTCCTCGCGGCCGGTGAGTATTACCTCCTCGTGGCACCCGCGGGCGCCGGTTTCGGCGACGGCTTCGCGACCAATGCTTCCACCGCTTCGGACATCGCCTACAGCCTCAACTTCAACGGCAACCCCGGCGCCCTCGCGGCCGGTCCGGCCGTCTCCCCCGCGCTCCCCTCGGGCGGCGACCTCGGCATCCTGCTCGGCGGCCCGCAGGTCGCCACGAATCTGGCGGTCCGGGCTCGCGGCGTCGGCTGGGTCCGCTTCGGCCTCACCAACCCGATCCCCACGATCGGCGCGGTCGATCAGCGTGACGGTTCCACCCCGCTGAGCGATGTCGAATACCTCGACATCACCCAGCCCGGCTCGTCGATCGTCGGCGAGTGGAACTTCGCCCTCTATAACTTCAACGGCCTCCTGGCCAACGGGACCTCGATCTCCAAGGCCGGCGGCGGATTCAACGGCAACAACGGCGGCGGCGACGGCCCCTTCGGCTGCGGCGGCTCGTTCGCTCAGCTCTCCTACGGCGTGCAGGGTTCGCGCGGCTTCGCTCCGCTCGACGCCGGCCACACCACTCTGGGCCGCCCGCTCAACAACCAGAACGGCTCTTCGCTCGCCAGCGACGAGTACTACCTGGCCATCACGATGGGCACCACCCTCTTCGCCAGCGACCGCTGGGGCGCCCGCAGCACCCGCGGCTCGTCGCTTGCAGCGTCGATCACCATTGACAGCGACAACCGCGGCCCGTCCGTGAATTGCCCCGCTGACTTCAACGGCGACTTCGGCGTCGACGACGTCGACTTCGTGATCTTCGCCAAGGCCTACAACAACCTCACCGACCTGGTGGGCGACCTCAACGCCGACACCCTCACCGAGGACGGCGACTTCTCGATCTTCGCCACCGCCTACGACACCCTCGTCTGCCCGTAAGGCGGACGGTCGGGGCGGCCCGGGCTTGGCCGTAAGCCCTGCCGCGACAATATCTTGACTGCCACGCTATGCTGAGCGGCGGCGGATCCGACAGACACCCGGATCCGCCGCCGCTTTCGCTTGCGTATAGAAGATGGCCACCGGCGGGGAGCGTGGCACGAAGTGAATTGAACCTTGCCGGCCTGCATCGTGCGGGAGGCAGAGAGGATGGGCGTTTGGGATTCCGAATGACCGGAATTGTGTTGCTCTGCGCCATTGGCCAAGCGGTTTCTGCCCAACAGATCGATCAAGTTCTCGGACCATCTCCGCTGGGTCCATCGGGTCCTTGGCTGGGCACGCGTACGGAGCTGGACCCTGAGCGGTCGCAGCTGGCATCCCGCTATGCGCCCGGCGTTTTCGAAGACCGTGACACGCTCACGGTGGTGGTGTACGACTGCATCACCAACGCGTTCAACTATCCGGGCGCGACGCTCGCGCGGTGCTCGCACATCGCCGAGGACATCGCGTTCACCAACGGGCCGTTCGGTCCGGAGTTCACGGGCGCGCGCGTTATCACCGGCCTCAACTACGCCTGGGGCTTGCAGGGCGGCCCGGCCAAGTGGGACGTGCGCTTCTCGTTCTATCGCGCCGCGGACTTCAACTTCGCGGGTTTCTCGGGGCTGGGCACGGGCATGCTGAACACGGCGGCGCTGCCCCTGTACACGCTCACGATCACGGGCTTTGACACCAACATCTTCCCGGGCTTCGTGACCCGCAGCGGGTTCTTCGCGTTGCCCACGTCCTTCACGCTGCCGTTCGGCGACACGGGCGTGATCGTCGATGCCGCGTTTCTGGAGCCCGGCACGTCTCCCACCGCGCCGGTGACCGGCAGCAACCTGCTCCAGATCAACAAGACCGACACCCGGGTGGTCTGGTTCTTTGGCACCAACACGGGGCTGCAGCTGGGCGCGCTGACCGGGCCCAAGACCTTTGCGGAGCTGGCCCCCATCGGCAACGCCGCGTCACCGGGAAGCACCCACCCGCAGTACGCCCGCGACGTCGATTTCAGCGGCACCTTCGGCGGGCAATCGCTGGTCTATCCGATCAACTCCCCCGAAGAGCGCCGCTATCAGAACTCGACCAACCTCACGCTCGGGTTCGCGTTCGGGCTCACCGGCGAGACCGACGCTCCGGCGGTGGTGCCCGCGGTGGACTTGGACTCTCAGAACGGCTTCCTCGCCGATTCGATCACCCAGGTGAACAACTCGCTGACCTCTCTCCAGCCGTACCGGGTGTACAAGTTTGTCACCCGGTTCCCGGCGGATTATGCCAACATCACCTACCTCGACATCGACACCGAGGGGTCCAGCCGGCCCATCACCTTTGCGCTCTACAAGCCCAACTCGTCGGTCTATCAGGTCGCCGAGAGCCGAGGAAGCGGGCCCGACCTGCCTCCCAGCAGCGGGAATCTCAACGCGTTCCAGATGAGCTTTGGCGTGGGACGCCGCACCGGTCCGGGCAACGCGGCCCAGTACGGTGGTCAGGAGGGCGACCTGCCCCCGGGCGAGTACTACCTCGTCGTGGCTCCCGCCGGTTCAACCTTCGGTGACGCGTGGACGTTCAACACCGCCGCGGTCAACGGCACCACGCCCTTCTCGCTCAACATCTACAGCAACACGCAGAAGACAACCCCCGCGCCCGCCGCCGCGCCCCCGGACCTCAACCCGGGCGCCGACCTGGGCGTGCTCCGAGGCGTGTCGATCGCGTCGACGACCTTCAACGTGCGCCCGCGGACGGTGGGATGGGTGCGATTCACGCTGGCCAACGCGATCCCCACGACCAACCAGATCAGCCTGAAGACCGGGGCCACCCTGCCGGCGGTGAACTTCCTGGACATCACCCAGCCGGGCTCCTCGCTGATGGGCGAATGGAACTTCGCGCTGTACAACAGCACCGGGGTTCTCGCCAACGCCTCGAGCATCAGCCTTGCAGGAGCGAGCTTCAACGGGAACAACGGCTGCGCCGACGGGCCGTGCGGGGCGCAGACCACGTTCGCCCAGCTCTCCTACGGCACCGCCGCGTCGCGCGGCACCCCGACGCCCGACGTGGGCCTCGTGGCGGGCAAGCCTCTCAGCAACCAGAACGGCCCGAGCCTGGCGGCCGATCAGTACTACCTCGCGGTCTCGCTGGGGCAGGCGAGCTTCGCCCCCACGCGGTGGGGGGCTCGCAGCACCCGCCTCAGCAGCCTCAACGCCCGAGTCACGATCAACTCCAACACCCGCGGGCCGGCGGCGAACTGCCCCGCCGACATCAACGGCGATCAGGGCGTGGACGACCTGGATTTCGCGCTCTTCGCCAAGTTCTACAACAACCTGATTGACCTCAGCGGCGATCTCAACGGCGACGAGTTGACCGACGACTCGGATTTCATCGTCTTCGCGCAGGCGTACGACGCGCTCGTCTGCCCGTGAGGCGGGTCCTCACGTCGCGACGTAGCCCGATGGCTTCGGCACCGGCGAGCCGGGCGGGAACGCCGCCTGCAGCACCTTGGCGTACTTCTCGCCCGCGGCTTCCAGGGTGAATTCACGCTCGAAGAGCGCGCGGGCGTTGCGACCTTGCTGCTCGGTTTTGGCGCGGTCCGCCATCATCTGCCGCAGGCCTTCCGCCAGACCCTTCGAGTCGCCCACCTTGAACCAGCGGCCGACGTCGTGCGTGTCCACCATGTCCTTGAGCTCGCTCCGCTCCTCGCTGATCGCGATGATCGGGCGGCCGACGGCCAGCGACGAGTAGAGCTTGCTGGGGAAGCTGATGCCCTCGATCCCCTTCGCGATCGTCACAAACGACGCGTCGCTCGCGGTCAGCGAATCCGGCAGCTTCTCGAACGGCTGATAGGGCAGCAGCAGCGTGTTCTTCAGCCCACGCTTCTTGATCTGCTCCTCGATCCACGACTTCCGCCCGCCGGCGCCGATGAGCACCAGACGGAAGTTCTCGTTCTGGAGAAGCTCCGCCGCGCCCAGCAGCGTCTCGAAGTCGTAGTACAGACCCAGATTGCCCGAGTACAGCACCGTGAACGGATCGATCAGGCCGTGCTCTTTGGCGAACGTGCTCTCGCTCTTGGGCTTGGGGCGGAGTTCGTTGGCGTCGGCCCAGTTGTAGATCACGTGCACGCGATTGGGGTCGAGGCCGTAGTTCTCGCAGACGAGCTTCTTCGCGCTCTCGCACAGCACGATCGTGTGCTCGGCGCGGCGGTAGATCAGCTTGTTGCCGGCATGCCAGATCCGCTCGATCAGGCCACCCTTCTGAATCGTGCCGACCCACACCGCCATCTCGGGGTAGGCGTCGTGCAGCAGCTTCACATAGCGGTGGCGCCGGAAGAAGCTGACGAACGCACCGATGATCCCAAGGAACGGCGGATTGGTCGTGTACAGGTGCACCGTGTCGCTGCGCGAAAGCAGCATCATCCGGATCGTCGCCGGCACCATAAACGTCAGAAAGTTGAGCAAGCGCCCCGGCAGGATGTCCTTGCTGAAGCGGGTGGTGATGAGGCGACGCACGTACACGCCGTCGCGCCACTCGCGCAGCTCGACCGGTTGCCAGGTCTCACGCGGCCCGTAACACGGGCGGCACGTATCCACCTGCACAAAGAACCCGCGGCGGACGAGGTCGGTCGCCAGCTCGTGCAGCAAGTGACCCGTCGACGCCACGTCCGGAACGTAGAACTGGTTCAGGATCGCGATGCGGGGCTTGTCGGAGTGGCGTGAGGGCATGAGGGCAGGGAACCAGTGGCGGATCCAACGCGAGAGCGGCACGGCCGGTTCTCGGACCCCGCCAGAGGACGGCGGGGCGGGCATTGTTGCCCCCAGAGCGTCTCCCAGCGCGGTGCCGAGAGAGGATCCGGACGCGGGCGCGGCGAAACCGTCAGCCGAGAGAACGCCGCCCTGTTCTTGTATCGTAAGGATGTCGCCCTGCCTTGATCGGATATCGCGCTCCCGACGGGTGTTTGGGTTCGCCCCGGAGTCGTCCGACGGACCCGTTCGAACCGATGTCTGTTTGCCGTGCATTTCTTGCCGGGAAGGCGGCGAGGGACGGTTCTCAGACGCCGGAAGGAGAAGGCATTTCACCGCGGAGGACGCAGAGAGCGCGGAGAAGAGCGGTGGGGCTCGAGATCGTCCGTCCAACGCGAGCGACTTGGGTGAACCACTCGGACGAGCTTCTGCCTCTGTTCTGAACCAACCGGCTCTCTCTGCGTCCTCGGCGTCCTCCGCGGTGAAACTCGTTGCCTCAAGCCATGCCCAAGCCCCTCGCCGAGATCTCCCGCAGCTACCAAGGACCCAGGCCGCAGGTCTCGGTGGTGATCCTCACGCTGGATGAAGAGATCAACATCGAGGCCGCGATCGCGAGCTGCTCGTGGTGCGACGACATCCACGTGCTCGACTCCGCCTCCACCGACCGCACCGCCGAGCTCGCGAAAGCCGCCGGCGCGTCCGTGCACGTCAACCGCTTTGAGTCCTTCGGCAAGCAACGCAACTGGGCCATCGACCACATCCCGCTCAAGCACGACTGGGTCTTCCACCTCGACGCCGACGAACGATTCACGCCCGAACTGGTGCGCGAAATCGACGATGTGCTGCGGACCGACCCGCCGCATGCGGGGTACTACGTCGCAAACCAGATGATCCTGGACGGCACGTGGATCAAGCGTTCCAGCGGCTACCCGGCGTACCAGATGCGTCTGTTCCACAAGGGCCGCATGCGCTTCAGCGACCACGGCCACGGCCAGCGCGAAGCCACCGCGGGAACGCTCGGCACACTCCGCTCGCCCTACGTGCACCACAACTTCTCCAAAGGCCTCGACGACTGGAAGCGTCGGCATGAGAAGTACAGCGAACAGGAAGCACGACAGATCGTCGATGCCGAGAAACGGGGCGAGAAACCGTCGCTCGCCGCGGTGCTCTCCTCGGACGCGATCGCGCGGCGTCGGGCCCTCAAGGCGATCGCCGCCCGCCTGCCCCTGCGAGCCCCGCTCCGCTGGCTGCACACCGTGCTCCTCAAGGGCGCGATCCTCGACGGCGCGGCTGGGATCCGCTACGCGAACCTCCTGTACTGGTACGAAAAGCGCATCGCGGAAAAGGCCCGGGTGATACGGGCGAACGGGCGGTAACCAGCCTCACCCATGCTCGGTCGAGCTTCCCTAGAGCGAGCCGGGGCGTCCCCGCCCCGGCACGGTTGCGCTGATTCGCGAGACGCGTTGCCAAAGCCGGAAAGGCATTTCACCGCAGAGGACGCGGAGAACGCGGAGAGATCAAAGGCAGGAAAGAAGTTCACCACGGAGATCACGGAGAACACGGAGTGGAGACAGGAAGAGGGCGTGCTGTTGGATCCTGGGTGCGTTGTTCTTGGTCGTGTGGATGTCCGTTTGCGATGGAGTCCCGACTCTCCACCAAGTCACACACACACACACTCTCTCTCTCTCTCTCTCTCTCTCTCTCTGCCTTTCTCTGTGCTCTCCGTGATCTCCGTGGTGAATTGCCTTTTCCCGGTCCTTCTCCGCGCTCTCCGCGTCCTCTGCGGTGAAATGCCTTGAAAAGATCGGAACCGGGTCGAGTAACTGGGAGCAGCAGAGCACGGGGCGAGGACGCCCCGGCTCGCTGACGTGAACGGACTCGCGCGTCAGCCAGCGATCGCTGGCGTCTTGCGTCGCGAAGGGTCCGGCACCGGCACCGCGCTCAAGAGCCGCTGGGTGTACTCGTGCCTTGGCGACAGCAGCACCTCGTCGCGGGTCCCGATCTCGACGATCTTGCCCTTGAGCAGCACCGCCACCCGGTGGCAGATGTGCTGGATCACGTTCATATCGTGGCTGATGAAGAGGTAGCTCAGCTTCAGCTCGCGCTGCAGGTCGGTCAGCAGGTTGAGAATCTGCGCCTGGATCGACACGTCGAGCGCGCTGGTGGGTTCGTCGCAGATCAACAGCCGCGGCTCGAGTGCGAGGGCCCTTGCGATGGCCAGCCGCTGGCGCTGCCCGCCCGAGAACTCGTGCGGGTAGCGGTCCGCGCTCGCCGCCGGCATGCCGCAGCGTTCGAGCAACGCCCCGACGCGCCGTGCCAGCTCGCGGCGATCGGTGACGACGCCGTGCACCACCAGCGGCTCGCCCACGCTCGTGCCCACCCGCAGCCGCGGGTTCAGCGAGCCCGCGGGGTCCTGAAAGATCATCTGCATGTGCCGCCGGGTGGCGCGAAGGTCGCGGCGGCCGATGGAGCGGATGTCCCGCCCCTCAAACTCCACCGTTCCTGCCGCGGCATCGATCAACCCCAGCACCGCGCGGCCGACCGTCGACTTCCCGCTGCCGGATTCGCCGACGAGCCCGAGCGTCTCGCCCGGATGGATCTCAAAGTCCACGCCGT
The DNA here is from genome assembly GCA_019744815.1 of Phycisphaerales bacterium. GTDB lineage: Bacteria > Planctomycetota > Phycisphaerae > Phycisphaerales > UBA1924 > JAFEBO01. Next base: position 97,690 of record JAIEUA010000006.1, read on the forward strand.
CGACGGCCTGGGTGTGCGCCGTCACCCGCTGCAAGAGCCCGGACCGCACCGGAAAACGCACCACCAAGCCGCGGACGCGGAGGATCGGCGAGGATGCGGCGTCAACAGCCATGCACACAACGTAGCACGAACGATCCGTGAGAGTGGAGGGCGTGTTGCGTGTCCAGCCAGCCAAATGTGCACAAACGCGTCCGCGGCCCCACGCTGGCGCGTGGGGTTCGTCAAGCGACGCTCACTTCAGCGTCTTGCTCAAAATCGCGCTGCGGTAGTTCGTGTACGGCCACTTCCAGTGCTCGACGAACCGGTACCCGCGCCGGATGTAGAAGTCGTACAGCTCGCGATCCGGCTCCGCCATCGACAGGCCGAGCTCCTTCGCGCCCTCTTCCACCGCGCGTCGTTCCACGATCTCCAGCAGCATCCGACCGATGCCGCAGCCCTGATAGTCGGGATCGACCGCCAGCTGCGAGAAGCTCGCGACCTCTTTCTTCTCGAACCACGGCGGGCCCTTGCTCTCCTCGCTCTCGTGGAAGAGGATCGTCCCGACCAGCTTCTGCTTGGTGCGCCCGTCGTCGAGCGGGAGGTGATCGACCGCGACGTAGCACTCGCCGCTGAAGACCCGCTTCTCGGTGATGTCGGCCGACTGACGACCCGCCAAAGGCTGCAGCCCCATGGCGACCTGCTTGGCGTACGCGCGGTGCAGGAGCGTGGTCAGCTCCTGCAGCGAATCGCTCGGCGACAGACGGCGGGTCGTGATGTTGGCGGCGTGCTGGCGTTCGAGCAACGGTGACACCGAGGGTTCGCCGCGGCGGGCGTCGCGGCCGTTGGTGCGAGAAGGAACTTCGATCGAGATCGCGCGGGCGCCGCCGCGGATGACGTTCATGGGAAGAGGAGTGTACACAACAACTTCTGTCGGTAAACCGCCGCCCGGGTTTCGATCGCGTGAAATCCAACGAGTTGGGGTGCCACTGCTGGACCGGCTCGGCGGTCCGCCAGTGCGGCCGCGGGAACGACGCCCTCGCACGGCTTGGCTCCAAAGCCGCCAAGCCGTGGCACCCGCCTCCGCGCCGCCGCTACCGCTTCGCGCTGATCTCCGCGATCAATGCCGCCAGTTTCTCGACGCTCTTGCTTTCGACGACCGCCAGCGCCTTCTTGGAATCGACCAGCACCTCGCCCGGCTTCCCCTGGCTCAGGTGGCCCAGCGCCAGATCGACCTTGGCCCACAGCTTGTCCTTGGCCTTCTGGCTCTCGGCCAGGTAGAGCTCGCTGGCGGCTTCCTGCAGGGTGGTCAGGTGCCGCGTGTCCGCGTGCTCATAAAAGCGGTTGATCGCGCCCTTCGCCTTCTTGCCGTAGTGCCCGCCGTAGGTCATGGCCGATGGTACCCGTCCGAACCTGCTCAGGGCTCCGCGGTGCGGGTCGTCGCCGAGCTCGAGCGGCGTGCCCGCGTGTGCGCCTCCAGCGCCTCGAACCACAGCGCCAGGTTCAGCATCGGCCAGGCCAGGTGCCACAGCCGCGACGGGCCGGCGCACACGGCTTCGATGATCTCGGGGTTGTAGATCGTCCGCAGCCGCTCGCTCTCCAGGGCCGAACGCCGCGCCGTGCCGATCCAGTTCTGGAACGGCAGCGGGAAGCTCGCCTTCTCGCGCTCCAGCACGTTGGTGCTGAGCTTGGACGCGAACGCCTCGCGGAGCACGACCTTGGTGTCCTGCACCCGGCGCTGTCCGTCGCTGCGGGCGACGAACTTGCGGTGCATCGGCAAGCGCTCGGCCAGGCCCGCGACCACGACGTCGGCGAAGGGCGTGCGGCCCTCGACGCCCTCGAGCATCGCCGCGGAATCCAGCCGCAGGAGCAACGACGCGAGGTTGTTGCGACGCTGGAAGATCAGATGTGGCTGCAGCGGGTCGTGATGCCCGAGCATGGACGCCGCCTCTTCGCACTTCGCAAACTCGCGGGCGAAGTCGGCCCGCAGCGTCTCGGCGTGGCCGACGCCCTCGAGGAACGCGGGCGTGAACGCTTCGCCGTAGGACTCGGGCGTGAGCCAGGCGTTGGCGAGCATCTCGAACTCGCCGGGGGTGAGGCTTTGGTGGCGAGCCTGGAGCGGGTGCGAGCCGTCGTGGAACTGGACCGCGCCGAGGAGCGCGAGGTCGTAGCCGCCGAAGAGCTCGTCGGCGCCCTCGCCGCTGAGGGTGACGATGCAGCCGCGGGCCCGCAGGGTGCGGGCGACCTCGTTGATCGCGACCTCGTTGGGCGTGCTGAGCGGGAGCAGGGTCTTGGAGATGATCTCCTGCCAGCGGGATTCGAACAGCTCTTGGGTCACCACCGCTTCGGTGTGGACGGTGCCAATCTTCTCGGCGACGTGGCGGGCGAAGGCGAAATCGTCTTGCCCCGGGGCCGAGGCGCCCTTGGCGCCGGCGGCGAAGGAGAGCAGCTCCTTGCCGGCGAGGGTCTCTTTCGCGATGGTGGCGATGATGGAGCTGTCGAGCCCGCCCGAGAGCAGCGTGCACAGGGGCACATCGCTGCGGAGGTGCCGACGCACGCTTTCCTCGATGGCCGCTCCGACATCGGCGCTGACGCGGGCGGTGAAGGCGTCCCACAGCGATCGCCGCGTGATGCGCAGTTCGCCGGGCGCGAAGCGCACCCGCAGCACGGCGCCGGGCTCAAGCAGCTTCACGCCCTCGATCAGCGTCCGCTCGGCGAACGAGGTCCGCGAAGTGGTGAGGTAGGACACCACGCCGAGGGGATCGGGCGTCGGCTCGATCAACGGGTGCTGCAAGATGGCCGCCATCTCGCTGGCGAAGACCAGTTCGGGCGCTCCGTCGCGGGTGACCTCGGCCAGGTAGAGCGGCTTGATGCCCAACGGGTCCCGTGCCAGCCAAGCGACCCGTCGCTCCAGGTCCACGGCACACAGCGCAAACATGCCCCGCAGCTTGTCGAACGCGTGCTCGCCGAAGACCCCGAACGCCGCGAGCACCGTCTCGGTGTCGCTCTGGGTGCGGAACTGGACGCCCATGCGGGTCAGCTCGGCCCGCAGCTCGGCGTCGTTGTACAGCTCGCCGTTGTAGACGATCGCGAAGCGGCCGTCGGACGAGACCATGGGTTGGCTCGCCTCGGCGGAGAGGTCCACGACCGCGAGGCGTCGGTGCCCGAGGACGCAGCCGGGGCGTTCCAGCAGCCCCTCGCCGTCGGGCCCGCGGTGGGCCATGCGGTCGCGCATGGCGACCACGGCGTCCCGCCGCGACGGATCAGGTTGACGAGAGGACGACAGAATGCCCGCGATGCCGCACATCGGAGCGAATATCGGCGGAATCGGGGGTGGGTCATCGAAGTCCGCGGGCCGTCTCTTCACACTCTGCGTCGAATGAGCCTGTGCACAGCGGGCGTAGGGACTCGGATGTCTTTCGCCCGGCAGGGCGCACGACCGTTGCCGGCGGCTTCAGCCGCCGGTCAAGTCCTCCTGTTCTGTGTTCGCCCCGGAGGGGCGGACGAGTGCCGGGTTCCATCATCACCCGCGTCTATCTCGCCTCGTCCGCCCTTTGCCGGGGCGGAAAGACACAGAAAAGCACCAAAGCACGCACCGGCAGATGAATCTGCCGGCAACAGTCGTGCGCCCTGCCGGGCGGAAGGCAGGGCCGGAACTCGGTCGTTCGGCAACCATGGCGCCGCGTCCAGCATGGTGGCGCCCGAACCTCACCCCCGAACTTCGTTCCAGCCGATTCGTACTGGCAACGCCCCGCTCGCGTATCCCAATGATCTGCCGCACCTTGGAGTCTCCCCATGCACGCCGCTCTCCGCCTCGTCGCGCTGATGACCATCCTGCCCCTCGTGGCCTCCTGCGGCGAGCAGCCCCAGGCCAAGAAGCAAACCCAGGCTCCGATCTCGCCCATCGAAGCCAAGCCCGAAGCGAATCCCAGCACCACGACCGAGACCATGACGCCGCCGAGCGCTGAGGTCAAGCCGGAAGCCAAGCCGGAGACCAAGCCGGAACCGAAGCCCGAAGCCCCCGCCGTGCCGGCCAATCCGACCTACTCCACCCGCGGCGAGATCGTCTCGCTGCCCGGCATCGAGGGCGACGCGCTCAAGCTCCATCACGAGCGCATCCCGACGTTCGCCAACAAAGACGGCAAGGTCGGCAAGGACTCGCAGGGCAAGCCGGGCATGAAGCCCATGACGATGCCCTTCGGCAAGTCGCCGGGCGTGTCGTACGAGGGACTCAAGATCGGCGACAAGATCGCGGTGGTCTTCGAAGTGAACTGGGCCGCGGAACGCCCCGACCAGCGCATCGTGATCACCAAGGTCGAGAAGCTCGCGGCCGACACCAAGCTCGACTTCGAGGGACAGCCTTCGATCAACGACCCCAAGCCGACGACGCCGCCGAAGGAACCGAAGTAAGAGCCGCGGCTCGCGTCCGAGAACGGCGTGCGTTGCGTTCCGTGCGGATCACGCCGCGCCTCTTTCGGATCGATCGGCAAGTCGCACCCAAGACACGGCCCACGCCCACCGATGCGCGATCCCGATGCGCCGCCTGCGCCCTCGCGGCGGCCGTGCCCGCGATCGGAGGCGTCATGGCCATCGAGCACATCATGTCGCGGCACGTCGTCACGGTGCAGCTCGACGACACGCTCAAGCAGGTCCGCGATCTCTTCGCCGCGTTCCGCTTCCATCACCTGCTCGTGCTCGAACACGGCAAGCTGGTCGGCATCGTGTCGGACCGCGATCTGCTCGCGAACATCAGTCCATTCATCGGCAAGATGCAGGAAAAGCCGATCGACGTCGCGAGCCTGCAGAAGCACGTGCACCAGATCATGTCGCGCCACGTCATCACCGTCACGCCTTCGACCGCGCTGCAGGACGCCGCCAAGCTCATGCTCGACCGCAGCATTTCGTGCCTGCCGGTCGTCGATGCCGAGCAGCGCGTGGTCGGAATCGTGACCTGGCGCGATCTGCTCCGCGGCGCGTACGGCATCGAGCCCGCGAAGAGTGCGGCGTAGCGTCGCGAACAGGCGGCTGGGCGACGATCGCCACGCGTGATTGCCCAGCTTGCCACGCTCGAAACTTGGGCAAGGGGTAACCCCTGATCCGGCGTCTTGTTCGCCATTGAGCGCTCGGTCCCGCGTCCCGTCGCAGTCGTTCGGGGCTTCCGCCGATGCTGCGCCGACGCGCCGCCGCGTCGACTGATGGAACGCCCCGCGTCCATCTCGATTCAGATCAGCCCCGACTCTGCCGAGGCCGTGGCGACGTTTCCGATCGGGCCGGTCGACGCCGAGGCGGTCCGAGCCGCCGCCGCGAAGGCCGGCGTCGATCTCAACCCTGAAGTTCGCGCGACGATCGAGTCGCTTGCCGCCGCACACGCCACGGATGCACCGGCGTCGGCCGTGATCGCCCGGGCCACCCCGCCCCGCCACGGCGAGGACGGACGCATCGAGTGGGCGGAGAACATGAATCCCCGTGCCGCTCGCGATGAAGGCGCCAAAACCGATCACTACACCGGCGCGCGCTACGTGCGAGTCGCTCTGGGCGCCACGATTGCCACGCTTGTTCCGCCCACCGAGGGCACGCCGGGCCGCGATGTGCGTGGCCAGACCATCTCGCCGACCCGCGGCAAGCCCGCGGTGCTGCGCGCCGGCGACGGCGTGATGCTCGGCACCGAATCGCGCCTGGTCGCCAAGCGCGCCGGGATTGTGATCCTGCAGGACGACGAGATCCGCGTCTCCGACACGCTCGAGATCAACGGCGGCGTGGACTTCGCCGTCGGACACATCGACTTCGAAGGACACGTCCACATCGCCAAGGGCATCGGGCCGGGGTTCCGCGTCCGCGCCCGCGGCGACATCCGCGTCGGCGATCTGGTCGAGCCCTGCGACATTCTCTGCGGCGGATCGCTGGATTGCCGAAGCGGTATCGCCGGCCACGGCCGCGGCACGATCTCGGTCGCGCGGTCGGCACGGGTCGGACACATGGAACAGGTCAAGGGTGTCGTCCGCGAAGACCTGATCGTCGATCGCGAGATCATCGACTGCAATCTCATCGTCGGACGCGATCTGAACAGCCCCAGCGCCACCGTGCTCGGCGGCTCGATCGAGGTCACCGGCTCGGTGCGCATCGCCACACTCGGATCGGAACGCTCACCGGTGACCGTCCTGTGCGTCGGCGACGCGCCGCTGCTCCGCGGGGCGCGGCTCGAAGCCAAGAACGCGGTCGTGAAGTTCCAGACCCAGCTCGACACGCTGACCGAGCAGCGACGCATGATCCAGCTCAACCCCAAGCCCTCCGCGGCCGATCGCGAGCGGATGTGCGAACTCGAGTACGAACTCAACGCGGCGGAAAAGGGACACGCCGAGGCATCGGCGCGTCTCGCCGACCTCGACGCCCGCTTCAACGCTCAAGCGAAGGTCGACATCCACATCGGCAAGATGATCCATCCCGGCGTTCGCATCAAGATCGGCGACCGCACGGCGAGCTTCACCAAGCCCGTCCGCGGGCCGCTCGCGATCTGTTGGAACGAGCAGCACCAGCTGGTGATTGTGCCCTCGGGCGGCACGCCGCAGGAGCTGTCGCGGGTCGCGCGGGTCGAGCGCTTCGCGCCCGCCGCGGCGGCGTGAACGCTACCGGTTCAACACCCTTTCGGGCCAAAAGTCACCTCGGACTACTTGCGCTCTCCTTCAGCGTTCTTCTCGTCGGCACCTTCGTTCGGTCTGGCGTTCGCCTTGTCATCCTCCATTGGCCGCAGACGCATCGAGATGTCGTAGGTCGCGGTCATCGGCATTTTCTGACCGGCGGTCGTCATCTCCATCTCGGCCTTCGAAGTTCCGGTCATGGACGAGGTCCACGGCATCATCTCACGGAACCGGATCGAGCAGCGTCCGCTCATCTCGCTCGCGAGCGATCTGGCCACGCCCTCCACGCCCGCGGGCAGGTTCTCCATCTTGGCGTCCGGCGTTGCCAGCGACTGCTCGACGGTGACTGTGAGGATGGCACCCCGCTCGCCCAAGCTCGCGACCCGGTACACGTAGCGTTGCCGCAGCGGGAGCCCGTTCATCTTGAGCTCGCTGCTCACCGCCCAACGCGCGTCCACGCCCACGGCCTCTTCCGGGAACGGCACGGACATCTGCGAGAATGACTGCTTCATCGAATCGAGCATCGCCAGCATCTGCGGATTGGTCGACTTCGTCTGCACCTTCCCTTCGGTCTGAAAGCCGCGGGGCGAGACGCGTGCCGAGACTCGAGTGCCGGCCATGTCGGCGAGTTGGGCTTTGAGCATCGCCTGCATCGCCGGAGTCATGTCCGCGGTGTCGAATGTGGCCTCGCCCATCTCGGCGGAGTATCGCGCGTGGAACTCGGCGTCGACCGACTCGATCTCGCCGCGCATCGCCACCGAGATCGTCGGCGTCGGCACCTCGGGCATCGGTTCCCCGTTGATGCTCATCCGCACGCCCATGCGCATCGACATCACGCGCTCGAACGTGTCGCCCTTCTGAAAGGTGAGCCGCAGCGGCGTCCGGGGTTCCTTGCCCGCGTCCAGAAGCTCGACCTTTGGCGGCGTGTCCGCCGCGGTCGGAAGACGTGCCGGATTCTCCGGGGCCGCCCACGCCTGAAATGATGCACCAATGAGCACAACCGCCGCCACCAGCCAATGAGAGTGCTTCATGGCCGGAGAGTATCAGAGGTGATCCCCGAGATGCAGGCCCGCGCTGGTTGCAGCGTCCGCCTCGGAAGAAACCGGAGCCTGGAAGGCCCCGCCCCGGGAACGCATGCTCACAACGAAAAAAAGCCCCGGCGCCGCGAGCATTCACTCGTGTGCGCCGGGTCTCGTGGGGGTCGTTTCGATCTCGAGCATCGCGGCGAACACGCGCGAGCGACAGAATGCCGCCCGCCCCGGATCCCCGCGCCGATCCGTGAGCAGTGACCGATACGGGCATCGCAACCCTCGGTTCCGGCGTGGTTCCGCGAATCTGCACAAATCTGAACACGCCCGTCCGGAACCCGCCCGGCCGCATTATGGCTCGACTGGGGGGCCCCGGTGCCCGTGTCGACCCACCACGCCCGCACCACCCCCGCTCCACTCACGCCGGCTTGGAGCCCGACGCAAGTCCAAGTCTCACCATGACTTGCTGCAGGTCCGACCACACCTTCGCCCGGTTCTCGGGCGTGTAGTCCCGCAGCAGATACGCCGGGTGATACGTCGGCATCACCGCCACCTCGACACTTGCATGATCTTGCCCGAGTGCGTCTTCGACGGAACCGTGCAGCACGCCCTCGGCCCCGTCGAACCGTGCGGGGGTGAACTTCCCCCGCAGCCGCCCCATCGACTCCTCGCTCCGCAGGATCGTCCGCGACGCGGGCAGACCCAGGGTCACGATCACCTCGGGTTTGATGATCCGCACTTGATCGATCAAGTACGGCCTGCACAGCTCCGCCTCGCGGCTGGTCGGCGTCGCGTTGCCGGGCGGGCGGGTCTTGAGCACGTTGCAGATGTACACCTGCTCGCGCGACAGGCCCATCGCCACGATCATCTTCTCGAGCAGTTGTCCGGCCTTGCCCACGAACGGTCGACCGGTGCGGTCCTCGTCGGCGCCCGGCGCTTCGCCGATGAAGACCAGCCGCGCGCACGGATCACCCTCGCCAAAGACGATCGAGTGATGATCGGTGACAAAGTGCTGGTGCGGCGCATCCGCCTCGTAGCGTTCACGCAGGGCGTCGAGCATGCGCTGCGACGCTTCGCGGTCGCGGCCGCCGGTCGCGGGTGTCAGAGCCGCGGCTTCACGGGGCACCGCGGCCTGCTTGCTCGCGGGCACTACCGTGGTCACGATCGGCGGCTCACGGTCGAGCGTCGAGGGCGAGCTCCCGCCCGCGGGGCCGCCTGTTCCGCGCTTGCGGATCGGCACAACATCCACGCCGAACATCGAAGCAGTTCGAGCGCTCACCGCGGCGTAGCGACGGGTCAGTTCGTCCATTCCAAACGGTACGCCCGGGCTCCGTCCTGGCGGACGCATCGACGCCCCGGCCGGCTACGGCTGCGGCGATTTCTTCACAACCCGTCCATCCGGGCTGACCGCTTGGTCGGCCTCGGGATCGACAGGGATCGGCTCGCCCGGGGCGGCGGCGGGGGCGCTGGGGGCCGAGCCGCTGCCGGGGTAGATCACGCCGTAGATCACATCGCGGGCCGTGGTGTCGTAGAAGTTCTGCCACGCCGCCAGCTCGGTGTCGTCGTAGAAGAAGTCCCAGATCACCAATCCCGCGGCACCGACCTGGCGCGGGATCTCCAGACCCTGGCGCAGGTTGATCGAGTTGATGAACTGGTTCGCGAAGCGGCCCGCCGAGGGGTGGTACTTGAGCAGGAAGAAGGGGTACACAGGCTTGCCGCGGCTGAAGCGGACGGATTCGCCGACCATCCCGAGGATGTACGCCTCGTTGCCCGAGGGCTCGACCTGATTCTGCCCGGCGGGCACCGCGACCGAGTAGACCGGGTAGATCGACGGGCAGAGCACGTCGACCAGGTCGAAGTACCACTTCATCTCGACCTCGTGGATCTCGCGGTAGCGGGCGAGGTCGACACCATACTGCGGCACGCCGTTGAAGATCCAGTACGACCGCAGCGGGATGCCGTACCAGCTCAGCTTGGCCTTGGGGCGCTGCTGGCGGACGATGTTGGCGGTGAACTCGTAGTACTGGCGGACGGTCTTCTTGTACTCGGCCTGGATGATCGAGTCCCACTCGGTGTCGGGCTTGCCGGCGAGCAGGTCGGGCCTCTGGGTCTTGATGTACGTCGTCCACGCAGGCTGGACGCTGTCGCTCCACTCCCACGAAGGCCACCACGACTCGTGATCGATGCAGATGATGCCGCTGAAGTTGACGTCGGGGATGGTCTCGTTGAGGTCCTTGATCAGCTCGGCCTGATGGCGTGGGTAGAAGGACGGATCCCCCGCGATCATGTGAGGGCCCTCGTGCGGATGCAGGCCGATCGTCCCGCCGGAGACGTCGTTGACCAGCGGCACGCCCCGGTACTGAATGAGGTTGGCGTTGCGGCTCTGGATGGCGAGACGCACGTCATACGACGCGCCAGGTCCGGCGAGCGCAACCGAGGCCAGCGTGCCGGCAAAAAGCCCGGCGAGCGCGACAAAGCGATGCGAACTGCGTGAGATCGACATGCCCACGATCCTCTCTTTGCTCCCGACGGGAGGGTACACGACAAGGCCCGGAAACAGAAGCGTGAACGGCCGCTGGGACCGAGCGAATTTTGAGGAACAGTCGCAAGATTCTCCGCGTGAAAACACGCGATTTGTGTCCGCTGAACGCACCCGACGAGGGACCAGACGTACCCAGAGCCGCGGGCTTCAGCCCCGGCGGGGTCTTGCCGGGGCGCGATGGGAGCCCGACTCGACGTTCTCCCCGCCCTTTCTTCGGCCCCTTCCCTCCGGGAACGGGGGTGGGTCTGGCCGATCAAGTGTCGAACGCATGACCATGGAACCCGATCATCCGCCGCACATCCTGATCAACGCGCTGTCGGTGAGCAGCGGCGGGGGGTTCACGGTCGCGCGGGAGGTGCTTCACGGCCTCGCGACGCGGCGGCCGGCGTGGACCTTCACGCTGGCGATGACCGGAGGCAGCGCGTTCCACGAGCCGATGCGGCGCGAATCGTTCCCTGCCAACGTGCGGTTCCTCTGGGCACCGGAAGGTACCGGTCGCTTGCGCTCGCGGCTCGTGTTTGAGAACTTCACGCTGGTGGATTGGTGCCGCGAGCAAAAGGTGAGCGCGGTGGTGCAGCTCAACGGCCAGAAGCCCCCGCGGCTGAACCTGCCGATGATCGCGCACTGCCAGGACCCGGTGCCGTACTTGCCCCATGTGTGGGGGCGGGGCCTTCCAGGCCCCGCGCCCCTGCGCGCACGCCTCGGTGCCGCCATGAGACGCCGCGCCATCAGGCACTCTCTCAAGCACGCCGCGTGCGTCGGCTTCACCAGCGGCTACTTGCGTGATCTCATTCTGGGTTGGGAAAAGGTCAAACCCGCGCGGGCCGAGGTCTTCTACAACGCCGTGCCCGATGCGTGGGCGTCGCGCGATGCGGCGGCGATGACGTCGCTGGCGTCGCGGCCGATGGAAGTGCTGACAGTGAGCGACGTCACGCCCCACAAGCGGCAGCATCTGGTCGCGCGGGCGGTGTGCGCCCTGCGCCAGGAGCGCGGGCTGGAGTCGCTGACGTATCGCGCTGTCGGCCGGGTGTTTGACGAGCGCTACGCGGAGTCGCTGAGGCAGATCGCCCGCGATGCGGGCACTCCCGATGCGGTGAGGATCGAGGGGCGACTCGCCGGCGACGCGGTCGAAGCGGCGTTCCAGCGGGCGCGGTGCTTCGCGTTCATGAGCGTGTGCGAGAGCTTCGGGATTCCGCCCTTGGAGGCGCTGAGCTTTGGCGCACCCGTCGTCTCGAGCCGCTGCTGCGCGATGCCGGAGGTGCTGGGCGACGCCGCGGCGTTCGTGGAGCCCGACGATGAGGCGGGCCTGATCGCGACACTGCGGCGGGTGTTGACGGACGCGCCGCACTCGGAGGAGCTGCGCCGCCGCGGGTTTGAGCGGTGTCTGCGGTTCCGCTGGGGCGAGACGTGCGCGAAGATGGTGACGAGTCTGGAAGAGATGGTTTCGCGTGGTCGATAACTCTGTTCCCTCCCGCATCACACCCACAACACCTATGCCCCACTTCATCCCCACACAGTTCCCGCAGGTTGCCTCGAAGCTGAAGGGCCGCGTCGCGGTCATCACCGGCGGCTGCGGCTTCATCGGCTCGCACTTGGCCCACGCCCTCGCCGCCAGCGGCGCGACGGTGCGGGTGCTCGACGACCTCTCCGGCGGATTTGAGTCAAACCTCGCGCCCGCGCGGGACGCCGCCAAAGCCAGCGGCGGAAGCGTGGAGTTCATCAAGGCTTCGATTCTCGACGACGCCGCGCTGCGAAAGGCGATCTCGGGGAGCGACTTCATCTTCCATCAAGCCGCGCTCGTGAGCGTGCCGGAATCCGTCGAGAAGCCGGAGAAGTGCCTCAGCGTGAACGTCGAAGGCACACAGCGCGTGCTGCTCGCGGCCAAGGACCTGAAAGCCCAAGAGAAGAAGGAAAAGCGGGTGATGTTCGCCGCCAGTGCCGCGGCATACGGCAACACGCCCAGCCTGCCCAGCAAGGAGACCGACAACCCGGATGTCTGGTCGCCCTACGCGATGAGCAAAGTCAGCGGCGAGCTCCTGCTCCGCACCTTCGCCCGCTGCTTCGGCCTCTCGTGCATCAGCCTGCGCTACTTCAACATCTTCGGCCCGCGCCAAGACCCCAAGAGCCCGTACGCCGCGGTGATCAGCGCGTTCGCGGACACCCTGAGCGCCGGCAAACAGCCCCGCGTCCTGGGCGACGGCGAACAGACCCGCGACTTCACCTACATCGATAACGTGGTGCTGGCCAACATGCTGGCGGCGACGAGCGAGAAGCCCCTCTCGGGCGAGGTCGTCAACATCGGCACCGGTGCTCGCATCCGGCTGCTGGACGTCCTGAAGCACATGGGCGAGTCGCTGAAAGTGGACTCGACGCCGACGTTCGGCCCGCCCCGGGCGGGCGATGTGCGGCACTCCTCGGCGGACATCTCCGCGGCCCGTTCGCTCCTCGGCTATGAGCCGGTGGTGGACTTCGGCGAGGGGATTCGGCGAACGCTGGAGTGGGCGCGGGTAAACAAGTAGTTCGTGAATCAAAGTTGGTAGACTTCGTTCTCGCTCTTGCACGGGCGGGAAAGGAGTGGTGATCATGAAACTCGCCGAAGCGTTGCTGTTGCGCGCGGACATGCAGACCAAGCTGGCGCGTCTGCGGGAGCGGACGGTGGCGAACGTGCTCACGCAGCAGGGCGACAAGCCGCACGAGGCGCCGGACAAACTGATGCGAGAGGCGATGGGCCTGATCTCGGATCTGGAGACGCTCATCGCCCAGATCAATCGCACCAACGCCAAGTCCAAGAGCAAGGACGGTCGGACGCTCATGGAGCAGATCGCGGCACGCGACGCGCTCAAGATGCGGCATGCGTTTCTCGAAGCGACGATCGCCGGGACCAAGCGTGAGCCGGATCGCTACAGCGCCCGCGAGATCAAGTGGGTCGCACAGGTTGACGTCGCGAAGCTGCAGAAGCAAGTCGAAGACACCGCCAAGCAACTGCGTGAGCTGAACGCTCAGATTCAAGAGAGCAACTGGAAGATCGAACTGGAGAGTTGAAGGAAGGGCCTCGGGCGAGCGCACGACCCCGTTCCCGCCGCAGCGAGGGGTCTCACAAGTATCGGAGCGGCATGCTGCGCTGCGGGCGGGCGCAACAACCCGGTACCCCTATCGCCCTGTACAACGCACCCTTCACGCCGCACTTTGCACCCTGTACCACTTGTGCGTTGACGAGGCCCTTCCTTCAGACCTCCCGTTCAACAGTCGGCTGTCAGTCCGAGTGAGGTTGGCGCTGCAGTCCTGTACGCGCCAACCACACCGCTGAGGATTTCAACCTGACGCGCACTATTCGCCGATACACCTCCCGTCCGCTCTCACCCGGAGGTTGTTGTGCGCGCCGAATGTTCCTGGGATCAAGCCGCCTGGTTGGATGATCGGGTCGATGGCCTTCTCGAAGGCGTGGCCACGGGCATCACGTCCGGTCTTGCGGCGTCCGATCGCGCGGGCATGATCGTGCGAGGCGCCGTGCCGCGATCGATGCACGCGTCGCGCCGGGCGGCAAGTGCTTTGAGCCACGCCGCGGGGCTCGCCCTCGCCGCGATGACGCTGGTGGGCTGCGCCGGTGGGAGTGGGGGCGGCGGCGGAACCGGCGGCGGTCTGTCCGCCAATCGTCCGCAAGATGTCAACGCCGGCCTCAACGCTCTCGCCAACGACAACCGGCCCACGCCCGACGAGCTGCACAAGTTCATCGAGCGGGCCGCGACCGATCTCGAGGACCTGAAGGCCGCCCAAGAAGAGCGGCGGCGCCGGCTCGCGCAGGCCAACCTGACCCCGCCGCCCGAACCCACGCCCGTCGCCACGACGCCCGCCGATCCCGCCACCGCGCCCGACTCCTCGCTCGCCGGTCTGGCCGGCGCGACGCCGAGTGACACGAAGCCCGAACCCGCACCCGCCGCCACGGCTCCCGCCGCTCAGCCCTCGGCACAGGAGCGTGTCCGGGCCCTGGCCGCGGAGCTACGCAACGCGATCAACCAGCAGGTGGGCGATCCGGAGAGCTCAGTGTCGAGTTCGCTGGCTCTGGCGATGCTCGAGATGCTGAGTGCGCAGGAGACCGGCGCCGGTGCGCCGTCGCTGGCGAACCTCAGCGAGCGCGAGCGCCAGGCGGTGCAGTCGGTGCGAGAGCTGATCGATGCACTCGCCAAGGACCCCGCCGCGGCATCAGACCCGAGCCGCGTCGCCCAGATGCTTGCCCGCAGCATGGACGCGCTCGCCAGCGCCCAGAGCGTGCGCGTCGCCAGAGCGGAACTGTGCCGCAAGGTCGAGGCGTTCGGCCGGTTCACGCCCTTTGAGTTCAACACCTTCCTGGCCGGCCAGGCCCACCGCGTGATCATCTACACCGAAGCCGCGAACTTCGCCTACCGCGATCTCGGCGCCGAAGGGAACATGAAGAACGGCGACCGCTGGTCGGTCGAGCTTGGGCAGGAGCTGCAGCTCTACACCGGCGACGGCAGCATGCTCGCCTGGCGCAAGCCCGAGCAGAGCGTGGTCGAGACCTCCCGCAACAAGCGGCGTGACTTCTTCATCACCCAGATGGTGGAGCTGCCGCGAACCTTGACGGTCGGGCAGTACTCGCTGAAGGTGGTGCTGCGCGACCGCGTGAGCGGGGCCCGGGCCGAGGCGATCATCCCGATCCAGATCGTCGCGGATCAGGCGCTGGTGCGGGGCGAAGATCGGTAACGCCAGTGGGACCCCAGTGGAAACCCAGTGGGACCGGCCTCCGGCCGGTCTGCCTTGTTCAGAGTGCTGCGTGTTGCAAGCTGTTCCAGTCCATCCGCCTGTCGACCGGCCGGGAGGCCGGTCCCACTGGCGCGAGGTCGGTCTTGGCGTCGGGGCCTGGAAGGCCCCGCTCCCGACTCATTGCCTCACGAATACCCGAGCTGATCGAGGTCGTCTTCCGACAACCCGAACTCGTGGCCGATCTCGTGCAGCAGCGTGACCATGATCTCTTCGTACACGACATCGTCCGCCTCGGGCTGATCGAAGCCGCCCGCCAGATCGAGAATGCCCTCGCGGAAGAGGTGGATCTCCGACGGCAGCTCACCCGAGCGATCCACGGCACGCTCGGTGGCGGCGACGCCGGTGTGCAGGCCACACAACTCCAGCGCCGCTTCCTCGTCCTTCGGATCAATGCCCAGATCGCGCAGCATCTCCGGCGTCGGTCGATCAAGGGCGACGACGGGGACCTCGTCCAGCAACGCCCGCACCGCCGGCGGCAGCTGCTCGATCGCTTCCTCGAGCAACGCATCGAACCGATCTCGGATCGCCTGTGACAGCACCGCGCGGGTCCTTTTCTCTGGCGTGTCCGCCATCCACGTCGTTATTGCGGCCGCGAGCCCGCGGCATCGAAGATCGCGGTCGCTTCATCGTTGCTCGCGCCGGTGATCGACTCCAGCGAGATCGGGCGGCTCAGCACCGCGGGCACGATCCGCACGCAATCGACGAGCACGCCCAAAATGCCCACGGTGAAGAACATCGAGCCCACCGCGATCAGGATGGTCCCCACCAAGAGAGCCGATTGGGACGCGCCGGTGCTCAAGAACGATGCGAGCACCTGGGCCAGGTCACCCAAGGTGACAACCCCCAGCGCCCCGACCATCGCCAGCATCGTCTGTCGATCGACTCTTCCAGAGCGCAGCAGCATCGAGCGCTGCACGAACAGCCGCGCGTTGGGACGCAGGCACGCCAGGATGACCGCGAGGATCAGGCTCAGCGCGATCCGCAGCCCGCTGCGCTCGAGATTCGCCTGCCCGCTGGGAAGAAACGGCGTCGGGCCCAGCGGGTCCAGCCGCGTGTAGAGCACGTGCAGCCCCAGGGCCAGGGGCAGATACAAGAACACGCCCACCGCGGCCCGCGCGATCCCGTCGGCGGGAATGTGCGCGTGCGGTCGGATGATGACCAAAGCGCCCGCGCCCGACGCGAGCACGCCCCCGATCACCGCGAGCCCGAGCCACTCGTGCACCGCGTGGCCGAACATCTCCGCCCAGCGGATGTACCAGATGGCGACCACCGCGACCAACGCGCCCAGCGGCCAGACCAACAGCCCGACGCCGACCAGGCTCGCGAACGGGATGGGCTGCAGCTCCGACGCCGCGGGATCGACCTTGATCAGGATCGTGCCCCGCACCGACATCCCGCACTCCGGGCAGCGCCCCCGGACCGACAACCCGCGGAGGTTGTAGCGGCAGCGGGCGCAGAGCAGGTCGCCGGTCAGCTCGCGCGCGAGCATCGGCGTCTCTTCGCCTTCGT
This sequence comes from Phycisphaerales bacterium, assembly GCA_019744815.1. Classification (GTDB taxonomy): domain Bacteria; phylum Planctomycetota; class Phycisphaerae; order Phycisphaerales; family UBA1924; genus JAFEBO01. Next base: position 114,159 of record JAIEUA010000006.1, read on the forward strand.
CGTGGGTGTAGGCGCTCTGGGTTGGTTCGAACGTGTCCGACAAAGCGGGCGAAGCCTCCTCTGGTCTCCGATCCCGCGGCCTCATCGCGCGATCGAACCCCCACGACCCCATCCCTCACGCCCTCCCCAAACTCGCAACGAGTGTACCAGAGACGCCCGCCGCCGCGTGTAGACTTCCCACCTTCCCCGGAGCTCCCATGGCACGCCTCGTCCGCCACGAACAAACCGCACCCATCAAGATCGACCCCGCCACCTGGCCCCGCGACGAGCAGGGGAACCTCAAGGTCCTCTCGATCTGCGCCTGCGGCATCTCCTCGAAGTTCCCGTTCTGCGACGGCGCCCACAAGGGCTGCAAAGCCGAAGAGCCCGGGAAGGTCTATCGCTACGACCCGGTGACCAAGGCGATCCTCGACGCGTCTCAGGAAGGGTGAGAGACGAAGAGACGAAGAGACGGAGAGACGGAGAGACGGAGAGACGGAGAGACGGAGAGACGAAGAGACGAAGAGAAGGAGAGCGGAGAGGCCAAGGCGACTGGGACGCCGAGGCTGACGAGTCCGCGAGGAAGCCTCGGATCGCTCGCGTGGCCCGAGTGCGAATCTCGCGAGCGTGTCAATCGAGCAAGGTCCGCGCGCGCCCGTTCCCGGTCATCCGAAGCCTCGTCGCAACGCCTCCTCAGCCTCGGTGCCCGAGGCGGGCTGGAATCGCTCGCCCATCGCGTCGCCTCAGAAATCTGAACCAGCACTGCAAGGTATCCCCGGCCGCGGGCAAGTCCTTGTGTCCGAGGCGGTTTTCCGCCCGCCTCGGGCCGGTCGGGAACGACCGCTGTTGATGAGAGCCGATCCGGCTCGCCGCGTCACTCGAAAGAGAGCGGCGGGGGATCGAGGGACAAGACACACCAACCGCACCCCAACTGCACACCGGGTGCACTTCGAAGGAGCCGCATCATGCGCCGCATCACCGCTATCGCTCTGTCCACGCTTGCCGTTTCGCAACTGGTCTCGACCGCCGGTGCCGCCATCATCAGCGTCAGCGGCCAGACCACATTGCTGGGTGTCAATCCGCCCTCCGCCACTTTCGGCACGCTCACGGGCCCGAACCTCTACTGCTGGAACGAGAAGACCAACATCACCACCACCGGCGTGTGGGCCGACATGACCAACAACCCCGCCAACGAGTCGAGCGCGATCCCCGGCGTCGTCGCCGGCACCTACGACAGCCACTTCCTCCACCTCGACAACCCCAACGGCTTCTTCGGCACCAGCGGCAGCGTCACATTCAGCTCGCAGATCGTCGCCGTCTTCTTCCGGGCCGTGAACCTCGACAACACCGACGCCCTCTTCGGCAACAACACCACGACCTACGACACCTTTTACCCGCTCCGCGGGCTGAACGCGGCGTCCTTGTTTGGCATCTCCGGCAACACCCTGAAGTTCAACCTCACCGCCCTCGCGCCCACCGCCGAGATGATCGAGCTCCGCGTGCTGACCCACAGCGTGCCCGCCCCCGGCTCCGCGGCGACGCTCGGCCTCGCCGGCCTCTTCGCCGCACGCCGCAAGCGGCGCTGAAGCGACTCCGCACACGCATCCCGCACGGGCCGAAGCCCGCGGCCCAGAATCGCAATTCCCCTGCTCCCCTGCTCCCCTGCTCCCCTCTTCCCCTCCGCAAACACCCACCAACTCAGGATTCCCCCATGAACACCCGCCCCGCCGCTCTCCTCCTCACCGCCGCCTTCGTCGCCCACACCGCCTCCGCCGCCATCACCGGCGTCAGCGGGCAGACCACCTGGCTCTTCGCGTCACCCGCGTCGTGCGCCTCCAACGCCCTCACCGGCTTCAACGCCTTCGCCTGGGACGAGCAGCAGAACGTGCCCCTCGTCAACACCTTCGTCGACATGACCAACAACCCCGGCAACAGCGGCGGCCCGATCCCCGGCCTGCTCAACGGCAGCTTCGACAGCCACTTCATCCACTTCCAGGGCATCCCCGGCGTCATCAGCGCGCAGGGCAGCGTCACCTTCAACGGCACCATCGTCGGCGTCGCGTTCAAGAATACCACCCTCGACGTGACCGACCCGCTCGTCGGCGCCTTCGGCACCGTCTACCCCACCGGGTATCCGTTCCGCGGGATCAACACCAGCATCCCCTCGTTCTTCTCGATCAGCGGCAACACCATCAACTTCAATCTCGCCGCCCTCGCCTCGGTCGGTGAGGTCGCCCAGCTCCGTGTCTTCACCCAGGTCCCGTCGCCCGGCCCGGTCGCGCTGCTCGGCCTTGGTGGTCTGGTCGCGATCCGTCGCCGTCGCTGATCGCCGCGAGTTCCCGAACCAAGGCGTCCAAGTGGCCCCGCACCCGCGGGGTCACTTCGGTGCGTCGGGCTTGGACGGCGCCGGGGCCTTGATCGCCTCCGCCGCCTTCTCGCCTTCCTTCTTTACCTCTTCGACGCCCTTCTCCACCGCCTTCTTGGTCTCTTCGACCGCCTTCTCGGCGTTCTCCTTCACCGCTTCGGTGGCTTGCTCCACCGGCGCCGGTTGGGCCGGGAACTTCGCCGCCTCGGCCTTCGAGCGCTCGATCTGGGCCGCCGGACCGCTGCTCTCGGCGATGATCGGAGCCAGGAACGCGCCGCCCACCGCGCCGACCACCAGCCCGATGATCAGACCCGGAAGAAACGCCTTGGCAAAGCCGCCGTTGGCGGCCGGTGAGTTGGTGGATTCGGACATGGCAAACCTCCCAGCAAGCCGGTGCATCCGGCGCGACGGCGGGGGACCCCGCAGGAACCAGCATACCCGCTACCGGCCGCGGCACGAGCCCGCACACGACCGTTCGGACGAGGATCATCGGAATCGCCGCATCCGATGCATCCAAATTCCGTACGAAATCACGCTTTTCACCAGCTCCCAGCGGCTGGATGGGTACCCCTTCCCGAACGCCGTGTGAAGACGCCACTGCCAGTAGGGCCCCCGGAAGCGAAACCGCGAGATCACCCCCAGCCGCAGAAGCTGGTAGAGCCCTCCGAGGATGTCCAGTGGTGAGTGGGTCACGCCGCGTGAGTATTGGAGGGCATCCGGGCGTTCAGGCAGGGCGGCGTTGCCATGGGTCCGATCGTCTGGCGGTCCTCGTGGCCTTGGGCGCGACCACGCTGTCGATCGATGAAGGGTTGATTGCGGCGAACAAGCCTTGTGTCATCCCGCCTTATCTGGGACAATGGCCCAAAGTCCCGGAGGTTGAGATGCGTTGTTGGATGAGACTGGTCACCGCGATCGTGGCGGCTATGGCTCCGTGCCTCGCGCTCGCGCAGCGTTCGACACCGCTCCGAATTCCCAACCCGGACGTTCTGGCGAGCGATCTGTTCGGGGTCTCGGTCGCGATCGACGGCGACACCCTGGTCGTCGGTGTGCCCTTTGACAACGTCGGGTCCAATGTCGATCAGGGCTCGGCCAATGTGTATCGCTGGACGGGAACCGACTGGACACGGGAGGCCACGCTGATTGCCCCCGACAGTGCGGCGAACGATTTCTTCGGGTTCTCCGTCGCGATCACCGGCGACACGGTGATCATCGGTGCGTACGGCGACGACGTAGGCGTCAACGCCGACCAAGGCTCGGTGTATCTCTTTACCCGTGCTGGATCGAGCTGGACCCAACAGGCCAAGCTCATCGCCTCGGATGGGGCATCAGGTGATCGTCTCGGCTACGCCGTCGCGATCTCCGGCGACACCGTGATCATGGGTGCTTCCGGCGACGACATCGGAGTGAAGGCCAACCAGGGCTCGGCGTACGTCTTCGCCCGCGCTGGATCGAGCTGGACCCAGCAGGCCAAGCTCACCGCTGCGGATGGCGCGGCCGATGACAACCTCGGTCAGTCCGTCGCCATCTCTGGTGATACAGCGATTGTCGGCGCGGGCCTTGATGACGCCGGCGCGAACGTCGACCAGGGTTCGGCGTACGTCTTTGTTCGCGTTGGCCCGACATGGACGCAACAGGCCAAGCTCGCGGCGAATGACGGCGCCGCCGGCGACGCCTTTGGCTCCGCCGTCGCGCTCACGGGTGACACGGCCGTGATAGGCGCCGCCACCGACGACGCGGGCGCCAACGTCGATCAAGGCTCGGCGTACGTGTTTGTTCGCGCGGGCTCAAGCTGGTCGCAGCAGGCCAAACTATCCGCCGCGGACGGCGCTGCCGGGGACGGCTTTGGTCTTTCGGTGGCGATCTCCGGTGACACGGCGATCGTCGGCGCGAACCTCGATGACATCGGTATCAGCGTCGATCAGGGTTCCGCGTACGTGTTCATCCGCTCAGGCACAACCTGGGTCCAGCAGTCCAAGCTCGCCACCGCTCTCGACGGCCGCGCGGGAGACCGCTTCGGCTCGTCCGTCGCGATCTCGGGCGATACCGCGATCATCGGCGCGCCGAATCAAGATTTGGGGTTCTTGACCCCCGATCAAGGTGCGGCGTGGGTCTTCTCCCGCATCGGCTCCACGTGGATCGGCCCCGATCTGCAGCTGCTGGCATCCGGCGGCGCGGCGAGCGACAACTTCGGCTTCTCCGTTGCGCTCTCGGGCGACACGGCGCTGGTGGGGGCGTCCGGCGACGACGTCGGGGCCAACATCGACCAGGGCTCGGTGTACGTCTTCACGCGCTCGGGCACCACGTGGACCCAGCAGGCTCAGTTGACCGCCACGGGCGGCGCGGCGGGCGACAGCTTCGGCATCTCCGTCGCGCTCTCGGGCGACACAGCGCTGGTGGGGGCGAATGCCGACGACGTCGGAGCCAACGCCAACCAAGGCTCGGCGTACATCTTCACCCGCTCGGGCAGCACGTGGACCCAGCAGGCTCAGTTGACGGCGTCCGGCGGCGCGGCCAACGACCTCTTCGGCGTTTCCGTCGCGCTTTCGGGCGACACGGCGCTGGTGGGGGCGTACGGCGACGACATCGGCGCCAACACCAACCAAGGCTCGGCGTACATCTTCACCCGCTCGGGCAGCACGTGGATCCAGCAGGCTCAGTTGACGGCGACCGGCGGCGCGGCCAACGACCTCTTCGGCGTTTTCGTCGCGCTCTCGGGCGACACAGCGCTGGTGGGGGCGTCTGCCGACGACGTCGGTGCCAACACCGACCAGGGCTCGGCATATATCTTCACCCGCTCGGGCATCACGTGGACCCAGCAGGCTCAGTTGACCGCCACGGGCGGCTCGGCGGGCGACCAGTTCGGCTACTCCGTCGCGCTCTCGGGCGACACGGCGCTGGTGGGGGCGAACCTCGACGACGTCGGGGCCAACCTCGACCAAGGCTCGGCGTACGTGTTCACCCGCTCGGGCACAACTTGGACCCAGCAGGCCCAGTTGACCGCCACAAGCGGCGCGGCGTTCGACTACTTCGGCATCACCGTCGCGCTCTCGGGCGACACGGCGCTGGTGGGGGCGAACCTCGACAACGTCGGGGCCAACACCGACCAGGGCTCGGCGTGGACCTTCGATGTGCCCGCCGATGACTTCTCGCTGGCCCACAACGATGTCACTGACGTGTCGTACCCCACACTTTCTGCGGCACTGCTTCCCGCCACCAGCGGCCAGCAGATCACCGCGACCGAGGCCGCTTGGCGTCAGACCGGAAGTCTGAACACCTTCGGGCGTTCGATCGGACTCTTCAGTTCCGCCGATCTCCGCACGCCTTCCACCGCGGTGCTCGACCTCAGCGGCTCATCCGCTCTCGCCGCCGCGACCGGCTCGTCGGTCGATGTCTTTGGACAGTTGCGGGTTGGGGCCGGTGCCTCGGTGGACGTGACCGGTACGACCTTCCGCCTCGGCTCGCGCGGCATACTGACCGCCCGTGCCGGCTCCTCGCTGACGATCAACGCTCTCGCTGCCGCCCTCGACGGTCAAACCCGCCTCGAGCAGAACGCGTCGATCACTTTCTCCGGTGACGTCACCGCGAACGGGCCCACCACGGCCAATCTCAACACCTCTCTGACGATGGGTGGCAGGTTCAGCAACTTCGACATATTCACCATCAACACCGGCACGATCTCCACGCCGCTCTTCTCAAATCGAGTCCAGACCAACATCCTCGGTGACTGCGCGTTCTTCGGCTCATACACCAACGAGTACGGTGCCACCACCTCGATCCGCTCCGGAACCCTCTTGGTCTTCGGGACTCTCACCAACAGCGGCACGATCGTGGGTGCGGCGTGCACCGGCTGCCTGTCTGTCCCGCCGAATCTGGATATCGGTGGCGACCTCACTCTTGGTGCCCCCGCCAACCTCAATATGCCCTTTGTCGGATCTCAAGTACACGTCGGGGGTGACTTCGACAACTCGATCAACGCCAACACCCGCTATGACCTGAGCCTGGCGACGCTGCAGTTGGAAGGCACCGGCTCGGAGCAGACGCTGGAGGTGATGTCGAGGGACATCGGTGCAAGTGCATCGGGCCTCGACCGCACCATTGCTGGTCACTACCCGATCGGCACGCTCCGCATCGGGCCGTCGCCGAGCACCGTGCGGCTGGTCGATGCGTACGACAACGACAACCTCGGCCAGGGCTCGTGCGAAGCGATCTACGTCGACACGCTGCAGATCGACGCGGGCTCGCGTCTGATCAATCCGGCGTGCCGCATCTACTACAAGACTCTCATCAGGAACGGCACCATTGATGTGCCCGCCAACGTGATCCCGCTGACCGCACCCTGTCCTGCCGATCTGAACAACGACGGCCTCGTCGATGACGCGGACTTCTCGATCTTCGTGGTGGCCTACGACATCCTCGACTGCGCCGATCCGACAATGCCGCCATCCTGCCCGGCGGACCTGAACAGCGATGCGCTGGTGGACGACGCCGACTTCCAGATCTTCGTGGTCGCCTACAACGCCGTGTTGTGTTCGTAAGGTAGCGCTCAGTGCACGCGGCGGGCGTTCTCGTCGAACGCCCACGAAATCACCGGTTCGTCGACTCGCTCGCCGCCTGTCGGTGCCACGCGATCAGATCCTGCAGCCCCGCTTCGAGCGTGTACCCGGGCTCGAAGCCCAGCAGCTCCTTGGCCTTGCTGATGTCGGCCAGCGAGTGCTTCACGTCGGCCGGGCGACCGGGCTGCAGCTGCGGGTGGATCTGAGGCACGCCCGCGGCATTGGCCATGGCACGCGCCAGTTCCAGCATGGTCACGCTGGTACCCGTGCCGATGTTCACGACCTCGCCGCGGGGCGGAACCTTGACCGAGCCGGCGAGCAGGAACGCCATCACCGCATCGGCGACATAGGTGAAGTCGCGGGTCTGAAGGCCGTCGCCGAAGATCACCGGGGCCTCGCCCCGCAGCAGCTTCTGGGCGAACGCGGCGATCACGCCGGAGTAGGGCGAGTTGCCGGGTTGGCGCGGGCCAAAGACGTTGAACAGCCGCAGCGCCAGCGTGCTCATGCCGTAGGTCTTGGAGTGCACGCTCAGCAGGCTCTCGGCCGAGAGCTTGCTGGCGGCGTAGGGCGAGACGGGCGCGGGCAACTGCGTCTCGACGCGGGGAAGGTGCGGGTCGTCGCCGTAGGGTGACGAGCTCGACGCCAGGATCACGCGTTCAACGCCGGCGCCGGAGAGCGACGTGGTCTTCTTCGCGGCCTGCAGCACCCGGAGCGTGCCCGTCGCGTTGACGCTGAAGGTCCGCTGCGGATCATCGACCGAGCGCTGCACGCTCCCGACGGCGGCCAGGTGGAAAACGGTCGCGGCGCCGCTAAAGGCGTCGGCGAGGGCTTCGTCATCAAGCACGCTGCCGCGCACGAAACGCACGCGATCGGGCTCGAGGTCGATCAACTCCGAGAGATGCTCCAACGTCGAGTTCGACAAGTCGTCCACGACGCGGACGGTGGAGCCGAGCGCCAGCAAGGCGTCGACCAGATGCCCGCCGATGAAGCCGGCGCCGCCGGTCACGCAAACAGTCCTTCCGTTGTAGAAGGGCCGGAGGCGATTGACCTTTTCTGCGGGAAGCTTCATCTCGGGAGGAAGTGTAAGGAATCACGGGATCGTTTGCAGGGACGATCCGTGAGTCTGCATTGGCATTTGGGCTTTGATCGGAGAGCCGCAGCGGAGCGCTGGAGCGCAGAACGGGAGCGGCGCCGAGGATTCAGTGGTATCTCAGGGGCAAACCAACGTGGCGTAGGCCTGCGCAAAGCGGACGAAGTCCGAGTCGGAGGTGAGGCCGTCGCGATCCAGGTCGCCCGGCCCGCCGGCGAGCTCGGAGAAGTACTCCGAGAAGACGATGAAGTCGTAGTCGTCGACGATCCGGTTCCCGTCGAAATCGCCCGGGCACGCGGGGCGGAGGACGTTCCGGCACAAGGCCGAGGAAGAATCCGTGAACTCGAGTCGGAAGACGAACGAGCCGGAGGCGTTGATGGCGCTGGGCTGCCCGTCCTGGTTGTTGCCCGCCCAGAAGTTCGGGATGCCCGAGACGGTCTTGGTGATCCCGGGCGCGACCGTGACGCGGTCGCCGCTGGCGACGACCTTGCTGATCTCGCCGCTGGGGTAGCTGGTCATGAGCACGCGCTCGAACGCGTTGTTCGGCGTCGGACCGGACATCGGGGCGACGAGGAAGAGCTCGCCGTTGGGCCCGCACGCGGCGTAGGGCGAGAGCTCGCGGAGACGGCGCTGCCCGAGCATGCCCGGAGCGCCGTCGTTGGCGCGGAGCCGCTGCACCAGCGTGCCGTTGGAGGTGGCGCTGAAGAACGCGTTGTCGTTCTGGCTGGTGACGAACTGGCCGGCCAGCGAGGCCTTGAAGTGAATGTGGTTGTTCGCGTCGATGATCAGCGACGAGTAACTCGCGAGGCTGACGGCTTCGCCCAGCGCGGTGACGGGCGTGGTTCTGGTCGCGACGGGCTTGATGCCGGTCGGGGTCGTGGTCCAGATGCCGTGGGCGAACTTGCTGGGTGAGTTCCAGTCCTCGTGGTCGGCGAAGAACGCGATGGTCCCGGCCCCGTTCATGCGGTGCATGCCCGGGAGCACGCGGCGGATCTGCAGCGTGATCTGGTCCCCGCCCTCACCCGGAGTGCCGACGAGTGTCCCGCCAAAGGACTGGATCGTGGGGGTCCAGTTGGTCGCGATCCAGCGGGCGCTGTCGTTCCAGGGGTTGACCAGCGGGCCCTGCACCACACCGCCGAACGCGGCCTTGGAGTTGTTGTTGAGGATGGGCGAGAGCAGGTCGCGGACGGTGGTGGAGGGCTGCGAGATGATCATCATGTCGCCCCCCTTCATGACGGTGCGGAGCACCCCGCCGCTGTAGAGCCAGGCGCTGCCCTGGTTGGCGTCGGTGATGCCCGGTCCCTGCAGCGAGGCGTTGAAGGCGATCTGACCCGAAGCGTTCATCACCGGCTCACCCAGGTCGCGGAAGGTGACGCCGTTGGCCAGCCCCGGGGCCTGCATGCCGACGCTGGCGATGACGGTGACCGTGCCGGCTCGCGTGGCGCGGAAGATCGAGAGCTTGCCCGCCCCGGTGCCCGATCGGGCCGCGAAAGCGACGGCGTCGGCGTTGTTGAGCACGATGGCGGAGCGATCCAGGCGTTGCAGCGCGCCGAGGTTCGAGGGCATCGCCTGCCCTTCGCGCACCAGCAAACGCCAGTTGCCCGGCACGCCGATCCAGATGCCGGTCTTGTTGGCGCTGGCGCTCGTGAGCGTGGCCGCGAACGCGTACGTGCCCAGATCGTTGGTCACCGGCGCGCCGAAGCTGGCGAAGACCGTGCCCGCTTCGGTGTTGGGTGCTGGCGTGCCCGAACGCACGAGCACTTCGAGCGGCGCGGTGTCCGCGCGGGCCGACGAAAGTCCTTGCGTCGTCGCCAAAGCGACGCAGAGCGAAACAACGATTTTGTGCATGCTGCCCTCGTCTACACCGGTGCCGGAGCGCCTGGATGCCACACAACCTCATACCCGTAGCGTGAAAGAATCGGCGCGCCAACAGATTTCGAGAAGATTTCCCTAGGTTTTGATGCTGGCCGGCTCCGCCAGCAACCCCAACGCTCCGAACAAATTCCGTGAACCGTTGGCCTGTCGCGGGCGCTGGATCAGGGGAGGGGTTCCGGCCGGGACCCCGCGGCGGCCGCGCCCCTCCTTGACAACCCTTTTGCCCCTCGTTTGCTCCTCTTTTGGTCCTCTGCGGCCCCATCCCTCCAGCGGTCCCGGGCCGGCCGCGCGATCTTGCTCAGGCGACGTTTCCTGCAACCAACAATCAGCACCGCACGATGAACTCGTGCGTCCATGTGCGGCGGCCCCACCGGGCCGCCCGATCCGGAGAACTCACATGCCCCAGCTTCCACGCACCCTCGCACTGATCGCCGTTCTGGTTTCGGGAGGGACACTCTCGCTCGACTGCCTCGCCCAGGCACCCAACTCCAACCCCGCCCCCAACCCCGCACCCAAGCCCGGCGATTCCAAGGGCGTGGACACCATCGATCCCAAGATCCTGGAGGTCCTGCAGAGTGCCCGGGCGGTGATGAACGATGTCCAGAGCCTCAGCTACACCGCGGACGTGATCGGCGCGATGCCCGATGGCAACCGCAACTCGGTGATCAAGGCCAACGTGGTCGCGGAGCGGGGCGATCAGGGCAACTGGAAGTACGACGTCGAGGGCACGTTCGCGATCGAGGGCAAGGGCGGCGGGAAGCGCGAGAGCGAGTTCGCCATCCGGGCCGCGTTCGACGGGACCGAGCTCCTGGTGGTCGACACGCGCCGGAAGCTGGTGCGTCAGACCGAGCCCAAGGAGATCGAGAACGTCCGCGTGCAGATGAACCAGGGCAACGCCGCTACCTCCGTCGCCTGGGAGCTCTTCACCGACCCGGTGCTGAACGGCTGCGACATCGCGGTGAAGGCCGAGTTCGAAGCGCCGCAGACGATCGACGGGCTCGAGTGCGACGTGATCTGGTTCGTGCCGCCCAAGGCCAAGACCGCCGCCGGCACGGCGAGCGAGTCCGCGATCGTGCCCAGCAAGATCTACTTCGCCAAGCGCGACGGCCTGCCCCGGCGTTTCGAGATCTTCCGCCCCGCGACCGCAACCCTCCCCGCCGACAAACGCGGGGAGCCAAGCCGCACGCTGACCCTCAGCAAGTTCGTCGCCAAGGCCGAGCTGAGCGGCAAGTCGTTCACACTCGAAACGCCCGACGGCTACACCGTCACCGACGGCGACGGCCGACGCAAGCCCAAGACCGCCGCCCCCAAGCCCAAGCCCGAAACGACTCCGGCCAGCACGCCGGACATGAAGCCGGAAACCAAGCCAGACAACAAGCCAGACAGCAAGCCCGACACCGCCACGCCCACCACGTACAAGCACCCGCTGCTGAACTCCGACAACAACCTGATGAGCATCGGCTCGATGGCGCCCGCCTTCGACCTCAAGGACTTCGAGGGCAAGAGCGTGAAGCTGTCGGACTTCAAGGACAAGGTGCTGGTGCTCAACTTCTGGGGCACCGGCAGCGATCAGTCCAAGGACGCCGCCCCGGCCGTGCAGAAGGTGTTCGCCAAGTACCAGAGCAAGGGCGTCGCGGTGCTGGGCCTCAACACCGAGTCCAACCCCAAGGCCGACCCGCAGAAGTTCATGAAGGACAACGGCCTCACCTTCCCCAGCGTGACCAAGGCCGAGACCATCGCGGGCCTGTACCGCCTCAAGAGCTGGCCGACCTTCTACGTCATCGGAAAGAACGGCAAGGTCGTCTGGGCCGGGCACAAGCTCCCGTCGCCCCCCGGCGGCGGCGGCGGCACACCCGCGGCGGTCGACTACCTCGAGAGCAATCTCAGCCAGGCGATCGACAAAGCGCTCGCGGAGAAGTAGCCCGATCCGGCCGGCTTGAGCACGCTCGACAGCAGCCAGTCTGTGCTGCCGCCTTTGCCGTTTATCCCGGCTGAGCGGTGCCGCGCCAGCGCGATCTCCTTCTCGGACGCGACCGTGCCCGAGTCGTAATCGACAGTTGTCGATGATGACCGGTGTGTCCCGCTGGAGGAGATGACCATGCTGATCGCGCCGCGCCCGATGATGCCCCGAACCCTCGCCCTGCTCTTCGCCGCCGGCGTGATGGCCAGCACCGTGGTGAGCTCGGCCTGGGCCCAGGCTTGGGATGTGCGCTTGTCGATCCAGAGCCGCAACACCAGCGGGCTGCAGACCCGCGGCATCCCGGCGCCCAACAACATCATCGGCGGCGCGATGGGCCTGCACCCCAACGGCCCCGACGAGATCGCGGCGGACCCGGCGTTTTATGACAAGCACCGGGCCAAGTACATCGCCGATCTCGACGCCACCATCCCCGACAAGAACTTCACCGGCGTGGTGATGATCGACTACGAGCACTTCTGGCCCGCGTGGGAGTGGAGCGGCCCGTCGCAGCCGGCGTGGCGCAACTACATCAAGACCCAGCGCCCCGAGTTGCTCGCCGGCAAGCTCGAGTCGGAGTGGGAGTCCATCTACGCCGAGTCGTTCCGCCAGGAAGTGCGGAAGTACTACGAGTTCACCACGGCGCTCACGCGCCAGCAGCGCCCCAAGGCCCAGGTCACGTTCTACGGCTTGCCCCTGGGCACGTACTGGATCTTCAACGGCTACAAGCAGGCCGGCGTGGACCTCGCGCGCTACCGCGACATCCACGAGCGTGAGATGGCCTGGTACTGGAACCTCGTCGATGTGGTGACGCCGACGATCTACGCCAACTACTCGATTTCCAACACGCCCGCGCCCGGTCAGGTCGAGCCCAGCGGCACCGAGCGCTGGATCAAGGGCCTCGTGGGCGAAGCGGTGCGCTACGCGCAGGGCAAGCCGGTGCTGCCGTTCTTCCAGTTCCGCTATCACCAGGCCTCGACCTTCGCGGGACAGTTCCTCAACGACATGAACCTGGCCTACGGCATCAACTTCAGCAAGCAGGCCGGCGCTTCGGGCATCATCCTCTGGGACTTCTTCTACACCGACCAGCAGATCGCGGATTGGCAGAACTACTACGACACCAAGGCCCGCCCGCTGCTCTATCCGCTGGTCTTCCCCAACGCGGGCGGCGGCGGCAACCCCGATCCAGGAACGAACCCCGGCACCAACCCCGGCACGAATCCCGGCACCAACCCCGGAACGGACCCGGGCACCAATCCTGGCCCCGATCCCGGAACCAACCCCGGCATCAGCGGCAACGGCGGCACCGATCCCGGCCCGGACCCCACCGGCGACACATCTGAATCCTCCGGTTCCGCTTCAACCGCGGCCTCCTCAGGCGGCGGTGGTGGCGGCGGAGGTGGAGGTGGTGGTGGCGTCGGTGGCGGTGGGGGCGGAGGCGGTGGTGGTGGTGGCGGTGGTGGAGGCGGTGGCTTTGAAGGCGGCGGCGGCGGCGGTGGTGGCTCGGCCGGCACCGGTCAGGTCGCTTCCTTCTCCGGCACCGGAGCCAGCCTCCAAGGCCCCATCGCGCCCGCGGCTCCGTCCGACGGCGGCGGCAACGCCTCGGTCGCGCTGGCGCCGGTCAATCCGTTGTTCATGCTCCCGCCCGTGCCCGAGTCCGCGGCCCCGGCGGGCGCGAACAAGGTCGCGAAGTTCAGCCGCAAGCCCGGTCGAAACGCGATGCCTTTCGAAGACTCGGTGCGCACCGGCTTCAGCTACCGCGAGCTGGCGGCGGCGCTGGCGCGGGCCAAGCGCGCCAACGAGCTGCTGCCCAGCGACAAGGTGGTCAACCCGATGCCCAACACCGGCGTGGCGAATGCGCCGACGGAGTGAGCACTGCAGGAGTGAGACCTGAGCCAGGTGAGTGCCCGAAGCAACTGAGTGCCCGAAGCAAGTGAGTGCCCGAAGCAGCGGCCGCGACTCCTCTCCCCGCGAGCGGGGAGAGGGGAGTGTCGGAGCCGATACTCTCTGTGATGCGGATCCTGCACGTGACATACTCGCTCGCCGCCGATCAGGGCGGGCCCACCATGGTCACCACCCGAGTCGCCGCGGCACAGGCCGGGCTCGGGCATGATGTAACCATCCTCACCCGCCAAAGCGCAACGAAAGAAACGCCCCTGCCGGAGATCGCGGGCTCGGAGAAGGTCCGCATCGAACGCATCCCGGCGCAGGGCACGCTCGCCAAGATCCGCGGCACGGACTGCCGCGAAATGCTCCGCTCGCTGGTCTCTTCGCACGATGTCGTGCACGTCCACAACATCTGGGACCCGATTCTGATCCACGCGGTGAACGAAGCTCGGCGGCAGAAGAAGCCGACCGTGCTCTCGCCGCACGGCATTCTCACTCGCTGGGCGCTGAGCGAGAAGCGGCTGAAGAAGCTGGTCGCGATGAATCTGGCGTACCGCCGCGCGATCCACCGCTTCGACCGCGTCCACGCGCTCTCGCGTTTTGAAGAAGACGAGATGCGGGTCTTCGGCTGGACCAAGCCGATCGGCATCGTGCCCAACGGCGTGTTCCTGTCGGAGATCGATCCGCTGCCAGCGCCCGGCGCGTTCCGCGCGAAGCATCCGGAGCTCGGGAACGACCCCTTCATCCTGTTCCTGTCGCGCCTGCATCCGATCAAGGGCTTGCCGATTCTCGTCGACGCGTTCCAGAAGGTGCTCGCCCGCGTGCCGAGCGCGCGGCTCGTCATCACCGGCCCCGACTTCGGCATGCAGAAGCCGATCGAGGAACAGGTCGCACGCCTCGGCCTGAGCGATCGCGTGCACCTCACCGGCCCGATCTTCAGCAAAGACAAGTACGCGGCCATGGTCGACGCGTCGTGCTTCTGCCTGCCCAGCGGGCACGAGGCCTTCAGCGTCGCCATCGCCGAAGCCATGGCGGCACGCTGCCCGGCCGTGATCAGCGAGGAGTGCCACTTCCCCGAGGCCCAGGACGCGGGCGCAGGGTTCGTCGTGCAACGAACGGTCGACGGCGTGGCCGAGGGCCTCTTGAAGATCATGAGCGACCCGGCGAAAGGCCGCGCAATGGGCGAGGCGGGACGCCGACTCATCGAAGAGAAGTTCACCTGGGAAGCCGTGGCCCGGGCGCTGATCAAGATGTACCAGTAGGACCGGCTTCCAGCCGGTCAGGCAAACACCAGTAGGACCGGCCTCCGGCCGGTCGACAGACGGGTGGACTGCAACACATGCTTCTTCCGTGACCACACACCAAGGCCGACCGGCCGGGAGGCCGGTCCCACTGGCGCGAATCAGTCGTACCAGAAGCCGCCGATGGCGAGGAGCTTCTTGCGATCCGCATCGAACGAGCGTGCGGCACGGTCGCCGAAGCAGCGGAGGTAGTTGTTGCGTCGGGTGTTGGTGGCCTCGGTGATGTCGTCATCACTGGGGCTGTATCGCGCGGCCGCGGACTGCTCGTCCTCGTTGGCGAAGATGTTGTCGAATCGCGTGGGTACGGGGATGGAGCCGCCGTCGCTGCTCCAGTGAAAGAGCGGGATGTTCTCTGGATCGGGGCGGGTCTCGAAGTTGACCGAGCCGTCGTTGCGGGCGACGTTGCCGACCCAAGACGCGCCGCGTTTGTTGTGGAGCCGAAGCGTGTTCGACTCCGAGGCCCGGATCTTCGCGGCGCCGCGCCGCTCTTTGCGATTGAGGCCCCACTCGCCCGCGGCGTCCTGCTCGTACCACGGGCCGCGGTTCCCGATGATGACTTGGGTGCCGTCGAAGGTGGATGACCACATGGCTCGGCGAGCGCCAGCCAGCGGCACCAACGCGTACGAGAAACCGGCGTTGGGAGCGAATCGCTCCTGACGATGAATCGGTGTGTCGCCCCCGGGCTCATCGGGATACGCGGCGAAGGCGGGATCGAGGATGGCCATCGAACGTTTGCTGGCTTGGATCGCGCTTGGGTTGCTGAACTCGTAGTTGTTGTCGACGCGGATCGAGCGGTTGGGCTCCTTCGGCGAGACGAGCAATTCCGGTGTGATGCTGCCGTTGTAGATCAGCATGGAGATCATCCAGCGAGGCAGGTCCTTCTCGGCGCCTTGCAATTGCACGCCGCCGATGGTCGGAATGGTGTCTTGGGCGTCGAGCAGGCTGGGAAGTGGGTAGTTGTCTTGGTTGTTGCCAGCGAACGTGACCATGGCTTGATGGATTCCACGGATTTGCGTGCCGTCCTTGAGCTGCGGCGCTCCTCTCATTCCTCCCCGGGCGGGCAGAAGAATCGCGATGAGAAAAGCGATCAGTAGTATGACGAACAAGGCCTCAAGGATTGTGATCCCACGACGTTGGTTTCGCCTTGCCATGCGTGCCTCTGCCGTTCGATTCGGGCGCGAGGCGATGATGTTGCGGCAAAGAGCGGATTCGATCCCGCGGGGCCGCGTGCAGTGGCACCCGGAGTTGTTCCAGTCCACCCGGCCGCCGACCGGCCGGGAGGCCGGTCCCACTGGTGTTGATGGGGGTTGGGGTGTTTGTCGCCGGGGCCTAGAAGGCCCCACCACCGTCCTGGCGGATCAGACCAGCCGCAGCACGAGGCCGAGGATGATCACGCCGATCAGCACGCTGGTGGTGATGAGCACCCACATCGGCACCTGCTTCACGGGATGCGTCCCCAGCGCGTGGCCGCATTTCCAGCAGAGGTCGGCGTCGTCGTAGAGCGTCGTGCCGCAGGACTCGCAGGTCTGCGTGACATCGCCGAACTTCTCGAGGTCGGAGGCGATGGGGCCGTCGTCGTCGGGTGGTGGGCGGCGGGGCATGGCAGTCTGATACCTTAGCGGCATGGGCGAGACCGCTACAACCACGCCGCCGATCTCGATGGTGATGTTCGCGGCGGCCGCGTTCTTCGGGGCGCTGGGGCAGTTCCTGTACAAGTCCGGCGCAGAGCGTCTCGAGGTGGCCCGGGTGCTGACGTGGTTCAATCCGCGGCTGCTCGCGGGCGTTGTCTGCTACGCCGCGGTGATGGTGCTGTTCGTCGCCGCGTTCAAGCGGGGCGGGCAGTTGACGACGCTGTACCCCATTTACGCGTCGACGTTCATCTGGGCGGCGGCGATCGCGTACTTCGCCTTCGCGGAGCCGATCAAGCCCGCGAACATACTGGGCATGGTGCTCTTGATCGCCGGCATGTGGCTGATGGGGAGACGCTAGCGATGGCCGCATCCACCGACTTTGATCGTCGCCCGATCGCCGCTCGCAGCCTCGGGCCGATCCAGCGTTTCGCCGCGCTGCTGGCACGGGCGCGGGTCAGCCCGAATCTGATCTCGGTGCTGGGCGTGGTGGCGGCGGCGATCGCTGGGGTGAGCCTCGCGCTGGTGGGACGCGTGGAGGTGCCGTACCTGGTGCTCTATCTCGTCGCGGCGGCGGGGATTCAGCTCCGGCTGATGGCCAACCTCCTCGACGGCATGGTCGCGGTCGAGGGCAAGATGCGCTCCGCGGTCGGCGATCTGTACAACGAAGTGCCCGATCGACTGTCCGATACGTTCATCTTCGTCGGCGCGGGCTACTGCTTCCGCGGCGAGGCGTGGGCGGGCTGGGCGGCGGCGTGTGCCGCGTTGTTCGTGACCTACAGCCGCGTGCTGGGACGCTCGCTCGGTTTCCCCAGCGATTTCCGCGGGCCGATGGCCAAGCAGCAGCGCATGTTCGCGATGACCGTCGCGTGCCTGTACCTCGCCTTCGCACCGCCCGGCTTCCGACCCGTGGTCCCATTCTGGCCCGGCGGGCCGACGATGTCGATCATGGATTGGACGCTGCTGCTCATCGCGGTCGGCGGGTTGTTCACGGCGTGGCGTCGATTGGCAACGCTGGCACGGAACCTTCGGAGTCGCGGAACTTGAAAGGCGGCACGTGAAAGAAGGCATCGACTATCTCTTCACCTACTCCAACGCCTTGTCGCACCCGGCGACGCGGGTGTTCCTCTACCTGATCGCCGGCGCGTTCATCGCGGCACCGCTCGCGACGCTCGCGCTCTCCGCGAAGATGTCGGAGAAGACGCGCAAGGACGTCTGGACCCGCTACTGGACGTGGCTGGTCATCGCGCCCGCGCTCTTGGTTCCAGTGCTCTTCTGCCCGGCGACAGCGATCATCGCGATCGCGGTCGCGTCGATGCTCTGCTACCGCGAGTACGCCCGAGCGACGGGCTTGTTCCGGTTCCGATCCCTCAGCGCAATCGTCGCGATCAGCATCGTGCTGGTGGCACTGACGTCGCTCGATCACTGGTACGGCATGTTCATGGCCCTGACGCCGCTGACGATCGTGATCGTGGCGGCGACCGCGGTGCTGGCGGATTCGCCCCAAGGCTTCATCCAACGCGTCTCGCTCGCGTGCGTGGCGTACGTGCTCTTTGGCTCAGGCCTCGGCCACCTCGGCTACATCGCCAACGACCCGAACTACCGCCCGATCTTGCTCCTGATCCTGGTCAGCGTGCAGCTCAACGACATCTTCGCCTACGTCTGCGGCAAGTCGTTCGGCCGCCGCAAGCTCTTCCCCAACACCAGCCCGAACAAGACGCTGGGCGGGCATCTCGGCGCCCTGGTGCTCACCACCGCGTTCGCGGCAGGGATGGGGCACTTGGTGTTCGAGGGCACCAAGCTCGACACGCCGTGGGCGCTCCTCGTGCTCGGGCTCATCATCTCCATCGGCGGCCAGCTCGGCGACCTCTTGCTCGGCTCGATCAAACGCGACCTGGGTATCAAGGACATGGCCGCGACACTGCCCGGCCACGGCGGGTTCCTCGATCGCTTGAACTCGGCGCTCTTGGTCGCGCCCGCGACGTTTCACCTGATCGGATACGCGATCGGGTTTGGCTTGGATCGCACGCCGCGGGTGTTCACGGCGGCGCTTGGGATGTGAAGCACCTGTGCAGGAGACGCGCGCCGCGTGGACAACTGGACGTACAAACCCGCCGCCGACTCGATGATGAAGCCCGGCGAGCGCTTCCGCAGCACCCGCCGTGAGGCCGGGCTGGTATCGGTCTCCATGAACGCCGCCGCGACGCTGGGCGTGCGCCTGTACCTGCGGCTCTACCACCGCCTGCGGATCGAAGGAACCGAGAACCTCCCGCGGCGTGTGCCGTTCATCATGATCGCGAACCACGAAAGCCACCTCGACACGTTGGTGCTGGTCTCGGCCCTGCCGCTGAAGGCACGGATCGAAACCCACCCGGTGGCGGCGGGCGATGTGTTCTTCAAGAACGGCGCGACGTCGCTGCTCGCGTCGCTCTTCCTCAACGCCCTGCCGCTCTATCGCAAGGGCGTCACCTCGCACGCGCTGGTCGACCTGCGGGAGCGTGTCACCAGCGGCCACGGCGGGCTGGTGCTTTTCCCAGAAGGCACCCGCAGCCGCGACGGAACGATGAACCCCTTCAAGGCCGGGCTCGGGATGATCGTCGCGGGAACGAATGTCCCGGTCGTGCCGTGCTTCTTGGAGGGCCCCTTCGAGGCCTGCCCGGCGAACACCAAGCTGCCGCGGCCGGTGCGGATCACGGTGCGGGTTGGCACACCCTTGGTCTTTGACACGGAGCCGGACAGCCGCGAAGGGTGGACCAACGTGGCCAAGCGGTGCGAAGAGTCGGTCCGGGCGTTGTCGTTGGAGCCGGCCGGTCGCTTCGCGGGTGGTGCGGAATGAAGGTCACGCGCAGAATTCGCCGCAACCGGTCGTGTGCCCTCGGACGAACAGAGCCTCGCTCGCCACGCTGAGAGCGGATGCGAGCGGCCGAGTTTGAATGCCGATACAGGTGCATCACGTCTGGCTCGTGGGGACGAGCAAGATCGGAGCGTGCGCGATGGTGCGGTCTGTGATCATGATGGCCCGATGGATCGCCGTGGCGTGCGCGGCGTTGATGTGTTCCGCCCCCGCCAACGCCCAGGCGACCGGCCGCTGGTTCGACTGGTTCGTCGGATTGCCGCGACTGCGCACCATCGACTCCGGCGGGGTCGAGTTCCGCGGCGAACTCATCGTCTATCAGCCCGGCTACGGCTACCGCGCCTGGAACGGGTCGTCGTGGCGCATCCTTCCCATGGTTTCCGGCGGCGGTCCTGTCATGGCCGTCTTCGCCAACCGTCTCTACGTCGCCGGCGGCGGCAAGGTGCTGAGCTTCGACGGCTCCACCTGGGCGTTCCACGGCACGCACAGCGGCGACGTCTACGCCATGGTCCCCTTCAACGGCGAGCTCATCCTCGCCGGCGCCTTCACACGCATCAACAACGTCCCCTGCAATCGCATCGCCCGATTCGACGGCGTCCGCTTCGCGCCCATCGGCACCGGCTTCAACGCCGGCTTCGTCGGCGCACTCACGGTCTGGAACGGCCGGCTCTACGCCGCGGGATCCTTCGGCGCCAGCTCCATCGTCTACCCACCCGGCGTCTCCGATCCGCGGCACGTCGCGGTCTGGAACGGCACCGGCTGGCAGACCGTCGGCGCCGGACTGAACTCCACTGTCAAGGCCCTCGCCGTCCACAACGGCAAGCTCGTCGCCGGCGGCTTCTTTGACATCTCCGGCCCCGGCAGCGGCGCTCGAGTCGCCCAGTTCGACGGCACCTCCTGGTCCTCGCTCTCGCCCACCTTCAACAAGAACATCTCCACCATCTTCACCCTCACCTCCTTCAGCGGCGGGCTCGTCGCCGGCGGGCTCTTCTCCTCCAGCGAGGGCTTCGTCGGCTGCATGCTCTTCGACGGCACCAACTGGGTCTCGATGGACGGCGGCGCGGTCAGCCCACTCTCGGGTCAGTCGTTTGTCTACCGATCCCTCGCCTTCCGCGATCAGGTCGTGCTCTTCGGGATCTTCGATTTCACCGCCAGCATCCCGGCCTACGGCATGGCCGCGTGGGGCACCTCGGTCGGCGGCAACGGCCTGCGGGTCGACATCAACGCCGACGGCCGGCGCGACATCATCCTCCGCAACCCGTCCACCGGCATGTTGCGGGCCTGGATGCTCGACGCGAACCTCGATCCCACCAGCCGCGACATCATCGTCACAGGCCTGGATTGGGACATGGTGGGCAGCGGCGACTTCAACGCCGACGGCGAGACCGATTTCCTCTGGTCGCAGTCCTGGTCCGGACGCCTGCACATGAGCATGTTCAGCCGCGGGAACTACCTCGCGCCCCGCGAGATGCGTGGCTCACCCAGGGCCAACCTCGTCGTCGCCGGTGTCGCCGACATGAACAACGACGCCATCCCCGACCTCATCTGGCGCGATCTCTCCAACGGCGAGCAAGGCATCTGGCTGCTCAACGCCGCGGGCGCCCCGACGTTCAGCCCCCTGCCCAACGTCCCGACCACCGAAGAGCTCGTGCTCGTCTCCGATGTGGACTCGGACCGCACCATCGACATTGTGTACCGCACCATCGCAACCGGGAGCCTGTACTCCCGCCGCGTCAACGCCTCGTCGCTGGCCGCGCCGGTCGCGATCACCACCCCGGGCGCGGGCTGGAGCCTCGCCGCGGCCGCGGACTACAACGCGGACGGACGCACCGATCGCCTGTGGGTGAAAGACGCCACCAACGAAGCCATCATCCAGATCATGGGCCCCAGCGGCGTGACCAGCACGAAGACGCTCCCCAACCTGCCTTCAGGCTTTGTGGTCAAGCGCTGACCGCCCAACACCAGTGGGACCGGCCTCCGGCCGGTCTTCCCGACTTCACCTCGACACCACGACGGTTCTTGCTCCGTACCGGCGTCTCGTTGACCGGCCGAAGGCCGGTCTCACTGAGATTCAGGCCTCCGGCCTCATCAGCGGGAACAGCATCACATCGCGGATCGTCCGCTGATTGGTCAGGATCATCACCAGCCGATCCACGCCCAGGCCCATGCCCCCCGCCGGCGGCATGCCCACCTTCAGCGCCCGCAGGAAGTCGTGGTCCATCGTCCGGAACGTGTTCTCTTCCGCGCTCTTGTCGGCGTCGATGCCCTGCAGCTGCTCCTTGAACTTCGCCTCCTGCACGTCCGGATCGTTCAGCTCGGTGTAGTGCGGCGCGATCTCCATGCCCGCGATGAACAGATCGGCGCGATCCGCCAGCGCCGGATTGCCGGGCTTGGGACGCGTCAGCGGCGAGATGGCGCTCGGGTAGTCGGTGATGAAGGTCGGGCGTGAGGGGTCGAGCAGGTGCTCGCCCTTGAGCTCGAAGAGTTCGTTGACCACGAACCACGGGTCGGCGGCGGCGATCTCCTTGGCCTTCTGCGGGTTGCGTGCCGCCAGGTCCTTCTTGGCCCGCTCGGTGTCGTGCATCGAGTAGCCCAGCCCCTTCTCGAAGAGCTCGGCGTACGTGACGCGGACAAACGGCTTGCTGTAATTGATCTGCAGATCGCCGAAGGGCAGGACGATGTCACCCGTGCCTCCGATCTGCTCAAACACCATCTTCGCCGCGTCGCGAATGATGCTCTCGGTGAGCTCCATCACCGTCTCAACATCACCAAAGGCGTGATACGCCTCGAGCATGGTGAACTCTGGGTTGTGCTGCTTGTCGAGGCCTTCGTTGCGGAAGTTGCGGTTGACCTCGAAGACCTTCGGCATGCCGCCAACAAGCAGGCGCTTCAGATACAGCTCGGGCGCGATCCGCATAAACAGGTTGATATCCAGCGCGTTCATCTTGGTGACGAACGGGCGTGCCGCGGCTCCGCCCGCGAGCGACTGGAGCATCGGGGTCTCGACCTCCAGATACCCGCGGCTTTCCATGAACTTGCGAATCCGACCCACGATCGCGCTGCGCTGCTGAAACACCGCCATCGTCTCGGGGTTGGCCCACAGGTCGGTGTACCGCTGGCGGTAGCGGATCTCGACATCGGTCAGCCCAGCGTGCTTCTCCGGCGGCGGAACCAGACTCTTGGCCGCGGGCTTCACATCGTCGGCCCAGATCGTCACCTCGCCCGTCTTGGTCTTCATCACGCGGCCCGACACCACGATCACGTCCGCCAAGTCCGTGAGCTTGGCGACCTTGAAGCCCAGCTCCGAGCAATCCCGCTGACTCACGGCGATCTGCAGCGCATCGCTGTGATCGCGGATGGTCATCCAGATCAGCTTCCCGCCGTCGCGCAGCAGCATGACGCGTCCCGCGACCGAAGCCCGCGGCCGCGGATCGGCGTAGCCGGGGTTCTTGCTGTTCGCATTGAAGTCGGTGTTCGCCGCGTCGTCGTAAAGGGCTCGCGCCTGCGAGAGCGGGATCAGCCCGTCGGTACGCGTGCCATAGGGGTTCACGCCAAGCTTGGCGGCCTCGTCGCGGTTGAGGCGACGCTGCTGCTCAAGGGAGACGCCGGGGGTCGCGTGGGAATCGGCGCCCGCGTTCTGGTTGGCGGTCGGCTGCTTGTTGGACTTCGGATCGTTGGGCGTGCTCATTCGGGGCGAGTTTAGGAAGCAACCCGGGCGGCCTGAGCGGTGCCCGAAGCCCTCTTGACGCCCTTCTGTGACCGTTCGCTGCTCGCACTACGGGCAGAGCAGCGCGTTGTACGCCTCCGCAAAGAGGACAAAGTCCGCGTCGTCGACAAAGCCATCGGCGTTGAGATCGGCCGGGCATCCCGCGGGCATCATCGGATCGGCGCAGTCGAGACGGTTGTACGCCTCCGCGAAGATCACGAAATCGGTGTCGTCGACGGTGGTGTCGGCGTTCAGATCACCCGGGCAGTAGGACTCGATTCCCACATCATCGACCAGCACGGAGAACCCGTCCGCCCCGGCGTAGGCGATGTCGAGATTAACCCCTTGCTGTCCGAGCATCCCCGGCGGGATCGGCACGAGCTTCACCGACCCGGCGCCGGCGGGCAGCATCGCGGTGTCGACAGAGCCGATGACGGTGGAGCCGAGGGCCACCGTCACCGTACCGCCGGGAGTGGCGGCGTAGATGGTGAGCCGCACGCGGGACGGGGTCGGGGCGAGATCCACGTACTGCGAGATCGCGGCGCCGTTGCCCGAATCGATCTTCGCGCCGGTGTTCCCAACCGGACCAAACGGCATGGGAAAGAACCCGGCCAGCGGCGGACCGGAAGCCGGGAACCGCGGCGACCACGGGCGCCACCCGCTGAACGAGCCGTCGAAGCCGGGATTGCGGACGACGTTGGGGGCGGGGGCCGGGGTCAGGATCGCGGCGATCGAGGGGTCATTCGTGTTTCCGGGAGCCTGAATGAACGCGACCAGGACCTGCCCGCGGTCGTTCACGTCGAGAAACGACACACGCACGTACCCCGGCGGCAGGAGACCGGTCGCTTGCGTGTGTGAGTAAAGCGTGCCGCCGAGGATGATCTGGTCCCCGCCCGATGCAACCACGTCGCCTCGTTTGTTCATGGAGAGCGGCGAGAACGTCGTGTTGCTTGTCAGCGAAGAGCGGACGCCGTTGGTCCAGAGATCCGGACCGACCGTCGCGGGGTCGTTGCCCACGTAACGCCCGTTGTCGTCCAGATCGGCGACAACCATTCCGGCCTGCTGCACCAGGACCGAACCGCCGATGGTCCAGAGTGAGCCAACGGTTCCAAACGAACCACAGGAACCGTTTCCACCGAAGACGCCTTGACGGTTGATCCGGACTGCCGCGAGCGTGGCGAGGCCCGGGTTCGGCGCGCAGGAGGCCTGAACGATTCCAGTGCCGGACGTCGATTGGTTGCCCACGAACGATCGCGTGACGGCGCCGCTTGAGCTAGGGATATTCATAGCGCCCATCAAACGGTCATTCATCGCAACAACAGCGCAGCCGACTCGGCGATCCGATCCGTTTGGCAGAGTGGGATCGATGACCGAGACCGGCAGACCCGCGATGGACCAGTAAACCGAAGCGTGATTGTTCTGGGAGAAGGCACCGCCGCACGGCCCGGAAGCTCCGAACACCGTCCCACCGGGAGTAATTCCGAACACCCTCGACGAGCGCCCCAGCGGGTGATTCGTCACGGTCGCATCCGACACCGGAGTCAGTGCGGTCGCGGACCCGTTTCGGACCACGTAGCCGTGCGTCCAGAGTCCAGAACCTGCACGAACGTAGTTCATGCCTGCGTCGGCGTTGTCGGCCAGCGAGGCGTAGCCGTCGCGCAGGACATAGGTCGCACCGTCTGGGTTTGCGATGCTTTGCACCGTAAACGCAGGAAAAGTCTGCGCCAGGGCCCAAGGCACGAGCGACATGCCAACCACCGCGCCGATGCCGCGGCTCCGCCAGTCCTGCCGTGGATTGATCATGTCCGACCTCCCTCGCAGCCCCGAGCCACCCGGGCCCCCGTTTCCTCCCTCGGAACGGACCCCCATCGATCGGCCGCACCGGAGATTACCGAACCGATGGCCCTTCAACAAGGGTGTTCGCAAAGGTTGATCGAAAGGTCTTCGTACCCGGCCCACCCTGCGATCGAATCCCCGCAACGCCCGGCATCGCAGTCGGATACAACTATCTCACCGTTTCTTGACACCAGGAGTCCTTATGCAGCACCCGCTCTCTCACGCCGCCGCCCTCATCCTCGCGGCCGGCCTCAGCGTCACGGTTCTTGCCCAGCCCGCCGCCCCGGCCCCCGAAGCCGCTCCCCGCGCCCCACGACCCGCCGATGATTCGGGCCTCAAGCCCTTCGAAGAGGTCTCCAAGGGCTTCGACAAGGTCGTCTCCACCGCCGACGGCAAGGGCAGCTACTACACCCTCTTCCGCCGCGAACGCGACGGCGGGTTGCTGGCCGAATTGCCGCAGGGCTTCGACAGCCAGAAGCAGTTCATCGCGATGACGATCGCCACCGGCGAGACCTTCGCCGGCCTCCAGTCGGGCGACCTGTACGTCTACTGGCGCCGCCTCGACAACCGGATGCTCTTGATCGCGCCCGAGACCGGCAACCGCTCCACCGGCGACGCCGAGAGCAAGGCCGGCGTCAAGCAGATCTTCACCGATCGCGTGATCCTCGATGTGCCGATCCTGGCGATGGGCCCGTCGGGGCGCCCGGTCATCGACATGAAGGAGCTCCTCACCACCCGCGCCCGCGACCTGCTCGTCGCCGGCGGCGAGGTCGGCGGCTTCATCGGCGCCGGCATCGCTCAGGCCAACCCGCGCCTCGCCGCCCTCAAGAGCGCCAAGGCCTTCCCCGAGAACGTCGAGATCTCCTACGAGATGCCCACCGCCGGCGGCCGCCTGCAGGAGATCCACTTCTCCTTCAGCCGCATCCCCGACAACACCGGCTATCAGCCCCGCGTCGCCGATCAGCGGATCGGCTACTTCACCACGGTCTACCGCGACCTGGGCAAGATGACCGGCGACCAGAAGTGGGTCCGCTACATCAACCGCTGGAACCTCGAGAAGGCCGACCCCAAGCTCAAGCTCAGCCCGCCCAAAGAGCCCATCATCTATTACATCGAGCACACCACCCCGGTGCGCTACCGCCGCTACGTGCGTGACGGCCTGCTCCGCTGGAACAAGGCCTTCGAGAAGATCGGCATCTCCGACGCGATCCAGGTCTACTACCAGGACGCCACCACCGGCGCCCACATGGACAAGGACCCGGAGGACGTGCGCTACAACTTCGTCCGCTGGGTGGCCAACGACATCGGCACCGCGATCGGGCCGACCCGCGTGCACCCGCTGACCGGGCAGATCCTCGACGCCGACATCATCCTCACCGACGGCTGGATCCGCGCCTTCGCTCGCGACTACAGCGACACGCTGCCCGAGATCGCGATGCAGGGCATGAGCAGCGAGACGCTCTCCTGGCTCGCCCAGCGCCCCGAGTTTGACCCGCGGGTCCGCTTCGCCGATCCCGACAAGCGCCCGGGCGTGATCGATCGCCTCAAGGCCGAGGCGGAGAACCCCGACCGCCGCGGCGTCCTGGGCTTCGGCGGGATGTCGATCCCCACCGCGGCCGACTTCGCCAAGAACCCCGAGAAGTTCGAGCAGCGGCTGAACTTCGCCGCCCGCATGTGCTCGCTCGCCAACGGCAAGGGCCTCGACCTCGCCATGCTCCGCATGCACCTCGACACCGTCGGCATGAACCTCGACGCCGACGCCAACACCGGCGAGTACCTCAACGCCGCGGGCCAGTCGGTCAACGTGCTCGACGGCATCCCCGAGTGGTTCATCGGCCCGCTGATGGTCGACCTCGTCGCCCACGAAGTCGGCCACACCCTGGGCCTGCGCCACAACTTCAAGGGCTCGAGCATCTACACCCTCGCCCAGATCAACAGCCCCGAGATCAAGGGCAAGAAGTCGTTCAGCGGCTCGGTGATGGACTACGTCCCGGTCAACATCAACGTGCCCGACGCCAAGAAGCTCGAGGAGTATCTGAAGGCCGCCAAGAAGGATGACAAGAAGGACGAAGGCAAAGACGAGAAGAAGGGCGACGAGAAGAAGCCCGATGCCAAGTCGGATGCCAAATCGGATGCCAAGCCCGCCAAGCCCAGCGCCGACAACTCGCTCCTCGGCCCCGACAAGCCGCAGGATCTGGGCGATTACGCCCAGGTGGACAACGGCCCGTACGACTACTGGGCGATCGAGTTTGGCTACACCTTCGACGATCCCAAGAAGGTGCTCGAACGCGTGAACGAGCCCGAGCTGGCGTACGCGACGGACTGGGACCTCTCCGGCCCCGATCCGCTCGTGCGTCAGTACGACTTCACCGCCAACCCCATCGACTACGCCAACAACCAGATCGAGCTCGTCCGTTACCACCGGGCCCGCTTGCTGGAGCGGTACGTGAAGGACGGCGACAGCTGGGGCCGTGCACGCCGCGGCTACAGCATGACCCTCATCATGCAGGCCCAGGCAAGCAACGTCATGGGCAAGCTGATCGGCGGCGCCGATCTGTCGTACAGCAGGAAGGGCGACCCCAAGGGCCGCGACCCGATCATCCCGACTCCCGGCGACAAGCAGCGTGAAGCGCTGAAGTGGATCATCGACAACATGCTGCAGGACAGCAACTGGGGCCTCTCGCCCGAGCTGCTCACCAAGCTCACCACCGACCGCTGGGGCGACCAGGGCGGCATGAGCGAGTTGATGCAGGACCCATCCTTCCCGGTGCACGACCGCATCGCGGCGCTGCAGGTTGCGTCGCTGCTGCAGATCATGAACCCGACGACGATCCGGCGGGTCTATGACAACGAGCTGCGCGTGGCGGCCACCACCGACACGCTCACCATCCCCGAGCTGCTCGACACCGTGACCAAGGGCATCTGGACCGAGATCGACAAGGCCCCGGGCCAGCAGTACACGGCACGCCAGCCCATGATCTCCAGCCTCCGCCGCAACCTGCAGCGCGAGCACCTCGAGTTCCTGTCGTTCCTCACCAACAGCGGCGTGCTCTTGGGAGAAGCCAGCAAGCCCATCACCAACCTCTCGCTCGCCCAGCTCCGGTCCATCCAGGACAAGATCAAGGGCATCACCGAAAGCAAGTCCGCGGCCGGCCGCCTCGATCCCTACACCCTCACCCACCTCAACGAAGCCAACGCACGGATCGACGCCATCCTCAAGAAGGTCGCGATCTTCTTCCCGTGATCACGCGTCGCTGACGCTGACCATCGCATCCCACCACGCCCGGGCCATCGCCCGGGCGTTTTCTTTTCTGTCGCGTGATGCCAACGCGAGCCGGTGCATCCCCGCCCCGGCGCGGTTGCTCCCATTCACACGACCCACTTCCGATCTCGTCAAGGCATTTCACCGCAGAGAACGCGGAGAACGCGGAGGAGGACCGGGAGAAGGCAATTGACCACGGAGATCACCGAGAGCACAGAGAAAGCAGGAGAGAGACGCAGAGAGAGTGTGAGAGAGAAGCAAAGAGAGAGTGTGTGTGCGACTTGGTGAAGAGAAGGGAATTGATCGCCAAAGGACATCATCACAACAAAGAACAAGGCACCGAGGATCCAACAGCACGCCCTCTGTCTGTCTCCTCTCCGTGTTCTCCGTGATCTCCGTGGTAAATCCCTTTCCTGCCTTGCATCTCTCCGCGTTCTCCGCGTCCTCCGCGGTGAAATGCCTTTCCCGCTTTCGCAACGTGTCTCGCGAATCAGCGCAACCTCACCACCTCTTCACCGCCACCACCCGATCCGGCCGCTCTCCCGACAGCTCACCCCGCCTCAGCACATACAGCGGCACCTGCGCCTCACAGTTCAGCCGCAGCGGCATCACCGCCGTCCCCAGCCCCCGCGACACGCACATCAACGTATCGCCCAGCCGCAGCATCCCGCTCGCCAGGTTCGACGGCAGATCACAGCTCGTGTGAGGCACCCACGCCGCCGACGGCCTCACCTGCCCGCCGTGCGTGTGCCCGCAGAAAGCCAGCGGCAACCCCAGCCGCGCCGCGGTGTAGATCTCGGTCGGATAGTGCACCAGCGTCAGCGTCAAGTCCGCCGCCGTCTCACCCATCCGCTCCGTCGCCCGCAGCAAGTCCTCCGGGAACGCGCTCCCCACCATCCGCAGCCGCATCCCCCGCGCCGTCACGTCCACCGCCTCATGGTCCAGCCACCGGATCCCCGGGATCGACTTCGCCGCCCGCAGAAAACCCGCCGTGTCGTGATTCCCGCCCACCGCAAACGCCCCGACCCGGCACGTCCATCCGCGGCTCAGCTCCCCCAGCGCCGCCAGGGCCGTCCCTTCATCCCCCGGGTGATTCATGAAATCACCCGTCAGCACCACCACATCCACCGCCAGCCCCTCCAACGCCTCCAGCAGCCGCACATGATGCCCCGGCCGAGGCCTGGTTCGTCTCATGTGCGTGTCCGACAGGTGCAGGACGGTCAATCCCTCCAATCCCGCCGGAACCGCCGGGTGCCTCAGCTCGAACACCTCCACGGGAAACCGTGGCGGCCTGCGAACCGTCGGCCCCGCGGCCGCGTCCAGAGCCTCCACGCACGCTCCCACTCCGCGCGCCCTCACCGCCCGAGCCGGCATCGGAACAGCCCGCGGCGTCGGGGTGGGATCGTGGAGGGGTGGGGGGGTGTGAGGCATGGTGTCCGGAAATGCCTTCCGTGCCGGAAGGTAGTATCATCGAAGCCCCACCGGCGGCCCGCCGACGTCTGAAGTCCGGGCTTGGTCGGTCTAGTGCGATCCCGAGGAGCCTCCGTCATGGCCAAGATGTTCTACTCGCTCGATGAAGCCGCCGCCAAGCTCAAGGTCTCGGCCGATGAAGTCAAAGCCATGGCCGACCGGCGCCAGCTCGAGGCCTTCCGCGATCGCGACCGCCTCATGTTCAAGGTCGAGCAGGTCGATCTCCTCGCCGGCGGCAAGGGCGAGGACGAGATCCCCCTCGCCGAGTCCGGCGAACTCGAACCCATCGGCCTCGCCAGCAGCGGCTCGGCCGCCAGCATGGGCAGCGGCATCGGCCTGGGCGGCTCCGGCGTCGCCGAGAGCCCCAAGGAACAGACCGGCATCAGCATCTTCGACGCCGACGCCACCGACGACTCCGACCCCTCCGCCGTCACCCGCATGACCGCCGCCCCGCTCGCCGGCCTCGGCGCCACCTCCGCGGGCGACTCCTCCGCCGGCTCGGGCATCATGGACCTCACCCGCGACGGCACCGGCCTGGGCGCGGGTCTCATGGAAGACGCCTACGGCGCCACCGCCAACGCGGGCTCCGGCTCCGTCGACGTCGGCGGCAGCAAGGCCGGCATCGACTCCGGCGGCCTCTTCGAAGGCGGCTCCAGCGCCGAACCCGCCGGCGCGGGCATGGCCGGCATGTCCATGGCCGCCATGGTCGCCGCCGAGCCCTACGACGGCCCCGGCTCCGGCCTCGTCGGCGGCCTCGCCTTCGGCGCCATCGTCACCCTGCTCCTCAGCGTCTTCACCGTCATCCTCGTGCTCTCCGGCTCCGGCGCCGAACTGCTCGAGACCCTGGGCTCCAACCTCCTGATCGTCGTCGGCGTCCTCGGCGTCTTCACCGCCGTCGCCGCCGTCATCGGTTGGGTCATCGGTAAGCGCAGCTGATCTCAATCGCATGCCAAATCCGCGCCGCGGGCTTCAGCCCGCGCGGCGTTCATTCGCGCACACACCAGCCACCATTCTGTACTGACAGCGACCGCCCAACGCCTCAGACCCGGCCCCGCTCCGCCAGCAGCCGCGCCGCCTCATCCACGTCCTTGTCGCCACGCCCCGAGCAGTTGATCACCAGGTGCTGATCGCTCTTCATGGTCGTGGCCAGCCGCACCGCCTCAGCGATCGCGTGCGACGTCTCGAGCGCGGGGATGATGCCCTCGGTGTTCGCCAGCAGCGTAAACGCCTCGAGCGCCTGCTCGTCGGTCGCCGCGGTGTACGTCACCCGACCCCGGTCCTTCCAGTACGAGTGCTCCGGCCCGACGCCCGGGTAATCCAGGCCCGCCGAGCACGAGTGCACGTTGGCCGTCTGCCCGTCGCCGTTCTGCAGCACATAGCTCAGCGACCCGTGCAGCACGCCCGGCGAACCGAACGACAGCGGCGCCGCGTGATCGCCCTGGTTGTTCGAGCGCCCGCCCGCCTCCACGCCGACCAGCTTCACCTTGTCGTCGTCGATGAACGGATAGAAGATGCCCGCGGCGTTCGACCCGCCGCCGACGCACGCCACCACCGCGTCCGGCAGTCGTCCGATGTAGCGCAAGCACTGAGCCTTGCACTCGGTGCCGATGATGGACTGGAAATCCCGCACGATCATCGGGAACGGGTGCGGACCGACCACCGAGCCGATGATGTAGTGGGTGTCATCGACCGAGCCCATCCAATCGCGCATCGCCTCGTTGGTCGCGTCCTTGAGCGTGCGTGAACCCGAATCCACCTCGATCACGCGGGCCCCGAGGATCTTCATGCGGATGACGTTCAGCCGCTGACGCCGCACGTCCTCGCTGCCCATGTAGACGTCGCACTTCAGCCCCAGATGCGCCGCCGCCGTCGCCGAGGCGACGCCGTGCTGACCGGCGCCGGTCTCCGCGATAATCCGCGGCTTGCCCATCCGCTTGGTGAGCAGCCCCTGCCCCAGCGTGTTGTTGATCTTGTGCGCACCCGTGTGCGCCAGGTCCTCGCGCTTCAGCCAGATCGTCGCCCCGTTCCCGCGATGCCCGCTCTTGCTCGCCAGCTCCGCCGCGTACGCGCTCAGCCGCTCGGCCTTGTACAGAGGCGTCGGCCGTCCCACCAGCGTCGCGAACAAGCCCCGCAGCTGATCCCAGAACTCCCGATCCTGCCGCACCGACTCGTACACGTCTTCCAACTGCCGCAGCGCCGCCATGAGCGTCTCGGGCACGTACTGCCCACCGAACGCTCCAAAGCGACCCTCCGGCGAGGGAACCTCGCTGACCCGCGGCTGGACCGCCGATTCCGACGACCGAGTTGCACTCACGCTGGACATGATGGAGGATAGGAAAGAGCCGAGGGTGGAGAGGAACCAGTGGAACCGGCCTCCGGCCGGTCTTCCGACCAGAAGCCTTCAGATTCAACCAGTCGCTGCCAATCGCCCGGCGGATGCACCTCCGGGGTACGAGACCCGGAAGCCGAACACCCCGCTGCTCCGGGATGGTCCGGAAAACGGCGGGATCACGGCAACACCTCGTACTCTTCACGACGGAGAGGCCGCTTGAAAGGCAACGTGAACCAAAGCCGCCGGAGGTTCGTTCGATGGCTCTTGATCGTGCTCTAGGTGGCCGCATTGGGTATCGCGACGCTGGTGTTCACGGTCATGCCAAAGACCATCGTGATCATCATCCCGACCGGTTATCGTGGCGACATCGTGATTGTGAAAGACGAACAGGGCGACGTTGGCGTACATCGCGCGGGGGCGTACTGGTACGAAGCGCCGGAGTCATGTGTGTTGCGGGTCAAGGACATTGAGCGATTTCTGGGCCATACTGGCGGCGCGGGAAGTGGCAGTAGGTTTGAGTGCCACGAGAAAAACGGAAATGTGATTCGCCAGCGTTCATTGACACCGTCCGAGCCGAGCCTGATGGCCGACGGACCTTGGGGCGAGGCGAGAGTGACTGTGGTATCCGTCTTCCTCGATCAGAATAGTCGAGGGCCCTTCGTACCTGCCACGCAACTTGAAGCATTCTGGAAGTCTGGCGTGCCTCGCGATTTTGTCGCGCCTCACATCATCGTCCGCGAGTAATCAGGAATCCCTTTTCCAAAGCGTTGCTCGAAGGACTCCTTGCGAGACTTGTGCTTCACGGGTGGACCCGCCCCGGCGCCTCCTCCGTATCCCTCTTCAGATACCGCGCCCCCCAGATCCACAGCACCCCCGACAGCACGATCATCGCGCCCACGAGCAGGAACCCCAGCGTCATGTCGCCCTTCGGGTTGGTCGCGCTCTTGGTCGCGTCGGTGATCGCCCCGATAATCAGCGGGCTGATCGCGTCGCCCAGCGCGTGGATGATGAAGATGCACGCCGCGAACGCCGTCGCCCGCACCGAGGGGTGCGTCACATTCGCGATGATCGCGTTGGTCGGTCCGGTCGAGAGAAACAACAAGAAGATCGCCGCGAAGATCAGCGCGTACGCCCAGGGCAGTGGCACGTACAGCGACGCGATAAAGAACGGGAAGCCCAAGAGCATCCCCACGCCCGAGACCAGGAAGTAGGAACCCGCGAACCGCGCCCGCAGCCGGTCGGCGAGCCAGCCGCCCAGCAACGTGGCGGCGAGCCCCGCGACCACCGTGATCCCGCCGAAGAGCGTGTTCACCGAGGCCAGATGCGCATCGGTCTGCAGCGCCTCGGGCGTCCGGAAGCGGTGGAGATACGTCGGCATCCAGAACGACATCCCGCCGACCGCAAACGTGAACGCCGTCATGCCCAGCACGCACAGCACATAACTCGGGATCTTCGCGAGCGACAGGTAGTCAGCAAGCGACGCGTGCCGCACGCCGTTCACCCCGTCGGCCCCGCCACGCTTGGGCTCCTTCATGAACAGACACAGCACGCCGAGCAAGATCCCCGGCGGCAGCGTCAGAAAGAACGCGTAGTGCCACGAGGTGTACTTGATCACCGTCCCGCCGAGCAGATACCCCAGCGCGCTCCCGACCGGAATCGCGACATAGAACCACGCCAGAATCGCGCCGCGGCGTTCCACCGGAAACAGATCCGAGAGCAGCGTCGGAGCGGTCGGCCCGTACGCGGCTTCGCCGATCCCCACGAAGATCCGCATCACCAGCATCGCGATCCACACCGTCGCCAGGCCCGACCCGCCCGACGCCAGCGACCACAGCAGCACCCCGACCGCCACGATGAGCCATCGCCGCCCCCGATCCGCCAGCCAGCCAAACAGCGGCGACGCCACCATGTACGAAACCAGGAACGCCGTCGCCAAGAGCCCCATCTTCGCGGCCGCGTTCGGATCCCCGTTCGGAAAGAACTCGGCCTCGATCTTGGTCTGCACCGCCGCCAGCACGTACCGATCGATGTAGTTAAACAGGTTGATCGCCAGCAGCAGACCCACCGCGAACCGCGGGCTGCCCAGCACGCCCCCGCCCACCCCTCGCCCCGCGCCCCCCGTGCCCCCCTTGCCTGATGAATCCAACGTCGTCGACATACCAAGCAGTATGACGACCCGAGCCGCTCCGTGCGGGACGTTCTCTTTTCATTTCCGTGAATGTCTCAGCAACCGGCAGGGAAATCCGAAGTTCATGACGGAAACCGACCCCCTCGGCATCGGTTTGCTCCATGACCAGCCTCACCGACAACCTCGAGCCGTCTCGCGCGCCCCAACCCTCCAACCCGCCGCGCTCCTTCTCACCAGCCATCGTCGCCATCGCTCTGCTCCTCGGCGTCGGCGGCGTCGGTTGGGCGGGCTTCTCCATCTATCAGGCCACCCGCCCCGCCGAACGCCCCCGGTCGGCGAGCGATGTCGTCCGCGAAGAAGGCCGCCGCGCCCCGCGCCCCGATGCCCTCGCCGCGGCCCCCAGCGAGACAGCTCCCCAGCCCGGCGAACGCCGCATCGTCCAGGGAGCCCCCGGCGACGACTTGTCCGGCCGCGCCATGCCCGTCCCTCC
Organism: Phycisphaerales bacterium; assembly: GCA_019744815.1. Taxonomy (GTDB): domain Bacteria; phylum Planctomycetota; class Phycisphaerae; order Phycisphaerales; family UBA1924; genus JAFEBO01. The sequence continues at coordinate 148,872 of JAIEUA010000006.1, forward strand.
CAAGGACCCCAACTACACCCTCATCGCCAACGCCGACGACGCCAACAAAGCCGTGGCCGCCATCGGCGCCTCCTTCGGCGAGCAGGCCGCCAAGATCGAGGGCCTCACCAACACCCCGATCCAGACCGGCGATCAACTGGCCGAGGCCACCCGGAACTTCCTCGCCCCGCTCGTCGCCGGCGACATGGCCGATCAGTCCGGCTACCTCATCAAGAACGGCGCCAAGCCCACCGATTCCCCCCAGCTCAAGCGCATGCTCGAGAACGTCGCCAAGGTCCTTCAGTTCTGCGATCTCGACGTCGGCAAGGCCCGCGCGCAGAAAGCCCCGAAAGTCGTCGGTCCCGCCGCCGGCGTGCTCAAGAGCCTGCCCCCCGGCGCCGCCGCGTTCATGATGAACCAGATGGACGGCGACCAGGGCTCGGTCTCCACGCTCACCATGCCCCTCTCCGGCTTCCTACCCGAGGCCGGCAAGGAAGTCCCCGACGACGCCCCCCGCGTCGAGTTCCTCGTCCCCGCGCGGCTCAAAGACCCCGCCTTCAAGGACAAGGGCTTCCAGCTCGGCATCATCATGGCCAAAGGCCCCGGCTCTCGGTGGGTTCCTCAGTCCCTCAGCTTTCACACCACCGACATGGACACCGTGAAGGCGCTGCAGAAAACCATCGCCCCGCCGCGCAACCCCAACGCCAACACCGGCGCTCCCAAGCCCGTCGACCCCAGCAGCGGGAAGTGATCTGCAAGAAGATCAACTCAAGTCCACCGCCCGACGCAGCCCGCGCCCGTATCCCAGCACCGGACGCCGAGGCTGACGAGTCCTCAAGGAAGCCTCGGATCATCCGCAGCATTCGCTCACAGATTTGATCACGCCCCACCAGCGCCAACACAACGGAACCAACGCATGCGCCCCGCTTCTCACCTTCGCGCCTTCTCCCTCATCGAACTCCTCATCGCCATCGGCATCATCGGCATCCTCATCTCCCTCGCGCTCCCCGCCCTGGGCAAGGCCCGCCTCGCCGCTCGCCAGACCCAGGCCCTCGCCAACGTCCGCAGCGTCTCCATCTCCTTTGAGCAGTACGCCAGCCAGTACCAGACCTACCCCTTCATCCAGCCCGGCGCCGAGATCACCGGGCCCCACGGCGTCAAGCTCCCCTCTCAGCCCGGCTTCATCGGCTGCGAATGGATCCGCCCCGGCGCGTTCCTCATGAGCAGCGACCCCTTCGAGATGGAATGGATGTGGGCCGCCGTCATGGCCAAGTTCTCGCCCGTCGAAAACCAGTACCCCACCTGGGTCTCGCCCGGCCTGCCCACCCGCCTCCCCGAAGGCGATGACATCGAACCCCGCGAGCAGATCTCCATCCGCTACTCCAACGCCTTCATTGCCCGCCCCGAACTCTTCAAGCCCGGCGCCAAAGACGACCCCAAGAACATCGCCCCCGTCCGCTCCGGCGACGTCCTCAACCCCTCCAGCAAGGTCATGCTCTTCGACGCCCACCTCGCGTACTACTCCAAGCGCCCCAAGATCCGCGACAACCACTACGACGAGGCCACGCCCATGGGCTTCGCCGACGGCCACGGGGAGGCACGCAACCCGCTCAGCGCCACCGAGGGTGTGTGCCCAACGTCATGCGGAGCAACCGCAACGTCCGCCTCCACAGCACCCCCGACGGCGTCCGCGGCAAGGACTTCTGATCCGCCCCCGCCAACAAAAACACGGCGGCCGCCGATGATGACACCGACGACCGCCGCGCTCGTGGAGAGGGATTCGTGCCCGCTCAGCGCCGCCGCCGCGCGAACGCCGCCAGCCCGAGCAAGGGCAGCGCGCTCATCGGCGCGGGAACCTGCGAGTACTCGTACGTGATGTCGATCTCGCCCCAGTGACGGAACTCCCGGAGCTCCAGCCACAGCGCCGGATCGATCGGATACTCGGGGACGCCGCTGGCCGGCGGCTCCCAACCCGGATCGTTGTTCCACCAGAACTGCAGTTCCGTAAAGCCGCCATAGACGGTGCTCAGCGAACCCGTCCCCGTGAGCGCGTCCAGCACCGGCTGCTCATCAGGCAGGAACGTGAACGACGACGTGAAGGCATCGGTGAAGAGGCCGCTCGCCGAGTCGGGGCCGTTGTTGCCCGCGACGCCGTCGAACGCGCCCAGCGCCGCCGAGAAGTCCGTGAGTCCCACGCCGCCCGGGCCAAAGAACGGGAAGCTGCCCTCTCCGTTCTCGTCCAGCGTGCCCAGCTGCAGGACCGAGATGAAGAAGAAGTTCATGCCGAAGTCGCCGGCAGCGATCGGCGTCGGGCCCGTGCTCTCAAGGAACAGGTTCAGCCGGAAGTTGTGCCGGAACGTGAAGTTCACGTTCTCAAGCTTCCGCGTGCCGCCCACGGTGTCGAACTTCTGGATGTCCAGCAAGATCGTCCCCGCCAGCGGCTGGTAGTCGAACTGCACGGTCTGCTGCGTGGTGCCCGCCGCGGCGGTCGCGGCGAGAGCCGCGGCGACCGTCGCGGCTCCGATCGAACGAATGGTCATGTCTCACTCCTGAAGCGTGCCGGCGGTGGCGGAGGACGGACGCTCGTGCCCCCAAACCAGGGTCGGTCGACGCCAGTGTACTTCCAAAAGTTCTTCTGTCAAGATTTCTCTAGAGAAATCTATGAAGTTTGGCGGTTTCCCCCGATCATGCCCTTTTTGCCCGTCTTTTCTGGTATCATGCGGCCCCGTGGTAGAGGCAACCAACACCCCCGAAACATCCTTCCTGGCCGCCGCCGAGGCCTGCCGTCGCGGCATGCAGGCGGCCCTCACCGACATGCTCGCCGACGCCGGCCTCCACAACGCCCGCCCCTCAGAAGTGGGGCGGCGGCTCGGTCTCGACAAGTCCCTGGCCTGGAAGATCTCCAAAGTCCTCGAGAGCGCGGAGACGGCCGAGGCATTCCGCCACCTGCCCGGACGCAGCGGCATGGAGATCGTCCTGCGCTCCGCGACCCGACGCCAAGTGGACGCGGCCAAGGTCGAACGGGCTCGCGCCGCATTCCAGGAGATCGAGGAGTTCGTGGTCCGCCACGCCGGCGATCGCCGCACCTTCGAGGCCATGCTCGCCGGCGAGCAGCCCGACGCCGGAACCGAGGCCGAGGAACGCCGCGCCTACTTCCGCGCCGGAGCCGCGATCTGGGGCGTCCGCGCCGCGGTCCAGTTCCTCATGCTCGCCCTCAAGCCCAGCGCCGCTCGTCCCGGATATCTCGACGTCGCCCAAGTCAGCGGCCTGGTCAACCTCGAACGCCTGCGCCCCGACGTGCCCTGGATCGTCCGCCGCCTCCGGGCCAACAGCGATTCGGGTGCATCCGTCTTCCAAGTCACACGCGAGCCGCTGGTGCGTGAACGGGCCGAGCGCGGCCTGCCGCCCCTGTTCGACGCGTACTGCTCCTCGCCGCTCCCCGAGCTCCGCCAGTTCGAGGGCAGCGGCGGCTGGATCTACGACGAGCTCGTCCCCGGCGAGGTCGGACGCCGCGGTGCCGCGACCGTCGTGCTGGGCGAGCGCTACATCGGCATCGCCCCGATGGAACGCGGCGAAGACAACACCACCGGCGAGTACTCGCTCACCGTTCGGACCCCCAGCGAGTGCGTGCTCTTCGACCTGCTGCTCCACCGCGACCTCGCCCACTTCGGAAGGCCGACCCGCGCCGTCTACGGATTGCTGGAAGATCGCCAGGCGACCAGCGTCGCCGTGCGAGTGGACGGCGGCCGCCCCGCGCTACTCACCCCCGTGCCCGCGACAGACCTGGGAACGCCCGCCACCGTCCAGACACGCCGCCTCGCGTTCTATCCCGGGCTCGTGACCGACGCCCTCGCCGCCGCGGGCTTCGGCGGCCTCGCCGATTTCCGCGGCTATCGGGCCGAACTCGAGTACCCGCCATTCCCGTGCGACCTGCGCCTCGTTCTCGAGATCGCCGCTCGCCCCGCTCGCGCCCTTACGCCCAGCTCCACCCGCCCGCCTGACGCTGGCTGAAAAGCTGCTGCAACTCAATCCGCGCCATCGACGCGCCGCGCCGAGCCGCCTCACTCATGCCGGGCTTGATCAACGTCTTCGCGACCGCGAGCTGAATCGCAGCGTTGTACAGACGCTCATCAAACGTGTTCAGCGCAGGCGCACTCTCCCGCGGCTGCCGCAGCAAGTCTTCGAACAGACTCACACACCGCTTCGCGTGCACCTCGTACGAAATCTCGCGCTCCGCCATGCCGCGGCAATTCCCCCGCCACGCCTCGCTCGCCCCACTCTCCAGCAGCGTCGCCAGCGCCCGCGCCAATCCCGCCGTGTCCCCGCGCTCGACCAGTGAACCCGTCGATCCCTCGTGCACCATGTCCGGCACACCCCCGACGCGATACGCCACCACCGGCGTGCCCGTTGCCAGCGCCTCCAGCATCGTGTTGGGCAGGTTGTCCTCGTGGCTGGGAATCAGCATCGCATCGCACGCCGCGTAGATCGCCGCGATCTTCGCCTGATCGTGCTGCACACCCAGGAATCGCACCCGATCCGCCAGCGCCGGATCAAGCTCCACCGGCTGCCCCATCGCGACAAACCGCACGGGCTTGCCGCCGATCGGCCGAATCCCACGTGCCGCGGCAACGAGATCATCAAACCCCTTGCGCTTCTCCGAGAATCGATCCGCCACGAACAGCACGTTCCACGCATCATCACCCAGTTCAATCTCGCGACGCGCCTCCTCCCGCGGCCGCACGCGATACACCCCCAAATCCAGCGCCGACGGCACATGCTCGTGCCGCCAACCCGCAAACACCGGGCTCGCCTTCGCCATCCCGTGAATCCAGCGGCTCGTTCCGATCACCGTCCCCTTGCGCCGTGCGCCCAGCTCCTTCCGCAGCGCAAGCACCGTCGCCGGAACACCAACGGAATCCTCCCCGAGCTGCGGGCACCTCGCGCAGTCCCGCATATACCCGTCGCAGCGATCCGAGTAATGGCACCCCCCGGTCAGGAACCACTGATCGTGCAGCGTGATCACCACCGGCTTGCCCAGCGCAAACAGCGCATCCAGCCCGTCCAGCGACACCAGCCCGCTCGACCACTGCACCTCGATGATGTCCGCATCGCGGACGATGTTCAGGCCATCAGCGCCGCAATCCGTGAACGGAAACGTGAACCACGTGTCCGCTCCAGGCGCTCGATTCCGCTCGATCGTGAGCCGATGCAAAAACTCCGCCCGCGGCCCAAGGTGCATCGCCTTCGCATACGGCGGGGCCGCGTGGATGTGCGGATCATCCGACCGCCGCCACGACACCAGCATCCGATGATCCACGCCCGCCCGACGCATCGCCTCATGATGCCGCTGCGCGCACCGAGCCGCCCCGCCGGTGATGTCATTGGTGCTCAGTGTGACAACCTTCATGCGCCGCGGCTCTCCCTCAACCAACGGCACTCAAGCCGCTCGGTGTTAGACTGTACGAGACACCTCACAACAACCCGCGCCCCGCATTCCGCTGCCCCCCTGCCCCCCTGCCCCCCTGCTCCCCTGCTCCCCTGCTCCCACTCCGTCTCTCCGTCTCTCCGTCTCTCCGTCTCTCCGTCTCTTCCCCTCCCCCCATGCCCCCCCTCCTCCTCAACCTCGGCTGCGGCTCCCGCATCCACCCCGCCTGGCAGAACTTCGATCTCACGCCCCTCGTCCCCAGCGTGCGCCCGCTCGACATCCGCGCCCCGCTCCCGTTCCCCGATTCCTCCGCCGACGCCGTCTACCACTCCCACGTCCTTGAACACCTCGATCCCCACACCGGCGCCCGCTTCGTCCGCGAGTGCCGCCGCATCCTCAAACCCGGCGGCGTCCTCCGCATCGCCGTCCCCGACCTCGAAGCCATCTGCCGCGAATACCTCCGCGCCCTCGACGCCGCCGCCGCCGGTCAGGCAAGCGCCGTCGACGACCACGCCTGGATGACCATCGAGCTCATCGACCAATGCACCCGCACCACCCCCGGCGGCGAGATGCTCCGCTGGTGGACCGCACCAAAGGTCCCATCAGAGGCACTCGTCCGCCGCCGCATGGGCAACGAGTTCGCCCGCTTCCGCGACTGGTTCGACGCCGAGACCGCGCGAGCCGGCGCCCGCCCACCCTGGGCCGACGCCCCGCCGCAAACACCGACCATCGAACAAGAAGCCGCCTTCCGCCGCCAGGGCGAGATCCACCGCTGGATGTACGACCGCATCTCGCTGGCCGCGCTATTGAAACGAGTGGGCTTCGAAGCCGACCGCATCAAAGTGATGAGCGCCACCGAATCCGCCATCGACGCCTGGCCAACCTTCGAACTCGACGCCGACGCCGCGGGCAATGTCCACAAGCCCGATTCGGTTTTTGTGGAGGCGACGCGATGAACGAGGTTCAGCGTCCAAGCTCGCGACCAAAAGTGCCACCGACCTCCGCTCAGCGAGGTCGGTGCATTCGCGCAGACGTCACGCAAGCCGCACTGACCTTGCCAAGCCAAGGTCAGTGGCACGAGGTCAATGCCACCCTGCCGGATCGGAGAGTTGACGGCAAATGCTAAATAGGACTTCGAAGATAGTTCTAGTTATTCTGTCAATGTTAGTATGTGCTTTTGCAATTTCGGCGTTCGTACGTAGAAAGAAAATTTTGTACAATGACAATATTGCAACAGTATATTACGATCAGTCGCTGATTCAGTCATTGATTCAGGCCCTTTCTCCGCACGAAACATTGGGGGAGAGAAAGATCTCGATTTATGGAATTATTCGAAATCAGAAAACGCCACTGATCCCTGGATATTGGGTTGATGTGGCTGACGGAACTGTTGTCTGGGGCGAGCGGGAGGGAGACAATGATCTTATTTGCTTAATCAATCCTGTCGATAATGTTCTTCGGAAGGCAGCTGTATCGGATTCTGGTTTTACGATGATTAACTTGCGTGCCTCGATCGCGGACCCGGGTGGCGTCGAGGTAAATAGAATTGATACATTTGTATTTGTTTTGACAAAGCGTAGTGTATTGAAACAAGATGGGCTATCTCGTGTCCGAATAGATTTCTTGAAAGGTAAGATAGTCGAAGAGTAAATGATTGTAAGTTCTGATTTTGTTTCGGCAGGGTGGCATTGACCTTGTGCCACTGACCTCGGCTCGGCGAGGTCAGGCCCTCAACGCCGACGTCGGGCAGGCCCCACGGACCTTGCAAATCGAAGATCGATTGCACCTGTAGTTCGTGCAACGCTCCTTCGAAAACATGCTGCCGAGGTCCTGGCAACAGACGTCTGCACCCAAAGGCCCGAAGGGCCGCCCGTCCAAAGACCGGGGCGGAAGCACCGGTAAGACGCCGCACCAATCCCCGAGCCGCAACGCGGCGTCACAAGTCCCCGGTCCCAATCCCCGGGCCCAATCCACGTCGCGCCATCCGCCCTCACTCGTTCCCTGCGCACAACGCCGTCGTTGTGCGCCAATCCGTGACGCTGCGAGAAGATTCTCACGCGGAACACCGCTCACCCGCTTGAACCATCTCCTCGATCCGTGAGACAATCCCGATCTCGGGTCGGGGATGCCCAGCAGAATCGCAGGGGCCATTCACGGGGACGCCGTGGGGGACGTAATGGGGGACGCCGTGGGGGACGTAGTGGGGATTGCAGTGGGGGACCGCATCGACATCTTCAATCCAACCCCGCCGCAGGCCCAACTCCTGCTCGATCTCCTCCAGCGCGCCGACTGTTCGCTCGAGGACATCGCCGAGGCCCTCCGCACCTCCGTCGCTGCACTAACGGTCTATCTCGCCAGCGACGACGCCATCGAGATCCTGGCTCAGGCCGAACTCGCGAACGCACGCCGCGGCCGCCTCGCCGCCACCGCCCAGCTCGACAAGTGCGCCCACGCACTGTCTCTCATCCTCGACCGCTACATCAGCGACACCACCATCGCCGTCCGCCGCGACACCCCCAAGACCCGCCGCGAGGACCTCATCCACCAAGAGTCCGCCCGCCGCGCCGCCGCCCAGCTCTTCAAGGTCGCGAACTTCACCCCTCGCATCGTCACGTCGCAGCTCACAACGAACCCCACGCGCAAGCGTGGGGCCACCCCCGCGCCCACAACCACTGCCTCAAACCCCACACCCCCCGCGCCCCTCGCGCTCCTCCTCGCCCCGCGCCAGCGTGACGAGGCACCCGAGTCCCGCCTTCAAGGCCTCCGCCAGGCGCAGGCTCAAGCCGCAAGCGACCTCGATTCCGCTTCACGCGCCACCGCCGCACCTGATCGCCATGCCCCAAACGCCCCTTGCTTCGTTAGCGGGAGCGAGCGCACGGATGAAGGCTCCCGCCTCGCGACCTCTTCCGTGCGCGAAGACTTGAGCGAAGCGCACCCCGTGCCGAATCACTCTTCCACATCGGCGCCGACGTTCCTCGCCGCCCGCATCACACCGCCCCGATCAACGACAACACCACGAACACCAGCGGCACCATCGCAAGAAACAACCCAGCCTGCGTCACCAGCACCAGCAGCAACCGTCCCCCCGTGAGCCCACGCCGCAAGACGGTCACGCACAAGAGCGCCGCCGCCACCAACTGCAACACCGCGGCGAACGCCATCATCACAACCACATCCGACGCAACCGGCACCACGGCACACCACACCATGGCCGCGATCGCCGCGCTTCCCGCCGTCCACGCAAACCACGGCACCGCGATCCAGGCCGGCGGCGGCTCCAGGCTGTCGTACACCACGCCGCACTCCGGACAACGCGACTCGCCAATGTCCACCGCCGGATACCCGCACTCCGGGCACCGCATCCGCGGCGCGCCGCGACGACGAAACTCCCATGCCGATGAGCCGCTTGTCATCGATCCGACCCCCGCTAGCGCCCGACGCGCACCCGCCTCAATCACTCTTCTTCGCGACCCGCAGCACCACCTTCGCCAGCCGCTCTTCCGCCAGCTTGGTCGCCAAGTTCTCCGGCCCGGCGACCTCGACCAGCTTGGAATGCTCCAGCCGGGTGATCCGCTCCGCTTCTTCGATACGGCCCAAGGCCAGGAGCGCTTCCAGCACGCCGTCCACCGCGATATTGGTCTGCCAGTTGGTCACCAGCCCGCCGTCAAACCGCACCTGCCACGCCCGCTGCAGGTCCTCGAGCCCCGCCGCCGGCCCGTCCATCATCATCTTCGCCCGCCCGATCATCGCCCGCGTCTCAGACTCCTTCGGCGGCGTCCACTGGCTCCGCAGCCGCCGGATCCGTTCCGCATCCTGCGCGCAGCTCAACGCCTCGCTCGCCCGCCCGCGCCGCAGGTGCAGCGAAGCCAGATTCATCCGCGTGTCCGACACCACCAAGCTGTCCGGCCCGCCCGTCTGCAGCCGGATCGCCAGCGCCTCCAGCAGCGTCGACTCCGCTTCCTCCAGCCGCCCCAGGTCCCGCAGGCACGCGCCGCGGCTGTTGAGCGCGTTGCCCCGCAGCACCGGATCGTCCAGACCCTCCGGACCGGTCATCTCCGCAAGCTCCGCAAACGCCCGCTCCGCCGCCGCCTTCTCGCCCCGCAGCCACAGCAACCCCGCCAGGCGGCTGCGGATCGCCACCGCCTCGAACGACTTGGGACCAAGCTCGCTCTCGATCGCCAGAAGCAATCGCTCCAGAAGATCCTGCGCCGTCTCCACGCGACCCAGCGCCAACTGCACCGACGCCGCCAAGTGGGCGGCACCGCGATACGCCACCCGCCAAGGCGTCCTGTCAATGCCCTCTCGAATCTCATCAAGCGGCGGCATCAGCCGCTCCGCCTCCTGCGCGTTCCCGGAATAGAACGTCGCCGAGGCCCGGATGCACGACAGCTCGAACCTCTTCGTGCGCTGATACTTCTCTCCCAGGCCGGCCCCGAGCTTCTCCAGCTCGTTCAGCTCAGCGGTCAATCCATCGGAAAGACCCCGGCTCGAGAGCATCCACGCGAGCTGCCGACGCGCCAGATACAGCTCGGCTGGGTCGTCGCCGCGACGGGCCACCTCCTCGACGAGCTTGCGCAGCGGCTCCTCCGACGTGAACGAGTTGTCCCGCCACGCCGCCAGCGCCGCCCAATCACGCGTCAGCTCCCGCACCAGCGGATCCTTCAGGTCCTTGCGCTTGCTGAGCTCGATGGCCCTCCGCATGCTCCGCTCGGCCTCGGCGAAGCGCCCCAGCGACCCGATGTACTCCATCCCGATGCGGTACTGCACCGTGGCTTCCACCGTCGGGTGTTCTTTCAGTTCGGTCGTCGCCAGGCTGCTCACCGTCGACAAGGCCTGGGCCGTTGTGTCCGCGGATGTGACCCCGGGCCGATGCCTGGGGAGCATCTTCTCGAAGCCCAGCGTCAGTTCCATCTCCCGCAGGCGGCTCTGCGCGACCATCCATTGCCGCACGCTCATCACGCCGCCGGCCAAGAGGAGCGCGATCACCGCCGCCGAGACGACCGAGGCCTTCCGCGTGCGACGCAAGAACTTGCCCAGCCGGTACCCGAGCGTGGGCGGATGCACCGACACCGGCCGGTTCTCGACAATGCACCGCAGGTCTGCCGCGAACTCCCCGGCCGACTGATACCGGTCGCTCGCTTCAACCCGCAGCGCCTTGTCGACCACCATGTCGAGATCGACGCCGCAGCTTGGCGCCCGCTCTCGCAGCGAGGGGAACCGGTGCTCGCGGATCGCCCGCATCGCTTCCCACAGCCTCGTTCCGTCGGTGACCACCGGACGGAAGCCCGAGATCAGCTCGTACGCGATCACCCCGAGCGAGTAGACGTCGCTGTGCGCGCCACCGGGGTCGTTGCCCTCGGCGTACTCGGGGCTCATGTACGCCAGCGTGCCCACCAGGTCGCGGCCCAGCGTCGGCTGCGTCCCCGTCTCGTCGTACATCGCGTGGGCGACTCCGAAGTCCAGCACACGCGGCTGCCCGTCGGGCTGCACCAACACGTTCGAAGGCTTCAGGTCCCGGTGGATCACGCCGTGCGAGTGCGAGTACTCCACCGCGTCGCACACCTTGGCCAGAAGCTCCAGCTTCGCGGGAACGCTCAGGTTGTGGCGGGCGGCGTACTCCGCCAGGGGCAGCCCCTCGATCAGCTCCATCGCGATGAACGCCTGCGGCCCCCACGCGAGGGTGGCCACGCCCGATTCAAACACCCGCGCGATCCCCGGGTGATCGAGCTTCGCCAGCACCTCGGCCTCTCGCAGAAAGCGTTCGATCGTGCGGGCGTGGGATTGCAGGCCGGGGCGCAGGAGCTTGACCGCGACGGGACGGCGTGGGTTCTGCTGCATCCCCGCGAAGACCCGTCCGGTCGCGCCCTCTCCCAGCAGCCGCTGGAGCACGAACCGGCCCAAGGGCACCGGCAGGCCGTTGGCCTCGGGCTTGACTTCCAGGGCGCTGGCGGGCGCTTCGCGGAGCAGAGCCGAGGGCGTGGAGTGATGAGCGAGCAGGGCCAGGACATCGGCCGCGAGGTCCGGGTCGTCGGCCGCGGCGGCCGACACGACGCCGTGGCGGTCGGCGTCGGGTGCCGCGACCGCGGCGAGGAAGATCTCCTTCACACGCTGGAACCGCGGGTCTTGGCTCACGGCGGCGTCTCCGTCGGAGCGCCGAGTTTCCGGGACAACCACGCCCGGGCGAAGGCCCAGTCCTCGCTCGCGGTCTTGCGCGAGATGTCGAGGAGCTCGGCGACGTCGTCGAGCGTCAGCCCGCCGAAGAAGCGGAGCTCGACGACCTTGGCGGCACGCGGATCCACCTGGGCGAGTTGCTCCAGGGCGCCGTCGAGTTCGAGGATGGCGGCATCGATCTGCGGGTCATCGCGCGTGACTTCGTCGAGCAGCGTCTGGTTCCAGACCCCGCCGCGCTTGTGGGTGTTGCGGCGGCGGGCGCGATCGACCAGGGTGTGCCGGATGGCGACCGCGGCGCACGCGAAGAGGTGCTCTGGGCCTTCGAAGCGGCGTTCGTTGCCGATCCGGATCAGGGCGTCGTGCACGATCGAGGTGGGGGTCTGGCTCTGGTGCTCGGTGCGGACGCAGAGGGCCGCGTACCCGCGGAGGCGCTCGTAGATCTCGTCGACCAGCTTGGCGGCGATCAGATCCTCGCGAGATGGGTCGGCCTGGCTGATTGGCTTCATGATCCCTCCCGCCGAGGAGTGCGAAAACGGTCGGTTCGCAGGCGCGCGGGTGTTTTCTTCCCAAATTTCTTCAATCACGCAATTTTCGGGTGGCGCGAGAGCCTTGCCGGGCGTTTTGGATTCTAGGGGGTTGATAGGGCATGGCCCCGGCGATGCATGAGCCGGTGCTGTCCTTCCACCGTTGTTGCGGTGCCCCAGTCCTCATGCATTGAAGAGAACCCGTGTACCAGCCAAAGCGAGTCGTGCACGCTCGGAGCGCCGGAACAACGGCCGGGATGGCTTTGGGACACGGTTACGACGGAGGTTGCCCGGGGTTTTCATTGGGTCCGGGGTCGCGATCCATGCCGATCGAGACCCGCGGGTCCCAGGAGGGGAGACCCCGCACAGCCCGAGTGAGCTCTGCCGGAGCATGCGAAACAAGGGACCTGTCCTGGCGGGGATAGGAACCCACACGATGCGGTGGCCGGGCCAACACCAAGGTGACGTCTCAACTCTTCGAGCGTCACCTTGGGGTTTTTTTGGGGGGTGATGGGGGCGAGCGTGCCGCGGCGGCGGGCATTCTCGCGACGCGGCCGCGAGCGCGAGCGGGCGAGCCCAAGGGCCGGCCGGCACAACACGACAATGGAGCGGAGGAGACTCGAACTCCCGACATCCAGCTTGCAAAGCTGGCGCTCTACCAACTGAGCTACCGCCCCGACGTGGACGAGTTTAGCGCGGCCGGGTGCGGGCATCGTGGTCGTTTTGCCGCCTGCGGTTGTGATTGGGCGTGGGGCTGATCGCTCCGTCTCGTCGAATCCAGGCCAAGGGGCGTGGGATCCGGGGCCGCAACCTGATCTGCTCCCTTCCGCTACACTGCTCCCGCTGGGCACGGAACGGCCAGCTCTCTGGCGGATGCTGGAGACAACCCAAGGCATGTCATGACCGCGGCCACGTCAGACTCGAACGGATTCGCTCCTCGCTTTGCTCGCTCCCGCCGCCTCGCCTCGCTCGCGTGCGTGGCGGTGCAGGCCGCGTTCGGATCGGCCGCCCTCGCTCAAGAGCCCACCACCCGGCCTCGGCAGGACCTGCAGGGCACGGCACCGGGATTCAAAGAGTCCACCAAGCTGAATGCCGTGCTCACGTTTGACGCCAGCTTCCGGCTCAAGGGTGACCTCAAGGACCGGCCGGGCGACGTCTCGATCTTCCGCGGCGGCGGCTCGCTCACGCTGACCGCGCCCGTGATGGAACGCAACCGCCTCAGCGTCACCATGGGCACCGAGCAGGCGTACTACGACTTCGCCGGCAACACGTCGCTGGCGCCTGGCGGCGGACGCCCCTGGCGGCACATCCAGTCGTACAGCATCGGGGCCAACTTCTCGACCCAGTGGAGCGAGAAGTTCTCGACCTTCCTGCTTGGCACCATCGACTTCAGCGGCGAGAACTCGGCCGCGTTCAACAACGGCTTCACCGGGGGCGGCGGCGGCGGGTTCATCGTCAAGCTCACGGACAACTTCGACTTGGGCGGCGGCGTCGTGGTCCGGTCGCGCCTGGGCGGCGGGGCGACCGTCTTCCCCATCGTCGGCATCGACTGGCGGATCACGCCCCAGTGGCGGCTCTCCAACGAGAACCAGCCCGGCCTGTATCTCTCGTACACGCCCAACGACCAGTGGCGCTTCACCGCCGGCGCCCGCTACGACCGCTCGGAGTTCCGCCTCGAGGACGACAACTTTGTTTCCAAGGGCATCGGGCGCGACGAACGCGTGCCGGTGACCTTCGGCGTCGACTACTCGCCGCGGCCCACGATCACCTTCCAGCTCCGAGTGGGCGCGATGGTGTATCAGAACCTGCAGGTCCGCGACCAGAACCGCAACAAGCTGGGCGACTCCAGTGTTGATCCGGCGTTGTTCCTGAGCGGTGGGTTGGTGCTGAGGTTCTGAGTGGGGACAATGCTGGCTTTCTGCTGTTTTGGCGTAGGAAGACCAGTTGATCTGGGAGTGATCGCGCTCCGAGCCGCGGGCTTCAGCCCGCGCGGAGGGGACTCGCGAGAGATCTGACGCGATCGAACAGGACGCGCCGCTCCCGCACGGGCTGAAGCCCGCGGCTCTGAAGTGGAGGGCTGCACTGCAATGAAAAGGACCGGCTGGAAGCCGGTCCTACTGGTGTTGTTGGATGGTGCGTTTTTGGCGCGGGGCCTGGAAGGCCCCGCCCCCACACATGAAGATGTCAGTCAGACCAGCACGGGTGCTGTCTTGGGCTCGATGATGCGGTCGTGGACGTTGCGGCCGCTTTCGGTGGGGAGGGGGATATCCCAGTCTTCGAGGAGGCAGGTGGCCGCGGTGACGCCGCTCATGATGACCATGGGGGTGCCGGGGCCGGGGTTGGCGCTGCCGCCGGCGAGGTAGAGGTTGGAATAGACGCGGCTGCGGTTCTTGGGCTTGAAGCCGCCGTGCATGAGGCCGTGGGAGGCGAGGCCGTAGATCGCGCCGCCCTCGGCGTTGTACATGCGCTCGATGCCGGCGGGGCTGAGGGTGCGATCGACGACGATGTGCTTGTCGATATCGGCGAAGCCCATGCGGCGCATCTTGTCGAGGATGACGGGCTTGTACTGCTCCATCAGGCCGCCGGGGCCGTCCCATTTCTGGTTGCCGCGGATGTAGGGGGTGTGGACGAGGATGTAGAGGGCCTCGCAGCCGGGGGGTGCTTGCGTTGGGTCGCTGCGCGACGGGGCGCAGATGTACATGGTGGGGTCGCGGGCGGGGATGCCCTTGCTGTAGATGTCGTTGAACTCGTCGTGGCTGTTCTTGCTGAAGAAGAAGTTGTGGTGGGCGACGTGGTCGTACTGCTTGTCGAGGCCGAGGTAGAGGACGACGCCGCTGCACGCGGGGGTGTACTTCTTGGCGATGGCCTGCTGCTCGGCCCGGGCCTTGGGGGAGTCGAGCAGGTCGCGGTTGGTGCGCTGGACGTCGCAGTTGGAGACGACGGCGTCGGCGGCGAGGAACTCGGGCTTGCCGCTGCCGGCGTCGATCTCGACGCCGATGACGCGGTTGTCGCGCTCGACGATGCGGGTGACGCGCCGGCCGGTGATGTAGTTGACGCCCTGCTCGCGGCCGATCTTCTCGAGGGCTCGGGCCATGCAGCGGGTGCCGCCGGACTGGCCGTCGGGGGCCATGGTGTACCAGCAGCCGTGATCAACCTGAGCCGCGGCGATGAGGCTGAGGATCGACGGGGCCATGAAGGGGCTGCTGCCGACGTACTGGAGGAAGTGCTCCATCACCTGGCAGAGGTGCGGCTCGGGGACGTGCTTGGTGATCTGCTTGGCGACGGTGGAGTGGATCGTGCCGACCATGGCCATCAGGTCGCCGCCGATGCCGGTGGCCTTGGGCGGGCTGAACATGAGGTCGGTCGCGGCGCCGAGGTCCTTGTAGAAGAAGACCTTTTCTGAGAGGCGGTAGAGCTTGCGGCTGTACTCGATGAACTTCTTGTAGCCGTCGCCGGGCTTGGTGGTGGGGAACTGGGCGTCGAGCTCTTTCGCGAAGACGTCGGGGTCCTTGCGGAGGTTGATGACGGTGCCGTCTTCGAAGTGGCAGCGCCACTGTGGGTCGAGGTCGACGAACTTGATGAGGTCGGAGACCTTGCGGCCGGAGCGGCGGATGATGCCGCTGATGATGCCGGGGATGGTGATGATCGTGGGCCCCATGTCGAAGGAGAAGCCCTTCTCTTGGAGCAGGTTCATCTTGCCGCCGAGGTGGTTGTTGGCCTCGATGAGGGTGACCTTGATGCCAGACTGGAGGCCGGCGGTGGAGAGTTCCGCGGCGGCGGCGAGGCCCGCGAGGCCGCCGCCGATGACGATGACGTGACGATTGGTGGTGGACATGGTGGGTCAGGGAAGAGACGAAGAGACGGAGAGAAAAGAGACGAAGTGGGGGAGGCCGAGGGAATTGAAGACCCGCGGGTCTGATTGTAACTCTGGAGGGATGGTAAGTCTTCGGATTCGCGGGAAGGGCGCGGGGCGATGCTGGGAAAGAGCCTCCGCGCGGGTTTCTCAGTGGGGCGGGCCTCCGGCCGGTCGGGGAGTGCGGTGTGAGAACGGCGAGCGGGGCGTCCCCGCCCCGTGCGGATGACGCGTGCAGATGGCTGTGAGTGTCTGCCGCGCTTGGACGCAACCGCGCCGTGGCGAGGACGCCACGGCTCGCGGGTTCGGTGACCATCGGCCGCGGGATCGGTGCGTAGGAAGACCGGCCGGAGGCCGGTCCTACTGGTGCTGCGGGGCCTGGATGGCCCCGCCCCCGTCATTTGGCGCTGAGGTCGAGGACGTAGAGGGTGCGGGGCTCGAGGGTGGTGATGGGGGTGTAGTCGTTGAAGCCGCCGCGGCCGTTGAGTTTGGGGGTGTCGGTGGTCGCGGTCGCGGCGTGGAGCAGTTCCTTCGGGGCGACGGCCTTCTTGAAGGGGCCGCTGCCGAGACTCACGCGGCAGTCGGTGACGGGCTTGTCGCTGAGGTTCGCGATGATCAGCAGTGACTGCGATCCCTCGCTGCGGGCGAAGGCGTAGACGCCGTCGGCGCTGGTCTCGGCGAGGGTGAAGTCGCCCTTGGCGAGCGCGGGGTTGGTGGTGCGCAGGCGTACGAGCTTCTTGTAGAGGTTCAGCAGCGAGTCCTGATCGGCGCTCTGGGCGGCGACGTTCTTGCTGGGGAAGTCGGGCTGGGCCTCGCGCCACGGCTTGCCCTTGGTGAAGCCGACGGTGGGCTCGCTGTTCCACTGCATGGGGGTGCGGAGGTTTTCGTCGGGCTTGTCGCCAACCTGGCCGATTTCTTCGCCGTAGTAGAGGAAGGGGATGCCCGGCTGGGTGAACAGCATGCTCGCGGCGAGCTTCATCTTGGAGAAGTCGTTGCCGAAGCGGGTCATCACGCGGGTCTGGTCGTGGTTGGAGAGGAACGACCCGAACTGGTTGCGGGGATAGGCCTTCCACGCCTTGTTCAGCGCGTCGCCGATGCGCTTCTTGTCGGTGTTGTTGATGGCGTCGATGGTGGCGTAGGAGACATCAAACTCGAAGCAGGTGTCCATCTGATCGGGCACGTACGACGCGATGACGTCGGTGCTGGACCAGACCTCGCCGACGGTGAAGGCGTCGGGCCGGACCTTCTTGTAGAACTTGTGCCAGTCTTTGAGCCAGTCGTGCGTGCCTTTGGTGTTCTCTTGTTGCTGGCCGTCTTCGATGAGGTGGCGGATGGCGTCGAGGCGGTAGCCGGCGACGCCGTATTGCTTGATCCAGTACTCGGTGACTTTGTTCATCTCCTTGGTCACTTCGGGGTTGTGGTAGTTGAGGTCGGGCATGTAGCTGCTGAAGATGCCGTAGAAGTAGGGTCCGTTGTTGCGGCCGTCGGGCGTGAACCAGACCTGCTGAACCCACGGGCCTTTCCAGTCGGGCTTGGTGTCGGACCAGATGAACCAGTCGTGTTTGGGGTTCTTGGGGTCCCAGGCGTCCTTGAACCAGGGGTGGCTCTTGGAGGTGTGGTTGAGGACGAGGTCGAGGATGACCTTGATGCCGCGTTTGTCGCACTCGGCCATGAAGCGTTTGAAGTCGTCGTTGGTACCGAACTCGGATTCGATCTTGTAGTAGTCGCTGGTCTCGTAGCCGTGGTAGGAGGGGCCTTCGAAGACGGGCATGAGCCAGAGGGCGGTGATGCCAAGGTCGGTGGTGGTGTCGGGCTTGCCGTCGTTGAGGTAGTCGAGCTTGTCGATGAGGCCTTGGAAGTCGCCGATGCCGTCGTTGGCGAGGGGGCCGGACTCGGAGTCTTTGAAGGAGCGGACGAAGATCTGATAGAAGATGGCGTCGTTCCACCAGTTGTCGAGGCGCTCGCCCGAGCGGTCCTTGAGGACCTGTTGAGGCTTGACGGTGGTGGCGGGGTTGGTGGTGGCTTGAGCGAAGAGTGCGGCGGGGGCGACGGCGAGGGCCGAACCGGCGACGAGGGCGAGCAGGCGGCAGGACATGAAAGGGCTCCTGATGAAAGCGGGGTTCCCGAACGGCAGAACGCCAAAAGGGTAGCAGAAGTTGGGGGCTCTCAGATCGAGTCGCGATTGCTCCGCGCGGCATCCGTCGCGCCGTGCAAAGCCACGGCGGACTGATGGCACAGGTTGAACAATGCGGTGTTTTCGAAAAAGAAAGGAGTGCGGCGATGGCGGCGAAGGCGATCGTGTTGCAGGCGGGGGAGGGAGAGCGGCTGTCGATCGTGGGGGACGTGGTGCGGGTGTTGGTGGACGGCGGGGGATCGGACGGGCGGGTGCTGGTGTTCGAGGAGACGGTGCCGCCGGGCGGCGGGCCGCCGCTGCATCGACACGGGATCGACGACGAGTACTTCTACATCCTCGAGGGGACGTTCACGTTCGTGCTGGATGGGAAGCGGGTGACGGTGGGCGCGGGGGCGTTCGTGACGGCGCCGAAGCGGTCGCTGCACACGTTCATGAACTCGGGAGCCACGCCGGGGCGGTTGCTGGTGATGACGACACCGGCGGGGCTGGAGGCGCCGTTCCGGGAGGCGGGCGCGATGAAGGAGCAAACGCCGTCGAATCTGGCGGCGGCGTTTGCGAAGTTTGAGTTGTCGTTCGAGGGGCCGCCGCTGGGCGCGGGGGCTTGAGGTCAGACGGGTGAGTCGGGCTGGAGTGTGTCAGGCGCGGCGTCGGCGGGCGAGCGCGGCGAGGGCGAGGCCGGCGAGCGCGGCGGAGCTTGGGGCTGGGACGGTGATGACGCGGATGTAATCGCCGGGCGTGGAGATGGTGAGCGAGAAATCGAGGACGAGGCCGGAGGCGGAGATGGTGAAGGAGTCGTTGACGAGCTCCAGGCCGCGGGCGTCGACGTTGGGGGTGAAGAGGGTCGGGGCACCGAGGTAATCGGAGTCGTCGAGATCGCGCTGGCCCGGGGTGTTGACGACGATGACGCCGAGGATCTTCTGGTCGAAGCGGACGCGTCCCTGGATCGCGCCGCTGGTGGAGCCGGGGGAGTCGAAGTGGATGTAGTGGCTGCTGATGGTGGTGCCGGCGCTGATGAAGGAGTTTGAGAGGCTGGCGGCCGAGTTGTAGGTTCCGGAGGCGGAGGCGTTGACGCGGAGGGCGGAGGAGAGGGTGTAGTTCTGAACCTCGTTCCAGGCGTAGGCGGTGGAGGGGCTGGTGAGGACGTTGAGCTGGGCGTCGGCGGGCTGCGAGATCTGGGTCGCCTGCAGCAGGGCGTTGACGATCGCGGCGTGGGTGACGCCACACGATGCCGCGACCAGCGCGGCGGCCGACAGAGTGGAAACTCGCATGTCTCTCCCTTTCTCCTGGGTCTGTGAAACCGCGTTGCGGCCGGGCGGAAACCGGGGATCGCAACGAGGAGCCATTGTGCCAGATGCAACGCCTGATTCCAAGAGGTGTTGCGGCGAATTGGCTGGGTGCGAGCGAGAAATCCGAACGTGGGGCCAGGTCCGATAGGGCGTTTGCCTGATCGTTCCCAACGCGCGTTCGGGCGGGCGGTACCCTTGCTCATGGTTGTGAATACCTCCAAGGTTCAGCGGCGCTCGGTCTCGTTTCGCACCATCGCCGACGCGTTGGCGGAGATCGACCGGATCGTCGAGGCCGACCAGCGGGGCACGTTGAAGCGGCTGGGGAATTGGTCGGCGGGGCAGAACTTCCATCACGTGGCGACGTGGATCAACTTTGCATTCGATGGGTATCCGCCCGATCTCCGCCCGGCGTGGATCATCAAGTTCATCGTCCGCACCTTCATGAAGGGCCGGTTCATGAAGGGCCCCATGCCCGGCGGGGTGAGGATCCCTGGGATGCCCAGCGGCACCTTGGGCACGGAGGAAACCTCGACCGACGTTGGCGCTGTCGAGCTCCGCCGCGCTCTCGAGCGACTGCAGGCCTCCTGCCCGCCGCACGAGAACATCCTCTTCGGCAAGCTGACGCACGACGAGTGGGTGCAGATGAATCTGCGGCACGCCGAGCTGCACCTGGGATTTCTGTCGTACTAGTGCCCGTTCCCGGTCGAGGGGCTGCACCAGAAGGCGTTGCGCTCCGACGAGTTTCGAAGGGCGAAGAACTCCGCGTGGGTCACGGTCTGCGACGAGGCGTCTGCGCGCATGCAGGTGACCGATGTGCCGTGGTGCCCGGGGACGATCTCGGAGGGGAACGACGAGCCGTCATTGTAGGGCGGGCCGAACTCGGGCTGCTCGTTGCCGTCCCACAGCAGCACGTCGCCGGAATGGAAGCGATCGATGCGGGCGGCCTGGGCTTGACGCCCGTAGCCGCGGACCGCTCCGTTCATGATGTACGACGTCATCAGCGCGGTGCCGGAGAACGGCTCGACGTGGGAGGGGCAGCGGTAGAGCTTGGCGTCGCCGACGTAGTTCCAGAGCAGACCGGTTTTGCGATCGTCGGGCTGGCAGTTCTGGGTGTTGACGCCGGGGCCGTAGAGCCAGCCGGGGACGGTGGCCTTGGGCCCCCAGTTGGGGTCGGGCAGGGCGTCGCGGAAGTCGACGGAGTAGGCAACGGCGGCGATGCCGATCTGGCGCATGTCCGAGAGGCAGCCGGTCTGCTTGCCCGCGGCACGCACGGCCTTCAAGCCCGGGATGGAGAGCGTGATGAGCAGCGCGATGATCGCGATCACGATGAGCAGTTCGATCAGTGTGAACGCTCGGCGACTTTGCATGGTCCGCTCCTTGTGCTCCACTCCCGGCATGGTCGTCGTGAGGTCCCGGTACACTTCCGCCACTCGCGCGGGCTCGGGAGTCGGACCCATGATGAACTGGATGATGGTGTGTGGAGCGTGCCTGATCCTCGGCTGGTTCGCGGATGGCGCCGCAGATTCGCAGAGAATGAACATTTCGGCCGACCTGGCTTCTGGCCCCGCCCCCGCTTCTGGCCCCGCTTCTAGCCCGGTCCCCGTCGAGCCCGAGGTGCTGCAGGCGATGAAGCAGATCGACTGGCTCCGCGGCGAGTGGAGCGGGAAGGGGATGCTGGGGACGCCGAGCGGCGAGGTGACTCAGAACGGGCCGTGGAAGGTTGAGACGGCGAATGACGGTCGATTTCTGCGATTGGAGTTCGACGCGGTGGTGGACGACGGGAAGGCGCCCTCGAACCGGTTTGTGGGGTACTTCACGTTCGACGCCGAGAAGAAGCACTACCGAACGGTGTGGCTGAACGTGGACAATCTGTTTCAGTTCAACGAGACCGGGACGCTGGACGCTACGGGCAAGGTGTTGACGCTGATCAGCGAGCACAAGCGGCCCGACGGGACGATCGGCAAGGTGCGGTCGGTGTTCACCAAGGTCGATGACTCGCACGTCACTTGTGAGGACCACCGGCTGGACGAGAAGGGCGAGGCGGTGAAGAAGACGTTTGGCTTTGCGCTGACGAGGAAGTAGGACCGGCCTTCGGCGGGTCTTTTGGGGCGGGATTGGGAGCGTTCGTCGACCGGCCGGAGGCCGGTCCCACTGGCGCGGACGGACGACCGGCCGGGAGGCCGGTCCCACTGGCGCGAACCGGGTGCATGAAAAAAGGCACCGACCGGAGTCGGTGCCTTTGGGTTGAGAGCGGTGGGGGAGTTAGTCGACGCCGAGGAGCTTCTTGGTTTCCTTGACGATGTCGGTGGCGGTGAGGCCGCACATCTTGAGCATCTCGTCAGGGGTCTTGGCGCTCTTGGGGATGCGCTTGACGAACATCTGCTTGTGCTTGAAGGAGTCGCCGGATTCGGTGAGGGCGTCGGCGATGGCGGAGCCGAGGCCGCCGCCGAAGTTGTCTTCGAGGGTGAGGACGTTGCCGCCGGCCTGGTTGATGAGGTCGAGGACGCCGTCGGAGTCGAAGGGGAGGCTGTACATGTCGAGCAGCGTGGCGCTGATGCCGGCCTTGTCGAGGAGGTCGAGGGCCTTGTTGGCCTCGTGGACCATGTAGCCGCTGGCGGCGATGACGAGGTCCTTGCCCTCGGCGAGGGTCTGGAAGCCGCCGAGGTTGAAGACGTCCTTCTCGCTGTAGAGGAACTCGGTGTCGGCGCGGAGGGTTCGCATGTAACAACAGCCTTCGTACTCGGCCATGACGCCGACGAGGGCGTAGGCGGCGAAGGCGTCGCTGGGCTGGAGGATGTAGAAGCCGGGGTTGCCGCGGTGGTCCTTCATGGTGGCGAAGGCGCGGAACCAGGCGATGTCGGGCATGGACATCTGGCTGGGGCCGTCGGAGCCGAGGGTGATGCCGGCGTGGCTGCCGACGAGCTTGAGGTTGGCACCGGAGTAGAGGGCCATCTCGATCTGGTCGTACGCGCGGTTGAAGAACTTGGCGAAGGTGGAGACGAAGGGGACCTTGCCGGCGGCGGACAAGCCCGTCGCCACACCGACCATGTTCTGCTCGGCGATCTTGCACTCGAAGAAGCGGTCGGCGCTGCCCGAGTCCTTCTTGAACATGTCGCTGAAGGTGGAGTTGGAGACGTCGGCGTCGAGGGCGACGACCTTCTTGTTGACCTTGCCCAAGGCGCGGAGGGCGATGCCGTAGGCGCGGCGGGTGGCGATGACGCCGGACTGGTAGAGGCTCTCCATGTCCATGGACTTCATGGCCTCGCCGAGGGTGGGCATGTCGCCCACGGCCACGTCGGGGGTGTTCATGTCGGCGGGCGGCTCGATGGTGAAGGCGTCGCCCTGACCGAGGCTGCTGGTGAGCTCCATGCGCTTCTGGTCGAGCTCGGCGAGGGCCTTCTTGAGGGCGTCGCCGGTGGCGGGCTTGCCGTGCCACGAGGCGCCCTGCATGGACTCGGCGCCCCAGCCCTTGACGGTGCGGGCGATGAGGGCCATGGGCTTGGTCGTCTTGGCGAAGGCGTCGAAGGCGCTCTTGATCTGGTTGGGGTTGTGCCCGTCGATGTCCTTGACCTCAAAGCCCATGGCGATGAGGCGGGCGGCCATGCGGTCGGCGCTCTGCTGGCCGCTGACGCGGTCGCTCTGGCCGTACTCGTTGCAGTTGAAGATGGGCAGGACGGTGTGGAGCTTGTGATCGATGATGTAGTCGAGGGCTTCGGTGATCTGGCCCTCGCGACACTCGCCGTCACCGATGATGCAGTAGATGCGTTTGTCGAGCCCGTCGAGCTTGGCGGCTTCGGCGAGGCCCGCGGCGACGCTGAGGCCCTGGCCGAGCGAGCCGGTGGCGGAGTCGAAGAAGGGCATGCCTTCCATCGGATTGGGATGGCCGTCGAGATCGCTGTTGGCGGAGCGGAGGGTCTTGAGATCGTCGATGGTCATCTTGCGGCGGGCATTGGGGTCCTTGCCGAACATCACGCCGAGCTTGGCCAGGGCGGCGTAGACGGCGGGGACGGCGTGGCCCTCGGAGAGGACGAGGCGGTCGCTGGTCGGGTAATCGGGGTAGTCGGGGCTCCACCGCATGGTGTGGAAGAGCAGGACGGTCACGAGGTGGCCGATGCCCATCGAAGAGCTCGGGTGTCCGCTGCCGGCGGCGGCGGTCATCTCGAGAGCGAGACGGTCGATTTCAAGGGCTTGAGCGTGAACGGCGGCTTCGAATGACATGGGGCGAACCTCCGTAAGAGTGCAAACGGCCATCCTGCGTCGTGCAGGCCCCCATCGAATCCCGTTCCAGAGCACACCACGCCCATCGCCGACACGCGTCGGCGATGGGGGAGCCACCTACGTCGAGTCGGACGACTTCGTTCGGCCCACGCTCGGGTGCACAACGGTGCTCCCGCGGGTGCCTATTTCGCCGGCGCGGCGGACCGCCGCCCTCCGGACAAGAGATAGTGAGTATCTGCAAACCAGCGCTGTTTGACAACTCGGGTCGGTCCGGAAATGCAGATTTTCGTGGGTTTGGCCAGACCCAACGTGTCGGCGTCGAGTCCCGACCAACCCCCTTCCCGGGCTGTGTCGGCTTGTTTCGCGATGCTCACGGCGTCAATCTTGGGGTGCCACTTCGTGAATCTTGCCTCCTCTTCGCTGGTTTGACGCACAGAGAGATGCCCTGACCACATTGGAGATTGGGATGGATTGTGGGTTGGAGTTTGGATTGGAATTGGGGCGGGTATCCCTCGGAGGACTTGTTCATGGCGACTCGTGCAGCGGTGTGCCTTCTTTCCCTTTGCGGGCTCGCGGCGGCGATGGGCGTGGTTTCGCGTCCCGCCGGTCGGGCCGATGCCGCCCCGGAACTGGCGGTGCCGGTCTCGATGTGCTTGGCCGAGGGGACGGTGCTGACCCCGGAGATCAAGGCGAAGCTGCGGGCGGTGAACGAGGCGATCGCGGCGTACCTCGAGGTCGATCCCAACAACCCGTTCCAGGATCGGTACTTCCTGGCGTCGCGGTGGTCGGGGGCGCAGGGGACGCCGCGGGTGATTACCTGGTCCTTCGTGCCCGATACCGTCAGTATCACCGGCGCGCCCGGCGTGAATGAACCGACCAGCAACAGCAGCCTGTTCGCGACCTTTGACGCGAAGATGTCGCGTGCGACGTGGATCGCGCTGTTCCAGTCGTGCTTTGACCGATGGGAGGCGCTGACCGGCATCGACTTCCAGCGCGTCACCGCCGCCGGGGTCGATTGGGACGACGGGGCGGTGTGGTCTGCTTCCGGTGGCGCCACCCGCGGCGACATGCGCGTGGGCATGCACCCCATCGACGGGCTGGGCAGCGTGCTGGCGTATTGCTACTTCCCCTCCAACGGCAACATGGTCCTGGACAAGGACGATGCCGTCGGATCCAGCAATCTTTTCAGCTCGACGAACAACTATCGCTTCCTCCGCAACGTTGTGACCCACGAGATGGGCCACGGCATCGGGCTCCAGCATGTGTGCTCGAGCACCACGTCCTTCTTGATGGAGCCGTTCATCAACACGAGCTTTGATGGGCCGCGGCACGACGACGTGCTGGGCGTGCAGCGCCACTACGGCGACATCAACGAGCCCGACGACTCTGCCGCGGCCGCGGTCAGCTCGGGTGCGATCAACGTCGGCCAGACCCGCACGCTGGGGACCGTGCCGGGCGTCTCCATTCCCAACTCCTCGACCCTCTCGCTCGATGCGGATGCGGACGTTGACTACCACGCCTTCAGCACCTCCCAGATCGTGCTCGCCAACATCACGCTCGCTCCGCAGGGGCTGACGTACGACAACTCCAGCCAGAACTCCGAAGGCTCGTGCAACAGCGGGAACAGCACTAACTCGCTCGCCAACGCCGATCTGGTGTTTGACATCCGCACCGCCGCGGACGCGTTGGTCACGACCGTGAACGCCACGGCCGCGGGTTCCAACGAGGCCGTCACGAGCGTGCTGCTCTCGCCTCCCGAGACGTACTACGTCAAGGTGTACGAGACGGGCGCCCCGACGGCGGCCCAGATGTACACGCTGACGATCGCGACGCCGACGGCTCCGGCGGTGACCGCGACAGACACGCTGCCGAATTACGTTTCACTGACCTGGACCGCGATCCCCAACAACACCGGGTACACGATCAAGCGCAACACGGTGAACAACGAGGTCGGCGCGGTGACGGTGGGCAACTCCGCCACCAACGCGTTCGTGGACACGAGTGCGCCCGACAACCAGACCCAGTTCTACTTCGTCTACGCCACCCAGTTTGGAAGCTCGAAACTCGTCGGCACCGACAGCGGGTTTGCGAAGTGCTCCGGTGATCTCAACAACGACGGCCAGGTGACGGACGCGGACTTCAGCCTCTTTGCTTCGGCGTACAACCTGCTCGCGTGCTCGGACCCGGCGATGCCGGCGGGGTGCCCGGCGGACCTGAATCGCGACACGTTTGTGGACGACGCGGACTTCAGCCTCTTTGCCGCCGCGTACGACGCTTTGCTGTGCCCCTGACCCGACGGCTGGATGCATGCTCCGGACGCGATGTGACTTTCGGGGCAATTCTGCCCGAAAGCCACACGGAATAGTGGCCATACCCCCTCCCCGAGGCAGGGGTTGGTACACTACCGCCCGGCTTGGCCCCAGCCACCATCGGGTGGCCCGGTCCGCCGCCGGTTTGTTCACGGAGGAAGCATGAAAGTCATCTGCGATCGCGGCGCGCTTCTGGACGCCATTAACCTGATCTCCGGCGCTGTCGCCGCCCGCACCCCCAAGGTGCAGCTCACCTGCGTGAAGCTCTCGGCCATCAAGCGCGGCAACGCGGGCGAGCTGACGCTGCTGGCGACCGATGCCGAGATCTCGCTTCGACTGAAGCTTGCGCAGGTTGACGTGCAGCAGGCCGGTGATGCGCTGATCCCCGCCGACAAGCTCCGCCAGATCATCTCCGCCGAGGACTCGGAGCCGACGCTCACCCTTGAGACCGAGAACGAGATGATGCACATCAAGGGGCAGGATGCGCACTTCAAGGTCTTCGGCTACAACGTCGCGGATTATCCGCCGGTCCCCGAACTCGCCGGTGTGATCGCCGGGAGCGACGCGAACAAGGCCAAGGCCGTGTTCTCGCAGAATGCTGGCGCTCTTGCTGCCACTGTTTCCCGCACGCTGTTTGCCACCGCTCGCGAGAACAGCCGCTACGCGATCAACGGCGTGCTGATGAAGCGTGACGGGAAGAAGATGGAGATGGTCGCGACCGACGGCCGCCGCATGGCGATGTGTCGCGCCACCCTGACCGGTGCCGCAGATAAGGACGCGAAGGCCATTTCGTGTATCGTGCCGACCAAGGCGCTGAACATGCTGATGCGTCTGATCAACAACCCCGACGATCAGGTGCAGATCGCGATCACCGACAACCAGGTGTTCTTCGGCGTCGGGGCCGCGACTGGGAAGAACGAGACGCACCACGCCGTGCTGTCGTCCACGCTCGTCGAGGGCACGTTCCCTCCCTACGAGGACGTGATCCCCAAGGACCAGGACAAGAAGGTGACTTTCGACCGCGACGTGGTCTCGAGCGCCGTGCGGCGTGCCGCCTTGCTCACCAACGAGGAATCCCGCGGCGTGCGGATGGCCTTCAAGTCCAAGGGCAAGCAGCTCGAGCTCTCCAGCCGTGCCCCGGAGATGGGCGAGGCCCGCGTCGAGGTCGGTCTGGCCGGCTACGAGGGCGAGGACATCGAGATCGGCTTCAACCCGACGTTTATCACCGACGCCCTGAAGGTGATGAACGACCCGCAGGTGATCATGGAGCTGAAGGCTCCCAACAAGCCCGGCGTGATCAAGAGCGGGGCGGACTTTGTCTACGTCGTGATGCCGGTGAACCTGCAGTAATCCGCGGTCTGCACTAGCGCGACGGAATCACCGCCGCATCTACTCCCCCTCCCAGAGGGAGGGGGCCGGGGGTTGGTTTGTTTTCGCCTTCTCTGCGGCAGTCGCGTCATGTTTGAAGCGCCAAGCCTCCGTGACACCCAAGCCGCACGGGGCGAGGACGCCCCGGCTCGCTATTCTGTGAGCATGTCCGCTCTGGTGCGAATCTTTGCCGCCACTGTTGCGAGCCTGGCGCTCGCCGGCTGCAACTACGAACGGTTGCCGACGTCCTTCGAGCTTGCCCGCCAGAACGACACGCCCGGCCTGACCGTGCAGTTCGCTGAGGCGATGCGCGACCCGGCGAGCATGAAGTTCCCGCCGGTGACGGTGCGGCTGCTCCGCGTCGACGAGTCTGCTCTGCGCGACGGCGGGGTGGATCTGGGCCAAGCGATCGATGCTGCCGAGCAGTCAGGGGCCCAGAGCTTCGACCCGCTTGCTTCCACCCGCGACATCGCGCTCAATCAGCGGACCCGGCGGGTGCGGCTGGAGCCGGGCGACCCGCTCTTCTCATCCGCCAAGGTCTACGCCGCCGCCCTTGTTCCGTGGAGCGACCGCGAACCGCCTCGCGCGAACTACATCGAACGCGTGGGGATCTTCGATGAGCAAGGCCGCGAGATCTCGCCCTACGTCGCCGACCCGGCCTTGCGCATCGGCGGCGTCGAGCGGGTCCCGCCCGACCCCAACGCGCCGGCCCCGCCCCGCCAGGCGGCCCTGATCGATGCCGCCCTCATCCGCGACCAGGGCCTCATCATCGAGGTCGATCGCGGCGGCGTCCGGGTCGTTCCGTCCTCGCTTCGCGTCCGCGAGGTCCGAGCGATCGATCCCGCGGGCGCGTCGTCGCGCTAGCACGGACTCGGTTGTTTGGCAGCGTGCGGCGAGCACGGTCGCTCTGGATCCGTCGACGCTTTCGCACGGGGCGAGGACGCCCCGGCTCGCTCCATTGCCTTGCGCGCTCGAAAAGTCTCGCCTGTTCCCCTGTTCCCCTGCTCCCTTCTCTTCTTTCCATTTGCACTCCCCTCCCCGAGACGCCACAATACCCCCATGCTGACGCTCGGGTCATACACGACGGGTCGCGAGCTCGCCGGCGCAGGCTTCTGCGCCCGGTTCGAGGCCGCGCTCGCCGCTGATGCATCGGCTCCCAATGCCAAGCCCTTCGGCAAGCGGTTTCTCGCCACCGCGATCGCGCCGAGCGTCATCGCGCCCTGGCTGCCCCGCGCCGGCATTGACGAAGAAGCCCGGCGACTCGTCGGCGCGGCACGCGATCAGGCCCAGCTCGTCGGAGCGGGCGCCAAGCGTTGGTCCATCATCGCCGACTTCGGCCTGCTTGACGAGGGACGCGGCGCCTTTGTGGTGCGACCCACCCAGCCGTGGACGGTCG
This sequence comes from Phycisphaerales bacterium, assembly GCA_019744815.1. GTDB lineage: Bacteria > Planctomycetota > Phycisphaerae > Phycisphaerales > UBA1924 > JAFEBO01. Next base: position 177,535 of record JAIEUA010000006.1, read on the forward strand.
AACGCCTCGCCCTCGCCCGCTACGACATCGCGTCCGTGGAGCTGCGCGGGATCGTGCTGGGGGTGGTGGAGGGGCTCATTGAACTGGAGAAGTTCTCGGCCCGGCCCTGGGGCAATCTCAACGCGGCGACGGTGATGCTGACGGTGGGGCCGGGGGAGTCGAGGCTGGCGGACGGCAGCGCGGTGGTGCTGACGGATCTGGAGTCGCGCGAGCGGCTGCCCGAGGACGCGAATCTGGATGATCTGCGGGCGCTGGGGCGGCTGATTTACGAGATGGTCTTGCACAAGAGGCCGCCGCTGAAGGCGTCGACGGGCTGGAGCGCGACGTGGTCGGACGGGTGGGAATCGGTGGGGGACGGGCGTTTCTGGTTTGCGCTGGCCAACCGGCTGATGACCGCGGGCACCGCGATCGGCCGCGCGAGCGGCGAGATCGCGCGGCCTCCTTCGTTGAGCCAGCTTCGGCAAGAGGTGTTGGAGCACAAGCCGTTCAAGCCGTTGCCCAAGCGGCAGTTGATGATCGCGGGCGCGGCGGCGGCGATCTTGGCGTTGTCGGCGGGCGGGTACTTTGTGTTCCGGACTCCGCCGCGGGATGCGGTGGTCTTGAGCGCGGACCAGCTCGCGGAGGCGGCACGACTGGCGAAGTGGCAGGGGCTGATCGATCGCTGGTACGGGTACTTCGGGAGCCTGTACGCCGAGCGCGAGAAGATCACGGCTCTGGCGGCGGCCCAGCCGGCGACGAGCACGATCCGCTCGATCGCGGACCTCTTGCACGATCCGGCGATGCGGGATCCGAGGCAGATCGCGGGGTCTTCGGCGGGGCTGCTGGATCTGCGGGATCGCCCGGGCGACGCGATCGGGGGCGAGAAGATCATCGCGGCGAGCGCGACGCTGGACAAGATCGATGAGGTGCGGGCGCGGCTGGTGGCGTGGCCGGAGCTGGCGAACCTGGCGTCGGTGAAGCAGACGTGGGAGGCTCGGGGTTGGGGTGCGGCGGCGGGGAGATTCCTGGACGTGTCGAGGTCGGTGTCGTCGGCGGTCCCGTCGATCACCGAGAAGCGGGCGGATCGGGCCGAGGCGGCGACGGACGCGGGCTCGGCCGCAGAGGCCGAGCGATCGCGGCCTCCGGCGCCCGACAACGGGGCGGTGGTGCGGGCGGTGATTGAGGCGCAGACGCTGCTGGCCGCGGTGGGTGAAATCGACGGGCGGTACGACGCGATACAGAAGATGGCGAGCGACGCCAAGGCGCGGGGCGACGGGGTGCTGTCGCGGCTGGGTGAGATTCTGGACGCGGAGACCAAGGCCGCGGCGGGCAAAGCGGCGGATGGTGGGGGTGGTGGGGGCGGCGCGGAGGCCAAGCCCGATCCCGCGGCGGCGATGGCGGCGTTGAGCGCGACGACGGCGGCGATCGCGAAGGCGGCGGGGGAGGCCGTGGCGTTTGATTCGGGCGCGGTGGCGGGCTGGGACCGGTCGGGCTTCCGCGCCAGCGAGGCCGTGAAGAAGCTGGCGGCGCAGCCGGTGACGATCCAGATGTTGGACGCGTGGCTGGTCGAGGCTCGCAAGAGCGAGTACGCGCGGGTGGAGGCTCCGGATCCGCGGGAGTCGGCGCTGGCGGCGGCGCGGTCGGCGGTGGAGGAAGCCCGGTCCCAGCGGGAGCGTCTGGCGGGGCTGGCGGCGGCGAATCGCGAGCTGACGATGCAGCCGGCGGAGCTGGATGCCAGACTCCGGAGCGTTGAGGACGAGATCAAGGCGCTGGAAGCGACGGCGTGGAGCAACCGGAATCGTGCGGAGGTGGAGCGTCGCTGCCGCGAGCTCGCGAACGCGTCGACTTCGCTGGCCCGCGACGCGGGCGATGCGGTGACGACGGGCACGGTGCCGCTGGCCGAGGCGCTGCGGCTGTTGAATCGATCGGAGTTTTCGTCGCCGACGCTGGCGCGGGTGTGGGGAGCGGCGATCGATCGGTCGCAGGCCGCGAGATCGAAGCGGGAGGCGTTCGCGGGGCTGCGCGAGACGCGGGAGGCGTTGATCGCGATCGACCGCGCGGCGCCGGCGCGGCTGGCGCCGCCCGAGACGGCGCGGGCGCTCCAGGGGTTTGATGACAACGCCTGGGACGGGGCGGTGCGTGCCGCTCGCGAGGCGGCGTTTGCTCGCGCGCTCGCCGACGCGCCGATCGGATCGCGCCCTGACGCGGATCGAGTGGCTCTGGTCAGCGCGGCGACGAACCAGTGGCGGGCCGACGCGAACCAGTATCTGGAAGCGTGCGTTCGGGCGCGGGAGGCGATGCTGAGGGGCGAGGAGCTCGCGGACCCCGCGTTGGCGGCGGCCGCGGCGGTGGTTGAACTGTCGCCGGTGAGCGTCGAGCTGGGGCGGGTGCTCCCGGTGATCAGCGACGGCGTGCTGGCGATGCGAGCGATCGAGCGCGAGGCCGATCCGGTTCGGGTCGCGTCGCTGCTGAAGAACACGATCGCGGCGCCGACCGATGCGTCGGTGTCGCTGTCGATGGCGGCGTGGGGCCGGCTGGCGCAAGGCGGTTGGCCTCGGGATGCGGCGGAGTTTGAGGAAGCGTCGCGGCTGGTGTCGCGCGATCTGCCGGGGTTGATCGAGGCGCGGGTGGAGAGCGGGTCGCGGTCGCGGGTGTCCGAGCGGATGCGGGCGCGTGGGGGGGACCTGTGGGTCGCGTTCATGAACTCCCGGCGCGGCGCGGAGCGGGCCGCGATCGACGCGGCGATGCGGGACGCGGGGCTGTTTGGGGTGGATCCCGAGGCCGCGGCGCTGAACAAGCCGGTTTTGAACAAGCCGGCAATGTACAACGCTCGGCTGTGGCAGCTCTCGCGTCGGGCGGCGGAGCTGGCCTCGAACGCGGGGTCGGGTTCGGTGGCGGCGCTGGCGGAGCAGACGCGAGCCGCGGGCGATTTGCTGACTCGGGTTCGTTCGGCGGCGGGCGAGCTGGGTGTGGCTGAGACGGCGGCGGCGAAGGGGTTGATGACGCGACTGGATGTCATCGCGAAGCGTGAGGCGCGGCCGCCGTTTGATCCGTTGGCGAACGGTCCGGCGACGATGCGGAGCGCGAGCGGGCGTGCGATCTGGCGGGGCACGCGGCAGGGCGAGGCGGTGGTGTACACGCTGGAGTCGGGCGCGGTGCGGCTGGCGGCGCCGGTGCAGATGGTGTTCCTGCCGGTGGAGATCCAGGGTGAGGACGGCCCGATCGCGACGTACGTGCTGACGGGCGAGGTCTCGGTGGGGTTGTTCATCGCGCTGGCGGAGTCGACGGACTCGTGGCCGCAGCTCGCGGGCAGCCGCGAGGGTCAGAGGGCGCTGTACTGGTGGGACTTTGATCAGGGCGACCCGCGTGCGGGTCCGGCGCCGTGGCAGTGGGACCGGCGGCGGGCGAAGGTGGTGCTGTCGGAGCGGCCGGCGGGGAAGAACTGGCTGGTGGGCGACGAGTCGATGGCGAAGAACTCGTACTACCCGGAGGCGTTGAAGGATCTGCCGCCGCCGACGCTGGCGAGCCCGATGAACGACATCTCGCCGGAAGCGGCGCTCCTGGCGGCGCGGCTCGCGGGCGCGCGGCTGCCGAGCGTGGCGGAGTGGAAGGCGGCGGTGACGAGCGCTGGAGGTATGGAAGCGGTCACCAAGGGCGCGAACCGGCGCGACCGGACGTGGAAGCTGCAGTTCGATTACGTGAACGGGTTGGAGGCGACGATCCGGCGGGAGTGGCCTCACGCGGGCATCTTCTGGCCCCGCGGGCTGCGACCGGAGTGGGCGGTGGACGGGAAGAACTTGTATCTGAACAGCCGCGACGACTCGGCGCTGGAGGCGTCGGACGGCGTGCTGTGGTTCGCGTCGAGCGGGCACGATTCGTCGAGCTTTGTGCACCTGGTCGGAAACGTCGCCGAGTTTGTGATCGAGGGGAATGCCGATTCGCTGGCGGGTGTGGATCCGGACTTTGCCTCGGTGCGGGCGGCGGTGGATCGGACGGTCGAGAAGTGGGGCGTCATCGGCGGGTCGGCGCTGTCGGGTTTGACGCTGCGGGGCAATGTCGCGGCGAAGCTGGATGAGGCGTACGCGATCCCGAGCCTGCGCGAGGCGCGGATGGGGTACAGCGACGTGGGCTTCCGGCTGGCGTTCTCCGAGGGCGGGATCGGAAGGCCCAAGGAGCCTCCGGCGGTGCTGGCGGCGCGGGCGTTCGCGGAGGCGGCGTACCTCGACGCGAAGTAGGCGGAGCGCCTCACTGGTCAAGGAACAAGGCGATTCGGCGGCGGGCGAGCGACGCATTGCGCGAGCGCGTTGCGTTTGTGCGTGCAGTGCGGCCCAGGGGGCGGTGCGGGTCGGCCGCCCAAAAACGAGTCGATGAAAAAAAAGCCCGCGATAGGCCTTGCGGCTCATCGCGGGCTTTGGGGTGGGGGCTGTGTCAGTAACAGTTGAAAACCGTTATAACAAGAATTTAGTCTACGCTCACCGCCTTGTCCAGTCCGTGGGGCCAAAATTCCACAATTCTGTGTTGATTTTTCCCCTGTCGTGGGGTGGTCACGGGGTGGTTTCCAGACCGCTCTCGATCGCGGCGGCGGCGCTCGCGGCTCCGTGCTCGACCCCGATCGCCTGCCCGAGTTGTCGCGCTTTGATCGCAAAGCTCGGTGTTTGCGTCACTTCCGAAAGTGCCGAGGCGAGTCGCGTGACCGCGGCGCGGTGCTGGAGCAACTTCGACGATGGCAAATATGCGCTCACCCCAAGATTTTCCATTCGGTGGGCGATGTCGAACTCGTCGTTGACGAACGGGACGGCGACGCTGGGCTTGCCGCTGCGCATGGATTGGGAGGCCGAGCCCGCGCCGGCGTGGTGGACGCTGGCGGCGCAGCGGGGCATGACGAGCGAGTGCGGCGCGTAGTTGACGACGCAGACATCGTCGGCGCCGCGGGCGGCGAGCGGCGCGGCTTGGTCTTTGCCGGTGAGCAGAACGCAGGGTCGATCGAGCGCTCGGCAGGCGGCGACGGCGGTGTCGTAGAAGTCGCGGGCGTGGTGGACGATGGTGGTGCCGAGGGTGAAGACGATGGCGGGGCGGCCTCGCTCTTCGGCCTTGCTGAGGAAGCGGTCGAGGGCTGGGTCGAGGGCGAGGTCTTGTTCGCCGCGGGCGCGATCGAAGAAGCAGTAGCCGCAGATGATGCTGTTGGCGGGGTCGTCGCTCAAGGGCCCGCGGTAGTGCCTGGACCAGAGGCCCAGGACGCGGCGACCGGCGTGGGATTCGGTGTAGAGGACATCGCGCAGCGAGGGAAGCCCGAGCTTGGAGCGCACGGCGTTGACGGGGCGGTCGACGTACCAGCGCATCAGGTGCTTGCCGAGGGTCTTGAGCGGCTTGTTCGCGGCCTTCTGGAACCAGATCGGGACGTGGGAGCGGAAGATCATGGGCTCGCTGGGTGTGAACCACATGGCGGGCGCGAGCGTGGCGGTGTAGACGGGGATTCTGTGCTCCTCGCCGACCCAGCGGGCGGTCGGGAAGATGTGGTGGCGGAGGATGGCGTCGGGCTTGAAGGACTTCACGGCGTCCTGCATCGCGGCGTAGGACGGCTCGATGGAGTTGTTGAAGAGCTCCTCGATGACGAGGTAGGGAGATTGACGCTGGTTGGCGAGGCGCGGACTGTGGAGGACGCGGAGCAGATCGTCCTCGGTGCCCAGCGGCAGGAATTCGATGCCCACGGCGCGGACGCGGGCCTCGAAGTGAGGGTTGACGAGCATGGCGACGTCGTGCCCGCGGCGGCGGAGTTCTTCGGCGACACCGAGGAAGGGGTGCACGTCGCCGGCGGAGCCGATGGTGGCGATGAGGATGCGCACGGGCAACGGTATGGGGAGGGAGTTCGCGAGCGGATCAATCGAAGAGGTTGGCGCGCACGATGACGGCGATGGCCTCGACGCCGTCTTGCCAGCGGATCTTCTTGCCTTCCTCGTAGGTGCGGCCGGCGTAGCTGACGGCGGCCTCGAAGATGCGGAGGGCGCGGGCCTTGTTGGGCGCGGTCTCGATCTCGAGGGAGGCGAGTCGGGCGATGATCTCGGGCTCGATGCCGAAGCGGTCTTCCTTGAGCTTGAGCCCGCGGGCGACCTCGACGGTGAAGGCCTTGAGGCAGCACTCGATGTCGGAGAGGTTGAGGTTGGTGAAGATGTTGGAGAGGGTGGTGATGAAGCGGTTGACGACGGAGTGCCAGTAGTACATGACGCGGTGGGTCTGGCCCAGGAAGCGTGAGCCGATGACGGCGTCGGCCCGGCCGTCGAGGATGGGGGCGAGGAGTGCGGCGTGGTCGCGGGGGTCGTACTCGAGGTCGGCGTCGTGGATGAGGATGAGGTCGGCGCCGCGGTCGATGGCGAGGCGGATGCCGCGGCGGACGGCGGCGCCCTTGCCCTGGTTGGCGTCGAGGTGCTCGGTGATGATGTTGGTGTGGGAGCTGTAGCGGGCGAGGATCTCGCGGGTGCCGTCGGTGGAGCCGTCGTTGATGATGACGAGGGTGCGTTCGAGGTCGGCGCCCGAGGAGTCCTTCACGGGAGGGCAGGCGAGCACGCGCTCGACGGCGGCGGCGACGAAGTCACGCTCGTTGAAGACGGGCATGATGATGAAGAGGTGCACGGGGAAGGGTACACGGTGAGGGAGGAGGGGTGTCCCGGCGGCTTGCGGCGTGTGATGGGGCGCGTGCATGGCGCGGGTGGAGCGTGCGAGGCGGGTTCACGCTGAGCTGGAAGTGGCGCGGTCGCGTCGGGTCTGCACGCTCGGCTTCGAGGAGTTGGCTGGCAGCAGCTCCAGCAGCGCCCGGTGTGCGTTGCTGATGGCGAGCGCTGAGAGTGAAGTGGCGGGGAACCAGCGGCGTGCTGCGGGATTGACCTTGGCGGCTTCGATGATCCAGACCCGGAAGCGGATCTCGCGGTGGGTGGTCTGGAACGCGGAGGAGCGGGGCTTGGTTTCTTGAACTGGAACGGCGTCGATCGCGAGCGCTTCGAGCAGCGACGACGCGGTGCGGCGGAGCTTCTTTGCGTTCTCGATCGCGGGGGGTTGCCAGAGGCTCGCCCACAGGCCCGATGCCGGGCGTTGTTCGAGCAGGACCTCGATGTCGGAGGCGGTGCGGCGCCAGAGCAGGGCGACGTCGTGGTGCACGCGAGCGCGTGCCGCACGGGGCTTGGGCGCGGGGATGTCGTCGACGAGCGCCTGGGCGTGGGCGGCGCAGTGGTCGCGGAGAGGACACGTGTGGCACTTCGGCGCGGCCGGGGTGCAGACGAGGGCACCGAGTTCCATGAGGCCTTCGTTGAACGCGGCGGGAGTCGCGGCATCAGAAGCCTTCTCGGGATGTCTTGAAGCCCCCTCCCTCTGGGAGGGGGAGACGGAGCAGAGCTTCACGAGCGACTCGGCGCGTTGCCATGCCCAGGCGATCACGTCCTTCTGGCTGGCGCTGCCGGGTTTGGCGTCGAGGCGTTGGAGCACGCGGCAGACGTTGCCGTCGACGATTGGTTCGGGCTGGTCGAAGACGATCGAGGCGATGGCGCCGGCGGTGTAGCGGCCGATGCCGGGGAGCTGCTGGAGCGAGGGGACGTCGCGGGGCACGGCGGCGTGGAAATCGCGGACGATGGCTTGGGCGCAGGCGTGGAGCAGGCGGGCGCGGCGGTAGTAGCCCAGGCCGGACCAGGCGGCGAGGACCTCGGATTCGGGTGCCTCGGCGAGGGCGGTGAGGGTTGGGAAGCGGGTCAGGAAGGGCTCGAACTTCTCCAGGACTCGAGAGACCTGGGTTTGTTGGAGCATGAACTCGCTGACGAGGGAGCGGTAGGGGTCGCGCTGGCCGCGGAGCTCGTGCCGCCAGGGGAGGTCGCGGGCCGAGGCGTGGAACCAGCGGGTGAGCGCGAGGGTGATGGCGCGGTCACGGTCGGGCGCGGGGTTTGGGGCGGACGGTTTGGGCATGGCGCTGTGGTCGTGCGAACCCCGAGCGTGAGCAAGTGGGTGAATCGACCCGAAGGAGACCCGCTCGCTGACGCTCGGGGCTCGTTTTGGAGGGCTACCCCGCCAGTGCCTTGACGATCGCGGGTTTGAGGGTTTTCCAGGTGGCCGCATCGGTCTTGCTGATGGTCAGCCAGGTGTCGGCGATGAGGACGTTGGCGACGCCGGGGAGGGCGAAGAGGCGGGAGGCGAGCGGGTCGGCGGCGGCGGCCTGGGCGGATCGGTAGGAGCGGATGGGAGCGTCGGTGGCGGAGGCGATGGGATCGACGGCTCGGTCCAGGACGCACTTGAGTGCGGCGGGATTGGGCGTTTCCTGGAACTCTCGCACCTGATAGCCGCGGAAAGCCGAAGTCATGGTGGGCAAGCGTAGCGGCGGCGCGCCCGGACGCATTGGCAGAGGTAGACTCCGCTCGGTCGTGCACGCGTTGTACACGACCGCATTGATCACGAGTGAGCAATTGGGTCTCTCAACTTCATTGGACTCTCCGTGTACTCCGCCCGTCTTGCCGATCTCCTTGGCCGCCTCGCGACGTATCCGTCGTGGGTGGTGGCGTTGGAGCTGGCGATCATCTGGGTGTGCGTGTACGCGATGGTGCGGTTTGTGCAGGGGACGCGAGCGGCGGGCGCCTTGAAGGGATTGCTGCTGCTGGGGATCGTGCTGGGTGTGTTGGCGCGAGTGCTGGGCGGCGCGGAGGTCTTCCAGCGGATCGGGCTTTTGTACGATCGGTTTCTGGGGTTTCTGGCGATCGGGTTGGTGGTGGTGTTCCAGCCGGAGTTGCGGCGGGCGCTGGTGCGGCTGGGCGAGACGCCGTTCTTCCGGTCGAGCCCCAAAGAGATCGCGCTGGTGGTCGATGAGATCTGCGAGGCGTGCAAGTACCTGAGCAAGGCGCGGTTCGGGGCGATCATTGTGATCGAGCGCTCGATCGCGGTGGCGGGTGTGGTGGAGGGCGGCACGCCGATGAACGCGGAGCTGACCTCGCGTCTGCTGCAGACGATCTTCTTCCCGGGATCGGCGTTGCACGATCTGGCGGTGGTGGTGAAGGGAAAGAGGATCGCGGCGGCGGGCGTGCAGTTGCCCTTGGCCGAGCCGGAGGACATGCCCGACAAGCGGCTGGGCTCGCGGCACCGGGCGGCGGTGGGGCTGAGCCGCGAGTGCGACGCGGTGGTGGTGATCGTGAGCGAGGAATCGGGGCGGATCCGGATCGCGGAGCGCGGGCGGCTGACGCTGGTGGAGTCGGTGGACGAGCTGGATCGCGAGCTGATGTCGCGGCTGAACCCGGAGAAGTTGAAAGCGATGGCGGCGGCCGCGGCCGCGGCGTGCGCTGCGGCGGTGCCCGAACCGATCTCCAATTACAACCCCGCCAACGACGCGACCAACGCGTTCGAGGCGATCAACGAACCTCTGAATCTGGACGACGCGGGGGCGGATCTGGATAAGTCCCGGATCAACTAGCGTCGTTGTTCACTGCTCAACTGCATGCCTCTCCCATGCTCGAACGCATCAAGACCATCCTCCTCGTCTCGGTGATCACCCTGTTGGTGTGGGTGTTCGCGGAGTCCGAGAGCCTGCAGCGGCGCGATCTGCGGATCGAGCTGCAGTTCGTCAGCGATGTGCCGACCGAGCGGTTCATTGAGGTCGCGGATGAAGGGTTCGGCGGCGTGGTGACGGTTTCGCTCTCGGGCGGGGCGACGGCGATCTCGAGCGTCGAGGACTTTGCCCGGGGCGGCGGGCTGCGGCTGTCGATCGGGAACCCGGCGTTCCTGGCGACGCCGGGCGAGCACACGGTGCCGCTGCGGGAGGCGCTGCGTGCGTTGCCTCAGTTCCGGGCCAGCGGGCTGACCATCGAGCGGGTGGAGCCGGCGGCAGTCCGGGTGCGGATCGTGGCGCTCGAGACCCGTGACGCGCGAGTGCGGGTGGATGTGGGAGAGGCCGACCTTGATGGAGTGCCCGAGGTGCGGCCCGTGACGCCCAAGGTGTACGTGCCGGTGAACTCGGTGCCCCCAGGACCGATTGAGGTGGTGGCCCCGATCCGCCCGGACGATATTGCTCGGCTGGTCTCCGGTCGGCGAGAGTCGTTGTCGCAGGTGAAGCTGGAGCTGCCCCCGAACCTGCGCTCGGTGCACGGGGCCCGGATCGAGCCGGCGACGGCGAGCGTGACGCTCGCGGTGAAGGTCCGGCAGGCATCGACGGAACTCAGCGGCGTGCCGGTGCAGGTGCGGCTGGCGGCGGGCGAGTTGTCGCGCTGGGAGATCTCCATTCCCGAGCAGGATCGCTTTATCCCCAAAGTGCGGGTGTCGGGGCCGGCGGATCAGGTCGAGCAGGTGAAGCGGGGCGAGATCAAGGTGGTGGCTTCGGTGAGTCTGAGCTTTGAAGAGCTTGAACGAGGGATCACGCAGAAAGAGATCAATTTCGGCGATCTCCCCAGTCAGCTGCGGTTTGAGTACGACACGCGTTTGGTGCGGGTTAGTATCAAAAAGCGTGAGCCTCGGAACCCCTGATTGCAGTTTGTGTTAGAGTGAATTCGGGTGATGCCGCTCGGCACGCCGAGGTGGCGGGGTCGCGGCATCGTCACGTCCTCGTGGGGACACCTTTGGAGGTGTTGTATGTCGTTCGCGTCGCATGATCGTCCTGGCTGTTTCGGCAACAGTTTTCGCAGCATCGCGGTGGCCGCGCTGGTCACGGCGGTTGGAATGGTCACGACCGCGCAGGCGAAACTGTGGTCGCCGCAGGTTCTGTCGAACGGTGCGGTGAACATTGTGAAGTACAACGCGGCGACGACACCGTCGACGCTGGACATGCAAACCGTGGTTGGTGTCGCGCTTCCGGCGGCTGGTTTCTTTGTTTCCGGGATGGAGTTCACGCCGGATGGGCGCCTGTGGACGCTGATGCAGGGCACGCCCGGTTCGATGATGCAGGGGTTGTACACGATCAACTTCGTCACCGGGGCGGCGACGCAGGTGGGCCCGCCGCTCGGTCTGGCGCCCAATGAGATCCTCACCGACCTGACTTGGAACCCCAAGACGCACCGCATGAGCGCGATGGCGACGACGAGCAGCGGCGGGCTCACGAGCCGCATTCTTGATCTCGATATAAATACCGGCGCGGTGACCAACGCGCGCACGGTGAACTCGACGGTGAACGTGCTGCACGTGGCGATGACGGCGGACCCGAACGGGTCGTATTTCTTTGTCGACATCTTCAACAACTGGCTGTCGGAGCTGAACGGCGGCGACGCGATGTGGCTGGGTTCGCTGTTTGGATTCAATGCCAATCTGAACTGCGGCCTGGGCACGGAGTTCCAAGGCGCGAACGCGGGCCGCATCTGGATGACGGCGTACAACCAGAATCTGAACACTCCGAGCCAGAGCCGCAGCGGGCTGTACCAGGTGGACCCAAACAGCGGCTCGCCAGGCTTCTGGGTCACGCTGCCGGGCGGCTCGTCGACGATCTATAGCGATGTCACCGTCCAGCCCGTGGTCAACAGCTGCCCCGCTGACTTCACGCTCGACAGCGAGGTGGCGGACAGCGACTTTGTGGTCTTTGCTGGTCAGTACGAGGCGTTGGACTGCGCCTCGGCGAGCATGCCCGCAGGTTGCTCGGCGGATCTGAACTTCGACGGGTTGGTGGATGACACGGACTTTGTGTTGTTCGCAGGGGCGTACGAGACGCTGATTTGTCCCTGAGCGAACGGGATGGATCACGAACTGAATTGAGACCCGCTCTTCATGGAGCGGGTCTCACCTTTTTCGGTTGTTGAATCGCGATGCCGCCAGCGGCGGCGGGTTCTCGTGGGTTCTCTGGAGTCTTTTCATGTTTGCACTGAGTTCCATAACGAAGAAGATCGGGCCCGGTTTGTTGGCGGTGCTCTCGGTGTCGATCGCCACGGCTGATTCCGCGCACGGCCAAACGCTCTGGGCGTCTCGCTATAACGGGACGCAGAGTTCGATCGTGAAGTTCACGCCGACGATTCCCGTCACCCCGACGACGGTTGGTTTCCAGACGTTTGCGAGCACCCAGTCTCGGATCTCGGGTCTCGAGTTCACGCCGGACGGACGTTTGTGGGCCTTGGTCCAAGGGCCGCTGGGCTCTTCGCAGCAGGGGTTGTATTCCGTCGATCGGGCCACCGGCGCGGTGACGCAGGTCGGTGTGCCGTTCGGGCTGACGGCTGGGGAGATATTGACGGACCTGGCGTGGAATCCGAAGACCCATCGCCTCACGGCGATTCTCACCGGCACGTCGCCCTCCAAGCTGGTGTACGTGGTGGGCTTCAACCTGGCAACCGGCGCGATGGCGACCGCGGAGCTGTTCTCTTCTCAATACGACTCGTTGTTCGTCGGCCTGACCTGCAAGCCCGACGGAACGTATCAGTTTGTGGATATCCATCAGGACTGGTTCGCTCAACCGATCGCGGGGAACCTCATCTTGGATTTGGGTACCGTGCTCGGGTTCAACGCGAACTCGGGGCAGGGCATCGGCACGGAGTTCACCGGGGCCAACATCGGGCGCACGTGGTACACGGCGTATAGCCAGACCGACGGCACGCCGATCCTGTTCCGTGTCAATCAGCCGACGTGCTGGCTGACGAGCTTTGGTGCGCTGCCGGGCGGTGCGTCGACGACTTACGGCGACGTCGCCGCGGAGCCTTTGGTGGACACCTGCGGCGCGGACCTGAACAAGAACGCGCAGGTGGCGGACGATGACTTTGTGCTGTTCGCGGCTCAGTACAACCAACTCGACTGCTCGGCACCCGCGATGCCTGGTAACTGTTCGGCCGATCTGAACTTTGACGCCTTCGTCGACGATGCGGACTTTGTGTTGTTCGCGGGGGCGTATGAGACACTGCTGTGCCCATAGCCCCGGTACCGCTACCCACTCCATGACTTCGAAGCCCCGGGTTCACCGGGGCTTTTTCGTTTGTGGCACCCTTTGAAATGGCCCTTCCAAAACCCGATCGAGGCGAGATCACGAGTCCTGCGGGCGGAAATCTCCGGGGCTGAGACCTATCGTTGCAGCCCGTCCGGGAGCGTCCAGATGGGGGATCGACCGCCGCCGAAGCGTGGATCGCACGTTTCGGGGAGAGGCTCGACGAATCCATCCCTTGGCCCTGCGAAGGACCCCGCCGTGAAGATCAAGACCGACGAGATCGCCAGCGTTATTCGTCAGGAAATCCAGCAGTTCTCCAGCCAGCTCGAGGTGTCCGAGGTCGGACGCGTGATCGAGATCGGCGACGGCATCGCCCGTGTCTACGGCTTGTCGAACGCGATGGCCGGCGAACTCCTCGAGTTCCAGTCCGACAAGGGCGCGGTCATGGGTCAGGTCTTCAACCTCGAAGAAGACACCGTCGGCGCGGTCATCTACGGCGATTACAAGGCGGTGAAGGAAGGCGACGTGGTCAAGGCCACCGGCCGCCTGCTCGAAGTGCCCGTCGGCGAGGCCATGCTCGGCCGCGTCGTCGATCCGCTCGGCCGCCCGGTCGACGGCCTGGGCCCGATCAACACCAACGAGTTCCGCAAGGTCGACATCATCGCCCCCGGCATCGCCGAGCGTCAGCCCGTCACCGAGCCGGTGCAGACCGGCATCAAGGCGATCGACGCGATGATTCCGATCGGCAAGGGCCAGCGCGAGCTGATCATCGGCGACCGCAAGACCGGCAAGACCGCCGTCGCGATCGACACGATCATCAACCAGAAGCAGTACTGGGGCACCAAGGACGCGGTGGTCTGCATCTACGTCGCGGTCGGCCAGAAGGAATCGACCGTCGCCGCCGTCGTGGAGACGCTGAAGAAGAACGGCGCGATGGACTACACCATCGTCGTCACCGCCGGCGCGTCGGACCCGGCCCCGATGCAGTACATCGCTCCCTACTCGGGCTGCACGATGGGCGAGTACTTCATGTGGCAGGGCAAGAACCCCGCGGGCAACAAGCCCAAGCACGCCCTGTGCATCTACGACGACTTGTCGAAGCAGGCCGTGGCGTACCGCCAGCTCTCGCTGCTCCTGCGTCGTCCCCCGGGCCGCGAGGCGTTCCCCGGCGACGTGTTCTATCTCCACAGCCGCCTGCTCGAGCGCGCCACCAAGCTCTCGGATGAGAACGGCGCCGGCTCGCTGACCGCTCTGCCGGTCATCGAGACCCAGGAAGGCGACGTGTCGGCGTACATCCCGACCAACGTGATCTCGATCACCGACGGCCAGATCTACCTCGAGCCCGAGCTGTTCTTCTCCGGCGTGCGCCCCGCCATCAACGTCGGCATCTCGGTGAGCCGCGTGGGTGGCAACGCCCAGGTGAAGGGCATGAAGAAGATCTCCGGCTCGCTGCGACTCGACCTCGCCGCGGCCCGCGAACTCGAAGCCTTCGCCCAGCTCGGCACCGAACTGGACAAGGCGACCCAGCGTCAGCTCGACCGCGGCCGCCGCTTCGTCGAGCTGCTGAAGCAGGGCCAGTACACGCCGTTCCACGTGACCGACCAGATCATCTCGATCTTCGCCGGCACGAAGGGCTTGCTGGACGACATCGAAGTGCCCAAGGTCCGCGAGTTCGAGAAGGGCGTGCTCGAGTACATGAACACGCTGGGCAAGGCCGTGCGTGATGAGCTGGATCAGAAGAAGGCTCTGGACGCTGGGCTTGAGAAGAAGCTCGAGGATGCGATTAAGGCGTATAAGAGTTCTTGGAAGGCGAAGTAAGAGAGTTGCTAGAGAAGTTATCTGTGGGAACCACCAGAACCCGGCTGAGAGGCCGGGTTTTTTGTTTGAATCGTGCGGGGGAATCGGAGACAATGTCCGAACGTTTCGAGAGACGACTTGAACTGTGGACACCCAATCAAGTTTCGATCGGAAGACCGAGCCAACCTTGGCTCCGTCATGTGCGGGAGTCTCAGGGAATGAAGCACCTTTCCAGCGTCTTTGGTTCATTGGTTTTCCTGTGGGCGATCTCGCCCTTTGCTCGCGCGCAGTGTCAACCCCAATGGCTTCCCGGCGATGGCTGGCCCGGTGCGTGGGGCCCGGTTCACGCACTGGTCGAATGGGATGCTGATGGGAGCGGACCGAAACCAAAGTCGGTCGTCGCGTGCGGCGAGTTCACGGTCGTGGGGCGATCGTTCGTGAATGGGATCGCGGCAATAGCTGAGAGCTCTGTGGATCCGCTGGGTGGCGGGCTCGGGGACTACGCGAAGGTGTACTGCGCGGCAGTTCTCCCGGATGGACGCCTTATCGCAGGAGGCAACTTCGTCCGGAATGATGACGCGAACATCCGAGGCATCGCTATCTGGGACGGCACGAAATGGAATAGCTTGGGTTCCGGCATTGCGGGCGCGGTGTACTCGATTCTTCCCATGCCCGACGGGACCATTGTTGTCGGCGGAGATTTCACGTCAGCGGGAGGCGTGAGTGCATCGCGCATTGCACGGTGGACTGGCACGTCCTGGAACCCCGTCGGTGCCGGGTTTTCTTCGACCGTGACGGCATTGATCAACGATGGACCGGCCGGCAGCTTCATCGCTGGCGGGCTTTTCACTCGATCGGGAACACAGACTCTGAGCCGCATAGCCCGCTGGAATGGTGCGAGCTGGCTCCCTGTCGGTAGTGGCATCAACGGAAGTGTGTACACGCTTTCTCGGCTACTTGATGGACGGCTCGTCGCCGGAGGGAACTTCAGCACAGCGGGTACGCAAGCTGCCAGTTGCTTGGCGGCGTGGAACGGCACAGCTTGGTCATCGATCTCGCCCACCTTGACAAACCCGGGCGGCTCCACGTTCATACGTGGTTCAATGGTGGGTCTCGATGGCCAATTGGTGATTGTGGGCTCGTTCCAATCGGTCGGGCCGCTCCTCGCAAACGGCATTGCTCGTTGGGATGGATCCAACTGGTCGGCCTTTGGCGACGGCATCCAAGGCATCGGCCGTGCGGCGATCGAAACTGCGAGCGGAGCAATCGTCGTGGGCGGAGAGTTTCCGCAGATCGGCGACACCGATACATCCAACCTGGCGTGCTGGTTGAACCAGACTTGGACAGCGCTCGTGGTATCCAAGATCGCACCGGCACCTACTTCCACCGCGCCTGCCGGCACGCGTTTGCATCTTGTGAACAAGACGGGGCTTTTCGATGGCGTCCGTTGGACGGGTCTCCCTGTTTCTCGAGTTCGAAACATCACCGCGACGGCGCAATCAGCTGCAGGAGAGATCTATGCGGCCGGCGACTGCACGCCAGACGGCGGTCCGGAAGTGCGCTGTCTCGTGCGCCTAGTCGGCGGAGAGTGGTCGTTCTTTGCTCCGGGTGGCGACGAAGCGATTCTGCGGATGACAACCGATTCCGCAGAGAACATTTATGCGATTGGTGCCTTTCAGACAATTGGTGGGGTGCAGGCACCCGGCGTTGCCCGTTGGTCCGGTACAAGTTGGGTGTCCATGGGTAGTGGATTTCCAGAAGGGTGTACCGCGATCTCAGCGATCGGACCCGAGAACGTCGTGGTTGCGTCTACCGATCGACCACCCGCACACCCGAGGTACACCCGCGTCTCTCGATGGAACGGTTCGTCCTGGACACTACTTGGTCCGGCATTCGAAGCGGGTGCAACGCCCAAGATTGAAGCGCTGCTCGCTGCGAAGGACGGCACCATCTTCTCTAACGCTCCGGTCGCGGGGCCCTTCGGGGACACGGTCGATGGGATTGCACGATGGGACGGTGTCGCGTGGAAGCAAGTTGGTTTGCCCGGCGACCTCACCGGTCCGTTCGGACCATATGGTGCCAGCATCACGGTTCTTGCGCAACTCCCTTCCGGGGACATCATCGCTGCCGGTACATTTGGCACCCCGTTACTAGGCAGCTGTGTCAACGTCGCTCGATGGAACGGCACTTCATGGCTTCCGATGGACACAGTTGCTTATGGCATCTCGAATCTGGATGTCATTTCAAACTCCGAGGTTGTTGTCGCCACCACCTACCGTGCCGGACCTTGGGTCTCTATGTCTACCGGACGATGGGTCGAGGTTCCAAAGCCGTGGGTCGCCTATGAGCCAGGTTCCGCCAATGTGCTCCACGGCCAGACCATCTCTATTTCATCCACCCCCGCCACCGGCTACTCAAACGTCTCCTTCCAGTGGAAACGCGAGACCACTCCCGGCGTCTTCATCGACGTGATGAACGGCCCCGGCGGCTCGGGCGGCGTTGGCGGCAACGGCACGGGTGGCACGGTTTCGGGCGCGAACGGTTTGCTCGCCTCGCCGACTGACGGCACAGCCGCCACCCTCACCATCACCAACGCCCAACCCTCCGACGCAGGCTCCTACGCCGTCGTCTTCTCCAACTCCTGCGGCTCGGTCACCAGCCAGCCCGCGGTCGTCACGATCGAGTCCGCGTGTCCGAGCGACCTTAACAACGACGGCCTCGTCGATGACGCCGATCTCTCCGTCTTCGCAGTCGCGTACGACGTCCTCGACTGCGCGGCACCCGGGATGCCTGCGGGTTGTCCGGCCGATCTCAACCGTGACGGGCTGGTGAACGACGATGACTTCCAGGTGTTCGTAGTGGCGTACAACGAGGTGCTCTGCCCGTAGCGGGGCGCGACCCGAGACGAAGCTTGAAGACGCGATGAAGCCGTGCAATGGTTCTTCGTAGGCGAAGCGGGAACGACGCCTTGTAGTTATCTGTGGGAACCACCAGAACCCGGCTGAGAGGCCGGGTTTTTCATTTGAATCGTGCGGAGCAATCTGGGACAATCGTCGGACTTTTCGAGAGTCGATTGGGGTCGCGGAGACCAAATCGAAGCCCTGTGGAATGATCGAGTCGAGTTTGGTGCCGCGACGTGCGGGAGTCTCGGCGACCTTTCACGATCGCGGCTCGTTGGTGTTCGCAAAGATTGGGGAGTGCGTGCGATGCGGCAGGTATGTGATCTGATCGATGACAGCCCGACTTCCGCGATGTCGGGTTTGCGATCCACGTACGCCGCGGCGTGGGTCCTTGCGCTCCTGATGAGCCTCAAGAGCCTGGGTGTTGCCAAAGCCCAGTGCGGCGGGCGATGGCTGACGAGCCCGGAGCAGGTGCCGCCGGGATTGAACGGCGATGTCTCTGCCCTCGTCGTACTTCCCAATGGCGACATTGTTGGTGGTGAGTTCACCGCCACCAGCGGAGGGCTGTCCGTCAATCGGGTCGCACGCTGGAACGGCTCGTTCTGGTCGCCGCTCGGCTCGGGCATGAACGACCGCGTACTCGCGCTCTGCGTGCTTTCCAACGGCGACATCGTCGCGGGGGGCTGGTTCAATACCGCTGGCGGAAAGACCGTCAGCGGCATTGCCCGATGGAACGGCTCGTCGTGGGCTCCTTTGGGCTCGGGGATGAATGGCGGCGTCTTTTCGCTCGCATTGCTGCCGAATGGCAACCTCGTTGCGGGCGGCTCGTTCACCGTAGCCGGCGACGTTGACGCCAACCGAATTGCGCGTTGGAATGGCTCTTCTTGGGCTGCGTTGGGGTCGGGAGTGAACGGCGACTACTTTCCGAGTGTTGCATGTCTCGCGGTACTACCCAACGGCAACATAGTCGCTGGGGGACGGTTCAACGCCGCTGGCGGCGTGTCGGCGAGCAACATCGCGCTCTGGAACGGCTCGTCCTGGGCTGGGCTGGGATCAGGAGTGAACGGCGAGGTCACTGCGCTCGCCGTGCTGCCCGACGGCGACCTTGTTGCGTGCGGAGGCTTTAGCATCGCTGGCGGAGTGTCGGCATCGCAGATCGCCCAATGGAACGGCTCTTCATGGGCTGCGCTGGGATCGGGGGTGATCAGCGGTATCAAGGCCCTTGCTGTCCTGCCCAACGGGGATCTGATCGCGGCGGGATTATCCTATTTCTTGTCCCGCTGGAATGGTGCTTCATGGCAACCAGTGGATGCGGGGATGAACGGCTTTGTGTACTCGCTTGCAGTTTCCCCTACCGGCGACCTCTTCGCAGGCGGCGGCTTCACAAAGGCTGGCGGCGTGCCCGCAAATTACATCGCTCGTTGGAGCGACTCTTCGTGGAAGCCCCTTGGCCTCGGGATAAGCGTGGACGCCTTAGCATCCGTGTCCGGACTCGCTGCTTTGCCGAACGGAGACCTTGTAGCGGGCGGCAACTTCCGCTCCGCTGGCGGCGCGGCGGCCGGCAACATCGCCCGTTGGAACGGAACGGCTTGGTCGCCGTTCGCGACCGGTCTGATCGGTTCAATACAGACCGTCGTCGTTCTGCCCACTGGTGACATCATGGCGGGTGGGAACTTCAACAATTTGGGCGGTGTGCCAGGCACCAGCGCGGTCGCTCGCTGGGACGGATCGTCATGGGTGTCCGTCGGAGCAGCGACGAGCGGTCGGGTCTATGACTTCGCCGTCCTTCCTAATGGGGACCTCGTAGCCGCTGGCGAATTCACATCCCTCGGCGGCGTCGCGGTGAACCGCATCGCTCGCTGGGACGGCTCGTCGTGGTCTCCGCTGAGTTCTGGGATGAACGGGGCCGTCTTCGCCTTGGCGGTTCTGCCGAGCGGCGATCTTGTCGCTGGCGGGTCCTTCACCACTGCGGGCGGCGTGGCGGCAAGCCGAATAGCACGCTGGAATGGCTCCACATGGAGTCCACTTGGATCGGGGATGGGCGGCGCAGCAAGTCCGAACGTGCTTGATCTGGCCGTTCTTCCGAACGGCGGGCTTGTCGCCGGAGGCGCATTTACCACCGCTGGCGGCAAGGTGGTCAACCGTATCGCCCTCTGGATCAGCTCTTCGTGGTGGACTCTTGGAAGTGGTATGAACGAAACGGTCCTCGCCGTCGCGGGACTTGCAAACGGGGATTTCGTCGCTGGGGGCAGATTCACCAATGCGGGCGACGTGGCTGCCAACCGCGTCGCCCGTTGGAACGGCGCGAAATGGGTGCGTCTGGGTTCGGGACTCTCTTTGTCCCCGCCCGACATTACTAGCCCGTTTGTGAGTGCTCTCAGCCAGATGCCGAGCGGTGAAATTGTCGCGGGGGGCGGTTTCCTCGTTTCCGGCGACGTGCACTCGGGTGATTGGGCCCGCTGGACCGAAACCGGCATCCCTTGGGTCGCAAAGCAGCCGGCCCCACAGTCCGCCATGAGAACGCAAACTGTTTCGCTCACTTCCACTTGTGCCTCCGGCTATGACTTCAACGTCCCCGTCTCCTTCCAGTGGAAACGCGAAACCACCCCCGGCGTCTTCATCGACGTCATCAACGGCATCGGCGGCTCGGGGGGCGTCGGCGGCAGCGGTGCGGGCGGCATCGTCTCAGGCGCGAACGGTTCGGTTCCCTCCCGCACCTCCGATCCAACATTGACACTCACCATCACCAACGCCACCCCCGCCGACACCGGGAACTACAAGGTCCTCTTCTGGAACACCTGCGGCGAGGTCGAGTCGGTGGCGGTGAAGGTGCGGGTGAAGGGGCACGCCGCGGATATCAATGGCGACGGGCTGGTGGACGACGCGGACTTCGCGGTGTTTGTGCTGCAGTACAACACCATGCTCTGCAACGCCGCGGAGATGGTCGATGGTTGCTCGGCGGACTTCAACGGCGACGGGCAGGTCGATGACGCCGACTTCAACATCCTCGCCCCGGCGTACAACGTGATGATGTTCTGAAACTCGACTCGCCGCGTTGCTCAACCGGCTCGTCGCGTGGATCGAGTTTTCTGGGACCACGACGCGGGCAGGCAGTGACGCCCGGATCTTGATCGGGCCGAGGTTATCCCTGGGCAATTCAAGGGCTTGGCCGCGATGTGCGGCTTTTTCTTTGCATCGTTCGCGTCGATGTGCGAGAATGAGTCGCCAGTGCCAATGGCCGAGGTTCATGCTTGGCGACTGGTGCGCGAGCCTGACACGGAAGACTGGCGTGCAGGAACACGAAGAAGGGGAAAGGGTCTGATGCGACGGTCCGCGCCCGCAAGGTCATGTTGGCTATTCGATGCCTGCGTTGTGGCCCTTCGCCCCTTCGCGGCGTGCGTGCTCGTGGCGATCCTCAGCTTGGCGAGTCCGCTCGCGGCGGGCCAGTGCGCGGGGAGCTGGCTCACCGGCCCCGAGCAGCGCATCCCCGGTATCAACGGCTCGATCTGGGCCTTCCAGCGCATGCCCAACGGCGACATCATCGCCGGGGGGTTCTTCTCGAGCATCGGCGGCGTCGCCGCCAGCAGCATCGCCCGCTGGGACGGCACCACGTGGTCGCCGCTCAGCGCCGGCGCCAGCAGCATCGTGTACACCCTCGTTCTCGCGCCCAACGGCGATCTGCTCGCCGGAGGCGACTTCTCGACCATCGGCGGCGTCGCTGCCAACAACATCGCCCGCTGGAACGGCACCGCGTGGGCCCCGCTGGGCTCGGGCCTGACGGGCCCAAACGCCGATGTTCGCAAAGTCACGGTCCTTCCCAACGGCGACATCATCGCCGCCGGGAGCTTCACCAGCGCCGGGGGCGTGGCCGCGAACAACATTGCGCGATGGAACGGCACCGCGTGGTCGCCGCTGGGCTCGGGCGTGACGGGCATCTTCCCGACCGTTCGCGACGTTGCGCGGCTTTCCAACGGCGACCTCATCGTCTCGGGCCGCTTCTCCGCCGCGGGGGGCGCACCCGTGAGCAACATCGCGCGTTGGAACGGTTCCTCGTGGTCGCCCTTGGGCGCGGGCGTCGACAGCACCGCGAGCAGCATCCTCGTCCTGCCGAGCGGCGACCTCATCGTGGGCGGCGCCTTCGACAACGCCGGGGGCGCGCCCGCCGCGGGCGTCGCCCGATGGAATGGTGCAGCCTGGGCGCCCGTGGGCACCGGCCTCGGCGGTTACGTCCGCACCGTCATCCGACTCTCGAACGGCGACCTCATCGCCGGGGGCAACTTTGTCATCGCGGGCAATCCGCCTCTCAAGGGCGTCGCGCGATGGAACGGCAGCGCCTGGCTCCCGCTCGGCTCGGGCCTCAACACCGACGCGACCTCGATCAGCAACTCGGTCGACGCGCTCCTCGAACTGCCGAACAACGAACTCCTCGTCGGCGGCCAGTTCCAATCCGCCGGGGACGTCCTGCTCTTCGGCGGCCTCGCGCGATGGAACGCCCCGAGCAACCCCAACGCATGGTCCCCCGTCGGCACCGGAATCGCGGGCACGATCGCCGCGCTCACCGTCGTGAAGAACGGCGACCTCGTCGCGGGCGGCGGCTTTCTCACCGGCGGCGGCGGCACGCTCAACTGCATCGCGCGATGGACCGGCCTCGCCTGGTCGCCCCTGGGCTCGGGCATGGACAACTTCGTCAGAGCCCTCGCGCCCACGCGCGACGGCGGCCTCGTCGCCGGTGGCGCCTTCACCACCGCGGGCAACGCCCCCGCCAACTTCATCGCGCAGTGGTCGGGCGACGCCTGGGCGCCCTTGGGCTCGGGCATGGACTCATACGTCTACGCCCTCGCCGCGCTCCCCAACCGCGACATCATCGCGGGCGGCGACTTCACCACCGCGGGCGGCTCGCCCGCCAACCGCGTCGCGCGATGGGACGGCCAGGCCTGGTCGCCGATGGACACGGGCATGAACTCCGGCGTCTACGCCTTGGTCGCGCTGCCCTCGGGCGAGATCATCGCCGGTGGCGACTTCACCTCCGCGGGTGGCGCACCGGCCAATCGCATCGCCCGGTGGACCGGCTCGGCCTGGAAGCCCCTGGGCTCGGGCATGGACGGCCCCGTGTACGCGCTCGCGGTCATGTCGAACGGCGAACTCGTCGCCGCCGGAGACTTCGTCACCGCCGGGGGCGTCACCGTCAACCGCATCGCGCGCTGGAACGGCGAAGTGTGGTCGCCCCTGGGCTCGGGCATGAACGGCCCCGTCTACGCGCTGCTCGCGCGGCCCAAGGGCGGGCTGATCGCGACCGGCTACTTTGGCACCGCGGGCGGAAACGTCGTCAACGCCATCGCACGATGGGACGGCTCGGCGTGGAGCTCGTTCAACGGCGGCTTCAGCGGAAACTCCTTCGGCGGCAGCTTCGCGCTCGCCCAGCTCCCCAGCGGCGAACTGGCCGTCGGAGGCTCCTTCGACACGATCGGCGGCGTGAAGTCGTGGTACTTCGCACGATGGAACGACGACCCCGCACCCGTCCTCGCCCTCCAGCCCACGCCGAAGTCCCTCACCCTCGGTCAGAGCCTCACCCTCACCGCCGCCTGCGCGCCCGGATACGACTTCAACGGACCCGTCGCCTTCCAGTGGCAGCGCAACGGAGTGAACATCGCCAACGGCCCCGGCGGCGCATCCCCCGGCGGCGGCACGATCGCGGGTGCCCTCGGGACGCTCGCCGCCTCCCGTTTTTCCACCACGCTCACTCTTTCCAACGCTCAGGTTTCGGACGCCGGCCTGTACACCGCTGTCTTCACCAACTCCTGCGGCTCAACGGCCAGCCTGCCCGCAAGTGTCGCGGTGATCGCCCCGTGCCCGAGTGACATCAACGGCGACGGCCTCGTCGATGACGCCGATTTTCAGATCTTCGTCGTCGCATACAACATCCTCGACTGCAACGATCCCGCGATGCCGCCGGGGTGCAAGTCCGACATCAACCGCGACGGCCTGGTCGATGATCTCGATTTCCAGATCTTCGTGGTTGCGTATGACGTTCTGCTCTGTCCGTAACGGCTCTCGACTTCAAGTCGATCGACACCGCATTGGCAACGTGCTCGCGATCGCCAAGGCCAACCTCTGACCACAGCACGAACGACATGTCGGCATTTTTATCGCCCGCGGCGAAGGCGCGTTGCTCGCGCTGTGGGTGCTGATGAAAGGCTACGCCGCTGACATCAATGGCGACGCGCTCATGGATGACGACGACTTCACACGCTTCGTGCTCCAGTACAACGCCCCGCTCTGCGCCGACCCCGCCACGCCCGACGCCTGCTCCGCCAGTTACAGCATTCTCGCCCCGGCGTACGACGTGATGGTGTTCTGAGAAGGTTCGGAGCTGGGGCCGAAGCGGGCACTTGGGCAACGAGTCTGCCGTTTGGTGCTTCCGGGATCGGACGTGTCCGTCGACTTCAGAAATCACGCCGCGTCCGTCCAGAATCGGACTCGGTTGAGCTCGATTCAAGTGTCCGAAAGACCCAAGGAAAATCATGTGCCTCGCCGGGCGCGCGGGCAGGGGTTCTCGTTTCTCTGCTCGGGGCGGGGAGGAGGGAGGGCCATCGCCTTCGGTTGTCGCTTCGCCGGAACGGAGCGGCCGATGGCACGCGGCCCTCGTCGTAGAGTTTGCCCCCATCCCCACCATGGACGCCAACGCGACAGAATCTCTTTCCCGATTGCTCGAGCACGTCGACGGCGCGCACAAGGAGCGGCTGACGCGGATTTTTCCCCTGATCTATGACGACCTCCGCCGCATCGCGCGGCGGTACATGTCGAATCAATCGTCGGATCACACCTTGCAGCCCACGGCGCTCGTGAACGAGGCGTTCTTGCGGATCCGTGATCGCCAGACGCCGCTGCAGGGGCAGAGCCATGCGCTGGCGGTGGCGGCGGTGGCGATGCGGTGCATCCTCGTTGATCACGCGCGGGCGCGGCTGACTCAGAAGCGCGGCGGGGTGGCGGGCGGAGAGGGCGGAGATGCCGGGCCGCACCGCGAGTTCTCGCTGCGCGTCGAGGATGAGCCCGCGTCGGCGTCGCAGCATCGGGACGTGTCGATCCTCGAGCTGGATGACCTGTTGAAGCGGCTCAATGAGTTGGACGCCCGTCGGGCTCGGGTGGTCGAGCTGCGGTTCTTTGGCGGCATGACGAACGACGAAGTGGCCGCGGCTTTGGGGATGGCGCGTTCCACGGTCGCGGAGGATTGGTCGGTGGCGCGGGCGTGGCTGCGGGTGCAGCTGGGAGCGACGTCGAAGTTGGGAGAGCGGGCATGACCGATCGGGAAAGGTTCGAGCGCGTGTCGGCGTTGTTCCTGGAAGCGTCGCGGCTGCCGCGGGAGGAGGTGGAGCGGTTCCTCGCCGAGGCGTGCGGCACGGATGAGGCGCTGAAGCAGCAGGTGCGGGAGCTGCTCGACGCGTCGGGAGGCGAGAGCGTCTTCGGCACGCTTGCGGGCGAGCTGGACTCGCTGCACGGGCGCCTGCGCCGCGAGATGGCGGACGCTCCGACGTTGTCGCTTGGCGCGGGGCTGGGGGCGGGTCTGGGGGCGGGCGGCGTTGCTGTGGAAACCGCGGGCGATGTAATCGGGCGGTATCGGCTTCTCGAGATGATCGGCGAAGGCGGGTTCGGACGCGTCTGGATGGCCGAGCAGCGCGAGCCGGTGCAGCGTCGGGTGGCCCTCAAGGTCATCAAGATCGGTATGGACACCAAGCAGGTGGTCGCCCGCTTCGAGCAGGAGCGTCAGGCGCTCGCGGTGATGGATCACCCCAACATCGCGAAGGTTCTGGATGCGGGTTCGACGGCAACGGGGCGTCCGTACTTCGTGATGGAGCTGTGCAAGGGCGATCCGATCTCGACATTCTGCGATGCGCAGAACCTGACCATCGCGGAGCGCCTCGAGCTGGCGGCCCAGGTCTGCGCCGCGGTGCAGCACGCGCACACCAAGGGCATCATCCACCGCGACCTCAAGCCCAGCAACGTGCTGGTCGCGGTGCAGGACGGACGGCCGCAGCCCAAGGTCATCGACTTCGGTATCGCCAAGGCGACGCAGTCGCGACTGACGGAGAAGACGCTCTTCACGGAGCATCGCCAATTGGTCGGCACCCCCGAGTACATGAGCCCCGAGCAGGCGAGCGGCAGCCTCGACATCGACACCCGGACGGACGTTTACTCGCTCGGCGTGCTGCTCTACGAGCTTCTCACCGGCAGCACGCCCTTCTCGGGCAAGGAGCTGCGGAGTGCGGCCCTGGGCGAGATTGAACGGATCATCCGCGAGGTCGATCCGCCCGCGCCCAGCACTCGTCTGAGCCAGAGCGGCAAGACCATCGCCCAGGTGGCGGCGAGCCGGAAGCTGGAGCCATCGCGTCTCGGTGCTGTGGTGCGGGGCGAGCTCGATTGGATCGTGATGAAGGCGCTCGAGAAGGACCGGGCGCGCCGGTACGAAAGCGCGAGCGATCTGGCGGCGGACCTGCGGCGGTACTTGGCGGGCGACCCCGTGCTCGCCGCCCCGCCGAGCGGGTGGTATCGCACGAGCAAGTTTGTGCGGCGGAACAAGGGAGCGGTCGCGGCGGTCAGCGCGATCACCGTGTCGCTGCTGGTCGGCGCGATCGCCTTTGCGTGGCAGGCACGGGTCGCGAGCGCCCAGCGCGATGTGGCGGTCGCCGCGGAGCGGGCGGAGGCGCGGCAGCGTCAAGCGGCGGAAGAGCAGCGGAGGTTGGCCGACGAGCAGCGTGACCGGGCCGTGAAGGCCGAGGCGGAAGCGAGCGCCCGCGCCAACGACCTGCAGGTGCTCAGCGAGTTCCAGGCGGGGATGCTTACGCAGATTGACCCAAATGACGCCGGCCGAAGGCTCGTGACGGATCTGGCGTCCAAGCTCGACGCGACATTGGCGGCAGCGAAACCGCCGGTATCGGATGAAGAACGGGCCAAGCGGGTGGCTGCCCTGACCGCGGAGCTGAACACGCTCAACGCGACGGATGTCGCTCGCGGGTTTGTCGATCGGACGATTCTGCGGCCGGGGATCGACATCGTCGACCAGAAGTTCAAGGAGCAGCCGCTGGTGGACGCGACGCTCCGGTACGCCTTGGCGACGCAGTACCAATCGCTCGGCCTGTACAGCACCGCGGAAGCGCAGATCGCCAACGTCTTGGCGACGCGCCGCCGGCTGCTGGGCGATGACAACCCCCAGACCATCAACGCGATTATCGGGATGGCCAACGCATTGTGGTTCGTTGGCAAGCGGCCGGAAGCCGAGCGGATGCAGCGTGAGGCGTACGAGCGGAGCGAGCGGGTGCTTCCCGAGGGGCATGCGGATCGCATTTCCTCCATGAGCAACATGGGGTTCATGCTCCAGTCGCAGGGCAAGATGGCAGAAGCGGAGCCGTACTGGCGCAAGGCCTTGGAGATGCGACGCAAGTACGCCGGCGCGGAGAACAACGAAACGCTCACCGCGATGAACAATCTGGGCGGTCTCCTGCAGAGCCAGGGCAAGCTGGAGGAGGCCGAGCCTTTCTGGCGTGAGACGCTGGAGATTCGTCGTCGCGTGCTGGGGAACGACCACGCGCAGACGATGACGTCGATCGGCAACCTCGGGTTCCTGCTCTTGCAGATGAACCGGCATCTCGACGAGGCCGAGCTGCTGCTGCGCGAGTCGCTCGACCGCAAGCGCCGGGTGCTGGGCCAAGATCACCCTGAAACGCTGGGGTCGATCAAGAACCTCGGGCTCTTGTTCCAGGCTCAGGGCCGGCTGGACGATGCCGATGCGTCACTCACGGATTCGGTCGAGCGCTATCGGCGCGTGCTCGGGCCGCAGCACCCGAACACCATCATCGCCGTCGGCAACCTCGGCAGCTTGCGGGCCGTGCAGGGAAGGTACGACGACGTGCTGAGCACGCTCGAGCCGATCCGCGAGAACATGCGCAAGTCCTTCGGCGGCGGCAACGCTTGGCGCTACGCCAACGTGCTCACCGACCTTGGGCAAGCCCGCACCGGCCTGGCCAAGACTGTCGACGACTATCGCGCCGCCGAAGCGCTGCTTCTCGAGGCTCGGGAGATCTTCGCGAAGGTCCCGGGCCCGTTCGTGAAGGACGCGCCGCACGCGACCAAGGTGCTCATCAACTGCTACGAAGCGTGGGATCGTGCCGCGCCGGGTGAAGGGTTGGGTGCAAAGGCGGAGGCGCTGCGTGCGGGATCGCTTGGGCCGGATCCCGCCAAGGCGGGCCCACGATAACCGAACCTCGACCTCCGCAAAGAAAATCTGGCATCGGGTCGGACTGCTCGGGAACAGATCTCGTTTCTCGGTGTGGCCGCGAGTGCGGCATGGTCGCGTCCGCGTCGGCGCGCCGGGTCGGAACGCACACCTTGGAGACCGAGCAATGCCAGTGACTAGGTGGTCGAGCAGCAGAACTTCGCACACGCAATCCGTCCGAAGCCCGAGATTCTTCCGGGCCGTCGTTGCATTTGCAACGCTGGCGCTTGCGAGCGCTTCCCCCGTGTGGGCGCAGTGCGGCCCCACCTGGCAGACCCAGATCGGCAACCCGGGAATCAATATCCTTGGGCGTGTCTACGCACTGGCGACTCTGCCCGGTGGTGATCTGATCGTCGCGGGCCAGTTCTCGTCGGCCGGGGGAATCGCGGCGAACAACATCGCACGGTACAACCCGAGCACCGGCGTGTGGTCGGCGCTCGGCGCGGGCACGGGCGGTCGCATCAACGCGCTGGCCGTCGTTCCCCCGGGGCTGACGGGCGCGGGTGACGTGATTGTCGGTGGCGAGTTTGTCTCTGCCTGCGGCGTCGCGGGTCGAAACCGGGTCGCGCGCTACTCGCCCGCGACCAACACGTGGTCCGCGCTCGGCACCGGTGTGAATGATGGCATCGTTTCGGCGCTGGCGATCATTCCCAGCGGGTTCACGGGTGCAGGCGATATCTTTATTGGCGGAAGCTTTGGCGGCGCTGGCACGGTGGCCGGCGCAACAAGCCTCGTCCGCTTCACGCCCTCCACTTCGACGTGGTCCACGGTCGGTGCCCCGTCGGGGGTCCGGTTGGGCGGTACGGGCGGCACGGTGAACGCACTCGCGATCGTTCCGGCTGGCACACCCAACGCCGGCGATCTGATCGTTGGTGGCCGTTTCGACATCGTCGGCGGTGTCGCCGGCCGCAACAACGTCGCCCGATACTCCCGCGCGACGGATACATGGTCCAGCATCGGCTCGGGCACGAACGAGGTCGTGTTGTCGCTGAACGCACTCCCGAGCGGGCACCCCGCCGCAGGCCAGATTGTCGTCGGCGGTGCGTTCACCAACATCGGCGGCGTTGCGGTCAACAACATCGGACGCTTGAATCTCTCGACCGGTGCTGGCTTGGCGCTCGGATCGGGTGGCGCCGACGGTCCGGTCTACGGCCTCTCGCTGCAGAGCGACGGCGATGTGATCGCGGTCGGCGCGTTCTACTCCCTCGCCAACGCAACGGCCAACTTCGGCATCGCACGCTTTGACTTCGGAACCAACCTGTGGACCAACGTCGGCGGCATTGGCCCCAAGGCCACCGATGGCGAGGCCTACACGGTGACACGCCTGAACAACGACGACATTGTGATTGGAGGGCTGATCCTGAACATCGGGTCGTTCCCGGCGATCCATATCGCGCGGTATACGTTCAACGGCGGCGCGACGATCACCACCCAGCCCGTCTCCCAGGCGGTCTGCGCCGGAAGCCCGGTGAGTTTCTCCGTCGCCGCGACGCCGAACGGCAACGGCGCACCGACCTACCAGTGGCGCCGTGCGGGCGTCAACATCAGCACCGCGACCAATCCATCCGCGGGCACCGCGACGCTGACATTGAGCAACGTACAGGCCGGCGACGCCGCGGGCTATGACTGCGTGGTGACCTCGGGCTGCAGCAACACCAGCAACACCGCGTTCCTCACGGTCAACCCTCTACCGAACTTCTTCTTGCCGCCCCCCGCGACCGCGACTGGATGCCCGGGCGGAACGGTCAACATCAGCCTGTTCGTGCACTCAAGCAGCGGCAACGTCACCTATCAGTGGCGCAAGGGCACGACCAACATCAACACGGTCACCAATCCCACCGCCGCCACGAACTCTCTGAAGCTGACCAACCTGCAGAGCGCCGACGCCGGGTCGTACAACTGTGTGGTCACCAACAGCTGTGGCAGCACGACGAGTTCCAGCACGGTTGTCTCCATCGGCGGCGGGGCGAGCGTCACGCAGCACCCCGCGGCCGCGGCTCCCTGCCCGGGCGGAACGGCGACTTTCTCCGTGACGGCGGCGGGCTCGGACACCATCAGCTATCGCTGGTACAAGGACAACACTGCGATCAACCTTGCCACCAACCCGTCGGCGGGCACCCGTACGCTGACGGTGTCCGGTGTCCGCGGTGCGAACGCGGGCCAGTACAAGTGCTTTGTCTCGAACAGTTGCGGTAGCGCCTTCAGCAACGCCGCGACGCTGAAGGTCTGTGCCGCGGACCTGAACTGCGATCAGATCGTCGAAGATTCGGATTTCGTGCTCTTCGCCGATGGGTACAACCTGCTCGAGTGCGGCAACCCCGCCATGCAGGCCGGCTGCCCCGCCGACATCAACGCCGACAACTTCGTCGATGATTCGGACTTTGTCGCCTTCGCCGACGGGTACAACGCGCTGATCTGCCCGTGATCGGCGTCGGAACAAGGGGCCGCGTCACAGAGCCGTCCCACAACCCGCATGACTACAGGGGAGCCGAAAGCGGCTCCCCTTTTCGTTGGGCCAGCAATCGTTCGCGGCCGCGGAAAAGCGGGTAGCATGAGTCCCACCCGAAGAGGATCGACCATGCCCAGCACCGCACCAAGCTATGCCGAGACGTTTGCGACGCTCCAATCCATTGGTCAGGAGCATCTGCTGAAGTTTTTCGACCAGTTGCCGCAGGAGCGGCAGAGTGATCTCTTATCGCAGATCTCGGCCTTGGACCTCGCCACACTGCCGCGGCTGATCGATCGCTATGTCAAGAACCCCGAGAAGTTCACGCCGCCGACGAATCTGCGGCCGGTGAACGCGTACCCGCTCGACGCGAGCAACCCGCGCAAGCCGTGGGATCGAGCGAAGTACCAACGCGTGGGCGAGGAACTGCTCAAGGCCGGGAAGGTCGCGGCGTTCGTCGTCGCGGGCGGTCAGGGCTCGCGGCTCGGATACGACGGGCCCAAGGGTTGCTACAGCTGCGGAGCCGTGACGCACCGATCGCTCTTCGAGATGTTTGCGGCGAACCTGGTAGGAGCGAAGAAGCGCTACGGGCGCGATGTGCCGTGGTACATCATGACCAGCCCGCTGAATCATCGCGCCACGGTTGGTTTCTTCGAGGACCATCACTTCTTCGGCCTTGAGCGTTCGAACGTGCTGTTCTTCCAACAGGGCGTGATGCCGTCGCTGGACATGAAGACGGGGAAGGTGCTGCTGTCGCGCCCCGACGAGGTCGCGACCAATCCGGACGGGCACGGCGGAGCGATCGCGGCGCTGAAGAAGTCGGGCGCGATCGATGACATGAAACGCCGCGGCGTCGAGCACCTGTCGTACTTCCAGGTCGACAACCCGCTGGTACGGGTGCTCGATCCGGTGTTCCTGGGGCTGCATGCCGCGGCTCCGGATTCCTCGGGCGAGATGTCGAGCAAGATGGTGGCGAAGGCATCGCCGGAGGAGAAAGTTGGCGTCTTCGCGACGGTGAGCCGCGGGGGGCGCGATGTGGTGGACGTCGTCGAGTACTCCGATTTCCCGCCCGCGCTCGCCAAGGAACGCGGCCCGGATGGCTCGCTGGCGTACAACGCGGGTTCGATCGCGGTGCACATCATCGGCGTCGCGTTTCTCGACAAGCTGGCGAACGACCCGAGTTTCGAGCTGCCGTTCCACCGCGCGGAGAAGAAGGTCCCGTGCGTGGACCTGGCGAACGGCGAGGTGATCCAGCCGCAGGCGAACAACGCGGTGAAGCTGGAAAAGTTCGTGTTCGATGCGTTGCCGCTGTGTCAGGCGTCGATCGTGGTGGAGACCAGCCGCGAGGAGTTCGCGCCGATCAAGAACGCGACGGGCGTGGACAGCCCGGAGTCGTGCCAGCAGTTGCAGACGCTGCGGGCGACGCGGTGGTTGGAGCTGGCGGGCGTCAAGGTCGCCAAGAAGCCCGACGGGACGCCGGACTGCGTGCTGGAGATCCGACCGGAGCACGCGACGAGCCCGGAGGAGCTGAAGCAGCTCGCGCTGCCGAAGGCGATCGAGGCGGGTGCGAAGCTGGTGCTGTGAGCCCAATCGCGCCAGTGGGACCGGCCTCCGGCCGGTCGACGGTTGCTTCGATGCTGAGAGTGTTGCCCCGCTGAGGAAGACCGGCCGGAGGCCGGTCCCACTGATTACACTCCCGCGTGTCCGACCCTCGCTTGAAGTCGTTCCCGCGTGATCTGGCCGCCGCCGCACGGTTTGTGCATCTTGGTGCCGGGGTGCCCACGCTCTTGGCGCACCCAGACTGGAAAACGCCGCGACCGACCGTGTTGTGGATGCACGGCCGCACCGCGAACAAGGAACTCGATCCCGGCCGCTATCTCCGCTGGATCCGTGCCGGGTTCGCGGCGTGCGCGATCGACCTGCCCAGCCATGGTGAGCGGTACTCGGCCGCGGGGCAGCACCCGCGGGAGAGCCTGAACACGATCGCTCAAGCACTGACCGAGATTGACGGCGTGGTCGAGGCTCTGGCCTCGCCGGAGTTCCACGGCGTGTTCGATCTCGATCGCATGGGCATCGGTGGTATGTCGCTCGGCGGGATCATCGCGCTGCGACGGCTTTGCGATCCTCACCACTTCCGTGCCGCGGCGGTGGAGGGGACGACGGGCTGGCTCGAGGGCCTGTACTTCCCGCGCGAGTTCGGGGTTGAGCTGAGCACCGGAGGGCCGGACGGCAATCCTCCGCCGTGGGTGGTGCAGCACGACGCGGCGGCGGTCTCGCGTGTGAGCGCCGCGGCGAATCTGGCGACGTTTGAGCCGCTGCCGCTGCTCATGCTGCACAGCAAGGCTGACAAGATGATGCCCTTCGGCGTGGCCAACGGATTCGCGAACCGGCTGCGCACGCACTTCAAGGCTCGGGGTGCGGCCGAATCGCTGGTGGAGCTGCACACCTGGGATGAGACCGGCGCGCCCGAGGAGCACATCGGTTTCGGACGCTTCAGCAACGACGCGAAGAACATGCAGACCGCGTTCTTTGTGAAGCACCTTGAGGTGGTTGTGGCGCGGGGCTCGTGAGCTTTCGTGGCCAATGAAAACGGGCGCCTGAAGCGCCCGTGGTCGATGCGTGAGATGGAGCGATCGGTTCAGAAGCGGGGCTTTTCTTTCTTCTTCTCGGCGGGGGCTTCCGCGTCGCCGCCTTCGTCGCCCTCACCGCCACGGAACTGCTTGGCGGCGTCGCTGATGGCGGTGATGACGCTGATGGGGGCGTGGAAGCGGATGTGGGTGCCGCCGCCGTCGCCGGTGACGCCGAAGGCCATGGGGGGCACGTCGGCGGGGACCTTGAGCTGAGCGGGGTTGCCGGTGAAGGAGAGGCCCATCTGGGCGAGGTCGAAGAGGCTCTTGGTGCCGATGACGCCGCGGATCATGCAGTTCTTGGGCAGCGGGGCGGTGGCGATGGCGAGGGACTTGTCCTCGGCGAGGGTGCCCTTGCCGTTGGCGGCGTCGAGGGCGGTCTGCATGACCTGCTCGTTGGGGGTGTAGGTCATGATGACCGAGTTCTTGGTGGTGGCCATGAAGCCGGACATCTGTCCGGTGGCGCCGAAGATGAACATGTTGAGCATGGCCATCTGACCGGCCATGGGGTCGTTGGGGTCCATCTTGGGCTTCATGGTCCAGCGGTCGAGCTTGACGCCGGCGACTTCGGCGGCGTTATCGGTGAAGGTGGAGTCGATCTTCATGGGGCCGGCCATGGCGTCCATGCTCTTGAGCTGGTCCTTGAAGATGGCCTTGATGGCGGCGGGGTCGCTGCCGCGGGCCTGGTAGGTGACGCCGCTGAAGAGGCCGGCGCCGGCGAGCATCGCGGGGGAGAAGCCCCAGACGGCGTCGACGCCGTCGAGCTTGTCGATGGTCTTGGCGAAGTTCTTGAGGCCGGCGGTCTGGCCCTCGATCTGCTTGATTATCTGGTTGAGCTGCTCGGCCTTGGACTCGTCCTGCTTGGCCTGGCGGTTCATCTCGTCCTTGGCGGTGGCGATCATCTTGTCGGCGATGTCGACGGTGTTCTTGGCGATCTGGCGCAGGCCGGGGCTGGTGGTGTCGAGCGAGAGGGCGAAGAGGTAGGGGGCGTTCGAGAGCGAGGCGAGGGTGGCGTCGGCCTTGCCCGGGGTCTGGAAGAACCCGGCGATCTCGCTCTTGGGCTTGAACTGGGCGCCCAGATCGATGGTGAGGCCGGTGTCAGCGAGGCCGATGCCGAAGACGCAGGTCTGGGCGTCGCGGGCGAAGGCGCGGCCGACGGTCTCCAGCGGGGTGATGAACTGCTTCATCGCCTCTGGGGAGATGGCGGCGAACATGGGGTTGCCCATGCCTCCCCTGGGGCCGCCCTTCTTGGTTTCATTGATCATCTCATCGATGCCGGCGTTGATGTCGCCGGCGAGGGCGTCCATGTTGGCGATGAGGATGATGTCGGAGGAGTCCACCGCGCGGTTGCCGACGGTGCCGAGGGCCTCTTCGTGGGCCTTGAGCATGTTGGTGCCGGGCTCGAAGGAGGAGACGATGGACTCGGTGCCGCCGAGGACGATCCACCCACCGCCGATGTCGCGGGCGTACATCTCTTCGTCGCCCATGCCGGTGACCTTAGCGACCTTGGCGGAGGCGTCGCCGCCCATCTCGGTGACCATCTTCTTGTAGTCGTCGGTCTGAGCGAGGAGGACGGAGCGTTCCATGGGCTCGGTCTTGGGCTTCTTCTTCTTGCCTTCGCCGGCGGGTTGGACGTCCTTGGGCTCGGGGAGCAGGACGAGCGCGACCGAGCCGTCCTTCTTGAAGCCGGGGGTGTTGCCGATCTCTTCGACCACGTCCTCGAAGCTCTCGATCTGCTCGATCTGGATCTTGCTGGCGAAGGTCTTGATGCGATCGGCGGTGCGCTGGAAGTTGTCGGTGGCGATCACCGCGACGGCGTTCTTGGGCACGCGGTCGAGCGCGGCGGGGACCTTGGCGAGCGCGGCGCCGGCGACGAGCAGTACGGCGGCCACGGGGGTCAGGCGCAGCGCGCGGGACGGTTTCTGAGTGAGAACGCGGCGAGCGGAGACGAGCATCGAGAGTCCTTTCCTGAGGGTTCGGGCGGTTGGACGCGGTGGGATCGCCCTCAGAACGCGATTCGAGGGCGCGGTGTGAATACCACTTCTATCGGCTCGCGGACTGTAGCGAACCGGCGCGGAGCGGTGCCGCACGTTCCCCTACCGGGGTTGTTGGGAATCCCGCCTCAGGGATTCCGCGGGGGAGGTGAAGGCCTTGTGGTCCCCATTCAGACCGAGGACTTGGGATTCGCCCGGTCTGGGGTTTCCACAACCGTCTGCGGGGACTCGTCTTCGGCTTCCTCCGCGTCCTCGGAGTCTTCCCCATCCTCGGCGTCCTCGGCCTGGTCGGCTGCGGCGGCGTCGTTCTCGGTGGCATCCGGGGCGGCATCTTGGGCCTGGGAGGCGGCGGCCTCGGCGTTGAAGAGCTGGGCCTGCTCGGTGCCCTTGGGCGGCCACTGGATGCCCTGCTTGGCGGCCTCCTCCTTGGCCATCTCCTTCATCATCTCCCACTCGTCGATCGTGACCAGAACGTCACGCGCGACCGAGCCCTTGTGGTCGGAGATTATGCCGGCGATGCCCATCAGGTCGATCAGGCGGCTGGAGCGGGTGTAGCCGATGGCGAGGCGACGCTGGAGCAGCGAGACCGAGCCGCGGCGGGACTCGAGGACGATCTCCACGGCACGCTCGAAGAGCGGGTCTTCCTGGGCGGCCTTGAGGCTCGCGCTCGAGTTGTTCTTGCTCTGGACGAGGCGTTCCTCGTCGCTGAGGTTGCCCAGGCCGCTGCCTTCCTCGCTGGGTTTGCGGAGGACCAGGAGCTGGCGCTCGAAGCTGGGGCTGGCGACTTCCTTCATGAACTTGACGACCTTGCGGATCTCTGCGTCGGAGACGAGCGTGCCCTGCGAGCGGATGAGCTCGTTGCTGCCGGGGTTGAGGAAGAGCATGTCGCCGTGGCCGAGCAGGAGTTCGCCGCCCTTGTGATCCAGGACGATGCGCGAGTCCATGCCGCTGGCGACCTTGAAGGAAATACGGCAGGGCATGTTGGACTTGATGAGACCCGTCACGACGTTCGCCTGCGGGCGCTGGGTCGCGAGGATCAGGTGGATGCCGACGGCTCGCGCCTTCTGGGCGATGCGGATGATGTGCCCTTCGACTTCCTTGGCCGTCATCATGAGGTCGGCCAACTCGTCGATGATGAAGACCATGTAGGGCAGCTTGCGGGGAACGCGGGCGGCCTCCTCGTCGCTCTTGAGGTTCATCCGCTCCTTGAGCTCTTCCCAGGGCAGGTCGTTGTAGCTGGCGATGTCGCGGCAGCCGGCTTCCATGAGCAGCTCGTAGCGCTCGTCCATCTTGACCGTGGCCCACTCGAGGATGGCCGCGGCCTTGGACATCTCGGTGACGACCGGGCACATGAGGTGCGGGATGTCCTTGAACTGGCTCATCTCGACCATCTTGGGGTCGACGAGGACGAGCTTGAGCTCGTTGGGCTTCCGCGTGAAGAGGAAGCTCATGATGATCGTGTTCATGCACACCGACTTGCCCGAGCCGGTGGTGCCGGCGATGAGCATGTGCGGCATGCGGGTCAGGTCGGCGATGAGCGGCTTGCCGGTCGCGTCCTTACCAAGGAACATCGGCAGCTTCATCTTGCCGAAGAGCTCGGTCTTGGACATGAGCTCCTTGAGCCGCACTTTTTCCTTGGTGGGGTTGGGGACTTCGACGCCGACGGTGTCGCGCCCGACCTGATTCGGAACGATGCGGATGTTGATGGCCTTGAGCGAACGGGCGATGTCGCTGGACACGGCCTGGATCGCGGCGACCTTGGTGCCGGGGGCGAGGCGGACGTCGTAGAGGGTGATGACGGGGCCGGACTGGATTCCGACCACCTCGCCGCTGATGCCGAACTCCTTCATCGCGGACTCGAGTGCGATGCCCTGGTTGCGGACGATCTCTTCCAGCTTCTCGTTGAAGTTCTCCTCGGGCTCTTCGAGCGTGTCGAGGCCGGGGAAGCGGTAGCCCTCCATCTCGGTCTCGTGCTGCATCGACGCAAGGTCGGCGTCGGTGGCGATGGACTTTTCCTTCTGGCCGAAGGCGATGGGGAGCTTGGCGATCTTGTCGCGGAGAGCGTCGCGGTCGAAGACCTGGGGCGCGCCGGGGAGCTCGTCCTCGTCCTTGCCGAGGGTGGCGGGGGTCGCCGGAGCGCCGGCCGCGGCCATGGTGATGGGGGCGCTGGCCGCGCCGGTGGCCTTGGGAGCGGGGGCGACTGTCTCTTCCGACTCGTCGGTGTCCTCGTCGTCGATGATGTCCGACTCGACGAGCGCGGCGGCGTTCTCCGGCTTGTCGGGGTCGATGACGCCCTCGGGGGTCTCGTCCTCGGGGGACGGATCGGGCAGGAAGCCGAACTCGGCGAGGCGGTTGCGGGGCGAGTCAAAGGCGGATTCGCCCGGCATCATGGCCTCGGGAGCGGCGTCGGCGTCGGAGGGCTTGCGGACGCGCTTGCCGGGCTTGGTCTCGGTGATAGTGGCGAGTTCGGTGTCTTCGCCGTTGTCGAGGTCGGTCGCGGCGACGCCTTCGGCGTTCTTGCCGCGGAGGCCCGACCAGAAGCGAGAGATGAGGCCGGCCGAACCCTTGGCGGTGGCGACCGTGGCCTTGGCGGCCGCGGGAGCGACGACCTCGCCGGTGAACTTGGCGGTGGCGGCGCCCGCGACGGCGGCGGCGGGAGCGCCGGTCTCACGCATCCAGCGCCAGGACCAGCCGATGCCCCAGTTGAGCCATTCGTCGGCGGCGACCACGAGCCCGATGATGCCCATGCCGCCGATCCAGATTGCCGAGCCGACGGGACCGAAGCGGATGAGAAGCTGTTCGACGCCGACGGAGCCGATCGTGCCGCCGGGCAGGTCGGGGAGCGACGCGGTGTGCTTGAAGAGCAGGGCCTGGAAGCCTGCGACGCAGAGGGCGAGCATGGTGACGCCCGTCATGCGGAGCGCGAGATGCGAGAGGCTGGTGCCGACGACGCCGGAGATGAGCACGATGCCGCCGAGGGCGTAGAAGACCCAGGCGCCGGCGCCGAGGTAATAGATGTTCCAGTAGGCGAGGGCCGCACCGAGCGTGCCGCACCAATTGTGCACGGGCGCGTTCGGCGGCCACTTCACGTGCGACGGCGGATCGCCGACGTCAAAGCCGATCAGGCTGAGCAGGACGAAGGCCCAGACAAAGAGGAGGAGGACCAGCCCGAGGCGACGGCCGGCGGCCGACATCGCCAGAGAGGGGCCGGACTGGGAAGAGGCGGACGACTTGGAAGGTGAAGAGCGTCGGGCCATGGGTGGTGGGGGAGAAGAGGGGGAACGAACAGGGGAGGAGGGGAACAGGGGAACAGGAGAGCAGGGGACGGGCCGAGCGGTCGCGTTGCGGGCGAGCGGCCATGCCGCCACCCGCGGCACGGGGCCGCGTGGGAGCGAGTGGAGGGAGTATCGGCGAGTGGGGTGGCGGAGGGGTAGAAAGTGCGCGGGTACCCTTGGCCATGGCGAAGCGGGCCAGACTGGCGCAGCGGCGACCGGAGAACACCGCGGGGTCGGCTGAAGAACGCGAACAAGTTCGGGTCATTGAGCGGGCGTTTCGGGAGGACCTGAAACTCGACCAGGGTGCCACATTGACACCAAGTCGATTGGCGAGGGTCCGATGGCCGGTTTTCGTACGTGACCTGACGGATGTTGGCTGCGAGATCCTCGCGAGTGGTCGATTCAACGTGCCGTCCCTGTCGCATCTCTCGATTGAGAGTGACGGGGCAGTGAGCGACAAGGGCCTCAAGGCACTCGCGAGTTCCAAGTCGATGTTTCGTCGGGTCATTCAGTTGCAGCTCGATCTGAAGGACGTGGGAGTCCGTGGCGTTCGTTCCCTGTGTCGGCCGGACTCTGCGTTCCGTCGGGTTCGATTTCTCGACTTGAATGGCTGCCAAGTGCCTGCAACGGCGATCCGTGATCTCGGAGCCGCCCATTCTCCGTTTCGCCTGATTCAGGATCTCTCTCTTCAAGGATGCGATGTCGGTGATACCGAGCTTCGAGCCATGGCTTGTTCGCCATCTGGCTTTCGGCGCCTCTGGAGGCTCAGGCTTGGCTTCACGAGAATCACCGCTCGGGGCGTTGCGACGATGATCGCACGAGAGTCGAGCCTTGCCAAGCTGGAAGAACTTCACATAGGGGGCAAGACCGTCGACGATGCCGCACTCGCGATGTTCGGGTCGCTCGATTCGAGCCTGAGACGCCTCAAGCGGTTGTGCCTGATCGAAACGGGAATCACCGACGCCGGATTGATGCAGGCGTTGAGTCCTTCATCGCGGTTGCACTCCCTCCGCGCGATCGACATCGGCGGAGTACGACTTTCGGCAAGGACGAGATCGTGGCTGCGCGTGCACGCACCGCATGTCACGGTGTACTAGAAATCGTGTGGCCGATCGTCGAACGCACTGAACTCACTCGGCGTGTTCTGCCAACTCACCCACCGGCACCAGCGCTCGATCGCCCGCGGGCCCACGGCCGTGGAATCGGGGCGGTTGGTGGCGGGCCACGGGCCGCCATGGGTCATGGACTCGCAGACGCGGACGCCGGTCGGTATGCCGTTGAAGATGATGCGGCCGGCACCGAAGCGTCCGTTGTCGAGGAAGCGGCGGGCGGCGGCCACGTCGTCGGGGGAATCGGGGTCGAACCAGATCGACATGGTGAGGCTGCCGGGGAACTCCATCGAGTCGCCGTCGTAACCGGCGTCGTCGACGACCAGGACGCCGGGGCCGAACATCTCGGTGGCGAGCACGGTCTCGAACTGGGCGAGAGCTTCAGAGCCGACGCAATGCAGCACGACTGGGCCCCCGGGTGTTGGGTTGCCGACTCGGGTGACGTCGCGTGCACCAGCGACGATTGTCACGGCACGTTCGAAGCCGCTGGCGACCGAGGGCGAGAGCATCCGCCGCGGCGGGGTTTGGGCGAGCTTGGCCGCGAGCTTCTCGGCGAAGGAACGGCCGTCGCGGTTGCTGTGGAGGAAGATGATGCCGGGACACGTGCACTGCTGGCCGAAGCGCTGGGTGATAGACGCGGCGAGTTGGTCGATGATGGCATCGCCGCGTGACGCGAGGGCGGCGGGGAAGATCACGCTGGGGTTGACACTGCCCATCTCAGCGAAGACGGGGATGGGTCGTTCGCGGTTGGCACCAAGTCGGTGCAATGCCGTGCCGACGGCAAGCGAGCCCGTAAAGCCAACCGCTGCAACCGCCCAATGCTCAATGAGATGCTTCGCCAGTTCGGCGGAGTTCGTGCCGTCGTCTTCGATGTAGCCGAGGACGTCGGGATCGAATCCCGCGGCCTTGATCGCGGCTCGGGCGGTGTCGGCGATCAGGCGGCCGGTGGCGCGGTGCGCGGGATGCTCTTTCACCACCACCGGGCAACCCGCGGCGAGGGCGGAGGCGGTGTCTCCGCCGCAGACGCCGTAGGCGAGCGGGAAGTTGCTCGCGCCGAAGACGACCACCACGCCGCGGAGCGGCACGAGGCGGGAACGCAGGTCGTGGTTCGGCCCGATCGCGTCGTTGGGGTTGGCCGCGGCGGGGGTGTGCGAGTCACGCGTCCAGCGGCCATCCTCAACGACGCCGGCGAACACCTCGAGCGTGCGGGTCATCCGGGAAAACTCGGGGGCGAGCTCGTCGGGCGTGAGCGCGGTCTCGGCTGAGGCGACAGCAATGATGCGATCGCGGGCGTCGGAGAGGGCGGCGGCGATGGCGCGGAGCATCGAGGCACGACGGGCGTCGTCCCGCATGTCCTGCTGCAACCAAAACGCTCTATGAAGCAGCTCCGTGGGATCGAAGGCGGCGGCTCGCATCACCATGCCGCGAGCGTATCCGATCGCATCCGGCATCGAACCCCGTATGCTCTCGCCCGTGAGTACCGATCCCTCGCCATCGCCCGCGGCCGCCACCATCGACCTTCCCCGCAAGGTCGGCCTCTGGGGCGCCCTCGCCGTCATGGTCGGCGTCGTCATCGGCAGCGGCATCTTCCGCACCCCCACCACCATCGCCCAGAACCTGGGCGATCCCTATCTCATCCTCGGGCTCTGGCTCGCGGCGGGGCTGATCGCGCTGGCCGGGGCGCTCACGTTCGCGGAACTGGCGGCGATGCTGCCGCGGTCGGGCGGGATCTATGTGTTTCTCCGCGAGGGCTTCGGGCCGTGCCCGGCGTTTGTGTTTGGCTGGACGTACATGCTGATCACCAAGCCCGCGGCGGCGGGCGGGATCGCGATCATCTTCGCCGAGCACTTCAACAAGCTCACCGGGTTCACGTGGAACGAGCAGATACTGACCTGTGTTGCTCTGTTCTTTCTAACGCTCATCAACGTGCTGGGCGTGAAGGGCAGCACGCGCTTTGCGATTGTGCTGACGGGTTTGAAGTACTTCGCGATCTTGGGCGTGATCGCGCTGGGGCTTTACGCGATGATCCGTGGCTTGATGGATCCGACGACGCTGCCGCCGGGCAGCGCGGGCGGCCTGCAC
Organism: Phycisphaerales bacterium; assembly: GCA_019744815.1. GTDB lineage: Bacteria > Planctomycetota > Phycisphaerae > Phycisphaerales > UBA1924 > JAFEBO01. The sequence goes on from JAIEUA010000006.1 coordinate 218,855, forward strand.
AGCGTGGCGTCGCCCACGTCGCTGTTCAAGGCGATCGTGCCGGTGATGGCGGCGATCATGTGGACGTACGACGGCTGGTCGGACGTCGGCGCGATCGCGGGTGAGGTGAAGAGCCCGGAGAAGAACCTGCCGCGGGTGTACCTGTTCGGGACGCTGGGCGTGATCGGGCTGTACATGCTGGCGAATTTCGTGTACCTCTGGCACATCCCGCTGGAGACGATGGCCCAGACCAAGACCGTTGCGCCGCTGCTCCTGGAGATGCTCGCCGGGCCGATCGGGGCGAGCGCGGTGACGGTGATCATCATCGCGTCCACGCTCGGCTCGTCGCACGCATCGGTCATGACCGGCGCTCGTGTGACCTTCGCCCAGGCCCGCGACGGACTGCTCTTCCGCTTCCTGGGGCAGATCCACCCCAAGTACGAAACACCCGCGGTCGCGCTGTGGGTGCAGCTCGCGCTCTCCTGCACCGCCGTCACGCTGCTAAAGGACTTCTCCAGCCTCGCCGACTCGTTCGTCTTCACGATGTGGATCTTCTATGGCATGGGCGCGATCTCGCTCTTCGTCCTCCGCGCGAAGCACGTGCACCATGAACGCCCCTTCCGGGTCCCGGGTTACCCGGTGGTGCCCGCGATCTTCATCCTCGCGAGCGTGGCAATGACGGTGCTGTCGATCCAGGCCGACCCGAAGACCACGCTGATGTGGATCGGCGTGCTGCTCGCCGGCGTGCCGGTGTACTACGTGTGGAAGAAGCTGTTCCCGGCGGCGGCGGCTTCGTGAGCGCGGGGCCCGGCCCGGGTGCCACTGCCCGGCGGCTCGGAGCCGGGCCGTGCGAAGGCGCAGTGAGTTTCGAGACCTCCGCACGCATCACCCGCTCGCACGGTCTGGCTCCGAGCAGCCAGACCGTGGCACCCGATCTGATCTCTACGATCTCGCGTGTCCGACGACGTGACTCCATCCTCCCGCGATGATCGGCTTGCGGGCCTGCTCGCCAAGGCCCGCGGGCTGCCGAAGGTACCCGGCGTCTATCTGATGAAGGACGCCAAGGGCGTCGTCATCTACGTCGGCAAGGCGGCCAACCTGCCCGATCGTGTTTCGTCGTACTTCATCCCGAGCGCCGATCTCGGTGCCCGCAAGGAGCCGATGCTCGACCGCGTCGTGGACTTCGACATCCTCGAGTGCGAGGGCGAGTGGGAAGCGCTGCTCACCGAGAACCGGCTCATCAAGGACCTCAAGCCGCGGTTCAACGTCAGGCTCGTCGATGACAAGACGTTTCCCTATCTCGCCGTCACCCAGCGCGAGGATTTTCCTCGCGTTTTCGTGACCCGTAACCCCGGCGATCCGGATCTCAAGGGCGCCAAGATCTTCGGCCCGTTCACCAACGCCGGCGCGCTCCGCGACGCGATCCAGATCCTGCAGCGGGTCTTCAAGTTCCGCACCTGCAAGCTCGACATCATCGACGGCGACGAGAAGAACAGGTTCTTCCGCCCGTGCCTGCTCTACGCCATCAACCAGTGCACTGCGCCGTGTGCGGCCAAGATCGGGAAGGACGCGTACGGCGCCGACGTCGATCGTTTCGTGCGATTCCTGGGCACCAAGCGGAGCGTGATGCTCCGCGAGATGGAGGGCGAGATGAACGCGGCGGCGGAGAACATGCAGTTCGAGCGTGCCGCGATCCTGCGCGACCAGATCAAGGCGATCCAGAAACTCGACGAACGCGCCAGCAAGAGCGACGGCTGGCAGCCCGAGACCGAGATTAGCTACCTCGACCCCGAGAAAGCTCTCACCAGCCTGCAGCGCACGCTCGGCCTCGATGAGCCCATCCGCTGCGTCGAGGGCATCGACATTGCCCATCTGCAGGGCGGCGAGACGGTGGGCAGTAAGGTCTGCTTCGTCGACGGCCGCCCCTTCAAGAACGAGTACCGCCGCTACAAGATCGAAACCGTCAAGAATCTTGCGGGCGGACGGAGCAACGACGACTACAGCAGCATCCGCGAGGTGGTGAGCCGTCGGTATCGAGAGGCCGGCGAGGGGCATGAGCTTTATCCCGAAGTCATTCTTATCGACGGCGGGCTGGGTCAATTGCACGCGGCGATGGAGGCGTTCGAACAGCTCAACATCAAGCCGCCGATGGTGATCAGCCTCGCGAAGAAGGAGGAGTTGATCTACGTGCAACGGCGTGCCGAGCCGATTCGGCTCGGGCGAGAGAATCCCGGCCTTCGGTTGTGTCAGGCCGTTCGGGATGAGGCCCACCGCTTCGCCCAGAGCTACCACCATTTGCTGCGCAAGAAGAAGACGCTCGAGGAATAGTCCGGGCTCGCTTGTGAGGCGGAATCCTTCCCGCGGCCCTCGGCGAATCCATCCGCATGTCCGTGGTTGTCTGGTTCAAACGTGATCTGCGGCTGCTCGATCACGCCGCCCTTGCCGCGGGGTGCCGCGAGGCACAGCGTGAGGGCGTGGCCCTGCTGTGCCTGTACGTCCACGAGCCGTCCATCATCCACGCGCCCGACTTTGATGCCTGTCACCTCGTCTTCATCAACCAGTGCCTTCACGAGCTGCGGCAGAATCTCAATGCCGTCGGCGGTCGCCTCCTGATTCGAACTGGCGAGATGCCGGAAGTCCTTGATCACCTCGGCCGCGAGCTCTCCGCCGCGGGCCTCGCGCCGATCCGAAGCCTGCACAGCCACGAGGAAACCGGCAACGACCGAACTTTCCGGCGCGATCAACGCGTTGCCCGCTGGTGTGCGGCCCACGACATCCGTTGGCACGAGCACGTGCAGAACGGCGTCGTGCGTCGGCTCGTCTCCCGCGACGGCTGGGCGGCGATGTGGGACGAACGCATGGGTGCGCCGGTCATCGACGGGCCCACCGATCTCGCCGCCGTGACCGTTCGTGTTCTTGATGATGGAGAGCTGCAGACGCCCGGGGCGTTCAACCTCGGTCCCGGCAAACCCAAGGCCCAGCCCGGCGGGGAGGCCGCGGCCCATCGCGTGCTCGATTCCTTCCTGCAGACCCGCGGCGTGAACTACCAGCGCGACATGTCGTCGCCCGTCGAAGGCTGGAACGGATGTTCCCGTCTGAGTCCGCATCTTGCCTACGGCTCCATCTCCATCAAGGTCGCACACCAACGAACGACGGAGCGCCAGCGCGAGGTGGAGCATCTCGCGCTCCGTGGAGAAATCGATCCACTCTGGAGGGCCTCACTGAAGAGCTACCAGGCCCGCCTGCACTGGCACTGCCACTTCATGCAGAAGCTCGAGAGCGAGCCTCGGATCGAGTTCGGTAACGTGAACCGCGGGTACGACGGCCTGCGTCCCGAATCGATTGAGGATCCTGAGTCCGTTCGCCGCTTCGAAGCGTGGAAGTCCGGCCGCACCGGCTATCCGATGATCGACGCCTGCATGCGCTGCCTGCACGCCACCGGCTGGATCAACTTTCGCATGCGGGCCATGCTCGCCAGCTTCGCCAGCTATCAACTCTGGCTCCATTGGCCCGAGCCCGCGGCGTACCTCGCCCGCCAGTTCGTCGACTACGAACCCGGCATCCACTACCCGCAGTTCCAGATGCAATCCGGCGTCACCGGCATCAACACCATCCGCATCTACTCGCCCGCCAAACAGGCCCGCGATCAGGATCCGACAGGAACTTTCATCCGCCGCTGGGTGCCCGAGCTTGCCCGTGTCCCCGACGAGCATCTCGCCGAGCCGCACCTCATGCCGCCGCTGCTCCGCCAGATGCACGGCGTGCGCCTCGCCGAGCCCGGCACCGATCCACGCGAGCTAGACGCCGCGGTGTATTCGTGGCCCGTCGTCGATCACGCGGCCGCCTATCGGGAGGCGAAGGAGCGCGTGTTCGCGTGGCGCAACCGAGCCGATGCCAGGAGTGAGGCCGCGGTCGTCTTTGCGAAGCACGGCAGCCGTCGCAAGGGACGCCGGGGCTGACCTAGGAAGCGCGCTTGCGCAGCACGGTGTAGTGCGTGAAGATCGTCGTCTTGAGTTCTTCCGGCGTGCTCTTGGTGTCGCCGCTGACGAACGGCCAGAGCTTGTGGCACACCTCGTCGTCGACGATGTCCCAAGCGAGGATCTCGAAGCCGGCCTTCTCGGTGAGGTCTTTCGCGAAGGGGAACTCGCCGTCGGCCCAGGGGATGTAGGGCTTGTCGGCGGGCGCCTGAGCGGGGCAGATGTTGTAGATGATGGCGAGGCCCCCGGGCTTGAGGGCGTCGTAGACGGCTTTCAAGAACGCCGCGTCGTCGACGCCGAGGTCGATCGTGAAACGTTTCTCGGTCTCGCGCTTGGGGTGGATGTAGCCGTACTTGAGTGTGTTCTTGCTGAGGAAGATGTCGTACCCGCCGCCGATCGCGTCGGCGACTTTCTTCTCGGCGGGCCAGCGGCCGACGTGAACGTTGACGTTGCCTTCCGCGCCCGCCGCGATCGCGGCGGCGGGAACCTTCCCCTGATCGCCGAGCTGCGTGTACATCGCGGCCCAGAGCGGCTCGACATCGACGCCCTGGGCATCGGCCCCGAGACTGGCGAGCATGCGGAGGTGCCCGATGGCGGCGTTGCCGAAATCGAAGACGCGTTTGCCCTTCCACGAGGTCACGCCATGCGTGCCGAGGAGGTCGAGCATGCGGGCGTAGGTGAGAGGCGTGCCGTAGCCGGTGTAGTAGTACATCCGCTCGTCCATCGCGCGGGGCTTGAACTTGGCCTGCTCGTCGGCGGCGAGCTTCTTCCATTCGTCTTCGGAGATGGCGAGGCCGCGTTCGCGGTCGCGGTAGACGGTGCGGATCTCCCGCGGCGGGAGCGAATCGGCGGCACGCACGAAATCGCGACCCGCGTCGGTGGTCATGAAGGGCAACACGCTCTTGGCCGCCTCGCTGATGTCTGCGAGGACCCGCACGTTCTCCGGCGGCTTGGGGGCTTCGGGTGCCTTAGCTGGCGAAGGAGAAGGTGCCGGAGCCGGGGCTGGCGTTGTTTGGGCCCCGGCAAACGCGGCGAGAATCGAGGCCATCGACAGCGGCAGGATCGTGTTTCGCATGACGCTTCTACCGAGGTGCCCGGAACTGCGTTGCAGGCGTTGGGGAGATGAAGAATGTGATCGGGTGCCACGGTTTGGCGGCTCTGAGCCAAGCCGTGTGGTGGTCTTGGAATCGGTGGCGGTGACGAACGCCCATGCACTGCTTGACCTCCGAGCAGGTCAAGCAGTGGCACCCGGAGAGTGGCGCACTGCTCGTCCCACGTCCGACATCCCAAATCCGAAATCCAACATTGAGCCCATATCCTCGTCAGACATGAAGATCCTGCTCACCAACGACGACGGCATCCGGGCTCCGGGCATTACCCATCTCTACGAGGCGCTGGTGGACACCGAGGGACGCTTCGGCGGGCCGATGCTGGGGCCGACGACGGAAGTCGTCACCATCGCGCCGCTCACGGTGCAATCGGCGACCAGCCACGGCGTGACGTTCCATCAGCCGCTGATGACCAGCGAGGTGCAAGTGAACCCACGGATGGGCGGCACGGCCGTCGACGGTCGTCCGGCGGATTGCGTGAAGCTTGCCGTGTCGAACCTCTGGCCCGAGCGCTTCGGGAAGGATTCACGCCCCGATGTCATCATCAGCGGCATGAACGCCGGTGCGAACTGCGGCATCAACGTCATTTACAGCGGCACGGTCGCGGCCGCGATCGAGGGCGCGTTCCTGGGTATCCCTGCGATCGCGGTGTCGCTGCAACTGGGCAAGGGCCGCGCCCGGTTTGATGTGGCCGCGGCTCGGGCGCGGAAGGTGCTGGAGATGGTGCTCGCCCGCGGCCTGCCCGATCCCCACGAGTGCCTGTCGATCAACATCCCGGTCACCGAGACCGGCGGGCCGATGCCGCCGGTGCGGGTGTGCCCGATGAACACGCACGGGCTCGAAGACAGCTACGAGAAGCGGCAGAACCCGCTGGGTGAGCCGTACTACTGGGCGACCGGCAGCGGCCTCGGCTTCCGCAGCTGTGACCCCGGGACGGACGTGGACTTGCTCCTCAAGGGCAACATCACGGTCACGCCCTTGATGTACGACCTGACCCGGCGTGAGCACCTGTCGCGCTGGACGGAGCGGTTGGGTGGGTGAGCAGCACAGACGCCGAGGCTGACGAGTCTTCGAGGAAGCCTCGGAAGAAATGCAACGGCCGCGCTCGAAGTCTGAGCACGCGTGATTGCGGCGCTTCCAGACGATCCGAGGCTTCGTCGCCAAGCCTTCTCAGCCTCGGCGTCTTTGGGTTTCGCTCGTTACTGGCGAGGCTTGTCCGTCTCGGGCACGACTTCCATCTCTTCCACGATGGTCCGCCGAAGCACGACCTTGCCCTGCGGCGTGTCGCGCACTTCTTCCTCAGTGTGCTCGCGGACGACGATCTTGCCTTCGGGCTTCGTTGCCGGCTCGCCGACGGGCTCCTGCACGCCCTTCCAGATGTGCCCGAAGAACTCACCCAGCGAACGGGAAATGGACTTGTTCTCGCTCATTGGCGACTGATCGCTTCATGCCGCTTGGCCGTCGAACGCGAAGCGTCAACTTCGAGGCACTGTAGCTGTCCGTCCGCATCGGGCTCTATCACTAAGCGACGCTCGGCCACTCCGTCTGGAAGAACGACCCAGACGGACTCGACTTTGTAGCTAAATCCTGCTTCGAGCACATAGGCAATGTCATCTATTGATGCCCCGATCAGAAGCGCGGACGGGGGAATCTTTGTGCGAAGTGTCTCGGTGCCGCCTGGCATAACGACCGACTCGCTGTCGTTCGCAGCCAACTTTCGCACAAGATATGCATATTTTCCTGAAGAAGCCCATGCCTCGACATTCACTGGAACGTTTGACTTGTTCTCGACGACGAGCACGCGACTCCCGCGGCTACAGGAAATCATGAGCGTTCCCAGACAGATAGCCGGGATCATTCGGAGAGCCGTGCCCATCTGAAGTGACTCCCCGTACCCGTCCCGTCAACTCGGCTAGTGATGCGAGTGCTTCTTCGCCGCCTCAAGCAAGCCCGCGATCTGTTCGGGCTTGACGTTCTCGTGCAGGGTCTCGTCGATGAGGATCGCCGGGGCCGTGCCGCAGGAGCCGAGGCACTCGAGCTCGATCAGCGTGAACTCGTTGTCGGGCGTGGTCTCGCCGACGTCGATGCCGAGGGCGTCCTTGACGGCCTGGGTGATCTTGGGCTGGCCGCAGAACTCGCAGGCGATGCTGCGGCAGACGCTCACGAGGTGCTTGCCCTTGCGCTTGAGCCAGTACTCCTCGTAAAAGCTGGCGGTGTCGATGACGTCGGCGGGCTTGATCTCGAGGAACTCGGCGACCTCCATCATCGCGGCGGGCGGGATCCAGCCGTAGGTGTGCTGGACCTCGTGGAGCGTGGGCAGAAGGGCGCCCATCTTCCGCTCGTAGCGCGGGACGATGTGCTGGCTGAGGTGCTGACGCATCTGCTGCGTCAGGAAGGGCCCCTGGCTGCGGTCAACGGTGGCGGACGCGGAGTTCTTGGTGATCCAGGACATGCGGGCGGACTATAGGAAAGTCCAACGTCACGGAGCCTGCCGGACGCCGAGGCTGACGAGGCTTGGCGAGGAAGCCTCGGATCGTCTGCAACCGGGGGGCACAGATCTCTGTTCGCGTCGGCTCCGGATCATCCGAGGCTTCCCCGAAGACTCGTCAGCCTCGGCGTCTTGGGCGTTTCGGTGAAGTAAATCCGGGTCTACATCGGAGGCGTCAGCGCTGCCGGGCCCACGGTCTGGATGGTGACCCGTCCGATGGCGCGGCGAGTCAGGTAATCGTTCACCTGGTCCAGCGTGATCGCGTCCACCGCCTTGGCGATCTCGTCGAGCGTGCGGCAGCGTCCGAGGCGGAAGAAGTCCGAGCCGAGGGTCGCGGCCCGGGCGCTGGTCGACTCGCCGCTGAAAACCAGGCTGGTCTTCATGCCGACCACCGCACGCGCGAACTCGTCTTCGGTGATGCGGCCCTCGGGGGTGTTGATGCGTTGCAGCTCGGCGCTGAGGACATCGAGCGACTGCTGGGCCCGGTCAGGCGACGTGCCGACGTACGCGATGACGCCGCCGGTGTCGCGGTCGCCGCGGTAGCTGGCGCTGACGCTGTAGCACAGGCCGCGCTTTTCGCGGACCTCGCTGAAGAGGCGGCCGGACATGCCGCCGGAAAGGACGCTGACGACGATCTTCTCGAGCAGGGCGTCGGGCGAGGACTCGGTCGGCGCATCGTGCAGCAGGACGATCTGGACCTGATTGGTTTCGTCGACCTCGTGGGCGTAGCCGCGGGGGGCGTCGCGTGCGACGGCGGGTTCGGGGGAGGCTCCGGTCCAGTCGCCGAGCAGGTCGTCGAGCTGGGCCGCGAGCTCGCTGGGGTCCACGGCGCCGGCGGCGCAGAAGATGGAGCGGGCCGGGCCCTGGACCGTGGACCACCCCTTCACGAGTTCGTCGTGGGTGAGAGAGGTCAGGCCGGGCTCGTCGCCGTGGCCGCTGCGGTTGAGGGGCGAGGGATAATGGCGATCGCGGGCGGCGAGGATGGCCCGCTCCTGCGGATCGTCGGCGAGGGAGGCGATGGCCTGGAGGCAGAGGTCGCGGGCGGGCTCGATGGAGTCGGCGTCAAAGCGTGGGGCGACGGTCATCTCGGTGAAGAGCGGCAGGGCTTCGCGGAGGCGGGTGCCCAGCATGACCGAGGCGAGGCGGAGGAAGTAGACGCCGTTGTCAACGTGGCGGGTGGCGCCGAGGCGATCGACGGCGTCGGCGTGGGCGCGGGAATCGAGCGAGCGGGTGCCGCGCATGAGCAATTCGGCCCACATGGCGCCGCGCCCGAGGCGGTTGGGCGGGTCGTCGGCGGAGGCGCCGGGGACGAGCCAGGAGAGGGCGAGGGACCGGACGCTGGGCATGGGCTCGACCAGGAGCGTGGTGCCGCAGCGGAGCTTCGAGACATGAATGGGCATCGTCGGAGTGTACGGCCAGATTCTCGGGCGTTGCCGCGTGCCACGGGCGGAGGCCACGCCGGGTGTGCGGCCGGTGCGGGTGGCGGAACGCGGCCAGGGCCGGACCGCACGATCGACGCTGCACCCGACCGATTCTCGGGCCGATGGAGTCGCCGGCGCATGCTCCGAGTCCCGCTCCAAGACGCTCACGACGGCATGGTGATCGCCCTGCCCGTCCTTCACCCCCGCCGGCCGGAGGTCATTCTGCTGCGCCCCGGCGTCGCGCTCGACCCCCACACCATCGCCAAGATGCGGGAGATCGGGCTCCGCGAGGTGTGGGTCAAGTACCCGCGGCTCGGGCACCTCAGCGAGTACGTCTCGCCCGCGGTGGTGACGGCGTGCTCGGAACTGGCGGGTCAGGTCGGTCGGGCGCTCGACAGCGTGATGGGTTCAGCCCACGCCAAGCTGGATTACTCGGCGTACAAGCGGGCGGTGGGGGGCCTGATCGAGAAGTTCTGTGAGCATCCCAAGGCCGCGTTGTACGTCAACGAGATTGGCGAGAACGGCTCGGCGGCGCTGCGCCACGCCAGCAACGTTTGCTTGCTCAGCGTGCTAATGGGCCTCAAGCTCGACTTTTATCTGGTGCACGAACGCTCGCGATTGCCCGCTTCGAGCGCCCGCGATGTTTCGAATCTGGGCGTCGGCGCGATGCTCCACGACGTCGGCATGGCCAGGCTGTCCGCCGACGTCCGCCAACGTTGGGATGAGACTCAGGACGACTCCGACCCCGCCTTCCGCGAGCACGTGCAGATCGGCTACAACCTCGTTCACGACCAGGTCGAGCCCTCGGCGTCGGCGGTGGTGCTGCACCACCACCAGAACTTTGACGGCACCGGCTTCCCCTCCAAGCTCGACGAGGCCAAGAAGGAAGTCGGCCTCAAGGGCTCCGAGATCCACGTCTTCGCCCGAATCGTGGCGGCGGCCGACCTGTTCTGCCGCATCCGCAACAACGGGCGCGAAGAAGGCGAGCCCGCGCTGCCGACGGTGCGAGCGCTCAATCTGATCCGCCAGCCCGAGTACGCCCGCCGCATCGACCCGATGGTCATGCGGGCGCTGTTCAATGTCGTACCCGCGTACGCCCCGGGCACGATCGTGATGCTCTCGAGCGGCCACCAGTGCGTGGTGACGCGCTGGAGCCACGATCAGCCCTGCCGCCCCGTGGTCGAGACGCTGGTGCCGCATGGCAAGGCGGTGGATCCGGTGGAGTTTGATCTGCGGCAGCGCAAGGACCTGAGCATCGCGCGGGCGGAGGGGTACGCCGTGGGCGAGGACAACTTTGACCTCAAGCCCGGGGTCTACGACCTGAACTCGGGTGCCGACGCGCTGATCAACCGAGCCGCGGCGATCGCGGAGCGACGCAAGGCGGGCTGAGCAGCCGCGCACGACGCACCTCGGATGGTCTGCAACAGCATCTCCCAGATGAGCCAACGAGCATCGGCGCGTCAACCCACGCCGACCCGAGGCTTCCTCGAAGACTCGTCAGCCTCGGCGTCTGCGGGCGAGTTGATGGACCGACGAGTGGGTGTCGCGACGCGTCGCTGCTCCGATCGAGAACACTACTTTGCCGGCGTCTCGCCGGCTTTGGGGGTGGCGCTGGCGACCGGCTTGGCGTCCGCGGTCTTGATGTCGTTCTTGATCTCGGTCTTGACCTCGGCCTTTGCCTCAGGCTTCGTCTCGGTCTTCGAGTCGAGCTTGGCCTCGGGCTTGCCTTCGGGCTTGGCCGTCATCGCGGCCTCACCGGGCTTGCCCGCGGGTTTGGCGCCGGAGGACTTGGGCCCACCGCCGCCGCGCTGCCCGCGGCCGCCGACGACCGGATTGCCCTTCTCGTCGAGGCTGTAGCCGGCGAGCTCAAGGCGGGCCTTGTCCCACGGGCCGGCGAGGACTTCGGAGGGCGTGGGGTCGCGGAGCAGCACGGTGCTGCCGGGTTCGACGCCCGCGAGGACCTCGGCGTAGGTGTCGGAGCGCTTGCCGATCTTGATGGGCGTGCGCTCGTAGCGGTTGCCGCTCTTGGCGTAGGTGAACCGCACCGGGCCGTCGCTGAAGACGCCCTGGACCGGGATCGCGATCGCCTCGTCGACGCGCCCGAGCGTGAGGCGAGCCTCGCAGCGCATCGAGGGCTTCAGGGCCACGATCTCGTCGCCCGCTTCGAGCTTGATCTTGACCGTGTACTCGCGGCGGTCGGGGTCGCGCCAGCCGCCGGCCTCGGCCAGCACGCCGATCGAATCCACCGTGCCCTGGAAGCTCTTGCCTCCCACCGCGTCCACCTTGATCATCGCGGCCATGCCGGGCTTGACGTCGCCCGCGAGGCTTTCGTGTACCTGCACGCTCGCGACCATCTCGCTGGTGTCGGGCAGCACGATGAGCAGCTCGTTGGGATAGACCTGACGCCCGATCTGCAGCGGGCCCTCGCCGCCGCCCCACATGTTGCGGCGGATGCTGGTCGCGTACACCACCAAGCCGTCTGACGGCGCGGTGACGACCGAGGCGTCGAGCTGCTGCTTCAGCTTCGCCAGCGTGTTCTCGCGGATGGTGAGCTGGGTTCGCTTGTTGTTGCGGCTGGCGGCCTTGCTGGCCAGATCGATCTCCGCATTCATGCGCACCTTGGTCAGTTCGCTGTTGGCCTGATCCAGGTCGCCGCGCTTCTGCTTCTCGTCCTTGGGGAACTGGTACTGCTCGTACACCTTGTCGTCGAGCTGGGCCTTGATCCAGGCGCTCTGAGCCTTGATGTAGTCGAGCTCATCGCGGTCGAGTTCGTCCTTGGAGAGGAACCCCTGCTCCTGCAGCTTCTGCGCGCGGATGAGCTTCTCGGCCAGACGGTCGAGCTCCAGCTTGCTCTGCGAGAGGGCCAAGCGGTTGGCCTCGCGCTTGGTCTTCACTTCGCCTTCGAGCCATTGGCTCAGCGACAGCTCCGCGAGCGTCACCTTCAGGGCGGCGTTGCGGAGGTTGTTGGCGTTCTCGTTGACCTGGATGTTGTACCCGTTCTCCGCGGCGATCAGTTCGCTCTTGGAGGTCTCGATCTGCAGCAGCTGCTCGTCGTACTGGGTCTGGATCTTGTCGGCGTTCAGGCGGACGAGCACCTCGCCTGCCTTGACGCGGGTGCCCTCGGCGATGATCTCTTGCACCACGGTCTGCTGCTCGAGCCGGGAGCGGAGCTCGACCTGCTTTTTGGCCTCAAGCTCGCCGGTGGCGAGGGTGGTGATGTCGAAGCTGGTCTTGAGGACGGTGGCGGTGTCGGAGGTGGCGCGGGTGTCCGGTCCTTCGGCTTCGGCCTTTCGGGTACCCCGGTACGTGCCGTAGGAACCGGCCAGAACGACCAGGAGCGCGATCGCGATCGGCAGCTTGCGGGATCGGCGACGTGGTGGCATGGGCGTTCTCCTGAACGAGGCTCGACGCGCTGGGCGTATCGCCTTTGGATCGACTGTCCGGCGTTCGGTAGGCCTTTCGGGCGCTCCGAAGCATCCTTCACAATGTCTACCGGCTCGGCCGCTGTGCGTTGAGGAATGTGCAGCGGCTGTTCCGGACCTCACGGGCCATCGTCCGATCGCGTGCCGCGACCGAAGAGAATGGCTCGTACCCTCACGATCGAGCCCCGGGGTTTCGGTGACTCGACGAATGAGCATAGCCGAAACGCCCCGGCGGACCAAGCACTATGACGCCCGAACTCCGTCAGTTCGTCAGAAAAAAAGCCGCCGATGCACGGTTGTTGTTGGTGCTCGCCGCGCCCAGCGAGGCGAGGGCGGTCGCGGGGGATCGGGCGTCGGCGATGCGGCCCTGGGCACCGATACCGATCGCCGACGGCGTGGACCTCGTGCTCAGCGGCGTGGGCAAGGCGAATGCCGCGGGCGCGACCGCCGCGGCTCTGGCGCGGGGCGGCTACGGCGCGGTGATCAACCTGGGCGTCTGCGGCACGCTGCCGGGCTCTCCGGCGGCGATCGGTGATGTCGTGCTCGCGACCCGATCGGTCTTCGCGGACGAGGGCGTCGAGTCCGAGGCGGGCACCACCTGGCAGCCGATGGCCGCGCTGGGCTTCCCGACCGCGATCGATGGCGACGGGGTCGAAGGGGACCCTGAGTTGATGCCGTTGCTCCAGCCGCTGGCGGCGCACGTGGGCGTGATTGCAACGGTCTCGACCTGCTCGGGGACCGACGCGCGAGCCGCGGCGGTGGTGACGCGCACGGGGGCAATCGTGGAGGCGATGGAGGGAGCGGGCGTGTTGCTCTCGGCGGCGCGGCTGGGAGTTCCGGGCGTGGAGCTGCGGGTGGTCAGCAACACGACCGGAGAGCGCGGGAATCAGAAGTGGGAGTTGAAGCGGGCGCTCGCGATCCTCGGCGACGTGGCACGCCGGATCGTGGCTCCTTGACCGACCTCACGCCGGCCGAATACCGCGGTACAGCTGCTGCACCCGCTCGGCTTCCTGCTTGCGCACCATGTCCAGCACGGCCTTGGGGATCCGCACGTTCTTGTCGTCGCGGGTCACGTTGGAGCAGTGCTCGGACAGACAGCGGTACAGGAACTTGAACGCATCCCGCGGCTGGTGCATCTGGTCGAGCGCATCCACAAGGTCGCTGCGGGTCACTTCCTCGCTGAACATGTCCAGCAGGCTCAGCGGCGTCGCCCCGGGCGCCAGGCACGCGTGCAGGCGGCTCGAACACAGGTCGTAGAGCATCGCGCCGGTCCACGACAGCCGATCCACCATGTTCTGCTTGTCGAGGCGGGCTTCCTGGAAGAACGCGGCCGATTCCTTGTACAGGGCGTACCGCAGCTCGACCGGCAGGAGCATCTTCACGCCCATGCCGTCTTGCTGCAGGAACTTGTTGTTGAGCATCGGCCACACCACCGCCCGCATGCGGTCGTAGTCGCCGCTGATGAGCGTGGGTTCGTCGACGCGATCGACGATGATGACCAGTCCGGTGTAGCCCAAGGCCCGCAGGATCGAGCGCAGACGCTCCAGCAGCTTGTATCGCACCTCGTCGGAATCAGTGATCGGCAGGTTGTCTTCATCCCGCAGCATCGGGTCGAGCTGGCGGAGCGAGCGAGCGTACGAGCGGTCGCTGCGGCTGACGCTTCGGAGCTGCTTGCGCACCCGCTTGCCCAAGAGGTTGAACGCGATGCGGTCCCACGCGAGCAGCTTCACCAGCGCGATCAGCCAGATCGCCAGAAGTGTGAGGAACGCGTAGAGCGCCGGGCCCGGGCCGATGGTCCAGCCGTCCGCGCCGGGGAGCAGCTTGGCGAGGTACACGACCGCCGCCGCGGGGATCCAGCCGAGCCACACGGCGGCGTGCGAGAGCACCCGGCTCCAAGGCAGCCACAGCCCGAGCTTGCGCCGCAGCTGCGTGGTGCGGAGATCGGCCTGATCGGGGCGGTCGTAGACGGATTGCAACAGCAGGAGGTCGCGCCGAGCACCGGGGTCGAGCTTCTTGAGCAGCTTCTTCGAGTCGTCGCTGAGCAGCGGGTCGGTTGGGTCGGTCTTGTTCAGCGCCGAATCGACCAGCCGCGGCACCAGCGAGGCGAAGATCGCGTCGAGGTGGTCGACGAGGCGGATCTTCTGGAAGCTCTCGAGAGGCGTCTTGCCGTTCAGGCGGGCGTGCAGGCGATCGAGCACGCCGTTGAGATCGTCGTATGGGATGAGCAGCACGCGCCGATCGGCGTGCTGGGTGTTGTGCAGGTCGATCGCCCGAGTGAGCTGCAACCGGATCGCGGTCTTGCCCGAGCCTTTCTCGCCAAAGACGATGGCCGTGGCGGGGCGGGAGAGATCGCCGAGGATCTTCTCAAAGTCGGAGTGGAAGGTGCCGGTGAGGGACGGAATCGCGAACGAGCCGGTGCCGGGCTTGGGAGCTGATGTTGTTTCTGAACCCGCGGCCGTGTCCGCGGGCTTTGGCTCGGCGCTCGACGAACCGGTGCCGTTCGCGCCGGTCATCTTCGCGAAGACCGCGTCGTTGCGGGCCTCCTCGCCGCGGAAGGGGTTCTCCGCGAGTCCGAACCGGGATAGGAGTTCGTTGAGGGTCATGTGGGGAAGGCACTAGGCATTGGGCACGAGGCACGAGGGGAAGCAACGAGGCAAGGGTGCGAATCGCAGTGTCGAATGTCTTGACCCTAGTGCCCAATGCCTAGTGCCAAGTGCCTCCCCTGCCTCAATGCTCGACCCGGTGTCCAAGCTTCGGACTCAGGGCGGCGAGCATCTTGTCGAGCGTCTTCTTGTCCTTGGCTTCGAGGTTCAAGCGGAGCAGCGGTTCGGTGTTGCTCTTACGGATATTGGCCCACCAGCCGCCGTGGTCGCCCTTGATGTTGAAGCAATCGACCGTGACACCGTCGAGTTCGTCGACGGTACCGTTCGCAGCGGAGCCGGGGCCGTAGAGCTTCTTGATCTCGGCGAGGGCGCCGTCCTTGTCCTCGATGTTGAAGTTGATCTCGCCGGACTGGGCGTAGCGGGCGATGGGCTTGATGAGCTCGCTGAGGCCTTTGTTGGTCTCGGCGAGGATGGTGAGGATCACGCTCATCGCGATCGCGCCGCTGTCGGCGTTGAAGTTGTCGCGGAAGTAGAAGTGCCCGGAGAGCTCGCCGCCGAAGATCGCGCCGCTCTCGGCGAGGGCGCCTTTCATGAACACGTGTCCGACGCGCCCACGGACGGGGCGGCCGCCGAGCTTGGTGATGTCTTCCGCGACCGCCTTGGTGGAACGCAGGTCGTACGCGATCGCCGCACCCGGCTCCTTGTCGAGGAAGTACTTGGCGAGCAGGGCCGTGAGCACGTCGCAGCCGACGATGTTGCCCTTCTCGTCGACCGCCATGCAGCGGTCGGCGTCGCCGTCGTAACAGAAGCCGACGTCGGCCTTGTGCTTCAGCACCGCCTCCTGCGTCCACTTCATGTTGGCGGCGACGAGCGGGTTGGGCTCGTGCACGAACTGGCCCTTGGTGTTCTCAAAGTGCAGCGGGATAATCTCGAGTCCCGGCGCGGCGCCCAGCGGCGACTCCTTGCCGAAGACCTTGGGGATCATCGTGCCCGCCATGCCGTTGCTGGCGTCGATCACGACCTTGAGCTTGCCCTTGGTGTGCAGGAACGAGCGCACATGCTTGCAGTACGCGCTCCACAGGTCGCGCTGCTCGACGCGGCCGCCCGCGGGGACCATCGTCTGCTTGTCGACCATCGCGGCCTGCTTGCGGATCTCGCCCAGGCCGGTGGCTTCTCCGACCGGCTTGGCCTTGCGCTTGGAGACCTTGAAGCCGTTGTAGTTCGGCGGGTTGTGGCTGGCCGTGACCATGACGCCGCCGGCGCAGTCGAGGTGGTTGACGGCGAAGTAGATCATCGAGGTGTCGCACATGCCCACGTCGATGACGTTGCCGCCCTGGTCGGTGATGCCCTTGATGAGGGCCTTGCTGAGCGAGGGCGAGCTGGTGCGCATGTCGCGGCCGACGACGATGTTCTTCATCATCGGGCTGGTCTCGCCCCCGGCGGCGGCGTCGGAGAGGAGGAACTTGCTCGCGCCGTAACCGATCTGCCAGGCGAGGTTCTCGTTGAGCAGGTCGGGGTAAGTGCCGCGCACGTCGTAGGCTTTGAAGATCCGTCCGAGCATTCCAAGCAACTCCTGTCGCCGCCCGAGCGAGTGGCCACGGGCCGCGGAAAGACAACATCGGCCGTCACGGCCTCGAGCGTCGATGGTAGCGGTTGGGACACCCGAGTATCACCCAAACATCCGCGGGTTCGGCCCTGATTCCCGGAAAGAAAAGGCCCGGGGGGCCTGTTCCCAGACCGCCCGGGCCGAGTGGAGATAGTGGGGAAGCCCAAGGCCTGGCGGCAGGCCCGGCGTCAGGCCTGTCTTCAGGCTTGGTGCCATGCTTCGCGTCAGGGGCAGATCAAGTCGTTGTACGCGGCGGCGAAGATCGAGAAGTCCGCGTCATCCACGCTGCCGTCGCGGTTCAGATCGGCCGGGCAGCCAAAGGGCATGGTCGGCTCGTCGCACAGCAGCGTGTCGTACGCCGGGGCGAAGATGGAGAAGTCGGCGTCGTCGACAAAGCTGTCCCGGTTGAGGTCGCCGACGCACGCGACGGTGAAGAGGGAGGCGTAGGTGGCGTAGTCGTACGCGACGAGGCGGTTGAGCGTGCCGTCGAAGATCTGCGAGCGACCCGAGAAGTAGAGGAACGCGTTGTACGAGCGGCCGCGGGTCAGCGTACCAGCGGGGATCGCGTGGGCCGTGTCGGCGGCGTTGAAGCCCGCCGAGTAGACAACGCTGCCGGTCAAGGCGTCGTAAATGATCACGAAGTTCACACCAAAGTCCGCCGGGGCTGGCGCGACCCAGGCGTTGAACTCAAGCCCCAGATCGAACGCCGCGTTGGCGTTCTGCATCGCGGTGATGGTCGCGGCTGTGTACGCGGGGACGCTGTCGGGCCAGTAGGGCTGAGGCTTGCGGTTGACGGTCACCTGCACGGGCCCGAGCGTGCCGCCGCTGGCGTTGCACACATAGTCGCCCGCGGGGAACGAGGCGAGCAGGCTGGTGTCGTCGAAGAACGGCTGCTGATAGAGGAACGAGCCGGGGCCGATGCTCGGCATCGGCAGCACGGTCGTGCCGTCGGGCAGCGTGAGCGTGGCGCTGGCGACGTCGCCGGGGTCGGTGGTGAGCCGGGCGGCGTAGTAGTAGGAATACGGGAACGTCGGCGGCGTGCCCGAGAATTGGTAGTAGTATTGGCTGTAGAACACGTCCAATGCCGTGACTGCAGCCCGGGCCGAGGACGCGAGCAACCCCAACACGATCAGCACCGCGGCGATCCACCAAAAGTGACGCGATCGCGAGGATCCCTGAGCGGCACCAGTATGCGGCTCGTTCTCGACAATGGAATCAACCCACGCGCCAGCCAGCCGTTCAATCCGCTTCAGCATTGCCATGCCCCGAGGAAGCGGCCTCTGGGGGAATTGTCCGCGATGAATCCGCGTCTGCAAGCGAAAAATGGAAGATCCGTGCTCGGTCATGGGCCAATGCGGGCCGCGGTTCGTTCAGATTCGGTTTATTCCGTCTGCGCGTCCAGGTCTGCCTTTGCCGTGGGTGCCAGCGGCGATCAGGAACGCGGTCTTGGGGCAAATAGGGGTTGTGGCGGCGGCGCACGGCCTGAGAACCTCCGCCCGGATCCCTCGCCCTGACCGAGTTGAAGTGCGCACCTCTTGCCGTCGATTCCTACGGAGCCGGATGGACCGGCGCGGGAGGGATCGCAGCGCATGTCGCTCGAACTGCTTCGAAAACTCAATTCCGTCGGACTGATGAAGCAGCTGTCGCCTGCCATCGGCGTGGACTTTGGCGTGGGATCTCTGAAGCTGATTCAGGTCCAGCCCGGACCGGTTCCCACGCTCATCGCCATCGCCCAGGTCGATACCCCGGACGAGTTCGAGGGCGACCACGCCAAGCGGCTCGAGTTCCAGCTTCAGCAGCTCCCCAAGCTCATCAAGAAGGGCGGCTTCAAGGGCAAGCGGGTGATCGCTTCGCTCCCTTCGTGGCAGCTCTTCTGCAAGCATCTGCAAGTTCAGAAAGTTGACGGCATTCCGCTGATCCAGCTGATCGGCGCTGCCGTCGGTCAGCAGTGCGGCGTCGACCCCGCCGCCCTGGTCCTGCGACACATCGAAGTCCCCGCTGGAGGAGCGAAGACCGAGGTGATCGTGAACGCAGCGGCCCGGGCGGCGGTCGAGCACATGGTTCAGTCGATGCGCAAGGGCGGGCTGGAGCCCGTGGGCATGCACAGCGAGTTCGCCGCCGCTGGGAAGTCCTTCGAGATCGCCGCCGGCGACGAGTCCGTGGCCCCCACGCTCTACCTCGACTTCGGTGCGCACACCACCAAGGCGATGATCACGCACGGCAAGGACATCGTGTTCGAGCGCGTCATCGAGGTCGGTGGCCGCAGCCTCGACCGATCCGTCGCCAAGCAGCTCCGCTGCCCGCTGGCCCAGGCCCGCCGCGCCCGCCACGAGCTGGAAGAGCTCAGCGCCCCCAAATCCACCTCGGGCGAGGGCATGGCGTTCCTCAAGAGCGCGCCCACGACCAGCAACGAATCGGGCATCGACCTGCACGAACCCCTGGAGATCCTGGCCGACGAGATCCGCATGAGCATGCGCTACCACGACGCGATGTTCAGCGGCCAGCGCGTCGAGCGTGCCGTGTTCCTGGGCGGGGAGAGCAAGCACAACGCCTTCGCCAAGGCGGTGGCCCAGTCCGTGGGGATCAACACCCGCCTCGCCGATCCGCTCGCCAAAGTCGCCCGCACCGGCAGCGAGCCGGCCCAGGGCGTGGACCTCAAGCAACCCCAGCCGGGCTTCGGCGTGGCCCTTGGCCTCTGCCACTGCCCGGCCGACCTGTGAAGTACCGATCACGCCTCGTTCGTTCCACTTGATCGCATCGGAGCTCACGCATGAATCCGTTCCTGAGACAGAACAACGAGGCGCCCGCGAACGCCAGCTTCCTGCCCGAGGATTACGTCGAGCGGCAGAGCTCGGCCCGGGCCAACGCGATGGCGCTCTTCCTGTTCGCGGTCGTGATGGCCGGCGTGATCGCCGCGTTCTTCGTGACCACCAGGCGCTGGGAGTCGGTCCGATCGCAGCAGAGCCAGGTGAACGAGCTGTACGCCCAGGAAGCCAAGAAGATCGAGCAGCTCAAGGCCCTCGAGGCCCAGCGCGCTCAAATGCTCGACAAGGCCGAGATTACGACGGCCCTGACCGAGCGCATCCCCCGCAGCACGATGCTGGAGCAGATCGTCAGCCGCTGCCCGGACAACTCGATCGCGTTCGTCGAGATGGAGCTCAAGTCCAAGCGGATCGACCCGCCCAAGGAAGACCCCAAGGACAAGAACGCCAAGCCCGCGGTGAAGTCGCTGACGGACGCCAAGAAGGACGACAAGAAGGCCGAGGGCAAGCAGCTTGTGCGTGCCCCGCGGTTTGAGTACACGCTCACCATCAACGGCATCGCTCAGAAGAACACCGACGTCACCGACTTCCTCTCGAAGCTCGGCGACTGCAACCTTCTCGAGCGCCCCGACCTGGCGTACATCGACACGACGAAGATCGATCAGGCGGTGTTCCGCAAGTTCCAGATCACCTCGGGCCTGAGTGCGACGGTCGATGTCCGGCTGTCGAACGCGATCGACCCCAAGGCCGCCAAGCCCGCCGACTCGCCCGCCGCCGCGCCCGCCGTCCAGGCCGCCGCCAAGCCCAACGTCAAGCCCACCGAGAAAGCCTCGGCCAGCGCCGAGAAGGGTCAGTAAGCACGCCGCACACGATCGGAGCATGTCATGCGACTCGGATTCCGCGAACTCCTGCTGGTGCTGATCCTGCTCGCCGTCCCGCTGAGCAGCTATTGGCTCGTCTTCCGGCCCGTCAACGCCGAGATCGAGCTCGCCAAGAGCGAGGTCGAGCTCAAGCGCGAGCGTCTGGCCAAGCTGCGTGACGAGACGTCGCGCAACGCCGATCTCGAGAAAGAGAACAAGGACATCGCCGCCAGCATCAGCGCTTTCGAGGCCAAGCTGCCCAGCGCCAAGGAGCTGGACTCGATCGTGCGTCAGGTCTCCGAGCTGGCGACGCAGCAGGGCCTGTCGGCGCCGACGGTGAAGAGCCTCAAGCCGGTGAAGGCCGCGATGTACATGGAGCAGCCGCTGGAGATGAGTGTGCAGGGCAACTTCCGCGCCTTCCACGATTTTCTCCGCAAGCTCGAGCGTCTGCCCCGCATCACCAAGATCCCGGACATGAAACTCAAGCGTGCGACCGACAAGAACGGCGACATGCAGGCCACGTTCACGCTCAGCATCTACTACGTTGACGAGGGGGTCAAGGGCTCATGAATCCAGCCAACAAAGAACGCCGTCTCCCGGGCGAGGCACCCGCCGACCCCAACCAGTCCATGCCGGCCGCGTTCGCGGCGGGCCTGCAGGTCGCCGAGGCCAGCGGTCACTCCTTCTCCGCCCGCCGGCGCTTCAACACGCAGCACGTGCTGATCGTGACGACGCTGGCGTTGTCGGTGGGGATGATCTACGGCATGCGTCGCTACGGGATGCAGTCGGGCCTGAAGTTCGACACCACCGAGGTGTCGTACACCCGCGACGACGCGACCCACAAGCGAGCGGCCGAGTTCCAGAAGCTCGTCGCCCAGATGAACACCGCTTCGCAGGAGCTGCCTCCCGTCGACAAGAACCCGTTCAAGCTGATGGGCGCCGAGGCGGGCGACGCCAACGTGGCCACCGGCCCGGTGGTCGACGAGGCCGCGGAAAAGGCCAAGCGTCTGGCGATGGAGCGCTCCAAGGCGCTCGAGACCGAGCTCGCCGAGCTCAAGCTCTTCAGCATCATGATGGGCAAGGTGCCGATCGCCCGCATCAACGACGACCTTGTCAAGGTCGGCGACATCGCGGGCGAGAGCTTCAAGGTCGTCGCCATCGAGGCGCAGACCATCACCCTGATGGCCGACGGCAAGAAGTACACGCTCCAGCTCGCCGACGAGCCGCAGCCCAAGGGCAAGACGCCCAAGGCCAAGAGCGATCAGCGCTGAGCACGCACAGAAACAGGGCGCCGGAGCGCGCCCGTCAAGGCCGATCAAGTTGGACCCGGAGCAGGGCGTGGCGAAGTACAACATCGACGACATCCTCAACGACCTGGGTGTGGACAAGCGCGGCGGCAAGGCCCTGCCGGGCGCCGAGGAATCGCCGCGCCGGGTCGACTTCGAATCGCTGGTCGATCGCCCGGCCTCGGTGCGAGCCGCCAGCCCCGATTCTCAGGAGCAGGCTCTCAGCCCCATTCCCGCCGCTCCGGCGAACCAGCGCTCGTACAACGAACTCGTCCGCATGCGCGAGGCCGGCGAAGAGACGTCGCTCTCCAAGGACGATCCCGCCGTCAAGCAGAACATCGTGTCCAGCCGCCCCAGCGTCGGCAGCGCGATGTCCGAGCTCTACAAGGTCGGCGATGGCCATCAGTCCAGCGACCTTGCCGAGTACCTCCTCTCCCGCAACCTCGTCCCCGCCGACAAGGTGACGCTCGCTCAGAACGTCATCAAGCAGTCGCCCGGGCGCCGACTCTCCGAGATCCTGATCGAACAGGGGATCGACGAGGTCATCATCCAGACCGCCGTCGCCGCGATCGTGCAGCTTCCGTTTGAACGCATCGATCTGGGCAAGGGCCTCGACGGCGGGTTCGACGGACGCCTCCTCTCCGCACTCACGCCCGAGTTCTGCAAGCAGCACGGCGTGCTCCCCCTGCGGATGGAAGGCAACCGCGTCGTCATCGGCGTCACCAAGCCCGACGACGTCTTCGCGATCGACGAGGTCAAGCACCGGCTCAAGGTTCCCGGCGTCAAGATCGTGATGATCACCGGCTTTGACCTCCGCGGCGCGATGGAGATCGTCGGCGCTGGCAAGGAAGAGTCCAACGTCGATGTCTCCGAGCTGCTCGCCGAGGTCGGCGAGGGCGACGTGCAGGTGGAGAAGAAGGAATCGACCGAGGTCAACCTCGAGAAGGAAGCCGCCGAGTCGCCGGTCATCCGCTACGTCAACTACATCATCCAGACCGCCGTCAAGGAAGGCGCGTCGGACATCCACGTCGAGCCCGCGGAGAAGAAGCTCCGCGTCCGCTTCCGCATCGACGGCGAGCTCTTCGAGATGATGAACCCGCCCGGGGCCATGTCCGCGGCCATCACCAGCCGCCTCAAGATCATGGCCAACCTGGACATCTCCGAGCGCCGGCTGCCCCAGGACGGCCGCATCCGCTGTAATGTGCAGGGCCGCAAGCTCGACCTCCGCGTCTCCACGCTTCCCACCGGCTACGGCGAGAAGACGGTGATGCGTATTCTCGACACCAAGAGCATCAACGTCGATCTCGACAACCTCGGCTTCGACAAGGACCACCTCGAGGTCTGGCAGAAGTGCATCGACGCGCCGCACGGCATCGTGCTCGTCACCGGCCCCACCGGCTCGGGTAAGACCACCACGCTCTACGCCTCGCTGCGCAAGCTCGACAAGAACTCGATGAACATCTCGACCGTCGAGGATCCGATCGAGTATCACCTTGATGGCATCACGCAGACGCAGATGCACGAGAAGATCGGCATGACCTTCGCCGCGGCTCTCAAGAGCCTGCTGCGTCAGGACCCCGACGTGATCATGCTGGGCGAAATCCGCGACATGGAGACCGCCCACATCGCGGTCCAGGCCGCGCTCACGGGCCACTTGGTGCTCAGCACCCTGCACACCAACGACGCGCCGTCGTCGATCACGCGACTGGTGAACATCGGCCTGGAGCCGTTCCTGGTCGGCGCCGCCGTCAACGGCGTGCTCGCCCAGCGACTGATCCGCCGCCTGTGCGTCCATTGCAAAGCCCAGGAACCACCCAGCGCCGACATGCGGGAGTACCTCGAGATGCAGGGCCTCCCGACCGACGTGCTGTGGGTCAACAAGGGCTGCGAGCGCTGCCGCAACACCGGCTTCAGCGGCCGCGTCGGCATCTACGAGCTGCTCACCGTCGACGACCAGCTCCGCGACGTGATCGCGCGGAACCCCAACGTGTCGGAGTTCCGCCGCATGTGCGTCGAACGCGGCATGGTCACGCTCCGAATGGACGGCATCCGCAAGGTCGCGAAGGGTTTGACCACGGTTTCCGAAGTCCTGCGCGTGACCGAGGCGAACGCCTAAAAAGGGGATATCCCGGTCTGGTATAATCGCCCCGCACGGATGCAGGAGCACCGGGCAGCGCACGCCGTTGGTCTTTTGGAGTCATGGAATGATCCGCATCGCCGCCGCAGCCGCCGTTGTTGTCTTCGCCTCGACCCTCTCCGCCGCCCAGCCGGGCGCGGGCGCCGCCAGCGGCCCGCAGCTCTCGGCCAAGCACGCCGAGGTCGCGAAGCCCGCGAAGCACAAGAAGCACAAGAAGCATCACAAGAAGGCGGGGCACAAGCAGCCCAAGTAAGTCGGAGTATGCACGACGTTCACGGCCGCGGCGGATCGATCCGCCGCGGTCTTCGTTTTGGATCAACACTCTAGTTCAAGATCGCTCCGACCTAAACTTCCCCGTGACCGCCCGAACCCACCATCGCCCCGCGATCGTGATCTCCATGGGCGACCCCGGCGGCATCGGGGCCGAGGTCATCGTCAAATCACTCGCCGATGCCTCGCTCCGCAAGAAGGCTCATTTCCGCATTCTCGGCACCCAGGCCGCGATCGACGCCGCGGCCCACCGCGCCGGGATCGAGCCCTTCTGGTGGCGGGCCCAGGCACACACCCACGCCGCGGAAACCGCGCACTCCCACGATGTCGTGCTGCACGACTACGAGCCCGGCGGCATCGAGCATGCCTCGGTCGCGACCCGCTCCGGCGGCGAACTCTCCTTCCGCTTCGTCGAAGACGCGATCGCGCATGCCCTCACGCCGCGCGAGCACCCGCTGCACGCCGACGCGGTCGTCACCGCCCCGATCAACAAAGCCGCGTGGGCCAAGGCCGGGCACAAGCGCTTTCCCGGTCACACCGAACTGCTCGCCGAGCGCTGCAAGAGCGAGCGCTTCGGCATGATGTTCCACGCCAACGCGGGTACCCATGCGGGCGAGAACGCGCACGCACTGAACGTGATCCTCGCGTCCGCGCACGTGCCGCTGATGGACGTGAGGAACGTCCTCACCATCGGCCGCGTCGTCGAGACCATCGACCTCGGCCATCAGGCCTGCAAGGCCTTGGGCATCCACCACCCGCGCGTCGCGGTCTGCGGCCTCAACCCCCACGCCGGCGAAGGCGGCATCCTCGGCGACGAGGACGAACGCATCATCGCGCCCGCCATCCGCATCGCCAAAGAGAACGGCATCGACGCCAGCGGACCGCACCCCGGCGACACCATCTTCATCGCCGCCGTCCACGGCAAGTACGACCTGGTGGTCGCCATGTACCACGATCAGGGCCTGATCCCCGTCAAACTGCTCGCTCGCGATCGCGCGGTGAACATGACCGTGGGACTGCCCATCGTCCGCACCAGCCCCGACCACGGCACGGCCTTCGACATCGCGGGCAAGAACGCCGCCGACCCGGGCAGCATGACCAGCGCGATCGAGCTGGCGATCAAGCTGGTCGCCGCGAAGCACGCGTGAACACTCGTTTCTGCGTGATTCGCGATCTCAACGACGCATGCGATCGGTCCGAAGCTCACGCGTCGCCTCGTGCCGCGCTCCGGTCAAGAGATCCTGCAGCACCGCCCGCACGTTCGCTACCTCGCCGACGCGATTCTCCGGCACCTCGGCCTCGATCGCGTAGTACGTCCCGGTGACCTGCGAGCGATACGCCTCACGAACCTCCGCGACGGAGAGCGAGCGGCTCGCGATGACGGTGCCGTCCGCCGCGCGGGCCTCGACAAGAAGCGTTCCCACCGCCTGCACGAAGCGACGGCGACCGTCGTACGGCTTGACGTAGACCGTGAACCGCCGCGGCTTGCCCGCGGGATCGACCGCGCCGAAGCCCGTGAACCCATCAATCTCGATCCCCGCGATCACCGGCGTTGCCTTGGCGATCTCCGCGGCGTCCGTGCTGGGCGCCCGTGCCGCGAGTTTGGCTTCCAGTTCCGACGTCCGCGCTTCGAGCAGCGCCACGCGTTCCTTGAGAGCCGCGTTCTCCTGCCGCGTGTTGTCGGCCTGCGACGGAGCCGCGATGCGACACCCACCAAGCGTGCAGAGCACCACGCTCAACGCCACGACGCCGAACGGCGCACGAAGAACCCCCGAGCACCGAGAACGAATCCCTGCTCCACTGCTCCCCTGCTCCACTGTTCCACTCCTGATTTACGTTCCCTCGGCCTTGCCGATCTGCCACTCTTCGAGGTCGATCGGGGCCTGGCGTCCGAAGATCGTGACCAGCACGCGGACCACGCCCTTCTCGGGGAAGAGCTCGTCGACCGTGCCTTCGTAACCCTGGAACGGGCCTTCCTTGATCGTGACGTGCTCGCCCTTCTCGAAGACCATGCGGACATTGGGCGTGTCCTCGGGCTTCTTCGAGTCCTTGAGCATCTTCTCGATCTCGTGGTCCTTCATCGGCGTCGGACGCCCCGCCGTGCCGACGAAGTCGCCGACGCCCGTGGTCTCCTTAATGAGGAAGAACACGTCCTGCGGGATGCGGCCGTCGGGCTCGAGCTTCATCTCGACGAACACGTAGCCCGGGTACAGCTTGGTCTCGGTGATCTTCTGCTTGCCCGCCTTCACCGTCTTGGTCTTCTCGGTGGGCACCAGGATGCGGTTCACCAGGTGCGACATCTTCTCGATCGCGACCTTGCGAAGCAGCGTGTCCCGCACCGAGCTCTCCTTGTTGGAGGCGACGCGGAGCACGAACCAGTTCATCCCCTCGTGCTTCATGGGCTCGTCGGCGGCGATCAGGCCGACCTTCTCATCCGGACGCCCGTCCAGCGTCGGGGCAGCTTTGGCTTCGTTGTCGCTCATGGGAGTCTCCAGTGGAGCAGTGGGGCAGGGAGCAGTGGGGCAGCAGCGGTCCGGACAGCCCAGTGGGACCAGCCACCCGGCCGATCGTTCCGCGTTGTCCGTATGACACAAGCGGCGGCCACATGGGCCGCCGCTGGCAAAAGTATAGCCCCGTGTCTTGACGAGCCCCGAGCGTGAGCGAGCGGGTCAAGCCCCGCAGAGAAGGAGCCCACTCGCTCACGCTCGGGGCTGGTTTCGGAGCACCGTCCGGCCTGCCTATTCGACGAGCTCCCGCACCACCGCCTCTAGCCCCTCGACCACCGCCGCGAAGGCCTCGTAGTTCAATGTCTCCGGTACGTCGCACGGCTTGTGGTAACTGCGGTTGCGGTAAAGCGCCGTGTCGGTCACCATGATGGCCGGGTAGCCCTCTTTCCAGTAGCTCCAGTGGTCGCTCGACCCCAGCCGCGGCACCAGCCTGGGCAACGCCGCACCCTCGCTGGGGAAATCGGTCACGCCGCGGAACGCGGTCACGCAGCGATCGACCAGCTCGCGGTCCTCGTGCCGCGACACGAAGGCGATGAAGTTGCCCTCATCCGGGAACGCCAACCCAACCAGCGGCGGGTAGTCCTGCTTCTGTTCGTTGTAGATCCCGATCGATTCCACGCTCAGCATCGCGACGATGTTTTCGTGCTTGGCCCGCGATCGCTTGGCCGCCATCCAGCTTCCCATCTCCTCCGTCCAGAAGTACGGCGGCTCCTCGTTGGTGAAGAACACAAAGCGCAGCGTGCGTGCGGGGGACGCGCCCGCGAACCGACGCGCCAGTTCGAGCAGCGCCGCGGTGCCGCTGGCGTTGTCGTCGGCGCCGGGCGTCGCGACGCGGCCGAGGTGCGACTTCGCGGAGTTCACGCTGTCGTAGTGGGCACCGATGACGACGATCTCGTTCGGCTTGGTCGTCCCCGCGATCTCGACTTCGAGATTGGCCACCGAGATCGGTGGAGCATCGGGGATGACGTTGCTGTTGTGATCCCGAGGCCGCACGTCGTAGCGTTCGGCCTTCACGCGATACCCCATGCCCGTGAGCCGCGCGGTCGGATACTGCTCCGCGAGTCGCAGCGTGGTCACGCCGTCGCGGGTGGTGGCGAGGTTGCGCTCCCCGATGTCGCCGGGCCGATCGCCCGCGAGCGCCCAGACGTCTGCCCGCAGCCGCTCCACCGTCGATCCCGGCGGCACCACCACCGGCGGCGGGCTCCGTCGCTCGCCGGGAAACAGCGACACACACCCCGCGATGATCAGTACTAGCGCGAGCTTCCATCCCACGCTCGTCCCGAGCAGCGACGCGGCGACCCACCACTTGCGACGACGGAGGCGTTGCATGAAACTAGTGTACACTAACACTGAATGGGAAACGACACATCGGGGTTTCGCGCCGCGGCAATCGGAGTCCTTTCGACGAGCCTCACGCAGATCCAAAGCTCACTGCAACCAGCGAGCCGGGGCGTCCTCGCCCCGGCGCTGAAGCGTCAACCACGCAGATGCTTCATTTCGTAGCCCAACCACCGGGGCGAGGACGCCCCGGCTCGCTCAACGCGCTCTCGTTGTTGCACGTAGGGGGGGCCGTTCGAAGCTCAGGCCGCGTTCCTCGACCCCGCGCGGGCCGAAGCCCGCGGCTCTGGGCTACCCCAGCAGCTTCGGCAACTCATCCCGCACGAAGTCCCGGATCTCATCCCGCACTCGCTCATAGTGCACGAGCGCCTCGGCCTCGCTCTTCGCCACCGCCGCAAGCACCGGCGGATCATCGAACGGCACATGCACGCGCTTCGCCGGCCCAGGGAATGCGGGGCACGCCTGATCCGCCTTGCCGCAGACGCTCACGATCAAATCAAACGGCAGGTGCACCAGGTCGCTGGCCAGCTTCGCGTGATGCGACGAGAGATCGACTCCGGCCTTTCGCATCGCCAGCGCCGCCAGCGGGTTCACGCCGCGTTCGAACTCTGGGTGCAGCTTCGTCCCAGCGCTGTGGGCCTCGACCGACGGCAGCAGCCGCCGACACCAGCCCTCGGCCATCTGGCTGCGGCACGAGTTCCCGGTGCAGAGAAAGAGCACACGCTTCATGCACGAGGCTATCGCGGAGGTCCGGCGCAAGTGTCAAGAACACGTCAAGGACAAAGGGCCAAATGGCCAAAGCTCCAAAGGGCCAAATCACCGTCAGTCACGCATTCGCCTTGATGTGGCTCTTTGGACCTTTGGCCCTTTGGCTCTTTTCTTCAAGCCTTCGGCGGCACGCCGATGTCTTCGTTCCACAACTCCGGCCGCGCGTTGATGAACTCTTCCATCAGCGAGATGCAGCGCAGGTCGTTCATCAGCACCAGCTCCACGTTCTCCGCTTTCAGCCAGTCTTCGCGGCCCTGGAACGTGTGATGCTCGCCGATCACGATCCGCGGGATGCGGTGCAGGACCGCCGTCCCGCTGCACATGGCGCAGGGCGACAGCGTCGTCGCCATCGTGAGGAAATGCCAATCGCGCCGCCGCCCCGCGTTGCGGATGCACACCGTCTCGGCGTGGGCCGTGGGATCGCCGGATTGCACCCGGAGATTGTGCCCCAAAGCCACGATCGTGCCCGCGGGGTTCACCAGCGCGGCGCCAATGGGAATGCCGCCCTCCGACAGACTTTTGCGGGCCTGCTCGTAGGCGGCGTCCAGTGCGAGACGATCGATGTCGGCGCGGTTCATCACACCAGCCTATCGGCTGGACGAACCGGGTGCCAAGACTTCCAAGGCGATAGTGGGACTGGCCTCCGGCCGGTCGGTGAGAGATCACAGGAAGACCGGCCGGAGGCCGGTCCCACTGGTGCGATTCTCACTCCGGATTGCACAGCAGCTGGTCGTACGCCTGCGCGAACACCACGAAGTCCTCGTCATCGACCGTGCCCTGATTGGTCAGGTCCGCCGGACACTTGTCGGGCATCGCGATCTCGCTGCACAGCAGGATGTTGTACGCCTGCGCGAAGAGCACGAAATCCTCGTCATCGACGAACGTGTCGCCGTTGAGGTCGGCCGGGCACGGGCCCCGGGTGTTGAAGTAGAAGAACACGTTCTTCGAGAACGAGCTGGCGTGGCTGCCGCCGTTGATCCCCGCGCCGGGGCTGGAGAACGACACGGTGTAGTACATCACCCCGAAGTACGCCCGCCCGACTTCGAGCGAGCCGGTCGGGATCGTGAACGAGATCGCAGTGGGGGGGAGCGATGCCGACCAGAACAAACCGCCCTTGCCCACGTCGTAGACCACAAAGCTGACAGCGCTCGCGTTCGCTCCCGGCACGTCGGCAAAGCCCGACATCTGCCCGATGAAGTCCAGCGACATGTCGTTCTTGTACGTCTGCAGCCGGGAGTACGTATCGCTGACCAGCTCCGGAGTCTCGGCGCAGAACGTCGACGGCGGCAGCGTAAACGTGTGCGTCCCGCCCGGCAACGCGTTGCCGGTGAAGCTGAACTCATAATCCCCCGGCGGGATCTCCGCGTCGAGCGACGCCAGCGTCGAGTGCAGGGTCGAGTAGCCGTACCACACCTGTCCGTACGGCGCGGTGTTGCCAACGATTCCCAACCCGAGCGGCGAGAGCGGCCCGGCGTATGTGATCGAGCAATCGCTGAACGCGTCGACGGTGTCGGCGCTGATGGACAGCACACACGACCAGTCGTTGTACGGCGTGACCACGCCGTCCGCGGTCTGGAGGTAGTTCTCCGCCTTGCTAGAGCCGAACGAGATCGCCTGCGCCGAAGCGAGGCTGCCCACCGCCGATGCCAACACCGCCGCCGTCCACGCGCCGATCTTCATGACGTTCTCTCCCTGCCGCGGACCAACCCGCGAACCGCAGGCTATCAGACCTCGCAACCACGATCGCGGACAGAGGCACTACAACAGGTAAATCTTGCACAACGCTGAACAGAGTGAACTGGAGAATGGTATTATCGGACGTTTTAGTTCTCAGGCGGTCCATCTCAGGTTCTCGACCTCCGGAACCCTCTTCCGCACGAAACCCGCAGCCGATGAATGCGTACGATTGATTCGCGAGCCCGTGGAACCCCACAGCAGTGGGAGTGACGGCCGGGCCGCCGGTCCTGGCGGGAAGTCTCGCTCTCGTGAACCGCGTCATCGGTTCACAAGAGAGCAGGCGATCCGCAGTCGGCAGGTTCCTGAGTGTCTGGAACCGAGGTCGAGCAGGCAACCGCACGCACGCCGTCTTGTGAGGCTTTGGCCCCGCAAGTCAGCTCGAAAGCTCACGCCCGACGTGTTTCGTCGGGCATGCACGTCGCACCTTCCAGAACAACCGAAATCCGGCTCCCGCGGCTGTTGCTGCGCGCCGGGCTCGAAAGCGACCCGCGGAGCGGTTCGTGGTTGTGGCAGAAGCGACGGGACCTGTGACGGTCGATGCCAACCATGTTTTTCACGTCCGGAACCCCGAGCGCCGAACCGACATCCCAACCCACTGCGACCCCGGCCCAGACGCCCGGTCCCTCCGAGCTTCCCGTGACCACCACGGGCATGACGACCGGGAAGGTTCTCGAGAACCTGTCGAACTCGCTCAGCGAGTCGATCGCCCAGCCCGCGGTTCGCGTCGGCAAAGAACTCAAGAGCATGCTGCTCGATCCCCCGCCGGCCAAGGCGGTGGTCCAGCCGACGGTGCGCCCGAGCATCCGTCCCGGCGACAAGCCCCGGCTCATGGGCGGCCTGACCGTCCTCATTCCCGCGTACAACGAGGGCAAGTTCGTCGCCGACACGATCAAGAGCGTGCAGGCCCAGTCCGTGCACGTTGACCACATCATCGTCATCGACGACTGCTCCACCGACAACACCGGCGACGTCGCCCGCGCCTGCGGCCCCGAGATCGTTGTCATCCGTCCGCCCAAGAACTGCGGCAGCAAGGCCACGGCCCTGAACTTCGGCATGGAGTATGTCTCCACCGAGTACACGATGGCCATCGACGCCGACACGACGCTCGCGCCCGACGCGATCGAGAAGCTCATGCCGCACTTCGACAAGCCCAACACGGCGGTCGTCTGCGGCATGGTGATCCCGCGATACGTGAACACCATCTGGGAGCGCGGCCGCTACATCGAGTACCTCTACGCGTTCCTCTTCTACAAGCCGATCCAGGACTTCTACGAGCGCCCGCTCATCGCGAGCGGCTGCTTCAGTGCGTATAAGACCGACGTGCTCCGCCAGATCGGGCTATGGAACACCCGCACCGTCGGCGAGGACATGGACCTGACCTGGTGCGTGTACAAGCTCGGCATGGCGGTCCGTTTCAGCCCCGAGGCGATCTGCTATCCCGTCGAGCCGCACAACTTCCACTTCATGAGCAAGCAGCTCCAGCGCTGGTGCGCGGGCTTTGCCCAGTGCATCCAGGTGCACTGGCAGACGGTGGTGGAGACGCCGGTGCTGCGGTCGATGATCGGCACGGCGATGTGGGATGTGGTGATCAGCGCGCTGGCGTACTTCATCCTGCTGCCGCTGCTGGCGGTGTTCGTGCACCCGGCGTTCCTGCTGGGCTACGTGCTCGACATGCCGACGATCGTGGTGCCGGTGCTGATCTATGCCTGGAAGCGTGGCGAGTTCTGGAAGGCGCTCAGCAGCATTCCCGCCTTCTGGGTCGTGCGCTTCGTGAACACGTACTTCGTCACCCGCGCCTTCTGGAACGAGTTCATCGCCAAGCGGCGGATCCACGTGTTCGAGAAGGGGCATTGAAGATGGGGAAGGGGTGTGGGATGAGGTTTGGGATGAGGTTGGAGATCATCGAGACAGGAACATGACAGCGAGCCGGGGCGTCCCCGCCCCGGCGCAGAACGCAGCGGTCCTCGAAGTTCACGCAGCAACCAACGCGACACCCGTCGCGAGAAAGAGTCAGCCATGTTCGCGGGCATTCCGGCAACCGGTATCGGCGGCATCTTCTATCTGGCCCTCGTCCTCTTCATGCCCTTCAAGGAGCTGTGGCGGGCGATGAAGGGCGAAAGCAGCGCGGAGCGGTGGCTCTTCATCGCGTCGCGGTGGGGGCTCTTCGCGATCGTGATCGCGATGATGTGGCTCCAGGCCGCGATCATGAAGTGGGTGATGGGCACCGACATGACCAAGTTCATGACCGCGGGCGCTGCGAGCCTCACGGGCAACAAGACCACGTCGGTCCTCGGCGCGACGCTCTATCTGGGAATCCTCTGCTTCATCAGCGTCATCGCGCTGATGCACGGCGTGCGCCTCGTGCTCGCCGTTCGGCGCATCTTCGCCGTCCGGTGATCCGCGGAGAAGCGCTGAAAGCCGCCCGAACCCGCGGCTCCACAGTGGAAAACCCGCCCAATTCAGTGAAGTCTTTGTGAACAGGCCGACCTGCAAGGGTCGGCCTTTCTGTTGCGTTCTTGACGCGATCGCAACAATCTTCACAATC
The DNA here is from genome assembly GCA_019744815.1 of Phycisphaerales bacterium. GTDB lineage: Bacteria > Planctomycetota > Phycisphaerae > Phycisphaerales > UBA1924 > JAFEBO01. The sequence continues at coordinate 251,670 of JAIEUA010000006.1, forward strand.
TCGATCGATCGATTGTGAAGACGCAAGTGCCTTGTGCGCAGCGGTTCGGCGCTGCCGCCGGTGGTTCGTGCCGTTCGTCTGAGCGCGAGTTGAGCTTGGTCTGAACACTCGTCTTCACACGACATTGCCCGACACTTCAACGCGTGCGCGAAGGAAATCGACGCGCGTGCCTCTAGTCTCTTCCCGTGTCGCACGAGTCGCAGGGTTGCGGCTTGCTCGTCGACCGCACGGAACCAGACAGGGGTTTGCGCATGAACGACCGCTTCGACCGGGACCGCCATCGGAGATTCAACGCCAGGGCCTTCACGCTCATCGAGCTGCTGGTGGTCATCGCGATCATCGCGCTACTCATCGGCATTCTGCTGCCCTCGCTGGGCGCGGCACGCGCCCAGGGACGCGCGTTGGTCTGCCTCAACAACTCGCGCCAGGTCGCGATCGCGATGACCAGCTACACCGTCGACAACAAGTACTACCCCGCGTCGTACGTCTATCCCTCGTCGCGCACCGGCCAGTCCTGGAAGATCGAGGACCAGAAGGGCACCGATCCCGAGAACGGCTACCTGCACTGGTCCTACGCCCTCTTCGCGGGCGGCCAGGTCACCGAGAACGCCTTCCAGTGTCCCTCGGCCATCGGCAAGGGCGCCCCGCGCACCAACCCCGGTGACAACCCCGAGGATCAGGAGATCGGGCAGACCTTCGACCCCGCGTTGCAGCAGTACCCGGATCGCCAGGCCCGTCGCATCGCCTTCGGCGCCAACGGCGCGATCATCCCCCGCAACAAGTTCATCGAAGAACGCGGCACCCGCAACAACCGCCTGGTCATGCCGTCGGCGCTGGACTCCGAGGCGGGCGGCCCGGCCAAGGTCATCCTCGCCGCCGACTTCGCCTACTCCGACCGCGGCGGCTGGGCGACCATCGGTGACGAGAAGGGCTTCGAGGGCGGCTCCGATGGCTTCAAGTCCAAGTCGCACCGACCGTTCACGCCCTTCCGTGTCAAGTCGGGCACCGGCGACCCCAACGAGGACTACACCATCCCCGCGACCAAGAGCAAACGCTTCGAGCTGCCCGATGTGGACGACGAAGCCACCACCGACATCAAGAAGAAGAAGGACATCGTCGCCGGCGACTTCACCAACTCCAAGACCACGCTGAATGTGGTCGGTCGCCACCACCCCGGCGGCGACTCCTCGATCGGCTCGGCGAACTTCATCTTCTTCGACGGGCACGGCGAGCGCATGACCGTTGTCGACTCCATCAAGCAGCGCATGTGGGGCCGCCGCTACCACAGCCTCTCCGGTGACAACACGCTCTACGACCCCAAGGACGATCCGACCAAGAAGAAGTAACTCCCGGCGCCCCGTCGCGAGAGCGGCCGGGCGTTCTTTGTACGCGAGCGACCTTTGTACCCAAGACCGGTTCGCCCGGTCCGGGTGGCCGCTCGCCGTGATCGAGGAGAGTGCGCCCGGTCGTGTGCCCGGGCGCGGTGTTTGGTGAGCGATCTAGAGAGAGGTTGATCCCATGAAGAAGAGTCTTCTGCTCGTGTCGGCGTGCGGGCTTGCCGCGACGGTCCAAGGCGTCGCCCTGGCCCAGCCCAAGGTCATCACCCTGAGCGGCGCGACGCTGCTCGAGAACTTCGTCCGCTCCCGCGGCTCGACCAACGACTTCATCGACGTGAACAAGGACGGCAACTCCGGCCCGCTCAACGGCGCCATCCAGCAGCTCGCCCCGACCGCGGCCGGCAACACCGTCAGCCCCTTCCCGGCCTCGCAGGTCTGGGCCGTGCAGTACTCGGGCGTCGGCTCGATCCGCGGCGTGAACGAGCTCGTCAACGCCGGCAACCCGACCTTCTCGGTGTTCTCCGCGGCCAACGCCTCGTCGACCGCCTCGGGCACCTCGCCCATCACCGGCCTCTCCACCGCCAACGCCTCCTTCGCCTACTACAACAGCGTCCGCTTCTGGACCGGCTCGGCCTTCGCCGGCGGCGCTCAGTACGGCAACACCAGCAACCCCCGCGGCTTCCCGGTCGTGGCTGATCCCACCACCCTGAACGCGATCTACGCCGCTCCCAACACCATCACCCCCGGCGCGGGCATCCGCGTCGACATCGCTCCCTGCGACGTCCCCGGCCGCTGGGCTCAGCAGATCGCCGGCACCTCCAACCCCTTTGCCAAGCCCGGCACCGCCGGCTACGGCACCACCAGCCGCCCCTCGGTGAACCCGCAGGGCACCGCCACCGGCGCCGCGTTCGCCAGCACGCTGCCCACCCTTGCCGGCGCGGTCTTCTTTGACCCCTCCAACCCGCCCGCGCCCACCGCGACCAACGTGCTCTTCGATCAGCCCCTCGCTTGGGCCCCGATCGCGCCCGTGACCAACCTCGGCACCGGCTACCAGCAGCTCAAGGCCAGCGAGCTGCAGCACCTCTTCGTCACCGGCCGTCTCCCCAGCGGCGAGAATCTGATCGCCGTCACCCGTGACGTCGGCTCGGGCACCCGCAACGGCTTCTCCAACACCCTCGGCCTCGACCCCTCGGCCACCAACGGCGACAACGTCGGCGGCAACGGCGGCACCCAGTCCAACGCCGCCGCCGAGCAGATCCTCGGCGCCAACTACCGCTCCAACAACAAGGGCGGCAACGGCCAGGTCGAGACCACCCTCACCAACACCCGCCTGGGCGTCGGCTACGTCGGCCCCGAGCGCGGTGCGGCCTCGCAGCAGGGCTGGCTCGCCAACGGCGTCCTCGAGCTCATCGCCGTGCAGAACGACAACATCGGCGGCACCAGCTACAACCGCCCGAACATCGACGCCATCCTCGACAACGATGCCAACGGCTTCGTGATCGGCGGCCCGGCTCAGTTCATCACCCGCGGCACGCCTCTGGCCGAGTCGGTCGCCGACGGCGGCACCGGCGCCAACCTGCCCAAGATGCAGAACCCCGCCGCCGCGGCATACCTGAACAACATTCGCCAGAGCGTGGCCGAGTTCGTCGCCGTCCCCGGCGGCGCCGACTCGGACTTCATGCCCGGCGAGGTGCTGGCCTTCAACTTCATCCTCAACGAAGGCCTTGACAACGCCCACAGCGCCACCAACCCCACCAGCCTGAGCCCCACGCCCGGCTTCAGCACTTCCCTCCAGGCTTACCTCCGCCAGAACAACGTCCTCGGAGCGTCCATCTACTACTCCTTCAACACCACCACCAGCGGCCGCGTCCCCACCCGCGCCACCGGCACCGTCTACAGCGACGGCGTGGCCAACGGCGCGAACTACAAGAATGAAGGCGGCGTTGCCGTCAACTACGGTTCCAGCCTCACGACCCGAAACAAGATCGCTGGCGACTTTAGCGGCAACGGGGTTCGCGACATTGCGGACATCGGTGAGATGCTCAAGGCGTTCCGCGAGCGCAACGGTGGCCCCAATTGGAGCCCCGCCAGCGGCACCGGCTCGATCGCCGGCGCCCCTGGCACCGACGCCGTCATCGAGATCCTCGGCGACTTCCAGGGCGACGGTAACTTCAACGCCGCCGACGTCCGCTACTTCGCCGACGGCCTGCTCGTGGTCGGTGGCAAGCTCCGCCGCGACACGGCCTTCAACGAGGTCGACAGCCAGTGGAACACCCTCACGGGCAGCAACAACTTCTTCGGCACCACCCTCGCGACCGCTGCGGGTGGCGCGACCTACACCGCTGGCGCGTCCCGCGCTGACATCGCCGGTGCGGCCGGCATCGCCCGCGGCTGGGCCCCGGTCGGCGCCGACGGCGTCATCAACGCCAAGGACATCGACTACGTCTATCAGCAGTTCAACAACCCGGGGTTCAGCGGCGCCGCGTCGTGGAGCGACCTCGCCAAGGCCGCCAACTTCGACCTCTCTGCTGACATGGACGGCAACCTCGTGGTGGATCAGGCCGACGTGGACTACGTCGTCCTGACCGCGCTGCAGACCTCCTACGGCGACGTGAACCTCGACCGCAAGGTCAACGGCGCCGACTTCGCCATCTGGGCCGCCAACTACAACACCGGCTCGCTCGCCAGCCCCGCCGGCTGGGCCAAGGGCGACGTCAGCGGCAACGGCAAGGTCTTCGACGAGGACTTCCACGTGCTCATGGCCAACCGGTCCTGCGCCACGGACATCAACGACGACACCTTGACGGATGACAGCGACTTTGTGCTCTTTGCGGCCGCCTACAACGACCTTCTCTGCCCCGCTCTGCCCGGCCTCTGCCCGGCGGACTTCAACGACGACGGCTTCGTGGACGACACCGACTTCGTCCTCTTCGCGACCGGCTACAACGCCCTCCTCTGCCCGTAACGCAACCCCCGCGCAGTTGGATGGCTGATATCTGGCACGCCCCCGGTGAAGACCGGGGGCGTGCTCTTTGAAGCTCCTTCAGACGAACTCTCGCCGATGCTTCAGACCTTGCTCGCGATCATCTCAAACACCGGCGGCAGCAGCACAAACGCCGTCTCGTCGGTGCTGATTGAAGCGAGATCCTTGAGCGCCGCGTCGCACTCTTCACGGGACAGCTGCCCCATCTCGACCAGCTTGGGCAGGAAGGCATTGAAGAACGTCCACGGCCAGTGCCACATGCTGGTGTTCGGGCGGCCGATCCGCTGCTGGACATCGAGGTGGTCGATCTCGAAGCCGTGGTGCTTGGCGATGCGGGGGAGCTCGCCCATCACGTCCGGATTGCCGCCGCGGGCGCGCCAGGAGCGAGCGACGGCAGCGACAGCCTTCGTGAAGGCTTCCTTCTTGGGCGCGATTGTCATGCCCTGCTCGTAGTTGAAGTAGTCCTGCACCACGATCTTGCCGCCCGGACGGAGGACGCGGCGGAGGCCCTTGATCACCTCGCCCGGGCTGCTGACAAAGCAGAAGACCCAGCGGACGTAGACGAGGTCGAAGTAGTCGTCGGTCGCGGGCGAGGGCAGGCAGTGGTCGAGGTGCTGAGCGTCGCCGAGCACGCGGTCGATGTTGGAGAGCTTCCGGGCCTCGGCTTCCTGACCGAGCTGCTTGAGGAACCCGGCGGATTCATCGACGCCCACAACGCGTCCGGTGGGGCCGACGATCTGGGCCAGGTCCAGTGTCGCGTGACCCGGGCCGCAGCCCAGGTCGAGGACGCGCATGCCCGGCTGCACTCCGGCGCGGATCCAGAGCGAGAACGAGGCGTTGCTCCACAGTCGGTGCTGCAGCCCCAGGCGGAAGGACTCGTCCGACCCGGTGCCCAGGACGTACGGCTGCTCAGACTTCGCGGTCGCGGTGCTCGAGGGGCTCATGCGGGGATGGTAGGTGCCGGGCCGGTTTTGCCGTCGGCTACGATCGGTCGATAGGTGTGGGAACGAGCGCTTCGTGCTGCGTGGATGTCACGGCTTGGCGGCTAAGGGCCCGGGCGTGCGTCCGTCACGGTGACCAGGACGCTCGCACGGCTTGACCGCCGAGCCGGTCAAGCCGTGGCCCCCAGTCGGTATCCCCCGCTCGGACACGGACGTCCATGGCCCTCGTGCCGCCTTTTCTTCCTTCTCGCTTCCCGCTCATGTCGCGGCCTTCGTACGCGATCGAGCTGGCCACCACGTTCTGCTTCTCAGTCGCCCTCGCGGTCGTCGAGGGCGGCGTCCTGGGCAACATCGCCAAGCGCCGCTTCGAGGATGAAGTCTCGCCGCTGACGCTGAACTTCTTTGTCGCCGTCATCGCCGCGGCTCCGGACCTGGCGAACATCTTCTCGTTCATCTGGTCGAGCCTCAGCCACGGGCGTGCCAAGGTGCCGATCGTGAACCTGCTGCAGCTCGCGGTGGTCTCGCTGATCGCGCTCATGGCCTTCACGCCCGAGTCGCTGACGGGTCTCATCGTCCTCACCGTGCTGGCGATGCTCGCCCGCACCTGCTGGTCGGGCATCATCACCCTCCGCCCCACGATCTGGCGCAGCAACTACCCCCGCGCGATGCGGGCCACCGTCGTCGGCAATCTCTACACCGTGCAGGTGATGATGGTCGCACTGGTCGGCATCGTCGTCGGCATGATCATGAACGTGCGTCCGGATTCGCTCCCGATGATCTTCATCGCGGTCGCCGGCGTCGGCTTGGGCGCGTTCATCGCGACCCGCAGACAGCGGGTGCGGCGTGAGGACTCGATGCTCCAAGGCGAGCGGGACGCCGTCGCGGTCATGAAGCCCTGGCAAGGTCCGGCCATCGTGCTCCAGGTGTTGCGGCGCGACAAGATGTGGGCCAAGTTCATGCTCTGGATGTTCGTCCTGGGCCTTGGCAACATGCTCATGGGGCCGGTGCTGACGATCGTCCTGAAAGATCAGTTCAACCTCGGCTACCTTGAGAGCATCCTCATCACCAGCTCCATCACCGCTCTGGTGATGCCAATCTCGATCCCGCTCTGGGCCCGGTACCTCGACCGCTCGCACGTCGTGAAGTTCCGAGCCACGCAGACGTGGGTCTTCGTCGTCTCCGCGAGCACGGCCTGCATCGGCGTGCTGACGCACCGAGTGGAGTGGATGTACGTGACGGCGGTCCTGCAGGGCATCGCCTACGGCGGCGGCTCGCTCGCATGGAACCTCGGGCACGTCGATTTCGCCCCGCCTTCACAGACCAGCCAGTACATGGCCAGCCACGTCACCCTCAACGGCATCCGAGGCCTGCTCGCGCCGTTCATCGCGGTGGGGCTGTACAACGTCGTCGTCGCCAGCGGCTGGGACGCGTTGGGAATGGACCCTCCTTCTCAAGCGGCGGCGGTGGTCTTCGCGCTCAGCGCCGTCATGAGCGCCGTCGGTGCCGCGGGATTCGGGATGCTGCTCCGCGAGATGCAGGCCGGCGGGCGCATCGGTCCGCGGTCGCGCTGATGAACCCAAACGAAGAACCCCCCGTCGCCCCAGAATGGAGCAGCGAGGGGTTGCATGAACATCACCCATCCCCACTCAAGTTGTCACTCCGGACACCTCGTCCGGGGCTCGCCCCGTCATGCCTTGCTTGGCGCGGGGCGGCGGCATCGCTCGCTACTTGATCGCGATCTTGCGGGCCAGTGCCGCGGGTGCCTTGGGCAGAGTCACCGTCAACACGCCGTCCTTCAGGTCTGCAGTGACCTTGTCCTCGAGCACACCCTCCGGCAGCGAGATGCTGCGGGTGACGCTCTCGATGCGGCGTTCACGCCGGTGATACTTCGGCCCGTCGGCGGACTCCTCGTCCTTATCGATCTTGGTCTCGCTCCCGGTAACGCCCTTGATCGTGAGCACGCCGCTCTCGATCTCCAGCGTGATCTCCTCCTTCTTGAAGCCCGGCAGGTCCGCCGTCACCACGAACTCCTTCTCGGTCTCGGCGACATCGAGCGGCAGGAGATTCACCGGCGGCGCCACCACGCCCAGCGGCGCGGAGAAGAACGGATCCGCAAAGAGGTCGTTGAACAGCCTGCCCATGGTGGGGAAGCCGTTGGACCCATTCAGAAGAGTGCTCTCAACCGGACGACGACGCAGCATGATGTTCATCGCATTCTCCTTTCCATAAAGGAAGACGCGGCGGACGGAGGAAGCCGGAAACCCGGACGCCGAGCCGCTCGCCACGCTCCGTCCGCCGCTTTCCGAACGGCGAAGGCTCGGCATCAAGGAAAGTGCAACGCGTGTGCCAGTGGCGGCCGCCTGACGCCGAAGGCTCGCCCAACGCGTTGGCGGCGATGACCGCAACAGATGGTGCGAACGCCTTGCGAATCGGCCCGCGTTTATCCGGGACCTTGCCAGAGTGGCAGGCAGCGGGCTGTCAAAGTGAGCGTCGCCAGCGGCGAAACTCCGAGCCTTGGAATCTGCAGCCGGTTTGCCACGCGTCTCTAGAATGTTCGCATGCCCACCCACCCCGCCCACCCCATTGACCTCCGCTCCGACACCGTCACCAAGCCCACGCCCGAGATGCGGCGGGTGATGGCCAACGCCGAGGTTGGTGACGAGGTGCTCGGTGATGACCCGACTGTCCAGAAGCTCGAGGCCAAGTTCGCCGAGAAGCTCGGCAAGCCCGCGGCGTGCTTCGTGCCCACCGGCACGATGGCCAACCAGACGGCGATCCGGGCCCACACCGAGCCCGGCGACGAGGTCATCTGCTCCGAGGGTGGGCACATCATCCATTACGAGACCGGCGCGCCGGCCGCACTCGCGGGCGTCATGATCCGCACCATCCGCGGCGAGCGTGGGACCTTCGACGTGGACGACGTCACGCCGCTGGTCCGTCCCGACGCGTACCACTTCCCGCACAGCAAGTTGTTGATGCTGGAGAACACCCACAACCGCGGCGGCGGCACCGTTTGGCCGCTCGATCAGATTCAGCGGGTCTGTGCCGAGGGACGCCGCCACAACCTCAAGATCCACCTCGACGGCGCGCGGCTCTGGAATGCGCACGTCGCCACCGGCGTGCGCATGAGCGAGTACGCCAAGCCCTTCGACACCATCTCGTGCTGCTTCTCCAAGGGCCTCGGCGCGCCCGTTGGCAGCGCTGTCGCGGGCGATGAGGCGACTATCGCCCGCGTCCGTCGCTTCAAGAAGATGTTCGGCGGCATGGTGCGTCAGGTCGGCATTCTGGCCGCCGCGGCGATCTACGCCATGGACCACCACCTCGAGCGCATGGCTGAGGACCACGCCAACGCCCGCCGATTGGCGGAGCACATCGGCAACATCAAGGGGCTGTCGGTCGCTCTGGGACCCGTCGAGACCAACATCGTCTACTTCGACCTCGGCAACGGCGTGAACATGAACGCGGCCCAACTCTCCGAGCGACTCAAGGCCCGCAACGTGCACATGATGGCCACCGGGGTCCGGCGTATCCGTTGCGTCACGCATCTGGACGTGAACGCAGCCATGATCGACGAGGCTGCCAAGGCGATCGAGGAAGTCGTCACCGGGCGCGTCGCCGTCGAGGTGTGAGTCGGCGGTCGCTGGTACAGTGCTCGCATGTTCCAGCCGCGGCGCCGCAAGCACAGCAAGCACGCCAAGCACCAGTGGGACCGGCCTCCGGCCGGTCAACGAGTCGTCGCTCGCGCAGCGTTCGCACCAGCGCTGTTCGCCGCAATCCTGCTGGTACTGGTTACTCCGCGATCAATCGCCGCGCCCTATGCGCATACCACCAGACTCTCGGAGTCACCGATCGAACTGCATCCCGAGCCCGCCGCCGCGCCGCTGAAGCAAGGCTCTGCGGTCGAGCATCTCGGCGACACCATCGCGGCCCCCGAGATCAACCCATTTATGGAAGCCTTGCTCTCGTGGAACGTCGATGTGCCACCAGGCGCGGGCGTGCGGTTTGAGGTGCGAGTCGGGCTCCGGGATCGCAGCGCCGACGGCTCCGAGGCGTTGACGTACTCATGGTCGGACTGGCTCTTCCTCGGCGAGTGGGGCGATCTCCCGCCGCGGCTGCCGATCCGGACCGAGTTCGAGTTCGCGTCGACCGGTGGCAAGCCGCGGGCCCGCGGCGGGATCGAGGTCGACGCGCTGGTCAGCGATCAACCGCTCGATGCGATCCAGTGGCGAGCCGTCGCCGTTCGCGGCCTTCCCATCGCACCGGCCCACGATCCCGGCGCGACCACCCGCCCGATCGTCATCCGCCGCGTCGCGATCTGCACCACCGCATCGCTTGATAAGACGCCGCAACACGTGCCGCTCGCGCCCCGCACGCCTCCGGGACGGATCTCATCGGCCGAGTCGCTTGCGCGAGCGGTCCACGGCTACGCGATCGACGTCCCGTTCCGCAGCCAGCGCACGCCCGATCCTTTGCTCAGCGGCCGCCTCTGCTCGCCGACCAGCGTGTCGATGGTCCTCGCTTCGCACGGCGTGTCCCGCCCGGTGTTCGATGTCTCCAGCCGTGCGTACGACATTCGTCACGACATCTTCGGCAACTGGCCCCGCAACATCCAAGCCGCGTACGCGTTGGGCGTGCCCGGGTACCTGACGCGATTCTCGCAGTGGAGCGACGTCTACAACACGCTCGATGCCGGCACGCCGCTGGTCGTGAGCATCCAGGTCAAGAAGGGGGAACTCCGCGGCGCGCCGTACAGCGAAACCGGCGGGCACCTGATTGTCGTCCGTGGGTACGACGCCGCGGGCGACCTGCTTGTGAATGACCCCGCTAGCGGCGAGGAATCCAAGGGGCGACTTGTCTACAAGCGAGAGGATCTGCAGAAGGTCTGGATGGAGCGCACGCTCGGAACGACCTATGTGCTCTCGCCGTTGAAGTGAGCGGCACGGAAAGAAACAAGGCCCCGTCAGGGGCCTTGCTTGCTGAAAGATCTTCACGGAAAGTCACTTCGCGCCAAGCTCAGCGGCGCCGACGGGCCGCGAGCAGGCCGCCGAAGGCGAGCAGGCCCGCCGTGCCCGGCGTGGGGACGAAGGTGATATCAAAGACCATGTTGATCTCGTTGATGATGGCGGAGCTTCCGACCACACCGTTCCAGACCACCGCCGATCCCATCTCGGGCAGGGTGCGGGCGTTGGTGAGCGCGGTACTGGTCGCGATCGGTGACACGAAGCCGTTCGCGGGCGACCACAGCGCACTGAAGATCGACACGCTCGAGATCGCGCCGGGCAGGTTGTCCCACAAGAGGCCGTTGCTTCCGAGCACGTTGGAGCCGACATCGAATCGGCCCAGTGTCATCGCCTGCCCGCCGATGGTAATGCCGTTGACCCACAGGTTGGAGCTGTCGGTCGTGAACGCCGCGACCACGACGCGAAGCACGTTCGGGGCGATCAACGTCTGAGCGGTTCCGATCCGCACCGTGGCGCCGCTGCCGATCAGCGTGCCGTGGTTCGTGGTCGAGCCGTAGGCGAACGTCGTCGTACGACCGGCGGTCGTGACGAAGCCCGCACCGGCCGAGGACTGCCCAAGGACCGCGGCGGCGTACGTGTCGCCCGGCGTGATCGCGAAAAGGTTGGGATCCAGCTCGGTGAACCGGGTCAGGTTGCCCGGGTTCGTCACGAGCCCGTCGGCGACATTCGCTTCAAAGGCCGCGACGGCGGAGCCCGACGCGCACGCGATGGCGCCGCAGATGCCCAGAAGAACGCTTCTCATGCCTCTCTCCTTCAACAAGAACAAAATGACCACGCCGCCCTGAACACTTCAGGACGGCACTGCACCTGCCTTGCGAAGGGGTCCGCGCTGGCGGAAGCGCGGCGTCTTGTCCCTCTCCGCGAGACAGGGGGCCAGCATACCGCCGAGACGCAACTTCTCCAAGCCGATTCTGCCCCAGAGCACGAGCCCAGAGGGCTCTGGCGGCCCGAGAACGGCACAGGCCAACGGACGGAGTCGCTAGAACCACTCTGCCTGGCTCGGTCAGGTCTTTGTTGGTATCCTCATTCCATGCTCGCCCGCGTCCAATCTTCGCTCCTCCAGGGCATCGACGCCCTGCCCTGCGAGATCGAGATCGATCACGACAACACCAAGATGGACGAGAAGTTCATCACCATCGTCGGCCTGCCCGACGCCGCGGTGAAGGAGTCGATCGAGCGCGTCAAGAGCGCCCTCATCAACAGCGGCTACTTCTTCCCGCTCGGTCGCGTGCTCGTGAACCTCGCGCCCGCTGATATTCGCAAGGAAGGCCCGGTCTACGACCTGCCGATCGCGGTGGGGGCGCTGATGGTCCAGGGCATCGCCGCGGCTCCCAAGGGGCCGAAGAAGGCGGGGCCCTCCGGCGTCGTCGTCACCGAAGCGCCGGGTATCGATCCGCGTCGTTTCCTTTTCGCCGGCGAGCTCGCGCTCGACGGCCGCCTGCGCCCGATCAAGGGCGCGATCGCGCTCGCCTCCCTCGCCAAGCAGCGCGGCTATCAAGGCGTGGTGATCCCGCACGACAACGCCGCGGAAGCCGCCGTTGTTCAGGGCCTTGACGTCCTCGGCGTTCGCACGCTCGCCGAGGTCGTGGGCCTGCTCACCGGCCACCTCGAGCCCGCGCCCTTCCCCGCGCCCGATGTCGCGCAGTTGCTTCAGTCCGCCGCCGCGCCGATCGACTTCGCCGAGATCAAGGGTCAGGAGAGCGTGAAGCGGGCGATCGTGGTCGCCGCCGCGGGCGGGCACAACATCGTCATGCTCGGGCCCGCGGGCACCGGCAAGACGATGATGGCCAAAGCCCTTCCCGGCGTGCTGCCGCCGCTGACGCCCGAGGAAGCGATTCAGATCACCCGCATCTACTCCGCGGCAGGCCAGCTCGAACCGGGTCAGGGGCTCGTGTCGCGCCGCCCGGTGCGCACGCCGCACCACACCGCCAGCGCCGCCGCCATCGTCGGCGGCGGCATGATCCCCCGTCCCGGCGAGATCTCCCTCGCCCACCACGGCGTGCTCTTCCTCGACGAACTGCCCGAGTTCCCCCGCGACGTACTCGAGACGCTCCGCCAGCCGCTCGAAGATCATGTCGTCACCATCGCCCGCTCGCACAGCGCCGTGCGATTCCCCGCGAACTTCATGCTCGTCGCCGCCATGAACCCGACCCCCAAAGGCGACGTCGCCCCCGGCGACGTCGGCAAGCGCGAGATGGAGCGCTACCTCGCCAAGCTCAGCGGCCCGCTGCTCGACCGCATCGATATCCACATCGAAGCCCCCGCGGTTCCGTTCAAGGAGCTGTCGCGCCGGGACACGCAGGCCCCGGGCACGAGCTCGGCCCAGATGCGCGAGCAAGTCGCCGCGGCCCGCACGCTGCAGATCCAGCGTCAAGGCGCGACGACTCCCAATGCGCGCCTCAGCGGCAAGCAGCTCGACACCCTCTGCCCGATGGACGAATCGGCCACCGCGATGCTCGGCCAGGCGATGGGCGGCCTGGGTCTCTCGGCTCGCGCCTACGACAAGATCCGCCGCGTCAGCCGCACCATCGCGGACCTCGCGGGCGCCGAAGTCGTCGCCTCCGATCACGTCGCCGAGGCGGTGCAATACCGCCTGCTGGACCGTAAAGTCTGAGGAATGTGGGATGTGGGATGTGGGATGTCGGACTTGGGATGTGAGGAGCCGGTTGAGTGCTCCACGAGAGCGGAGTCGGCTTGAAAATCCCGCCCGCCATCCGCCATCCGCCATCCGCCATCCGCCACCCGCCATCCGACATCCGACATCCGACATCCGACATCCGACATCCGACATCCGAAACCAGCCCCCGTGCGCTCCCAACAAATAGATGAAGGAGCACCCCATGGGCGTTCTGTCCATCATCCTCGGCATCTTCTTCCCCCGCCTCGTGCTGGTCTGCCTGTGGCTGTTCACCACTGTCCCCGACCGCGCGTTTGAGGGCGTGCTGTTCCCGCTGCTCGGCTTCTTCTTCCTGCCCTACACCACGCTCGCGTACGCGTTCGCGATGGTCACCAACGGCAGCGTCAGCGGCTTCTATCTCGCCCTCGTCATCATCGCGGCCGTGTTCGATCTGCGCTCGACCAGCGCCCCGGCGAAGAAGCTTCGTTCCCGGCGAGACGCCCGCTGCGCCACGTGCTAGCGCTCACCAGATCCAGCGGAGCTGCCCCAGGTCCGGCACCGGCACCCGGCCCCATTGTTTCGCCATCGCGGGGAAGAACACGCAGAACGCCTTGCCCACGATCAGATCCCGCGGCACGATCCCGTCCGCCGGGTCGATCAGCGTCTGCACCCAAGGATCGCTGTCCGCCCACAGACGCCCGTCCAGACTGGCCGGGCTGTTGTCGCCCATCATGAAGAACTCGTTGGCTTGCTGCACCTGGATCGACTTGGGGTGCGTGCCCCGCGCCGGGCCGCCCGCCCGCGGCGGGATCATGTGCGACACCGGCTGATAGAACAAGTCCCGCGCCAGCCCCACGCGGTGCAGCTCGCACGCGCCCGGCAGATCGATGCTCACCTCCGGCGAGGTGTACATGCTCGGCAGCGAGAGCGGCGGCGGCAGCACCATCAGCGACAGAACGGCCGCGAGAGGCTTGCCCGTGGAATACTCCGCCCGCTGCGCCGGCGTCCAGTCGTACCGACCTTCGCACACCAGCTTGTCGTTCACCAGCAACTGCACCGTCTGATCGACATGGCGGAAGTCGATGTTCGTCACCGAGTCCGCGCTCAGTGGCGTCTTCGCGGCCGCGGTGGCCAGTGTCACCCACGCCTCCTCGCCGACCGCACGCATCGACACCGTCGCTCCGCCGTCGGGCTCGACCCGGGCGCGGAACTCGTGCCCGTTGACACGGATCGTGGACCCCACCGGCCCGCTCGCCGGCCCATTCGCCGGGTTGCTCGCGGGCCGGTAGCCGAAGGTCACCTTCACATCGCTGCACGGGAACACCGGTCGGCTCTGGCGACCGGCGTAATTCAGCTGCGGCGTGTCGTTGTAGTGATTCAGGTCCGTGATCGGACGGTTCTTGGTGTCCCACTTGAGGCTCGTCGCGCCCGATCCTTCGTAGGTGTAGACCGGCGTGTCCTGTCCCTTCCAGCCCGCGGTGGTCGCGAGCCAGGGCGACGAGAACCACTTCCGCCCGTCCCGAGCCGGGTTCAGGGGCGTGTACGTGCTGTCAAAGAGAAGCTGCCACACCGCGTTCTGCGCCCGCAGCGGCTTGCGCGCGATGCGCCACTCCTTGCTCTGCCAGCACTCTTCGGGCGACTCGTTGCGGTCGCTCTTGAAGGGGCGGGTGAAGACATCGCCGTCGACCAGCGCGAGCTCCTCGTTCTCAAGCCCCACGAGCCGCTTGATGTAGTACTCCTGCGGGCTGGTCGGATTGCGGAACACCACCACGTCCCACCGCTCGGGAGCGCCGAACGGGTACATGTACTTCAGCACGAAAATCCGATCGCCGCTGCTCGAGACCGTGTTGAACGACGGCAGCAATCGATTCGTGTTCGGCTCCCGCGCCTCGGTCACCGGCTGGTCCGTCGTGGCCATCTGCATGCCGGTGTCGATGAACTTGCTCGGGCTCATCGGCCAGGTGTACCCGGTCTCCTTGTCGTACATCCGCACGTGCGCTCCCAGGAGCGTCGGCGCCATCGATCCGGTCGGGATCTGGAACGGCTCCAGCACGATCCCGCGGAAGATCAAGGCGATCGTGAACGCGATCAACAGCGACATCACCGTGTCCTTCACGGACGTCGGTTCGGGCTGCTTCTCGACAACCTCCCCGGATGGGGACGCATGGCCTGGAGCGGTGTGGGACGCGGCGGAAGTGGAGGCGGGGTCTGGCATTCGTGAACCTTGTATCGACGAATCCGAGGGTAGGTCCTCAGGCCATTTCTTCCGGCTCCCGCGGTCGAACCCCTGGGCGTACGCCCCGGCCGTTCTGCCTGTTCGGGCGTCGCGACAAACGCGAGAGGGCCGCAGCGCCTCCTCAGGCCGACGTGCTCGCAGACAGCCCGGCCAAGCACTGCTTCAGTACAAAACCGTCAGAACGAAGTGCAGCCGCCCGTCCCCCGCGCTGACCGGATCGGTTGCCTGCACGCCTCGCAGGGCCACGCCGTAGTCCAGCCGAAGGCTCAGGTTCTGCTGGAACTGGAACTCCAATCCCACGCCGGCACCGATCAGCGTCGCGTTGCTCTCGAACGACTCGATGCGGCTGTTCACTGTCCGTCCCACATCGATGAACGCTCGGAAGATCAGGTCCCAGTCCGCCCTTCCGTACGGCTGCTGAGGCGAATACCGGAACGGCCTGCCGAACAGCTTGGTCTTGGTCGGGTCCGGCTCCACCGTCAGCACGCGGGGGAGATGGAACCGATACTCCGCGGTGCCCAGGAACACGGTGTCACCCGCGCTGATCGACTCGGGGTACCCGCGAACGCTGTAGATGCCGCCCGCCACCTGCTGCGCGTTCGCGATCAGGCGCTTGTCGAAGGCGTACTGCCCTCGGGTGGAGAAGTACAGCTCGTGGGCCAGGGTCATGCCCCTGGTGTCGGTCGCGTTCGGCGGCGCGATCGCGTTGCCGTGCCCGTTGAACAGGGGCTCAAGGTAGAACGCGTGATCCATCTCCCACTTCAGGGCGGACCACGCGCCGTCGGGGTTCAATCGACCCAGCTCGTTCAGCTCGTCGGCCTGGGCGCCGGTCACGAAGGGCATCATCGTGTCGAGCGTCACGCCCACCCGCGTCGTCGCCGCGTCGGTCTCGCGGGAGAGCCGCAGCCCCGCGTAACCGGTGAAGATCGTGGACCCCGCCCGCTGGTCGACGGCGCTGTTGAAGATGTGGATGTCCTCGAACCGCCCGCCCACTGTCGCGTCGAGGAACCACTCGCGCTTCTGGAGCAGCAGGAACGACATCTCGCCGCCGCCGGTGAACCCGCTGCCCTCGAAGGTCTCTCCCGCCAGGCCGACGTCCGACGCCGTGTACTGGTTCCAGCCGCCGTAGCCGCGGATCGTGACACCGCTGTCTCCCAGCGGCCGGTCGTACGAGGCGTTAACCGCGTTCACGTCCTTGAAGGCGCTGGTGACGTAGTCAAGTCGGAAGACGTCGTCGTGGTTCGAGAGCTGGTTGTGCGTGTAGCCGACGCGCTGACGCCAGTTGTTCGTCTGCTTCGTGCCGGTGTTCGAAAGCTGCGCGTACAGCGTCCAAGGCCTCGACTCGCTCACCAGGTAATCCAGCACCA
The DNA here is from genome assembly GCA_019744815.1 of Phycisphaerales bacterium. GTDB lineage: Bacteria > Planctomycetota > Phycisphaerae > Phycisphaerales > UBA1924 > JAFEBO01. Next base: position 268,172 of record JAIEUA010000006.1, read on the forward strand.
CCTCGCCGGGCCGGTCGGTTGGCCCGAGCGCCGCATCGACGCGCCGGCCCGGGTGCCGGTTCTTGCGGAGCGCGAAGTTGTCCAGCTTGTCCTTGCGGAGCAGATCGCCCGGCTTGAGCGGGCTCTGGTCGATCAGCCGCTTGTGCAGCGGGTTGTTGATGCGCTGCTCGCTCACCGGCACGCGATCGCCCGCCGCCACGGTCCGCACGTCGCGCACCAGCCCCGCCCAGATGGTCACACCCAGGTCGGTCTTGCCCGTGCTCTCGCGGAGATCATCTCGGGTGACGTCATCGATGTCCTCGGGCGATGGGATCACGAACAGGCCAATGAGCTGGCGTCGCTGCAGCTCGGCGACGATGGCCTGGCTGATCCTGAGGATGGCGCTGGGGAAGAAGTTGGCCCCGCCGGTCTGGATGCTGCCGAAGGTGTCGCCGATGCGGATCACCACCGATGGCACGCCGTCGCGGGGGGCGACATATCCCTGCGCGGTCAGCCCCAGTTCCACCGGCAAAAGCTCGAGATCACCCAGCGGCGGCAGACCGGGGTGCGAGCTCCGGTACTGAAGCACGAAACGCCGCACCTTATACGGCGGGCCGCCCTCCTGGGAGGTGCTGGCCTGAGGCAAGTTGTCTTCGTCGAGCGGGATCGACAGCGTGGGCGGGATCGGAGAGATCTTCGGCGGCGGCGGCCCCGGCGTCTGGGTCACCGGCCGGTCACCCGGCGGCGGCGTCGGCTTCTCGGGTTCAGCTCGTCTCGGCGCCGGCGGAACCAGCTGCGCCATCACCGGCGCAGCAAGGCCGTTGGCCACCAGCAGGGCCGTCAGCAGTCGCGTGCATGTCTCACGCGAACCCGTCATCCGGCGCCCCCTTGCGACGGATCGGCCGTCCACGCGGCGGCCCGAGCCTTCACCTGCGACGCGAACGCGGGCTCGATGGTGTACGGCACCTCGTTCGCCGCCGGGATTGCGCTCCGCGCCGCCTTCAGCCCGAACAACTCGGTGGGCGCGAAGCGACCCTGGGCCCCGCAGCAGATCAGATCGACATGCCCGAACTCCAGCGACTCGATCGCGACCAGACCCTCATGAGCGATGTTCCGCTCGCCGAGGACATCGTGCGCCACGCTCGTCCACACCCACGCGCTCCCGCCGCGACCCAGCGAGGACTCCGCCACGTCGATCACCGGCAGACGGGTGTGCGATCCACGCGGCGTGCCCGCCTTGATCGCCTTGGCCGCCGCCTCACCCTCGCGCCAGATCGAGTAGCAGCAACGCGTGAGACCCTCGTGCCCGTCGGCCAGCAGAGCGGCATCGGTCGCCGCGAGCTTCAGGCACGCGGCGTCGAAGGCCGCACTCTCGCCGATCAACGCCGGGGCCTGCGCCTTGGCCGCCTCGCTCTCGCGGAGGAACTCGCCCCGGACCGCGTGGGAATCGTCGGTTCGTCGGCAGGCGTCCGTCAGTCGGGCGATGATCGCGGCATAGCGGGGCGCCATCTTCTCGAGCCGCAGCCCGCGGCTGTGGTAGCACGCCACCATGGGATACTTGTCGCGCCCGCGTGCATCGCGGCTCGCCCACAGCCGCCCGTACACGAACTCCGTCGGGCCTTGCCGCCACACGAAGGCGTGATCAAACCGCGCGATCCTGGCGTCGGGCGCGAGCTTCTCCCAGGCGCCGCTGTCGATGTTCCCGGCGATGCCCTCGGCGTAGAGCCCGCGCCGCACATCCACGAGAAGCTGGGTGACGAGCCCCAGGTCCTCCATGTGATCGTCCCAGCCCGGGTGCTTGCCGAAGAGACAGATCTGCGCGAGCGGCTCCCCCGCGCCCGAGGACGCGCCGGACAGTCCGCCCAGCCATTGCGAGATCTTCTTGAGCATCCGTGCGGTCTTAGCGGGGCCAGTTCGTCGTGCCGGGCCAGTCCTCCGGCCGAGGCATGGGCGAGGAGAACGTCACGTTGAGCCACAGGTGGTACGTCTGCTTGGTCTCGGTTTCGACCACCGGCAGCGGCACGATCCACGCCGTCGCGTTGTTGCTGGGGCTGAGCGCCGTCGGCTTCGCGCCCGGCAGCAGCGCCACCGCCGCCGCCACCCAGGGGCCGTTGAGCGTCGTCTCGCCCGCCGGGGCCGCGTCGCCAAGGTTGCGGTAGAAGCGGATGCTCACGCCGGGGCCGGGGCTCTTGAGCGAGAGCTGGCGCACAAGCTCGGCGGCCCGGGCCGCGTCCATGCCGCGGAGCGTGACGCGGGGCAGCGCCGCGCCCCCCGCGGGCACGACTTCCATCTGTTCGAACCACTCGACCGCGTCGCCCGAGCTGGCGACCCCCAGCGACGAGAGCGCGGGCAGGGCTTCCAGATCGCGACGGCTCCAGACCGGCACGATGGAGATGACGATCGGCTGCTTCTGCGACAAACCCGAGGCGAGGGCATTGGCAACAACGCGGACGCGTTCGATGCGTTCGCGCTGCTGGTCATTGAGAACGCCGCGCCCGCGGAGGGCGAGGAGCAAGTCCTTGAACTCGCCGCTGGCGTTGGCGGGTGCCGCGGCCCCGGGGGCGAGCAGCTCGGCGGCGTCGACGGCCTTGAGCATCGCGGCCTCGTCGAGCGGCTTGGTCTGATCCGCGCTTCGAGAGAGCGGCCATCGCTCCGACGCCGCCAGCATCTTCACCGCGTCGCGGGCGTTGGACTCGTACTGATCGCGGAGCGTGCGGAGCACACCCAAGGCGAGCGATTCGTCGCTGATCACCCGCGACTGGCCGTTGGCGAGTACGCCCAGAGCATCGGTCATCGCCTCGCCCGAACCTCCGGCGAGCAACGCGGCACGAGCGGAGCGCCAGTCGAGCCCGCCGAGCGGCGCGATGGCCTTGAGCGCGTCGGCACGCTTGCGGAGCAGGCTCTCGTCGGCGAGGGCCTTGGCGGTCGAGGCCAAACGATCGGCGGCGGCGCGGACCTCGGGCAGATTCTTCACACTCGCCGGCAGCGGCTCGATGGCGTCGGCCGCGGCGGACGCGAGGGAACGGATCTCGGGAGCACGGTCGATCAGCCGCTCGGCGCCGGCGGTCATGGCCGGTCCGAGCGCCTGCCAGGTGCTCAGCGAATCGTTGATCGACATCTCACGCTGCAGCCCGACGGCCCAGACCGACGCGTACTTCTTCGCGTACTCGTCGAGCCCGCGGCCGCGGGAACGGACCTCGACCGCGAGCAACGCCTTATCCACCACCGCGCCGTCGGAGCTGATCTCCTGCTCCGCCCGGGCCAGGCCCTGCAGCACCACGCCTGCAGCCTGCGGCGCGAAGGCGACCGGGATCTCGCCGCCCTGCAAACCAAGCAGTGCGACGGTGGGCTTGGTGATCGGCTTGAGGCCCTTGGCCTTGGCGATCGACTCGACCGCGGCGGTGACGCCGTCGGCGGACTCAGGAAGCTTGGACAAGAAGGAGCGGAGCACCTCGGTCGCGGAGGCGGCGCGGCCGGTGCGGGCGAGGGTGGTGGCGGTGGCGACGGCGGTGTTGCGAGCGGCGACGTCTGAAACGCCCCTCGCGATCGCTTCGATGTCGGCCTTGGCCCGGTCAACCCGAGCGTCCAGCTCGCGGAAGCGATCGGCGAGGCCGTACCACTCGGAGTCGGCGCCGCCGACGGGCGGACGGTCGAACAGCTCTTTGGCCCCGCGCTGGTACGCGTTGTGCCGGACGCGGTACGACGCGTCCTCGCCGCCAGCGCCGGAGGCGACCAGCGAAAGCAGCGGCCCGAGTCGAGTGTTCACGCGCTCCGCGGCGGCGTCGAGGGTCTTCTCGGCGCTCTCCTTGCGGGCCGCGATCAACTGGCGGATCTCGCCCGCGGGCGCCGGCTCGGTCGCCGACGTGTCACCCTCGGGGAGCGACGGCAGCTGCGCGATCAGGAGCGCGTACTCGGCGCTGATCTGTTCGAGCGCCTCGCGCTTGGTGGCCTCGATGCCGCCGGCCAATTCGGTCGCGTCGAGCTTCATCGACTTGAGCAGCTCATCGGACTTGGCGGCAGCGGCGGAGAGCGCGTCCATGCGGGCCTTGGCCTCGGCGAGGAAGGACTCCAACTCGGCGCCGGTCTGCACGCCCGGGGTGGGCTTGCCGTCCGGCCCGGGCATGCCGCGGAGTGCTTGGAGCTTGGATTCCTCGGCACGGAACGCGCCGAGCGCGTCGGCCAGCAGCGAGAGGCGACCCAGGGCGAACTCGTCGCCGCGGGCACGCTCGGGCCAGCTCGCCGCGAACTTCTCGAGGCCTTCCCGCACCGCGCGAAGGGCGGCGACATCACCGACCTTGAGGCTCGCCGGGGGCCACGACAGCTTCGTGCCGCTGGTTCCCACGGCGTAGGTCGCGTCGATCGCGTCCTGCCACGAGCGCAGCTCCTCGGGAGCCTGCTTGGTGTTCATCACGAAGTTGAAGAGCGCCTTCAAGTCCACCAGCGTGGCTCGTGGCCCGCCCGCGGGCGCGAGGTTCAGCTTCAGGGTCTCCAGCCGGATCATCTCGGCGAGCGCGTTGGTCGCCCGGCTGTCCCACGTGGTGGTCTCGCTCAGACGCTGGCGCACGCCGTCAACCAGCGGCTTGAGAACGGTCTTTTCCAGCACCGCGGCGTGCGCCGCACGCTGCTCCTTCGTGAATCCGCCGCCAGCACCGGCGACAGTCGCCGCGGGCGAGAAGACGAGCGGCACGTTGACGCCTTCATTCGATCGCTGCAGCGTCAGTGACGCCAGCTTGGATCGCGCGACCATGCCCTCGGGGAGCTGCACATCGGCGCGATCGCCGCTATAGACCCAGTTGGGCGCTTCGAAGCGCACGATCGCGGTGTCGCCGCGGGTGGCCTGCGTGCCCTGCGTCGCGATCGCGGGCTCATCGGTCTTGGGTGCATCGATGACGCCCAGCGCCACGCCGATGGAGTTCCAGAAGGCGCGCGGGCCCTCGATGGAGCGGGTGAGCTCGCGCTGGCCGTAGAACGTGAAGCCGAGCACGAGCGCCGCGGCCGTCGCCACCGAGCCGAGGATGGCGAAGCGGCGGTTGGCGATCTGCTTCTGCACGTTGGTGGCGCGGGTGACGAGGCCCTTCTCGCGGAAGGCCTTGGCGAGGAACACATCGCGGAGGAAGAACGAGCGTTCCTTCTCCCACACCTTGCCGCCGGGCAGGCTGTCGAGCGTGAGGCCGAGGGCCTTCGCCAGGTCGTTGTCGAGCGCCTCGCCCTCGCGCATCGAGGATGTGAAGTAGATGCCGCGGAGGAAGAGCGGCTTGGGGCTCCACTCGCCGCCGGCGAAGATGGTTTCCAGGTACCGCTTCAGCCGCGGCACGACCTTCTCGAGATTCTCCGGCAGCGCGTACAGCTCATCGACCTCGTCCATCCGCTTGCCGGTGCCCTGGGCGTACCGGGTGCTGTCGGCCACCAGCGCCAGACGCCGCGCGGTGAGCTTGTGCTTCACCGTCTTCATGTGCTCCTCGACCAGCTCGATGCGCAGGGGCGAATCGAGCTGATCGGGGTTGCTCCAGCCGAGCAACTGGTGCTGCAGGTTGGGGTCGGTGACGTTATCGAAGAACTCGCGGAAGCCCGCGATGAGGTCGCACTTGGTGATGATCACGAACACCGGGAAGCGCACATCGAGCGTGCGCTGGATGGTGTCGAGCTGCTGGGCGATGCGCCCCGCCTTGCTCTCGATGTCCTCGCTCTTGTCGCGGATCAAGCTGTCCGCGCCGATCACCAGGAACATGCCATTGACCGGCTGATTCGGACGGCTGCGCTTCAGCAGCTTCAGGAACTCGCCCCACTCGCCGCCCCCGCCCTCGGCGTTGGGCCCGGCGCCTTCCATGAACATGCGCCCCGCGGTGTCGAGCACCACGGCGTGGTTCGTGAACCACCAGTGCATGTTCAACGTGCCGCCCGCACCCTGCAGGTAGTCCTGCAGCCCGGGGGGGAATCCGACGTTGCAGTGCCGCAGAGCCTCGGTCTTGCCGCTGCCCGCGGGGCCGACGAGCAGATACCACGGCAGGCTGTAGAGGTCCTTGCCCGCGGCACGGAACTTCTGCACGCCGTCGTCGAACTTGCGACGCAGGTCGTCCAGCCGTGCCCGCTGGGCCGGATCCGCGATCGCCGGCGTCACGCCCACCGCGCCCTTCACGAGCTCGGCGAAGGGCACTCCCTTGGCCTTGTCGCGGATCGAGATGAACCACTGGAACGCGCCGATCGCGAGCGACACGACCACCGCGCCGATGCCGAGCGTGGCGAGAAACGTGCCGTCCTTGGGGATGAGCTTCAGAAGCTCGGAGTACTCGCCCGCCGCGAGCGTCGTGAGCGCGACGCCCCACGACGCGCTCTTGGCGGCGCTGAAGGCAAAGCCGAAAGAAAATGCGGAGGCCAGACTCACTTCGCACCTCCCGTGCTCTCAACGCCCTTGCTTTCCGTCGCGGACGCGTTCTGGATCTTCTGCAGGGTGTCCCGCAGATCGCCCGACGCCCGTGTGAAGAGCGCGAAGTACGCGACGACGACGACCGCCAGCATGCCCACCGCCGCGATCGCGACCGCCGTCAGGCTGCGGGCCGGCGGCAGGGTGAGCAGCCGCGTGTCCACGTTCTTGTACGCCTCGGGGCAGATGCGCTGCGTCTGATCGACCTCCGCCAGCGCCGACAGCCGCGGCAGGATCTCGCCCAGCTTCTTCGATCCGGCCTCGCGGCTGCCCGCGTAGATGTTCGGGCACCCCAGGCCCAGGATCTGTGCGAACACGCCCAAGCGCTCGGTCGAGCCCGCCGAATCGTCCTTCAGCGCCTTTTCGATCGCTTCTTCGATGACCCGCACCGAGGACTCCACGCCGCGTTCGGGGGCCAGCGGCTTCCACACGCCCGCGAAGCCGGCACGCATCGCCCGCACACTCGAGTCAATAAAGACCAGCAGCGAAGGTTCCACGGTTTCGAAGCCGCGCATCACATCGGGGTCGGCCGAGGCCTTGGCGCGGGCGTCGTTGAGCGCGCTGCGCAGTTCCGATCGCACCACCGAGAGATCGATCGCCGCTCCCTTGCGGGCGAGGCGATTGAGACGGCAGATCTGCTGCAAGATCGGCTCGACGAGTTCGAGCAAACTCATTGCGATCCTCCGGCGTCACGCGGGCCTGAAACCGGGCCTGGAACTTGGCCCGGAACTTGTCCCTGAACTTTGGACTGGAGCTGCGACTGCGACAGGTTGTCCCGCTCCGCGCTCGCGAACGTGCCCGCGAGCGACTCGGTGAACTCGGCGACCGCGCGGAGGATCTCGGCCTCGATGTTCGCCTCCGCCGCGCCCGCTGTTTCACCCATCAGTTCTTTGTACTTCCGCCACGCCGCCGCGTCCGGGTTGCTGACTCGCGCATTGGTGCGGCCGTTCTCCGCCTGCGCCACCCGCTCGATCGTGTCCACCCCGTACCGCATCACGTGGCGGCTGGCGAACCGCTCCGACGCCTGCGCGATCGCCGCGATCAGCGCGGCCATGATCCGCCGCGACGACGCCAGCGCCCGCTCCACCTCGTCGAGCGCTTTCGCCCGGCTCTGATCGTCGCCCTCCGAGAGCACCCGGGCCAACGCCTGCGAGAAACTGCCCTCGCGGGCCAGCGCCGAGTCCGGCGCGATCTTCTTGTTCCACGCGTTCCACACCAATTGGTCCAGCTGGCCGAAGGTGTCCCCGATCTGGTCCGCGGCGTGCATGTCCAGCTTGGCCCGATCGATCTGGCGCAGGGCGTCGGCCATGGCCTCCTCGGGCGACTCACCTTTCCCTATCGCCTCTCGGGCGCGGGCGAGGGCCTCCTCGGCTTGGAGCAGTCGGGTGTGCCAGGCTGTCGCGCTGCGTGCCGCCAAGTCGTGGGTTCTCCTGACCAGAGGCCAAATAGATGGAACGACAGCACCCGCCGCACCCGCGGCGTCACCGTCCGGTCCACGCGACCACCCGCCCTTGCTACCAAGGGAACGGGTGAAATCCCGTCCCAGCATACCCGCGCCAAGCCGCGGCCGTACTTCTGGGACCTTCGTCCTCCGCCCCGACATCAAGATCGGCCAGCCACAGGGAACCCCCCTCCAAACCGGACAACCCGCACCGACCCCGCTGTTCTTGCGCGAGCGCCTGGAAACCACCCGGCGCGAATTCGACCTTTCACCCGTCAAGCCGAAGCGTGCCTTTCAGGCCGCCTCGGCAGCCCGATCGGGCGGGAGGTGGGACATGCGGCACGACGAACTCACTCGCACCAAGCGCACCGGCACCGGGATCAGCTGGCGAACCCGCCTCCTGGTCGCCATGTCCGCGGCACTGTCTTGCGCACTCGTCGGGTGCTCTTCGGCGCCCTCAAGCTCCGCCGCCCTCGGCAACGCCCCGGATGCAAGCTACGGCGGCATGGCCGCCGGAGACGGGTACGTTCCCGGCACCCGCATCTCCATGGCCGCGGGCGACCGCCTGGGCCTTGCTGTCTACACCACCGACCGCGCCATCGCCCGCCGCGAAGCCCGCGAGCGCGATCGTGCCGCGATGGCGAGCGCGCCGACCGAGTAACGATCCCAACGCAACAAACTCCTTTCCCGGGTACCCTTGATTCCGGCGCACGGCGGCTCGATCGCCGATGGCCTGGGAGGGTTTGCTATGGTCGGAGATTGTGGCGTTCGGTTTGTGTGCTCGCTTTTGGTTCTGATGCCTCTCGGGTTCGTCGGAATGGAGCCAACCTACGGCTCATCCACCGTACCGGTCCGGGCGATGGCTGACGAACCAGCGACCAAGCCCAGCCAGAATGACCCTCCGGGCAACGAACCGAGAGAGAAAGCGCCCGAGGCCGGGAATCCGGATGCAGAGCCGAAAGATACGCAGCCGAAAAAGGACGCCAAGCCCGCCAAAGCTCCGGAGAACAAACGCCCGCCTGTGACGCCCGGCGAACTCGTCGGCATCGCGGCTCGTGCCGCCGCCGCCGCTCCGTGCGACAACTGCAAGGGGAGCGGGAGAGCGCTCGAAGAACGCAAGGGCAACAAGAAAGCGATTCCCGGGGTCACCACGCCGACGATCACCAAAGTTGAAGGACCGTGCACCAAGTGCAACAAGAACGGCCTGTCAACGGGTCCAAGGCTCCCCAACGAGCTCAAGGACTTCGCGCGACAGTTGCTGCGCGTCGACGACAACAGCGAAAAATGGCCAGCCGCCAGCGAGAAAGTTATCGATAGATTGAGGGAGCTCACCAAGTTTGGCTCCGCCGCGTGGACCGCGTTGAACAACAACCGCATCCAAACGCTGATTCAGCAGAACAAAGACCCAGTCGGCGAGAGCGTTTTCTTTGTGGGCGATGTCACCTTCGATCGAGTCGAGGAGGCACCCGAAGGCGGCATGGCCAAGCGCAGCCTCACCATCGATGTAAGCAACATCAAGGCGGCGGAGACGATCTTTGAGCAGCCTTTGATCTACGACGCGGCCGTTGAAGAACGCGTCCTCTGCGGTGGAGTCATCAAGCGTCGCGCCGTTCAGAATGGCGGTTTCGTGCTCGTGATCGAGCGCGGCTACGTCGTGCGATTCTCGGGCAACGACGAGAAGCAACGAAAGAAATAGCCTTTCCTATCTGCAACTACTCTTTCCAAGGAACTCCCCCAAAAGGGATTTTCGCGCCGATCGCTCGGCGCACAAGAGGGTCGCACTCCGATCTCAAGCGGATGACATTCCAAGGCTTGCGTGAGCGCTCACGTCGTGCACCCGCAGCAGCCGCGCGCCCTGCCGGACGTGCTCGGCGCTGAGCCGCAGCGTGCCCTTGAGCCTCTCCGAAGGCTCTGAATCGCGGTTCAGTGCCCACCTGCCCACAAAGCTCTTGCGCGACAGCCCGCTGAGCAAGGGCAGGCCTAGACGCAGCAACTCGCCGCTGCGCCGGATGAGTTCGAGGTTCTGCTCGACCGTCTTGCCAAAGCCCAGCCCCGGGTCCAGGACCACTCTTTCCCGGGCGACGCCGTGCAGATCAAGCCGCTCCAGGCCCGCCCGCAGGGCTGCCTTCACCTCGGCGACCACATCGCCGTACCGCGGTGCCTCGGCGTAGCGGTCGGAGTACGAATCCGCCTCGGGCGGGCGCAGGCGGTGCATCAGGATGTAGCCACAGTCGGACGCACCGAGCAGTTCCAGCATCGCCGGGCCGTCGTCGCCCAGGCCGCTGACGTCGTTCACGGCGTCGGCCCCCGCGTCCAGAGCGGCGCGGGCCACGGAAGCCATCGTGGTGTCCACGCTGATCGGCGTCCCATCGAACCTCGGGTCACGACGCAGGGCCTCGATCACCGGGACCACGCGTTCCACCTGCTCGACCGGAGCGACCCGCGCCGCACCCGGGCGGGTGGATTCGCCGCCGACATCGAGCATGTCAGCCCCCGCGGCGACGAACTCCGCGCACGCGGTCACGGCCTCCGAGACCGACGCATAGCGTCCTCCGTCGGAGAAGCTGTCGGGCGTGACGTTCACGATCGCCATCAGCCGCGGTGCGGAGAGGTCGAGGCTGCGGCCGTGAGCAAGGGTCCAGAGGGGCACGCACGATCGTAGAGGAACGAGCGGCAAGGGCTCCGTGACGAGCCCCGAGCGTGAGCGAGCGGGTGCCGGCAGCGCGAAAGCACCGGTCGCTGACCCTTCGAGCTCGTTCGGCAAGGGCTTGCCCACGCCAGACCGTTGATTCGAGACGACCGAACGGAGTGCCCAAGTTCTCGGCCCATGTTTGGTCGTTGATCGGTCGCCGGCGGTCGCTCCGTCGCTACAAACGGAACGCGCCAGGAATCGCCGACCAAGATCGGCGGCACCGCCTTCCCACCCAAGGTACATTTGACACGGCAGGATGCCGTCCGGCGGGTTCTCAGCGAACCCGCCACGTTCGCTTTGAGGCTTCGGAGGTGCTGTGGAAACCCCGCTCGGTGCGGGGCGTACAGGTCAGTACCGAAAAGCAGCCTCAAAGGGGGACCGCGGCAAGGACAGCAACCTGCACGCCGCCGCATGAACTCGCGTCGCGACAACTCCGCCGTCCGCTCGATCGCTCAGGTCGCTGGTGCGGCACGCGCGATCCGTGCTCACGAGGTGTCCCCGCGCGGGCTCAAGCCCGCGGCCCTGAGGGGTGATCGTCTCGCCTGGGTGTCGTCGACCCTGTCGCTGCTCTTGCTGCTCGCGTCGGCCCAGCGTGCGCACGCCAACGGCCCCGAGAACCCCAACGTCGCCAGCGGCACCGCGTCGTTCCAGAACCAGAACGGCAACTGGGTCATCCACACGTCCAACAAGGCGATCATCAACTACACCCGCTTCGACGTCGCGAGCGGGCAGTGGGTCCGCTTCATCCAGGACGGCTCGGGCGCCCGTGTTCTCAACCGCATCAACGGCTCGGCACCGACGTTCATCGACGGCAGCATCTACGCCAACGGAAGCGTCTACTTCGTCAACTCCGCCGGCGTCATCTTCGGGCAGAACTCGGTCATCAACTGCGCCAGCTTCGCCGCCGCGGCCGGGCAGCTCTCCGATCAGAACTTCCTCGCCGGGATCGATCACTTCACGAACCTCTCCGGCGCGGTGATCAACCACGGCCGGATCGAGACCGCCGACGGCGGCATGGCCGCACTCGTCGGTCGCCACGTCGCCAACTACGGCACGATCGTCGCCCCGCAGGGCACGGTGGTGATGGCCGCGGGCAGCGATGTCTACGTCGGCGAAGCCGGCGGGCATGTCTTCGCTCGCATTCAGGGCGACGGCACCAATGCCGCCGAGGGCGTCCGCAACGACGGCGTGATCGAGGCCCGGCGCGGCACCGCGATGCTCGCCGCGGGCGATGCCTACGGCATGGCGGTGATCAACACCGGCCGCCTGATGGCCCGCAACGTCAAGATCGACGGCGGCGAGCGCGGCGAGGTCCGCGTTGCCGGAACCGTTGACGCCAGCGGCAAGGACCTCGGCGAGACCGGCGGCCGCGTCGAGATCACCGGCGAGAACATCGCCCTCACCGGCGCGACCATCGACGTCTCCGGCGACAGCGGCGGCGGCACCGCCCTCATCGGCGGCGGACGCGAGGGCCTCGGCCTCGACCACGTCGCCAAGGGCCTCTACGTCGATCAGAACTCGACCGTCAACGCCGACGCGATCCGCAGCGGCAACGGCGGCGAGATCGTTCTCTTCTCGCAGAACGCCACCCGCTCGTTCGGCCGCTTGCAGGCCCGCGGCGGCGTCGAAGCCGGCAACGGCGGATTCGTCGAAACCTCCGGCGGCTGGCTGTCGCTGAAGGGCACGCCCGACACCGGGGCCCGCGCCCTGCTCGGCATCGACGGCACCTGGCTCATCGACCCGCTCGATCTCGAGATCGTCGCCGCGGCGCCCACCGTCGATGTGAGCGGCGGCCCCATCTTCACGCCAAGCGGCGGCGCATCCAAGCTCTGGGTCGAGGACCTCAAGAACGCCTTCGCCACCAGCAGCACGGTCACCATCAAGACCGTCGGCACCGTCGGCGCCGGCACCGGCACGATCACGTTCAACGCGATCTTCGATCTCCCGCCGCCGGTGAGCCCCGTGCTCATCCGCACGCTCAACGTGCTTGCCGCGGGCAACATCGTCATCAACCAGCGGATCGTGGATCAGAACGCCGCCGCGGGCGCGGGGCTAAACCTCAACCTCGCCGCGGGCGGAAACGTCAACGTCAACGCCCAGTTGCTGCTGCGTCAGGGCGTGCTCACCAGCAGCGGCGTCGGCTTCAGCAGCAACAACCAGATCCGTGCCGCGGGCGTGAACCTCAATCACACCGGCGCTGTGAGCGTGCAGTCGATCGCCTCGCAGTTCGTCGGCGGCACCAGCTCGATCTTCGTCCGCGGCTCGTCCTTCGACGCCTCCCAGTCGCTCACGACCGGCGGCGGCAACATCGACATCCAGACCACCACCGGCAACATCCGCTTTCTCGGCGCCGGCTCGAGCGTGGACGCGGGCACCGGCAGCATCGTCGTCAAGTCCGCCGACCGCATCGAGAGCAACGCGTCGATCAACGCCGCCAACGTGCGGATGGACGCGGCCACGCAGGCAATCTACAGCCGCGACATCGTCGCGAGCAACACGCTTGAGCTGCGGGCGAATGTCCTCGAGTTCAGCGGCCCCGGCACGATCAACCTGACCGCGCCGAGCATGACGCTCCGCGTCAACGACTTCGCCGACGCCGCCAGCCGCATCCGCTTCCTGTCCTCGATCAATCTCAACGGCAACGCGAACGTGCTGGCCGGCCGAGGCGAGTTCGTGGTCGCCGCGGGACGGGTCATCAACCTCACGCCCACCAACAAGTCGCTGCTGATCAACGCCGACACGGTCACCATCGATCCCACCGCGTCGCTTATTTCCGGCGCGGGCGGTCGTCTGCGGTTCCAGACCCAGACTAGCGGCCGCGCGATCGCCTTGGGCAGCAGCGACGCCGGTGCTCTGGCCCTCAGCACCGCCGAGCTCGCCACCATCGGCGCCGGTTGGACCAACATCGACTTCCTGAAGGGCGGCCAGTCGGGCGACATCCGCGTCGACAGCGCCACCACGCTGAACCCGTCGGTCACCTTCCAGCTCGGCTCGGGCTCGCTGCGGCTGAACGACAATCTCACCCTCGCGGGCGCGTTCACGACCAACGGCCGCGTCCGCGTCGGTGCGGGCAACATCCAGCTCTCCGCCGCCAGCGCGATCTTCGGCAACCTCGTCGACGCCGCCGCGGCGGGCGCGAACTTCACCGTCAACTCACCCGGCCTCATCGACTTCCGCAACTCGATCGGCTCGGCCCTCGCGCTCAACAGCCTGACGACCACCGGCGGCGGCGCGGCCCGCGTCCGCAACCTCGTCCGCAGCGGCAACACCACGTTCAACGGCGCGGTCCAGCTCGCGGCCGACACCACCTTCTCCGGCGGCACCGTCGCCTTCAACAACACCCTCGACTCGCACACCACCGGCTTCTACAACGCCACCATCCTCGGCCCCAGCGTGCTCTTCGGCGGCGAAGTCGGCACCGGCCGTGCACTCGCCTCGCTGCTCACCACCGGCAACGCCACTGCCAACGCCCGCGTCCTGACCAACCTCAACCAGACCTACGGCGGCACGCTGACCATCGGCGGCACGGCCACCAGCCTCGACGCCGGCGGCGCGTTCGTCGCCCTGGGCCCGACGGCGCTCGGCCGCTCCACGCAGATCAACGCCGCCAGCGCGTACTTCGGCAACATTGTGGACGCCAGCGCCTCGGGCGTGGCGTTCGTCGTGAACTCGCCGGGCGAGATCAACTTCACCCGCGCCATCGGCTCGGTCGGTGCGCTCGAATCGCTCCGCGCCATCGGCGGCGGGCTCACCCACTTCAACGACTCGGTCCGCGTCACCGGCGCCGCCGGGTTCATCGATATCGCCAACGCCACGGTGCTCGACAGCGACGTCGCCTTCTCCGGCCCCAGCGTCACCTTCCAGAACACCGTGGATTCCGGCCTCGGCGGCACGTTCGGCCTCACCGCGGGCACACCCGGCTCGACGCTGCGATTCCAGAACAACGTCGGCTCCGGTCGTTCGCTCGCCTTCGTCAACGCTTCGGCGATCAGCCGCACCATCGCCTCGGGCAACATCAGCACGCTGGGCAACCAGGACTACAGCGCGTTTGAGGCCGCGGGCCTCGCGGGCAATCGCGTCCTCAGCTCGCTCGGCGGCAACATCACCTTCAACAACGCCGTCGGCGCGACCAGCAACACCACCGGCCTCGAGATTGACACCGGCGGCCTCGTCACCTTTAACAGCAGCGTCGGCTCCGGCCTCGCCGGAACCGGCGCGCTCGCCGAGATCCTCCGCAGCGGCGGCGGCGCCACTGTCCTCCGCGGCGACACCACCACCGTCGGGCAGCAGTCCTTCGACGGCGATGTCCGCTTCGCCAAGCTCGGCCTCCAGACCATCAACGCCGGCGGCCCGCTCACCATCACCGGCAAGTCGGAGCTCGAGACCAACGTCGACATGATCGTCGGGGCCGCGGACCTGCGCGGCGCGGTCGATTCCATCGGCGGCCCGCGTGCCCTGCACGTCACCAGCGCCGGCCTCATCGACTTCGGCTCCACCATCGGCGCCACCGGACCGCTCGCGTCGCTGCTCGTCGACGGCGGGGGCGAGACCCGCGTCACCACGCTCGTGGACGCCGCCACCGCGACGTTCAACAACGCCGTCAACCTCACCGGCAACACGATCTTCCAGGGCGGCCTGGTCACGTTCAACAGCACGCTCGACGCGCTCGCGGCCAACGCCTTCGGCGCTGAGTTCAAAGGCAACGCCGGCCTCGGCACGCTCGACTTCACCCAAAACGTCGGCCAGTCGCGTGCTCTCGCGTTCCTGATCAGCCGCATCGACACGACGGTGCGGGCCAACGTCTCGACCGCCAACCAGCAGCAGTTCGACAAGAACCTCGCGATCCTCGGGCCGTCCACGTTCAACGCTGGTGGTCTCTTCAGCGTCGGCGGCAACACGCGGATCACCCGCCGCGCCGACATCAACGCCAACGGCGTGACCTTCACCGGCCTCGTCGATTCCGGCGCGGCGCTCCCGCCCGCCGACCGCGGCGAGCTGTTCATCGCCAGCCCCGGCGCGATCACCTTCGCCCAGGCCATCGGCTCCGCCGACGCGCTCCGCACGCTCGACGTTTCCGGCGGCGGTCTGACCACGATCAACGCGACGATCGACGCCGACAACGCCGACTTCCGCAACGCCACCGAGCTCGCCAGCAACGTCTCACTCCGCAACGGCAGCTACACGTTCCATCAGACGCTTGACTCCGCCCTTGGCGGCCCTTTCGCTCTGAACACCCTGGGCGTGGGAACGCTGACGTTTAGCAACACCGTCGGCGGCACGCGTGAACTGCTGAGCCTCGACGCCCAGAACGCGGCCCAGACCGTGCTCGGCGGCAACGTCACCACGCAGAGCTTCGCCCGCTTTGCTGCCACGCAACTCAACGCCGACAGCCTCGTCCGCAGCACCGCGGGCGGCAACGTTGATTTCGGCGTCGTCACCGCCCCAGTCGCCCGCGCCCTCTCGGTCGACACCAGCGGCATCGTCACGTTCGGCGGCTCGGTCGGCTCGCTCGCCAACCCGCTCACGTCACTCACCGTCAGCAACGCCAGCCTCACCCGCGTCGGCGGCGACATCTCGACCAACGCCGCCATCGCCCTGGGCAATACCCAGCTCGACGCCGACAGCACCATCACCAGCCTGCTCGGCGGCAACGTTGCCTTCGGTACGATCACCTCGCCCGTCGCGCGGGCCTTGGTCGTCGATACCTCGGGCGTCGTTACCTTCGGCGGCCCGGTCGCTTCGCTCGCCAACCCGCTCGCCTCGCTCACCGTCAACAACGCTTCCCTCGTTCGCCTCGGCGGCGACGTGACGGCCAACAGTCTCATCACGCTCCGCGACACCCAGCTCGACGCCAGCAGCACTGTTACCAGCCTGCTCGGCGGCAACGTCACGCTCGGCACGATCACCTCGCCGATCGCCCGCAATCTGGTCGTCGATACCTCGGGCCTCACCACCTTTGGCGGCAACATCGGCTCCGCCGGTGGACGCCTCGCCTCGCTGCAGAAGCTCGGCACCGGCGCCACAACATTGCTCGGCGATGCGTTCACCCTCGGCCAGCAGCGGTTCGCCGGAAACGTTGCATTCTCGAAGGGTACCGCCCAGACGCTGGACGCGGGCGGCCCGCTGTTCATCGGCGGCACCAGCACCCTTGCGAACGACTTGACCGTGCTGGCGAACGGGACCACGTTCACCAACGCCGTCGACGGGAACGCCGGCCCCGCCCGCTCGCTCACCGTCACCAGCACCTCGCCCATCCTCTTCGGCGCTGCAATCGGGCAGACCAACGCCCTGCAGTCCATCCTCGTCAACGGCGGCGGCGCGACCACGCTCAACACGCTCGTCCGCACCACCGCCGGCGGCAACGCCGATTTCCAGAATGCCGTGCTGCTCGGCAGCGACCTCAACCTCAACGGCGGCACGTTCCGCTTCGGGCAGACGCTCGACAGCGACATCGGTGGTCCCTTCGCCCTAGCCTCCACCGGCAGCAACTCGATCGAGTTCGTCGGCAACGTCGGCATCGGCTCGCTGCTCCGCTCGGTCGACACCGCCCTCGCCGCCGACACCCGTCTGCACGCCGATCTCGCCGCCCGCGACGCGATCCGCCTCAGCACGCTCCGCCTGCTCGATGCCGCGAACAAGAACATTGCGAGTGCAACCGGCACCATCGACTTCCTCGGCGCCGTCGCCGCCGACGCCGGCGCGGGCCTCAACGTCGCTGCCCCCGGCACCGTCACCTTCGCCAGCACCGTGGGCTCAGGCATCCCCACGTTGGGCACGCTCGGCTTCCTCAACCGCACCGGCGGCGGATTGACCGTTCTGAACGGCAACACGACCACCACCGGCAGCCAGGCCTTCGACGGCAATCTCGACGTGAACGGCCCGCTCACGCTCAACGCCGGCGGCGCGTTCGGCGTCCTCGGCGGGACGCGGCTCTTCGGCAACACCATCATCAACAGCAACGGCTACCTCTTCAACGGCTCGGTCGACTCCGCCGGCGGCAGCCGCAGCCTGACCCTCAACAACACCGGCAGCGGCGAGTTCAAGAGCGGCGCGGGCTTTGGCAGCGCCCTGAGCGCCCTGACCATCAACGGCGTCGGCACCTCGACCCTCGCCGGCAACGTCCGCATCGTGCCCGGCGGCTCGATGATCGTGAACCAGGGCGCGTTTATCGCCGGGCCCTCGGACTTCCGCGCCGGCACGATCACGTTCAACGGCACGCTCGATGCCGCCCCCGCCGCCGCGAACTCGGCCCTGGCCCTCGTCGCCAACGCCGCGAACTTCAACTTCAACGCGGGCGGCGTGAATGCTCTCACCTCGCTCGACGCCTCGGGCGTCACGCTCACCCGCGTCGCGGGCAACATGACTACGATCGGTTCGCAGCAGTTCGCCGGCCTGCTGCTCACCGGCGCCGCGGGCAGCCGCGTCTTCAGCGGTTCAACCCTCGCCTACTTCGGCGCGATTGACGCCGCGACCAACACCGTCGGCATGATCGCCAGCGGCCCGGGCGGCGTCGGCTTCGCGGGCAACGTCGGCCTCGGCGGCGTCGGCGGCACCAACCTCGCCCAGCTCATCGTCGCCGGCCCGACCACGCTCGCCGGCAACGTCCGCACCGTCGGCGGCACGTCGTTCGGAAACGCCCTCACCACCATCGGCGCCCGCACCATCGACGCCGCCGGCCTCTTCGTCGGCGGCCAGACCGTCCTCGGCGGCAACTTCACCGTCAATACGGCAAACGCCCAGTTCAACGGCGGCGTCGACTCCGCCGCCCCCGGCCTGGCCTCGATGCTCGTGAACGCCACCAACTCCGCCGTCTTCGGCAACGGCATCGGCCAGAACGCCGCACTCGCCTCCTTCCGCAGCAACGCCGCGGCCACCGTGCTCCGCGGCGCGGGTCTCCGCACCCTCGCCACCGGCCAGTCGTGGTTCGCCGGCGAGCTCCGCATCGACTCGCTCGGCGGCACGTCCACGATCAACACCGGCACGATCTTCATCGCCCGCGACGTCTTCACCGACCCCGCCGCCGCGGGCGCCGCCAACCTCTCGCTGCTCGCCAACGCCCCCTCGACCATCGAGGGCTCGGCGATCCGCATCGGCGGCAGCATCGGTCAGTCCTCGGTCGCGCCCTCAGGCACCCAGCGCTTCAACAACCTCACCCTTGGCGGCGCCATCGGCACGCCCAACATCGCGACCATCCTGCTCAGCAAGGGCTTCGACGCCCAGGGCCGCCTGATCGCCGCCAGCGTCAACCCCGGCGATCAGTTCTCCATCGTCGCCAACAACATCGCCATGGCGCCCGGCCAGAAGCTCACGGCCCTCGGCTCGTTGGGCCTCTTCGGCGCCTCGTCGATCACGCTCGGCGACGTCGCGACGCTCGGCAATCTGTCCGTCAACTCCCCCGTCATCCGCATCACCAGCCGCGGGGCCGCCAACCTGCTCAACAACACCGGCGGGGTCGAGGGCGACATCGGCACCGACATCGTCGCCGGCGGCACGATCTCGTTCAGCTCCACGCCCACGCTGCTCCCCGGGGCCGGCTCCTTCAGCTACTCCGCCGGCGGCGGGCCCGATCCGGTGCTCGCCTCGTTCTCCTATCGCCAGCTCCCCAGCGCCATCACGCTCGCGAACTTCCGCGATCAGCGCGTCGGCAGCCCCCTCGGCCCCAACTTCCTGCTTTTCCTCGACCTCGCCTCCCGCGGCCCGACCTCCACCAGCGTCGCCGAGACCAAGAGCGTCCAGCCGCCTCGTCTTGGCGAGGTCGCTCGCGTGCGTCAGTCGGTCGTCGTCGATCCGGCCGATCAGGAACTCCTCCGTCAGCTCGGCCTGACCGTCCGCGGGGCGACCAACGAGGAGATCGTGGCCTCGTTCGCCGGGTACAGCTACTACGTCAACGTGCCGCAGAAGCTCCGGCCGAGCGTCGAGAATCGCGAGTACGTCGTGACCGCCGACCGCCTGTGGATGCAGGCCGTGGTCGAGCTCTCCAAGGCCTACAACGCGACCATGAAGCGCACCGTCATCGAGAGCGACGGCCGCACCACCGAGCAGCTCCGCGACACCGAACTGCGCCAGACCTTCGAGGAATCGTGGGACCGCTACATCGCGTCCTCGACCGCCAAGTCGGCCGACGAGGAACTGCAGGGCTTCATGCAGCGGCTGCTCACCGACCCCGGCGAAGCCGCCACGCGTCAGGAACTCGCCAACCTCGGCGGCCTGCTCGCCAAGCTCGACGACCTGGGCCTGACCAAGCTCGAGGCCGGCATCCCGCGCGGCCGCCTGCTCCAGCGCATCCGCCCCGCTGCCCTGTCGCCCAACGACATGACCGCGATCATCCAGGCCGTGACGGCATCCGGCGTCAAGCCCCAGTTGACGCCCGACGAGCCCGCCGCACCCACGCCGTCGCCCGCCACTCCCGCCGTCGCCGACAAGGCCGCGAAGGTGCTCGAAGTCTCGAAGCGGTAGTGACCTTGGGAGCGGGGCCTTCTAGGCCCCGGCGCGAAGCACCGAGATTCTCAACTCAGAACGTCCAACTCGCTCGCCGAGCGAGGATTGCGTCATCGAAATCAGCTTGGACAAGTTCTCACGAAGCGTTCTTCGCCGGGGCCTAGAAGGCCCCGCCCCCGTGCGGCGTGCTCACCGCCCGCCCGTCACACCCGGCACCGCCTGCAGCGCATCCATCAGGCTCGGCTGCGACTGCTCCGCCGCCGCCGCGGGCTTGTACTGCGGCATGTACCGCCCCGCGATCTCCGACTGGGTCATGAGCTGACCCGCCAAGACCGCCAGCAGCACCACGCCGCCCGCCGAGACCAGACCGGCCACTCGGCGTGCCGCGAACGGAGCATCCTCCGTCGCCTCCGCACGCGGGTGCGCCTCTTCGAGCAGCGGCAGCGCCATCAGCCGCAGGTAGTAGAACGCCGCGATCGCGCTGTTCAGGCCCAGCACGATCACCAGCGGGATCTCGCCCGCGCTCACCGCGCTCGTGAACAGCGGCAGCTTGCCGAAAAAGCCAAGCAGCGGCGGCAGGCCCAGCAGGCTGAGCGCACAGATCACCATCGTCCAGCCCGCCACCGGGTGCGAGCGGCAGATGCCACGGAGGTCGTCCACGTGATCGATCTCGCGGACCTCGTCCTCGCCCGCCTTGGGCTTGCGTTCGATGGCCGCCAGGGCCGCGAAGCAGCCGACGTTCATCACGCCGTACGCGAGCAGGTAGAACAGCACCGCCGCGATGCCGTTGTTGGAGAACGACGCATCGCCCGGCCCGGCGATCACGCCGACCAGCATGTAGCCCGAGTGCGCGATCGAGGAGTACGCGAGCATGCGCTTGGCGCTCGACTGCATCACCGCCAGCGTGTTGCCGATGGTCATGGTCAGCGCCGCCACAACCCACAGCGTGATGCGGACGGGCTCCGGCAGCGAGGTGCCAGCGCCCTCGGGACCGAATCGCCAGCCGACCGTGCCGACGATCAGCAGAATCGCGAGGAAGCCGGCCGTCTTGGGGACGAACGCCAGCATCGCCGACACGCCGGGGGCGGCCCCCTGGTACACGTCAGCCGTGTAGAAGTGCATCGGCACCGCGGCGATCTTGAAGAACAGGCCAAACAGCGTGATCAACAGGCCCAGCATGCCCAGCGTCGAGATCCCCGACGCGGTGAAGATGTCGTAGATCTTGTTGAGGTTGGTGGTGCCGGTCGCGCCGTAGAGCAGGGCAAATCCGTACAGGAACATCGCCGCACCCAGGGCGCCGAGGAAGAAGTACTTGACGCCCGCTTCCTGGGCCCGGTGCCGCGACGACGAGATCGCGACCATCACATACGTCGGCAGGCTGGTCAACTCGAGCGCCAGGAACAGCCAGATCAGGTCATCGGCCGAGGCGACGAGCAAAAGGCCCGTGATCGAGAACAGGAAGAACGAGTAGAACTCGGCCCGGTTCGAACGAAGCGGGTTGAACACGCCGCGCCCGGAAGCAACGCGTGCCTCCTCCGCGCGATCGACCGTTCCCGCCAACAGCGGCAACAGGATCAGCGCCACAATGCAGATCAGGCACTTGGCGAACGGCACCATCGTCGGCAGGAACGACTGGCCGTGCTTGGCATCGACCAGCGGTCCACCGACCGTGCCCGGCGTCGTCGTGATCGCAAGATACAGCGCGACCAACAGCCCCAGCCCGGCAACGCCGGCGGTGGCCTTGCGAACCGCGAAGGAGCGGCTCAGACCCAGCACCATCACAATGCAGGTCGTCGCGAACAGAGCAATCTCGGGCCAGAGATAGGCCAGACGTTCGATCATCGCGAGACCTCCTGCGCGGTGCCGACGCTGCCGATCAGGCCGGTCGGATCGTTCCGCCCGGGCTGGTTCTCCGTGCCGGGCGTTTCAAGCTGCGGTGGCGGATAAACGTGCGCGATCGCCTCGTTCACCGGGGCCTTCAAGGCCTGGAACAGCGGCGTCGGATACAGACCAAAGACCAGGCAAGCGATCGCCAGCGGCATCAGCGCCGTGATCTCGCGAGCCGTCAGATCCGCGGGCAGATGGCTGTGCCCGTGGGCGGCGGCGCCGTGCCCGTTCGAGCCGTGCGACCCGCCGTGAGAACCGCCGTGAGAACCGCCGTGAGAACCGCCGTGAGAACCGTGCGAGTCATGCCCGCCCGGCTCCTTCAGCGGGCCAAAGACAACCTTGCCGACCATGATCAGCAGATACATCGCCGCGATGATCACACCGGTCGAGGCCACCGCTGCGTACCACGGACCAAGGTTGCCGCGGGTCGCCCCGATGGTGGCGGCCTTCTCGCTGCCCCACAGGCCAAGGCTCCAGGAATCGCTGGCCTGGAACGTGCCCAGCATGCACAGGAACTCGCTGACAAACCCGTTCAACCCCGGCAGCCCCACCGAGGCCATCACGAAGAAGACCATGAACGTCGCCCACACCGGCATCTTGGCCGCGAGGCCGCCGACTTCCTTCATGCTGCGGGTGTGATACCGCTCGTACATGAACCCGATGAGCAGGAACAGCGCGCCCGTCGACAGGCCGTGGTTGATCATGTAGAGGATCGAACCCTGGATGCCCGCGTGGTTCAGGGCGGCCAGGCCCAGCACGCAGAAGCCAAGGTGCGCCACCGACGAGTACGCGACCAGCTTCTTGACGTCCGTCTGCACCCAGCAGATGAGCCCGCCGTACAGGATCCCGATGATGCACAGCACCGCGATGTACGGCGCGAACGCCACGAACGCGTCGGGCGTGTAGCCGATCCCGAAGCGGAAGATGCCGTAGGTCCCCAGCTTGAGCAGCACGCCCGCGAGGATCACCGATCCGGCGGTGGGGGCCTCGGTGTGCGCCAGGGGCAGCCAAGTGTGCACCGGGAACAGCGGCACCTTGACCGCAAAGCCGCACAGGAGCGCCAGCAGCACCATCGACTGCTGCGCCAGGTTCATGTGGTTCGACGCCGCGGTCTGCAGCGTGCTGATGTCAAAGGTCCACGAGCCGCCGACGCCCGTCATCTGGTCAAACGGCAGGGTCGAGTTGAACCACGCGACATACGCCAGGCCGGCGAGAGCGATCACCGATCCGGTGAAGGTGTAGAGGAAGAACGTCGTCGCCGCACGCTTGCGGTTGGTGCTGCCGTACAGGCTGATCAGGACGTACATCGGGACCAGCGTGAACTCGAAGCAGATGTAGAAGAAGATCAGGTCCCGGGCCACGAACACGCCCACCATCGCGGCCTGCAGGATCAAGAGCCACGCGTAGTACGTCTTCACCCGCTCCGTGATCGCCGTCCACGAGGCCAGCACGCAGATCGGCCCGAGCAACGCCGCCAGGGCGATCAACAGCATCGAGACCGAGTCGGCGCCGAACGACAGCGAGATGCCCAGCGAGGGCAGCCACGGCACGCTCGCCAGGAACTGCATCACCGCGCCCTGGGTCCAGTCAAACTGCACCAGAGCGACAACCGTCATCGCCGCCGCGGCCAGCGTGCCTAGCAACGCCGTCGCCCGGGCCGACGCCGCGGGCAGCACGACGATGGCCAGCGCCACCGCGAGCGGGATCAAGATGAGAGACGCGAGCATCACGCGGGGAACTCCGGGGGAAGAGGAGCAGGGGTGCAGCGAAGCAAGTGAACAAGCGAAGCAAGAGAACAGCGAAGCAAGAGATCAGGGAAAGAACAAGAGAACAAGTCAGCGAAGCGGCACGAGCCCGATGCCTACCGCATCGTCAACATGAAAACCAAGAACAGCAACACCGCCACGCCCGCGGCCATGCCCGCGGCGTAGCCGTGCAGCTCGCCCGACTGCGTCGGCCGCACCATCCCGCCGATGAAGCGGGGGATGCCACCGACCAGCCGAACCAAGCCGTCGATCACGATCTTGTCGAACAGATGGAAGATGTTGGCGACGATCCACAAGGGCGTGCGGACCACCAGGTCGTAGAGCTCGTCGACGTACCACTTGTTCTGCGCCCAGCCGGCCAGCGGCCCGAACGCGGGCAGCAACGCATCCGCCCGCGCCGTCGCCGCCGTGCGACGCCCGGCGTAGTGCAGAATGAACGCAATGAAGATGCCGACAAAGCCCACAACGCCCGAGACGTAGTACATGACCTTGTGCGGATCCCATCCGAGGAACGAGCCCGCGTGAGCGGCCTCGCCCTGAGACTTGGCGATCGACGTGGGAACAAACGACGGCGCCCCGCCTTCGGCGTGCGCCGGAGCGTGCCCATCGGCGCCCTCATGCCCGCCTTCCTTGATCGTCTCGTGCGACTCGCCCACGCCGTGGTGCGAGAAAGGCGTCTCGAACGCGGCCGAGGACCGCTCCACCATACCCGGCACCGCGCCGCCGTGGGCCATGCCGCCCTCGTAGGGCGACTTCACGAAATACAACCCCGCCGCGGCGATCGACGCGACCGACAGCGTCGCCAGCACCGTGTTAATCGCCCAGCCCGGCGCGTGCGGGTGGAAGTGGGCCCCGTGCCCGTGCTCGTGATGAGCGTGATCGTCATGGGTGTGGGCGTGCCCGTGGGCGGCGTCGGCCGCGTGGGCCGCGTCAGCCTCGGAAGCACCGTGATGGTCATGCCCGTGCGAATCTTCCTCCGCATGGTGCAGCTCATCGCCCGGCTCGTAGTGCATCGGGCCAACAACGACGCGGAAGAACACCCGGAAGGTGTAGTACGCGGTGAGACCCGCGGTGAGCAGCAGAATCCAACCGATCGGCGCCATGCCCGGGGTCACGAACGCCTCGGCAAGGATCATGTCCTTGCTGAAGTAGCCCGCGGTGAATGGGAAGCCCGCGAGATTCATGCAGCCCACGAACATGCCCAGGCCAACGACACCCCAGCCCTTCATGAAGCCGACGCCGCTGAGCTTGCGGAGATCGAGCTGGCCGGCAAAGCCGTGCATGATGGCGCCGCAGGAGAGGAACAAGAGCGCCTTGAAGAACGCGTGCGTCACCACGTGGAACGCCGCACCGGTGCTGGTCAGGACGCCCAAGCCCGCGAACATGTACCCGAGCTGCGACACCGTCGAGTACGCCATGATCCGCTTGATGTCGAACTGCGCCATTCCGATCGTCGCGGCCACCAGCGCCGTCAAAGCGCCCGTCCACGCCACGATCGGAAGCGCGTACTCGCTCAGCAGGAACAGCGGGTAGGTACGGGCAACCAGGTACACGCCCGCCGTCACCATCGTCGCCGCGTGGATCAGGGCCGACACCGGCGTCGGGCCTTCCATCGCGTCGGGCAGCCACACATACAGCGGCAGCTGCGCGCTCTTGCCGAACGCGCCCACCGCCAGCAGGATCGGGATCAACTGCACGATCGCCGGGATCTCGCTGAACTTCCCGGCCTTGGCCAGATCAATGTACGGCTGGGCCGCCGCGAAGATCTCGCGGTACTCGATGCTGCCGAAGTGCACGAACGTCAGCATCACGCCGAGGATGAGCCCGACGTCGCCGATGCGGTTCATGATGAAGGCCTTCTTGGCCGCCGCCACCGCCGAGGGCTTCTTGTAGAAGTACCCGATCAACAGGTACGAGCACAGACCCACGCCTTCCCATCCCAGGAACAAGAGCAGCAGGTTGTCGCCCATCACCAGGCAGGCCATGCTGAAGACGAACAGGTTGAACGCCGCGAAGAAGCGGCAGTACCCAAGCCCCACATCATGGCTCATGTACTCGCTGGCGTACAGCGCGATCAAGGTCGCCAGGCCGGTGACAAACAGCATCCACAGGATCGTGAGGCTGTCGAGATACAGCGAGAAATCAGCAATGAACCGCTGCCCGGGCTCCTCGCCCCAGGAGAGCGTCATCCACTGAAAACCCGAAGCAATCGAGACCCCGCCGTCATGCCCCGTGAACAGCTTGGCCGTCACCACGAACGCCCCGGCGAGGCAGGCCACGGTCAGGAACGCCGGCAGCTTGGACTTGACCCGGAAGATCGCGCACAGCGTGCAGAGGATCAGCCCCAGGATCGGCAGCGCCGGCACCAGCAAGGCCAGCGGATCGCCGGCGATGATCGGAGCCTTGGCGACCGTCGCGGGCGTCGCGGCGAGCACCAGCATCGAGTCGAGCATGGAGTCCAAACTGGAAGCAGGGTTCAGCACGAGAACTCCGAGGAAGGCACTAGGCACGGGGCCCTAGGCACGAGGAAATGCAGACTGAACATCAACCAGAACACCACCGTCGAACCATCCCGGAACGCCTTGCCCTAGTGCCATATGCCTAGTGCCAGGTGCTTATCCCTTCATCTCCTGCCACTCCGCCGCGTCCAGGCTCTCGCGCTTGCGGAACAGCAGCACCACCAGCGCCAACGCCATGGCGGCCTCGGCCGCCGCGACGGTGACGATGAAGATCACAAAGCTCTGGCCGGTCATGTTCATATGAAAACGGCTGAAGGCCACCAGCGCCAAGCCCGCCGCCTGGAACATCAGTTCCGTGCACAGGAACATGATGATCAGGTTCCGCCGGGTCAGGAACCCGATCAGCCCCAGCATGAACATGGCACCGGAAATGAACAGGTAATGCGCCAGCGTGATCTGGTGCATCGCCGCGGGAAAGCCGGCCTGCGCGAGCGTCGTCATCATGGATTGGTCTCCGCGCCCTGGGCCAATTCCGCCGAGAGCAGCTTGGAATGCCGCTCCTTCGCGTCCTCGTCCATCTGCACCTGCTTGCGGCTCAGCACCACCGCGCCCAGCATCGCCATCAGCAGAATCACACCCGCGATCTCGATCGAGCCCGGATGATCCCGCAGCAGGTTGAAGCCCACCATCTCGGTGTTCGTCACCGACAGGTCCTTGGGCAGGGGCACCGTCTTCGTCGCGCCGTCCGCCAGCTTGATCTCGACCGTGCGGGCCGCGAAATCGACCTTCGCGTCGCCGTCGGAGTTGAAGGTCACCTTGGCGCCGCCGGGCAGCGTCCCCGCCGCGAGCAGGGCCGCCTCAATCTTGCGGGGCATCTCCGCCAGCAGCGCCTGGCCATTCACCGCCGGCGCCTTGGGCAGCTCGCCCACGCCGCGGAACATCAGGGTGGACAGCACCGCCAGCAGGACAAATCCCGACGCGGTCGCGATCACCGGCTCCCGGGCCGCGGTGTCGTATTCAGTCAAGGCATTCTCCAGGTCCTCGGTCGGGGCCTGGGTCGCCAGCATGATCACGAACAGGTACGTAATAAGGATGGCGCCCGCGTACACGATCACCAAGGCGAACGCCATGAACTCGGCGGACAGGATCAGGAACAAACCCGCCGTAGCCAGGATCGAAAGCACGAAATACAGCGCCGCGTAGACCGGCTGGGGGTGGGTGATCACCCGCAGCGACGCTCCAAGCGCCATCAGGGCAAAGACATAGAAGTAAACCGAGGGCGAATACCCGATCCCGAACAGGCCCCCGGCCTTCAGGCCCATCGCCAGGAGCACGATGCCGCCCGCGAGCGACGCGACGACAGCGCCCAGGATCTGCGGGTTCTTCCCGTCACGCCGGGGCAGGGCGAGCAGAACGCCGATGGCGCCCAGCGCACACGCTCCGTACAAGGCCAGTGGGTTGATCACTTGATCCAACGCCGACCCCTCGGGCCGAGCCCGGGAATGGCCGAGACGCCTAAGGACGCCGCGGCCGGAGGAACTTCCGACCTCTGATCATGCCAAACGCAGATCATGCCAAACACCCGATCGCGCAACACACCCGCGATCGCCCGCCCCCCAACACCCCCCATTCCCCGGCCAACAGAAGAGTGGAGGATAGTGACGCGGCGGGGTTGCTTCAACCAACCAAGCCCGCCGATCCCGGTCCCAAGCCGTCTTTCGTGCCGCTCTCCCCGCGCCCCGGCCATGCCTGCGCGGTACGCTTGGCCTGCGTGGAGCCAACGCCCGCCATCGCCACCCGAGCCCCGACCGCCCTGCCTCAACCGGTCGGCTGGCACGTCTCGATCCCCAACGCCCTCACCACCGCTCGCCTCTTCCTCGCCGTCGGCCTCATCATCCAGCTCTCGCTCTGGCGCTATCCCAAGTTGGCGCAGGATGTTGCGCCGCCCACCGCGGCCATGCTCCTCGCCTGCCTGCTCTTCGCACTCGGTGCCCTCACCGACCTGCTCGACGGCATGCTCGCCCGCCGCTGGGGCATCGTCAGCAAGTACGGCCGGATCATGGACCCCTTCGCCGACAAGATCCTCGTCGTCGGCGCCTTCGCGATGCTCGCCGGCCCCGCCTTCGATGTCACCCTCGTCAACGGCAAGCCCTTCCAGATCAGCGGCGTCATGCCCTGGATGGCCGTCGTCATCCTCTCCCGCGAGCTGCTCGTCACCCTCATCCGCGCCGTCCTCGAAAGCCGCGGCATCGACTTCTCCGCCTCCCTTAGCGGCAAGGCCAAGATGGCCGCCCAGTGCGCCTGCATCCTCACCATCTTCCTCGTCCTGGCCTTCTTCCCCGCCACGCCCGGCACCCTGTGGCGCACCGTCATCGATGTCATGGTCTACACCGCGGTGCTCGTCACCGCCGCGTCCATCGTGCCCTACGCCCTCCGCGCGATGCAAGCGACCGCGTCGGGCCGATAGCTCACCATGCCCTCGCCCCGCCTGCTCCTCATTACCACCTTCGGCCTCGGGCACATGCGCCCCGCCAGCGGCACCTGGGGCTCGATGCCCACCGTCGTCCTCGCCGCCGGGCTGATCTTCGCGGGCGTCGGACCGACCTCGGCCCCGGTTCTGTATCACGCCCTGCTCATCGCCTGGATGCTCGTCTTCTGCATCGCCTGCCTCCTCGGCGGCCGCGAAGCCGAGCTCGCCTTCGGCAAGAAAGACCCCGGCCAAGCCGTCGCCGACGAAACCGCGGGACAGGCGATCCCACTCCTCTTCCTGCCCGGCGTCGCAACATCAACGACCAACCACGCACTGCTCACTCTCGCGCTCGCGTTCGTCGCCTTCCGCATCTTCGACATCATCAAGCTGCCACCCGCACGCCAACTCCAACGCCTGCAAGGCGGCCTGGGCATCCTCATCGACGACCTCATCGCCGGCGTACACGCACTGATCGTGGTGCAGTTCGTGACGCGAGTGTTCATGTAAACGACGAGCTCGCGAAAAGAACCCTCGTCAGACGCCGAGGCTGAGGAGGCTTGGCGACGAAGCCTCGGATGGCCTGGAACCATCGCGCTCAGTCGCGTTTGCGATCTCGTTCGCACGCGCAGCGGATCATGCCAGGCTTCCTCGAAGACTCGTCAGCCTCGGCGTCTTCGTCGCAGCGACCTCTCCCGCTCATCGCTGCATCGCGATCGCCAGCGCCGCCTCCAGCGGCATCGGCCCGATCTGCTGCCCGGTTCCCAAATCCTTCACGCTCGCCGCGTCGCGACCCTCGACGATGATCGCCCGCCGAGCCAGGCTGTCGCTCGCGTCCTTCAGCAGCTTGCCGATGTTGCGGGTCGTCTTGCTGCTGTACCGCGCGTGCAGGCCCATCGCCCGCAGCCGTGCCGTCAGGGGCTTCACCAACACCTCAGCCTCGGGCGCCGGGCCCGGAACCACAAACACATCCGGTGTCGCGCCCACACGTCTCAGCACGTCCTGATCGCTCGGCATCAACTTGCGATCCTGCAGCACCAGCGCCAGCACGACATCGCCCATGCCAAAGCCCACCGCCGGCGTCGCCGGGCCGCCGAACATCTCAACGAGATTGTCGTATCGCCCGCCGCCCGCGATCGCTCGCTCGTTGCCGCCGGCCTCGTGCACCTCGAAGACCATGCCGGTGTAGTACGCCAGACCGCGCACGATGCTGAGATCGAAATCGACCCAATCGATGATCCCCGCGGCCACCAACTCCTTCGCCAGCGGCATCACCGCGTCGGAGAAATACGTCAGGTCAATCACGTCCTGCACCGACGAATCGATCGTCGGCGGCGCCAGCGGATCGATCGCCGTGCTGGTCGGATCCACATTCGCCGGCACCGTGACGCGGATCACGCCCTTCTGGAAGATCTCCGCCTGCTGGGCCGAGAAACCGAACGCCGCGATCTTGTGCGAGAACTCCTCCGCGGGCATCTTGCCCTTGGCGTCGAGCAGTTTGAGCAAGTCGCCGTGCGTCGCCGCCGGAACGCCGCGGCTCTCCAGCCACGCCGCGAGCGCCGCACGGTGATTCACCTTCACCCGCACATCGTTCTTCGTCAGCCCCAGCGACGCCAGCAGCGACACGCACGTCGCGATGATCTCCGCATCCGCCGCGGGCGAGGCATCGCCCAACACATCGCAGTTCCACTGCAGGAACTCTCTCAGCCGCCCACGCTGCGGCTTCTCCGCCCGGAAGAACGGCCCGGCCGTAAACCATCGCGTCGGCTTGGGCAAGCTGCCCGCCTTGGCCGCGAACAACCGCGCCAGCGTCGGCGTGAACTCGGGCCGCAGCGCGTAATCCTTCTCACCACCATCGCGCCGGAAAGAGAACAACTCCGAGACGATCCCCTCGCCGCTCTTGACGGTGTACAAGTCCAGATGCTCGAAGATCGGACCGTCGACTTCCTCGAACGCATGGCGGATCGACGCCGAGCGCCACGCCTCGGTGATAAACCGCCGCTTGGCGGCGTCGAGCGGATAAAAGTCACGCGTGCCCTTAGGGGCCTGAAAAGAAGTCATCGCACGAGGGTAGGTGGCAGCAAGACCGTTTCGGTGCCACCAGTCCGCGGCTGCCCTGAGCCGCGCGACTGGTGCCGTCTGGAACAACCGCTCCAATCCACATCAGTCGCGGCCCGCCGAGCCACGCCGGACTGATGGCACCACGCTCGGACTCGCGACGGGTGCTCACTCCCCCGGCTCATCCGGCGCCGGCCCGATCGGCGTGTCGTTGACGCCCCGTGCCAGCGACGTGAACGCCGCGAAACCAAACGGCTGCGACGGCTGGTCGGGCTCGCCGGTGGACTGTTCCAGCGCGTTCATGATCGATTCCGACAACGCGTGCAAGCCCCGGATCTCATGCAGCGGCAACGTGTACACATCCCCCGCCGGCGTCACAATCTGGAACACAGTCCCCTGCAGCATCATCGACAGCCGCCGCTCCTCCGCCGAGTTCCCCACGCCAAACGAGATCAGCGGCCGGATGGCGGCGATCGGGATCCGCTCGCCACGGAAATTCACGATCGCGATTCGCCCATCCAGCACACGCACCTTGCCCTGAGCGTCCGCCTGCGCGGTCTCCATGCTCAACGCCGTCAGCATCTCCCGGATCACGTTGTGCCACAGCATCTCCCGGTACAGCTTGGTCTGCCTAGGGTCGGTCGACAGCGGCACGCCGACCGCGGCCTCGGGCTGCGGCACCGCCGGCACATCGTCGCCGGAAACCCCCTCGCCGTGCTTGGGGTGACGCCGGCTGCGGACCGGAGGCGACTTCTTCTTTTTGGGGCGGCGTTGTGGACGCATGGGCAAAGCGTACCCGATGCGGCGAGCTGGTGAGCGTCCGGGCCCCCCCAGCAAGATTCCCCCGGCTTCAAACAAGCTCCAAGCGTGAGCGACGGGTCCTTTGCTCGTGCGCCGCGTGCTCGCCACCACCCGCTCGCTCAGGCGAGTGCTCCTCCGGCCTCACCCCGGACCATCGTCACTTGGCCTCTCGATACTCGTTGGCCTGCTTCTCAAGCTTGGCGGCACGGTCGTTCAGCCTTTGTATCAGCGTCCGCCAGCGGGTCGCCGAGATGGACCGCTTGGTAATCACCGAAGACTGGCCCGGTGCCGGCAGACGCTGAATCTCCGGCGACTCCTGCAGTCGGCCTTCCAGCCGCGCGATCGCGGCCTTGGCCCCGTGGGTCGCCGAAAGAGCCGCCGCACCTCTCATGTTCTTCACCGCGGGACCCGATTGCACGCCGCCCTTGTCGAAGATCAGGGCTCGTTCCGCGGCACCGAGAAAGACGGACGCCTCTTGAACATCGCGCGAGGCTAGGTCATGCCGCTCTTCCAGACTCTTGCCGACGTACTCCCGCTCGCGCACGTCAAGTCCCTTGAGGTTCAATCGCGTCGCCGCCGCGTGCAGCGCATCCTCGGCGCTGCCAGCGTGGCCCGCCAGCAGTCCGAGGGCAACCGCGTCTTCCAGCGAGAACCGAAGCTCCACCTGTGCAAGATCCGAGATCTCGACCACGCGTGCAGCGTTCTTTCTGGCCGCTTCCTCGGGTTCCTCATCGATCGTCGAGATCTCGCCGCTCTTCGACACGATCAACCAGCACGCCTTCCGCGGATCGAGCACCGCCGCTCGCACCG
This sequence comes from Phycisphaerales bacterium, assembly GCA_019744815.1. Taxonomy (GTDB): domain Bacteria; phylum Planctomycetota; class Phycisphaerae; order Phycisphaerales; family UBA1924; genus JAFEBO01. The sequence continues at coordinate 300,391 of JAIEUA010000006.1, forward strand.
CCGGATGCTTCGTCAGCACCGACCATCCGTCGGACTTGGCCCAGGCCTTGGCGTCGTCCTTGATCTCCTTCGCGTTCTCGGCGTATTCGATCGCGTCGTCGTCCTTCTCGAGCGTCAGGCCCTCCTTCGCCCAGCATCCCCCATTCGCGCGGGCCCCCGAGAGCGCGACCCCCAGCGCGTCGTCGGCGACGAACACCGCGACCGGCGGCTCGGCTGCAGAAAGCACCTCCGAAAGAGCCCGGGCGATGTCGTACCGCCACCCGCGGCCGTGGATCTCGAGCGCCACGATCTGCGCGCCATCGGCCTTGGCTTTGGCGACGCCGCGCCGGATGTCCTCGACCTGCGACGCATGGTCGAGCTCGCCCTCCAGCTGCAGCACCAGGCCGATCGGCTTCACCGCCGGCACGTCCGCGGACGCAACCGAACCCATCGCAACGCTCGCGACGCCCCAGAGCCACACCAGACGCCCAATCCACCCGCTCGCCATGGTCCACTCCCAAACGCCCGCACGGGGCTTCGGCAGTCTACCAGCGCTCCGAAACCTTCCGCGCAGGACAAACGCCCCCGCTCGCTCAAGCCAAATCGGATCGCATCTGGGGTTACAGAACCAGGTTTCGCCCGAACTCGCCGGGCTCAAAGAAGTGGGCCGCGTCCATGTCCACCTTCAGGGTGATCGGCTGGCCGGCTCGGACGCCGTCCTGGGCGTGCAGGCGGGCCACCACGTGGCCGTGCTTGGGCGTTGCGCAGGCCACATCCATCTGATCTCCCAAGGGCTCCACCACCTTGACCGACATGGTCATCGTCGAGGCTTCGTTCTGCCCCGGGGTGTTCGTCAGCATCTGCGGCCGCAACCCCAAGACGATCGGTTTGCCGACAAACCCTTCCACCCGAGCCGCGCGAGACGCCGGCACCGGCAACCGGTACGCACGCCCGCTCGGATCATTCGACCCCTCGACAAACTCCAGGCCGTTCCCGCCGCGTTCCAGCGTGCCTTCCAGGAAGTTCATCGGGGGCGTGCCCACGAACGCCGCCACGAAACGATTCACCGGATGGCGGTACACCTGCAGCGGCGTGTCGCACTGCTGTATCAGCCCGTTGCTCATCACCACGATGCGATCGCCCAGCGTCATCGCCTCTTCTTGATCGTGCGTGACGTAGATCGTTGTGGTCTTCAGCCGCTGATGCAGCGACTTGAGCTCGCCGCGGGTGGTCACGCGGAGCTTGGCATCAAGGTTCGACAGCGGCTCATCGAAGAGAAACGCCTTGGGCTCGCGCACGATCGCGCGACCCACGGCCACGCGCTGCCGCTGACCGCCCGACAACTGCTTGGGCTTGCGGTCCAGCAACTCGGCCAGCCCCAGAATCCGCGCCGCCTCGTTCACCCGCTTGTCGATCTCGGCCTTCGGCACGCCCCGCAGCTTGAGCGCGAACGCCATGTTCTTGTACACGCTCATGTGCGGGTACAGGGCATAGGACTGGAACACCATCGCGATGTCGCGGTCCTTCGGGTGCACGTCGTTCACGACCCGCCCGCCGATCGAGATCGTGCCGCTGGAAACGTCCTCCAGCCCCGCGATCATGCGGAGCGTGGTCGACTTGCCACAGCCCGAGGGGCCGACGAAGACGACGAACTCGCCGTCCTTGATGTCGAGGTTGAAGTCCTTGACGGCCTGGAAGCCGTTGGGGTAGGTCTTCTTCACGGATTGCAGGGTGACTTGAGCCATCGCACGGGAGAATAGCCGATCGGCCAGGGTTCGTGGCATCCGAACGCCGACGCGGCGACGAAAGAATGTCGATCGCCGGTTGTTTCAGCATCCATGGAACGCCGCGGCCATCTCGGACATCGCAGAAAGACCCGGGCCTCACCATGACGCCGAACCCAGCCGATCATTCACCCGATCCGCACCCCAACCGGTCCGCCCGCACCAAGCCGCGGCGGATGCTGCGTCTCGGTGCCCTCGCCTTCGCCGCCATGGTCGCCGCGTCGAGCTGGGTCCTCTGGGCGTGCTCGGTCGGCCCCAAGGCCACGCCCGCCGAACTCGCCAAGGTTGAACGCGCGACGATCGAATCGAAACTCACTGACGGCACACCGGTCACGCTCGCCTACCGCCGCGCCGGCCCGACCGACGCCCGACGCCTCATCTTCATCCACGGCACACCCGGCGACTCCGGCGCCTGGGCCGACGAACTCGTCGATCCGCTTCCAGGCTTCGAGGTGATAGCCGTCGACCGACTCGGCTTCGGCGCGTCCAAGCCCGCCCGGGTCTTCACGTCCTACCACGATCAAGCCGCGGCCATCGCGCCGCTGCTGGTCACTCGCAACGGTCAAGCCCCGATCATCGTCGGCCACTCGCTCGGCGGCCCGATCGCCGCCACGCTCTGCGCCGAGAACCCCGACCGTGTTGGTGGCCTGCTCATCCTCGCCGGCTCGTTCGACCCCGCGATGGAAGAGCCGCACTGGTACAACCACGCCGCCAGCTGGGGCATCTTCTCCTGGATGTTGCCCGACGTGATGCTCAAGTCCAACAAAGAAATGTTCGCCGGCCGCGACGAGACCACGCTGCTCACCCCCAAGCTCGCGTCGATCACCTGCCCGGTGATCATCCTGCAAGGCGAGAAGGACACGCTGGTCCCGCCTTCGAACGCCGCGTACGCCAAACAACGCCTGTCCGGCGCGAAGTCAGTGGAAGTCGAGATGCTCCCAAACGAAGGGCATTTCCTGCCGTGGAAGCAACGGACGAGAATGCGTCAACTGATCGGGCGATTGGATTCGCTCTTGCAATGATTCTGGCGGGGTTATTTCGTTGCAAGCAGCTTCGCACGCCGGTCCGACGCGGTCGCGTCAAGGTTGGCCGTGTACGCCGGATCCAGTGCGGCTGTCTCGGCCGAAACGGCCCATCGCGCTCCGAGACGAGTCACTCGGTGCATGCCTTTGGCATCGGCTGGCTCGAAGATCCCGTTCGCAACCAGATATTCGTGCAGCATGCGACGTTCCAGCGCGATCGATGGCCCCATGACTTTGGTCACGTCCGCCGGTTCGCCGCCGCGTTCGTGCACGATCGCCTCGTGTAGCTCAAAGAGTTCCGCGAGGGACACGTCGGGGAACGATTCGGCCGAGAACCCGGGAGGCAGTGGGTACTCGGGGGGCTTGCGGCTACGGCCGGTCTCGTGCACGCCGCCGTCCGTGAAAAAGGTGCGAAGCACCAATTCGGGAGATTGTGGGTTCAACTGGGCGCCCTGCCATTGGCTGGAGAGATGCGCGAGCGTCGTCGTCTCCGGGCTCACGAAGACCTCAACAACAACGCGATAGTCGACGTTTCGAGATCGTGCGGCCTGCGGGATATCGACGGTCGTAAGCGGGCGGAAACCGCACGCGTGAAGCTCCGAGAGAATCGCGGCTCTCCTCTTCCCAGGCCTGCCGCTGAGAGATGGGGGCACCGGGATCTCCATCACCTTCGCGTCAGTCGGGATGCGAAGGGTGCGAACCATCGCGGGAACGGCGAGCCGCAGAAAGCGGATGCGAAAACCCCGGCTTCCGTAGGGCGAGATGAAAAAGGCAGCGACGACGCCGAGGCATCCCCAGGCGCCATAGGACATGGCCGATTGCATTGGAGCCCCGCGCAGCACCGCGGCCGAAACCGATGCCAAGAGGACAGCCGCGCAGGCCATGGCGTCCGCGACGTTCACCGATCGAGAGCGTTTGGGAGGAGATTGCCGCACCTTGTCATCGGACTTGAAGTCGGTCACCGACGAAGTCTTGCCGCGCGTCCAGTCTCAGACCTCCGGCCAAAAGAATCGTTCTGTACGGACGGGTTAGCTGCTCCCCGCCCGCATCCGCTCCACACCCTCCGGGAACGGATAGCTCGGGAACACGCCCACGTTCGCGAACTTCCACATCAAAGGCGACGTGTACACATCGCCCCGGAACCCCGCGTGGTACATCGTCTTCAGCACCGCTTCAAAGCTCGGCTCGCTCTTCGCGTCGCCGCCGCTGCCCCCGGTCACGAGCCGGTTCGCCCGGGCGTTGAGGAAGCTCACGCTGCACACCGGCCCGCGGTCGCGCCGGTCGGCCAGCATCTTCGACACCGTCACAAACCCGCGGTGCAGATCGTCGGTCGTGAAATGGTCGCGACCCCGCGGCCGCAGCAGCGCCAGGATCAGCACGCTGTCCAGATCAAACTTCAGCACATACGGCTCACGATCATGAGCCGCGTGCACGCTCACACTCTCCTGGAACAGCTTCGCGTAGCTCGTCACGCTCCGCGCCGACCACTGACTGGTGGTGACCAGCTCGCACAGCTGCGCGATGATGCCGTGAGAGTTATCGGTGTCGTTCACGCCGCACACCACGGTGCGGTACCGCCCGTCGAGGATGTCGCGCAGCATGTCCTGCCCCCACAGGATGCGGAGGCGTTGACCCGGCTGCAGCTTCCCGCCCGATCCGGGCAACAGCGAGACGCGGTCGGGATAGTGCTCGGCCGACAGCAGCGACTCGGCGTCGCCCTCGTAGAGGCGGACTGGATTGGGACTGGCCATGATCGGATCTCCTGGAGACGAAGGACGGCTTGATTCAAAGCAGGAATGGAGTCGAGTTGCACGCCACGTGGACTGGCTCGGGCATCGGCCGAAACAGGTCCAAACCGGTCGAAACAGGGCCAACCCCTCGATTTGCCCAGCCTCTCAACGCCCGAGAATAGCCCGTTTTCAATCGGGACAGATCGGTCGTGAATGAGACTATGCGCGGCTTGGCACGTCTGTTCGAGACACATCCATGCGGATTTCGTGCTCGCCGTTTCGCGGGGCACTCTTTCCGACCAATCCGCCCGATCCACTGAGACTCCCCGAGTCGGCCTTCAGGCCTGCCGCTGGGGAACGGACCGGAGGATCTCACCGTGCGCATCACCGTTGGCAACCGTCTCTTCTTCCTCAGCTCTGTCGCCGCCGTGGTCGCCGCCGCCATCGGCGGCAGCGGGATCAAGGGCATGCTCGCCGCCCGCTCCGCGCTTGAGGATGTCGTCGTCTGCGCCCAAGGTCAGGGCAACTTCATGCAGTCCGACATGATGCACGACGCCATCCGCGCCGACGTCCTGCGGGCCATGCTGGCCGAAGACGAGAACGAGTTCAACGAGTCCAAGAAAGAACTCTCCGAGCACGTCGCCTCGTTCCGCGAGTCGATGGAGGCCAACACCAAGCTCCCCCTCGCCCCCGAGATTCTCAAGGCCCTCGCAGAGGTCGATGCACCTCTGAACGCCTACTTCGCCAGCGCCGAAAGCCTGTTCAACACGGCCCACACCGACAAGGCCGCCGCCAAGGCGATGTTCCCGAAGTTCCAGGAAGTCTTCACCGAACTCGAAGGTCGCAACGAGACGGTCGGAAACCTCTTCGAGAAGGCCGCGGTCGAAACCAAGACCGCCGCCAGCGACAAGATCGCCACCGCCAAGCTGGTGCTGTTCCTCAGCGCCGGCCTCGGCCTCGCCGCGCTCGCGGGCTTCGCGTTCGTGGTCACCCGCAGCATCGTCCGACCGCTGCACCAGGTCGTCGGCGTCATGAGCCAGATGGCCCAGGGCGACCTCCGCGAACGCCTCGACGAATCCGCCCGTGACGAGCTCGGCGACATGGCCCGCGCCGCCAACACCATGGCCGCCAGCATGAGCGCCGTCATCTCCCAGGTCCAGGCCAGCTCCGAGGACGTCGCCGCCGCCGCCACCCAGATCAGCGCCAGCGCCGACGAGATGTCCAGCACCATGAACCAGCAGATGCAGCAGGTCGACTCCATTGCTCACGCCATGGAGGAGATGAACAACGCCTCCCGCGACGTCGCCGCTCAGGCCGGCACCGCCTCCAAGTCCGCCGAGAACAGCGGCGCCGCCGCCCAGCAAGGCGGCGAGGTGGTCCGCCACACCGTCCAAGCCATGCAGGAGATCAACCACACCGTCTCCGAGGCCGTCAACGCCGTCTCCGCTCTCGGCAAGCGCGGCGAAGAGATCGGCCAGATCGTCCGCGTCATCAACGACATCGCCGAACAGACCAACCTCCTCGCCCTCAACGCCGCCATCGAGGCCGCCCGCGCCGGCGAGCACGGCCGGGGCTTCGCCGTCGTCGCCGACGAGGTCCGCAAGCTCGCCGACCGCACCACCAAGGCCACCGCCGAGATCGGCCAATCCATCGGCCTCATCCGCGGCGACACCACCACCGCCGTCGAGCAGATCGAGGCCGGAAAGTCCAAGGTCAACGAGGGCGTCGAACGCGCCACCGAGGCCGGCGCCTCGATCGAGGCCATCGTCCGCGGCTCCACCGAAGTCTCCGGCCTCGTCGCCCGCATCGCCGCCGCCGGCCAGCAACAGGCCTCCGTCGCCGAAGACGTCACCAAGAGCGTCGCGACCGTGTCCAGCGGCATCCGCGAGACCACCAGCGCCGTGCAGCAGGCCGCCCAGGCCGCCGGCCAGCTCTCCGAGAAGGCCGAACACCTCAAGAGCCTGGTCACCAAGTTCCGGGTGTAACCGCGGCCCCGGCTCCCCAACACCGGTGCCCGGAAGTTGTAGCGCAGGCTACAATCGGCGCATGAGACGTCAAGCCCGGTCTGCAGCGTTGTGGTGCGTGGCCTCAGCCGCCGCCTCGTCCGCCGCCTCGGCATCGGACAAAGCCGCGTTCCATCTCTTCAACCCCACGCCCCGCGAGCTGCTCCGCGACGTCGACACCGACCGCCCCGACACCACCGAAAGCCCCCACACCGTCGACGCCGGACACTTCCAGTTCGAGTTCAGCATCGCGGACTACTCCTACGACCGCCGCAACCAAGCCCAGGAAACCACCCGGGTCTGGGAGTTCGCGCCCGTCAACATCAAGATCGGCCTGCTGAACAACACCGACATCCAGTTCCTGCTCACGCCCTACATCCGCGAGCGAACCACCGACCGAACCGCCGACTCGACCACGACGATCGACGGCTTCGGCGACACCACCATCCGCCTCAAACAGAACATCGTCGGCAACGACGAGGGCGACTTCGCCCTCGCGATCATGCCCTTCATCACGCTTCCGACCGCCAAGCGAGCGCTCGGCGCCGGCGACGTCGAATGCGGCATCATCGTGCCGATGGGCTTCGAGCTCCCCAACGAGTTCAGCCTGGGCCTCATGGGCGAGATCGACATCCTCCGCAGCGCCGACCGCAGCCGCTACGTCGTCGACTTCGTGCACACCGCCACCATCAACCGCCGCATCGCCGGAAACCTCTCCGGCTTCATCGAGTACGCCGGCTTCCACAACTTCAACAACGACGAGGACTACCGCGCCTCGTTCAACGCCGGCCTGATCTACGAGTTCACCCCGACTTCCGCCTCGACGCCGGTGTCCGAGTGGGCCTGACCGAAGCCGCGGAAGATCTCGGCGTGTTCGTGGGTGGGACGTATCGTTATTGAGGTGGGCGAGAGGCTGGGCCCCTTGATCGCTCAAAGCGTTTGGTACCGAAGCGACTTGACAAACGCATTAAGTTTGTGTATACTAACTTCCGAGACCTATTCCGTTTCCCCGGAGGTACTCGGTGGATCAAGACTCCAACGCGCGGCTGGACCGACTCGAACAGAGACTCGCTCGAGTCGAAGACCTGATCGCCAAGCTCGCGCCGCCGGAGCCCGCTCCCCAACCCAAACCCCAGCCCGCGCCCCGCTCGGCTCCGCCTCAGCCTCCGCATCGACCTGAGTCACCACCAACTCTCGCTCCGGTCGCCGTCCGCTCGCAGGACACTCCCGCATCCTCGGCAACCGCTGCTCTGACGTGGATGACGCCCGGCGACTCACGGACGCACCGTGCCGACGACTCGACCGATTCAGAACGCGACCGCCTCGCGATGAAGGCCCGCGCCTTCCGCGAGGAGTTCCTCAGCCGCGGTGCGCCCGCGCCCATCGATTGGTCGAAGATCGAGGCCCTCATCGCCGGCAAGTGGTACGCGCTCGTCGGTGCCCTCGTCGTCACCGTCGGCGTCGCCCTCTTCGTGCAGTTCGCGGTCAAGCAAGGCTGGCTCGCGCAAATCCCCGGCTCGGTTCGATGCCTGCTCGGTGCCGTCGTGGGCTTCGTGCTCATCGGCGCCGGCGAATGGGCACGCCGACGCCTCAACGACTGGGCCTCGGTCGGCCTCACCGCCGGCGGCCTCGGCGCCGTGTACGTCTCCGCCTACGCCTCCTACTCGCTCTACAAGCTGCTCGACCCGGGCACCACCCTTCTGCTTCTCGCCGGCGTCGCGGCCATCGGCGTCACCATCTCCGCCCTCACCAGCCTCAGCGCCGTCGCCGTCGTCTCGCTCGCGGGCGCGTACCTCGCTCCGATCATCGCCTCCTCTGGCCGGGAGGGGCACGTCTACGTCCCGGCCTACTGGCTCGCGCTCTTGACCGTCGGCCAGGTGCTGGCGATCAAGAAAGGCGGCAACTTCGTCCTCTGCCGCTGGCTCACCTCGCTCGCCACCCTCGCCTTCGGCTTCGGCTGGTGCATGGAGTTCGCCAAAGACTCGCCATGGATCGGCGCCTCGTTCCTCGCCGCGGCATGGCTGGGCGTGCACGCCGAGCTCTGGTTCACCGCCGCACGGGCCGACACCAAGAACCTGCCCGAGCCCTACGAGCGCGACATCAACGAGTTCGAGAACGCCGAGCCGCTGCACGTCTTCCGCACACTCCGGCTGCGATCGGTGTCGAGCCTCTCCTTCACCGCCTGGGCCGTGCTCCTCACCCTGCATCTCGCGGCCGAGTCCGGCGTCATGCCCCGCAGCGCCGCCCCGGGCGTCGGCTGCATCGCCACCCTCGTGCTCGCCGGTTTCGTCGTCGGCACGCACTGCTTGCTCAACACCCAACCGACCTCGCGCCGCGAGGTGCTCGCCGCCGCCCTGATGTGCGCCTCCGGCTCACTGCTCGTCGCCGCCGTCGCCATCGCCTTCTCGGGGTTCGCTCAGGCCATGACGCTCTGCGCCGTCGGGCTGGGCGCGCTCGCGGCGTCACGCCTGCTCCGAGCCCGCGTGCTCGATCTTTACGCCCTGCTCGTCCTCACGGTCGCCGCGGCTCGCATTGTGCTCTTCGATGCATGGCAGACCACTCCCGACGCGCCCGCGGTCGAACTCTTGGGATTCCATCTCACATCCTGGTCCGCGTCGGTCGCCGGCGTCGCCGTCGCGTGGCTCGCCTACGCCGCTGCCCAGATCGTCGCCGAGCACCCCTTCGACACTCCCGAGGGGCGAGCCCCGGATTCCCTCCGCATCGGCTCGTATCTGCGACTCGATCCCCGCGAGTGGCGGATGATCGCCAACTTCGCCCTCACGCTGGGGATCCTCCTGCTCGGCGTCTCGCTGCTGCACCAACGAGCCGAGCAACCAGCACTCTCCGCCGCCGCAGTGACCACCGCGCTCGCCACCTTCATCGCGTCGCGCTGGCGGCAGTCCTTCGCCATCGCGGTTTTCGCGGCCATGCTCCTCGTTCCCGCAGGGGTCATGACTCTCTTCGTCGACTGGTTCAACGCCGACAGCCTTTTCCACAGCAAGTCGAACAACGGCGAAACCATTCTGGGTCTCGCTCTCAACTTCAAAATGCTCTGCGGCTGGTACTACGCCTTGACCGCGCTGCTGATCGCCTGGCTCTTCACCGACGAGTGGCGCCTCGGCCGCACCCTCGCTCGCATCATCTCTCTCGCGGGCGCCGCCATGCTTCTGCTCGCCCTGTCGCACACCCGCTCGGAGACCTCGTCGCTTTGCTTTGTCTGGCTCGCGCTCTCAGCAGCACTGGCGCTCGCGAGCCGCCACGTCCGCGGCATGGCTTTCTCCATCGCCGCCACCGGTGTCTGGATCATCGTGATCTTCGCGTGGAGCAGTCGATTCGTCTTCAACCACTGGACCGACGCGCCCAACGCCGCGTTGCTCTACCCCGGCTTGTGGATCGGCCTGGCGCTCGCCGGCGTGGTGCTGCTCATCGCCTTCTCCGCGGCACGCCGCCTCGCGCCGCCGCTCCGCCGACAAGCCCTCGTTGTCTCATGGACCGCCTGCACGCTCCTCGTGCTCCTCTCGAGCAGCCTCGAGATCGCCCGCACCGCCGGCCTGCTCGCGATCGATCAGACCTCGCGCGGCGCCGCCGTCAGCGTCTGGTGGGGCGTCTTCGCCATCGGGTTGCTGGCCATCGGCTTCCGGCGGCACGAATCCTCGACCCGCCGCGCCGGCCTCGCCCTCCTCGCCCTCGGCGTCGCCAAGGCACTCATCTTTGATCTCGCGAGCGTCTCCCCCGGCTGGCGCTCCGTCAGCGTCGTCGTGCTGGGCCTCTTCATGGTCGGCGTGGGCGTCATCTACGCCCAGATCTCCCGCCGCCTCGCCAACCAGCAACCCGACCCGAGCCCAACCCCCGACCGCGCAACAGACACCCTCCAGCCCGGAGCCTCAAGCCCTAAGCCCTAAGCCCTAAGCCCTCATCCCTTCGCCTTGTAGTAATCCAGATTCACCTGCACGAACTTGTTCCACTCACCCGGCAGGTCTTCCTGCGGGAAGATCGCCTTCACCGGGCACTCGTCGACGCACAGGCCGCAGTCGATGCAGGTGTCGGGATCGATGTACAGCTGATCAGTCTTCCCGAAATCAGCCTCGGCCTTGGTGGGGTGGATGCAGTCAACCGGGCAGACCTCGACGCACGAGGTGTCCTTGGTTCCGACGCAGGGTTCAGCGATGACATGGGGCATACGCCCGAGTGTAGACCTCAACAGCCGCCGCGTGACACCCGACGCCCGTCGCCACGTCCGCCCAAGGACCGCCGCGTGCATCGCTCCCCACCCACGCACCCCCACCCCATCACTCCTCCGGCATCAATGCGGGCGACAGGACTTGAACCTGCAGGGCCTTGCGGCCACGGGAACCTAAATCCCGCGCGTTTGCCAATTCCGCCACGCCCGCGTGGGTCTCCATTCTAACCGGACCCTTCCACCCGCCCGAGCCTTCCCCGGCACTTCTCACGCCCCGTGCAAGCGAAGGCCGACGAATGGCAATGAGTCCGTGGGTCCGGCGTCCGCCCGACCTATGAACACCCCCGCACGGGCCAGACCCCCGCGCCACCACAGCCCCGACAGAATCTCACCATGTCCACCCGCGATTCCTTCGCCGTCTCCGTCGCACCCGTCTTCCTCCGCCTGGTCCTGGGCACCACCTTCATCTGGGCCGGCCTGGGCAAGTTCATGGCCGAGTTCTCCGTCAAGGGCGAGCAGGCCGCGGCACTGGCCAACATGGGCGTCTCCTCGGTCCAGACCCGCGCCGGCGCCGCCGCCGCTGCGGAATCCGTCAAGCCGGTGGTGAAGGACCCCGTCAAAGAAGCGCCCAAGGAAGCGCCCAAGGAACCCGCTAAAAAGACCGCGAAGCCCGGCGCCCAAGCCCCGCAGACCGACCCCGCCGTCCGCCTCGCCTCCTTCACGCTCCTTCCGGTTCAATCCTCCGCCCGCACCTTCACCGCCGCGGATTTCCCCGACGAGATCAAGCTCGCTCGCCTCTACTCCGTCGCCCTGCTCGTCCACAGCGCCGGCAAAGTGCCCTCCGACGCCAAAGCGACGTTCCCGCTCATGCCCTCGCAAGTCACCCAGGGCGAGTGGCCCGTCTACATCGCCTGGACCGTCGCGATCAGCGAGCTCCTCGGCGGCTTCCTCGTCCTCACCGGACTCTTCACCCGCCTCTCCGCGTTCTTCCTCGCCGGCACCATGATCGGCGCCATCTGGCTCACCGAGATCGGCCCCGCTGTGCAATCCGGCAACGCCGTCTTCTTCTTCCTCCCCGCCAACCGCGAGACCTTCGGCATGGACTGGAACACCCTCCTCATCCAGTGCTCCATGCTCGCCATGGCCCTGAACCTCATGTTCGCCGGCGCCGGCGGCCTGTCCATGGACCGCGCCATCTCCGGCCGCCCCGTCGTCTCCAAGCCCAAGCCCGCACCCCAGGGCTGAGGCTCGATTTCGCCTCGCGCCCGCTCACGAACGCCCCGCGCCCAGCCGAAATAGAGTTACCGGTCGTTGCGGGCGCTGATACCCTGGCGTTTTCCACCCCCGCGGCGCCGACCTCATGCCGATGGTCGCTCCCAATCCCCGCACCAAGCCCACCTCGCACGGCACCACGAGCCGATCGCCAGCGAGCCGATCACCAGCAAGCCCCAGATCCGCTCGCAAGTGGTGGACCCCGCTGGCTTTGCCCCTCATCATCTCGGCCTTTGTGCACGCCTCGGTCGTGGTCGCGCTCATCGCCTTCGACGCCTTCCCCGGCGCCCCCGGCCGCGTCGCGATCCACAACAGCGATGACGTCACCACCGCCTTGCACCTCGCTCCGTCCCCTGTCCCCGAGCCGCCCCCCGAGGTGAAGCCCGAGCCCGTCCCCGAGCCCGCGCCGATCGCCGCCGCCGAGCCCGCGCCGACACCCGCCGCGGCCGTCGAACCCGCTCCCGAGATCTCGACCACCGTCGTCTTCGAGCAGCCCGTCGCACCGCCCAAGCCCGTCGCGCCCGCGCGTCCCGCGCCCGCCGCCGAGCCGACGCCGACCGTGTCGACGCCCGCGCCAGTCGCGCAGGCTCCCATGGCCGGCTTCGCGGGCGTCAACGTGCAAGTCGCCCGCCGTGTCGTCTATGCGGTCGACGTCTCGGGCGCGATGGCCCAATGCCTCGACACCGTGCTGCTCGAACTCCGCCGCTCGATCGGACGCCTCGACAGCGACCAGCAATTCCAGGTCGTCTTCTTCCGCGAGGACCTCTCGGGCGCGACCCGCGTCGCCGCCATCGACGACGCCAGCGGCAAGGCCACGCTCCTCTCCGCCACCCCCGAGTCCAAACGCCGCGTCGATCAACTGCTCCGCTCGGCCCGGCCCTCCGGCCGCTCCGCCCCGGCGGTGGGCCTCAAGCGGGCTCTGGAGTTCGGTCCCGACGTGATCTTCCTGCTCACCAGCAACATCCGCCGCACCGACGCGGGCCAGGCCGACAACACCCGCGTGCTGCGGATGCTCGAGGACCTCAACCCCAAGAGCCGCATCACCGGCCGCCGCGCCGTGGTCATCAAGACCCTGCAGTTCGTCGAGGACGATCCCACCGGCCTCATGCAAGCCATCGCCGACGCCCACGGCGACGGCCCCGGCTCGTACACGCTCCTCAAGATCGCCGACATCGAGCGCGCAGTCCGCTAGCAACCAGTAGGACCGGCTTCCAGCCGGTCCACCAATCTCTGGAAGAGCCGGCCAGAGGCCGGTCCCACTGCGATATCACGGACACGTCAATGTGTCATACGCGGTCGCGAACAGCACGAAGTCCGTGTCGTCCACCCTCGCGTCGTCGTTGAGATCGCCGGTGTAGCCCAGGAGCGCGTTGTACCCGTTCGTAAAGAGCACAAAGTCGGTGTCGTCGATCAGGCCGTCGAGGTTGAGATCGGCGGGGCAGTTGCTCCACTTGTAGAACGTGGCGGGGATGTTCCGCTTCGCGATCGCGGCGCTGGCCAGCGCTCCGAACGCCTCGTACTTGAGCGAGATCGTCCCGGTGTCGGCCGCGTTGAAGTACTCGACGCGGAAATCGTGCGCCCCGGCCTTGAGCGGCAGGAAGCCCGACGCTTCGGTCAGCGTGTGCACGCCGTCGTTGTCGACGATCAGCTCGCCATCGACATACAGACGCGCCCCGTCGTCGCTGTTCACGTAGAACCGGTAGATGTCGTCGTTGGCGACGCTGAAGTAGCCGCGGAAGACCACGCCGGCGTTGGTGTACAGCCCGCTGCCTCCCAGCCCGCCGCCGCCCGTGCCGGCGACCGCGATGGACTCGATCGACGTGGCGACCAGCGTGCTCTCGCCGAACGTCGGCAATCCCAGCAGCGGCGTCTGGCCCGAGAGATCAAAGTACGCGGCACGCAGGCCGTTCTGCAGCGACGAGGGAGTTCGCGCCGGACGCAGGTCGGCGTTCTGATACAGCGCCACCGTCGCGCTGGCCGTCGAGGTCTTGTTCACCGAGTTCTTGATCGAGTAGCTGAACGTGTCCACCGGGGGCGAAGGCTGGTTCGGCGGGATGACCGCGGGAGGCGTGTACCGCAGCAGGTCGCGCCCGCCGGGGCCCGCGCCCACCAGCCGCGTGATCGTCCCGCCCAGCGTGGTGGTGGGGGAGAACGAGGTGATCGTCAGCCCCAGCGTGCTGGGGTCGCTGTCGTTGGCCAGAACATCCACGTTGCGGGCCCCGGGCAGGAACGCGCCCGTGTTGTCCGGCACCGCGACCGGCGAGCCGACGCTGCCCTGGGCCGCCAGCACCGCCTTGTACGCGTTGATGCGTCCGAAGCCAAAGACACTGTCGCGAGCGGGATACACCAGCGACGTGTTGCCGAGCCGGTCGGTGCTCGAGTACAGGATCTGCTGCATCTGATCGGGCGTGAGCGAAGGGTTCACCGACCAGGCCAGCGCGGTCACGCCGTTGGTGAGGGGCGTCGCGAAGCTGGTGCCCGAGTTGTACCCGTACCCGCCGCCGACGAACGTGGTGAGAATGCTTACGCCCGGCGCGAAGACCGCGACGCCGTTGCCGTACCCGCTGAAGCCGGCCCTCGCGTCCCCGAAGCTGGACGCGCCCACGACCACCGTGTCGGGGTAGTAGAAGCTCGTCCAGTTCACGTTGTCGTTGCCCGCGGCGTAGAAGAACAGCCCGCCCTTGCTCTTGACAAACGTGCCCGTCGTTCCCACCGCCGCGCTGTCCACGCCGCTGAACGAGGCGCTCACCGTACGAGCGCCGTTCTGCACCGCCCAGCGAGCCCCGTCGAGGATCGCGCTCTGCGAAGCCGAGCCGTCGGGCTGATCCGAGCAGCGCACCGGCATGATCTTGAAGTTCCAGCCCGCGCCGCTGACGCCCAGCGCGTTGTTGCCGATCGCCGCCGCCGTGCCCGCGCAGTTGGTGCCGTGCCCGTTCACGTCCTGCACGTTCCCGCCCTGCGCCTCGGTCTTGCCCTGAACCGAGACATACCCCGGCACCAGCCGCGACGCGAGATCCGGGTGCGTCTTGTCGATGCCCGAGTCCACGATCGCCACGATGAAGCTGCTCGAACCGGTCGTGATGTCCCACGCCTGCGGGCACTTGACCTGCGGCAGGTGCCACTGACTCGAGTAGAGGTTGTCGTTCGGCGTCGCCGTCGGATAGCACTTCCAGTCCGGCTGCGCGTACTGGTACTCGCCCGTCGACAGCAGCTCTCGAGCCCGCGCGTTCTCGTCGTGCCCGCGGGCACCCGGCAGCATCAACGCCACCGCGCCGACGGGCGCGACCTCGACCAGGTACTCGTCCGTCTCCGGCCAGTACTTCACCACCGACATGCCGTTCTGTGTCAACCTCGAACGCGCCGCGGCCGAGCGGAGCATCATCGCGCCCGGCATCGCCAGGTCCGCCGCGTCCATCGGCCGCGGACGCACGATCAGACGCCCGGTGAACTCGGTCGAACCGACCCGCTCGACGTACACCGGCATGGCACCGGGTGCCAGCTCGGCTCCCACGGCCGTTCCAGCCGTTCCAGCCGCCACGCCCGCCACACACGCCAGCGACCACGCCGAAAGCGTCATCACTCGTCCGCAGCTTCGGATCCGGTCCGGCATCTCGCGTCCTCCTCAAGCCTCACCCAACACCAACCACGAAAACAACCAGCACATCCCTCGTCGCCAAGCTCGAAACCGGGTGCTCTCCAGCCTCGGCAGCTACCGCCCCGGCCCCGCGACCGCAACGCCCCTCTCACCTCTTCGGAGCCCACGCTCCCTTCGATCCAGCAGACCCGAGAAACAGCTCACACTGTTCATTTCAGGCCCACGGTTCCGGTCGAACACACCGGATCCGGCCCGCACAAGAGCACGCGGGTCGCCCCTTGTCAGGGCCGGCATTCTCTCACAAACGACTGGTTGATACAACTGCCAGCGCTGAAAGTTGTCAGTCCGAGGCACAGTTCTCGGGCGGGCCAGCAAAGATGCGGAGCGCGCCAGCGATGCACCGCACCCCTCTTTCGGTTGCGTCGGCGCCGGGATCAATCGCACGCTCGACACGCGTCACGGACAGGCCAACGCCTCGTACGCCGCCGCGAAGATCACAAAGTCCCCGTCGTCGACGAACGAGTCTTTCGTGAAGTCCGCCGGGCAACCCGGTGTCATCCCCGGGCTCGCGCAATCCAGGAGCTGGTACGCGCTCGAGAAAAGAACAAAGTCCGCGTCGTCCACCAGCGCGTCATTGGTCAGGTCCGCGGGACACGCCGCCCGGGTCGTGAAGGCGTAGATCGTCTGGCGATCAAACGCCACGATCGCCGTGGCGCCCGGGAATCCCACCGACGGGCTGGTCTGCTGCGCCGAGAAGCTGATCTTGAGCCGGTATCCCGTCGCCGGCAGCATGGTGCTCGCCGGGATGACGACGCCGTTGGCCCCCGACGGGAGCGTCGTCGAATAGATCTCGGCGTTGGCGTTCGTCGTGATCGTCACGATCGTCACCCCCGAGCTCGCGCTCGCCGGGATCGAGAACGAGTTGAACGACAGCGGCCAGTCGATGCTTACCGGCGCCGCCGCGATCGCCGTGATCGCCCCGGGCGTCAGCGCCGGGATCGACTGCGGATAAAACGTCTGGCTCGGGCGGCTCAACGTCGAGCTGATCGTCCCCAGCCCGCCTCCCGCCAGGTTGAACGTGTACACCCCCGCCGGGAACGTCCAGTTCATCGTCGCCTCGCTCGCGAACGAACGCGAGGCCAGGAAACTCGACTCCCCGATCGGGAACAAGAACGCCCCGATGCTCGTCGGCGTCGTCACCGACGCCAGCGACGCGTCCCCCGCATCTTCAAGGTCCACCCGCGACGACCACACGTAAATCCCCGGCACCGTCGGCGGCGTCGCTCCGGTCTGCTGATACACAAACGTGTAGCGAAGATCGTGCGCGATCACGCCCGCCTTCGCCGCGGGCACCGCCACCCCAGCCACCAGCACGGCTAGTCCGAGCGACGTCACGCTGATTGCTCGGACCATGGCCATCTCTCCGCGCGCGGCACGGTCGGCGTGCGGCCCGCAATACAAGATCCCTCCGGACAGCGATTGTTCCACGACCGCCCCCCGATCGGAAGGGCCACAGGTCGCTTCTTCCCAGATTCATCACATTCCCGGAGGAAAATCAGCTGATTATAGGACTTCGACCACCCGTTTAGGGCGTCTTCCTCACGTCTCCCGAATGTCCGCTCGCCAGGCCCCGCGGCCTCTCACGGGCACAGCAATTCGTTGTACGCCGCCGCGAAGATCACAAAGTCCCCGTCGTCCACGACCAGGTCCGCGTTGAGATCGGCCGGGCAACCCGAGGGCATCTGCGGATCGGCGCAGTCCAGGATGTTGTACGCCGCCGCGAAGATCACGAAGTCGCTGTCGTCGACAAACCCGTCGTTGTTGATGTCACCCGGGCACGCCGCCCGCGTCGTGATGGTGGCGTTGGTGGCCCGGTCGCAGCCCACGATCGACGTCGCGGCACCGAACCCCGCGTTCGCCAGCTCGATGCGGGACGAGTAGTACAGCGTGGCCCGATAGGTCGCGCCCGCCTGCAGCGTGTTGGCCGGGACGGTGATCGATGTGGTCGTCTCGCCCGGCTCGATGGTGTTGAACACCACGTTGTTGCCGGAATCAAAGATGGTGAGGAACGTGAGCGCGGTGTTCGCCGCCGCAGGCTTGGCAAACGCCGAGAACGACACCGTAACATCCTGCGTGCTCGGCCAAGCGCTCAGCACCGCAAAAGACGCCGCGTCAAACGCGGGAACGCTCGGCGTGAAGAACAAATCCGTCGGCCGCGTCAGCGTGCCCGCCACCGTGCCCAACGTCCCGCCGCTGATCGTGTGCGTGTACACCCCCGCCGGGAATCCCGCCTCCATCGCGCTCGCGCTGGCAAAGTTCCGAGCGACCAGATACGTCGTCGGCTCGACCGCGAACAAGTTGTACAGGAACGGTGCGCCCGGCACCGCGAGCTTGGCCTGCGCGAGATCGCCCGCGTTGTCCGTGAGCACCCGCGACGCCACCACATAGATGTCCGGCGTTGTCGGCGCCACGTCGCTCGACTGGGTGTAGAACGCCGAGTAGAAAAGGTCGTAGAACGTGATCCCCGCCCGTGCCGACGACCCGAAGACCGTCGCCAGAACTCCGAACGCAACAACATGCCGCATGGTGTGCCTCCGCCCTCAGTGTCTCGTGGGAAACGCCCGATGGCAAGGGAAAAACCGTCACCAGCTCGATCCCCGGGGGTATTCCGGTCGATTCCCAGGACGTCCCGAACTCCACTGGGCACCGAAGGGGCATCCACGGGGCACGCCAAAGAGAACAGAATCCCTCCGACTCCTTCAACCTACGCTCTTGTTCCACCCTTCCGAGACGACGCATGACCACCGCGACCAGCCCTCACGCCGCTCCCGCCCACCACGCCCCCGTCGCCGGCCTGGCGACCATCCGCGCCACCGACCCGGCGATCGCCGACCTCATCCAGAAGGAAGCCGATCGCCAGGAATCCACGCTGGAACTCATCGCCAGCGAGAACCACACCTCGCCCGCCGTCATGGCCGCGATGGGCACCTGCCTCACCAACAAGTACGCCGAGGGATATCCCGGCGCCCGCTACTACCACGGCTGCGAGTTCCACGACCAGGTCGAATCGATCGCCATCGACCGCGCCAAGCAGATGTTCGGCTGCAAGTTCGCCAACGTGCAGCCTCACTCGGGTGCGCAGGCCAACGCCGCGGTCTTCATGGCCCTCATGGAGCCCGGCTCGACCTTCGCCAGCCTCGTGCTCAAGGACGGCGGCCACCTCTCCCACGGCATGAAGATCAACTTCAGCGGCCGCTACTACAACCCCGTCCACTACCCCCTGCACTACGGCCTCGATCACCCCGAGTCCG
Organism: Phycisphaerales bacterium; assembly: GCA_019744815.1. Taxonomy (GTDB): domain Bacteria; phylum Planctomycetota; class Phycisphaerae; order Phycisphaerales; family UBA1924; genus JAFEBO01. The sequence goes on from JAIEUA010000006.1 coordinate 319,267, forward strand.
AACGCATCGACTACGACGCCGTCGAGAAGACCGTGCTCGAGCACAAGCCCAAGATGCTGCTCTGCGGCTACTCCGCGTATCCGCGCATCATCGACTTCGCTCGCCTCCGGGCTATCGCCGACAAGACCGGCGCGCTCCTCATGGCCGACGTCGCGCACATCGCGGGTCTCATCGTCGGCGGGGCTCACCCGAATCCCTTCCCGCACGCCCACGTCGTCACGACGACCACGCACAAGACCCTCCGCGGCCCGCGCGGCGGCCTCATCATGACCAACGACGAGGAGATCGCCAAGAAGATCGACAAGGCCGTCTTCCCCGGCATGCAGGGCGGCCCGCTCATGCACGTCATCGCCGCCAAGGCCGTCGCCTTCGGCGAGTGCCTCAAGCCCGAGTTCAAGACCTACTCCGCCCAGGTCGTGAAGAACGCCAAGGCCCTCGCGGCCGCGCTGGTTTCCCACGGCTACCGCATCACCACCGGCGGCACCGACAACCACCTCATGCTCGTCGATCTCCGCAAGAAGAGCGAGGCCCTCACCGGCTACGACGCCAGCAAGTGGCTCGAGAGCGCCGGAATCATCAGCAACATGAACGGCGTGCCCAACGACTCACGCCCGCCCAAGGTCACCAGCGGCATCCGCCTCGGCACCCCCGCGACCACCACCCGCGGCCTGAAGGAGGCCGACATGGCGACCATCGCGTCCTTCATCGACCGCGTCCTCTCCGCGGGCGTCCAAGGCCCGAGCCAGCTCGAGGCCGCGACCAAGGCGGTGCGTGCCGACGTGCGGGCTCTGTGCGCGAAGTTCCCGCTGCCGCACTGAGCACACTCGTCGCGACGACCATCAGCCCGGGAGCCCGGCCTGGTCTCACAGCGGACGCACCACAACGCTCCCGTCGAACGGCTGGTTCTGCACGTTGCCGTGCGACGTGCGGGCGGTGTAGTTGAAGCGGATCTCGCCGTCTGAGAAGGACCCGCCGCCGCGGGCGTCGGAATAGATGCGTCCGGCCTGCCCCGAGTAGCGCATCCCGGTGAGCACGAGCTGCTGGCCGTTGACGCGGAAGTCGAAGATGTCGCTCCCGTGGCCGTCCATCGCGGGCAGGTGGAGCTGCAAGCTGTCGGCGTCCGAGTGGTTGACGGTCACCTCGGTGTGGGCCTTCTTGGCCTTCTGCACGCGATCACCGGTCCACTTGGACTTGGCCTTGAGCACCACCACCTGCGGCGCGGCCTCAGGGGCCTTCTTGGCGGGATCGTTCTTCTTCGCGACCTTCTCCGCTCGGCGCTCGGGCCCGCCACTGAAGATGGGCTTGGTGCGGAGCTGCTCCAGCGTGAACGAGCCCTTGGTCGCCCGGATGCGGGCGATCGGCTCTCCGGTCGCGCCCGAGAGGCGATCGAGCGGCCGCTGCACGCCCAGGTCGGCGCCCGCCGCGTTCCGGTCGAGGGAGAGGTAGATCCGCACCGCGCCCTTGTCGTCGGGAACGGCGAGCGCCTTCACGCGAGCGCCCGGGGCGGGCAGGTCCAGCTCGATCTGGGCGTCCTTCGCGTCCGCATTCCCGATGATCTCGATGCGGTACGGGCCCTCGTCGGAGAGCTTCACCTCGATCGGAGCGGCCTGCTCCTTCGCCACCTTGTTCGCCAGCGCATCAGCGCGGTCTTCACCCCACGGCACGATGTCGCGCATGCTCGCGAAGATGTCGCTCTCGGCCCGGATGGCTTGCAGACGAGGGCCGTTCTCGCCGCTGTCGTCCACCCCGATCGCTTTGGCGTACGCCTCGATCATCTTGGCGGCGGCGTCCGCCGCTCGGCCGCGGATGTTCTCGCGATTGATCACGTCGGGCCACGCGCCCTCGGCCTTGAACTTCCGGCGCTCCTCGTCGATCGCCTTGAGCGCGGCGAGGTCGACCTTCCCCTTGCGCTCGTTCTCCGCCTTGCGATCCAGGGCCTTGAGCACTTCCGAGCGGGCCGATTCCATCGTCTTCTCATAGTCGCCGCGGGCCCGGGCCACGGCCTTCTCAATCTGGCCCACATCGACCGCCGCCGCAGCGCAGGTCACGAGAACGATTCCGATCGCCGCACCGAGCCGAGTGATCTTCATACCTGATTCTCCGAAAGGGCCGACCGCCTCACGCGGGCCCGCCTCTCAAGCGAGAGAATCACCCAAGCGGTGCCACCATCCCTCTGGCAGGGGCGCGAAGCCTCCTCGTTTCGGGGCCGCGTCCCCAACGGCCGCTCGGGTATCCAAATGAAATATGAACAAATGAGGGTGCCCACGCCAGATCGCGTTCGGTGATGATGAAGACTTCTCGAAGCCCGTTTGCATATCGGAACCCGACGCGGTACGCTGCGAAGCGAGATCAACGGTGGAATCCGGGGCGAACTCTCGCCTCCCACCGCCCTTCACTCGGCGGGGGGTTGCAAGGAGTCGACAGATGAAGAAGGCATGTGTCGCCGCACTCTGCGGCGGGATGTCGTTGTGCATCGGCGCGGTCGCCAAGCCCGCCGCGTTCCGCTTCCAGCGCGTCAGCGGCTCGGTGACGCTGTACGGCGATCGCGTCGGTCCCGACCTCGGCGCGTTCGAGAACTTCCCCTCCGGATCCGGCATGACGATCAATGTGTCGGGGTCGGAGGTCGGCGGCCGCGACGCGACCTTCACCGGAATCCGTCAATTCGTCACGGGCACCTACGGCCCATACGCCATCGTCGGCGGCTGGCGCCGCAGCATCCTCCGCGAAACCGCCATCCGCCTGCAGGACATGCAGGGAACGGCGCTCCTCACCATCTACTTCGACGCCGGCACGATGGACTGGATCGACTCGGGCAACAGCCAGGTAGGCTGGGTGATGAACCTCTACCTCGACCAGACCAAGCCCTCCCGCGTCGAGCCCGGGCCGCTGCTCGACGGCGTGGTCCCGCCCGGAACGATGCCGTCCGTGACCTTCACCATGCGGGGAGAGCGCTTCGGCCCGCCCAGCTCCGACGCCGGCGTGATCGAGTTCTTCCGTGGCGAGGCGCGCCTCTCGGGCGTCGCGAATTTCACCTACGCCTGCCGCGCCGACATCAACAACGACAACATCGTGGACGACGCCGACTTCACCGGATTCGTCGAGGAGTACGCCAAGATGAAGTGCGACCGCAGCGATGTCTGCCGCGGCGATTTCAACGAGGATGGCTTCGTGGACGACAGCGACTTCGCGGCGTTCGCCTTGGCGTACGACCGCCTGGTGTGCGATTGAGGCGTGTCTCGTTGAAACGCAACCGGGGTCGGGATGGTCCATACCATCCCCGCCCCGATGCCACATGAACCGACACCAACTTCCGGCGCTGTCGCCGCGCCCGAGCGCAGCCCGCTGGTCGAACTGCTGACGATCGCGATCCCCACGGTCGCGACGATGACCAGCTACACGCTGATGACGTTCGTGGACAAGCTGATGGTCAGCCGCATCGGGCCGGACCCGGTGTACGTCGGCGCCCAGGGCAACGGCGGCATCACGAGCTGGATCGCCGTCTCGATCGTCTTCGGCACGCTGACGGTGGTGAACACGTTCGTCTCGCAGAACTTCGGGGCTGGCAAGTCGGACCGCGCCCCGGCGTATGCCTGGAACGGCGTCTGGCTCGCGCTCATCGCGTGGCTGCTGGTGATGGTGCCGTACGCCATCGCGTTGCCGACGATCTTCGAGATGGTGCGAGATCCATCCTTGAGCGAGGAAGCGACCAAGGCCGTCGTCCGCCGCGACGGCATGGCCGCCCAGTTCGCGCAGATTCTCCTCCTCGGTTCGATCATCACCATGTCGCGCCAGGCGATCGGGCAGTTTTTCTACGGCCTGCACAAGCCCACGATCATGCTGCTCGCCGGTGTGTCGGGCAACGTCGCGAATTTCGTGTTCAACTCGGTCCTGATCTACGGCCCCAACGGCCCGGTGGACGGCAACCACAGCGGGTTCGATGCCGTCATCCACTGGTGGTTCAGCGGCACCTCGACGGTCGCCAAGACGCTCGGCATCCCGGCGCTCGGCGTCCCCGGCGCGGCGATCGGCACGGTGCTGGGCACGATCATCGAGCTGCTGGTCCTGCTCGTGGTGTTCCTGTCGCCGAGCTTCCACCGCAGATTCAACACGCGCCACGGGTGGCGGCCCTCGTGGTCGCACCTCAAGGACATCTTCCGCATCGGCTGGGCCCCCGGCCTGATGTTCGGCAACGAGATGATCTGCTGGGGCGCGTTCATGGTGTACTTCGTGGGCCACTTCGGGGCCCAGCACTCGACTGCGGGATTCATCGCCCACCAGTGGATGAGCATGAGCTTCATGCCCGCCGTCGGCATCTCGGTCGCGGTGACCGCGATGGTGGGCAAGTGCATGGGCATGGGTCGGCCCGATCTGGCGGCCCAGCGCGCGTGGACCGGCGTGAAGCTCTCGATGGCGTACATGGGGCTGTGCGCCGTGGTCTTCATTGTCTTCCGCGAGCCGCTGGTGCGGATGTTCATCGACAAGGACACCGCGCCGGAAGTGGTCGATGAGTTGATGAAGCTCGGCGGGCGGTTCTTGATCCTGGCCGCGGTCTTCCAGATCTTCGACGGCTTGGCGATGGCGCTCTCGGGCGCTTTGCGCGGCGCGGGCGACACGACCTTCGTCGGCGTCGTGACCGTCGTCAGCTCCTGGTTCGTCATCGTCGGCGGCGGGTGGGTGGCGATCACGGTCTTCCCGCAGTTTGAATCCGCCGGGCCTTGGGCGGCCGCCGCGCTGTACATCATCACCCTCAGCGGCTTCACGCTCTGGCGGTTTTTGGCCGGGAAGTGGAAGCTGATCAAGCTGGTGCGGGACGATGCGCACCCGGCGCCGGAGCCGCAGGCCTCGGTGGCGAGCGTGACCGACGGCGTGCTGTGAAAAAAACTTTGCGTCGAGACCTGATCTGTCAGGGTGGCGTTTGGTTTTGCGGTTGACTCCGCCTTGCCGCCCTCTAGTGTGAGAGCGTCAGAAATTCGTGTGGCGACACACGCTAGCAAAGGAGTCGGCATGAGCGGTGATCCTCTGGATACGGTGATCGGAACGAACGCGGGCGCGCGGGATGCGGCGGGCGCGGTGAAGCATGTGGAAGCGGCCCGCAAGGCCATCATGTCGGGCGACCGGGTGACGGCGATCGCGGAGTTCCGCAAGGGCGTGGCCAACGACCCGACGAACGCGGACGCGCTCTTCGGGCTCGCGTACCAGCTTGATCTGGTGGGCGAGGAAGAGGAATCGCTGTCGCTGTACGAGCGGGCCGCGAGCCGCCAGCCGGCGCACCTGAACGCGCTCATCAATCTCGCGATCATGTACGAGGACCGCGGCGATCTGGTCCGCTCCGAGCGGTGCCTGCGCCAGGTGCTCGACACCGAGCCGAACCATCCCCGCGCTCGTCTGTACATGAAGGATGTCATGGGCAGCAAGGAGATGCAGGTCGAGGAGGAGGCGGACCGCGACATCTTCAAGAAGCGTGCTCTGCTCGACACGCCGGTGACGGACTTTGAGCTCTCGGTGCGTGCGCGTACGTGCCTGAAGAAGATGAACATCCGCACGCTGGGCGATCTCTTGAAGATCACCGAGGCGGAGCTGCTGAGCTACAAGAACTTCGGCGAGAGCAGCCTGCTTGAGATCAAGCAGATGCTGGTGCAGAAGAACCTGCGGCTGGGCCAGGGCCTCGAGGATGCGCACCGGGCGGCACGGCGTGCGCTGCAGGAGCAGTACAAGGGCACCGGCCAGGAGCAGACGCTGGGCAAGCCGGTCACGGACCTCAACCTGTCGGTCCGCGCCCGCAAGGCGATCCAGTTGCTCAACATCCAGACGCTGGGCGACCTGGCGAGCCACACCGAGGCCGAGCTGATGGGCATCAAGAACTTCGGCGCGACGTCTTTGACCGAGATCAAGGACCGTCTGGCGGAGTTCGGGCTGGGGCTGCGCAAGCTCGATTCGTGAGTTGATGAGGCCATGCAGCTTCTCGCGGCCGGAGGGTTTCCCTCCGGCCGTTTTCGTTTGGTCAGTTGTGTGAGACGCGGTGCGTGTCGGGACGCGGTGGGCCGGTGGTGGGGTGGTGCGCTGGCGAGGTGATTTCGCGGAGCGAGGGCGCTTGCTTGCGTGTGCTCGCGGAGATGGTCAGCGGCACTGGGATCTCTACGGCGGGCGTCGAGCGCGACATTGGGGAGAAGACACCCACTCGCTTACGCTCGGGGCTCGTGGAGGCGGGGAGTGGTTGGATGTCGGGTGTGGGGTGTGCTTGGGGAGCGTCGGTGGCCCCACGCTTGCGCGTGGGGTTCGTGAAGGCGGGACCCACTCGCTGACGCTCGGGGCTCGTGGAGGCGGGGAGTGGTTGGATGTCGGGTATGGGGTGTGCTTGGGGAACGTCGGTGGACCCACGCTTGCGCGTGGGGTTCGTGAAGGCGGGACCCACTCGCTGACGCTCGGGGCTCGTCAAGGCGGGGCGAGGAGGCGCGTACGAGCGCAACGGGCGCGGCGAGAAGTGGGCGAGGCGGAGGAGGAGTTGGCCGTTGCGTCGTGCGGTGTCTTTGGCGCGTTCGACGAACTCGAGGGCTTGCATGCTCTTGGGGTTAATGGGGACGTTGCGGCAGGTGTGGGCGAAGTCTTCGAGCGCGTAGGTCATGGCGTCGATGACGCGGGGGAGCTGGGCTATTGCGATCGCGCGGATGTGGATGGCTTGGGCGAGTTCCGTGTGGGCGAGGAGGGCGAGGCCGCGGTCGGAGGTGAGGAAGGCGCAGAGGGATGGGAGATCGGTGCGCAGCCACTCGGCGCAGGTTTCGAGGGTGAAGTCGGGGCGCTGGAGATGCTCGAGGACCATTGGGAGGTCCTGATCGGGCGGGTTGAATGGGATCTGGAGCGCGATGGCGAGGGTCCCCCGGCACCCTGGAGGGTGTGATGGGCGGGAGTTTCGCAGAAGCGATGGGGTGATTCAACGGGTGCGGGGCTTCGCGGGCGAGAATTGTGGGTGCAACGACGCGGGTGTGCGCACAAGGACGGTGCTGTGCGCGGGGGAGGCACCAACCTCGCCGGGCCGAGGTTGGTGGCGCGGGGTTGACGCCATCCTGCCGGGTCGTGCCGTCTGACCCCGGACCTCTCGAATCCAAACAAAGTACAAACTTTCGATTAAAGTATCCCGATTCTCGGTGAAAAAGGCAGTTCTTCCTTGCGTTAGATAGTTCACCGACGTTATTCTGGAAACTTGGTTATGGGGAGTTAAGCAAATGAAGATCGTGTTCGCGTGTCTAGTTTTTGCAGCCGCCGGAAACAACCTAGCTCTCGGTGATGATTGTTGGGCTAAAGACGTCAAGTACGGCGATCATGAGAATTGCGAGTGCGCAGGAAGCAGCTGTTCAGACGGTTTCTATCGTCGACAGTACTTTTCATGTATACTCGCCACGGGTGGCCGCCAAGGGACGACGTCGCATTTTTTCTGGCCGGAGTTTTCCCAGCAAGCCATTATCGGGCAGACGTGGACCTGTTACGGCGCACCAAATTATGGCAAGATTATCCAATGTGCCATAGCAGTTCCAGCTTGCGGAGTTACATGTGCGGGATGTGTTTCACCCCCCACTTGCATTCCTTGTATAGCGTGCTTCATCGGTATAGCTGGGGATTGCACAGCTTGCAAGCTGTTCACTTGCACTATGAACGTTGAATCCCTGACCAATATGACGTCAGACCAAGTTTGTGTGCAGACTGGCAGTAGTTGCTCCGGATTTGGAGGTTTAACGCCGCCAAGTCAGTTGCCCGGGAGCGATAAGCGGCTTCAATCGCTGCCGCCTATGAACAATGGTCCAAGCCCCAATGATATTCACGCGCCGGCACCTCTGCTCACCGATCTTTAATTAAGGCGACAGCGTTCATGAAAATGCGCATCGTACGGACAGCCGCAGTTCTTACGCTTCTCTGTTTGTGGACTTTGCCAAAGGCCACATCTGCGCCTCTGGATAAGGAGTTCGCGACGCAGTTTCTTAAGGTGGCTTTAGCGAACGATCGGCCAACGAGAGCTGTTGTCTTTTGCTCGGATCTAGGAAATTCAGATGTCTCTCGTGAAAAGATCGACGCAACAGTTGAACGGTTCTTTCCCCTCAATCCAAATGCTTCTGCAGAGGAACGGGCTGCTGTTCTGAGAAATCGAAAGTCAAATGCGGATCGCATCTGGCGCGAAAAACTGGGCGGATCGATTCAGGTAGAGAGTTATCTTTCTCTTGGTCGATCGTTCCGTGTTGGCCTGAAGAAATTTGGAGTTAACGAAGAAGTTAGGGCCGACGTGCCAATTGATCGTGCAATGTTGATGTTGTATCCCAATGACACCGGGGTTGGGCAGCCCGTAATGATTGATTATGGCACGCGGGAGATAACCCGATGGGACCCAAGCCACCCTATCGGAGAACCCGATTGGGTTTCCCAATCCGGTAGGACGACTCCAGAGCTCCGCACATTTATAACGACCATTTTCTCACAGCAGTTTAACGTAGACATTTCAAAGGTATTGGATCCAACTGAGGAAATGGTTGATCTTGTTTTGAACTCCGATCGAGATCCTTCGCCGCTAGAATGGACATTTGTTGTCGACAAGATGCCAGATGGGAGCACGAGAGTTTCAATCACGCAGCCGAATCTGGTGCTTCCTATGCTTGAGGTCACATGTTCAGACGACCGTTGCACCTCGATTACTGATTTTCAGTTTCGGGATCCTCGCAAGGGTACGTTGCTGCTTCGACGCCGCGTCTTTAAGACCGATGAAGCCGGCTTGCCAGTTCAGTTTGAACTGAGCCAGTACAAGCTCGACGGGTCGCTTGCGTCGAGGCGCCGGTATGAGTTTGTATCAAGATCACAAGAGTTGTTCCGTGGCCAAGTGAATGACTTGTTCCCGCCAGGCACGGACGGCTTTTCAGAGAAGAAAATTGGAAAGTGACAGATTGCTTTGTGGCTGGGTGTCACAGCCCTCGACGGCGTTGTAGCTGTGGTTGTGTTTGGGCGTGCGAACTCGATAAGACGTCGCGCGCGGTAAATCAGTCCGACTCCGATCATCCGCTCATGGCCGCCGGTGCTCGGGGCACGTCGCGGAGTGGTCGAGGCACGTGCCGCTGGTGACGTGCAGGCGTCGTAGATTGTACTCTTGGGTGACCCGCCGCTGGCGGGAGGGTTCGTCAAGCCTGAGCGTCTCGGACCACATCTTCAGCCCGTTCGTTGGACTTGTGGTACGTGAACCGTGCCTCGGCGTAGCGCTCGGGGGAGACGTGGAGGTCGGGGGTTTCGCCGCGTTGGTGTTGGGCGTGGAGGTGCTTCAAGAACGGCACGCACCACATGCAGCCGGTGCCGGCGGAGAGGCATTCGGAGATGAGCGACGCCACGGGCGGGTTTTCAACCGCGAGGAAGGTGCGGATCTTCCGCAGGCTGACGCGGAAGCAGAGGCAGACGTGGTCGTCGGGGTTCATTGGTTAGGCACTGGGTACTTGGCACGGGGCATTTGCGGGAGACATCGGTGAGGAGGTGGCTGTCAGCGACGTTGTGGTTGAGGATGAGCGTCATTGTTGCAGACGCATCAGTCGCGCGGTTCCGGGCAGCCGCGGACTGATGGCACCAATGGCGAGTGCGTGTGTCTTCCGTCGTCGACGCACCCCGCCCCGGTCTCGCAGAGCCTCGACCACCCCTCCCCGCTGCGCGGGGCGGGGTGGCGCGTGCGGCGTGCGTGTGACATTACGGACACAACACGGCGTCATAGCTGACGACGAACACCTGGAAATCGGTGTCGTCGGTGAGGCTGTCGCCGTTGAAGTCGGCGTTGGTGTATTTGGCGGGGGCGGTGAGGGTGTTGTAGAAGGCGACGAACTGCTGGAAGTCGAGGTCGTCGACGATGTTGTCGGCGTTGAGGTCGCCGGGGCATTTGATGCGGCCGTGGAGGTAGTTGCCGGCGGCTTCGGCGTTGATGATGCCGTGGCCGAAGTAGTCGTCGCGGCCGGGGGTGCCGGCGTCGGAGGCGGTGCGTTCGAGGACGTAGCGAACGGTTTGAGGCGGGAGCGCGGGGAGGTTTGGTGCGGGCTTGAAGGCGGAGAAGAGGAGTGCGGCGGCGCCGGCGACGTGGGGCGTGGCCATGGAGGTGCCGTCGAAGAGGTCGTAGTCGTGGCCGTTGGCGGTCTGGGCGATGGTGACGGTGGCGCCGTCGCCGAGTGCGAGGATGGCGTTGCCGTCGGCTTGGGAGACGGTGACGGCGGGGCGGAAGTTCTCGTCGTAGCCGATGTCGGCGGTGAAGTTGCCGCTGGTGTTGTTCATGAGGATGACGGCGTAGGCGCCGGCGTCCCAGGCGTTCTGGTTGATGAAGTCGACGCCGAGGAGATCGGAGAGGAAGGAACGCTGGACGAGGGCGATCTCGCCGCGGACGGTGCTGGGGAAATCGAAGAGGAAGCCTTCGGCGCAGTCGTAGACCTTGCCGGTGAATCCGCGAGCGGGGACGTCGGCGGTGCCGAGGACTTTGTTCGCGAGCTTGGTGGTGTTGCCCCACTTGACGGCGAGGGTGCTGAGCGGGACGGTGCTGAGGACGGCGACGCCGGGCGCGGCGACGGAGACATCGGGGCGGTGGTTGGAGAAGTCGGCCCAGGCGCGGTTTTCGTCGACGGCGGCGATGGCCATGACGGAGGCGTAGGCGCCGGGGTACTCGAGGGAGGTGTCGCCGTCGTTTCCGGCGGCGGCGACGACGAGCGTGCCGGCGGCGAGTGCGGCGTCGCAGGCGTCCTGGAGCGATTGCGGCGCGGAGGGGCCGCCGAGGGACATGTTGATGACCTTGGCGTTGTTGGCGACGGCCCAGTTGATGCCGGCAATGATGTCGGACCAGAGGCCGCCGCCCTGGTTGTTGAGGACCTTGCCGACGAGGAGCTGGGCCTGGGGCGCGACGCCGACGACGCCGAGGGTGTTGTCGAGGGCGAGGGCGGTGCCGGCGACGTGCGAGCCGTGCTGGTCGATGTCGTCGACGGAGAGGCCGGCGACGAAGGACTGGGCGAGGGTGGCGACGGGGAGATCGGGGTGGGTGAGATCGAGGCCGGAGTCGAGGACGGCGAGGCGGGTGCCGTTGCCCTTGCCGAACTTGGGCCAGAAGGACGGGGCCTTCACCATGGTGATGCCGTAGGGCGTGGACTGGGCCATTTTGTGGGCCATGCCGTCGAGCTCGGCGTAGCGGACGCCGGGAGTGGCGCTGAGGGCTTGTGCGATGGCGGGGGCGCGATCGGGATCGACGTTGAAGATGGTGAGGCCGGGGACGAGGTCGATGGTGGATTCGACGCGTTCGACGCCAAGGGATTGGAGCGAGGCGTCGGAGAGCGGGCCGGCGGCGCGATCGGCGAAGGGCTCGAAGCGGACGAGGACGCGGGCGGGCTTGTTGAGCTCGGCGGCGATCTGGTCGAGGGTGATGAAGCCGCGGCCGGGTTGGTCGCCTTCGCGTGCGGCGGGTGCGTTGAGGAAGATGGCGTTGGGGCGGGAGCGCGTGGGGACGCCGGCGAGCGCGAGGGAGCCGGCGCAGGCGAGCACGGCCGCGACGGCGGCGCGGCGGAGGAGAGCGTGAGGCATAGGTTGTCCTTGTGAAACCGAGAGTGGTGAAGCCGAAAGCAGAGAAACCCAGCACGAGATAGCAGGCCCGGAATCGGGCTTGGAGATGCTCACGTCCTATTAGAACGGGGGCGTCAAGGGTTGCGGGAAAGTGGGAAAATGCTGGCCTGCAGCGGGCTCGGTGCCATCCGTCCGCCGGCTTGGCGGCGCGACTGATGTTGGCGCGCGGGGATGGGAGCGGTGGTTGCAGACGCACCAGTCGCGCGGCTCAGAGCAGCCGCGGACTGGTGGCACCGATGTCAGGCGGAGGGCGGCGGCGTGCACGGCCTTGTGGGTGGGACGGGGTCCATGGCAAGCGGGCCGGATCGATCACCTCGGTACCAGCGTGCGGACGACCAGTGGTACTGGGTGGCCTCGGGGACGAGGCCGCGGTCAACAGGATTCTCGTGGATGTAACGGAGCTTCTCGAAGAACTCGGCTTCGCCGCGGACGTTGTGGTCGTAGCCGCCGCCGCGTTGCCAGAAGCGGTGGGAGCCGTCGATTCTGCGGAGGCGATTGAGAACGGGCGCCTGAAGCGCGGTCCAGCGACCGATGACCTCTTCGGCAAAGTCGCGTTTGAGATCGCGGAGGACCGTGGAGAGAGGAAAGTCGGGAAGCAGGGGCCAAACGAGCAGGTGGACGTGCTCGGGCATGACGACGTACCCATAGAGATGGAAGAGGTGCTTGCGGCGGGAGTGCACCAGGTGTTCCAGGAAGCGATCTTTGATCGCGTCGTTGCTGAAGAGTTGGAGCCGTTGCGAGGTCGAAAAGGTCAGGAATCGGATCTCGGATTCGTGTTCGAATCGCCGCATTGCTTTGCGGTGAAGAAGCATGCTTCTCGCAAGATATCAGAACCGTTGCTTGGCGCCATCTGTTCGTCGCCTTGGCGGCGCGACTGATGTTGGCGCGCGGGGATGGGAGCGGTGGTTGCAGACGCACCAGTCGCGCGGCTCAGAGCAGCCGCGGACTGGTGGCACCCTTGAGAACTAGGGGCAGAGGAGCGCGTCGTAGGTGATGGCGAAGGTTTGGAAGTCGAGGTCGTCGGTGGCGTCGTCGCCGTTGAAGTCGGCGCCGGTGTAGGGGCCGCCGGGGGTGAGGAGTGCGTCGTAGAAGGTGACGAATTGCTGGAAGTCGGCGTCGTCGACTTGGTTGTCGGCGTTGAGATCGCCGGGGCAGCGGATGCGGCCGTGGAGATACTTGCTGGCGGCTTCGGCGTCGATGATGCCCCAGCCGTAGTTGTCGTCTTTGCCGGGCGTGCCCTTGTCGATGGCGGTGCGTTCGAGGACCCAGCGGACGGTGCGGGGCGGGAGCTTGGGCAAGGGTGCAGCGGGGACGAAGTTGCCGAAGAGCAGGCCGGCGGCGGCGGCGACGTGGGGGGTGGCCATGGAGGTGCCGTCGTAGTTGGCGTAGGTGTGGCCGTTGTTGACCTGCCAGATTGAAGCGGTGGTGCCTTCGTTGGCCAGGAGTTCGTCGCCTTCGGCCTGGGAGATGGAGATCACCGGGATGCCGGGGTTGAACGTGAGGCTGGCGGTGAAGGTGCCGGTGGTGTTGTTGGACTGGATGACGCCGATGGCGCCCGCGGTGAGGGCGTTGCTGGTTTTGGTGGAGGTGGTGACGCCCCCGCCGCGGCGGACGTGGGCGATCTTGCCTGAGACGGAGGCGGGGAAGTCGGAGGCGAGGGCGCCCGTGCCGCAGGAGATGACGGGAGCGGTGGCGGCGCGGGCGGCGGAATTGGTGGCGGGAGTGGCGACGCGTTCGGAGCTCAGCCAGTTGGCGCGGTACTGCACGATGGGGACGCTGGACTGCACGTTGACGCCCGGTGCGGCGACCGAGCAGTGGGGGCCGAAGTTGGAGAAGGAGGCGATGACGCCGGAGGAATCGACGGCGGCGATGGGCATGCTGGCTGGATAAGCGGCGGGATAGCGGGGCGTGCTGTTGGCCTGGTTGCCCATGGCGACGACGACGAGCGTGCCGGCGTCGACCGCGGCTTGCACGGTGTCGGCGTAGGACTGGTTGAAGGTGCTGCCGCTGAGGGACATGTTGATGACGCGGGCGCCGTTGGCGACGGCCCAGTTGATGCCGGCCATGCCGGCGCTGGAGGGGCCGGATCCGCTGTTGGCGAGGACCTTGCCGATGAGGAGGGTGGCTTGCGGCGCGACGCCGACAACGCCGTCGGTGTTGTCGAGGGCGAGGATGGTGCCGGAGACGTGGGTGCCGTGGGTGTTGAGGTCTTCGACGGCCTCAACGGGGTTGTCGATGAACGACGCCTGCGCGAAGGCGGGCGGCAGGTCGGGATGAGCGGAATCGACGCCGGTGTCGAGGACGCAGATCTTGACGGCGTTGCCCTTGCCCCAGCGGGACCAGACGTTGGGCGCCTTCACCATCGGCACGCCGAAGGGCGTGGACTGGGCGTCGGCGTGCTGCATCGGGTCGGCCTCGGCATAGCGGACGCCGGGGGTGTTGTTGAGGCGGGCGAGGACGGCGTCGAGGTCGTCGCCGCTGATGCGGGCGATGACGAGGCCGGGGACGAGGGGGAGTTCGTCGATGATCTCGCGGACGCCGGCGCGTTCGATGGTGGTGCTGAGCGCGGCGCGATCGGCGAAGGGCTCGAAGCGGATGAGGATGCGCGACGGGTGACGGGTGAGTTCGGCGGCGAGGGCGGCGGGCGCGGCGACGCCGAGGCCGGGCTGGAAGCCCTCGAGTGAGTCGAGAGAACCCTTGAGGATGCTGGCGGGCTGATCGGCGGCGGCGGCGAGGCCGGCGGCGGAGCAGAGGGCGGCGAGGGCGAGCGAGGCGGCGCTGGCGTGTTGCATAGGTACCTTTCGATACGGGCGCGCGGCGTGGGCGTTGCGGCGGACGGGGCTTTCGCGCGAGGTTGGCGTGATGCGCCGATCGATTGCGCCGCACCCCACCCCGGCCTTGCTTCGCTCGGCCACACCTCCCCGCGGCGCGGGGAGGGGAGTGGACGTGTTATGGGCAGAGGAGGGCTTCGTAGGAGGACGCGAAGGAGACGAAGTCGGAGTCGTCGGTGAAGGCGTCGCCGTTGAGGTCGCCCAGGGAGTAGGGGACGGGGGCGAGGAGCTGCTCGTAGAAGGCGGCGAAGGCGACGAAGTCGGAGTCGTCGACGAAGTGGTCGTTGTTGAAATCACCGGGGCAGCGGATGCGGGCGGCGAGGTAGTCGGCGGCGCCCTTCACGTTGATGATGCCCCAGCCGTAGCGCTCGTCGAAACCGGGGAGGCCGCCCTCGATGGCGGTGTCTTCGAGGACCCAGCGGACGGTGGCGGGCCCCAGGGCGGGGAGCGGGGCGGCGGGGATGAAGTTGCTGAAGAGCAGGGCGGCGGCACCGGAGACGTGGGGCGCGGCCATGGAGGTGCCGCTGAACTGGGCGTAGGAGTGTCCGTTGTTGAACTGGGAGATGGTGACGACGGCGCCGTTGTTGGCCTGGAGCAGATCGCCGTCGGCCTGGGAGACGGTGACGGCGGGGATGGCGCCGGTGGCGGCGCCCATGGAGCCGACGTTGAGTCCGGCGACGTTGTTGGAGACGACGACGCCGATGGCGCCGGCGGCGGCGGCGTTGTTGACCTTGGCGGCGAAGGAGATGGAGCCGCCGCGGCGGACGTGGGCGATGTTGCCGGCGACCTGGGGCGGGAAGTCGCCCGCGGAGCCGCCGAAGCCGCAGAAGTAAGCGGGCGCGGTGACCGTGCGGACGGTGGAGCCGGTGATCTGATTGGCGGCGCGGTCGGCGGCGAGGAAGTTGGACTTCCAGGCGATGATGGGGACAGTCGAGTTGACGTTGACGCCGGGGGCGGCGACCGAGCAGTGCGGGCCGCTGGTGGAGGTGGCGGAGATGGTGCCGATGTTGTCGACGTTGGCGACGGGCATGGCGAAGGGATAGGCGGCTGGGTAGCGGACCTGGGCGTTGCCGGTGTTGCCCATGGTGCAGACGGGGAGCGTGCCGGCGGCGAATGCGGCGGCGATGGAGTCGGCGAAGGCCTGGTTGTACGCGGTGCCGCTGAAGGACATGTTGACGACGCGGGCGCCCTGGCTGACGGCCCAGTCGAGGCCGCTGACGATCTCGCTGGTGAAGCCGGCGCCGCTGTTGGCGATGACCTTGGCGGTGATGAGGGATGCCTGGTGGGCGACGCCGACGATGCCTTCGTCGTTGTTGACGGCCATGGCGATGCCGGTGACGTGTGAGCCGTGGTCTTCGAGGTCTTCGGGGCCTTCGACGACGGGGTTGGTGACGAAGGAGGAGATGGCGATCGGTGCGGGCAGATCGGGGTGGCCGGTGTCGAGGCCGCTGTCGAGGATGGCGATCTTCACGCCGGTGCCGGCGTTGCCGTAGATCGACCAGACGTCGGGTGCGCCGATGAAGAGGACGCCGCCGCCGGTGGTCTGAGCGTCGGCGTAGAGGACGTTGTCGAGTTCGGCGTAGAGGACGCCGGGGGTGGCGCGGAGCTTGGCGGCGACTTCCTCGGCGTTGTCGGCGGTGGTGCGGAGAACGTGGAGGCCGGGGACGAGGGAGCTGGACGCGAGGACGTCACGGACGCCGGCGGCTTGGAGGGTCGGGCCGAATGCCGCGCGGTTGGCGGTGGGCTCGAAGCGGACGATGACGCGGGAGGGGTGGAAGCGGGCGGGCGCGGTGAGGGCGTCGCGCGAGGCGATGCCGGCGCCGGGGGTGAAGCCGGCGAGGGTGTCGAGGGAGGCTTTCTGGAAGGCCGCGGGGTTCTGATCGGCCTTGGCAGAAATCCCGAGGGTGAGCCCTGTGAGCGCAGCGAGGGCGAGCGAGCGGCGTGTGGTGGTCGGCATGGCGGGAGACCTCTCTGATGGTGCCGCGGCTGTGATCTCTGTGGGGCGCGGCGAGAACTGGGCAGAGTGTATCAGAGAGGGTGCTCGGCGCGAACCCTGAAGGCGCGAAAAGGGCTTGGAAATCAGGAGCAGATCAGGTCGTTGTACGAGCCGGCGAAGATGGTGAAATCGGCGTCGTCGCAGGTGCCGTCGCCGTTGAGATCGCCGCCGGTCCAGGGGCCGCCGGGGCTGATGAGGTCGTTATAGAGACCTGCGAAGAGGACGAAGTCGGCGTCGTCGCAGAAGGAATCGGCGTTGAGGTCGCCGCGGCAGCGGATGCGACCGCTGAGGTAGTCGGCGGCGGCTTTGACGTTCATGAGTCCGTAGCCGAAGGTGTCGTCGCGGCCGGGCTTCCCGAGGTCGGTGGCGGTGCGCTCGAGGATCCAGCGGGTGCTGGTGGGCGGGAGCGCGGGGGAGAGGCCGGTGGACTTGAAGAGGCCGATGAGCAGAGCGGCGCCGCCGGCGACGTGGGGGCAGGCCATGGAGGTGCCGGAGAAGAAGGCGTAGTCGTGTCCGGTGGTTTGCTGGAAGATGGTGGCGACGGTGCCGCTGTTGGCTTGGAGGGTGTTGCCGTCGTTCAGGGAGATGGAGACGACGGGGATGGTGGCGCCGTCGGCGAGTGTTCCGGCGAAGGTCGCGGTGGTGCCGGAGTTGTTGGAGATGATGACGCCGATGGCTCCGGCGGCGATGGCGTTGTTGGTCTTGAGCTGGAAGGTGCCGGTGATGCCGTTGGCGGAGCCGCGGCGGATGTGGGCGATTTTGCCGGAGACCTCGGGAGGGAAGTCGGCGGCGGTGAGGCCCAGGCCGCAGTAGATGGCGGGGGCGGTGACGCTGCCGCCTTGGGAGTATGTGAGCAGGTTGGAGTTGCGGGTTCCGCCCAGGAAGCTGACTCGGGTGGCGATGAGGGGCACCGAGGACTGGACGCCGACGCCGGGGGCGGAGAGGGAGATGAGCGGGCCGAAGTTGGAGAAGGAGGCGAGGGCCGAGCTCGAATCGACGGCGGCGACGGACAGGACGGACGAGTACGCCGCGGGATAGGACGGGGCTGCGGTTGCGGAGTTGCCGGCGGCGGCGACGACGAGAACGCCGGCGGCGAGTGCGGCATCGCAGGCGTCTTGCGTGGCTTGATCGGGTGTGTCGCCGCCGAGGGACATGCTGATGACGTCGGCGCCGTTGGCGGCGGCCCAGGAGATGCCTTGCGCGATCCAGGAGTCGAGGCCGTAACCGCCGTTGTTGAGGACCTTGCCGATCATGAGCGAAGCGGTGGGCGCGACGCCGACGACGCCGATGTCGTTGTTGAGGGCGAGCACGGTGCCGGAGCAGTGGGTGCCGTGGTTGTCCCAGTCTTCGACCGGGAGGCCGGGGATGTGGGAGGCGGCGAGGAGCGTGGGCGGGAGATCGGGGTGGGTGGTGTCGACGCCGGTGTCGAGGACGGCGACTTTGGCGCCGGTGCCGGTGCCGTGCTTGGACCAGGCGATGTCGGCGTTGACGAGGGAGATGCCGTAGGGCGTGGATTGAGCGAGGGCCTTGCGGAAGTGATCGGGCTGGGCGTAGCGGATGCCGGGGGTGGCGTTGAGGGCGGCGACGACGGCTTCGACGGTGCCGGGCTCGACGGACATGACGTAGAGGTCGGGGACGAGCGGGATCGTGTCGAGGATCTCACGGACGCCGGCGTTGGCGAGCGACTCGGCGGCGGCGGCGCGGTCGGTGAAGGGTTCGAGGCGGACGAGGATCTGGGAGGGATGGAACTTGGGGACGGCGTTGAGAACTTCGGGGGCGATGAAGCCGTTGCCGGGGGCGTCGCCGTCGAGGGAGCGGACGGCGTCACGGAGGAGGGATGCGGGGCGGTCGTTGGGCGACGCGGCGAGCGCGAGGCCGGAAGCAAGACCGGATGAGAGACACAGCGCGAGCGCGGCGACGGCGCGGGAACGGTTCGACATGCGGGGAGTCCTCCTCGAAGAGATGAGTGTCGCACGACGCGGGGGGAATTGCAACGGGAAAAGCGAGGTCCGGGAATGAATCGGGGGGAACACCGAGGGCGGCATCTGGTGACACCGGAGGCATGGTGCCATCCGTCCGCGGCTGCTCCGAGCCGCGCGACTGATGCGGAGAGCGTGCGTGAGCGCGATTGCATCAGTCGCGCCGCAGAGCCGGCGGACTGATGGCACCATGGGTGGATTGCATGCCGTGCCCCACCCCGGCCTTGCTTCGCTCGGCCACCCCTCCCCGCTTCGTGTTTAGGCCGGAGACATGGGTGACGGGTGTTCGGACACATGGGTGGCGCTCACCCGGTCCG
>JAIEUA010000012.1 GCA_019744815.1 Phycisphaerales bacterium
TGCGCGGCTCGATGCGGAGGCCCCCAGCGGCTCGCCCGATTTCACGGTCGGGTGAGCGGCGCGGGGAGTTTCGCAGGTTGATGGGGGTGATTCAAGGGGGAAGAGACGGAGAGACGTAGAGACGAAGAGACGGAGTGGAAAGGCTTGAGGGGTCTGAGGTTGCGTGGCGCCATTGCGAGATGGACGAGCGAAGCAACGACGGGGTTGTGCGCACAACGACGGCGGTGTGCGCGGCTCAGGTTGCGAGTGGAGGTCTCTTTCGTTGTGAGGATGGACGCGGGCACGCGACCGAGCACTATCACCCGCTCCAAGCACCGGATGATCGCGGCACATCACGGCGTGGTCGGGCCACCTGCCACGGGGTTGGTGTCGCCTGGCGTGAACTGGGAGCCACCTCTAAAAACCCCGACGCTCCTGCCGAGAGATGTTCGCGGCACGCACTCGGTCCCGAACCCGATCGATGTCAGATCTTGCCCGACCAAAGATGTTCTTGCACAAAGAAATCACTTCGGGGTCGGATATGGATGCCGCCGCCCCCTCCAAGTATCTAATAAAAACTTCACATCTGTCGAGGCGAGCATTGATCTCCAAGACGTCGATCAACCTCTCACGGTAGCTCTGATTCAAAATTGGGGTATCAACAATCACAGCGTCAAAGTATTGAAACTGGAAAACCAGATCATTAACGTGATATGACCCGAGTCCGGTAACGCGTACTTCGTCCAAGTCATCGTCCCAATCCAGACCGTGCACTCGCCCTTCGCAGCATTTTCGAGTGTATAGATACTCGATAACTGAACGAACATAAGTATCTGAATACCCAAGATCACACATGCTCTGGACTATTTCAGTTATCTTGCAAAAACCTTGCGTTGCCGAGTCGGGCGAGTGACGACAAAGTAAAGATAGCGCAATCAATCGACCAAAATGCTCCTGCGGGTCCGCGCGAGTAACGTCAAACAAATTGATGAAGACTGATACGCCAGGATCATAATGGAGATAATCCCCAAACAATAGCGCTCGCAGGCCCTCATGCTCCGGAATTCGATAATCGCTGGGGATTTTGCTGATGATCTTTGCGGTATCCAGATGCTTGGCAGTAATCATTTCCCGAACGTATTTCAATAAATCTCGAACGTTTCCATTTGAAACCGCGTCGAAAAGACGGACTAGTCTCGTACCTCGATCAAGGGAATCTGCCGCGCAAGATAGGAACGCCGCGACATTTGGAAGCTGCAGCGTCACTTCAGATGTAAATTTGGTGGCGGTTGTGCGAGCTTTCTTCCCGAGGGCAATCTGCGCTGCGTAACGAAATCGCCGTTGAAGGACCTCGGCACTACTTGGCGATGCAACTGAAACGATTCGCGGTGCGACGGAATCAAGCACTCCCTGTTCTTTCGAGCGATAAAATGTACCTGGCCTCAAACAAACAAAGACGAGGGCTGACCAGTCTCGTGCCATTGCAGATGCGCGAAGGAACGCTTCTTCTTGAATCGGGTCGATACGCCGGTCTAAATTATCCAAGAACAACGCTATTGACCAACTTCGACCCTTGCGAAGCAGTCGAAAGACCTTCGCAATGTAGTTGTGCGTGTCGGCTGTAAGCTTGGTAAGGAAATCAAGCTCGGCCAGTTTATATTCTCGGGAATCGCGGGCATGCAATCTGCCGACTGGCGTTCTCGCAAACTTCTGCAAATCACCATGAAGGGCTTGGCGGACCAACGTGTCTTCGTAGATGTCATGTCCATATACATCTTCTAATTGGCGCTCCACTTCGGAGTAGATGTAGCGGGAGACATCTGCGGCATTGTCTGGTCGGTCCAGAAAATTGATATCGATCTGAAGATACTTGTCTAGGATCTGCGGTGATTTCACAAGTCGCAGATAGCGTAGAAACGTAGTTTTCCCGTGCCCTACGCGTCCAAGAACTACTATGGGGCGCTCGGGCGTGTAATCTGGGAGCAAATCCGCCACGTTTTCGGCGGGGACTGACTTCTGCATCTCGGATTCGTCTTGCCGCTTTCGATTCGCTAGCATGCCGCTCGCGAGCTTAAGCGCGTCTTCCGAAGCGGGCGGAGGCACATAGCATTCAGTAAGAAAATCGACTGAACTTTCATCCTTTTGCATCTCGTCCCAGACAAGGTCCACAATATAGCCAAGTTCATTCGATATAACGTTCCTGTCTGCGGGTGTTGGATAGTTTGTAATTCTGGTTGAAAGCTTAGCGGGTGCTGGGGCTTTCCTGTTCTCGAGCAAGCGGGTGCTTGCAATGTTTGCGAAAACAGCTTGTGGAGAAAAGCACTCAAAGAACTGGTGGAATCGCGTCTGAATCGCGTCGATGGACTCGGAAACGAAAACCATTCTATCTTCGATTGCTTGATTCTGCACATATGTTAAAGACAATAGCCACTGGTGACCATTTGATATTGCGACATAGTGGGATCCTAGCGATGCAGCGTAGCTCGTGGCCTGCCGCAATGCCGCTTCGGCAGATGGGCTTTCTCTGGCAATTAAGGAGAAAGATGCGGGGCGATCCGGAAATGTTCTTTTGTTGACTATGAAATAATCTGCGTCTCGCTTTGCTTCCAAAATCAATGAAATCGTTCTGCTTCGTCCGAAAGCGTAATCTGCAAAGCCCTCCGCTCGCACGTACTTTTCTGTCTGTACGTCAAGCGTGTCCCACTTTAGAACATTGAAAAGCAATGTATTTATGGCACGGAGTCTTGTTGTAGACTCGTTCGCGTGGGCCGCACCCTTGATAGTCTCGCGATGCTCTTTCAGGGCGCTGAAAGCGTCGTCAGCAGACCATTCATTATTGACCATAAATCTGGTCCTTGTTGGTCACTCTTGTTCTTAGGGCGGGAGTCAGTCGAATCGTTCTTATTGTTTTGTGATCGTCGCGCCTATCGCGATGAGTCCATGTGCTTGATCACCGCGTCCGCGAACTCTGAGCACTTGACTTTCTTGACGCTGGTGTCGCCCTCGGCCTTCATGAGGCGTTCGAAGTCGTAGGTGACCGTCTTGGCGGAGATGGCGCCGTCCATGCCTTTGATGATGAGGTCGGCGGCGTCGGACCAGGGCTTGTGTGTCGCGGGGTCGCCGCCGCTGCCCATGTAGCGGAGCATCATTTCGCCGGAGAGGATGACGGAGCCGGGGTTGACCTGGTCGAGGTTGGCGTACTTGGGGGCGGTGCCGTGGGTGGCTTCGAAGATGGCGTGGCCGCTGACGTAGTTGATGTTGGCGCCTGGGGCGATGCCGATGCCGCCGATCTGGGCGGCGAGGGCGTCGGAGAGGTAGTCGCCGTTGAGGTTCATGCAGGCGATGACGTCGAAGTCCTTGGGGCGGGTGAGGACTTGCTGGAGGGTGATGTCGGCGATGGAGTCCTTGATGAGGAGCATGGACTTCCACTTGCCGTCGCCGTGGGTGGAGCCGATGGAGGCGAGGACGGCTTCGACTTCCTTGACGATCTTGGCCTTTTGATCGGCGGTCATCATGTCGTAGCCGGGGTCGATCATTTTGGCGTTGGCTTCGGCGGAGAGGCCGGGGTTGGCGTCGCGGTTGCCGAGGATCCAGGATTCACGCTCGGTGACGACCTGGGCGCGGAAGAACTGGACGGCGACCTTGTAGCCCCAGTCCTTGAAGGAGCCCTCGGTGAACTTCATGATGTTGCCCTTGTGGACAAGGGTGACGGACTTCTTCTTCTCCTTGAGGGCGAAGGAGATGGCGCTGTGGACGAGGCGCTCGGTGCCGAGGTAGGAGACGGGCTTGAAGCCGATGCCGACCTGGACGGGGTTGTCGCGTGCGGGCGAGCCGATGGCTTGGAGGGCGCTCTGCCAGGCGTCGCCGGCGGCCTTGGTGCCGAAGCGGACCTTGGCGAAGTCCTTAGGGAAGGTCTGCTGGAGGAAGTCGAGGACCTTTTGGGCCTCGGGCGTGCCGGCGGCCATTTCGATGCCGGCGTAGATGTCTTCGGTGTTCTCGCGGAAGATCACCATGTCGCAGTCTTGGGGGCGCTTGACGGGTGAGGGGACGCCCTTGAACCAGCGGACGGGGCGGAGGCAGACGTAGAGATCGAGGAGCTGGCGGAGGGCGACGTTGAGGGAGCGGATGCCGCCGCCGATGGGCGTGGTGAGCGGGCCCTTGATGCCGACGAGGTACTTCTTGAAGTCGTCGATGGTGGCGTCGGGGAGCCAGTTGCCGGTTTTGTTGAAGGCTTTCTCGCCGGCGAGGACTTCGTGCCAGTGGATTTTGTACTTGCCGTTGGAGGCTTTGTTGACGGCGGCGTCGATGACGCGGACGGAGGCGCGCCAGATGTCGGGGCCGGTGCCGTCGCCTTCGATGAAGGGGATGATGGGGTTGGCGGGGACGTTGAGGCGGCCGGACTGCATCGTGATGGGGGAGGGCATTGCAAAGCTCCAAATAGCAAATGGCCAAAGGGCCAAATAGAGGCCGGGGGAATGAAGGACAACGGTACGTTGTGGGGTTGGGAAACTCCAGATGTGGGGCTCCGAAAAGGAAAGCGGCGTGGTCTTGCGACCACGCCGGTGGGGGGATTGGGGGTTTGGAGCTGCGGGCAGGGGCCGGTGATGGGGGCCGGTGAATGGGCCGCTGAATGGTCCGCTAGTGGGGGGCGGGATCAGTCTTCGCCCTGGGCCTTGGTGAAGCCTTCGGTGCCGTCGATCTCCTGGAGCTTTTCGATGTGCATCCAGGAGAGTTCTTTGCTTGCGCCGAACTTGGCGAGAACGGGGAGGAGCTGGTCGTCGGTGAGGGTGGCGGTGCCGCCCTTCTGCTTCTCGGTGGGGGCGCCGTCGCGGAGGATGCAGCGGCAGCGGTACTGATCGACGCAGTCGGTGATGGCGCCGGCGGATGGGTAGACCTTGGTGCCGCGGTTGGAGATCATCTTCAGCTTGAGAGCGGAGCCTTCGAGGAGGGCTTCGATCTTGGGGCCGAGGACGGCGGGCTGGAGGTTGGCCTGGACGAAGATGTCGGCGCCGACGACGCGGGTGGACGTGGCCTTGACGAAGGCGGGCTCGTCGGAGATCTTGGGGAGCTTGATCTCGCGGTAGTCGCGGACCTTGTACTTCTCGCTCTTGTGGCCGAGGTTCTTGATGATGCGGTCGGCGAAGGCGGAGGTGCTGAGCGTGTTGGGCTTGTCGTAGCCGACGACGTCGCCGGTGCCGACGCCTTCCTTGGCGCACTGCTCGAGGGTGTAGATCACGCTCTGCTCGATGCGCTGGGCGGCCTCGAACTCGTTGATGTAGCGCAGCATCGCCACGCCCGAGAGCAGCACGGCGGTGGGGTTGATGCAGTTCTTGCCCGCGTACTTGGGCGCGCTGCCGTGGACGGCTTCGAAGATGGCGACTTCGTTGCCGAGGTTGGCGGAGGGGGCGAAGCCCAGGCCGCCGACGAGGGCGGAGGTGAGATCGCTGATGATGTCGCCGTTCATGTTCGTCGTGACGATCACGTCGAACTGCTCGGGCTTCTTGACGAGCTGGTGGGCGGCGTTGTCGATGATGACGTGCCAGGACTGGATGTCCGGATACTCGGGGGCGATGCGCTCGAAGGTGCGCTTGAGCAGGCCCTCGGTCATCTTCATGATGTTGGACTTGGTGGCGCAGGCGACGGACTTGCGGCCTTCGGAGCGGGCGAACTCGAAGGCGGTGCGGACGATCTTCTCGCAGCCCTTGGCGCTGATGAGTTTGAGGCACTGCGCGACGCCGGGGGTCTGCATGTGCTCGATGCCGGCGTAGAGGTCTTCGACGTTCTCGCGGACGACGACGAGGTCGAGGTTGCGGCCGGAGTAGGGGGTCTTGACGCCGGGGAGTTCGCGGACGGGGCGGATGTTGGCGTAGGTCTCGAAGAGTTTGCGGAGGGTGACGTTGGCGGACTTTTCGCCGTAGCCGACGGGGGTGCCGAGGGGTCCCTTGAGGACGAGGCGGGTCTTGCGGATGGAGTCGATGGTTTCCTGGGGGACGCCGCTGGGGATGCCCTTCTTGAAGACGGATTCGCCGGCGTGCTGGATGTCGAAGGAGAGCTGGACGCCGCTGGCTTCGATGATGCGGCGGGTGGCTTCGATGCACTCGGGGCCGACGCCGTCGCCGGGGATGAGGGTGACGAGGGTGCGACCTTGAGCGTCCTTGACGGGCATGAGAAACCTCCGTGAGTTGAAAGGGCGCTTCGGAACAGAGACGAAGCGTGTGCGCCGGCGAAACACGCGGTGGCGCGGGAACGGTCGAGTCTACTCCGATGAGTCTGCGGACGCGAGGGTCTGAATTGTGGTACTCTGCCCGGCATGAAGATCAACGGACGTGTGTGCTGGACGGTGATGGGCGCGGCGCTCTTGGTGAGCACATCTGCGCGGGCAGAAGTGACGGCGTTTGTGAACGCGCGGGTGGTGCCGATCGAGAGCGGCGGGAAGGCGGCCGCGGAGATCGAGAAGGGGTACGTCGTCGTTGAGGACGGCAAGATCAAAGAGGTGGGGAGCGGTGAGTTCCGCGGCACGGGCGCGACGGTGATCGATTGCGCCGGGAAGTGGATCATGCCGGGGATCGTGGACACGCACAGCCATGTGGGCGGCATCGGCGGCGCGGACAACAGCGCGACGATCCAGCCGAGCGTGCGGGTGTCGGACTCGCTGAACCCGTACGACTCGGGGTATCGGCGGGTGGTGGCGGGCGGGCTGACGACGATCAACGTGATGCCGGGCTCGGGGCACCTCTTGAGCGGGCAGACGATTTACATGAAGATGCGGATGTTCGACGGCAAGCCGGCGGCGCGGATGGAGGAGCTGGCATACCGCGATGAGCGCGGGAACATCCTGGGCGGGATCAAGATGGCGAACGGGACGAACTCGCTGCGCGAGCCGCCGTTCTCGGGGACGCGGGGCAAGAGCGCGGCGATGGTGCGGGAGGCGTACATCAAGGCGCAGGAGTATCAGAAGAAGTGGAAGGAGTTCGACGCCAAGGTGGCGGGCGCGAAGACGGAGGATGAGAAGGCGAAGCTGAAGCCGCCGGGGCGGGACCTGGCGATGGATGCGTTGGTGGAGGTGCTGGAAGGCAAGCGGATCGTGCATCATCACACGCACCGGGCGGATGACATCGCCACGGTGATTCGCATCGCGCGGGAGTTTGGGTACAAGGTGGTGCTGCACCATGTGAGCGAGGCGTGGAAGGTGGCGCCGGAGATTGCTCAGGCGCAGAAGGACGGCGTGGTGATCGGGTGCAGCGTGATTCTGGTGGATTTGCCGGGCGGCAAGCTGGAGGCGTCGCAGGCGTCGTTTGAGACGGGTGCGATTCTCGCGAAGGCGGGCGTGCGGGTGGCGTATCACACCGACGATTGGATCACGGACTCGCGGCTGTTCTTGCGGAGCGCGGCGCTGGGTGTGCGGGCGGGATTGCCGCGGGACTTGGCGCTGCGGGCGATGACGCTGAGCGGGGCGGAGGAATTGGGGCTCGAGAAGAAGGTCGGAAGCCTGGAGCCCGGGAAGGACGCGGATGTGATCGTCTTGAGCGGCGATCCCTTGAGCGTGTACACGCACGTCGAGCAGACGTGGGTGGAGGGGCGGAAGGTGTTCGACCGCTCGAACGAGAAGGACAAGTTGTTCGCGGTGGGCGGGTACGGCGCGGGTCGGGATCAGGAGCCGTATTTCTGTTGCTTTGGGCAGTAGGAAGGCATCGAGGCATCAAGGCATCGAGGCATCGAGGGGTCAAGGCATTGAGGGGACGAGGCGTCGAGGCTTGAAGGCATTGGGGGATAAGGAAACGTTGGAAGTCGCTGTGGTGGTGATACGGAGTGTGTGATGAAGACTGCTTGTGTGATGAGTGTGGTGTCGGCGGTGGTTCTGCTGTGCGGGGCGGCGATGGGGCAGGACCTTGCCGTGCGTGGGGCGAAGGTGTACACGGCGGCGGGGAAGGTGATTGAGGATGGTGTGGTGATCGTGAAGGGCGGGAAGATTGCGGCGGTGGGGAAGGCGGCGGAGGTGCCGCTGCCGCAGGGCGTGAAGGTGCTGCAGGCGAAGGTGGTGACGCCGGGGCTGGTGGACGTGCGCGGCACGGTGGGTGTGTCGGGGCTGTTCAACACGAAGCATGACTCGGATCAGTTGGAGCGCTCGGCGCCGATCCAGCCGGAGCTGCGGGCGATCGACGCGTACAACCCGATGGATGCGCTGGTGGAGTACGTGCGGGGCTTTGGCGTGACGACGGTGCAGACGGGGCACGCGCCGGGGGAATTGATCAGCGGGCAGACGATCGTGGTGAAGACCGCGGGCAACACGGTGGATGAGGCGCTGGTGAAGAGCCCGTCGATGGTGGTGGCCACGCTGGGTCCGGCGGCGCTCGAGGGCGGGAACAAGGCGCCGGGGACGCGCGGCAAGCAGATCGCGATGCTGCGTGAGGAGTTGATCAAGGCGAAGGAGTACGCGGCGAAGAGGAAGACGAAGGGCGAGGCGAAGGGTGAGGAGAAGGACGCCGCGGCGGGGGATGAGGCGGACGACAAGAAGAAGGACAAGGGCGGCGAGCGGAACCTGCGGCTGGAGATGCTGGCGGATGTGCTGGACGGGAAGGTGCCGCTGGCGATCACGGCGAACAAGACGCAGGACATCGACAACTGCCTGCGGCTGGCGGAGGAGTTCAAGTTCAAGCTGGTGCTGGATATGGCGGCGGAGAGCTACATGCTCACCGATCGCGTGAAGGCGGCGGGGGTGCCGGTGATGCTGCACCCGTCGATGGCTCGTGCCGTCGGCGACGCGGAGAACCAGAGCTTCGAGACCGCGGCGACCTTGCAGAAGGCGGGCGTGGCGTTCGCGATCCAGAGCGGGTATGAGGGGTATGTGCCCAAGACGCGGGTGGTGCTGTTTGAGGCTGCCATCGCGGCGGCGAACGGGCTGACGTTCGAACAGGCGCTGGCGAGCGTCACGATCAACGCGGCGAAGATATTGGGCGTGGATGCGCGGGTCGGGTCATTGGAGGTGGGGAAGGACGGCGATGTCGCGCTGTACGACGGGGATCCGTTCGAGTACACGACGCATTGCGTGGGGACGGTGATTGAGGGGAAGGTTGTGAGTGAAGGGGTGCATTAGCAGCAGGGGCGAATCACACGGCGCGAGTGGCGACGGCGAGTGGCGCACCTTCGGTGCTCGGTTGCCGGCGGCGGCACACTCGGGGCTGACGCCCCGGGCTTGGGACGAGTGCCGCTTCGCGGCTGCAGCGGTTCGGGAGTGAACCCGAAGGAGCGGTGAATTGAGATGGGCTACGCGACTGTGTCATTGACACTCGTTGGCGAGCGGCTGAATCCGGAAGCGGTGACTGCCATCATGGGCCTTTCGCCCACATCTTTCCATCTCGCACACGATTCGAGTGCCATCCGCAAGTTTGGGGACAGGGCTGGGCGTTTGGGACAGTGGCATGTGTCTCGCAACGATCTCCGGGTGGAGGAAGTTGAGAGCGTTGTCCGCGAGCTCGCTGACGCGTATGTCAGGTCGCGTTCGTCACTCGTGGGGATCGAGCGGAGCCAGCTTTCGATCGGACTCATGAACTGCCGGAGCATGGGTGAGTCATTTGAGCTGTCCCCGGGCTTGATTGGCTTGCTTGCGAACGCGGGTTGCGCACTTTTCATTGATGCGTACGGCTCGGAAGAGTTGGGCACGCCGACCGGCTGAATCCGACACGGTCTTCTTGAGCTTGGCCTTCGGGCTCAAATTGCGTCTGAATTCCTTGCGACACAGGCCGAGGAGGCCACGCACTGCATTCAGAGCTGGTAAGCCCATCGGTTTGTGGCCGGCCATGGCGCTGTATTAACAACGGTGGATCACGCTGGTGTCGAGGGGGCGTTTATTCTGGCGACGGTTCGGATCGATTGGTTGGGGGCGCGATCGCTGTCTGGGTGATGGGCTTGGAGAGAGACTCGGTGATGCGGTAGAGGGCTGGAAGCACGAGCAGGGTGAGAAGCGTGCTTGAGATGAGGCCGCCGATGACGACGGTGGCGAGGGGGCGCTGGACTTCGGCGCCCGTGCCGGTGGCGAGGGCCATGGGGACGAAGCCGAGCGAGGCGACGAGGGCGGTCATGAGGACGGGGCGGAGGCGGGTGATGGAGCCGCGGGTGATGGCGTCGTCGATGGTGGCGCCGTCGGCGCGGAGCTGGTTGATGAAGGTGATCATGACGAGGCCGTTGAGGACGGCGACGCCGGAGAGGGCGATGAAGCCGACGGCGGCGGAGATGGAGAAGGGCATGTCGCGGAGCCAGAGGGCGACGACGCCGCCGGTGAGGCCGAGGGGTACGGCGGCGAAGACGAGCAGGGCGTGGCGTGCGTTCTTGAAGGTGGCGAAGAGCAGCAGGAAGATGAGCGCGAAGCAGGCGGGGACGACGATGGAGAGTCGGGCCTTGGCGGCGACGAGGTTCTCGTATTGGCCGCCCCAGACGAGCAATTGGCCGGGGGGAGAGGGATCTGAGCGATGCGGGTTTGGGCTTCGGAGACGAAGGAGCCGAGGTCGCGGCCGCGGACGTTGCACTGGACGACGACGCGGCGCTTGGCGTTCTCGCGGGTGATCTGGTTGATGCCCTCGGTGAGCTCGATGCGGGCGACGGAGCCGAGAGGGACGAAGCCGACGGTGGGGCTGGGGGTGAGTGCGTTGGCGGCGCCGGGTGTGGCGGGTGAGGTCTGATCGACGGGGCGCTCGGTGTCGCGGGGGAGTGGGATGGGGAGCTGCGCGAGTGTGGCGGGGTCTTGGCGGAGCGCGTCGGGCAGGCGGACGACGATCTCGAAGCGGCGGTCGCCTTCGAAGAGGAGGCCGGCGGGCTGGCCGCCGATGGCGGCGGCGATGACGGCTTGGACATCGGCGACGCGGAGGGCGTGGCGGGCGAGGGCGGAGCGATCGGGCGTGATGGTGAGGACGGGCAGGCCGTCGGTCTGCTCGACCTTGGCGTCGGCGGCGCCGGGGACGCTGCGGAGCGTTTCGAGGACGGCGGCGGCGGTCTGCTGCATGGATTCGAAGTCGTCGCCGGTGACTTTGATGGCGACGTCGCCGCGGACGCCGGAGATGAGCTCGTTGAAGCGCATCTGGATGGGCTGGGTGAATTCGTAGTTGTTCCCGGGGACGGCTTGCAGGGTGTGCTCGAGCAGGGCGATGAGCTTGGCTTTGTGGGTGGTGGGGAGAGGCTGGACCTGCTTTTCGATGAGGAGTCGTTGGAGCTCGGCTTCGGTGCGCCACTGGTTGCGGTCTTTGAGGATGATGAACGTGTCGGAGACGTTGGGGGGCATGGGGTCGCTGGCGAGTTCGGCGGTGCCGGTCTTGGAGAAGACGAAGCGGACCTCGGGGAAGGAGGCGACGGTGCGTTCCACCTCGCGCTGCAGGTCTTGCGACTGATCGAGCCCGGTGGAGGCGACGCGGACGGCGTGCATGGCGATGTCTTGCTCGTCGAGCGTGGGTACGAACTCCTGACCCAGGCGGGTGAAGAGCGCGAGCGATCCCACGAAGAAGAGGGCGGCCGCGATGACGACGGCGGCGCGGCGGCTGATGGCCCAGCGGACGACGGGCTGGTAGATCGCCTTGGCCCAGCGGACGAGGAACATGTCGTGCTCGGCGACGGGGCCGGAGATGCAGAGCGCGACCATGGCGGGTACGAAGGTCAGGGAGAGAATGAAGGCGGCGACGAGCGCGAGGATGACGGTGAGGGCCATGGGGTGGAACATCTTGCCCTCGACGCCGGTGAGGGCGAGGATGGGGATGTAGACAGTGATGATGATGGCTTCGCCGAAGGCGGTGGCGGTGCGGACTTCCTTGCTGGCGAGGGAGACGACGTGGAGGCGCTCGGTGAGGGTGAGCAGGCGGCCTTTGGCTTTCTGCTCTTCGGCGAGTCGTCGGAGGCAGTTCTCGACGATGATGACGGCGCCGTCGACGATGAGGCCGAAGTCGATCGCGCCGAGGGACATGAGGTTGCCGCTGAGGCCGGAGCGGACCATGCCGGTGGCGGTCATCAGCATGGAGAGGGGGATGGCGAGGGAGCAGATGAGGGCGGCCCGCCAGTTGCCGAGCAGGAGCAGCAGGACGATGATGACGAGGATGGCGCCCTCGACGAGGTTGCGGCGCACGGTGGCGATGGTGGCGTCGACGAGCTTGGTGCGGTTGAGGACAGACTTGACGACGATGCCGGGGGGCAGCGAGCGACGGATCTCGGTGAGGCGTTCTTCGACGGCGGCGGCGACGGTGCGGCTGTTGGCGCCGAGGAGCATCATGGCGGTGCCGACGACGACGTCCTGGCCGTTTTCGCTGGCGGAGCCGGTGCGGAGCTCGCGGCCCACGCCGACGCCGCCGGGCACGACGAGGTCGCGGACGGCGATGGGCACGCCGTTGCGGGACGCGACGACGATGGACTCGAGGTCTGAGGGGGATGCGATGCGTCCGGCGACGCGGACGAGGGCGCTCTCGCCGGAGCGTTCGATGAAGCCGGCGCCGGTGGAGGCGTTGCTTTGTTCGAGGGCTTGGATGAGATCGGTGAAGGTGAGGCCGTAGGAGACGAGCTTCATCGGATCGGGCTGGACGTGGTACTGCTTGACGAAGCCGCCGATGGAATCAACACCGGCGACGCCGGGGACGTTTCGCAGTTGCGGGCGGATGATCCAGTCTTGCACTTCGCGGAGGTAGGCGGATTGCTCGAGGTCGGAGGTGAGCGTGCGGCCTTCGGGCGTGCGGTACTCGCCGGGGCGTTGCCAGCCGGGCTTGCCGGGCGTGAAGGTCGCGCTCTCGCCGCGGGGGTGGGCGTACTCGACGGTGTACATCGAGATCTCGCCCAGGCCGGTGGCGATCGGACCCATGACGGGCTCGACGCCGGCGGGGAGGCGGCTGTTGGCTTCGCGGAGCCGCTCGCCGACTTGTTGGCGGGCGAAGTAGATGCTGACGCGGTCGTCGAAGACGGCGGTGATCTGGGCGAAGCCGTTGCGTGAGAGCGGGCGGGTGTGCTGGAGCCCGGGGATGCCGGCGAGGGCGTTCTCGATCGGCCAGGTGACTTGCTGCTCGACCTCGAAGGGGGAGAGGCTGGGAGCGAGTGCGTTGATCTGCACCTGGTTGTTGGTGATGTCGGGCACGGCGTCGATGGGCAGGCGGCGCAGGTGGTCCAAACCAACGAGCGCGACGGCGCCGGTGAGGAGCACGACCAGCCAGCGGTTCTTGATCGAGAAGTGCAGGATGGATTCGAGCATGGCGGGTGTTCCTTGCGATCAGTGCTGGTGGGCGGCGCCGCTCTTGCCGAGCTCGGCCTTGAGGATGAAGGAGCCCTTGGTGACGAAGCGCTCGCCTTCGGAGAGCCCGGAGAGCACGGGGACCAGGCCGCCGACCGGGCTTCCCAGCGTCACGGCGCGGGGGGCGAAGGTGTTGGGCTCGCCGGTGACGGGGACGAAGATCGCGGGGTTGCCATCGACGGTCTGGATGGCGGATTCGGGGACGGCGACGACGGGGGTGGTGGAGGCGGCCGCGAGCTCGATCTCGGTCTCGACGAACATCCCCGGGGCGAGATTGGATCCGGCGAGCTCGATGCGGACCTGAGCGGTTCGCGTGGTCGGGTTCACGAGCGGCGAGAGGTACGAGACGGTTCCCTCGAGGCGGCGCGGCTCGGGTGTGGGCGTGGCGGAGGAGGGAACGGCGGGAGTTTGGAGGACGATCTTCGCGGCGGCGCCGAGAGCGATCTCCGTGAGCCGCGCTTCGGGCACCTCGGCGAGGACCCAGACGGTGCGGGTGTCGGCGAGCACGAGGAGGGCGTCGCGATCCGGACCGACGAGTTCGCCGAGTGTCGCCTCACGCTGGACGACGGTGGCGTCGATGGGGGAGACGATCGCGAGGGTCGGGTCGATCGTGCCGGTGTTGATCAGGGCGTCGATGCGTGCGCGGGGCATGCCCAGAGCGAGGAGGCGGTTCTCGGCGGCGGTGGCGGCGGCTTGGGCGAGTCGCTGCTGGGCCGAGGCGATCTTGAACTCGGCCTCGCGCTGCTGGACCTCGCTGAGGGCGATGGCCTGTGACTTCTCGTACAGCTGACGGGTGCGATCCCAGAGGAGTCGGGCGAGTTCAACCGGCGGGGCGGCGGCTTCAGCGGCGCTGCGCTTGAGGAGGAGATCGGCCTGGGATTCGCCGAGGTCGGGGCTGTCGATGACGAGCAGTGTCTCACCGGCCTTGATGGAAGCCCCCAGCCGGGCGGGGATGGCGGCGATGCGTCCGCGGAGGGGCGAGCCGACGTGGGCCGTCGTTTCGGCGTTGAACGCGACGGTGGCCGGGACCCGGACGATGGGTCGCAGGACGCGGGCGGAGGCGGTGTCGATCTGCACATGGAGGCGATCGATCGCGTCCTGGGTCAGGACGATCTCGTCGTGGTGGTCGTGGTCGTCATGGTGTTCGTGGTCGTCGAGATGATCGTGAGCCGATGCCGCGGTGGCGGATTGGTCGGCGTGGGTGCGGGCGGGCGGCGGGTTGGCGGTCGCACGCGGCGAGTGCGAGAACGGAGAGCAGCAGGACGAGGAGCGGAGCTCGGGTTGGAGCGGTGGCGCACATGGGGTGCCTCGTGGTTAGGGCGGGGTGGCTGAGAGCGCGCTCGGGCGAGCGCGGGTGTTCGTGGAGTGGACGCGTTGGCGCAGTGGCCGCACTTGCCTTGCTGGCCGCATTGACGCGGTCCGGCGCGGCCATCGACGTCAGGGTGCAACGTGTTTGGCGCAGAGCGTCGTCACGGCTTGGAGAAAGCCGTGATTGAGCGAGCGTTGTGGGTGTGGCGCGGCTCTAGACCTGGAGCACGATGGCGCGCAGGGCCGTGCGTGTCTGGGACGGCGGTTCTTTTCGCGGCGGAAGCGGCCACGCGGTGAGGTTGGTTTGCCGCGGCTCGTGCGTTGCGTGCAGTTCGGCGACGTGAGGTGTCGGCGTCGCGAGCGAGGGCTTGGTGGCGACTTGCTTTGATGCGTCGGAGCGGGCGAGGAGGGTTTGTGCGGGAGTGTCCTCGCAGGGGCCGGGGGGCGGCGTGGGCGCGCCGGAATCCGAGCCGTCGCAGGCGTGGTCACAGGAGCGGACGTCGCGCTCGCATCCGACCTCGAGGCGGGCGATGCCGTGGGTGTCCACGCAGCGCACGACCATGGGTGCGGCGAGCAACTGGAGCATCACCGCGAGGCAGGCGAAGATGGAGAGGCGGCGGGCGCCGGAGAAGAGCACGGGCGGATGGTATCCGGGGTGTGGCGAGGGCTTTGTACGCGGTCAACAGCCGGAATGTTCGGAGCTGCTTCTTGCGTTGCGACGACGTGCTGGAATCGGGTGTGCGGCTACTTGCGCTTCTTGAACTTGGCCTTGGGGCTGGCGGTGAAGGTGGACTTGCCGCGGCCGAAGCCGGGGATGCCGCCCATCGGGGGGCTGCCGCTTTGCATCTGGCCGGCCATGGCGCTGCGCTGGGCGGGGGTGAGGCCTGCGAAGGACTTGCCGAGCTGCGAGACCATCTCGAACTGCTTGACCATCTGGCCGACTTCGTTGGGGTCGGTGCCGCTGCCGGCGCCGATGCGTTTGCGTCGGCTGAAGTCGATCGAGCTGGGGCGCTTGCGCTCGGTCTTGTTCATCGATTGGATCATGGCTTCGACCTTGTCGAAGCGGGACTCGTCGATGGGGAGGTCTTTGATGGCACTTCCGACGCCGGGCAGCAGGCCGAGCAGCTGGCGGATCGGGCCCATGCGGCGGAGGGCGCGGAGCTGGCCCAGGAAGTCGTCCATGGTCATCTCGCCTTTGGCGAGTTTCTGTTCGAGCTTCTTGGCTTCGTCTTCGTTGACTTGTTCCTGGGCGCGTTCGACGAGAGCGACGACGTCGCCCATGCCGAGGATGCGGCCGGCGAAGCGGGTGGGGTGGAAGTCCTCGAGGGCGTCGAGTTTTTCGCCGACGCCGACGAACTTGATGGTGGCGCCGGTGACGTGCTTGACGGAGAGGGCGGCGCCGCCGCGGGTGTCGGAGTCGAACTTGGTGAGGATGAGGCCGTCGACTTCGAGTTTCTGGTGGAAGGACTTGGCCGAGAGGAGGGCGTCCTGTCCGGTCATGGCGTCGGTGACGAGGAAGATGTGGTGGGGCTGGACGAGCTTCTTGATGCTCGTGAGTTCGCCCATCAGTTCGTCGTTGACGTGGAGGCGGCCGGCGGTGTCGAGGATGAGGACGTCGACGCCTTTGGCGCGGGCGGCGGAGACGGCGTGCTGGCAGACGGTGACGGCGACGCCGACGGCCTTGCCGTACTCGGCGACCTTGTCGGGCTCGGAGTAGAAGTGGACTTGGGCGCCGCCGGGGAAGTCGTTCTCGACCTGGGTGGCGACGGTGTGGAGCTGCTCGACGGCGGCGGGGCGCTGGAGGTCGGCGGCGGCGAGCATGACGGAGCGGCCGCGCTTTTTGAGGTAGGCGGCGAGCTTGCCGCAGGTGGTGGTTTTGCCCGAGCCCTGCAGGCCGCACATCATGACGATGGTGGGGCCGGGGGAGATCTTGAGGATGGCGGATTCGGTGGACTGGAGCGCGGCACGCGGGTCGGCTTGATCGGGCGTGCCGCCGAGGAACTGGACGAGGCGGGCGTGGATGATGCCGATCATCTCTTCGCCGGGCTTGAGGGACTTGGTGACTTGCTTGCCGAGGGCGTCGGTCTTGACGGCTTCGATGAAGGAGTTGACGACTTCGAGATTGACGTCGGCTTCGAGGAGAGACTGCTTGACGTCGTCGATGGCGTCGGCGACGTTCTTCTCGGTGATGGTGGCGTTGCCGCTGAGCTTGCGGAGGAGGCCGGAGAAGGAGTCGGAGAGTTTCTCGAACATGGGAGCCCTTGGGGAGATTGGCGCGTGGGAACGCGCTTGATCAACGTGCGTGTTGATCAGGGCTTGACCGGGGGGAGGGTAGACGGGAGTGAGCCCGGGGGTGGAGGCTCCTGAACGGGAATCCGCCGGGAGGTGTGCAACGGCACCGGGGCGAGGACGCCCCGGCTCGCTTGCCAGCGTGGTTGAGCGGTGCGATTCGTATCGACGATTGCGTTTGCGCTACTGTTGGACGTTCGGGCGGGTAGCTCAGTTGGCTAGAGCATTCGCTTTACATGCGAAGGGTCCCGGGTTCGAGTCCCGGCCTGCCTATTGGGTAGAAGGCGTTGGGAATCGGGCCTTGGGGAGATGCAAGCGGAGCGGACTTGAACGGGTTTGATCTGGCTTATCTCGCCGCGTCGCCTTTGCTTCTGGGGAAGAAGCGGGAGGGATGGCGCGAGCGGCTTGGGTATGTCGAGTCGATCCCGGCGAAGAGCAAGCCTCGCGTCATGCTGCATGCGGTGTCGGTGGGTGAGGTGAATGCGTTGCGGCATCTGGTGCCGCTGTTGGTGCAGGAGCCGATCGAGCTGGTGGTGACGGCGAGCACGGACACGGGGCTGGCGCGGGCGCGGGAGCTGTTTGCCAAACAGGCGATCGTGCTGCGGTATCCGGTGGATCTGTCTCGGAGTGTGCGGCGGTTTTTGGATGCGGTGCGGCCGGATGTGGTGGGGTTGGTGGAGCTTGAGGTGTGGCCGAACTTCGTGAAGGAGTGCGAGCGGCGGGGTGTGCCTGTTGGTGTGATCAATGGGCGGCTGAGTGCGCGGAGTTTCCGCGGGTATCGGCGGGTGAGGGCGGTGGTGGGGCCGACGTTCCGGCGGCTGGCGTTTGTGGCGGCGCAGGATGGGCATTATGCGGAACGGTTTGAGGCGATGGGTGTGCCGCGGGAGCGGATCGAGGTGGCGGGGACGATGAAGTGGGACGCGGCGGCGCTGGGTGAGCCGGGGGTGTTGTTGCCGGGTGCGGCGGAGTTGGCGGAGAACTTGGGGATTGATCGTGGGGCGCTCTTGGTGGTGGGTGGGAGCACGGGGCCCGGTGAGGAAGCGCTTTTGCACGCGGCGTGCGCGGAGGTTGAGAAGAAGATCGGGAGACGCGTGCAGTTGCTGTGTGCGCCTCGGAAGCCGGAGCGGTTTGATGAGGCGGCGGGGGCGATGGCGGGGTGTGTGCGGCGGTCGGTGACGAAGGCTGGCAGTCCTCTCGCTGACGCGAGAGGCTCTCTGGCGGGGGCGTCGCGATTCCTGCTCGACACGATCGGGGAGTTGCGGCTGGCGTACTCGCTGGCGGATGTGGTGGTGATCGGGCGGTCGTTTGGTGATCTGCACGGGTCGGACCCGATCGAGGCGGCTGCGCTTGGGAAGGCGGTGGTCATCGGGCCGCGGTATGGGGACTTCGAGCAGACGGTGTCGACGCTTCGGATGGGCGGCGGGATCCTGGTTGCGGAACGGGGGACGCTGGCGGGGGAGCTCGCGCGGCTGCTGCAGGATGCGGAGGCGCGGGCCGCGATCGGGATCGCGGGTCGGAAGACGGTGTTGGAGCAGCGGGGGGCGAGCGGGAGGCACGCCGCGACCTTGATGCAGAGGGTGGATACGGGCACGAGGTGAGAACTGCGCGTTTGTTGGTTTTCCCGGTGCGAAGGTCGGGAGGTTGTCTCGTTCGCGGAGCGGTGGGAGGGCTGGGATTGCACGGTGGGCGGAAACTTGGTAGATTGCCGGCGCGTTCGAAGGCGGGGCGGGTTGAGGAGTCTTGGCGATGCAGAACAACCGGCTTGTCCTGGTGGCGGCCGTGATCGCGGGTGTGACGGCGACGGGGCTGGCGTTTGCCTATTTGAAGAGGGCGAGCCTGGCCTCGGGTCCGGCGCCGACGGAGAACTTTGTTGAGATTCTGGCGACGGCGCGGGATCTGCCCGGCAACACGAAGCTGGAGCCGGACACCGACGTGCAGATCATCAAGGTGCCGGAGGAGACGTTTGCGCAGTTGGCGAAGGCGTCGGTGAAGCGGAACGAGCGGGCGAGCTTGCGGGGGCGGAAGATCGCCGGGCCGCTGCCGTCGGGGACGCCGCTGCTGTATTCCCATCTCGCGGCGGTGACGGATCTGGCGATCACGCCGGGGAGCCGTGCGCTGACGATCCAGGTGTCGGAGGCGGGAGCTTTGGGTGGGTTGGTGGTGCCGGGGGATCGGGTGGATGTGGTGGTTTCCAAGAAGCTCAAGGACCCCGTGACGGCGATGCCGGGGTCGAACACACCGGCGGTGAACGCGCAGGGGCAGGTGAATCCGGACTACTTGCAGTCGATGATCGCGGGGGCGATGCAGAAGGGGATGAGCGGCGGCAGCGGCGGTGAGTGGGAAGCGACGGTGGTGCTGGCCAACGTCAAGGTGCTGGCAGTGGGGACGAGCCTGCAGAAGAGCCGTTCGGAGATGCTTTTCGGGCAGACGACCGAGACGGTGACGGGGCGATCTGCTGGCGGGACGGTGACGGTCGAGGTGACGCTGGACGAGGCGCTGCAACTGATCAAGGCGACGGCGGGGGCGAACCCGGTGACGCTGCTTTTGCGGACCGAGCGGAATGAGAACCCGTGAGGGGTGATCTCGTGCTGTTGAGCGTGTGATGGGTGTTTGTCGGATCGCCATGCAACGGGAGTCGGCCGCGTGCGAGTGATCGTCCAGGACACGCTGAAGAATTCTCAGTGGGTGGGCTACGACGGCGTGGCGGGCTTTGCCGTGGGGCGGGACAAGGACTGCGCGGTGTGCCTGGCGTCGCAGTTTGTGAGCCGCAAGCACTTGTCGGTTGAGCGAGCGGCGGGCGGGTGGCGGCTGAAGGTGAACGAGTCGGCGCTGCCGATCACCTGCAACGACGAGGAAGTGAAGCCGGGCCAGACGGTGGACCTGAAGCAGGTCAACCAGCTTCGGCTGCCGGGGTTTGTGCTGAATGTCCTGTGCGACGAAGAGGTGCAGGACGCGTCGACCAAAGAGATCGACGACATCAACGAGTTGCAGCGGGACCTGCACACGCAGCTCTTGCGGCGGCTGGATCTTCGGCGCCAGGGGCAGTCGTCGCTGCAGGCCAGCGGCGAGACGCTGGAGCAGATCAATCACATCGTGGATGAGCTCTTGCACCACGAGTTCAAGGCTCGGATTTATGGATCGGGCACGACGAAGCGGCGGTTGCTCGAGACGATCTACGAGACGCGGCTGTTTCAGCTTGTCGCTCAGGATCATCGCGAGACGCTGACGCAGAAGGTGGCGAGCCCGGGGATGATCACGGCCTTGGAGGAAGAGGCGCACGCTTCGGTGCAGCGGTTGGCGCGGCGGCTGGGGCTGGGGATGACGGCCGAGACGAGCGAGCAGGATGTCCGGATCGTGAACGAGAAGCTGCGCGAGGGCGTGCGGCCGATCGTGGAGTCGATGCCCGACAACGTGCTGTTCTACATGATCGCGCGGTTCCTGAAGAAGGTGCTGTGCGACATGATCTTCGGGCTGGGGCCGCTGCAGGACTTGCTGGACGCGCCGAGCGTGAGCGAGATCATGGTGGTGAGCCCGTCGCTGGTGTATGTGGAGCGGGCGGGGCGGGTGAACCGGTCGAACCGGACGTTCCTGGGCGATGACGCGTTGATGTCGGTGATCGAGCGGATCGTGGCCCCGATGGGACGGCGGATCGATCGGTCGACGCCTTTGGTCGATGCGCGCTTGAAGGATGGGTCGCGTGTGAACGCGATTATCCCGCCGCTGGCCTTGAAGGGGCCGTGCCTGACGATCCGGCGTTTCCCGATGCGGCGGATCGGGGTGGATGACCTGGTGAAGTGGGGCTCGATGACGCCGGCGGCGGCGACGCTTTTGGCGGGCGCGGTGAAGGCTCGGAAGAACATGGTGATCGCGGGCGGCACGGGATCGGGCAAGACGACGCTGTTGAATGTGCTGTCGACGTTCATCCCCGGCGACGAGCGGATCGTGACGATCGAGGACGCGGCGGAGTTGCAACTGTCGCAGGACCACGTGGTGAGCCTGGAGACGAGGCCGCCGAACGTGGAGGGGCTGGGCGCGTACACGATCAGAGACTTGGTGAAGAACGCGCTGCGCATGAGGCCGGACCGGATCATCGTGGGCGAGTGCCGCGGCGCTGAGGCGTTGGACATGCTGCAGGCGATGAACACGGGGCACAGCGGCTCGATGACGAGCGTGCACGCGAACAGCGCGCAGGACGTGTTCAGCCGTTTGGAGAACATGGTGTTGACGGCGGCGGATTTGCCGCTGGCGGCGGTGCGGAACCAGATCGCGCAGGCGGTGGATCTGATCGTGTTCCAGCAGCGCTTGAAGAACGGTAAGCGGATGATCACGCAGGTGACCGAGGTGTTGGGGCTGAACCCCAGCACGGGCGAGGCGGAGACGCGGGACATCATGGCGGCGGATGCGCACGACCTGCAGCCGAGGTTACGGGCGACGGGGTACATGCCTGGGTTCATGGGTGAGTTGGTGGATCAAGGGCTGATCGATCTCGATCAGTGGTTCAGCCGGGCATCGGAATGAACGACACGGCGTTGATCGTGATCTCGGCGATGTTCGGGCTGGCGCTGTGCCTGTTTGTGTACGGGCTGCGGGAGGCGATCTTGTCTCGGTACTACGCGGACGTGGCGTGGGCGGAGGCGACGGCGTATCGGTTCAGCCCGGAGCGGTACGACGCGAGCCGGAAGATCGCGATGTTCTACATCGCGTTGGCGGTGCTGCTGGGGCTGAACGTGCTGTTTTTTCCGGCGCCCTTGGTGGGCGTGGTGTTCATTGTGGTGCTGTTCTTTGTGCCGCGGATGTATGTGGAAAGCGCGTGGCGGAAGCGGCGGGCGCTGATCGATTCGCAGTTGCCCCAGGCGGTGGCGCAGATGGCGTCGTCGGTGGCGTCGGGGATGACGCTGCCGCAGGCCTTGGAGCGGCTGGCGGACCGGGCGGACATGCCGATCCGGACCGAGTTTCGGATCATGAACAACCAGTGGAGGGCGGGGTCGGATCTGCCGTCGACGATCGAGGAGGCGAAGCGGAGGCTGGCGCTGCCGAACTTCAATCTGTTCGCCTCGGCGCTTCTGGTGAATCAGAAGATGGGCGGCAACGTGGTGCAGACGCTGGAGTCGCTGGCGCGGTCCCTGGAGTCGATCGATCGGATGCGGCGCGAGGTGTACGCGGCGACGAGCGAGGGGCGGATGAACATCAAGGTGCTGGTGCTGGCACCGTTCATCATGCTTGGCCTGTCGTACATCATCGTGCCCGACGGTGTGAAGCTGATGTTCACGACGGACACCGGGTGGATCGCGGTGGGGCTGGCGGTGGCGTTGACGGCGGCGGGTGCGCTCTGGGGTTGGAAGATCGTGAACGCGGACGTGTGATGGATCGGTGCGGTGGGATGGAATCTCTTGGTTGAACGTGCGGCATGCTGACACTTGCGATCCAAACTCTGCTGACGCCGACCCAGTTCACGCTGCTGGCGTGCTGTCTGATGGCTGGGCTGGCGGTTGGGTTGGCGGTGGCGGGCGTGCTGGGCGGACTGGGTGCCCGGTGGGGTCGTGGCGGCTCGTCGGAGATGCCGATGGAGCTGTCGGAGGAGCTGCGGCGTGAGTTCAACCGCGTGCTGGTGACGCGGGGGGTCAAGACCTCGGCGGGCGGGGTGCTGGGGTTTGCGACGGGGCTGATTCCGCTGGTGCTGCCGATCTCGAGACGCATTCCGGCGACGGGGATGAAGCAGTCATTCTCGGAGCAGTATGCGAGAGCGGGTTGGCCCGGCGGGCTGGATGACGAGGAGCTTTTCGCGATCGCGGTGGTGCTGGGCGTGGGCTTTGCGATCGTTTTCGCGGCGGCGGGCGGGTTGATCCAGGGAGCGCCCGGGTTGGTGGTCGGGGTGGTCGGGCTGGCGATGGGGCCGATGCTGGTGTCGGCGTCGCTGTCGAGCCGCGTGAGGGAGCGTGACAAGGCGATCACGCGGACGATCCCATTTGTGCTGGACTTGCTGGTGCTCACGATGAAGGCCGGGGCGTCGCTGCAGATCGCGATGCGTCAGGTGTGCGAGGACTATCGCGGTCACCCGATCGGGATCGAGTTCGCGGCGACGCTGGCGGATATCGAGCGGGGATCGACGGCGCGGCAGGCGTTTGTGAACTTTGCGAAGCGGGCGCCGGTGCCGATCGTGAAGTATCTCGTGGATGAGATCGTGCAGTCGGACGAGCTCGGGCGCCCGATCGCGGCGACGCTGGAGCGGCTGGCGGATCAGACCCGGGTGCGGCGCGTGCAGGACGCGACGTCGACGGCGGGGGCGGCGAAAGTCGCGGTGCTGGCGCCGGGCGTGTTGATCTTGTTTGCGGTGCTGATTGTGTTGCTGGCGCCCTTCGGGTTGAAGATCCTGTTTGCGAACGAGGGGCCTCAGTTGTAGATCGGGATGTGAACGAATCGCGGAGAACGACGAACCACCAGGCGGCACAGACTTATGGAGTTTCTTGTCGAGATCATCACGGGCGCGGACACCGGCAAGGCGGTGCGGGTGGGCGAGAAGCCGCTGTTGATTGGCCGTTCGGACACGGCGGGCATCCGTCTCACCGACGAGTCGGTGTCGTGGGAGCACGCGACCGTGCGGGTGGTGGACGGGAAGCTCTTCATCGAGAATTTGTCCGCGCTGGGGACGAAGCTGCGGGGTCAGAAGCTGGCGGGGCAGACGCGGCTGGGGCTGGAGGATGAGGTGGAGCTGTCGCCTCAGTGCCGGCTGAAGGTGCAGCCGCTGGAGGCGGCGTCGGGGGGCGGGCTTTCGCTGATGACGATCTTGCTGCTGGCGATCGTGGTGTTGCTGCTGGGTGGCGGCGTGACGACGTTTGTGGCGATGCAGAACCAGGGGCCGCCGCCGATTGTGGCGACGGACGAGAACTGGTCGAACGCGGCGAGGGAGCTGGAGCAGCGGCTGGATCAATGGGTGAAGAGCGGGAAGGTGCCGGCGAAGGCGTTGGCGGTCTTCCAGGATGCGATCCGGTTGGAGCGGGCGGGGGACACCAGGACCGCGGCGGTGCGGTGGCGGGCGTTGAGCACGGCGCTGTTGACGCTGCCGGCGCCCGATGCGGTCGACGGGCGGCCGACGTTCGCGGAAAACTACAGCGGCAATGCGAGGTCGTTGTCGGTGTTGATGGGGCTGCCGGGCGCGGGGAGCGTGACCGACGAGCGGTGGCGGAGCGATCGGAGTTTCGCGGATGCGTTCGTGCGGTTTGTGAACCGGCGGGCGGAGTTGAACGAGGGAAGCTGAGGGGTTGGGTTTGGGGCGTGGATGAGGCACGGGTTTGCCGCGATCGAGAGATGCTCGGCGAACGAGCGGGAGCTTTGACCGATGATCACCAAGCTGGGCAACTTCGAGATCATTTCCCAGATCAACCACGGCGGGAGCTCGATCGTGTATCAGGCCCGCCAGAACCTGGGCATGGGCGTGACGCGTCCGGCGGCGATCAAGGTGCTGGAGGGGTGGCAGATTAACTCCGAGGCGCAGATGGAGAAGCTGCGCAAGGAAGTGTCGTTGATGGTGCAGTTCTCGTCGTCGCCGCACATCGTGCAGGTGTGGGAGTCGGGGTACGAGGACGGGCTTGGGCCTTGGGTGGCGATGGAGTTTCTGGGGACGAGCCTGAAGGACACGATCAGCGACGGGCCGGCGGACGCGAAGGCGGTGCGTCAGGTGCTGGTGGATGCGTTGAACGGCTTGATGACGATCGAGACGCTGGCGCCGGACACGATCCACCGGGACATCAAGCCGAGCAATATCTTGCTGGGGATGTTCGGCTCGTGGAAGATCGCGGACTTCGGGCTGGCCAAGACGGGGGCGGCCGACGACACGCTGCGGGCGATGTCGGTGCAGTACACGGCGCCGGAGCTGCTGGATGCGCAGCGTGGTTCGATCGGGCCTTGGACGGACCTGTACGCCCTGGGGATGACCATGTATCAGTTCGCGCTGGGCAACAAGATGTTCCGCGAGCAGTTCCCGGCGATCTACACGGACCAGGCGAGCAAGGCGTCGGACGAGCGGCCCAAGTGGATGTTCTGGCACACCTCGCAGCAGACGCTGACGCCTTTGGCGGAGCTGATCCCGGGCTTCCCGCAGGAGCTGTCGGACCTGATCGCGTCGATGACCAACAAGGACCCGGCGAAGCGCCCGCGCTCGGCGGCGGGGGCGATCGGGCTGTTGGGCTCGCAGGGCGACGACGGGATGGTGAACCTGGACGCGGCCCGCAAGCAGATGGAGTCGCGCAAGCCGGTGGAGAAGCCGGTGATCTCCAAGCCCGTGGCGATTGCGCTGGCGGCGATGATCGCGCTGATCGGGTTTGCGGGGCTGGTGGTCTTTGTGTTGAGCAGCTTCCGGGCGCCGGTGTCGGTGAAGCTGGCGAGCGAGGGGAAGTTCTCGACGGGCGCGGAGAACGTGGTGGTCTCGGGGACGATGCGAGACCTGCCGCAGGGTGGGGTGGGGATGCTGACGCTGAGCAACGGGGACGAGTACCCGGTGCGGATCGCCGACAACGGTGAGTTCTCGGCGGACGTGCGCATGCCTCGGGTGGGCAAGCTGACGGGCACGCTCGCGGTGCGGGATTCGTCTCGGAATCTGCTGCCGGTGGTGGGCGATGTGCAGGTGTCGCTGGAGAGGATCCCGCCGACGGAGGTGGAGATCGTGGTGA
Organism: Phycisphaerales bacterium; assembly: GCA_019744815.1. Classification (GTDB taxonomy): domain Bacteria; phylum Planctomycetota; class Phycisphaerae; order Phycisphaerales; family UBA1924; genus JAFEBO01. Next base: position 25,492 of record JAIEUA010000012.1, read on the forward strand.
ATCTGTCGCCCTTGATCGAGGGCGCCACGGTGGCGTTTACGACTCCGACGAAGACGGAGATCTCGCCGCAGACGACGGGCGAGCAGGGGCAGGCGAAGGTGAAGCTGCCCCGGGGCAAGTTCACGCTGAGCGTGGAGCACCCGCGGTACGCGCCCTTCAAGCAGGAGATGGAGACGGGTGATGATCTGAGCAAGAGCGTGCGGGTGGCGATGCGGGTGCTGAGCGCGCAGCAGGTGGACGCACGGCGTCAGGCCCTGATGGCGCAGGTGCAGACGGCGGTGCTGCTGGCTGCACAGGGCGATCCGGACGCGATCAAGCGATTGGCGGAGATCCAGAAGGAGCTGGCGCTCCTGGACCCCGACGGCAAGAAGCGCGACCCGATGGGGACGATCATGGGCTTGATCGGCAGCAAGGGTGTGGCCGAGGCTGATCGCGGGCGCTTGCAGCAGGCGTTGGCGGACTTGGCCACCGGCGGGAACGGGGCGGCGGCGTTGGCGGCGCAGCCGGAGGGTCGGGGTCGCGACGGCGGGGCGGTGATCCGGCCGGTGTCGGCGTCGACCAACGCGGACCTGGCGGCGGCGCAGGCGAACACGGCGCTGGCGAATCGTCGGGTGGAGCTCTTGAACGAGATGGCGAGTCTGCAGGCCAAGGCGGCGGCGGGCGATCCGTACGCGCAGCAGCGGCTGAAGGACATCGCGGGCGAGTTGTCGGACATCGAGTCGCGGATGACCGGGCCCAAGTCGGCGGCGGACCTCAAGCGGGCCGACTTGCTGAAGGAGTATCAGCGGGTCGCGGAGCTGGCGGCCAAGGGCGATCCGGAGGCGATCAAGCGGCTGGCGGAGATCCAGAAGGAGCTGTCTGTGTCGGCCCACGAGGCGCTCGACGCGGCCCGGGACCGGGAGCGCGCGGTGTCGAGCGCGATCGCGATGCTGGCGGGCGTGGACCCGATGACGATCCTGAAGATGACCATCCCGGAATTGCGGTCGTTCCTGTCGAGGCAGGCGCCGCTGGACACGCTGACGTTCCAGGACATGCCGGAGATCAACCGGGTGCGGGTGAGCGGGCCGGTGCTGTCGAGCAAGGAGTTGCAGCACCTGATCCTGCGGCTGAGCCCGGCGAACGACCGGATCGTGCCGGAGATCGGGATCGATCCCTTGGCGGTGTGCAAGCGGATTGAGAAGGCGCTCGGCGACGCGGGGGCGAAGAACCCCAGGGTGCGGGCGGCCATCACTCCGATCGATGAGCTGGTGTACGTCCAGTTCGACGGCGATGAGCGGTTCACGGCGACGCAGGCGAGGTCGGTGGCGACTCGGTTCGTGTTGAACGCGGACAACGTCGTGGTGCAGGACTTTTCGAAGGTGGCGAAGCCGGTGGAGCGGTAGGAGTTGTTTGAAGGTGAGCGGGGTGGGAGCGGGGTGGGGACGCGGCCCGAGCGATTGCGATGCGGCGCTCGCGATCGTCGGTTCTTGCACTCCGTTGGAGTGCGGGTGGAATGGCGGCGGGTTTTGTTGCTACGCGACGAACCGCGGGTGTCGCTCGCAGACTCGCTCCGCCCGCGGGTGAGATCTGGGCAGCCCGTTGGGCTGCCGGATGATGTCAGCAGTGACACCAGCAGTGACATCTGCAGTGAAACCAACGACGATGTCAGCGGGGGCATCGTCCGCGGTGGCGTTGGCGGAGCGTGGCCGGTTTTGAAGCGGTTTGGTTGAACGGTTGAGATTGGCGCGGCAGATCCGGCGTGATCGCGTTAGCGGCCGGGGTCGTGCTCGAACTGTTCGGCGAGGGTCACGGCTCGGGTGTCGGTGGGGTCGATCTGGGCGGCCTTGCGGAAGGCTTTGGCGGCGCCGGCGCGGTCGCCGAGCTGGGCGCGGAGGAGGCCCAGGGTCTTGGCGGGGGTGGGGTCGGTGGTGCTGCGGGCGATGGCTTTTTCCAGGTTGACGATGGCGGGGTCGATCTCGCCCATGTCCTTCTGGCAGAGGGCGAGGGCGAGGTAGCCGTCGGGCAGTTCGGGGGCGATAGCGACGAGGGTGGAGGCGGCCTGGCGCTGCAGGCGGATGTCGCCGAGCTGGCGGCCGAGTTCGAAGAGGCGTTTCCAGACGGCGGGGTCGGCGTCGCCGGTGTCGGCGAGCTTGCGGAGGATGTCGCGGGCCTCGACGGGGCGGTCCATCTCGCTGAGGCAGCGGGCCCGGAGCATGGTGAGGTCGCGGCGGTTCTGCATCTTGGGCAGGGCCAAGAGTCGGGCGAGGGTGCGCTCGGCGTCGGCGATGTGGCCGGCGGCGACCTGGGCGCGAGCGAGGTCGTCGAGCAGCGAGGTGTCCTGCGGGCTGAGCGTGGCGGCGTCGCGGAAGTAGGTCAACGCGGTGTCGGGGCGGCCTTGCATCATCTCGATGTGGCCGAGGGTCTGGAGGCAGCCGGGGCTGCGACGGACCTCGGGCGAAGCGGCTTCGATGACGGCGCGGGCCTGGTCGAGCTGGCGGCGTTCGATGAGCAGCTCCGCGGCGGCGATGGGGTATTGGGCGTTGGCGCGGTCGAGGGTGGCGGCCTGCTGATAGGACGCGAGCGCTTCGTCGGGCTTGGCGAGACGCTCCTGGGCCATGCCGAGGTAGTAGTAGCTCTCGGGGTTGGCGGGGTCGATCTTGATGGCGGTCTGGAAGGATGCGATGCCGTCTTCGGCGCGGCCGAGTTCGCCCAAGATGCGGCCGCGGAGGATGTGAGCGCCGGGCGTGCCGTTGTGCGAGGCGATGGATTGGTCGATGGAGGAGAGGGCGCGTTTGGGATCGCCGGAGACGAACTCCTGCATGGCGAGGTCGTAGCGGGAGGCGGCCTTCATGCGGGCCTGGTTCTGCTCGGCCTGTTCTTTGCCCTCGGTGGTGAACTTGCCGTGGCCGGCGGCGCAGCCGGCGAGGCTGAGGAGGAGCGTGCCGCCGGCGATGCATGCGAGGGCGCGGGCGGTGTGGCGGCGGTTGGGTGTCATCTCGACCTCTCTGGAACGCATGAGAGCGTGGTGGGCGTTGTGCTGATGATCGTGGATGCGATCAGGGCTGCGGCGGGGTTGCGGGTTCGGCGGATGCCGCGGCGGGTGCGGCCTCGACGGGGGCTGGCTCATCGGGCTTGATCGCCGGGGGCTGGGCGGGTGGCTTGACGGTGGTGCGGCGCTTCTCGCCGGGGAAGAGAAGTGAGGGCGCGACGCCGGTGAGGGTGGGGAAGGCCTTGTCGAGCTCGTCGTTGACGGCGTCGTTCATGAGGTTTCGGCTGGGCCACCACATCTGGCCGCCCATGAGCTGCTCGCGGATGCGGATGGCGTCGGGCTGGGCTGGATTGAGTTCGAGCGAGCGGCGGAGGCGCCAGAGGGCGTCGTCGACGCGGCCCTCGCCGGCGGAGTGGAGGGCGTCGACGTTGAGCTGGGCGCTCTGGCGTTCGCGGCTGAAGGGGAGCAGGCCGAGGCGTGAGCCGGCGCGGACGCGCTGGGAGTAGCCGACGGCTTTGGCGCCCTGCTCGTCCACCTGCTTGCTGGTGAGCACGGTGGGCTTGATCATGAAGATGATCTCGGAGCGGTTGACGGTGTTGTCGCGGCCCTGGAAGGCGGCGCCGAGGAGAGGGATGTCGCCGAAGAGCGGCACCTGAGAGCGGGCGTTGGAGGTGTCCTCGCGGAAGAGGCCGCCGAGGACGGCGGTGGAGCCGTTGGGGACGAGGACGTCGGCGGTGACCATCTGGATTTCCTCGTCGGGGATCTGCTGAGTGAGGCCCTGACGGTCGGTGATGGTGCGGAAGGTGACGGCGGAGACCTTGGGCGAGAGGCGGAGGCGGACCTGGCCGTCGGCCATGACGAAGGGGCGGACGTCGAGGGTGATGCCCGAGTCGAGGAACTTGATGGTCTGGGTGACGGCGGTCTGGGTGGCGGTGGTCTCGAGATATCCGACGCGGATGCCGACGTTGACGCGGGCGCGCTGGCGGTTGAGGGAGAGGACCTTGGGGTTGCTGAGGAGGGTGACGTCGGTGACTTCGTCGAGGGCGCGGATGAAGACGGCGGCGTCGCCGGCGACGATGCCGCCCTTGATGTTGCCCTTGCCCGCGCCGGTGTTGCCGGGGGTGACGGCGAGGAAGCTGTCGTTGCGGGGGACGGTGGAGGCGGCTCCGCCGGTGGCGGCGGAGGCGGAGGTGAAGCCCAGAGGGTTGAAGGTGGAGGGGAACTTGAAGAAGTCGGTGAACTGGATGTCGTTGAGCATCGCGAAGTCGACGCCGAAGGCGTTGGCCTCGGTGAGCTTGGTCTGGACGATGGTGGCTTCGAGGAGGACCTGGATGGGCTGCTCTTCGATCTCGGCGATCATGGCCTCGACGGCGGCGACGTTCTCGGGGTGATCGGTGACGACGATGGCGTTGGAGAGGGCGAACTTCTCGGTGTCGGGGGAGTAGACGCCGTCGGAAGAGGCGATGATGCCGCCGCTGCCACCGGAGCTGCTGCCGCCGCTGCTGCCACCGCTGCTTACGCCGGAGCTGCCGCCCGAACTTCCGCCGCTGGCGCCTTCTTTGCCGCCGCCGTCGGAGGTGGCTTTGACCTTGCCGCTGGGGGAGAGAGCGTCCTTGGCGAACTCGGCGGCGTCTTTGGCGGTGATGTAGTTGAGGCGGATGACCTTGGAGACGACGCCGCGGTCGGCGGCGGAGAGGCGGTCGATGTCGGCCTGGGGATAGACGTAGAGGACGCCGTCGCGTTCGATGTAGCCGAGGCCCTGGGGTTTGAGGAGGGCGTTGAGGGCGGTCTCGAAGGGGACGGCGTAGATGGTGGCGGAGATGGGGGTGTCGATGGCCTTGGCGGAGACGATGTTGCGGCGCGACTGGATGGCGAGCTTCTGGAGAATGCTGACGAGGCTGGCGTTCTGCGCGACGATGTCGACGAGGAAGTAGGGAGAGACGCGGACCTCGGAGAACGACTCGCCGGGCTTGGGCGGGTTCTTGTCCTTGTCGGCGGAGGGTGCGGGTTCGGCGGGAGCGGCCGCGGGGACGGGTGCGTTGGGAACGTAAACGGTGGTCTTCTCGGTGGTGACGGTGGGCGTGCCCGCGGGCGGTGTGGATGCGGGCGGTGTGGATGCGGGCGCGGCGGCGGGCTGCGCGGGCGTTTGCAAGCAGGTGCCGGCGGTGATGAGCAGCGTGAGCGCGGCGGCTCCGGCGGGGTGATTGAGTCGGGAGGGGAGAGGGGCCGCGAGCGGATTCCTGCGCATGGCGAGACACTACCCGATTCTCGCGTTCCGTGCAAACGCGAGCGGGATTCCGGGGCTCCGCGTTTGCAGAGTGGCGATCCTTGTGGTAGCCTCGGGCTTGGCCGGTTGTTCGCGGTCTGGGAACACCGGCCCCACACCATGAGCGACACCCACAACGCACACTCGAACGGACATGCGGCAACAAACGGGGCTGTGGCGGTGGCCGCGGCGGAACCGTCGGAACGCAGTTTGTCGGGCGTGGAGAAGGCGTACAAGGCCGGGACCGCGTTCTTTCTGGCTCCGATTGTGCACCTGTTGAACGATGAATCGGTGTCGGAGGTCATGATCAACGGGCCGGACGCGATCTTTGTGGAACGCGGCGGCAAGATCGAGAAGACGACGGCCCGATTCGAGAACGAGCGGGCGCTGATGGCGGCGGCGAACAACATCGCCCAGTTCGTGGGGCGAACGATCAGCGAGCAGGACCCGATCCTGGACGGGCGGCTGCCCGACGGGTCTCGTATCTGCATTGTGCTGAAGCCGATCGCGGCGGCGGGCACGTCGATCAACATCCGGCGTTTCTCGCGGAAGGCGGTTCACCCGAGCTTCCTGCTGGAGCGGCAGGCGATCACTCCGGAGGGTCTGGAGTTCCTGCTGTTGTGCGTGGCGTCGACGCAGAACATCATCGTGTCGGGCGGCACCGGATCGGGCAAGACGACGCTGCTGAACATCCTGTCCACGGAATTTGACAACAGCGAACGCATCGTGGTGATCGAGGACACGCGGGAGTTGCAGGTCCAAAAGGAGCACGTGGTCCAGATGGAGGCCCGGCCGGCGGACATTCACGGGCGGGGTGCGGTGACGATTCGCGACTTGTTCGCGTCGGCCCTGCGCATGCGGCCCGACCGGATCGTGGTCGGCGAGGTGCGGCGGGGCGAGGCTTTGGACATGCTGCAGGCGATGTCGTCGGGCCACCGGGGCTCGCTGAGCACGCTCCACGCGGACACTCCCGGGCAGGCGTGCAGCCGGCTTGAGACCATGTGCATGATGGCGGATTCGGGGTTGCCCCTGGCCGCGCTGCGTCGGCAGGTGGCGACGGCGGTGGACATCGTGGTGCAGGCGGCGCGGCTTCACAGTGGGCGGCGTTTAATCACGCATATCTCCGAGATCGGGCTGGATGAAGCGACGAGCACGTATCAGGTTCGGGATATCTTCAATCTGGACACCCGGACGGCGACCCCGGTGCTGAAATGGACTGGGGTGAAGCCCAAGATCGCGAAGGATCTGGAGTGGATGGGGCTGACGCCGCGGGTGAAGTTGACGGCATCTCTGTTTTCTGGTAGTGTCTCGTGAGGGAGGTCGCACTCGCTTTGCGCAATGAATGGAAGCAACTGCATGTTCGAGAGGACGGCCAGGCGGCCGTCGAATATGCGTTGCTGCTGTGCTTGTGCCTGATCCTGGTGACGACCCACGGGTTCATCATCCAGTTGTTGGTGGATTACTTCTATCGCATCAGCGGGATCATCTCTTCGCCGTTTCCGTGAGTGGTTGGGCGACGCCCGGAGGCCTTCAAAGCTTGCAGGATTCTGGGGTTGACAGCCGAATCAGATTTGACGTTTCTCAGCCGGCGTGGAGGCCGGATTCGAACAGGCACCGACGCTCGGGAACGAACCCCTGGGCACGATCGACGAAAGGACATTGACCATGGCTCAGAACAGTCTTGCCCGCCGCATTTCCGCCCTGCACCGCAATGAAGAAGGCCCGAACACGGTCGAGTGGGTGCTGCTGGTGATCGTGGGTCTGATCGTGCTGGTCGGCATCTACTTCATCGCGCAGTGGGCGCTGGGCGGCCTGAAGAGCAAGTCGGAGAAGGTGAACACCGAAGTCACCAACACCAACCCGCAGAAGCCGGCGAACATGCCCTGAGTTGGCGGGGTCTTTCGCGCGGATGAAGCCATGAAAGAAGAAGCCTCGCCCGCCCGGGATGAGAAGGCCATCGACTCGGGCTCGGCGGGGCTTTCTGCTGCGCCTTCGGGGGACCTCGTCGGGGCGGTGAGCGGAGGCGGGGCGGCCTTGCCCGGTGAGGCCCGTGGATTGGCGTGGTGGTCGCCGGGGGTTTGGATCGGCGTTATCTCGCTGGCGGCGGCGACGGCGAGCGTGTGGCAGATTGGCATGTCGCGGACGGATCGCGGGTTCTTTGTCACGGCGCTGGCGTCGATCGTGCTGTTCGGGGCGGCGTGGGTGGACGCGGCGTGCCGCCGGATCCCGAATCGGCTGACGTATCCCGGCATGCTGCTGGGGCTGTTCTTCAATCTGGTGGTGCCGCTGGTGTTGGCGCCGGCGGGGATGAAGGTGGCGCTGCTGTGGCTGGGGGCGGCGGAGCCTCGGGACGCGGTGCTGGGGTTTCTTGTGTGCGCGGTGCTGGGGATCGGGTCGTTCGTCGCCGGGGGGCTGGGCGGGGGCGACGCGAAGGTGCTGGGGATGATCGGGGCATTCCTGGGCCTGACGGCGGTCTTGCCGGTGTTGTTCAACGCGATCCTTTTCGCGGCGGTGATCGGGGTGGTGAATCTGCTGCTGGGCGGGGCGTTGGTCGCGGCTTTGCAGAAGGTGGCGTTCGCGTCGCTCAAGGCGGCGTGGCCGTCGTTTGCCACGGTCACGCCGGCGCGGTTTCGACGGAGCGAGGCGCCGTTCGCGGTGTCGGTGCTTCTGGGCTTTCTGTTGGCTCAGGTCTATTCACCGATGGATTTCTTTGTACACTGGATCCGGTCGTTTTGAGTCCGTGGTGGGGCGTCCGAGTTGCTTCGTCGGGAAGGTGATCGATCCATGGCCCGCGGGCTGCGATTGAGAACGGTGGCGGTCGATGCGGTCTTCCTGATGTCGGGGATCGCGTGCTGCTACGTCTTTGCGTACGCGGCGGCGGTGGGGCGGTGGATTGGCTACGACGGGCCGGATGATGCGATCAATCTGGGCTTGATGGCGCTGGCGATGGGGGCGTCGCTGTTCGCGTTCGAGTCGCTGCGGATCGTGCTGAAGATCCGGACGCGGGCGGTGTCGGTGTGGAGCCGTCGGCGCCAGGAGAGCGGGTCGATCATCGTCGAGTTCGCGCTGGCGTTTCCGCTCCTGCTTTGGATGCTGTCCATGACGTTCCAGATGGCGCTGTTCGCGAACGCGTCGCTGATCACCAAGTACGCGGCGTTCGCGGCGGCCCGGGCGGCGGCGGTGAGCACCGAGCGTCAATGGGGCGTGGCTCCGATCGAGAGCATCTCGAGTCAGGGCGACGCGGATGCGCGGTTGGCGGCGCAGCTGGTGCTGGCGACGATCTCGCCTTGGAACAGCAGGTCGGGCGGCGATCAGGCGGGGCAGGCGATCTATGAGACGGTGGGGCGGCAGAGCTCGGTGTATGTGAACTCGTCGTATCCCAAGCGGGTGGATTACGCCAAGAAGAACACGACATTCACGTTCGATGTGAAGCAGCCGCCGGTGAACCCGTTGGCGTCGGCGCTGGCGTCGATCGTGCTGCCGCCGGAGTTCACGAATCTGATGGTGAACCCGATCGGCAACCGCGAGGTGTACGTCAAGATCGATTACAAGCTGTACCTGGTGATCCCGGGGATCGACCTGCTTCCCGGGATGCCGGTGGTGCCGGTGCAGGTGCGGGGCGCGCCGGCGCGAGCGATGGTGGTGTCGGCGGCGCATCAGATTCCGACGACGGGGCCGCGGGAGGGGCATCCGTTGCAAGGGATCTGGGTGGGCTGGTTCTTCACGGCGTTGTCGCCGTCGGATTCGGAGTGAGGGTTGTTTCAGAAGGTGACGCGGATACGGGTGGGGAAACGAAAAGGCACGCACAGGGATGAATCTCTTCCGAAAACTCCGCAGGCTGCGCGATGACGAGGACGCGAGGCCGTCGATCGGGACGCTGCTGAAGCGTGCCGGGACGACGCTGCCTTCGCGGATCGCGGCCCCGATTCACCGCAACGACCGCGGGGTGGTGTCGATCTTTTTCCTGTTGATGTTCTTCACGTTCTTCAACGCGGCGGCCTTGGTGTGGAACACGGGGCAGACGATCGGGCCGAAGCTCAAGGCGCAGGCGGCGGCGGACGTGGCGGCGTACAACAGCTCGGTGATCATGAGCCGTGCGATCAATCTGACGGCGCAGACGAATTATGCGGCGGTGAGGAATGCGAGTGCGTTCTCCTGCGCCATCGCGACGGTGACGGTGTATGTGGGTGTGCCGCTCAACTGGCTGCGATATATCAAGCAGCAGTTTGATGCAGGCGTGGCCTCCGCTGGCGGGGTGCCGATTGTGTCTCAGGCGGTTGGGGCGGCGTATGCCGCGGTGGCGCTCGTCTACATCATCACGGTCGAACTGCCGCCGTACATCGAGTTCATTACGGCGACGGCGCCTTCGCTGGTCGACGGGTTTGACACGTTCGGGCGACCGGGCGACTTGGCGGACTTTCAGAAGGGTCTCATCGCGGCGATCCCGAACATGATCGAGGAGCAGCGGAAGATCACCGAGAAGTCGTTCCCGGGGGTGACGATCCGGCTGAGCCAGCCGATCTCGTCGGGGGATTCGGACGTCGCGGTGGACAGCCCGACGGGCGGGAACACGGGGCTGGTCTCGTCGCCTCTGACGGAGGGGAATCTGTTCGCGGCCGCCCTGTGGTTCAATGCTCGGTTCTTTGTTGTCGATACCGGCTGGCCCAACAGCGAAACGCTGAAGAGCATCGTTGAGGGAAAGGCCACGACCTGTTGGTGGGCCGGTGGTGGAGTCGCGATCGAGGGCATGGCTCTTTATTACGGACCGCAGTTGCATGTCTTGACAACCCAGTGGGGCCCGTTCGAGACGTCCGCGAGCACCGACGAGAAACGCAAGCCGTTCTCGGTGGTCGCGACGGCCACCGAGAGCAACGAGTCGAAGCGGCAGTTGCTTCTGAATTACTGGTTCAAGTACGGCATCAACAACGCGCGTGCGACAACGGCGTATGCGGAGGCGGAGACGTATCTGGGACTGGATTCATCCATCTCGACCGCGCTGCAATCGTTCGGATGGCCGCTCGATAACCCGTTACCTTGGCGTGCCTGGACGCCACCCGGCGCGAACTGGGCCGGGCGGTTGACAAGGGCCAACCACTTTGGGGATGCGTTCAACGAAGACTCGACGATGCGGGATATGTACAAGGACACGAAACTTCAGCAAGGTGATGTGAGTGGACGGATACCCAAGATCATCATGCACTGAGCGACCGTTTTGCAACGGTGATGCCGCGCGTCCTCGATCCGCATGCGCGGAGAGGACGGTTTTGACGCAGCCGGATCAGGTGAGGGGATTGCGGGTCGGACGCGACGTTGAGATCCGGACGCCCAAAGCCCCTCCCCAGTCTCGCTGCGCTCGACCACCCCTCCCCCCACCCTTCGCTTCGCGGGGCGGGGAGGCGCGGTCGTGGCTCTACGCCCGGCGGCGCGGGACGGTGATGGTGGAGATGGCGTTGATTCTGTTCTTCTTGATCTTCTTCATGTTCCTGCCGTTGGCGATCAATCAGCTGTTCATCGCGGACTTCAAGTCGCGGACCGACGCGTACCGCAACGCGTTTGAGTACGCGAACGCAGGGGTGAACCAGAACTCGATCGACAAGGGGCCGGTCTGGGCGATGAAGGGGCTGAACTACCTCCGGGCGAATCCGGTGTCGTCGTCGACGTATGACATGTACAGCGCGCCGAGTCTGCCGGACCTGAGCCCTGAGCCGGCGGACGATCTGGCGGACTGGAAGGACACGTTCGAGGATTTGAACTATCAGCACACGGGGCTCGGCAGCCGCGATGTGACGTATTACGCCCCGCCGTTTTTCTTGGGGAAGCTGCACTTTGATCGGACGGTGCCGGTGATCCGCGGGCCGTGGGGCTTGAGCGGGATCCCGGTGGGGCACATGGGGACGCAGGATTTTCGGGAGGGGAGCAAGATCCGCGAGTGGGGCAAGTCGGTGCACGAGGAGACGATCACGGACGATCTGATCGAGGCGTTCAAGCTGAAGCCGCTGAGCGATTTCTACGGCAGCTGAGCGGGCGTGCGGGGATGGGGCTGCGGCGACAAGAGGAACGAGCGCACCGGGTGGGTGCGACGGATGTGCGAGGGGCGTGCGACGGGCGGCGTGTCCTCGCGCGGCTTTCGTGCCGAAGGGTGGTTCTGTCTCCTAACCTTCCGCCCTATGACCACCGGCACGACCAAAAAGGCTGTCGTTTCGTCCGTTCGCAGCGGCGTTTGCCATCGCTGGAGCAAGTCGCTGATCCCGACCACGCGTGAGGCGCCCAACGACGCCGAGACGCCCAGCCACATCCTGCTGCACAGGGCCGGGTACATCCGCCAAGTCGGTGCGGGCATCTACGACTACCTGCCGCTGGCGCACCGGGTGTTGAACAAGGTTTCCGACATCGTGCGCGAGGAGATGGATGCGGCGGGGGCGACCGAGCTCCTGATGCCGGCGCTGGAGCCGTTCGAGCTGTTCGAGGGCACGAAGCGGCATCTGGATTACGGCGACAATCTGTTCAAGCTCAAGGACCGCAAGGGCCGCGACAACGCGCTGGCGCCGACGCACGAGGAAGTGATCACGCAGCTCATGATGGGCTCGGTGAGCAGCTACAAGCAGCTGCCGCTGAATCTGTATCAGGTGCAGACCAAGTTTCGCGACGAGGCGCGGCCGCGGGCGGGGTTGCTGCGCTGCCGCGAGTTCATCATGAAAGACGCGTACTCGTTCCACATGCAGGTGGAAGGCCCCGGCGGGCTGAACGAGGCCTACGACGCGATGTACAAGGCGTACACGAACATCTTCACCCGCTGCGGCCTCGACTTCACCGCCGTCGAAGCCGAGTCCGGCCCCATCGGTGGCAGCGCGAGCCACGAGTTCATGGTGAACTGCGCCAGCGGCGAGGACACGATTCTGAAGTGCCCGGTGAGCGGATACGCCGCCAACGTCGAGAAGTGCGAGACCGGCGAACGTCCCAAGGGCACGCTGCAGGAGCCGCCGACGGGCGAATGGACCGAGGTGCACACGCCGAACCTGCCGGGGATTACTGAAGTGGGCAAGGCGATGGGGGTGAAGCCTGAGCGGATGCTGAAGACGATCGTGTTCAGCGTGGATGAAGCCGAAGGCAAGTCCTTCAAGTGGATCATCGCCACCGTCCGCGGCGATCACGACGTGAACGAGGGCAAGGTGAAGGCTCTCGCGGGCGTGAAGAAGATCGCGATGGCGGATGAGAAGGCGGCGCGGGCGGCGGGCTTTGCGATCGGATACGTCTCGCCCAAGTGCGTGAACTCGGTGCCCGCCACGCTGCTCCTCATCGACGCCGACGCTTCGCACGGCGGCTTCTGGGCCACCGGTGCCGACAAGGCGGACTACCACGCCAAGCACTTCAACTGGCGCCGGGACGTCGGTGCCGCGCTCGATGATTCCGGGCGAGTGAAAGTGGGGGACGTCCGCAACGCGCTGGAAGGTGATCCTTCGCCCCGTGCCGCGGGCGCGAAGCTCGTCACCGGGCGTGGTATCGAGGTCGGGCACATCTTTAAGCTTGGCACCAAGTACTCCGACGCCATGGGCTTTGCGATTCTGGATGCGACCCAGCAAAAGAAGCCCGTCATCATGGGCTGCTACGGCATCGGCGTCAGCCGCACCATGGCGGCGACGGTGGAGCAGAACAACGACGCCAACGGCATCTGCTGGCCGGCCCCGATCGCGCCGTATCACGTCCTGATCACGCTCATGAAGCCCGAGGACCCCAAGCAGCAGGAGATCGCGGGGAAGATCTCGTGCGAGCTGGTGGGCAAGGGGATCGATGTCTTGATCGACGACCGCGACGAGCGAGCGGGCGTGAAGTTCAAGGATGCGGACCTGATTGGGTTGCCCATTCGCCTCACACTGGGCGACAAGGCGCTGGAGCAGGGCGGCGTGGAGTACAAGACGCGGCGCGACACCGGCAAGGGTGAAGTGGTGCCGATCGCGGATGTCACTGCCAAGTGTCTGGCCGCGATCAACGGCTAGCTGAAGCGGCTAACCGGATCGCGCGAGTTGCATTGCTGCGCTGCTCAGCCATACCGCATGCTGAACAGTCCCGCCTCCACATCCCCTGCCTTCGCAAACGGCCGATTCACTTTGTGAGCATCGTGGAGCGAGGGCGATCGTGCTCAGAATCAGCAGTCTATAGGGCCGGCCACCGAATGGTAGAAGCTTGTTCTTCCCCAGCTCTGGCGGAATCTCGTCGTGGGATCAATGTGGTAGCTTTTGTCGATTCGTAACCAGATTGGCGACGCAGTTGCCGTTCTACGGTTCATCAATGCCTTCGAGCACCCCACCAGTGGTGATACGGCGGGCCGCAGGGTCAGACTTGCCCATGGCCACCGCACTCTTCCTTCAGTACGCCCAGAGCATCGCGCACATCTGCGCCGAGTCCTTTGCGCAGCAGAATCTTGACGAGGAGCTGCGCACGCTGCCCGGGAAGTACGCCGAGCCGGAGGGCTGCATCCTCCTCGCTCACCATCCCGAAGGCGATCCGATCGGGTGCGTGGCGCTGCGGCCGATCGAGTCGGCGGCGCACGATCGTCCGGGCGAGCGGGTGTGCGAGATGAAGCGGTTGTACACGCGGCCCGCGGCGCGAGGGCTCGGCGCTGGGCGGCGGTTGTGCGAGGAGCTGATTGTGTATGCACGCGAAGCGGGGTACACCCTCATGAAGCTGGATACGGAGCCGGAGCTCGAGGCGGCGTGCGCGTTATATCGGGCGCTTGGGTTTATCGCGATCCCGCGGTACAACGATGATCCGAAGCCCGAGACGTTGTACCTGGGCTTGCGGCTCCAATAGAGCCTCTCGCGTGAGCGAGAGGTTGTTCGTGCGATGGGATTACCTCGACCTCTCGCTTTCGCGAGAGGCTCTATCGATCATTCCCGCATCGGGATGTCGAGCTTCTGCTCGTCGGCGCAGGCGGCGGCTTCGGTATAGCCGCTGTCGACGTGACGGAAGACGCCCATCGCGGGGTCGTTGGTGAGGACACGGCGGAGACGGGCTTCGGCGTCCTTGGTGCCGTCGGCGACGATGACCTGGCCGGCGTGCTGGCTGAAGCCGATGCCGACGCCGCCGCCGTGGTGGAAGCTGACCCAGCTGGCGCCGCTGGCGACGTTGACCATGGCGTTGAGGATGGCCCAGTCGCTGATGGCGTCGCTGCCGTCTTTCATGCCTTCGGTTTCACGGTTGGGGCTGGCGACGCTGCCGCAGTCGAGGTGGTCGCGGCCGATGACGATGGGGGCCTTGATCTTTCCGCTGGCGACGAGGTTGTTGAGCATGACGCCGGCTTTGTCGCGCTGGCCCTGGCCGAGCCAGCAGATGCGTGCGGGCAGGCCCTGGAACGCGATGCGATCCTTGGCCATGGTGAGCCAGCGGTGCAAGCCCTTGTCATCGGGGAAGAGTTTCATCAGCTCGGCGTCGGCGGTGAAGATGTCCTGCGGGTCGCCGCTGAGCGCGACGAAGCGGAACGGCCCACGGCCGACGCAGAACTGTGGGCGAATGTACGCGGGGACGAAGCCGGGGAAGGCGAAAGCGTCCTTGAAGCCGTGGTCGAAGGCGCGTTGGCGGATGTTGTTCCCGTAGTCGAAGGTGATGCTGCCACGTTTCTGAAGGGCGACCATGGCGCGGACGTGGCGTTCCATGGTGGCGAGGCTCTGCTTTTCGTAGCTCGATGCGTCGGAGCTCCGGGCTTCCTCGGCCTGCGTGATACTCATGCCAGCCGGGACGTAGTGCAGCACATCGTGAGCGCTGGTCTGATCGGTGAGTGTGTCGGGAGTGATGTTGCGTTCGAGCAGACGCTCGAGCAGGTCCACCGCGTTGCAGCAGACGCCGATGCTGATGGGCTTCTTCGCCTTGGCGGCTTGCACGGCGGCGTCGATCGCGGCGTCGATCCCTTCGACGATCTGATCGAGATACCGATCCTTCACGCGGCGCTGGAGACATCGCGGGTCGATGTCGGCGATGAGGCACGTTCCGCCGTTCATGGTGATGGCGAGGGGCTGAGCGCCGCCCATGCCGCCGCAGCCGGCGGTGACGTTGAGCTTGCCGGAGAGGTCGCTCTTGTAGTGGTGTTGGGCGAGCTCGCGGAAGGTCTCGTAGGTGCCCTGCACGATGCCCTGGGTGCCGATGTAGATCCAGGAGCCAGCGGTCATCTGGCCGTACATCATGAGGCCCTTGGCGGCCAGCTCATCGAAGTGCTTCTGGGTGGCCCAGTGGGGAACGAGATTGCTGTTGGCGATAAGCACGCGGGGCGCGTCGGTGTGGGTCTTGACGACGCCGACGGGCTTGCCGGATTGGACGAGGAGGGTTTCATCGGGCTCGAGGCGTTCGAGGGTCTTGACGATCGCGTCGAAGGCCGGCCAGGAGCGGGCGGCTTGGCCGCGGCCGCCGTAGACGACGAGGTCTTCGGGACGCTCGGCAACCTCGGGGTCGAGGTTGTTCATCAGCATCCGCATGGCGGCTTCGGCCTGCCAGGTCTTGCAGGTGCGCTGGTTGCCGCGCGGGGCGCGGCAGACGCGGGGTTGGTGCTTGGCCGCGTCGGCGAGCATCTGACCGACGGTGTTGGTGGCGGGTTTGGTGGGCATGGAGCCTCAGGCTACGCGGGAACAGGGTTCGACGCAAGAGCGGGATGGAAATGAGTCGCACGCGATGGCGAGAGGGGGGTAGGTACGCCGGTGACGAGATGACTTGATCACCTCTGGCTTACGCCAGAGGCTCTACCGCGAGACGTTCTCTTCGCTTTACAGACCGACAAACGCGCCGGTGCGGATGAGTTCGGCGATGGCTTCGATGTCGGCGGTGAGGGGACGGTCTTCGGTCAGTTTCTTGACCTTGGATCGCACGATCTTGTACGCGGCTTCGACGCCCTTGCCGCTCTTGAGGGGGCGGTGGTACTCGAGGCCCTGGGCGGCGCAGAGGAACTCGATCGCGACGACGCGGCGGGCGAGGTCGAGTGAGCGGGCGGCTTTGGCCGCGCTGCGGGGGCCGAAGGAGTTGTAATCCTCCATGCCTGCGGAGGTGGACAGGTTGGCGACACTCGCGGGCGTGGCGAGGCCGATCATCTCGTTGACGCACGCGGCGGCGGTGTACTGGGCGATCATGAGGCCGCTCTGCAGACCGGGGCGGGGGGAGAGGTAAGGCTTGAGGCGGCTCTCGGGCTCGAACGCGCCGGTGATGAGGTAGGTGCGGCGTTCGCTGATGCCGGCGATGTGGCAGAGGGCGATGGCGAGGGTGTCGAGGGGGATCGCGAGGGGCATGCCGTGGAAGTTGGCGCCGGAGAGGATGTCGCCACGCTTTGTTGAGCCCTTGGGGAACACGAGCGGGTTGTCGGTGACGGCGTTCAGTTCGCCGAACTCCAGCGTGGCGTAGAGATTGCCCGCGGCGTAACGGCAGGCACCGAGCACCGTGGGGGCGGCACGCAGGGAATACGGATCCTGCACACGCGGATCGTTCTCGACGTGGCTCTTGACGATTCGGCTCCCTGCGAGGAGGTCGCGGAGGCGGCTTGCGACCGCGCGCATGCTCTCGTTGGATCGGGCCATGTACAGGCGATCGTCGAGGAACTGGTCTGTCGCGCGGCAGGCATCGATGGCCATGGCCAACGCGGTGATCGCGGCGTCGAGCAGGACGTCGGCTTCGTGCGCGAGCAGGCATCCCCACCCGGCCATGAGATGAGTGCCGTTGATAAGGGCGAGGCCTTCTTTTGCGGACAGCGACAGTGGCTTGATACCGGCCCGGCGGAGCGCGGCCTCACCGGGAATCACGCGTGAGCTTCGGCCGAAAGTCGCCTCACCCTCCCCGATGGCGACGAGCGAGATTGCCGCGAGCGGTGCCAGATCGCCCGAGGCACCCACGCTTCCGACACTGGGCACCACGGGTGTGATATCCGCGTTGAGCATCTTCACGATCGTCTCGCAGACGACGGGGCGGACGCCGGAGAGGCCTCTGGCGAGCGAGGCGGCCAGCAGGAGCATGGCGGCACGGACCACATCGCGCGGCAGCGGCTCACCCACGCCCGCGGCATGGGAGCGGACGAGGTTGCGCTGGAGGGCGGCGAGATCGTTCTGGCCGATGCGCTGTTTGCTCAGCGAGCCGAAGCCGGTGTTGATGCCGTAGTGGGGGAGGCCGTCGGAGAGGGCGGCCTCGACGACGGCGCGGGAACGCTTCATGGCAGCCACGGACTGCGGTGAGACTCGGATCCGACGACCGCGGCGGGCGACCTGCACGACATCGTCGATGGAGAGTGATTGGAGCGTCAGCCGGAGATCGGGGGCGGGCATGGGGTCGAGTGTACAGGGGCTTGCCGCGGGAGACTCGCGGTACGGGGTCTGGACAGAGCCCCGGCCGGATGGTTTTTCCGTGGGAGTCGGGTCGTCAAGAGTCCACGGCCACGTTGCGGGGGCGGTGAGGCACGCAGCTGAATGGCCCCGCTCGGATTCGAACCGAGAACCAAACGATTATGAGTCGTCTGCTCTAACCGTTGAGCTACGGGGCCGTCGCCGGAGGGTAGCTGCCGCGAGCAAGGCGAGACAATCGTGACAGGCTTTCCCCGCGGCCGACGCATGGAGGGGGAGGGCTCATGTCGGAGGCGTTGCCGTTTGGAATGTCCGGCCGCGTGGTATTCTGACGGACCTTCAGGAGATCGAGCGTTGTCGCAGTCGGGATCTAGTTCAGGCCCATCGCCCTTGCCGCGTGAATCGGTGACGATGCTCCTTTCTCGCGCCCAAGACGGGGACCGCAAGGCGACCGACGAGTTGTTTCCGATTGTGTACGACGAGCTTCGTGCGATCGCGGCTAAGTTTCTCAAGAGCGAGAGCAACGCGCAGACGCTGCAAGCGACCGCCCTGGTGCACGAGGCGTATGTTCGGCTGCTGGGGCCGGAGCAGTCGGGCTGGGAGAGCCGGGCCCACTTTTTCGGTGCGTCGGCCACCGCGATCCGCCGGATTCTGACCGACCACGCGCGGCACAAAAACCGGCAGAAGCGGGGTGGCGGTGCGAAGAAGGCGTCGCTCGACGAAGCGTTGGTCCTGACGTCGGAGCCGGATGAGAGTCTGATCGATCTGGACGCCGCGTTGACGGCGCTGGGGGAGCTCGACGCCCAGAAGGCCAAGGTGGTGGAGCTGAGGTTCTTTGCGGGTCTGACGGTGGAGCAGGTGGCGCTGGCGCTGGGGGTCTCGGAGAGCACGGTGGCACGCGACTGGCAGTTTGCGAGGGTGTGGCTGAGCCGCGAGTTGGAGCGTCGAGGTTTGTCCTGAGGGCGTGAGTGTGGACCGATCGCTGGCGGAGACATCCGGGCTTCCGAGAGAGCAGCACGCAAACCTTGAACAGTCACGATCCCAATTCCGCGTCGAACCGATCTGCCGAGCAGGCCCGTTTGCTGCGGGTCGAGCAGGTCTTCTTTGAGGTGTCCGGTCTTGCGCCGCTAGATCGCGATGCGGCGATCGCGAGGCTGTGTGCCGGGGATCCGGCGCTCGAGGCGGAGGTGCGTTCGTTGGTCGGGTCCGCGGCCCGGATTGGGTCTTTCCTGGAGCAGCCCGCGCTGGGAAAAGGACTCGATCAGCTCGCTCAGGAGAGCAACATCGCCGAGCCGCCGGATGATCTGGTTGGCAAGACGCTGGGAAACTTCAGGATCGAGAAGCGGCTGGCCTCGGGCGGCATGGGCACCGTCTATCTCGCTCGGCGGAGCGACGGGCAGTTCGAGCAGCAGGTCGCGATCAAGGTCGTGAAGCGCGGGATGGATTCGGAGGAGGTACCCCGACGATTCCGGGCCGAGAGGCAGACGCTCGCGGCGTTGGATCATCCCAACATCGCACGCCTGCTCGACGGCGGCGTGACGCCCGATGGGCGGCCGTTTCTGGTGATGGAGTACGTCGACGGCGAGCCCATCGATGTGTACTGCGACAAGAAGCGGTTGAAGGTGAACGATCGCCTGCGGCTGTTCCGTGATGTGTGCGAGGGCGTTCACCACGCGCACAAGAACCTCGTCATTCACCGCGACATCAAGCCGAGCAACATTCTCGTCACCAGCAGCGGGGTCCCCAAGCTGCTGGACTTTGGCATCGCCAAGGTGCTGAGCGGCGACCCGACTGTGGGTGTGACCGCCGAGACGGATCGGCGCCTGACCCCGGAGTATGCGAGCCCTGAGCAGGTGGAGGGCGGTGCGATCACGACCGCGAGCGATGTGTACGCGTTGGGCGTGGTGTTGTATGAGGTGTTGACGGGTACTAGGCCGTACTACTTTGGGCTCCGTACGCATGAAGAACTGCGACGGGTGGTCTGCGAGATCGTCCCGCCCGCGCCGAGTGAGGCGTTGACGCTGAAGGTGGCGAGGCTCAAGGGCACCGGGAGTGCGGCGGTGGCCGCTTCTGGGGGGACTGTTTCGCCGCCATCGACTGATTCTCATGCGAGCGCGAGCGGGGTCGACGTTCCCAAGACCCGGGGCGTGTCATCGACTCGGTTGCGCAACGTGCTCCGCGGGGACCTTGACAACATCGTGCTGATGGCTTTGCGTAAAGAGCCGCAGCGTCGGTACGCGTCCGCGGAGCAGCTGGCGGGTGACCTGGGTCGGTACCTCGCGGGGATGCCTGTACAGGCCCGGCAGGACACGTCGTGGTACCGGGCCTCGAAGTTCGTCCGGCGGCACGCGCTCGGGGTCTCGCTGAGCGTCGCGGCGGTGGCTCTGCTTAGCGGCGCGAGCGTGATGTTGTACAAGCAGCGGGGCGAGCTGCGGGTGCAGCGCGATGAACTGATCGCGGGCAACCAGCGGTTGCAGGAAACCCGGCGATTCCTGCTGGACATCCTGGGCGGCGCGGAGACAGGAAGCAAAGGCCCTGACGCGACGCTCGGCACCGTGGTGCGCGACGCGGCCAAGTCGCTGCAGGACCGGCCGCCGGGCGATGTTCTGACCAAGGCCGCTGCCGAGCAAGCGCTGGGGCGTGCGTCGATGTCTCTGGGGATGCTGCCTGAGGCTCGGGTGCTGCTGGAGAGCGCGAGCCGAGGCTACGCGTCGCTCTCGCAGGGGTCGGCCACCCGCTCCGATCTGGAGGTCGATCTCGCCGAGCTGGCGTTCTTGGAGGGCAAGAACGAGGACGCGGAGAAGGCGTTCCGGGTCTTGCTGTCCAGCGAGCGGGTTTCGAATGCGGGGAAGCCGACGGCGCGCGAAGGTTTGCTGCTCAATGATCTCGGCGCCGCGCTGCGGGCGCAGGGCAAGCTGGAGGACGCCGCCGCGGCGCAACGGGAAGCGGTCGCGATCCGAACGGCCGTGCATGGTGGGCAGAGTCTTGAGGTTGCCGAGTCGCAGAACAATCTGGCCAGCTCGCTCTTTCAGCTTGACAAGAAGGACGAGTCGATCGCCCTGTTCGAGGCGTCGCTGGCGATTCGGCGATCGCTGCTGCGTCCGGATCACCCGCTGATCGTCCGGGGCGAGGCCAATCTCGGGCTCGTGCTCTCCCGGGTCGGGCGGCTCGACGATGCGGCGACGATGTTGATCCGCTCCGCGGAAGCGTGGGACAAGGCCTTTGGGCCGGAGCACTCCGGGCGGGTGGCGACGATCACTTCGCTGGCGCAGACGCTCCGCAAGCAGAGCAAGCCGCGTGAAGCGATCGGCTGGCTCGAGAAGGCACTGGCATGGCAGCGGGTGCATCAGGCCCAGAACGCGACGGCGATCGCGGCGACTGAGGCGAACATCGCGATCGCGGCTGGGGAGGCGGGCGACGATGCCGCGGCGGTAGCCGGGCTGGAACGGGTGTTGCCAATTCTGACGGCGTCGAACATGACCGGCATCACCAAGGCCGCGCAGGAGGCCCTCGCCGCGGCCTACGACCGAGCGGGACGTGTGGATGACGCGAAGCGGATCCGCGACGCGATCAAGAAGTGACCACGTGGATCCACCGCGGAGTGCGACGGACCGATCGGAAATTCTGACAGGTTGGTTTGACCAACGACTCAGCGGCGGCGGCGTGTCGCCAAGCCGGCACCGAGCAGCAACGCGGCCGCGGTCGCGGGCGTGGGGATGGTCAGCGTCATCTCGAACGTGTCGTCGAGCGAGCCGTTCGACGAGGTGATCTCGACTTGATACTCAAGGCTGTAGTCCCCGGCCGCGAAGAAACCCGCCTGATTGATGGCGGTGGGGGGCGAGGACTCATCGAGGAAGATGATGACGCCGAGGTTCACGCTCTCGATCTTGAGCGTGAACTTGTCCTTGGGGCCGGCCAGCGGGCGGGGCGTGGTGACGAGCTGATACGCCGAGTCGGCGTCGAGATGGAACGTCGTGCGGATGCTCACCGAGGCGTTGCCTTCTTCGGCCTTGTCCTTGCCGTTGACAAAGCTGGTCCCTCCGGCGGCGGTGAGGCGGCCGAGAGCCTTGATCTTGTTGGGGTCGAGCTGGCAGTCGATGCCGGCGACCGCTTCGTTCTTGCCGATCGTGTTGTTGAAGGCGGGGAAGGTGGTGGAAAGGTTGATCGTCTGGACGAAGGGGTTGAAGTCGGGCGCGGAGAGGGTCTGGAGCGCGCCGTCGAACGAGGTCGAGGCGGTGATGGAGCGGGCCTGGGTCAAATAGGTCACCGCGCCGAGCGACAGCGATGCGACGCTGAGAGCGCACGCACCACCGGCCAACAACACACGTCTGGTTTGCATCTCGCGAGGCCTCCGGGGCAACGACACTCCATGCGTCGGACGGAGCAAGTATCTCTCACGGGGAGCCTATTCGCTACAAAAAAGAACGCAATCTCGGCGTCCGAGAACTTTTGTGGGCGGTTTGGGGCTTGGGCCAACGAAAAAGCCCAGGGGCTCGGTGCCCCTGGGCTCGTGGATGGTTCGGTGTGCGGTCGATCAGCGGATCGAGAGCATGTCGCGGTAGGTCGGCAGCGGCCACAGGTCATGGCTGATGCGGGTCTCGAGCTCGTCGACGACCTCGCGGAGCGAGAGCATCGCGGTGAGCACGTTGTCGCGGATGTGCACCGACTTCTTGTGCTCGTCGGCGACCTCAACGTCGTTGGCCTTCTCGAGCTTGCCGATGCGGGCTCGCAGCGTGGTGATCAGGTCGTTGAACTCGTCGAGTTCGTCCCGCAGCGACGAGACATCGATGTCCGCGGCCTCGGAGGCGCCGACGGCGGTCGCGATCTCGGTCTGCTGGCGGATCGCCGCCGGGAGGACCAGCGTGCGGGCCATCAGGGCCGCGGTCTCGGCCTCGATCATGACCTGCTTGTTGTACTTCTCGACGTAGATGTGCTCGCGGCTCTCGGTCTCTTCCTTGTTGAGCACGCCGTACTTCTTGAAGAGGTCGACGTTCTTCTTGCTGCCCATGACCGGCAGGGCGTCGACGCTGTTGCGGAGGTTGGGGAGCTTCCGCTTCTTCTCGGCCTCGGTGTGCCAGGCCTTGTCGTAGCCGTCGCCGTTGAAGATCACCCGCTTGTGCTGCTTGACGAGCTTCTGCAGGAGACCCTTGACGACCTGCTGGAGCTTGGCCTCGCTGGGGTTCTTGCCCAGCGACTTCTCGAGCTCGGTGGCGACGAAGTCGAGGCTCTCGGCGACGATCGTGTTGAGCACGGTCGCGGGCCAGGCGACGGCCTGGGACGAGCCGACAGCGCGGAACTCAAACTTGTTGCCGGTGAAGGCGAACGGCGAGGTGCGGTTGCGGTCGCCGGTGTGACGCGGGATCTGCGGCAGCATCCGCGAGCCCAGATCGAGCTTGCCGCCCTTCATGGTGCTCTTGGGCGAGCCGCTCTCGATCTGCTCGATGATGTCGGTCAGCATGTCGCCTAGGAAGATCGACATGATCGCCGGCGGGGCTTCGTTGGCGCCCAGGCGGTGGTCGTTGTTGGCGCTGGCGACGCTCGCGCGGAGCACGTCGGCGTGCAGGTCGACGGCGCGGATGACGGCGCACAGGAACGTCAGGAACTGCATGTTCGTGTGCGTGTCGTCACGCGGGTCGAGCAGGTTGACGCCGGTGTCGGTGGACATCGACCAGTTCAAGTGCTTGCCGCTGCCGTTGATCCCGGCGAAGGGTTTCTCGTGCAGGATGCACTGGAGGCCGTGGCGGTTGGCGACCTTCTTAAGGGTCTCCATGACCAGCATCTGGTGGTCGCAGGCGAGGTTGGCGGTCTCGAAGATGGGGGCGAGCTCGAACTGGCCGGGCGCGACCTCGTTGTGGCGGGTCTTGACCGGGACGCCCAGGCGGTAGAGCTCACGCTCGGATTCGACCATGAACGCGATCACGCGCTGCGGGATGGCGCCGAAATAGTGGTCTTCGAGCTGCTGGTGCTTGGGCGGCTTGGCGCCAAAGAGCGTGCGGTCGCAGGCGAGCAGGTCGGGGCGCTTGAAGTAGAACGAGCGGTCGATCAGGAAGTACTCCTGCTCGGCGCCCGCCGTACACATGACACGGGAGACGCCGTGAGCGGTCCCGAAGATCTTGAGGATGCGGAGGGCCTGCTCGCTGATGGCGTCCATGGAGCGGAGCAGCGGGGTCTTGTGGTCGAGCGCGACGCCGGTCCAGGAGACGAAGGCGGTGGGGATGCAGAGCGTGACGCCGCCGCCGGCGCGGTTGAGGAACGGCGGGCTGGTGGGGTCCCACGCGGTGTAGCCGCGGGCCTCGAAGGTGGCGCGGAGGCCGCCGGAGGGGAAGGACGAGGCGTCGGGCTCGCCCTGAGCGAGAGCCGAGCCGGTGAACTCGCTGAGTGCGCCGCCAGCGCCGTCGGGGACGAGGAAGGCGTCGTGCTTCTCGGCGGTGGTGCCGGTGAGGGGCTGGAACCAGTGGGTGTAGTGGGTGGCGCCGTGCTCGATGGCCCAGTCCTTCATCGCCGCGGCGACGACGTCCGCGATCTCGGGATCGAGCGGCTCGGCGTGCTTGATGGTGCGCTGGATGCGCTTGTACACGTCCTTGGGCAGACGCTGACGCATGACGCGCTCGTTGAAGACATCGGCGCCGAAAGTCTGAGTGACGCTGTCGCCGGTGTTCATCCGTAGGGTCTCCGGCCGATGGGCTGTGCCATTGGCGAGGTGCAGGTCGTTGGGCGATTCCGTTCTGGCGTGCATGGTGATTTCCTGTGCTGCGTCCCGCAGAAAAGGAGGGGACTGGTACGTGCTCGATCGGCCTTCCACTGTCACGAAAAAAGAGGAACGCTGTCCGGACGAAGGGGTCGCCGGACCCGAACAGAGGCGTCACGCTGCTCGCGTGCCAGTGAGTTGCTACGGGCGTGATTATTGGCACCCATTCGCAGGACCCGCCGGCCGCGTGCGAGTTGTGGCGGGTTCTCGGGGCGTGACGCCGCGGGATCTCCGCAACGCCTCAACCGAGGCCCGCCGCGAGTTGTCGACCGAATTCGCCCGCGACATGGGCCGCGGCGGCGTTGGCGTCGGAAGCACCGGCGGCGGCATCGGAGATGCGGCGTACGAGGGCGCTGCCGACGATGGCGGCGTCGGCGGACGCAACGAAGTGCCGAACGTGGTCGGCGGAGGAGATCCCGAAGCCGACCGCGATCGGCAGGTCGGACATGGTGCGGAGCTTCTGCACGCGGCCGGCGATGTCGGGCATGTCGGAGCGCTCGCCGGTGATGCCGGCGCGGGCGAGCAGATAGATGAACCCGGAGCAGGCCTTGGCGATCTGCTCGGCTCGGTCGACGGGCGTGGTGGGGGCGATCAAGAGGGTCGAGGTCATGCCGGCCTCGGCGGCGGCGCTGCGCCAGCCCTGGGACTCTTCGAGGGGCAGATCCGGGAAGATGAAGCCGTCGAATCCGGCGTTCTTGAACCGCGAAACGACGCCCGCGGGATTGGAGCCCGAGGCGAGGCGGTGCAGGATGGAGACGCTGCACATCGCGACCAGGCCAAGATTCAGGCTTGAACGGGCCGAGGAAATTTCCCCGAAAAGGCCGTCGATGCTGGCCCCGCGTTCGAGGGCGGAGTGCATGGCCGCGGCGATGACGGGGCCGTCGGCGATGGGGTCGGAGAAGGGGATGCCGATCTCGACGATCGAGGCTCCGGCTCCCTGCAGGGCGTGGAGCACGCCGGGGGTGGCTCCGGGGCCGGGGTGCTGGCCGCAGAGGAAGGGCATGAGGGCCTTGCGCCCGCCTTGGCGAAGCTCGGCGAAGATGGAATCGATGCGATTCACGGGGGCGACTATACCGCTCGCGGGGTACCCGCTCTACCTGCAAGCCGGATCGGTGGCACTGTTTGGCCGCTCCCGGCCAAACAGTGTGGGATCACGTTCGCTCCGCGTGTCGGTGGCGTCGCGCATGGCCGGTCGCAGAGCCGACCGGCCGTGGCACTCGGGCGCGGAGGGCAAACTCTGCGGACCCAAAGCTCCGACAACGCTCTACAGTCTGGACCTGCATGCACGGACCAAGGACCCTCATGACCGGTGTCGGACGCTTGACAGCAGCAGACGTGGACGGTGCGTACGCCGCGGCGCAGCGGGTCGTGGATGTCCATCGCGCGTTGGTCGGCTATGTCCGTCCCGGCATGACCCTCGCGCAGATCGACAGCTTCGTCGCCAAGCAGCTTGAGTCGCTGGGGGCGAAGTCGTGCTTCCTGGGCTATCGCCAGTCGTTCAGCGATCCCAAGTTCCCGTCGCACGCGTGCCTGAGCGTGAACGACTGCATCGTCCATGGCACCGCGGGGTATCTGACCCGTCCGTTGGTTGCCGGCGACCTCGTGAAAATCGACATCGGCGTGGCCTATCGCGGCTGGATCGGGGACGCGGCGTGGTCGTACTCGCTGGGCAAGCCGACGCCTGAGGTCCGCAGGCTGATGGACGCGGGCAAGGAATCGCTGAAGCGTGGCATCGATCAGCTCCGGCCGGGTCGCCGCCTCGTCGAATGGGCGCACGCGGTGCAGGGGTGCGTGGAAAAGGACTACGGCTTCTATCTGGTCCGAGGCCTTGGCGGGCATGGCTACGGACGGAAGCTGCACGACGCCCCGTTCGTCAGCAACTCGGTGCCCTTGCACGCGGCGGAGTGGCCCGACGGCGACCTGGCGTGCGCGCCGGGCATGCTGCTGGCGGTCGAACCCATGATCGGGATGGGAACCGGACGAACCAAGACCGCGAAAGGACAGTGGCCTGTGTTGACAGGTGATGGGTCCTACTCCAGCCATCACGAGCACGATGTGCTCATCACCGAGAACGGGCCTCGTGTGCTCACGGAAGGTTTGGACGAACTCCCCGATGAACTTCCGCTGTAGTGGATGGCGGAGGGCGAATCGACGAGCGCGTCGTGGCCCCGGTGCAAGAGGGGCTGGGCCGTCCGATCGTGCAGAAAATGCCGAACACTCGCCGAAGTAGTTGGAGCATTCCAAGCGTCGGAATGCTCGATTGACCCCGATTGCTCTTGACACATGCCTTTTCATCTGATTGGATGAAGACGCGGCCTGAAACCGGTAGGTAGAACAGCCGGCCGCAAAACCCTCATGAGGACGAACATGCGAAACTCTCTGACTCGATCGGCGATCTTGGCCGCGTTGGCCGTCGCGGCTCCGTTGTCGGTTGCCCAATTGGGCACGCCGGTCCAGGTCATCGCCTCCGATCCGGGAGCGAATCGGTACTTCGGCAACTCCGTCGCCATCAGCGGCGACGTGATGGTGGTGGGCGGACCGCTGCTGAACGGCGCGGTCGCGAACACCGACGGCAGCGTGTACGTGTTCCGCTGGAACGGAACGACCTGGGTTCAAGAGCAGAAGATCCCCGGCCCGACGGCCGGATCGGGCACGGCGACCGAGTTCGGGCGCACGGTTGCCATCAGCGGCGACACCATCGTGGTCGGCGCTCGAGGCGATGACCAGGCCGCGACCGACGCCGGCGCCGCTTGGGTCTACAACCGGGTCGGTGGTCTGTGGACCTTCCAGGCCAAGCTGGTCGCGGGCGATGCCGCGGCGAGCGACTTCTTCGGCGAGGGCGTCGCTATCGACGGCGACACGATCGTAGTGGCCGCTCCTTCGGACGACAACGCGGGCGGCACCGACGCCGGTTCCGCGTATGTCTTTGTGCGGAACGGCACGACGTGGACGCAGCAGCAGAAGCTGCTGGCCTCGACCGGCGCTGCCAATGACTTCTTTGGCCAGGGACCGATCACGGGTACCGCGGGCTCGGTGACGATCAGCGGCGACACCATCGCGGTCGGCGCGCCGTCCAAGGGCGCCAACGCCGGACGCGTGTTCCTCTATAACCGTCGCGTCGCGGCGGGCACGGTCTGGGTCGAAGACACGAACTTCACCAGCCCGGACATCGGCACCGACACCGCGCCTCGCTTCGGCGCCTCGGTCAGCCTGCGAGGCGATGTGCTCGCCGTGGGCGCGACGACCTCCGACATCGGCGGCACCGATCGCGGTTCGACGTACATCTTCCGTCGCACGAACAACACCTGGTCGACCGCGGGCACTCGGCTCGCCGCCGCCGACGCGGCCAACAACGATCTGGCCGGCTTCTCGGTCTCGCTCGGCAACGACACGGTGCTGATCGGCGCCACGCAGCGGACGATCAACGCCAACTCGAACGCGGGTATCGCGTTCGCGTTCCGGTTCAAGGACGGCGTGTGGACGCAGGAGGCGGTCCTGACCTCTCCTGATGCCGCCGCCGGTGACTTCTTCGGCTGGAGCGTCGCGTTGGACGGCGACCTCGCGGCGATCGGCGCCCAGTCGGACGATCTGACCTCCCCGGCCGCGTTCACGGACGCGGGCTCGGCGTGGATCTTCTCCCGGGCCGGCACGAAGTGGATCCAGAACGATCCCTCGCTCTCCCGTCCGATCACTCCCAATGTGAACGTCCCGGCGGTCGGCGATCTCTTCGGCGTCGCGGCCGCGATCGACGGCGACACGATTGTTGCCGGCGCGTTCCAGGACACTGAAGGCGGCGGCGCTCAGCAGGGCTCCGCGTACGTGATGGTGCGCAACGGCCAGCAGTTCACCGAGCAGGCCAAGCTCACCGCCACCGGCGCGGCCGCGGGCGATTTCTTCGGCCGTGCGGTTGCGGTTCAGGGTGACACCGCGGTCATCGGCGCGATCGGGCGAGATGTCTCGGGCAAGGTCGATCAGGGTGCTGCGTACGTCTTCACCCGAAGCGGGGTCACCTGGACGCAGCAGCAGGGGCTGACGGCCTCGGACGGGCTCGCGGGCGACAACTACGGCCTCTCGGTCGCGGTCGGGGGCGATTGGGCCGCGGTCGGTGCGCCCAACGCCGACGTCGGTGCTGCAGTCAACAGCGGCGCGGTGTACCTCTACCTGCGGACCAGCGGCACCTGGACGCAGATCACCAAGCTCACGCAAGAGTCGCCGGCCACCAACGACAACTTCGGATTCGCGGCTTCGATGACGAATGACGTCCTTGTCGTCGGTGCCTACCGCCGCACCGTCGGTGCGAACGCGAACCAGGGCGCTGCGTACGTGTATGTCCGCGAGGGCGGCTCGTGGCGGTTCCTGCAGCAGCTCACCGCCAACGACGGCCAGGCTCAGGACCTCTTCGGCGTCTCGGTGCACAATTCCGGCGACCTCATCATCGTCGGGGCGATCGGCAAGAGCAGCAGCGCCGGCGCGGCCTACATCTTCGCCCGCCAGGCCAACGGTAACTTCAGCCAGGCCGCCCGCATCGTCGCCAACGACGGACGCAAGGACGAGATCTTCGGGTACGCCGTTGCGATCTCGGGCAACAACGCGTTTGTCGGAGCGCCGTTCGTCGACCTCGCGAACGCGAACGACGCCGGCGTGTTCTACGGCTTCACCTCGGCGACCGGAACTCCTTCGGGACCGTGGGTGCAGACCAAGAAGTACGCCCGCAACGCGTCTCCGATCGGGAACGACCTCGTTGGCTTCACCGCCTCGATGTCGGGCTTCACGGCGGTGATCGGCGGTTACAACTTCAACGGCACCCGCGGCGCCGTGTGGGTGGTCGATCAGCCCGACGTGACCACCATCACGGCGGTGAATCAGACCAGCCAGCAGCAGGCTCTGACGCTCGACTCGGTGCTCGCGACCGCTTCGGACGGGCAGATCGTCGTCGGCTCGGCCGGTGCGTTCAACGCGACCAACGTGGACTTTGCTGGTCGCCGCGTGAGCGCTCGTTCGCTCTCGAGCATCGCGATGAACTCGAGCTCGCTGCTCAGCATGAGCGACAAGGCTTCGCTGGTGGCGGGTCCGGGTGCGGCCATCAACCTGTTTGGCACCACCCGCACCCTGAACGATGAGGGCCGATCGGACATCACCGGCGGCTCGATCCGCCAGACGGGTTCGGGCTCGCTGTTCGTCGGCAAGCACGAGCTCTCGATGAACTCGCTCTCCAACAACCTGGGCGGTCGAGTGACCCTCCAGGACGCCGGGGCGGCGATCAGCGCCACCGGCCCGCTCGCCTTCACCGGCACGCTCACCGACCTGTTCGGCGGGCGCCTCTCGTCGGCTTCGGGCGTGTCCCTTGACGGCGTGGTCAATCTCCGCAACACCACCATCAGCGCCGGCGGTCCCATCAGCATCTCCACGCTCGCCACGCTGACGGGTGTGAACATGGCCGGCCCGGCGATCAATGTCACCACCGGCGGCACGCTTATCGGCTCGGGCACCTGGCTCGGCGCGATGCGTGTCTCGGGCAAGGTCATCACCTCGGCCGCCACCAACGTGCAGGGGTCGCTGATCATCGACGCCAACGCCAGCGTCAATTACAACGGCGGTGCTCTCACCGTCTTCGGCGCCTTCACCAACAACGGCACGATCAACCCCGCCGGCAACCCCGGCGGCTGTCCGAACTGCGTGCTGCTCCCGACGCAGCTCTGGGTGGAGAACGACCTCACCCTGGCCGCGGCCTCGAGCTACAACATGGCCGGCACCGCCAACATCGGCGGTCGGTTTGACAACGCCATCGACAACGCTCTCCGCTTTAACGGCCGCTCCGGCACCGTTCAGATGGACGGCCGCGCCGGTGTGCACACCTTCGAGGTGATGAGCCGCGACTACGGCAACGCCGGGGCCGCGACCCGGAACTACGTGCCCGGGTCCTTCCCGCTCTACGAACTCCGCCTGGGCGACATCCCGGTGACCGTGAACCTGGTGAACCTGCACAACAACGCGAACGCCGGGAAGGAAGTCGTTTATCTCGACTCCCTCGTGATCCCCGCCGGCAGCCGCCTCAACACCAACGGCTACACCGTCTACACCCGCTCGGCCTCGATCGCGGGCTCGGTTGATAACCTCAACAACATCCGCGCTCTCGGCGCTCCCTGCGCCGCCGACCTGGCGATCGACGGCATCGTCGCGGACTCGGACTTCGAGCTCTTTGTCGGTGCGTACAACTTCACCTTCTGCTCCGAAGAAGGCATGGCGGCGGCCTCGGGCGCTCTGCCCGGCGGCTGCCCGGCGGACCTGAACGCCGACGGCCTGGTGGACGACGAGGATTTCCAGATCTTCGCCGCCGCGTACGACCGCCTGCTCTGCGACTGAGTCGTTGAGATTCCTAGCTATTCAACCCAACCCGCACGCATCCGCGTGCGGGTTTTTTATTCGCCCAGCGAATCAGCGGTGCTTGGGGTGGGGGGGAAACGCTGCTCGCGGGGGCCGGATCGCAGGGAGAGCTCATCCCGCAGGCATCTTCGACCCCATACGACTCCGGCTCACGATGGAACACGAAACCAACTGACCGATGCTCCGGATCCGAACATCCGACGATCGAGGGCGGCCTTCCCGGTTGGCCTTGCTCGCGCCCGCCAAGCCGGGTGCCCGATGGCCGCTCGGGTCCATCGTGATCGGCACGCTGGGAACCTTGAAGGAGCTGCTTGTTTCTCGCGCCGGGCTCTCGGTCTTCATCATGCTGACGCTGACCGTCTGCATGGCCTGCCTGCTCGGCTTCGGGGGCCCGTTCGCGGCGTTCCTCATCCTGTTCACGCCGGTGGCCTCCCTCTTGATCCTGGTTTCGATCAACTCGCTCACCTCGCTGGCGGTGCTTGCGGGCGAGGCGCGGCACAGCCTCCGGGCCCGATGGATCGAGGTATCTCTTTGCCCTGCCTGCTCCTACGACTTGCGTGGCACGCTGGTGGAGCAGGACCGCTGTCGGGTCTGTCCGGAGTGCGGCGGCGCCTGGCGGGCGGACGACGTCCCCGAGACGGTCGTGATCTCCGTCGGGCACGGCTTGTGAGCCGGACATTGGAAGGTTCTCGCCCTCGTGGCCGATAACGCTTACCCTGACGCTGTTCGCAAGGAGCCTTCGATGTCCACGACCCACGCCCGAACCTTGGTTGCCGCATCCCTGATCGGTCTCTCCCTGCTCGCCGGCTGCCAGGCCCAGCGGAATCTCAACCTCGTCCGCGAGCTGGGCGATCGCAGCTATGCCCGCGGTGAGTACGACTCCGCGTTGACGGATTACCAGGAGTACATCACCCGCAAGCCCGACGGCGTGGACGTGCGGTACTCGCTGGCGAACACCTATCTCAAGCTCAATCAGCCTCAGCTCGCCCGGGAGCAGTTCATCCAGTGCCTCGCGGTGAAGCCGGAGAACGAGGACTACGCCGCGGGCCTGGCGGAGGCTCTGCTGGCCTGCAACGAGCGGGAGGAGCTGATCACGTTCCTGACCAAGGAAGCCCGCGAGCGCGGCCGGAGCGGCGACTACCTGCGGCTGGGCCGTTACCAGGAGATCCTGGGCAACGTCGACGAGGCCAAGCTGGCGATGATCACCGCGGCCAAGCTCGACGGCGGGAAGAACATCAAGCCCCACATGGCCCTGGCCAACCTGTACCGCACCCTCGGCGACAAGCCCAGCGAGCTCCGCCGCCTGCGGATGGCCTTGTTCATCGAGCCCAAGAACACCGACATCCAGAAGCGGATCCGGGAGCTGGGTGAGGTCCCCGGTCCGAGCTTTGTGCTCCAGCCCGAATGAGTGGCTGCGGACTCTGAAAATGGCGGTTTGACCCGCGTCCGAGGGCTTTCTACCATTCATCCGGATAAACGGATGAAAGAACGCCTCGCTGACATCTCCATCGCCGATCGCCTCGGTGTGCTATCGGACCGAACCCGGCTCCGCGTGATGCGGGTGCTGGAGTCGCACGAGATGTCTGTTGGTGAGCTTGCGAAGGTCTTTCAGAGCCCGCAGTCGACCGTGAGCCGGCATTTGAAGGTGTTGGCCGACGCCGGGTGGCTGGAGCGTCGCAGCGAGGGGACGGCGACGTATTACCGCATGGTGCTCGACGATTTGTCGGTTGCGGAGCGGGCGTTGTGGCTGACGATCCGGGAGCAGCCCTCGAATGCCGATCGCGCCGACGCGGTGGAAGACGCGCGCCGGGTCGAGGCCGTGCTTGCGGAGCGGCGGACGGACAGTCAGTCGTACTTCGGGCGCGTCGCGGGCGAGTGGGACGCGGTGCGGCAGAATCTCTTTGGCACACGCTTCACGGCCCATGCGCTGCTCGAGCTGTTTGCCGGGCCGTGGGTGGTGGCGGACCTTGGCTGCGGCACGGGGAATGTTGCGGAGCTGCTGGCGCCGATCGTGCAGCGGGTGATCGCGGTGGATCAGTCGGGCCCGATGATCGACGCGGCCAAGCAGCGGCTGAAGGGCGTGCGCAACGTCGACTTTGTGACCAGCGACCTGACGGCGTTATCGCTGAAATCGGCGAGCGTGGACATCGCGGTTTTCGGGTTGGTGCTGCACCATGTGGAAAAACCGGAGGCACCGCTCCGGGAAGCGGCGCGGATCCTTCGGCGGGAGCCGATTCCCGGACGTGTGCTGGTGATCGACATGCTCCGGCACGAGCGTGCGGACTATCGGCACTTGATGGGCCACAAGCATCTGGGTTTCTCGAAGGAAGAGATCAACCAGCATTTCGTCTCGGCGGGCCTTGAGCCGATGAGTTTCCGGGAGCTGCCGGTGGAGCCGGACTCTCGCGGGCCGGGCTTGTTCGTGGCGGTGGGGTTGGCGGACAAGCAGAACAAACGGAAGTAAATGACGCTCGCCGCGGAGGAGCCGCGGCGTGCTGGACGGACTGTGTCTCGAGTTTCTCACCTCAGGAGCGGATCGAAATGACGACGATGACGACCAAGCCCAAGACCCTCACGAAATCCAGCGGCAAGCCCGCGAAAGTCGGCACGATGGACTACAAGGTCAAGGACATCAACCTGCACGAGTTCGGTCGCAACGAGATCCGTCTCGCCGAGGCCGAGATGCCGGGCCTGATGGCGATCCGCGCCGAGTACAAGGGCAAGAAGCCGCTGAAGGGCGCGAAGATCATGGGCTCTCTGCACATGACGATCCAGACCGCGGTGCTGATCGAGACGCTGGTCGAGCTCGGCGCCGACGTGCGTTGGGTGTCGTGCAACATCTTCAGCACCCAGGACCACGCCGCCGCGGCCGTGGTCGTCGGCAAGGACGGCACGCCGGACAACCCCAAGGGCGTCCCGGTCTTCGCGTGGAAGGGTGAGACCCTCGAAGAGTATTGGTGGTGCACCGATCAGGCCCTCATGTGGCCCGACGGCAGTGGCCCGAACCTGATCCTCGACGACGGCGGCGACGCCACCCTCCTCGTCCACAAGGGCGCGGAGTGGGAGAAGGCCGGCAAGGTGCCGAAGTTCAACGAGGCCAAGGACCCCGAGGAGTGGGGCTACATCCTCGCCCTCTGCGAGCAGCAGCAGAAGAAGAACCCCGGCCGCTTTACGAAGGTGTTGAAGGAAATCCGCGGCGTCTCGGAAGAGACGACCACCGGCGTGCACCGCCTGTACCAGATGATGGAAGCTGGCAAGCTCGCGTTCCCGGCGATCAACGTCAACGACAGCGTGACCAAGAGCAAGTTCGACAACCTCTACGGCTGTCGCCACTCGCTCACCGACGGCATCCTGCGTGCGTCGGACGTGATGCTCTCGGGCAAGATCTGCGTTGTTCTTGGCTACGGCGACGTGGGCAAGGGCTGCGCGCAGTCGCTGCGTGGCCAGGGCGCTCGCGTGATCATCACCGAGATCGACCCGATCTGTGCGCTGCAGGCGGCGATGGAGGGGTATGAAGTTACCACCATCGAGGATGTCGTGGAGAAGGCCGACGTGTTCATCACGGCGACCGGCAACAAGGACGTCATCACCGTCGAGCACATGTCCCGCATGAAGGACAAGGCGATCGTCGGCAACATCGGCCACTTCGACAACGAGATCGACATGGCCGGCCTCAAGAAGGTCAAGGGCATCAAGACCATCAACATCAAGCCCCAGTACGACGAGTGGGTGTTCCCCGCCGCCAAGGGCAAGCCGGCGCACAGCGTGATGATCCTCGCCGAGGGTCGCCTCTTGAACCTCGGCTGCGCCACGGGCCACCCGAGCTTCGTGATGAGCTGCTCGTTCAGCAACCAGGTGATGGCGCAGATCGAGCTGCACAACAACGCCGAGAAGTACGAGAAGAAGGTGTACACCCTTCCCAAGCACCTCGACGAGCGAGTGGCCCGGTTCCACATCGACAAGCTGGGCATCAAGCTCACCAAGCTGAGCAAGGACCAGTCGGACTACCTGGGCATCCCGACCGACGGCCCCTACAAGCCCAACCACTACCGCTATTGAATCCGTAGGACCGGCTTATGGCCGGTCAACCAGTCATCAACGCCGGTGGGTGAGAGCCCGCCGGCGTCTTTCCAGAAACCTCCACGGACGGAGCATCTCCCGGAGCACCCCGGACTTCTCGCATGACGCCCGCACCATCCACGACCGTCGATATCCGCGACCTCTTCGCCAAGGGCAAGAGCACGTTCTCGTTTGAGTTCTTTCCGCCCAAGACCCCCGAGGGCGCTGAGGAACTCTTCAAGCACATCGCGGATCTCGAGAAGCTGCATCCGACGTTTGTCAGTGTCACCTACGGCGCGGGTGGTTCGACGCGCGATCTGACCCATCAGTTGGTCGTGCGGCTGAACTCGCAGACCGCGCTGAACCCGATGCCGCATCTGACCTGCGTCTGTCACGACGAGGCCCAGATCGACGCGATCCTGCAGAAGTACGCCGACGCAGGAATCACCAAGATCCTCGCGCTTCGGGGCGACGCTCCGAAGAACTGGACCGGCGAGGATCCGTACAAGCACTTCAAGTACGCGGCGGATTTGGTCCGGGCGATCAAGAAGTTCAACGCCTCGGGCCGCCACCCCAACCCCCGCGGCTTCGCCGTTGCGGTCGCCGGTTTCCCCGAGGGACACCCCGACACGCCCAACCGCGTGGCCGAGATCGAGCGGATGAAGGCCAAGGTCGATGAGGGCGCGGACTTCATCGTCACGCAACTCTTCTTCGACAACCACGATTTCTATGACTACCGCGACCGCTGTGCGCTGGCGGGCATCACCATCCCGATCGTGGCGGGCATCATGCCGATCACATCGCTGTCGGGCATGAAGCGGATGGCCGAGCTGGCGCTGGGCGCTCGCTATCCGGCTCCCTTGCTGCGGGCGATGAACCGGACCAATGGCGACGAGGCCGCGGCCCGGCGCGTGGGTGTGCACTGGGCGACCGAGCAGTGCCGTGATTTGCTGGATCATCGCGTGGCGGGGCTGCACCTGTACACGCTGAATCGCTCGACCGCGACCAAGGAGATCTACGCCAGCCTGGGCGTGGAGAGCAGCTTGGCGCTTGCGTGAGGATGCGATTTGACGATGCGGGTGAGGCTCCGCGGGACCGCGTCAACGGCGAGGTGGTGGGGTGACTCCAAGAGCTATCGCATGCCTTCGGGAGGCGATCCCTGGGTGATGCGATCTCGCGAGCCGACGGCGATGAGCGCGCGGATGAAGTCGCGGTACTCGTCGTCCTGAGTGGCGGGATCACCGAAGTACGCGGCGAAGACCTCGAGCCCACCGCGGCCGCGGCTGGCAGCCGTCCGAGATGACTGAGCTTGAGACGCCGCGACGGTGCTGAAAAGCGTGCCCTCGGCGGCGTTGGCGACCATGCGTTCGAACGCGGGGCGGCGCTGCGGCTGCATGAGCCAATGGGAGAGCGCCCAGACCTGGGCGTACCAGGTGAGAGGATCGCCGCCGCTGATTTCGCGGGTGGGTGTGGAGGCGAGCAGCGTGCCGAGGTCCATGATGCCGCCCGTCGAGTGGGCGTCGCGGAGGCGATCGAAGCGTTCGAGGTTGGCCCAGGGCATGAAGGTGTAGCGGGTGTGTTCGCCGGGCTCGGAGCGGAAGCCTTCCATGAGCGTGGCGATGCCTTCTTCCGCCCACACCGGGAGCGGCTCTTTGAACGTGGCTTGGGTGAACTGGTGCCAGCCTTCGTGGGCGGCGAGGACGAGGGTGTCGCGCGGGCCGAGGTCGAAGAGGACGCTCTTGGTGTTGGCGGTGATGCCGCCGCGCTGGATGGTCATGTAGGCGTCGGCGCGGTCGGCCCAGAGCATCTGGACGCAGCGGACCCACTCGGCGCGGTTGGCGAGGACGAAGGTCTCGACGCGCTCGGCGGGGAGCGGCAGCGGCGTGATGAGCGTGCGGTACTGGGCGAGAGCGGCTTCGAGGAGTGTGGGGAGCCGTGCGGCGAGTGCGGCGTCGCGGGTGGTGGTGTAGAGGCGGTAGGAGCGGGTGGTGATGGCGAGGCCGCGGGAGGTATTGGGGGGTGTGCCGAATTCCCAGCCGTCGGTGGCGAGGATGGGAGAGAGCTTGGCTGTTGCGGTGGGTTTTGTGGGTTGTGGTGTTGTCGGCGCGGAGGAGGAGCAGGCGGTGAGGATGGTGGCGAGCAGCGCGATGGATGCGCTCGCACTGCCCGGACCAAGGCGGCCGGGCAGTGGCACCCTGCGTTGCGAGAAGACGGACAGTCTGGTGCCATCAGTCCGCCGGCTTTGCGGCGCGACTGATGCGGGTTTGGGCGTGGCGTGCGGGATGCGAAGTCGCAGAAGCACCAGTCGCGCGGCTCCGAGCAGCCGCGGACTGGTGGCACCATAGCCAGTGGACGCGCTCGCACTGCCCGGCCCGGAGCGGCCGGGCAGTGGCACCCGAGGTTGTCGGGATGTCACGCGTTGCTCCCGAGGGCGGCGAGTGCTGCCTTGGCGGCGTCGCGGTCGGCCTTGGCTTTGGCGAGTTGGTCCTGTGTCTGCTTGACCATCGCGGGCGGGGCCTTCTGGGCGTAACCGGGGTTGTTCAGGCGGCCCTCGAGGGTTGCGATGGACTTCTCGCTGTCGGCGATGAGCTTGGTGAGGCGTTCGCGCTCGGCGTCGTTGACCGAGCCGGTGGCGCCCGGCGCGGTCGCGGCGGCCGCGTCGCGGAGGTTGCTGAGGAAGAGCTGCTTGCCCTCGAAGGTGATCGCGACGGCGCCGGTGGGTTGAGTGCCGGTGTCGATCGTTTCGATCAGCGCGAGGGTCTGCACCAGCGCGGCCTCGTCGGGCTTGAGCAGGCCGGCGGGCGCGTGGAGCGTGACCTTGCGCTTGGGCGCGACCTGGTGCTGCGAGCGGGCCTCGCGGAGAGCCGTGACGAGCGCGCGGGTGCGCTCGAAGGCGGCTTCGGCGGCGGTGTCGCGGAGCGACTTAGAGGCGGTCGGCCAGCCTGCGGTGCAGAGCAAGTCGCCCTTGCGGGGGGCGGCGAGGGTGAGGCCGTCGATGGTGGCGGCGGGGAGGAGTCGCACCTGCTCGTAGATTGCCTCGGTGACGTAGGGCATGATGGGGTGGAGCAGCCGCAGGATCGTGTCGAGCGAGGCGCGGAGCACGGCCTGCTGACGCGGGTCGCTCGCGACGGTGGGCTTGATCGCTTCGAGGTACCAGTCGCAGAAGTCGCGCCAGAGGAGGTCGTAGACGGATTGGGCGTAGTTGCTGTACTCGAATTGCTCGATCGCGGTGGTTGCTTCACTCACGGCGGTGGCGAGGCGGGAGAGCATCCACTTGTCGACCAGCGATGTGGGATGTCGGATGTCGGATGTCGGATGTGAGGCGCCGCCGAGCATCGTCATCGTGAACCGGGCCGCGTTCCAGAGCTTGTTGGCGAAGTTGCGGCCGAGGTCGAACTTGGGCGACGTGTTGCGGCCGGTGGCGGGGTCTTTCTGCATCGGCATGCGGACATCTTGCGTCTGCGTGGTCATCTGGCAGAGCGTGAAGCGCATCGCGTCGCTGCCGTGGCTCGCGATGATGTCGAGTGGGTCGAGCCCGTTGCCGAGGCTCTTACTCATCTTGCGGCCTTCGCCGTCCTGGATGACGGCGTGGATGAAGACGTTGCGGAAGGGGAGTGGGCCGCGACCTTGGCCGCCGGTGGCGAGGTCGGGAGCGGCGTCCGCGCGGGCTGAAGCCCGCGGCTCTGAGGGGGGCCACGCTTCGGGCATGAGGTAGCGGTTGAACATCACCATGCGGCTGACCCAGAGGGTGATGATCTCGCGAGCGGTGCAGAGCGTGGTGGTGGGGTTGAAGGCTTGGAGCAGGCCGTCGAAGTCCTTGCCAGCGAGCGCAGGGTTGGGCCAACCCATGGTGGACATGGGCCAGAGGGCGGAGGAGAACCAGGTGTCGAGGACGTCGGGGTCTTGTGATATCGAGATTGCAGAGTTCGTGACACCGGCAAAGGCAGAGGCCAATTGCTCGCAGCCAACGAGACACGGCACGGCAACAGGGATCGTCAAATCGTGCTTGCTATCGAAAGCGACTCCGCGGCTCAGCACATCGCGGTTCGCTCTCCAGAAATGCTCGATTGCTTCCATGACTCGAGTGGCATCCGCAGTGCGAACACAGACTTGGGCCGTGGTGGCGTGGGTCCACGAAACGCAGACGTCGCTCGCTTGTGTTCCGTTGGATTCTCCAAAGAACTCATAGATAGAGTCTTCTATCGCGGCACGAAAATCGGCGATTGCTTCAGCGCGTTGACG
This sequence comes from Phycisphaerales bacterium, assembly GCA_019744815.1. GTDB lineage: Bacteria > Planctomycetota > Phycisphaerae > Phycisphaerales > UBA1924 > JAFEBO01. The sequence goes on from JAIEUA010000012.1 coordinate 64,461, forward strand.
ATCGTCCGATTCTGCTAGAACGCGCCAGGCCTTCAGGTCGGGGGCGAACTCAAGCCGCCACACCGGCACCCGGTGCCCCCACCAGAGCTGGCGGCTAATACACCAGTCGCGGATGTTGTCGTGCCACTGCTCGTAGGTCTTGGCGTAGCGCGAGGGATAGAACTTCAGCGAGCCGTCGCCGTTGGCGGGGCCCTGCTGCTTGTCGCTTTGCTGCTTGGAGCTTTGGTCAGCGACGAGCGCGCGGTTCGCCGCGGGGGCGAGGCGATCGTCGGTCACCTTCACGTACCACTGGTCGCTCAGGTACGGCTCGATGATGGCCTTGCTGCGGTCGCTGTGCTTGACGCTGTGGCGATACGGCTTGGTCTCGGCGAGGAGCGAGTTGCTCGAGGAGCCGACGGTGCGGGCCTTGAACTCTTCGAGGACTTTCTTGCGGGCGGCTTCGCGCTTGAGGCCGACGAAGAGGTGGGCGTCGCCGACGTCGGTCCAGCCGTGCTTGTCGCTGATGGAGCCGTCGGGGGCGAAGATGTTGATGAGGACGGGGTTGCCGCAGGCTTCGACGGCGGCCTTGTGGCGGAAGCCGAGTTCGTAGTCGTTGGCGTCGTGCGCGGGGGTGACCTTCAGGAACCCGGTGGCGAACATCGCCTTGGGATCCTTCTTGGCTTCCTCGGGGTCTTCCTGCATCGCGGCGGGGAGGACGACGTAATCGTCTTCGAGGATGGGGATGATGCGACCGACGAGGGGTAGATCAACAAACAGGCCGCGGAGGGACTTGGCGCGCGGGTCCTTGGGATTGATCGCGACAGCGGTGTCGCCGAGGTAGGTCTCGGGACGGGTGGTGGCGACGGTGACCCAGGCTTGCTGTTCGCCGGGATGGTTTTCGGCGCCGGGGTAGCCACGTCGAGCCAACTCGTTCCACGTGACGGGGGTTGTTTGGCGCGGGGCCTGGAAGGCCCCGCCCCCGGTGGGAGCGGCGGCGTGGACCAGTGGGTAGCGCAGGTAGTAGAAGAACGAATCGATCTCGTCGTCGTAGCACTCGTCGTCGGCGACGGCGGTCTGCAGCACCGGGTCCCAGTTCACGAGGCGCTTGCCGCGGTAGATGAGGCCGTCCTTGAAGAGGCGGAAGAAGGCCTCGCGGACGGCGCGGGCGCAGACGTCGTCCATCGTGAAGCGCTGGCGGTCCCAGTCGCAGGAGCAGCCCATGAGCTTGAGCTGTTCGGTGATGATGGCCTCGTACTCGTCCTTGAAGGACTGGACCTTGGCGATGAACTTCTCGCGGCCGAGCTGCTGGCGGGTGAGGTTCTCGTCCTTCTTGAGGCGGCGTTCCACCACGGCCTGCGTCGCGATGCCGGCGTGATCGGTGCCGGGCATCCAGAGGGTCTCGTAGCCCATCATGCGGTGGGAGCGGGCGAGGACGTCCTGCAGGGTGTTGTTCAGCGCGTGGCCGAGGTGGAGGCGGTCGGTGACGTTGGGGGGCGGGATGACGATGGCGTAGGGCTTGGCTTCGCCCTTGAGGACGCGCTGCGGGTCGGCGTGGAAGGCCTTGGCGGCGTCCCACTTGGCGCGGATACGCTGCTCGTGCTCGGCGGGCTTGTACTGCTTGGAGAGCTCGCCGGACAGGTTGGAATTGGCCGAAGAAGATGACGATGGCTGAGAATCGGACATTGCAGGGCGAGTGTACGCGAGGGCGTGTGCGGTCAGCGTTTGGTCGCGGCGTTGGCGCCGTGCATGCGGTGGCCGCGGTGGCTGTGATCGCGCTAGTGGCGGCGGGGTTTGTGTACGTGCTGCGGGCGCCGGGTGAGCCTTTGGTGAAGCGGGCAGGCGGTGCGGACGCGACGAAGACTGCCGAGTCCAAACCATCGGCGGCGGTGAAGCCCGCGCCCGGGCCCTCGGCGGCGAAGGTGGACGCGATTTTGGAATCGGTGGAGACGCTGACGCACGCGGGAAAGAACGCGGAAGTGGAAGCGGTCTTGAAAGGCGCGATCGAGCAGTATCCGTCGGATCAGCGGCTGTATGTCGCGTACGCGGAGGCGTTGCTCGGGCGTGATGCACTCGCGCCGGCGTACGAGAACTACGAGAAGGCCCTGGCGACGGGTGAGCGGACGGCGGCGCTGGAGTTTCAGGCCGGGACGGTGGCGAGCATGCTGGGGAAGCGTGATCGGGCCGAGGAGCACTACGCCGCGGCTCAGAAAGCGAACCCGAATCACGCGGAGTACCCGCTGTTTCTGGGCCAGGTGCAGATGCAGTTGAATAAGTTGGACGAGGCACGGGCGAGTCTGGTGCGGGCGGCGCAGCTGAATCCGAACGAGGCTCGGGCGTGGGGGAGTCTGGCGGAGTTGGCAGTTCGGGAGAACAAGATCGAGGTGGCGTTGCAGCAGATCGCCAAGGCGCGGGAGCTGGAGCCGCGGGCGACGGTGTGGCGGTACATCGAGGCGCGGGCGCAGCTGCGGGCGGGAAAGGCGAAGGAGGCGGCGGAGTTGCTCCTGCCGCTGGAACCGAAGGAGAAGGCGAGCGAGTCGATCGCGCGGCTGTTGGCGGATGCGCTCAGCATGCAGAAGCGAGACGCGGAAGCTGCGGCGGTGATGGCGGCGGCGTCGGACGCGGATGAAAAGAACGCGGCCCTGGCGTTTGACGCGGCGGTGCGAGCGAAAAGGGCGGGGGACGCGGCGCTTTTGAAGCGGCTGCGCGAGCGGGCGGGTGCGCTTGGGCACGCGGGCGTGGCGGAGCTTGGCGGGGAGTAGCGGCGAGCCTCCCGGGCGGCGAGGAGCGTGGTGACTCCGACTAGGTCCCGAACTGAGACCTTCCGTTTTGCCGGGAGACATGCTAAGTCATTCTCGGACTTCTGTTTACTATTGCCTTTTGGGTGCAGGGTCCGGTAGGATTCTTCGCTGTCGGGGATAGGGAGGGGGGAGGGGAAGGGTCCTTGATCGTGGCGTGTGCCGCGGCGAGGGAGGGAGCTTCTGCATCGTGATCTGTCAACTCGCCGCCTCCCGCGGTACTGCTGGGGTATCCATGCGCTCGAACCGAATTATGCAAGTTCTTGCTGGCGCTGTGCTTGTCTCCTCGAGCATGACGGCGATCGCGGCCAAGCCGCGGTTCGAGCTCACGGGTGAGATCCCGGTCTCGGCGAAGGACAACCGGGCGTACATCAACATCAAGGGCTGGGTGACGGCGATGACGCCCAGCGGGCCGATCGTCTGGAAGAACGGGATTCTTCAATCGGTGCCGACCAAGTCGGGGCGGAACTGGGCGACGGTGTCGGGCCTGAACGACTTTGGCGATGTCTCGGGGACGTACAACCTGACCGGCAGCACGGCTCTGCAGGCCTGGGCGTGGAGCGCGAACCAACTTGTCGACGGCGCGACCGGGCCGTCGTGGATGCAGATTCAGTCCACGGGCATCAACAACAAGCGCGATATCGGGTTGACCGTGGTGCCGTTCACCGTGACGGACTGCGGCAGCGGCTCGACGCAGTGGTATGGCAAGGCGGGCATCGGGAAGCCGAACGCCTGGAAGTCGGCGACGGCGTGGAAGGCTCAGTGCACCCCGTCGTGCACGGTGATCTCGAGCCTTGGGTACGGCGTGAACAACGCGGGTGACATTCTGGCCTTTGGATACGGAACGGAATCGCGGGCGAACAACCAGTGCTCGCTGGTGGGGAGTTACTTTGTTTCGTGGGGTAACGGCGCCTCGACGCCGGTGCCGGATGTCTACTTCTCGTCGACCCCTTCGATCAACGATGTGGGCCAGGTGCTGAGCAACGCGCTGTGGAACGACGGCGGGGTGCAGACGGTTGGCATCCAGATCTGGAGCCTCTCGGGCGCGACGCGGTTGTACAGCTTCGGCGTGCTCAAGCCGGGCATGACGGTGCCGAGCGGTCCGCTGCGGTTCAACTCCTTCGGGCAGGTGATCGCGTCGGACGTTGGTACCAAGACCGGGTTCTACACCGATGGCAAGTGGTACGACCTCAAGACGCTGGTCAAGCTGCCTCCGGAAGTCTCTCTGTCGTTGCTGCTGGACATCAACGAGCTGGGACAGGTCGTGGCGTCGGGTAAGCGTGGCAGTTCATCGCGGCTCTTCGTGCTCACGCTGCAGGCGCCGTGTCCGGCGGACTTCACCAACGACGGGATGGTGGACGACGCGGACTACGCGATCTTCGCTTCTGCCTACGACGCGATCTCGTGCCCGGCACCCCCGCAGGAGTGCCCGGCGGATCTGAATCTCGACGGGATCGTGGACGACGCGGATTTTGGGCTCTTCCTGCTGTCGTACGAGTTCACGGTCTGCCCGTGATGCGGCGAGCGGCAGAGGCAGGGCGCAGCTCAGGATGACAACGCGAGATCGTGCAGCACCGCTTCGACGCGGCGGTTGCCGTTCCAGGTGTCGATCTTGGGCGTGCAGAGAAGATCGAGGGTGGTGTGGTGGGCGAGGCGAACGCCGTGCTTGGAGAGCATCGATGCGCCGCTCCAGAACTTCACGCGGAGGCGACGGCCGCGGTGTTCGACATCGAACAGGACGTGGTTGCCAGCGGCACCGAAGGTCTTGGGAACGCCGTTGATGGTGGCGCCGCGGATCAGGAGCCGGGGCTCGGGATTATCTCGCCCAAAGGGGGCGAGAGAAGCGAGACGGGTCACGGCATCAAGATCCAAGTCAGCGGCGGACACCTCGGCGTCGACGATGGTGCGGGCCACGAGATCGGCTGGGCGGAGCCGCTGGTTGGTGTGAGCCACAAAGGCCTCGCGGAAAGCTTCGAGGTTGGCGGCGCGGAGCTTGAGGCCCGCGGCCATGGAGTGGCCGCCGAAGGTTTCGAGGTGGGACGAGCAGGCCGCGAGAGCCTCGTGGAGATCGAAGCAGTCAATGGAGCGCCCCGAGCCGTGGCAGAGGTCGGCGTCCTGCTGCAGCAGAATCGTGGGGCGGTGGAAGAGCCCCACGAGGCGTGAGCAGCAGATGCCGATGACGCCGCGGTGCCAGGAGGGATCGCTGAGGACGATGGCGCGGTGGTCGTCGCTGGTCATGCCGCGATCGATGGCAAGCTGCTCGGCGTGCTTGCTGATCTCGGTCTCGATGCGGCGGCGGTCGTTGTTCCACCCGGTGAGCGCGGCGGCGATCTCGTGGGCGCGGGCGGCGTCGGTGGTGGTGAGGAGCTCCAGGGCTTCCTTGGCGTGGCCGAGGCGGCCGATCGCGTTCAGACGTGGCCCGAGTCGGAAGCCGACGTCGGCGGCGTCGACACCCTCGGGCAGGTTGGACTCTTCGCAAAGGGCACGCACCCCGACGAGGGAGCTGCGGGTGATCTGGCTGAGCCCGAAGCGGGCGATGATGCGGTTCTCGCCGACAAGGGGAACCACGTCGGCGATGACGCCCATGGCGGCGAGGGAGAGGAGCTCGATGAGCAGCGTTCGGAGCGGCGGACTCACCTTGTCGCCGCCGGAGCGCAGGGTGGCGAGCCGCCACGCGAGCTTGTACGCGACGCCGGCGCCGCACAGGTGCGGGAAGGGATAGGCCTCGCGTCCGGGTGTCAGGGGGTGTACTAGTGCGAACGCGTCCGGGAGGTCCGCGGCGTGGTGGGGCGGGGTGTGGTGGTCAGTGATAATGAGGTCTTTGCCGCGGGCTCGGGCCTCCCGGGCGGGAGTCGCGGCGGTGATGCCGCAGTCGACGCTGATGATGAGATCGTGCTCGTCGGCGAGCTTCGCGATGGCGTCCTTGTTGAGGCCGTAGCCCTCGTCGATGCGGTGGGGCAGATAGGTGCTGACGCGACAACCGGGGCGGAGCGCGTGGAGAGTGTGCCAGAGGATGGCCGCGGCGGAGACGCCGTCGACGTCGTAGTCGGCGTAGATGACGATGGACTGATCTCGATCGAGGGCCTCGAGGACGCGTGCGGCGGCCTTGTCGAGGTCGGGCATGCGTGACGGATCGTGGAGATCTTTGAGGGTGGCGTCGAGGAAGCGAGGGTCGGTGACGCCGCGGGCGGCGAGGATGCGGTCGGCGAGGGAGGCACCCGGTGTGGCGGAACCGCCGGGCCGCAAACGCCAATGACTGAGCATTCCGCGGCAGTCAGTTGGTGCAGGCGTGGGCGCGGTGGCCATCGCGGCGACCGGAGCGGCGACTTCGAGAGGCGGTGTACGCTGGAGGGGCGTGCGGGTCACGTGTGGGGCGGGGCAAGAGCGAAACAGATCGGAGTCGCGATGGTCAAGCTGAACAAGATATACACGAAAACCGGCGACGACGGCACCACCGGGCTGGTGGGCGGCGCTCGGGTACCCAAGAACGATCCTCGCGTCGAGGCCTATGGCACGGTGGACGAGGCGAACAGCCAGATCGGAATGGCGATCATCATCGCGACGGGCGGGATGGGCACGCCGCCGCACAATCCGCGGATCGCGGCACGGATCGGTGAGGTGCTTTCGTCGATCCAGAACGATCTTTTCGATGTGGGGGCCGATCTGGCGACGCCGATTGCCAAGGGCGAGAAGCCGGGGGCAGCGTTGCGGGTCACTGAAGAACAGGTGCTGCGGCTGGAGGGCTGGATCGACGAGTTCAACGAGAGGCTTCAGCCGCTGAACAGCTTTGTTCTGCCCGGCGGGACGGCGTTGGCGGGGGCGCTGCACGTGGCTCGGACGGTGACGCGTCGGGCCGAGCGGGCGGCGGTGGCGCTGCGGGCGGCGGACGAGAATGCGACGAGTCCGGAGTCGGTGCGGTATCTGAACCGGTTAAGCGATCTGCTCTTTGTGGTGGCACGGGTGGCGAACGACGATGGCCGGGTGGATGTGCTGTGGCTGCCTGGCGCCGGTCGGAAGAAATGACGCGGTTCGGACGAATCGCGTGACAACCGGGGTGAAGACCGGTATCTTGTAGGCGTGAGGGGTAGGCGTGAGGAGTCCGCCGCGGGACGCGTGACGGGCACGGTCGTTGTGCGGGTTTCGGACGGACGAAGGGAAGCGATTGAGTCAGGATGACTTGTCAACCAAGGGCCTGCACACCTCCGAGTTCGCGGGGGAGTTTGAGGCCCACACCCTGCGGCTGCTCAAGAAGCGGTTCGTGTTCTTTTGCGCGGCGGGCGCGATCTTCGGGTTGAGCGTGACGGTGATCGTGCTGACCGCGATGCTGGTCCGGCAGTTTTCCGACGCGAGGGACGCCGCGGGCGTGCTGCCGAAGCTCTGGGGCGCGGTTTACAACACGGGCAAGGCGGTCGGGACGAGCATCGTGCCCATCTCGATCTTCAGCGCGTCGCTGCTGTACGTGCTCCGCGGCAAGGTCCGCGAGATGGCCCTGCTCCGGCTGTCGCAGTACGTCGTCTTCGGCGTCGGGGCGTTCCACTTCTTTGTCAGCGGATTCCAGTGGGCGACGAGCATTGGCTGGCTCGAGGCTTCGCTGCTCTTGTTCTTCGCGTGCGTGCTGCTGCCCTGGTCGGCCCGGCAGGCGACCATGGTGGCGGTGTCGTTGGTCGGTGCCCACGTGGCCTCGCTGATCTTGCAGGGGAGGACGATCGCCGAGACGATCGGCTGGCCGATGCTGTCGGCGGGGTTGTTCACGTTCAGCGTCCTGATCGCCTGGTTTAAGCACTCACGCTACACCCAGCAGTTCAAGTTCGCTGTCATTCAGCAGCGCTACGGCGAGGTGCGTCGCGAGCTGACCGACGCCCGCAAGATTCACGAGGCGTTGTTCCCGGGCAAGATCGAGTCGGGCGAGCTGCGCATGTCGTACGAGTACGAGCCGATGCGACAGATCGGCGGCGATTATCTCTACGCCCACCAGGGACCCGGTGTGGCGGGCGGGCGACGCCTGAACATCGTGTTGATGGACGTCACGGGACACGGGATCCCCGCGGCACTGACGGTCAATCGGCTCCACGGCGAACTCGAACGCGTCTTTGCCGAGGACCCGGCCATCGATCCGGGCCGGGTTCTGAATCTGCTGAATCGGTATGTGCACCTCACGCTGGCGACGCACTCGGTCTACGTCACGGCCCTTTGCATCCGCATCGACAGTGGGGTGAACACGCTGGAGTACGCCAGCGGCGGGCATCCCCCGGCGTTCCTGGTCGCGGCCGACGGCACGATCCGCGAGCTGCAATCGACTTCGTTCGTGCTCGGAGCGTGTGCTGCGGCGGACTTTGACGCCGCCCCGATCTCCACCGAGTTCATGTCCGGTGATGCCCTCGTCGCCTACACCGACGGCGCGATCGAGGCCCGCGATCGGAGCGGACGGATGCTGGGCGTGCAGGGCTTTCTCCGGCTGGTGGCCTCCATGGCCGGCGCGTCTCGCTCGAACCAGTTCTCGTGGGCCAAGCAGATCCTGTCGAGCGTGGAGCAGTTCCGCTACGGCCCCGCGGCCGATGACACGCTGGTGGTCGAGATCACCCGGCCGGTCACGACGGACGAGAGGCTCTCGCGTCGCACCACGGCCGCGGTTGGTGTGGGAGCGGCGTGATTCAGTCCTTGACGCCCTCGACGAGGCCGGGGATTGTGTACTTCTGGACCGCTTCGGTGAGGTCGACCCCGGTGATGTTCGCCATGGTCATCAACCAGGCCAGGACATCCGCGAACTCCTCCGACAGATTGGCTTTCTGTTCCGGAGTCGGCGTCTTGCCCGGCAGATTGGCATGCAATGCGGTGGCCAGTTCTCCGAACTCCTCGGTCAGGAGCAGAAAAGTGGCCGCCGGGCCGCGCTTGCTGTCGGTCGCGTAATATCGATCCCGGATGAGCTGCTGGAAGCCTTCGAGAGTCAGCGGCGAAGAGTGACGTGGCGTGGTCATAGAGACAAACGTAGCAGTCGATCCTCGTCGTGACGTCCGTGTCTCCACTCCGAGCCGCGGGCTTGTGCCCGCGCGGCGGTTGGGTCTCGCGCTCGCGTTGTGCTGTGTGGCGGGACTGGTTGGCTGCACGTCGGCCTTCGACACCCATCGCCAGGATCTGCGTGCGGAGCACGATGCCGGGAACTACCAGCGTGCCGTCGCGATGCTCGACGAGCCCGAGGTGCAGGACGAGTACGGCGAGCGGAATCGGACTCTGTGGCTGCTCGACCGCGGGGCGGTGGCGCTGAAGCTTGGCGATTCGGACGCCGCGCTGCGTTCGCTCGAAGAGGCTGAGAAGCGGATCGACGCCCAGCGCGAGCTCCGGCCCGACGAGAGCGCGGCGCAGTGGGTGCTGAACGACACGGTTGTGCCGTATGTCGCCGCGCCGTACGAGGACGCGTACGTGAACGTGCTCAAGATGCTGGCGCGGCTGGAGCGCGGTGAGGTGGATGGCGGCGCGACGGTGGAGGCGCGGCGGCTGGCGAACAAGGCCAATCTGCTGCGGGATCAGTATCTGCAGGAAGCCAAGGCGCTCGAGAAGCAGGCGGGTGATCGATATGCGGCTGCGGAGCGGGCAGGTGCCACGAAGAAGTTCACCACGCCGACCGGCGGCGAGTTTATTGGCAGTCCGCTGGGCGATTACCTGACCGCGATCACGTTCATGAAGACGGGGGATCGCGAGTTTCAGCGGGTGGCGGGGCGGCGGTTGGTGCAGTCGATCGAAGCCGTGCCGCAGGTGTTTCCAAATGTGAACAAGGACGCGTTCGCGGGGCTTGCGGAGATGAACCCGGACGCGGGGAATGTTCTAGTGGTCGGGCTTGCAGGGCGTGGTCCGTATCTGGTTCCTGAACGGGTGGGGCCGATCGCGGTGTACTCGGTGCCGGTGTACTTCGAGTTGCCCAAGATGCAGTTCCGCGACAGCGCGGTGCGCGGGGCGCGGATCGAGGTGCGCGAGGCGGGTGGCGCGGCACGTGAGGTCGGGCGTCTGGAACTGGTCGAGGACCTCGCGGCGGTGGCGGAAGAGAACTTCGCGCGGCAGCGGCCGCTGATCTACCAGCGCACGCTGGTGCGGTACCTGGTCAAGGCCGCGGCGACCGTGGGGGCGAGCGAGGCGGTGGCGCAATCTCAGGACGGGCGCGATGGCACGCGCGATCTGGTTCGCATCGTCGGCGGCTTGATTGGACTGGCGGTGCTGGGCGCGACGGAGCGTGCGGACCTGCGATCGTGGGAGTTCCTGCCGGGGCGTGCGTTCGTTGGGCTGGTGAAGCTTGAGCCGGGTGAGCACGAGGTGCGGGTGGTGTACCTCGCAAAGGGTGACGCGACGGTCGATGTCGGTGCCTGGCGGAAGGTGGTGGTCCCGCCCGGGGATGTGGCGTCGCAACTCGCGGCGGTCGTGGACTCCACCGTACGGTGAATCGAAGTATCGCGGCGGCCGTTGGTTAGGCAGTCCCTTGAGCGATGGAGAACAGGTCGAACCGCTGGCAAGTTAGTGCGTATAAACTTCTGGAACGCGTGCGTCGGAGAGGCGTGGTGTCGCGCCGGTCTGACGCTGGAGAGAAACTCGATGAACCTCAGCATGAGTCGGTCGGTTGGTGGGATCGTGGGTCGGATGGTCGGCGTCTCGTTGGTCGCTGTGTCGGCGGGCACTTCGCTCGTCGGTTGCGCGGGCGGCGGTGCGTACGGCAATTGGAACGTCAACAGGACCGACCCGCAGAAGACCGCTGACGTGGACTATCGGTGGCAGGACGACGACGCGCGAGAGGCCTATCGCGGTCTGATCGCCGACTGCCTCGCACGCCCGTGGGTTGAGAACCACCGAGCCGAGAAGGGCGGGCAGCGCCCCGTCGTCTTCGTCGGCACGGTGCGCAACGAGACCGCCGATTACGTGGACACCAAGCTCGTGACCAAGCGGTTCGAGGAGGAGCTGATCAACTCCGGCCGCGTGCGTGTTGTGGCTGATCGCGATCAGCGCGGCGAGATTCGCGACGAGCGCCAGCAGGGCCAGGCGTGGAATCGCCCGGACACCGTGAAAAAGCAGGCCATGGAGCAGGGCGCGGACTACATCATGCTGGGCCGCGTTGCGGAGGTGAAGCAGGAGAGCAACGACCGGCGGACGATCGTGCAGTACTACCAGATCAATCTGGAACTGATCGACATCGAGAGCAACGAGAAGGTGTGGATCGGGACCAAGGAAATCAAGAAGGTGGCGCGGCGGTAACGCTGGTTGAAGTCTGAGAACGAAAAAGCCCGGCCGAGTTGGCCGGGCTTTTTGTTTCGAGGGCGTTCGCACTGCCGAGCCCAAAGCGGCTCGGCAGTGGCACCCGGGTGTGATTACATGATCGAGGCGAGGCCGTAGCAGCGGCGCCAGGTGCTCAACTGGCCCATGTGCATCATGATGTGGCTGAGGAGCATGAAGGACAAGGCGGAGCCGACGGTGGGGAAGTTCTTCTGGTAGCGCTCGTCGGGCGTGGGCTTGTGCAGCACGCTGTCATCGACTTTGGCGAGGCGCTCGTACAGGCCGTCGTAGTTGCGGAAGAAGGTCTGGGTGATCTCGTCCATCTTGGGATAGATGGTGCCTTCGGGGTCGTCCTTGCATTCGACGCCGGCTTTGAAGAGATCGGTGTAGTGGGCGGGGGCGGCGATGTCGGCGCCGTCGATGCCGATGAGGGAGGCGATGCGGGTGGGGTACAGGGAGAGGTGGCCGAAGATGAAGGCGCCGTGGTTGCAATCGACGATGTGTGTGCCGTTCTTGGTTTCGAAGCGGGGCTTGCGGGCGAAGATGGCGGGGGTGACGCCCTTGAGGGATCCCTCGGCGAAGCCGCGGCCGCGTTTGGAGGCGATGATGATCTGATCGATGAACTGGCCCATAGGTGTGCTCCGTGACAGGTATGCGAATCCGTGAAGCGGGTTGGATGCGGTTGGGTGGGGGCGGTTACTGAGTGAGCGATCGGGTGCAGAGAGTGGGGGTTGGCGGGGCGTTTCAGAGCGGCGGGGCTAGAGCTCGCGCGGTCGGTGATGTGGGTATCAACTGCCGACATAGCGGTCGTACAGGGCACGGGCTTCGGCTTCGGTCTCGATGCCGCGGATGATGGCGCGGGCGTCGGCGAAGACGGTGAGCTCGACACCTTCGCGGGGGTGCAGTCGCACAAAGAACTCGTTGGCTTGAACCGGGCCGAGGCGGGCGAGTTGCGAGCCGAGGGCGGGGAGGGCGAGCGTGCGGGGTGCGGCGGAGTGGATCTGGAATGCGCCGCTGCCGCAGAGGCGGGCGGCGGGGCGGGTGCGGCTGCCGGAGAGAAACTCGAACTGCCGCTCCCCGCAGCACGGGCAGTGGGCGCGGGCGGCGGGTGCGTGAAGGTTGCCCAGGTCGATGGTTCGGAAGCGCGTGCTCGAGAGATCGAACTCGGTGAGCGACGGCAGAGGGCGGGAAGCAAGAGCTGCGGCATCTGCGGCGAGCACGCGGATGGCCTCGGCGGCTTGGAGCGACGCGGCGATCGCGACTGCGGGGCCGAGGACTCCGACGGTGTCGCAGGTTTCGACCTGAGCCGCGGCACCGGGCTCGGGGAAGACGCAGCGGAGGCAGGCCGAGCGACCGGGCAGGATGGTGAGCTGCATGCCGCGGGTGGCGATGACGCCGGCGTAGATCAATGGGACCGCGTGCTTCACAGCGAGATCGTTGAGCAGGTAGCGGGTGTCGAGGTTGTCGGTGCCGTCGAGCATGATGTTGGGGCGAAGAGCAGCGACGAGCGACTCGGCGTTCTCGGGAGTCACATCGGCGATGATGGCGTCGATGCCAATCGTCGAGTTGACACGGGCGAGCCGGTTGCGGGCGGCGACGGCCTTGGGGAGGGCGTCGTGCGCGTCCGCTTCGTCGAAGAGCGATTGGCGCTGCAGATTGGTGTGCTCGACGATGTCGCGGTCGACGATCGTGATGCGTCCAACGCCCGCACGGGCCAGTTGATCGAGCGCGGTGCAGCCCAGAGCGCCGGCTCCGACGACCAGCGCATGCGAAGCCATGATGCGACGCTGCCCTGCTTCTCCGATAGTGGGGAGAATGAACTGGCGGGAGTAGCGAGCCAGGGATGGATCGGGGGCGGGCACGGATGACTTTACGAGGTTCTCGGCTCTTTGGCGGCGACGGGCTGTGGAGCGTCGCGGATCAGCGTGACCTCGACAATCTCCGGAGGAACAAGGAAGCGGATGGGCACGAGCGACATGCCGACGCCTCGGGTAATGAGCACCGGGCACGCGGGTCCTTGGACCAGTCCGACAGCGTACTTCTCCCCGTAGCTGGAGACCAACCCGGCGCCGGTTCCGAGTCCGGGGATGCGGACCTGTCCGCCGTGGGTGTGACCGCTGAGCATGAGGTCGATGCGGGGCGAGCCGCGGCGCGTGACTGAAGGATGCTCAGCGGTGTCGGGGTTGTGCGCGAGCACGATGCGGGGCATGGAGGGCGGCACGCCGTGGAGCGCGGTGTCGGGGTCGACGACGTGCTGGCGAAGGTCGCCAAGGCCTGCGATGCAGAGGGCGTCGTGAGACGGCGTGTCGAGCAGGGTGATAGCGGCCGGGGAGCGAGTCACAAAGAGTCGGTCGTTATCGATCACTCGGATGCCCACGGATTGCATGAGTGAGCCCATTCCGCGGCCGTCGTTGAACCAGTCGTGGTTGCCGCGGACGGCGACGGTGGGGATGCCCCAGCGAACGAGGCAGGCGAGTTGTTGAGCCGCGGGCTCGAGCCACTCGAGGCCGCAGTGCACGTAGTCCCCGGTGAGAACGAAGACATCGGGCTTGAGAGCAATCGCGCGGTCGAGGGCCCGCTGAATGAAGTCTCGAGGGACGCGCAGGCCGAGGTGGGTGTCGCTGATCTGGACGAGACGGAGGCCGTTGAGCGAGGGAGGGAGGTCCCGGATCGGAATGGTGTAGCGGGCGAGGTCCAGCGACAGCGGCTGGCGACACGCGGCGTCGACCAAGGTGCCGCCGACGAGCGCCGGGCAGCCGACGGACAGTGTGTTCGTGAGAAAGCGACGACGTGAGCGGAGCGTGGGCGAGTCGGATGCGAATGCAGGCTTCCAGAGGAGTTCACGTCGCAGGGCTCGCAACCACAGGCCGAGGACGCACAGAATGGCGATCCCCGCGTCGCACGCGATCGCGGAGGCGACAAGATCGGCCTCGCCCCACGAGCGGAGCATGAGGCGGGCGATGAGCCAGCCGGGCGCGGTGAGGATGTGCATCAGATTGCCGAGAGGCTTGAGGAGCCAGCCAAGGGGTTCGAGACGGAGGACGTACGGGCCGTGGGTCCATAGCGCCGCGTGCAAGCCGAATGCGATTGGAGTCAGGGCGAGAAACACGAGCGCGGCGATGGCGGCCGCTCTGGGGAGCGGGCGCGTGCGCCTTTGTGAATCGGGCATGGAGCGACTACGTCGCTAAGGGAGGAGTCGTTCGGGGCTGGAATGAAAAACCTCTCGCTGACGCGAGAGGCTCTATCGAACGGGGCACTCTTGAAAACCCTTCGGGCGGGTTGAGCGACGGTCAGACGGTCTGGATTTCCTTGGTCTTTTCTTCCACCCGCTTGTCGATCTCGTCCTCGAACTTCTTGAGGAGCTTCTGGATCTCTTCCTTCAGGGTTTCGATCTCGTCCTCGGGGAACTGAGTTCCGGCCTGCTTGGAGAGGGCTTCGGCGTGCTTGTTGGCGTCGCGGCGGACGTTGCGCAGAGCGGTCTTCTGCTCCTCGCCCATCTTCTTGCATTTGTCGGAGAGCTGCTTGCGCCGGTCCTGAGACAGGGACGGAATCGAGAGCCGGAGCTGCTTGGCTTCCACCTGCGGATTGAGGCCCAGCCCAGCAGACTCGATGGCCTGCTTGATCGCGCTCACCGCGGTGGCATCGAAGGGCTTGATGAGGAGCTGGCTGGGCTCGGGAACGCTGATCGACGCGAGGCTCTTGAGGTCGGTCATCGAGCCGTAGTAGTCGACCTTCACGAATTCGACCATGGCGGGGCTGGCGCGGCCGGTGCGGATGCCGCGCATTTCGCTCTTGAGGTACTCAAGGGCCTTGGTCATGGTCTCTTCGGCTTCGAGGAGAATGGTGTCGGGGTCGCTCATAGTGGGGTGTCCGGAGAGTGCAGAATCTTGAGAGCAAGAACGTTTGATAGTAGGTGAACGCGAACTGAAGGTCGCGGTTCAATCAACAGTGACAAGGGTTCCGACATCCTCGCCCTTGATGACGCGGGCGATGTTGCCGTGCTTGTTGAAGTCGAAGACGAGCACGGGGATCTCGTGCTCCTGGCACATGGCCAACGCGGTCATGTCCATGACCTTGAGTCGTTTAGCGAGGGCTTCGGAGAAGGAGAGCGTCTCGTACCGGGTGGCTTTGGGGTCCTTCTTGGGGTCGGCGGTGTAGACGCCGTCGACCTTGGTGGCCTTGAGCAGGATCTCGCACTCGAGTTCGGTGGCGCGGAGGGCGGCGCATGTGTCGGTGGTGAAGAAGGGGTTGCCGGTGCCGGCGGCGAGGATGACGACGCGGCCCTTTTCCATGTGCCGCAGGGCACGGCTGCGGATGAAGGGCTCGGCGACGGCGCGGATCTCGATCGCGGACATGACGCGGCACTCGACGCCGAGGTCCTTGAGCTTCTCTTTGAGCGCCAGCGCGTTCATGACGGTGCCGAGCATGCCCATGTGGTCCGCGGTGGCCTGGTGGATGTGGCCCGCGGCGGCGAGTTCGGCGCCGCGGATGATGTTGCCGCCGCCCACGACGATGGCGATCTGGGCGCCGAGCTTGGCGGCGTCGCGGACCTCGCTGGCGATGGAGTGGAGTTCCTTGGGGGCGATGCCGAAGCCGCCGGGGGAGCAGAAGGACTCGCCGCTGAGCTTGAGCAGGACACGCTTGAAGGGCTGACGGCTGCCTTTCGAGGCGGGGCGATTCGAGGGTCCTTTGCTCGGTCGGGCGGCTTTGACGGGCATGCAGGGCTCCGGGCGGATGGGGTTCGCAGTTGGCCTGCAGAACACAGGCGGCGGATTGAAACATCGTGGACCGCCGGGGTCAACCCGCGAAGGTCATCCTGTGCGTTGATCGGCTGAGCAAAAGCGGCGGAATTGGCCCCTCAGCCTCGATTTGTCCGCAACCTTGGACGTGGGAACGCGAAAACTCCCTGGCCGGGACAATCGGGCGGGACGGGCTTCGGCATTGCCACCTGGAGTCCCGACGTTTGCCATAATGGAACCGATGGAAGCAGAGCGCACACCTCAGCACGGACAGGATGTCCGATCGACCGGCACAGCGGGTTCGGGTGGTGTCGCTTCCGCCACTCTGGTGTTGAAGGTTGCCCGGTACGCGCTGCTGATTGGGCTGGCGATCTCGCTTCTCATCCATGGTCTCGGGCTTGTTGTGTCCAGCCGCGTGATGTACGCGATCGGAGGGCGGGGCGGCGAGGTCGCGGACGACCGTCCCAGCCTGGCGCTCACTCGCGGGCCGGAGCTGGCGGACCTGCTCGCCGGGTCGATCGAGGTATCCAGTCCGGCGTCGGGTGATCTTTCGGCAACACCGGCTCAGGCGAGCGTGGAGCAGCCGCTGGACGCGATGCGCGATCCGGCGTTGGAGTCCAGCTCGGATTCGACGACTTCGGGGACGCTCTCGGGAGCGGGTGATGTGGGTGGAGGCGAGGGCCTCAGCGACGGACTCGGCGGGGGAGGCGGCGGGGGCGGGGGGGCGTCGTTCTTCGGTGTCGAGGCGCAGGGGTCGCGGTTCGTCTTCATCGTCGACGTCTCGGGATCCATGAGTGTCGGGGGCAAGATCGAGGCGCTGCGGGCCCAGCTCGCACGATCGGTGCAGAATCTGGTCGAGACCTCGTCGTTCATGGTGTACACGTTCTCCGACGATGCCGCGCCGCTCGGGAATTCGAAGGACTGGGTGTCCGCGATCGATGAACGCAAGCGATGGGCTCGCCGCATCATCGCGGCGATTCCGGCCCAGGGCGGCACCAACCCGATCAACGCGTTCCGCTCCGCCTTCAAGCTTCGCCCCAAACCCGACGCGGTGTACTTCATGACCGATGGCGAGTTTGACCCGAATGTCGCCGACGAGGTGGCGAGGTTGAACACAGGGCGATCACCGATCCATTGCATCGCGTTCGCGACCCGGGAGTCGGAGCCGGTGATGAAGCGGATCGCGAGCCAGTCCAAGGGGACGTACACGTTCGTGCCGGGGGTGCCGCAATGACGCGCCGCTGGTTGTTGCTCGCGTCTTCGGGCGTTCTGGCGATGGGCATGGTCGCCGGGGCCGAAGACTCGACGGCGGTCCTGCGCAACGGATCGCGTGTCAGCGTCACGGAGGTTTCGAAGTCAGGGGTGCTCTCGTCCAGCCAAGCGACGGGGGCACGTCGGCTGTCGCTCGGATCGGTGCGGGGCGTAGAGGGGCCCTTGGCCGGAGAGTTCCGCGAGCATCACGAGCTCGCGACGAATCTGTGGCGTGCCGGGGCGCGTCTTGATCGGGGCGATGCGCCGGGCGCCGAGCCGTTGTATGAATCGCTCTGGGTGCAGACCCAGGGCGTGCGTGGTCCCACGCGGGCCGAGGTTGCCGCGGGCTTGCTCGCGTGCCGCGTGAGGCGCGGCGCGATCGCGGGAGCGGTGGAAGCGTGGGCGGCGTGGCTCGCGGAGTCCGGCTCACTGGACAACGCCGACGCGGAGCGCTGCCGTGCGAGGCTCGCGGTTGGGGACGGAATGGACTCGAGCGCTCAGTGGTTGGTGGGCGTGCCGCCGCTCTATGTGGACGGGCCCGCGGTGCGGGCGTTCGCCTCGGGCGAGCTCCGTCCGGGTGAGAGCTCGGGCGCGGACGTGCTCACGATCTACCGCTTGGCGGCCAAGCGGGACACAGCCGCGAACAGGGTCGACCCGGCGGTCTACGAGAACACCAAAGGTTGGAACAACATCGCAGGTGAGATGGTTCTTGCAGAGAGCAACGATCGCGCGGTGCGTGAGCGGGCTCGCAAACGACTCAAGGAGCGAGCGGGATCCGACGCCCCGGCGTGGCAGGTGCAGTGGGCTCGGCTGGGAATGGGTCGGTCTCTGCGTCTTGAAACCGAGCCTTCCCAGCGGACCGACGCGGTGGTGGAGCTGCTCTGGGTCGCCACCCGCGAGGGCGTGCCGGACCATGTGCTTGCTCAGGCGCTCACCGCGGCTGCCGAGACTCTCGCCGATCTGGACGACCGAGCGGGTGCGTCGCGTGTGGTCGCGGACCTCGAGTCGCGGCTGCCCGATCACCCGATGATCTCCTCACCCCGTCTGGCGAGGCTTCGGGCCGCCTTGGGGATGGTGAGCCCGCAGCGGCCCGCCGGCCCGCCCGTCTCTCCCCCGACCAAAGACTCCTCTGATTCAACAAACACGAAGGAAGCACCCAAGTGATGGACTCGATGGAACGTCTTCTTGCGGCGACGCCCCCCGCCTCGGTGCAGAGATCGCTCCTGGACTACCTCCAGGCTGGCGGTCCGATCGGGTATCTCCTGATTGGGCTCTCGTTTCTGGCGGTCGGGTTGCTGGTGGCCCACTTCCTGAAGGTGCGTCCGCAGGCCCTTGCGCCGGTGGATGTGGTCGCGGAGTTGGAGGCGTATCTCGCCAAGGGCGACACCGCCGGGGCGATCGCGTACTGCAAACAAGAGGACCACCGCTGCTTCATCACCAACACCTTTGGCGCCGCACTGACACGCTGCTCCCGGAGCACCTTTGGACTGCTTGAGCTGAGGACCGCGCTTGAAGAAGCGGGCGCGAAGGAGTTGGACCGGCTCATCCGCACGACCGACGGCATCGCGATCATCGCGGCGATCGGACCGATGATGGGTCTGCTCGGCACCACGATCGGCATGATCGGAGCCTTCGCTTCGATCGGAACGCTGGAGGGAGCCGCCCGGTCGAACGAGCTGTCGAACTTCATGTCCCTCGCGCTTGTGACCACCGCTCAGGGCTTGATCGTCGCGATCCCGTGCACCGTGCTGTACACCATCCTCCGGCGTCGAGTGGAGCGTCTGGCGATGGACGTGGGCGAAACGGTGGAGGAACTGGCCGCGGTGTTGAGCGGCGGGGGAGCGAGGGCGGGCGCCCCGAGCCAGGCGACATGAAGTTCAACCGGCACCAACCCATGCCCGAGGCGGGATTCGACATCACCTCGATGATCGACGTGGTGCTTTTGTTGACCATCTTCTTCATGATGTCTTCGCAGTTCTCCAAGGTCGTGCAGCGTTCGCTCGACTTGCCCAAGGAGGTCGGTGACGCGGCGGACAAGCCCATCGACGCCGAGGTCGCGGTGGTGGTCGATCTGGAGAAGGACGGAAGACTGTCGGTGGGAGGGCGTGTGTACGAGCTGGATCGGCTGGCGGCCGTGGTCGCGGCCGATCATCAGAAGGTCGCGGCCACCGGGCAAGTCCTCGACGTGGTCATCCGCGCGGATCGGGCGACCGCCACGACCCATCTCTCGCGCCTGGTCTCGGCGCTGAGTGCCGAAGGCGTGACCGAGTGGCGGCTGGCGACCTCGGGGGAACGAGCCAGCAGCGGAGGCGAGAGATGAACTTTCGTCGCCGTGAGGTTCGAGCGATCGAGTCGATCCCGCGGTTGTCGCTGGTTGCGTTTATCGACATCGTGCTGTTCCTGCTGTTGTACTTGATGCTGGCGGGCACGCTCGCCCCGCCGGAGTCGCGATTGGCGGTCGGGCTGGAGCGTCCCTCGCCGGCGACCGGGAAAGCACCGCCTTTGTCGCCGATCAAGCTTCGCGTGGACCGTTCGGGCGAGCGGCTGTCGTACCACATCGGCCAGCGAGAGGTGGAAGGGCGTGAAGCGGTGGTGGTCGCGCTCACTCAGGTGCCGAAAGACGGCGGTGTCATTGTGACCGGTGGCGAGGGCACGATTGTCGCGGATATCGCGGCGTCGATGCAAGCGGCGAAGGATGCGGGATTCACCAGAGTGAGCTATGCCCCAGGAAAGTAAAGCGACATTCCTGGGCGTCTGTCTCGCCGCGGCATGGCTCGCCGGGGTGGCGTTGCCGCATCGGGTTGGTGCCGCGCCGCTCGACGATCGCCTGGACACGTATCTGGTTCAGAACGACCTGCTTTCGCTGCGGGCCGCCACGTTGGAGAAGACGCTCGTTGGCGTGTCTCTGGCCGAGCGCGGGAAGGTCTTGGTCGAGCTGGCGACGACGTACGAGAAGCTGCTGAAGGTTCTGCCGCCGGGCAAGCAGGCGGTGGTGCGGGAGCGCTGCCGGGTTCTTCTCCGAGAGAATCCGAGGCCCGAGCTTGATGTGATCCGCGTCGATCTGTTGAAGTCGGAGTACCTGGAGGCCGAATCGCTGGCCGAGCGGGCACGACTCCGGACGATGGCGGAGACCGATGCCGCCGAGGCGGTCGGGAATCTGAAGCGGCTGGCCGTCGAGTTCGGGGAGATCGCGCAGCAGTCCAGCGTGAGGGTTCGGCAGCTGGAGAGCCAGGAGCAATCACGCGGCGACGCGACGTTCGCCGAGGCCGAGGACATCCGATCACAGCTCGCCGACGCCCGCCGAATCCGGTCTCTCGCACGGTACTACGCGGGCTGGAGTTCCTGCTACACAGCGCAGTTGCTGAAGGACCGCGGGTACGCCAATGAGGCGATGATCCAGTTCGGGGCGCTTCTGAATGCGCCGGAGAGGCGGGTGCCGACGCTGGACCGCTTGCCGCGTTCTTTGCTGGTGCACGAGCACATCGCGCGGGCGGCGTTGGGAGTGGCGGTGTGCTTTGCGATCGCGGGGAACGACAGCGAGGCCATGCGCTGGCTCGACGAGCTTGCCACGGTTGACGGTGTACACAAGTCGGTCGCGGATCAGGTGCTGAGTCGTCGGATCAACGTGCTCGCCGGCGGGTCCCGATGGAACGAGCTTTCAACCTGGGTCGCGAGGGCGCGGGCCCCTCAGGGGAAGGTGGCCTCGGCATTGGAACCCGCGGATGCGCTGCAGCTCGCGGTTGCCACTCTGGAGGGCGCCGACGGGGCGGAGAAGGACGGTGCCGCGACGCGACTGGAGTTGACGCGGCTCGCGTTGGGCGATCTGATCTCCCGCGGACAGACCGCTGCGGTCGTGGCTCTGGCTCGACGCTTCGGAACCGGGGTTCTGGCGTCCAATGGGTTCGTGGCGCAGTATGTCCGCGCGCTGCAGGTCTACGACGGGGCTCGGGCCCGGCACGGCGGCTCCTCCACCGATCCGACCACCGACGCGTCGGCTCGGTTGGCGTATCGCGAGGCCGCGGAGTTGTTCCTGGCGGCCAGCCGCGCAACGGACGCTCCCCGCTTCTCGACCGACGCGGTCGGTGCGGGGCAGAGCGCGGCACTGTCGATGTACTACGCGGGCGATCTCCTCAAGGCGGCGGATCAGTTCGAGTCTGTGGCCAAGGCATTGCCCTTGCCCTCACGCCAACCGTTGCTGTGGTCGGCGCTGGTCTCGTTGGATCGGGCCGTGGAGACGAAGGTCGCCGGAGCGAGAGACCGTCGTGACGAGCTCGCCGCGGTGTTCATCGCATCGTTCCCGAACAGCGAGCAGGCGGCCAAATTGCTTCTGCGTCGTGCGGGCTCGGGCCGGGTGCCTGACGCTCAGGTGGTCTCCACACTGCTGGCGGTGCCGAGCGATTCGTCGATCCGGCACGAGGCGAGGGTTCTCGCGGCTTCGATTCTCTTCAAGTTGGCACGCAGCTCCCCCGCGGGGAAGGCCGACGAGTCGATCGAGCAGTTCCTCCGGCTCGCCGACGAGGTCTATCCGGTGGAACGCGACATCGCGGTTGCCGCTTCGGGCGAGCGACGCCAGGTCTTGGCGGAACGGGCGCTGCGTTTGCTGCGTCAGCAGATGGAGCTTTCGCTGCTGCTCTCGGCGCCCGATGCCGCAAGGGCCAGGCGCTTCCTCGTTGAGCTTCGGCGGCTGGCGGAGTTGTGCGACTATCCGCTGAACGCCGTGGACGAAGAGCTTCGCTATCGCGAGCTCCAGATGGCGATCGTCGACAAGGACTCCGGCGCGATCCAGTCGCTTGGAGCCACCTTTGACAATGCCACCTCGGCGTTCGCGGAGTCGGCACGCGAGCTCGTGCTGAGGCATTGGATCGAACGTGCCCGGGCCGCGCCCGCGGACGTGACGATCGCGGAACAGGTGCTCCGGAGCGGCGGTCGCGTGGTCGAGTCACTGGATGCCAAGAGCGTGCAGAGCGCCCGAGCCAATGTGCTGCGCGAGGAAGTAGCATCGGCGGCTTGGGTGATCTTTCGTGCATCGGGGAATCAAGAGGCCCGTGATATCGGGATCCGGATCGATAAAGGTGTGTTCGAGCGTGGCGGCCGATTTGTCTCAAGCCTTCGCCGTCTCGCGGAGATGTCGGAATCTGCGGGCGACTCGGCCCTGGCTCTGGAGTGCTGGAGAACGCTCGCGGCGGGGTTGTCAGATTCGACGGCGGGATGGTTCGAGGCGAGCTATCACGCAATCCGACTGACCATGGCGATCGATCGGACCAAGGCCGCCGACGCGATCAAGCTGCTGGAGCTGTCGCATCCCGGGCTGGGACCGGAGCCGTGGAGCGCCAAGCTGCGGGAACTCAAGGTCACGCTCTTCCCCGGTCCGACACCGGCGAAGCCCGCCGGGGGTGGGCCATGACACCACACGCGTCGACGCCGCGGCGTGATCCGGTCTCGTTGGTGCTGGGACCCACGCCGCCGGGGCCATTCGGGCTGCTGGGGCTTGACACGGAGGATGTCGGCGTCACCCGGGTTCTCGCGGCGCTGCATGAGCGGTTGGCGCAGGTGAGCGCCAGCCCGCACGCCGCGACTCCCGCGGCGGAGGACGTCCGGCTCGCGCTGCACGCCGCGGCGGCCCAGTTGTGCGACCCGGCCGTGCGTCGGCTCTTGCTGGGGGCTTGGGCCTCAAACGGCGCTGAGCAGGCGAACGCGACGGAGGCTCTCCGGTCTTCGCTCGACGCGAGGCTCGCGATCGAGCGCGATCTGCACATCGCGGTGGGGCTCAGCGGAGGGTGGAACGCCGCGGCGATGCAACGACTCGCGCTGGCGTGCGGCTCGCGCGGCGTGGGCCTTCACGAGATCGCGGTGGTGCTCGAGGGCATCGGAGCTCGCCGAGCGGCACCAGCGACAGGCCTCTCACGGAACCCGGTTCATCCGGGATCGCTGCGTCAAGACGACGGCGAGACGCCATCGTCGGGGTTGCCTCGTGACCTTCTGTTACTCCTCGGCATGGGCGTCGCGGCGGTCGTCTTGGTCGTGGTGGGCCTGGTGCTGTGGTCCGGTCCGCGTCGCGGATCGGCGCGGCCCGAGGATGTGATCGCCGCTCTCGAAACCGAGCCCCGACCCGCGGAGCGGTTGCGGCTCGAAGAATCGCCTCCGAAGGCGTCCGCGACGCCTTCTGATCTTGGGATTGACGACGCCCGAGGCTTCGTCCGTGAGTTCTCCGCCCTGGCCGCGATCCTGACGTCAGCCGACGAACAGGGCACCGACCCGGACGCGTTCGCCGCTCGATTCGATCGGGCGTATGGGTCGATGTGTGCCAGCTGGCACCTGCTGCGTCGCGACGAGATGACTGCCATTACGTCGTCCTTGATCGACCTGGCGTTCGCGGCGGTTCAACGCCAGCGAGAGTCCGAGGTGGTTCAGGTCATGGTCGCTGCGTTGGCTCAGCCGCCCAAGGACCGCCGGAGTGTCCGGATGTTGGTCGCGTCCGCCGCGTTCGCCTCGCGGCTTCTTCAGGAGCGTGAGCTCCCGCGGGGCGTGCTGGAACGCATCGAGGGCGCCCTGCGCGCGAGCGCGATCACACGGGAACTCGGACCGACATCTCGCTTTGATCTTGCGGCCGAGCAGATTGTGCTTCCCTTGGCGAGCGGCCTGGACCCGGGTTCCGAGCTGAGCGTGTGGAAGGGATTCATCGACGTTCGCGACGCCGCTCTCGGTGATCGGGTCCGGGCCAAGGACGCATCCACGCTTGTCGCTCTGGACTCGGTGATGAGAAGCCGTGCCGACGACGCGGCGGCTTCTGAGGAGTCTGTGCTGTTTCTCGCGGGTTCGCTGTCTTGGACCAAGTCTCCGGAGCTTCGAGCGGCGATCACGGGCTGGTTCGCCGATGCTGCCATTCCCACTCCAAGGCTCGCGGCGCTGACCCGAGCGATGGTCAAGAGCTCCATCCGCGGGATCGATTCGACGATGACCCTGGCCACGACCGCGTCCGTCGAACGCCGCCAGGAGCTTCGGGGAGTCATCGAGGTCGCTCTCCGCGATGACTCGGGCGGTGTGGGTCTCGAAGCCGCGCGTGCGTGGGTCGCGGCGGCCGAGGGTGTGCTCGATCGATCAGCGACGAAGCCCGAAGTGGCGCTCGAACTGGCGGCGCAGTGCTCTGAGCTTGTCGCGGCCCGGCAGGCGCAGTTGGAGGGGTTCGGAGACCTTGCCGCGCGTCTGACCGAGTTGTCGGCGACCGCGAGCGCTCTTCCGGCGGGATCGCAGCGTCCTGCCCTGCCGACAGCTTCGCCCGGTTCAAAGGCGATTGAGTACGCCAGCCTGGGCGCGTCGCAGGCCGCTCGCACGGAGTTCTGGAAGAAGCGGCTTTCCGAGGGCGAGCCGAGCGACATGCTGTTGGCACGTCTTGCCATCGAAGAGGCCGCGCGAGGTTCGCCCGCGGGCGTGCGAGACGCCGCGCGGGACTTTGTGCGTGCGCGGGCGGGTGACGATGCGATCGTGATGGCGGCTCTGGACCTGACCTTCGCGATTCCCGAGACCCCGGAGAACGCGGAGTGGCTGAGCGCCATCGCGGGGCGGAAGCTCCTGTGGCGAGGGAAGGGCGCGACCCGGGAGGCGGTACACCGCGCGTTGCTGGAGGTCGCCGCGGCTCGGTTCGCGCAGCCCGCGAACGCCGCCGCCATCGATGCGGCGGCGGAGCGACTGGCTCGCTCCTGGATCGTTCGCAGTGGCGAAACGCCCGCAGAAGATGCCGTGTCGCCTGCCGATGCTCTGCGTCGGCTCGAGAAGCACCTGCTTGGGGTTGGCTCTGGGATCAACAGCGACCGGGTGACGTATGGAGACATCCGACAGCGTCTGAACGCCCGCCTGAACCTGGCAACGGAACCTCTACAAGCAGCGGTGTGGAGGCAGGCGGCCTGCGTCGAGGTGATGGCGGCCGACGCGATTCGGCGAAATCCTCCGATCGCGGGGGAGATCGATCAGGCGTTGCGGTCATGGGAGGAGAAACGTCGGCGTGCCGCGAATGCCTTCGAGCAGTTGCTCGAGGGCGAACGGGCCACGGTTCGGGTGTTGCTGATCGATGCTCGGTCTGCCATTGCCGCGGGAGGTGGAGCGTGATCCAGTATCAACGCGTGCTCGGCGTGGCGTTCGGGGTGCTGGTTGCATGCGCAGTGGCGACCGGTGCGGACCTTTCGGGTGACGACAAGCCCAAGGAAGGGGCTCGTGTGCAGACCTCGAGCGCGGGAGCACCGCCGACGGATCAGACGCCGCCCGGCCCGTTCACACCGGGCGAGATCGAGGCTGCATCCCGGCTTTCGGCAGATGCTCCGGAGCGGTATCTGGAACTCGGCGAGGACATCCTCGATCGGCCGGACGCGCCGGAGCGGGTCGAGATGGCCCGGCAGCTCTTCGTGCGGGCGGTCGAGTACGGACGCCGCAAATCCGGATCCCAGCGAGCCGCGGCCTCGGCGGCCATCGCGCTGGCATCGATGAGCGCGCAGCCTTCGCAACGCCAATGGCTTCGCGCTATCGCGGCGATACTGCACCCCGACTATCCCGCGGCGACACGAACCGAACGGGCGGACGGCGCCGCCGCCGCGCGAGCCGCGGAGGTTCTGACTCGGCTTCGCGCGGGCGAGGGGCCGCGTCCCCGGGAGTTGCTGGCCGATCCCGCGGTTCGCGCGGTTCTGGCGAGGAGCGAGCCATCGCTTTCGGCCGAGGGGACGATTGCGATTTCCGATCTCGATGCCGCCGCCAAGAAGCAGCCATGCCCGGCGTGCTCCGGACGATTCCTTGTGACGCCTCAAGGGCCGAGGGTGACGACGTTGTGTCCGACGTGCAAGGGCCGATCGTTTCTTGCCTTCGGTGATCGAGATCTCGCGGTGCAGCTGCGGTTGCAACTGAAGCTGCTGGGCGAGGCGGAGGAACAGTGGGGGAGTCAGAGTGAGACCGCAATCGCGCCCGCGCGGGATCCCAATCCCGCGGAGGTCGCGATTGTGTACGGCGTGGACCCCAAGCTGACAACCTGGCGGGACGGACGCTGGCGGGCAGGGGCTGACGAACCTGCGGCCAAGTGAGCTCCGCCTACACTCGCTCCCGCTCGAAGTTCGGGCGATTTGTAGGGAGCGACAGATGTCCGACGCCGCACCGGTTGTTGCCAAGCCCACGATCACCTTCGACGAGTTCGCCAAGGTCGACCTGCGCGTCGCCCGGATCGTCAAGGCCGAGCTGCACCCCTCGGCGGACCGTCTGTTCAAGCTGCAGCTAGACGACGGCAGCGGCGTTCCCCGTCAGATCTGTGCCGGCATCCGGGGTTACTACACGCCCGAGGAGCTCGTCGGTCAGTCGATCATCATCGTGGCCAACCTGGCGCCGCGGGTGATCCGCGGCGAGGAATCTCGCGGCATGCTGCTCGCGGCGAGCGACGCGCCGAAGGACCCGGCCGCGGCGACCGAGCGCAAGGTTGTGATCCTGATGCCCAAGAGCGATATCGCTCCGGGCTCGATCGTTTCCTGATCAAGAAGAAGTTGTCTTACTTGGCCACGCTGGGGCGTCTCAGCGGGGCGGATCAGCGTGGCGGATCGGTCTTGGGCGGCTTGCCGCTCTCGGGCTTGGAACCGAGCGGGCGCTTGGCGTCGTCACCGGTCGGGCGCCCTTCCGGGCCCTCGTTGCCCTGCGGCCCGCGGCGCGGCGGGCCCTTGAGGACCTCGTCGACCGCGCGATCGAGCAGAGATTCGCGGGCGTCTTTGGCTTCCTGGATCTGCTTCCGGGTGGACTCGAGGCGATTAGCGAGTTGCTGGGCCTCGTACTCACGCACCTTCGTGCGGGCGTCGTAGCCCTTGCCCATCAGGTCGCGGAGTTCGGCCTTCTTCGCCGCCGGGACCTCGTCGCCTTTGTGCTCCATCTGCCAACGCCGGAGCTCGTGGGCCTTCTCCACGACCAGGATCGTCGCCCGAAGATCGTCCTTGCGGAGCTCGTAGAGCTCCTTGTCGTCGTTGCGGGCGCGGAACGCGTCCACGGCCTTGGGCACCAAGCGGCCCATGATGGCGCGGAACGCGCCGGGCTCGCTCTTCTTCCATTCTTCCAGCCGATCCGCAAAGTCCGGCCGCACCTCGCGGATGAACTTCATCAGCTCCGCGTGCTGCTCGGGGTTCATGCCCGGCCCGGGGCGGCCGTCGGGGCCCTTGCCTTCTGGACCTTTACCTTCCGGGCCGCGGTCTTCCGGGCCGCGATTGGGGCGGCCCTGGCCCTGATCGCGATCAAAGAGCGGCTGAGGCGGTTCGGGGCGTTCGCCGCGGCGGAAGCGTTCGACAAAGCGATCTGCGAGCATGCCGCCTCGGGCTTCGCGGAGGAAGCGGATGACATCCTCGGGCCGGCGGCCGTCGTCCAGCATCTTGCGGGCTTCTTCAAAGCGGCGGGTCGCGCGGGCGGATTCGTCGAGGCCGCGGTCGATCATCTCGCGCAGCATCTTGGGGTCGCGGGGCGGGCCCTCGCGTGGCCCTTCACGTGGCGCTTCGATTTCGCGATCTCCCGGGGGCGGCTGATCCTGTCCGCGGCGCGGGCGGCCTTCGCGGGGGCGGCGGTCGTCGGCGGGGCGGGGATCGCCGGTGGGCGCACCCTGTTCACGCGGCGGGTTCTCGGGTTGAGCCAGCGCGAGCGGCAGCGAGCCTGCCAGAGCGAGCGCCGTGCCGCAGAGAATGGCGAGTTGTCGAGGATTCATGGGCGGCTCCGTAAGGCTCAAACACCGAGAGTGATCGAGGCGGCTCCAATGCCAGAACGGCTGGTGGCCGACGCGCCGTTGGATCCACTCGAAGACTGCGAGGGCTCGTCGCCGGTGTCGACGCCGAGGGTGCGGTCGGAGGTCACGAGTTCGTGCAGCTTGATCGCGTCGGCGGCGAGATCATCAATGCCCGCCGCGAGCGGTTCATCCAAGAGCGAGACGGCGGCGAGGACCACCTCGACGTCATCGCTCGCGTTGGCGGCGGCCAGCGTGGTCGTGGTGATCGTGGGAGTACTGCTGCGACTGGCGATGCCATAGCCCAAGCCGAGCAGGCCGACGATGGCCACCGCGGCAGCGATCCGAAGGCCGGACGCGAAACGAGTCCGCGGCCCGATCCGAGCGATCACTGGCGACTGGGCCGACACGATCATGCGGGTCGAATTGAACACGCGGTCTTCGAGCGTGATCCCAAGCGGGTCGGTGCCGCGGGCGGCGGTACCGGCGTCGGCACGCCCGACCTGATCGAGCAAGCGAGCCATGGCGTCGTCGCTGCCCGGCGTGATGTTGTGGTTGCTCATGTTCATGCCTCGGCCCTCCCCAGATTGCTTCCAAGCGTGTTCTTGTTCGTCCCGGTCAGGCCCATTTCCATCAGCGACTTGAGCTTTGCCAGCGCCCGGTGATGACGCGCCAGCAGGGTACCAATGGGTTCGCCCAGCATCTCAGCGAGCTGCGCGAAGCTCATCTGCCCGTGGTGACGCAGCTCGATGATCTCGCGATCGGCGTCGGCCAGTTGATGCATCGCGGTCCTCAGGCGGTCGAGCTGCTCGGTGTTCTGATCGGATTCGTCGCGGCGAGCCGGTGCCCGATCCACGGCCTCAGCGTCGTGGGTGACCGGATGACGCCGTGTTCTACGCTGCTCATCCCGGATGCGGTTGGTGGCGATGCGGAAGAGCCAGGGCTCGAACTTGCCCTGCTCCGCGTAGCCGCCGCCTACCAGCTTGGCCGCGAGCGTTGCGAACACGGATTGGGTGATCTCCTCGGCCACTTCGGGGTTCCTCAGGCGCGACTGCGCGAGCGCGAAGACGCGGCGTGCGTACAGGTCGACGATCCGGCGCCAGGCCTTCTCATCGCCTTGGGACGCGGCAAGAAGCACCGGCGTCAGATCCGGGCTGGAAGGCCCGTCGCCGTGCAAGTCGGGTTGTCCTGATCCCGGCACGACGTTCATCCATCCCCTCCAACGCCCGACCGAGGCGGATATTGCCGCCCCGGGGCTGCAAACCGCGGGTTGGGATGGGAAAGTGCGTTCACGGGCATGAAATCGTCCAAACCCGCACGCGGCCCTGACGTATTCTGGGCCCATGTCTCCGCCGGTCGCCATCGCCTACACCGTCACGGCCACGCTTCCCGACACCGCAACCGCGGACGAATACCAGGCTTGGCTCCGAGCTGGTCACATTCAGGCCGTGGTCTCGGGAGGCGCCAAGGAAGCCAGCGTTTCGAGGCTAGTAGATCCGAGAACCACGATTGAGGTGGAGGCTCGCTATCTTTTCCCGAACCGGGATGTGTTTGACCAGTATGTCGCGAAGGTCGCTCCTGGCCTGCGAGCCGAGGGGCTCGCGAAGTTCGGCGAGCGGGTGCGGTTCAGCCGTCGGGTGGCAGAGGTTGTTGCCACCGCGTAGCGGCGTTTGGGAAGCGATCGGATAGCTCCGATCGGGAATCCGAAGAACGAAGCGGGCGACCGGCGCGCTCTATCGGGCATGGGAACGCTACGGATCGTCAGCCGCGGGCTTGGTCGATGGATGGAAATCGGGGTCCTGGACCGTCCCTTGGACCCCTCATTGAACCCCGCCCTGGACCCTTGGGACTCAGCGTCGGAGCCGCGGGGGCGGCGAGCGAGGAAGGCCCGGAAAAGCAGCGTGCGACAGGTCAGCGATGAAAAACTCTTCGACCAGTTCCGCCGGGGCGACCTGGCGGCGTTGCGGGTCCTGATCGAGCGGTACAAGGACGACCTTCTGCGTTTCCTGTTCCGCCTGGTGGGCGACCGGGCGGCGGCCGAGGATGTCTTCCAAGAGACCTTCCTGCAGATTTATCAGTCCAGCGACACGTTCGACATCGAGCGGCGTTTTCGTCCCTGGCTTTTTACAATCGCGGCGAACAAAGGGCGGGACTACCTGCGTAAGAAAATCCGCCGCCGCGAACTCGATCTCGACGCACCCGTTGGTGGTCGGACCGGAGGGGGCGGCGAGGCCTCGGCGACCACGTTCGTCGATCTATTGGAGATCGAGGTGGACCCGCCGGAGGCGAGGCTTTCAGCTGGCGAGCGCGAAACGCTCGTGCAGCGGGCGCTGGCGGGTCTTTCGCCGGCGCTGAAGGAGATTCTGCTCCTCGCGTACTTCCAGCGGCTGAGCTACGTGCAGATCGCGGATGAACTGGGGATTCCGCTCGGGACGGTGAAGTCCCGCCTGCACGCCGCCGTGGCCGCCTTCGCGAAGCGCTGGCAGCAGGTGTCGAAGAGCTCCGCGGGCCGCGCGGACGAGGCGGATGAGTCGCCGGTGTAGTGATTGGTGTTTGGATTGGTGTTCAGGTTGGTGTTCGAAGGACTTTTCTCGCGGGATGCGTTCCATGAAGCACGACGGAGATGAACAACTGGCGGGCTCGCCGGGGGATTCGGAAGGCTGGGCGCTCTCGGCCGCCGACGTGCAGGCACTCGATTCGCTTCTTGCCGCTCGCGCTGAAGAGACCGACGCCTCCGCTCAAACACACGCCGATCCCCGCACCGCTCGCCTCGCTTCACTCCTGAATCACCTCGACGCTCCGCACATCCACGCCGAGGACGCGCTGGTTGATGTGACGCTGCTGCGTCTCGCCCGCGCCTCCGCGGCCGAGCCCACGCTGACCCACGCCGACGCTGACGCTCTCGACGCCTGGGCCTTGGCCGAGTACGACGCCGATTCGACTCCCGCTGTGCTCCGTGATCGGGCTTCTCGCCACGACGCCCTTGCGGCGGCGGTGCGCGAGTCTGATCTTTCCGCAACCCCGCTGCTGGTGGAGCGGACTTTCCAGGCGATCGCCGCACGCCACGCCGCCTATCGTGCCGCGGGGTATTCGCTCCAGTCTTCACGCTCCTGGCGGCTCGCCGATGTGCTCTCGATCGCGGCGATGCTGCTCATCGGCGCGTCGGTGCTCTGGCCCGCGTTCAACTTCGTCGGCGAGCAGCGACAGCTCGCCGCCTGCCGAGGCAACCTCGGCTCGGTCGCCTCCGCGATGGGGCTCTACGCCGGGAATCACCGCGATCAGTTGCCGGTCGCGACCGCGGGCTTCGGTGCGGCGTCGAACCCGTGGTGGAACGTGTCGCCCACCAAGCCGCAGTCCAACTCGGCGAACCTGTACACCCTCGCCCGCACCAAGTACGCCCGTCTTTCGGACCTTGCCTGCGCCGGCAATCCGGACGCCGAACGCGGCGATGTGAAGACCGAGACCTACGACTGGTCCGATCTCAACGCGATCTCGTTCAGCTACCAGATCATGGGTTCCAATCGCCCGAACTGGCAGCGGGTGGAGTGCGAGCCGGCGAAGGTGGTGGTGCTCTCCGACCGCTCTCCGGTGGTCCGCCGCGCCGTTGCCCATCAGCCCATCGACCCGCTCGAGAACTCCTCGAACCACGGCGGTCGTGGGCAGTACGTCCTCCACGCGGATGGCTCGGTGACATGGATGTCGACCCCGGAGCGAGCCTGCGGCGACAACATCTGGCTGCCGCGGTCGCTCGAGATCATGCTCAAGCAAGTGGCTCACCTCCAGCGCACCGGCAAGCTCGAGGGCTTCGAGATGCCCGATGACGCGATGGATTCGTTTGTCGGGCCGTGACACGGCGAACGCGAGTGCGGCAGACTGACGCGAGGCCCGGTTCATCCGGATATGCTGTGCGTCAGCGATGAAATCCAAATCCGACATCGTGCGAGACTGGCTGCCCCGGTACACCGGCCGCGCCGTCGATCAGTGGGGGGAGTACATCCTCCTCACCAACTTCACCAACTACGTCGAGAAGTTCGCGGAGCGTTTCGGCGTGCCGGTCGTCGGGCGCGATCGCCCGATGCAGTCGGCCACCGGCGCCCCTGGCACGCCCGCTGCGGGCATCACCATCATGAACTTCGGCATGGGCAGCGCCATGGCGGCCACCACGATGGACCTGCTCAGCGCCATCGAGCCCAAGGCCGTGCTCTTCCTCGGCAAGTGCGGCGGGCTGAAGAAGACCAAGCTCGGCGACTTCGTCCTACCCATCGCCGCCATCCGCGGCGAGGGCACGAGCAACGAGTACCTGCCCCCGGAGGTGCCCGCACTGCCCTCGTTCCGGCTCCAGCGTGCCGTGAGCGCCGCGATCGTGGAGCACGGCTGCGACTACTGGACTGGTAGCGTTTACACCACCAACCGCCGCGTGTGGGAGCACGACGAGAAGTTCAAGGACTACCTCCGCCAGATCCGCTGCATCGGGATCGACATGGAAACGGCGACGATCTTCCTCGTCGGCTTCGCCAACTCGATCCCCAAGGGTGCGCTGCTGCTGGTGAGCGACAACCCGATGACGCCCGATGGGGTCAAGACCGGGGAGAGCGACAAGGCCGTCACCGAGGCGTTCGTCGAGAAGCACTTGCAGATCGGGATCGATGCGTTGATCGATCTCCGCGACAGCGGGGAGAGCGTGAAGCATCTGCGATTTGAATAAGAGTGGCTTGACATTCAGGCACGACGATTCCGAAGAAGTCTTCATGCGCGGCGTGCCAAGGTGTCCATCGTGCTCGTACGACTTATCAGCAACAGCGGCCGACATCTGCCCGGAATGCGGGACGCGGTCGACCGTCGATGAGCGATTGCAGCCCGCACCGCCAGCGGTGTGGAGCAGAATCGCCGCGTTCTTTACGTTGATTGCTTGCGGCGTGTTTGCAGGATGGTGGTCCGTCCACGCAGACCGCTACCCGTCTCTTGTGGCGCCGTTCAATGTGCTTTTCAGCATTCCGTGGATCGTGGGGCTGCAGATACTCGGGATCGGACTTCTCGCCGTGATGGCGACCCTGTTTGCATGGCCCATTCTTCGCGAATCACCGGGACACTGTTGGGCAAGGCTCACATCGCACGCTTTGGGGTGGACTCTGTCGGCGGTGTGGTTTGGGTTGGGGACGCGCTTCGGCTTCCAGTATCAGGGCTTGGGCTACGTTGCGTGCGGCATCATCTTGAACATCGCCGCGCTGGCCATCATCATCTACGCGGCATGGAGGGGACGGCGACGCCGGGAGTTTGGTGCGGACTTCGTCCTCACGTTGCTTTTGGTAGTCTGGGCGTGCACCTATGGCTTCCCTTACCTTGGCGAACTTCCGTAAGCGGCTTCCGTGTTCGGCCCTCGCCGCATTCGTTTGTCTCTCGGTCGCCGGGTTTCTGTCGGGTTGCATGTCCAAGCGAGTGGCGTGGGAAGTGGATGCGGCACGTGTCGTTGAAGGCGTCTCTGACGTCGCTGGCTCATCTCAGGTGTTGCTTGTCATCAACGAGCCGTCGCCTCGGCAGCGTCACGCCACCGCATGGCTGCTCGATCGCACCTCGGATGCGTCATGGTCCGTCACCCGCGGCCCCATCGCCTGCTCCGTCGGCGCCAACGGCGTTGCTCGCCCCGGCGAGAAGGTCGAGGGCGACAAGATGACTCCGAGCGGTTCGTACACGCTCACCGAAGCACTGGGCCGCGATCCGGTGGTGAACACCAAGCTCGCGTACCGCCAGGCCACGGACAACGACGCCTGGGACGAGCGGCCCGACTCGCCGACGTACAACCAATGGGTCAGCGGCGACGCCGCGAAGGGCCTCACCGAGCGGCTCGGGGCCGACAGCGAGTTGATGCGGGTCTGCATCGTGGTCGATTACAACCGCTGGCCCGCCGTGCCGGGGAAGGGGAGCGCGATCTTCATCCACCGTGCTCATCCCGACGGCGCGGGAACGCTCGGGTGCATCGGGTTCGAGAAGAGCGATCTCGATTGGCTGCTGGCGACGCTCGACCCGGCGAAGAAGCCGCGGGTGGTGATTGTGCGGGGTGACGCTGACACGACGCCATAAGCGGCGAGGCCGCAACTCGCGACGGACGATTGCGGTATCCTCTCCCTCCCGGAGGTTCCCGCATGCGATCTCGCCCATTCACTGCTCGGCTCACCGCCTCGCTCGTCTTCGCTCTCGCTGGCTCGGCCTTTGCCGCGGACACGGTTCCCCAGACCAAGGGCTACTACCGCCAGCCCGCCATCCACGGCGACACCATCGTCTTCGTCAGCGAGGGTGATCTGTGGAAGGTCGCCTCGATTGGTGGCGTCGCGACCCGTCTCACCACCGGCACCGGGGACGAGACCAATCCCGCCATCTCGCCCGACGGCAAGACCGTCGCGTTCATGGGGCAGTACGAAGGCCCGACCGAGATCTACACCATGCCGCTCGAGGGCGGCTTGCCCACCCGCCGCACGTTCGGTGCGGCACGCATGGGCTTCGTCGGCTGGACGCCCGACGGCAAAGTGATGTTCTCCACACGCGAGCACGCGACGCTGCCTTCGTCGCAGCTTGTGGTGCTGAGCGGCGACGGAGCCCGCACGCGAGTCCCGCTCTACGAGGCCGACCAGGGCGCGTACGCCGCCGACGGCAAGACGCTGTTCTTTACGCGGCTGCCGTTCCAGGGCTCGTTCACCAAGCGCTACAAGGGCGGCTTCATCCAGCAGCTCTGGAAGTTCAGCGACGGTGATGCCGAGGCCTCGCCGCTGACGACCGACTTCGCGGGCACCAGCAAGGACGCGATGGTCTGGAACGGCCGCGTCTACTTCGCCACCGACCGCGACGGGATGATGAACATCTGGTCCATGAACCCGAGCGGCAAGGACCTGCAGCAGCACACCAAGCACGCCGAGTACGACATCGCCAGCCCCGATCTCGGCGGCGGACGCATCGTGTATCAGCACGGAGCCGACATCTGGCTGCTCGACCTCGCCAGCGGCAAGGACGCGCCCGTCGACATCTCGCTCGCCAGCGACTTCGACCAGATGCGTGAGCAGTGGATCAAGAACCCGGCGGGCTCGATCAGCGAGTGGTCGCTCTCGCCCAATGGCGATCGCCTCGCGCTCGCTGCTCGCGGGCAGGTCTTTGTCGCGCCCGCCAAGCAGGGCCGCTTTGTTGACGTGACCAAGAACAGCGGCATCCGCTACCGCCGCCCGGTCTTCCTGCCCGACGGCAAGTCGATGCTCGCGTACTCGGATCAGTCCGGCGAGGTCGAGATCTGGAAAGTCCCCGCCAACGGCGTCGGCGAAGCGACGCAGATCACCAGCGACGGCTCAATCCTCCGCTTCGACATGCTACCCAGCCCCGACGGCAAGCTCGTGGCGCATGTCGACAAGAACCAGAAGCTGTACGTCACCAACCTCGAAGACAAGTCCACCAAGCAGGTGCTCCAGAACAAGTTCGAGGTGCCGGGCGACCTTTCGTGGTCGCCGGACTCGAAGTGGCTGCTCTTCAGCGAGTCGGCCGCCAACGCCAACGGCCAGATCAAGCTCTACTCGATCGCGACCGGACAGATCACGGACCTGACGACCGATCGCTTCAACAGCTACTCGCCCCAGTTCACGCCCGACGGCAAGTGGATCTACTTCATCTCCGACCGCCACATCGTGTCGTCGGTCGGCAGCCCGTGGGGCGCGCTGGCGCCTCAGCCGTACTTCGACCGCAAGTCGAAGCTGTACCTGATCGCGTGCAAGAAGGGAGAGCGGTCGCCGTGGCGGCCGAGCGACGAGCTCGCCCCAGCCAAGGACGAGAAGAAGGACGACAAGAAGGAAGAGAAGAAGCCCGACACCAAACCCGACACGAAGCCCGAGTACACCGGAGAGAAGAAGGACGAGCCCAAGAAGGACGACGCGAAGGGCGAAGACAAGAAGGACGCGACCAAGGACGGCAAGAAGGACGAGAAGAAGGTCCCCGACGTCGTGATCGATCTCGACGGCATCGCCGCCCGCATCGAGGAAGTGCCCTTCACCAACGGCAACTACGTCGGCCTCACTATCACCGACATGGCCCTCTTCCTCATCGACACCATCCGCGGCACCGAGACCAAGAGCAATCTGCTCGCACTGCCCATCGGCAACGAGAAGATCGAGACCAAGACCGTTGCCGCCGATATCAACTCCTACGACCTGTCGCTCGATCGCAAGAAGCTCGTCATCCGTAAGCGAGACACCTTCTCGATCGTGGACGCCAACGCCGCCCCCGCGGAGCTTGACGGCAAGGGCGTCGATCTCTCCAAGTGGCGGTTCAGCCTCACGCCGGTCAGGGAATGGCGGCAGATGTACACCGATGCGTGGCGTCTGCTCCGCGACTACTTCTACGCCCCCAACATGCACGGCGTGAACTGGAACAAGATGCGCGACAAGTACGCGCCGCTCGTCGAGCGCGTCCGCACCCGCGCGGAACTCAACGACATCTTCGGCCAGCTTTCGGGTGAGCTCTCCACGCTGCACCACTTCGTGCAGGGCGGCGATACCCGCGGGCCTTCGGACGATGTGGCGATCGCCTCGCTTGGAGCGGAACTCGTCCGCGACGCCGCCGGCTATCGCGTCGAGCGTGTGTACGACTTCGATCCCGATGAGCCCGGCGCCGTGCCGCCGCTGGCTCGTCCGGGTGTGGATGTGGTCGCCGGCGACATCATCGAGTCCATCAACGGCGTGCCGGTCCTCGCGGCCGAGCCCGCAGCACTTCTCCGCGGCAAGGCCGGGCAGCAGGTGCTGCTCCGCGTCAAGCCGGGCAAGGGTGGCGATTCGCGCGATGTCATCGTCGTCCCCGTCAACATGGGCGACGCCGCCGACATGCGCTACACCGAGTGGGAGTACACCCGCCGGAAGATCGTCGACGAGCAGGGCAAGGGCGAACTCGGTTACGTCCACCTCCGCAACATGGGCGGCGGCGAGATCACACGCTGGACCAAGAACTTCTTCCCGGTCTTCAACCGCAAGGGCCTCATCGTCGATGTCCGCCGCGCCACCGGCGGCAACATCGATAGCTGGATCCTCGGGCAGCTGCTCCGCAGGCCCTGGATGTACTGGGCCTCGCGTGTGAGCGACGAGTCAAGCTGGAACATGCAGCTCGCGTTCCGCGGCCACATGGTTGTGCTGTGCGATCAGTTCACCGCATCGGACGGCGAGGCTTTCGCCGAGGGCTTCAAACGCCTCGGGTTGGGCAAGGTCATCGGCATGCGGACGTGGGGCGGCGAAGTGTGGCTCAGCTCGGGCAACCGTCTCACCGACAACGGCGTGTCGACCGCCGGCGAAACCGGCGTCTTCGGCCCCGACGGCGACGGCAAGAACATCTGGCTCATCGAAGGCCACGGCGTCGAGCCCGACATCGTCGTCGACAATCTGCCGCACGCGACCTTCAAGGGCGAGGACGCTCAGCTCGCCGCCGCGATCAAGCACCTGCAGGAGACGATCGCCGCCAAGCCGCTGCCGGACGCCAAGGCACCCAAGTGGCCCGACAAGAGCTTCGACAACAACCGGTGAGGAGTGGGAAAGTGTGATGGCTGAGGTTTGAGGACGACGTGTGCGGGAGGACGGGGGCGGGGCCTTCCAGGCCCCGGCGCAGAACTCCCAAGGCGACAACAACAAAGCCGGAGCCACAAAGGCTCCGGCTTTTGGTTGCGTAGGACTGGAACACTCCAAACCGTCGGATCAATCCGGTCATTCACGGCGACGCCGCGCCATCACGAGTGACGACGCCAACAACACCACCGCTCCGCCCGGCGTCGGAATGATCGTGATGAACGCCGGCAGGTTCAGATCCGACGTGGTGTTATCCGCAAACACCCCGACGAACGCGCCGGTCTTCGCGTTGTACTTCAAGATCTTGTTGTTCGCAGACGTCACGTACAGGAATCCATCAGCCCCGAAGGCCATACCGATCGGCGTCTGCAACCCACCCGATCCCGCGGCGACGAAGTTGCCTTGGTTGACACCGTTCAGCGCGTTGCGTTTCTGCACCGCGTTGCCGGTCTCGGTGGTGATGTAGAACGACCCGTTGAACCACTCGAACGTGCGAGGGCGTCCGATGCTGCCGATGAACGTGCTGATCAGCGACCCGGTCGTGCCGTTGTACTTGAGAACGCAGTTGTTGTTGTAGCTTGGGACGTACAAGTTCCCATCGGGCCCGAACGAGATCCCGTTGTCGGCGCCGCTCAGCCCGCCGCTGCCGGCGGTGACAAAGTCGGACACGAACCCGCCGCTGCTGTTGTACTTGCGGACCTTGCTGCCGTTGAAGCTCGCAACATAGGCATTGCCCGCCCCGTCCCAAGTGATGCCGGTGGGGGAGTCGAGCCCCGCGTCGTTGATGAAGTCGTCGAGGTACGCTCCGGTGCTGGCGCTGAAGCGGACGATCCGGTTGTTGCCCTCGCTGGCGACGTAGATCTTCCCGTCGGGCCCCATGCGGGCGCACAGCGGGCCCGACAGATTCCCCGCGGCGTCGAGCGTGCCGATCAGCCCGCCCGACATGTCGTAGCGGTAGACCTTGTTGCTGGAGAAGCCGCACACCAGCATCTCTTTGGCCTGGGCCCCCGCAGCCAGAAGTAAGGTTCCCACCACCGCGGCCAGCCGCGCGCCTTGGCGGAACTCGTTTCCGAACGTTAAACGCATGAGCATCTCCTCCGGAGGGTGGACGAACGACAAAGCCGTCGCCCCCGAGCGGAGGGCGACGACCCCTGAAACGAGTGTCACCGGCTTTGTGGATCGCCGCTTGCACTCTCTTGCTCATCACCGCAAGGTGGCATTACCCGGGCCGTCGCGAGCCCGCGTCGGGGGGGCCGCCAGGGGCGTGGAGTTCAGGAGACCAAGACCCGCAAAAACACCGCACGCTCCATGAAGGACGTGCAAAACCTCCCTGCCATCGAGCCTCTCCTCCGGGATAGTTGTTCGTCCCTCGCCTACCTTGAAGGGTTGGTAAACTCCAACGGATTAGGGATATGTCCGGCATTTTTACCCTGACACACCCGATCGTTCTTGGTAAGCTGTTTGGATGAGCACTCGCACGACGTCAGGAGGACGGCCGCTGAGCACGGACAAGCACCGCGACCTCTCGACGCCCCGTTCGGGCTCCGTCGGTTCGCTCACCAACAATCGACCTTTCCGCTGAGTTCGACAAGACCACGCCGCAGTTCGGGCGATCGCCCACCGTCCACCCGTACCACGCCGAGCGGCACCCGCCGACTCGAAAACGATCACGAAGAAAAGGGCCGCGAGCGGTGCTCGCGGAAGTCCGAGGAAGAAGGAACAGCCATGCCGACCCAGACGAGCCGCGTTCTTCTCAGCCGTTCGACGAACCTGTGTACAGCCCGCAAGGCCGCCCGCGGCTTCACGCTGATCGAGCTCCTGGTCGCGATCGCGATCATCGCGCTGTTGATCTCGATCCTGCTGCCGTCGCTGGGGGCGGCGCGGAGGTCGGCGCGAAATGTCATTTGTCAG
Source organism: Phycisphaerales bacterium (assembly GCA_019744815.1). Lineage (GTDB taxonomy): Bacteria > Planctomycetota > Phycisphaerae > Phycisphaerales > UBA1924 > JAFEBO01. Next base: position 103,684 of record JAIEUA010000012.1, read on the forward strand.
AACAACCTTCGCCAAGTTGCGATTGCGCAGAGCGGGTACGCGTCCACGAATAAGGATTGGCTCGCCGGGTCGCCTTCGACCAGCGGCTTCGCAGCCGCGGGATCACCAACAGCGAGCGGTCCGTACAACGGATCGCAGTCCATCAAAACCGTTGAACCCGTGTTCAATGGCGTGTCCACCCAGTCCTACGACTGGATGGGGCCGCTGCTCTCCGACATCGGGCAGCGAGGCCCTGGCGAAGGATTGCCCGCCGACAGACTTTCGGGCCAACAGGGTGATCGCGTTCGGGCGGATCGCATGAACTGGTACACCCGCGTGAATTCGTTCCAGTGTCCGGAGAACAACTTCGAGGCAAAGCCTTGGGCGGCTGGATCTTCTCCGCCGGAATACTTCACTGTGCAACGCATGTACTCGTACGCGATGTGTACACAGTTCTTGTCTACGGTTGATAAACCGGTGCTGGGAACCGGGCAGTCGAGCGGTCAGCCGCGAATTGCCGATCGCGGGGGATTTGTCCCGATGTTCAGCCGAGTTGGAACGCCTTCGCAGAAAGGCATGATTTTCGACGGTCACCGATATGCCAACGCCGGCGCGACTACCGATGACAACGTCCCCGACTACGACTACGCAATCAACGCAACGATGGGCGGAGCCTTCTCAGACGTCGGTCCCTGGTGGCGCAGCAGCAACGATGGCAGCCGCGCGCTGAGTCGGTTCGCCGCTCCCGGCGAGGCCGCCGGGCCTTGGGATTCGGGCAACAGAGTCGACGCGCGATTCTGGGCATTCCGTCACGGAGTGAAGAAAATCACTCCTGTGGATGGAGCCAAGACGGCCTCGGGCGGTGTCCAGTGTCGAGGCAACGTCGGGTTCTTTGATGGCCACGTCGAACTAATGGACGATCTCCAGGCGACGAATCCCATGCTCTGGATGCCAACGGGCACGCGACTCCGGACGACGTTGGATGCTTGGAACTCAACCCGGCGAGCTTTCCCACAGCAGACTCGATCCGGAACCTTCTCGACCAGCGAGTACGTGTTCCCCTGAAGAGCCCTGAGATGGACCCTGCCTCGTCAGCTCACGGAAGCAACGAATGACCTCATCGAACACAAGTCGTGCACACGGCTCCTTACTCGTCGAGGAAGACGATCACGCAAGCAAGCCGGTAAAGAAAAGCCGCCCGACGACGACCTCCGGTCGGACGATTGGGATTGTTGTTCTGGTCTTGGTGTCGATCGGCTTGCTTGTTTATTCGGTGGCATCAACGTATCGGGCATGGTCCACCAGTCCTAGCCGAGCGGCGTTTCTGATGACCATGATGGACTCCGAGACCGGTGAAGTTTTCACCGGAGTCGATATCAAGAGCGATAAGACCATCCCGTTCGCGAACCCGAAGACTGGGAAGCGGACGCTATTCCCTGTGGAGTCTTGCTACTGGACGCGTGACGGCAAGGCGAAGATGGAACCGACCTTTGTCATTCTGAACGAGCGGCTCGGAAAGCCAGGGCAAACGCTGTGCCCCGACTGCGGAAAACCCGTCAAGAGGTTCAATCCTCGGCCTCCCGACAACCTCATGCAGGCCGCTTGGGAAGCGTCTCAAAGAAAATAGTGTAGCTAAAACCATTATTTTAGAATACTTAGAGAACGCTAGCGGATTGTGCCAGAACAACAAGCGAATTAATTCGTAGATTATTTGCCAACAGGATTGGCAAAGGAGAAATCTATGAATTACGACCGATCGGCGATTGGGGCGTTTCTCAGTGTCGCGGGTATGGCCTGTGCAGCTTCGTTCTGTACGCACCTTGCGATCGCGTGTCCGACACCTCTGCCGACATACGGGACGACTGTCACAACTAGGTCGTATCTAACGTATTCAGCGACCCCGGTGGGTACACCGACCGTTTGCGCGAATGCAGTGGCATTTGCGGGTGGTGCGTGTGTCGCCACCTGCGATCCTTCAGAGATTTATGGAGCGAATTCGTCGGGCCAAGCTTTTTCATCCTGTTCCCAGGCAGTAGCTGCCCAAGGTGGTGGTGGCTGCATTTACGGAGACTCGCAAGCAAACTCGTCTGCCTCGAGAACCATCGGAGTTGGAAATCCGCTTGAAAGTGGCCCAGTTGTGACAACGATTGCACGTACTTCAATGGGCAATGTGGGCGACTCACATCGAAATGATGTAATCATCGGAAGCTGGGCCTCGGCCACGGGCGGGGTAACAATAAGCAATCCCGGCGTTCAAATGAATTTCGCAACCGAGACTTCAGTCGTTATTCACTTGATCGAAGCCCCTGGACTGCGGTCCGTCTTTCCGCCAATTGGGGGAAACGTGCAGCGACTTGCTCGGTTGTCAACGGTCAACGGCGTTACTACGGCCCAGACGCTAGGATATCTAAGCGACATCGGTGCTACCTTCGGTACTGGATCGCAGGTTGGCGATGATATAACCTATACGCTTCCTGCGGTATCCCAGAGCGTGGGGGTTGGTGACGTCGAGATAACTTCAACGGTCACTACCGTCAACGACGCTTTGTATGACGTGAACGGGGATGGGGCTTTTGACTCGGAGGACCCTGCGTGGGTTCGCGCCAATTTTCGCTCGATTGATACGGAGCTAGAGAACCCCAATATCGTCAAGGGTAACTATGTCGTAGATGGAGCCGTGGATGAGGCTGATGCGGTCTTCCTCGAAAGCATCCTTGAAAAGGTTGGTCCATCTGGCATCGCTGGCGACGTTAACAGCGATGGAGTGTTGGATTGTCAAGACTCCTACGGTGCGTTGTCGTTCTTTGATTCCCAGATTGGACAAACTGGGTACGTGTATGCCCTCGACATGAACCGCGATGGATTTGTCGATCAGAGTGACAAGTCGGCCTTCTTCATTTTGGTAAATCAGTGTGATTTCAATCAGGACGGTTCTGTCGACGACGGCGACTTCGTCATTTTTACCGCCGCGTACAACATTCTCGACTGCGCGGATCCGCTGATGCCAGCGTACTGCCCCGCCGACCTAAACCTTGACGGTGTCGTCGATGATGCCGATTTTGCGATCTTCTATGTCCGCTACAACGCGGTCACGTGCTGATCAGAGCAGCATTTCGCGCTACGCCCGCTCACGCGGGCGTATTTGTTTGCATCCAGTCAAGCATGCCCGACAGGAGTTGAACCTGTAACCTCTACCTTCGGAGGAGAGCGCTCTGTCCATTTGGGCATTCAGGGCACAGAGACTCATGATCGTGCGCTGGGGCACCAGGTGGGACCGCATCACTAAGGTGCTGGCAGCGCTCGCTACAACCCGACCTTGATCCCTTCCTGCTTGAACTTCTTCAGCACCAGCTCCAACTCCGCCAGCGCCTTGTCCAGTCGCTCTGCTGCGCCGTTGAGTGAGCGGTACAGGTCCGGGTTGTTGACGAGCTGACCGGCGGTGCCTTCGCCGCGGTTGATCTTGGCCGCGATCTCGCCCGCGTCGGCCAGTGCGGTGTCGAGCCGGGTCAGCGTGGTCTTCGCGTCCTTGGCCAGGGTCTCCACCGCCGCCGCGGCACGTTCCGCCTTGCTGTCGATGCCCTTGGCCGCGTCGTCGATCGACTTCGCCGCCGCCTTGGCCTCATCCAGCAGCGAGCCGAGCTTGTTGGTGGAGTCCTTGATGCTGGCCAGGAGGTGCTCGTCGGTCAGCCACTTCTGCATGGCCGCGAGCGTGGTGTCGGCCCTCGCGACCAGATCGGCGATGGTCACGGGCTCCTTACCGCCGCCGGACGGGTTCGACATCGAGGAGTCCGAGGTCGACTTCGGGCTGCCGAGCAAGCCCTGGAGGCTCTCGCCCAGCTTCGTGTAGGTGTCCGCGAACTTCTCGAACTTCGTGGCGGTCGCGGAGAGCTGCTCGATGGGCTTCTTGAGGTCCCCCAGCAGCGTGTGCGGCACCACCCGGATCGGCGCGGTGCTCGTGCCGCGGGCGTACTCCTCTTCACCGACGTAACGGGTCTTGTCGGCGCCCTCGGCAAAGCCCAACGCGAGCGCCGAGTCGCCGATGAATCTCGTCTCGACCGACACCGCTAAATCCCGCGGGATCTTGACCCCGCGGTCGACCGTCAGCGTGGCGATCATTCCCTCGGTCGGCGGATCGGCAACCTCGAGTTTCGAGATCGTCCCCACCCGCACGCCGTTGAACAGCACCGGGCTCGACCCGCTGATGCCCGACGCGTCGGGCATCGCGATCTTCACCGGGTAGACCCGCTCCAGACCCTTGCGTACTTCGCCGAAGAGCATGAGCATGAACACCAGCCCGGCGACGCCGAGGATGGCGGTGAGCCCAACCAGAAAATCACGAGCAACGGCACGGTTCATCTTCGGTCCTGTGAGCGTCATGCTCGGAGGCGTGTTCTAGCCCGCGACTGTATGAGAGTTCAGCGGCGTGGGTTCACTTGCGCGGACGCGGGCTCTCGTCTTCGTCCTCGTGGTCGTAGCGACCGATCAGGAACTGACGCACGCGGGCGTCGGGATGGTTCTCGAGCTCCTCGTATGTGCCGTCCGCCGCGAGCTTTCCGTTGAGGAGCAGCACACACCGGTCGGCCACTTTGCGGGCGGAAACCAAATCGTGCGTCACCACGATCCCGGTGACTCCCATGGTGTTCTTCAGCTTCAGGATCAGGTCGTTGATGCCGTCGGATCGGATCGGATCAAGCCCCGTCGTCGGCTCGTCGTACAGCACCACCCGCGGCTGGAGCACCACCGCCCGCGCCAACGCCACCCGCTTGCGCTGCCCGCCCGAGAGCTGCGCCGGCAGCTTCTGCTCGATCCCAGGCAGGTCCACGGTCGCGAGCGCCTCGCGCACCCGCTCGTGCCGCTCCTCGCGGGTCAGCTTGGTGTGCTCACGGAGCGGGAACTCGATGTTCTCGTACACGGTCATGGAGTCGAAGAGCGCGCTCATCTGGAACACCAGCCCGATCTGCAGCCGCGTCTCGGTCAGCTCGCGCTCCTTCAGGGTGTCGATCCGCTTGCCATCGAAGTGCACCTCGCCCTTGTCCGGGCGCAGGAGCCCCACGATGTGCTTGAGCATCACGCTCTTGCCCGATCCCGACGGACCCAGCACCACCGTGGTCTTCCCAGATTCGATCGACAGGTTCAACCCGGCCAGCACGTGCTGCGACCCGAACGATTTGTAGAGGTTGCGGAGCTCGATGATCGGGGCCCCCTCCGGGTGCGAGCGCGTTGCCGCCATCCGATCGGCCCGGTTGGCCTCGTGATAGCTCGTGTCGGATGTCGGGGTGGGCGTGGACATGGAACTGCTCGCGTACGCTCCGCTTCGATGAGCCACGCGAGCGAGGGTATCCGCGAACTTTCCAGAACAACCGTCCGCAAGGGCCGCAAGTTCGACTTTGAGGTCGTCCGTGTCCGCATGCCGGGCGGCCAGGAGCTCGACCGCGAGATCGTCCGCCACGGCGGATCGGCAGTGATTCTGCCCATCCTCGACATCGACGGCCGCAGGCAGATCGTCTTCGTCGAGAATCACCGCTTCTCGATTGGGAGAACGCTCCTCGAGATTCCGGCGGGAACGCTCGAGCCCGGAGAAGACCCGGCCGTGTGTGCAGCCCGTGAGCTCATCGAGGAGACCGGCTACCGCGCGGCCCGCGTCGAGCCGCTCGCCGAGTTCTACCCAACCCCCGGCATGACCGACGAACGCATGCGCCTCTACCTTGCCACCGGCCTCACTCATGTGGGCCAGGACCTCGAAGACGACGAGTCGATCACGGTGCGCCTCATCGACGCCGCCGAAGCCCTGCGCATGGCCACCGACCGCACGCTCGACGATGGCAAGTCGATCCTCGCCATCACCCTGGCCCACGCACGCGGATTGCTCTGACGCTCCTTATCCCGCGACCTCGCCCGCAGAGAGCCTCTCGTGCAAGCGAGAGGTCGCCGCGACGTACTTGGTCGCTGCCACTCCCTAGTCCTTCAACGAGAACGGCGTGAAATCCGTCTCCCGATCATAAAAGTCCTCGTTCTCCGCCTTCTTCAGCCAGCCCACCACCAGATACGTCACCGGCGTGAACACCACCTCGATGCCGACCTTGAACAGCCAGTTGAAGATCGACACCTTGATCAGCGTGTTCGCGTCCCAGAGCCCCGCGAACGCGATCGGGTAGAACAGCAGGCTGTCCACGCCCTGTCCGCAGATCGTGCTGCCGATGGTCCGGGTCCACAGCATCCGCCCGCCCGTCCACACCTTCATCTTCGCCAGCACATAGCTGTTCACAAAGTCCCCGACCCAGAACGCCAGGATGCTCGCGGCGACGATGCGCCAGGTGTTGCCGAAAACGGTCTCGAGCGCCGGCTGAATCAGCTTGTTGTACGGCTCATCCGGGTTCAGCGGCAGGCGGATCACTACCGCCGACATCACCGTCGCAAAGATCATCGCCGCGAAGCCAGCCCAGATCACCTTCCGAGCCCGCGCGTAGCCGTAGACCTCCGTCAGCACGTCGCCGAAGATGTACGAGATCGGGAAGAAGATGTTGCCCGCGCCGAACACGAGCAGCGCCGACCAGACCAGGCCCTGGTCCGTCCATCCAGGCACCACCTTCGCTCCAATGTCCACCGCGCACGATTTCCCCGGCCCGATCAGATTCGAGCACAAGAGCACCGTCACAAAGCCGGCCAGGCACAGGTCGTAGTACCGGTAGTGCCGTCCCGGCTTGGAGTGGGGCAAGTCGTGCCCGGTCGTGCCGTCGTTCGCTCCTGCGCTCATGCGGTCCTTTCGCGCCCCACTCGATCACGCCAATCCCAACACGATTCGAACAGGCCAGCATAGCCGGATTCATCGCAACTATGAGCCACCGCCTGGACGAGCCCCGAGCGTGAGCGAGTGGGTATTTCATGTGCATGAAACCCGCTCGCTCACGCTCGGGGCTTGTTCTGAAGCCAGGCCCCCAACCGGCCCGCTCGCCCCGTACCATCGCTCCGTGACTCCCGCGGACACATCCTCCGCTCCCGCGACCCGCCCGATCCGGGTGCTCTCCAACCTCGTGGCCAGTCAGATCGCCGCGGGCGAGGTTGTCGAACGCCCCGCCAGCGTCGTCAAGGAGCTCGTCGAGAACTCCATCGACGCCGGCGCGACCCGCGTTCAAGTCGACCTCGAGCAAGGCGGCGTCGAGCTCGTCCGCGTCACCGACAACGGCGGCGGCATCGCCAAGGACGACCTGCCCCTCGCCATCGCGCCCCACGCCACGAGCAAGGTCTCGAGCCTTACCGACCTCGATCACATCGCCACCCTCGGCTTCCGCGGCGAGGCCCTCGCCTCCATCGCCTCCGTCTCCCGCCTCGCCATCCGCTCTCGCACGCCCGCCTCCCACGAAGCCTTCGAGCTTGCCAGCGAGGGCGACCAGATCCAACCCATCCGCCCGACGTCCGGCCCCGTCGGCACCAGCGTCACCGTCCGCAATCTCTTCTTCAACACGCCGGCACGCCGCAAGTTCCTCCGCACTATCTCCACCGAGCAGGGCCGCTGCCACGACACGCTGCTTGCGATCGCGATGGCCCACCCGCTCATCGGCGTCCGCCTCGTCACCGACGCCAAGGTGGTCTTCGATCTCCCGCCGGACCAGACGCCGCAGGAGCGCATCCTCGATCTGCTCGGCAAGGAACTCGAGCCCGAACTCCTCGTCGTCCAATCCGACCAGCACGACGTTCGCGGGGTCTCGCTCTTCGGCCTCGTCGGCACGCCCTCCATCGCCCGCGCCACCAACAAGAGCCAGCACGTCTTCGTCAACGGTCGCCCCGTCCGCGATCGCACCGTGCAGCACGCGCTCCTCCAGGCCTACCGCGGCCTGATCGAACCCTCGCGTTATCCCACCGTCGTGCTCATGCTCGAGATGTCGCCCGAGGCCGTCGACGTCAACGTCCACCCCACCAAGGCCGAGGTCCGCTTCCGCGATTCCTCCCTCGTCCACTCCGTCGTCTACCACGCCGTGTCGCGTGCGCTCCGGGCCGCCGATCTCACCCCGACCTACTTCTCCCTCGGCGGCAGCGCGCCGACGCACCCAACCGCCGTCTTGCCCGCGACACCCGAGTCGTCCGTCATCGAGCCCCGCACGCCGCCCTCGCCCCAGCAGATGGAAGCTTTTGTGGGCTTCCTGCAACGCTTCGATCCCAGCACCCCGCAGCCGATGCTCTCAACCACGGGGGGCGCAGCGCTCTCACCCGTTGAAGGCCCGACACCCACAGGCGTGCCCGTGGGTTCCTCGGAAATCGCGACGCCTAGTACGCCCGCGGGCTCCGCGCTCCCCGAAGTTCGTCGCGCCGATCGGATATTGCAGGTTCACAACTCGTACGTTGTCACACAAGACGCTCAGGGCGTCGTCATCGTCGATCAGCACGCGCTGCACGAGCGCGTCATGTTCGAGGCCCTGCTCGCCCGTGTGGGCAAGGGCAATCTCGAGAGTCAGCAACTGCTCTCGCCTGAGATCGTCGAGGCCACGGCGGACCAGCTCGGTCGCCTCGAAGAGATGAAGCCGCTGCTCACCCGCGTCGGCATCGAAGCCGAGCCCGCCGGCCCGCGCTCGATCGCGATCCGCGCGTTCCCGTCGTTCCTCTTCTCGCGCAACGTCGAGCCCGGCCCCTTCCTCGCCGACCTGCTCTCGCTGACCGACGACAACGAAGAAGCCTCGCGCGACACGCGGCTCAAGGCTGGCGACACCGGCCCGCGCGACGAGCGTCTACTCCGCGACGTGCTCGACATGATGGCCTGCAAGGCCGCCATAAAGGCTGGGGACGCGATGTCGGATCTCGAGCTCAACGAGCTCATGCGTCTGCGCGAGGCCGTGGAGCGATCCAGCAATTGCCCGCACGGCCGCCCGACCACCGTGCGCCTCACCATTCGCGAACTCGACAAGCTCTTCGGCCGCGGCTGAGCACTACAGCCAGTCAGCGGTGGGGCGGCTTCCCGTTCGGCGACCCGCGGCTGCGTCACGCGCTTCCATCGAGCCGCACCTCGCGCAACAGTCGCGTCGTCGTGTCGTCCACGACGTGGAACCAGAGCATCGCCAACGCCGCCCGAGCCGCCCAGTCGCGCACGGCTGAGCGGTCGCTACTCATCGCGAACCGCCGGATCTTGGTTGCAAAGCCGTCGCCCGCCAGCCCGATGAAGACCGTCCCCACCGGCTTGCCCGGAACCGCACCTCCCGGGCCTGCAATCCCCGTGATCGAGAGAGCGAACGAGCTACCCGAGACACGCCGCGCGCCCTCCGCCATGGCCGCGGCGACCTCGGCGCTCACCGCCCCGGGTGCTGCCGCAGCACCGCTCTCCGAGAACAACGCCGCCGGCACGCCAAGGTCCCGCCGCTTCGCCTCGTTCGAGTACGTCAGCCATCCGCCCACAAACACATCCGACGATCCCGCTACGTCCGTGATCAGAGAGCCCAGAAGCCCGCCGGTGCAGCTTTCGGCGACGCTCAGGGTCTGCTTGCGTTCCCGCAGCCGAGCGAGACACGCCGCTGCCAGCGTCTGATCCCCGTCCGCGAACACTGCACTGCCCAAGAGGTCCCGCACCGCCCGCTCATCGGCGTCGAGCGCCGCGGCCGCACCCGCGCTCGCGCCTTCGTACCGCATCCGCACCGACACGATCGACTGCGATGCGGTGGTGCCGATGCTCGGGTTCCGCGTCCGCGCCATCATGTCGCCCGCTCTCGTGAGACGGGCCGCGATCTCCGATTCGCCCAGTCCGATCGTGTGCAGGCTTCGCGTCACGACGGTTCGTCCGGGTTCCAGCCGCAGCCGCGGGCGCACGTGCGACTCGAACATCGGCATCATCTCCCGCGGCGGCCCGGGAAGACAGAACACCTCGCACCCGCTCGGTAATCGCGCGAACAACCCGGGGGCCGTCCCATGCGGGTTCGCGATCATCTCCGCCGCCCGCGGCCGCTGTGCCTGCACGCGATTCAACTCGCCCATCACCCGCCCACGCGATTCGAAGTACGCACGGATTGCAGCCAGCGAAGCCTCATCTTCCACCATCTCGCCGCCGAGCACGTCGAGCAGAGCGAACCGAGTGAGATCATCGGCTGTCGGACCCAGGCCGCCCGAGCAGATAATCAGGTTGACACGCTCGCTCAGACGCGTCAGCGTGGCGGCTATCGCCCCCCGATCGTCCGGCAGGCTCACATGCTCCACCGGCAAGACACCCGCGTCCATCAGCCGCCCGCTCAGCCAGCGGCTGTTGGTGTCCAGCGTCTGACCGAGCACGATCTCATCACCCTGGGAAACAATCGCGGCGGTGCGGTGATACGTCGACATCGTTAGGACTGTAGCGGCGGGGTCACCGAGCGACGACGAGGCGCAACTCAGTCGCGGTGTGTGCGGAGCCCCGAATCGTCGTCTCCGACGCGGTGGATCGCAACCATGTTGACGCTTTTGGTCTTGCCCAGGGGACGCCCGCACAGGATGACGATCGACTCGCCTTCCTTGCATAGGCCCCGGGAGATCAGGAATCGGTCCGCCCGAAGGTTCCAATCTCGGAGCGGGGTGATTCCGGATGGCGCCTTGTCGCACACGGCGATCACGCCTCGAAGGACCGCCATCCGACGGCAGGCCCGGAGCGATGAGGAGTAGGCCACGATCGGAATGTCAAAGTCGTTCTGCGAAAGGTATCGAGCCGTGCCGCCGGCTTCGGACCAGCAGAGCACGGCCTTGGCGCCGATATCGCGAGCGATCTGCCAGGCGCCGTGCGCCAGAGCGGCGGTCGAGTAACGGGTCTCGATCAACTTCACGGGCGCGTCATTGCGAACCGGCAGCTCGGCGATGCGTTCCTCCGCCGCTCCGGCGATGCGTCGCATGGTTTCGACCGCGACGACCGGCCATTTGCCGGTCGCCGATTCGGCGCTCAGCATGACCGCGTCGGTGCCATCGAAGATCGCGTTCGCCACATCGCTGGCCTCTGCCCGAGTGGGCATCGGGCTTTCGATCATGGACTCGAGCATCTGCGTCGCGACGATGACGGGCTTGCCCCATTGATGTGCGGCGGCGATCAGCTTCTTCTGAACCACGGGCACGCGGGCGATGTCCATCTCGACACCGAGATCGCCGCGGGCCACCATGATCCCGTCAGCGGCTTGGACGATGCTGTCGATGTTCGCGACCGCCTGGGGCTTCTCGATCTTTGCGATGACCGGGATCGTCGCCGTTTCCTGATGGAGATCGGCAAAGCGATCGCGCGGACACAGCCCCTTGAGCCGCTCCTTTAGTTCAAGAACCTCGGTCGCCTCGCGCACGAAGCTGAGCGCGAGAAAATCCAGTTGGTTGTCCACGGCCCAGCCGACGCACTCCCAGTCGCGATCGGTGATGGCCGGGGCTGACATCACGCTCTGCGGCAGATTGATGCCCTTGCTGCTGGTGACCAGGCCGCCGACGATGACCTGACACTGCAGCTCGTCGCCGTTGCTGCCGCAGGCGAGCATGCGGATCGCGCCGTCGTTGATGAGGACCTTTTGCCCGGGCTCGACCTCCCGGATCATGGCCGGGTAGGTCGTGGGGAAGACCACGACGCTGTCGTTACCCCGGGTTTCTACGCGAGCAACGTCCAGATCTCGGCGGAAAACCACGGTCTGGCCGGGAACGAGGGTGATGCCCGGCGGAGTGACCTTGCCGACGCGGATTTTGGGTCCCTGCAGGTCGCCCAGGCACGCGATCGGGCGGTCCATTTCGGCCGACACCTGACGCACCGTGTCGAGACGCTTCTCATGGGCGGCGAAATCGCCGTGGGAGAAGTTGAAGCGGAAGATGTTGACGCCGGCTTCGATGAGGCGGCGGACCAACTCGGGCGTGTCGCTCGCCGGACCGATGGTGGCGACGATCTTGGTGAGCGTGCGAGGAAGCGGGGGTTCGGCGGCGCTCGGGGGCGTCATGGTGTGCTTATCGGCTGGAGGGGCGTGCGGCGTGCGAAAGGTCGCGGGAACCGGAGGCGAAGCAGGCACGGGCGCTCGCGGCACGCAGGCGATCGGATTTCTTAGTTCCGCCCGGCGAGTTTTCGGGCTTCGTCGGACAGTCGAATGACTTCCAGATACTTCTCGCGGAAGAAGATGGTGTACGCAATCTCAGAGCGGCGTTGGCCTCCCGGCTTGCGCCAGATGTCACGCACCGCCTTGAAGGTTGGCTCGGTGAAGGGGATGGACTTGCTTTCAGCATCCGCCGTCTCGGGCCAGGCGTAGAAGGCCGATTCCATCTTGGCGAGGATGTTCTTGGAGAAGGCCGGGTCGTTCCTGGCTTCGTTCAGACGGCGCCATGCGAGCCGTTGCATCTCGGCGTTGTCGATGGCGAAGGCGCCCATCATCGGGCCCAGAGCGCTCCGCCAACCCGCGGGCTTCACGCTCGAGGCGATCGCGAACGGGTCCACCTTGTCGATGAGACGATCGGCGTACCGCTCGTACATGATGCGCCGCACAGGCATGCGGCGGAGTTCGTACTGCTTGGGACCGAGGCCGTCCTTCGCGTCCGCCGTGCGCCGATGGAAATTCCACAGCGACTGTCCCTCGACGGTTAGGCAGAACTCCATGAAGCGTTTGGCGATCTCGGGGTTTGGGCCGCCGCGGAGGAGCGAGATGGGGTCGGCATCGACCGACGCGGTGCCCTTGGGATCGACGTATCCAACGCGAACGGTGGCGGGGTCTTCGCCGGGCTTGGCGATGGCTTGGGCCTGGGAGCGGCCGTAGAAGTCGATGGCGAGGCCGATGGCGCCCTCGCCGTGGCTGATGTCGATGGGGGGCTTCGTGGAGGAGTTGGTGAAGTACCGGGCGTTGGCGCACATCTCGCGGAGGATGCGCCACCCCTTTTCCCAGCCGTAGTTGCTGAGGATGGCGTCGAACGTGGTCGCGATCGAGCCGGACTGCCGCGGATCGGCGAGGGCGACCATGCCCTGCAGCTTCGGGTCGGTGAGGGCTTCGAAGGAGTCCGGCTCGGACAAACCCAAACGCTTGAGCAGGTCGCGGTTGTAGACGATACCGAAACCAGAGAGGGCGGTGCCGAGCCAGTACTGCTCGGGCTCGTAGAGCAGACCGGAGCCGATCTTGTTCTCGCCGTACCACTCGTCGAGTTGGGCCTTAGTGAATCCGGCGGGGATGGACATTGGAATCGGCTTGTCAATCATCTTCTCGCCGTCCTTCACGACGATGCTGACTCCTTCGCCGTTTCGGAGGCGAGTGTGATCGAATGAGCCGCCGCCGAAGGCAAGGTCGTAATCGACGGTACCCGGCGGGCAGGTGCCGTCGGGGGCGATGCGACCACCCCGGATGGCCGCCGTGTACTGGCTCTGGAGGAGCTTGATGATCTCGCTGGTGCCGAGCGGGCCGCGCCAGTCGACGAGGACGTCGCTGCCGTACTTGGCCTTGTGCCATTGCTCGAACGCCTGCCCGAACTCGGTCGAGATCTGGGTGACGTGAGGCGTGATGATGACAAGCCGCGGCACGCCTTCGCGGGCGTTGGACATGCTCGGGGCGCTGGGCCGGAGCAGGAACGGAACGCCGAGGATGACGAGGAAGGCGAAGACGAAGATGGCCGAGCGAGGATTCACGGCGGGAGTTTAGCGAAGATCGGGTGCGTGATGTGGTGTTTGCGAGCGCGGGACCTGGAAGGCCCCGCTCCCATTGGTTTGGCGCCAAGAATCGGGCATGAGTCTTCCTCGGAGTGAGCGCGTTGCGGTCGTCACGGGAGCTGGCAGCGGCATCGGCCGTGAGACGGCGATCCTGCTGGGCGAACTCGGGTACGCCGTCGTCCTCGTCGGACGCGACGCGGTCAAGCTCGCGCTGGTGCAGGAATCGCTTCCGGGGTCGGAGGTGATGACCTGCGACATGGGCAACGCCGCGGCCGTCGAGAAGCTCATCGCCGCGGTCGACCTCCGGTTTGGGCACATCGACGTGCTGGTGAACAACGCGGGAACCACGCCTCTGAAGCCGATCGAGTACTACGCGCTCGCGGAGATCGACGAGATTTTCCGGGTGAACGCGATCGGACCATGCGTTGCGATCGCCCGCGCCCTTCCGATCATGAAGCGTCACGGCGGCGGGTGCATTGTCAATGTCTCGTCGATGGCGACGATCGATCCGTTCCCCGGGCTGTACCCCTACGCCGCGGCGAAGGCGTCCGTGAATCTCATGGCACGCTCGGTCGTGAATGAGGCCGGCAAGCACGGCGTGCGTGCGTTTGCGGTTGCTCCGGGAGCGGTGGAGACGCCGCTGTTGCGATCGCTGTTCAAAGCCGATGCGTTCCCGGCGAGCCGCACGCTCGATCCCAAGGTGGTGGCCAAGACGATCGTTGAATGTGTGCAGGGCAAACGCGACTCGGACAACGGGAACACCGTGTTCCTGCCCAGCCCTTGACTGCGTCCGTCTACTTCTGGCGGTCCGCGATGGCGCGAGCCTCTTTCAGGGCCTGCTGCAATTCGCCAACGAGCGGCGTGAGATCGCTCACGATCGTGGTGGAGTCGAAGACCTCCAGAAGAGCTTTGCTCGTCAGCATGGCCCGCACCATTTCCGCGCCGTAGTTGCCGTTGCGGAGCATCGCCCCAAGTTCTGGGTCGGCCTCGAGCCGCTTGATCGCGTCCTGCACAGCCGGAGCGCCCTTGATCTTGGTCATGACCGGGCTGTTGAGGAAGTGGTCGAATGCGGGCTTGTGGCGGACGACCGCGGCGAAGTCGGCCGTGAGCGCGAAGAGTTGGGCACCCTCGAGGGGGTTCGAGGAGGCGGCGACGCCTCCGAGGCTGGATTGACGCACTTCCCCGGCGAAGTTCGCCACGGCCTGCGCGACGGGGTTGCGGGGAAGGCTCGGGTCCTCGGCGGTGCGCTGGACTTGGCTGACGGCGAGCGGTTCGATGGCGAGTGGAATCCAGAGCACGAGCAGTCCGAGGAAGGAGCCCTCGAGCAGGCCCAGTCCGCCGCCCGCGAGTTTGTCCATGCCGTGCAGCTGGGGGCGCGACTTCATGGCGCGTTTGGAGAGCACGCCGATGACAATCGCAACCAATGCCGCCACGCCGAGCGCCGCGAGCGCGGTCGCGATCAAGCGCGACGAAAACCCGCCGGTTGCCGTCACCGACGCGATAGCAGGCTCCAAGACCTTGCCAACAGGGCGGCAAAGGATCACCGCGAGCAGCATCCCGACGACGATGCCGATGAGTTCCGACGCGCCGCGCCAGAGGCCTTGGAGCGTGCAGAGCGCGATGACGCCCGCGACGATCTTGATCGGCACGGAGCCGAAGACGATGACGAGCAGCGCGATGCCGCCAATCGTGATGGCGATGACGAGGCGAGCCTTGGAGGGCGGTGGTGTTGCTGCGTTTTCGGAATGTCCCCGTGTCGTTCCCATGCGTGCAGTCTAACAGAATCGAGCAGAAGGTCCCGCGGCCGATGTCTCGGGCGCGGGACGTGTGGATGTCACATGTGCTTCACCAATCCTCGTCGAAGCGGTTCCGCTTCGACGGACGGGTGAACGCTTCGAGGCCGAACTCCTCCGAGAGTTCCACGAGCGCGAAGCGACGCGTGTCCAGCGACTCGAGCGACCCGTCGGGCTTCTCGACCTGCACGAACGGCAAGCAGATCGACAGCACCCGGCGCGGCACGCCGTCCGAGCAGTTCAAGCACGGCACCATCACGCTCTTGGGAGCTTCGAAGGTGATCGCATCGCACGGCGGCTGAAAGACCTGGTGGTTCTCCCAGAGCACGCCGATGTAGATGCCCGGACGAATGTCCTCCGGAGTCAAGCGACGCGACAGCGTCGTGACGTTGTTGATGTACGTGTCCATGGGATGGCTACCAAAAAGGCCGGCGGCGATGCCGCGGCACTGGTTTCGATGAGATGAAATAAACGGAGTTCAGGAATCGTGCGGACGATTAGGCGTCGCGCAGAACGTCGCCTCGGGAGCCGTTGCTCCAAGGCATGACGTGGTAAAGATGTGCGAGAACGAGCAGCATCGGTGTATCCCTGAACGAACGAGTGGTTTGACTATTTCGCCCCGGCTCGGATCGAAAGTCAAGTTGCTGATTCGGGGCCCCTCGGAGGCCGGGAAACAACGGTTCCCTTGGGGGTTGTGGTACCATTCGATGCGCCGGGTTGATCCCGGTTCCCGAATCTGCTCCGGAGCCGCCCATGCCGTACTACACAAAGCTCGGACTCTTGCCCCAGAAGCGTCACGTGCAGTTCCGTCGGCCCGACGGATGCTTGTATTCAGAAGAAGTCTTCGGCACCGAGGGCTTTGTCGGCCCGACGACGACGATGTACCACATCCATCCGCCGACGCAGGTCTACGGCTGGAAGCCGGTGTACTCGACCAAGGTCGAGTACGTCGAGCAGGACATCATGCGCATGCGTCACGTCATGACCGGCGGCCAGCGCATGAACCCCAAGGGCGACTTCGTCACCGGGCGTGTGGTGCTTTTCGGCAACAGCGACTGCGAGATGGCCGTCTGCAATCCCGCCGAGCAGATGCAGTACCACTACAAGAACGGCCAGGGCGACGAGTGCATCTTCATCCACTACGGCTCGGGCGTCTGCCACACCATGCTGGGCACGCTGAAGTTCGGGCCGCGGGATTACCTGGTGATCCCGAAGGGCGTGATCTACAAGCTGATCTGGGACAAGCGTGTCAACGGCGCCGACGGCAAGCCAACCGACGGCGGTCCGGCCATCGAGAACACGCCCTTCGGCCGCTACCTGCTCATCGAGACCACCAACGGCAGTCACATCGGCCCGCCGCCGCGGTACGTGAGCAAGGCCAACGGCCAGTTCCTCGAGCACGCGCCGTACTGCGAGCGCGACATCCGCATGCCCGAGATGCCGATGACCTTCGACGAGCGTGGCGACTTCCCCGTCCGCATCAAGGCCCGCGATCTCATCCACGAGTACGTTTATCACTATCACCCGCTCGACATCGTCGGCTGGGACGGCTGCTACTACCCCTTCATCTTTAACGCCGACGACTTCAGCCCGATCACCGGCAAGCTGCACATGCCGCCGCCGATTCACCAGACGTTCGAGGCGCACAATTTCGTGATCTGTACCTTCGCCCCGCGCATGCTGGACTACCACCCGCAATCGATCAAGGTACCGTACAACCACAGCAACCTCGACAGCGACGAGGTGCTGTACTACGTAGACGGCAACTTCGGCAGCCGCAAGGGCATCGAGATCGGCTCATTGACCGCCCACCCCCAGGGCATTCCCCACGGCCCGCACCCGGGGACGATCGAAGCTAGCCTGACGGCGACGCACACTCAGGAACTGGCGGTGATGTGCGACACGTTCCGGCCGCTGTTCCCAACCAAGGCCGCGCTCGAACTCGACGATTCGAAGTACCCGGCAAGCTGGCAGGGCGAGCACTTCCCGGGCCTTTCGACCGGCAAGATGCACCTCAACGGCGTGACCGTCCCGCCGTCGAGCGCGGCGGCATTCCCGAAGGAAGTGACTCCCGTCGCGGTGATCAAGGCCGACGTGGCCAGTTCCGTCATCCCGGCGCCGGTCACCAACGGCACGGCGAAGGCGAATGGTGTGGCGCCGGCGAAGACATCGACGGCGAATGTCTGGGCGCCTTGAAGGCGCACGACCCCACGCGGGTCGCTAAACTCGCCCCATGTCCCCAATGCGCCACGGACCGGCCGCCACGTTCTCCCGCCGCTCGCGTCTGCACGCCCTCATCGCGGCGGCGGGAACGACGCTGCTCGTGACCGCGGTGCACGCCCAGTTTGCGCCCCTCGCTTCAAAGGCCGCGCCGTCGAGCGAGTTCTCCGGTCGGGACTTCGCGGGTCTGCGGTTCCCGATGCGAGCCACCAGCGGCGAGCTGTCCTTCTCCGCCGCCCGGGTCGCGACGTGGAGCCAGGAATCCAACGCCACCGGCGGCTCGGTGCAGCAGCTCTTCCTGTCCGGCGACGTGCAGGTCAAGCTCGGGCTCTACGAGTTCACCGCGGTCAAGGCGGTGGTGTGGCTCGAGAAGATCGCCGACACGGACGCAGCAGAGGAAGACTGGGAGTGGTTGCGCAAGCCGGAGATGCAGCCGCCCAAAGTCGAGCGTCCGACGACCGATTCGGGCGTGTATCAGGTGTTCGTCTACTTCGATCGGGTCGCGTCGCCCGTCGCGGATGTGCGTGTGAGCGTGCAGGCCAACCGTCTGCCCGTGCGTGCCGTGATCCGGATCGATCGCCCCATCGAGATGACCTACGACACGATCTCGGCCGGGCGGCCCGGCGACGCGTTCGTGGCCGAGGGCGAGGCGCAACTCGCCGCCGCCCTGCGCAAGCAAGAGGGCGTCGACGCAATCGGCCTGGCCGATCGTGATTTCCCGCAGCGTGGCCCTTCGGTCCCGGTGCCTTCCGAGGCTCGTTCGTACCTGCCGCCCACCGCTTCGCAGATGCAGGCTCGGGCCGCCAAAGACGTCAGCGCTGGCGCCGACAGCGAGTCGGCGACATTCTCCGGCCCGATCTTTGCCAAAGACGGCATCTTCACCGTCTCGCCCGGTGATGTCACTCTGGTGACCGGGGACACCGAGAACTCGTTGCTGCTCTCCAACGGCTTGGTGATCCAGTACAGCGACACTCGGGCCGGTCGATCGCTGCAGCTCACCGCCCAACGCGGCGTCGTGTTCATGGAACCTCGCAAGATCGAGGAGCTGGGCAAGCTGAAGCCCGCCGATGTCCGCGGGATCTACCTCGAGGGCGATGTCATCGCCAGCGACGGCAAGTACACGCTGCGCGGCCCCCGGGTCTACTACGACGTGCAGAAGAACAAGGCCGTCGTGCTCGACGCGGTCTTCTGGACCTACGACGCCCAGCGTCGCCTGCCCCTGTACGTTCGGGCCGACTCGATCCGGCAGAAATCGAGCAACGAGTTTGTGGCCAAAAAGGCCCGCCTCGCGACCAGCAGCTTCTTCGAGCCTGACTTCTCGGTCGGGGCCAGCACCGTGACCATCACGCGGCGTCCCGCGCAACCCGCTCCCGAGGGCCTGATCCCGACCGTTTCTTCCTGGGTGAATGGATCGGGTTCGGGTAACGGTTCCGGCAACGGCTCGGGCGGCGGTGGGGGCACGACGGTTGCCGATGCCGCGGGATACGGTCGACGCGGCTACGAGCTCGACACCGACTATCCGACCCAGGGCGGCAGCGGGGGCGGAGGTCCGACCGGCAGCGAGAACTACCTCGACGCCAGCGGGATCACGCTCAACGCCGAAGGCGTGCCCTTCTTCTATTGGCCGAGCTACGAGGGAACGATCGACGAGCCGCTGCTCCGCGACCTTCGGGCCGAGAGCCGCTCGGGATCTGGTTTCGCGATCAAGACGCGTTGGAACGCGTACCGCCTCCTCGGTCTCCGCGGCACCGCGTTCACGCGAGCGGACCTTCTGCTCGACGCGTATTTCAGCCGCGGCCCGGGTTTGGGAACACGATTGGAGTGGGCCGGGCCCGACACCTTCGGCAACGCGTTTCTGTATGGGCTCTTCGACGACCGCGGCACCGACGTGCTCAAGACCGGCGCCCGCATCAAGAACAACGGCGACAACCGCGGCCTGATCCTGACCGAGCACCGGGTCGACATCGACGACCATTGGTCGTTCTTCGGTGAACTGTCTTATCAGTCCGACGCCACGTTTGTGGAGTCGTTCTACCCCGAGATGGCCGAGTTGCGTCGTGAGTTCACCACGCAGGCGTATGTGCGGCGGGTCGAAGACAACACCATGTTCGCCACCCGACTCAAGGGCTCGCTGAACGATTTCTCAACCAACGAGTACCAATTGCTTAGCCAGGGCTACTCCGTCACCAAGACACCGGAGATCCAGTACCTGCGCCAGGCCGACCCGCTCTTTTCCGACTGGTTCGGCGACACGCTCACCTGGACGCACGAGTATCGCTTCAGCCGCCTGGCCACCAAGCTCGACCGGGCTCGGCTCGACGAACGCGGCGTGGCGGATCGCGTGAACTCGCTCCGGCTGTTCGGCCTGCTGCCCAACCAGACCATCTACGACAATCTGCGGGCCCAGGGTTACCTGCCGCAAGACGTCTACCGCTTCGACATGCGGCAGGAAGTCGATGCCAAGGTCGAGCTCGGCCCAGTCAACCTCGTGCCCTTTATGGTCGGTCGAGTCACCGGCTACGACCACAAGTTCGAGACCTTCTCTCGCAACACCGAGGACAACCGCTACCGCTTCTGGGGTTCGACCGGCATGACCGCGAACACTCAGATCCAGCGCGTCGACGATTCTGTCGAGAGCCGTCTCTTCGACTTGCACCGCATGCGGCACATCATCGAGCCCAACGCCACGGTGTACACCAGCGCCACCAACCGGCGGAACAACACGCTGCCCGTCTACGACGAAGAGATCGAGGGCATCTCCAAGGGCACCGTCGGCCGCGCCGGCGTGAATCAGATCTGGCAGACCCAAAGAGGCCGGCCCGGTCGTTACTACAGCGTCGATGTCTTTACGCTCGACATGAACTACGTGAACTCCAGCGCCGACAGCGAGCTCAAGTCGCCGGTGGGACGCTTCCTCGACTTCCGCCCCGAGCTCTCCTCGTTCGGCGAGTACGGCACCGCCGACGCCTCGTGGAGGGTCACCGACGCGACCACGCTCACCGGCGGCTCGGTGTACGACCTGGATCGCAAGGAACAGGCCCGCACCTCGGCGGGCGTGATGTTCCAGCAGTCGCCCGATCTGGTGACGGCCTTTGACTACCGCCACCTCAACGCCCTCGATCTCACCACAGTCGGCGCGAACATGAGCTATCGGCTTGCTAGCCAGTACATCCTGGGCCTGAGCACCAGCTACGACACCACCCGCGGCGAGTTCCAGTCGGTGGGAGGCTCGATCTCTCGCGACTTCCAGAGCTTGCGGCTGGGCTTCAACGTCGCCCACAGCGTCATCAGCAACGAGTCGCGATTCGGCTTCACCCTCACGCCGAAGCTTGAACAGGCTCGAGGCCGATTGCCCATCCTCGGCGAGCAGGCCCCGCCGAAGTGACGCCCATTCGTTCGGTGCTTAGACACCGTCGCGACGGTTGTGCTTCGCGCTGAGCCGCCGAGCAGGGCAACATCCGCGAGCGGACGTCAGCCGCCTTTCGCGGGAAGCGCGGGTGTCTTGACCTCAGGCGTCTTCGGCTTTGTCAAGCCTTCTCGCTTCCGCTCCGCCGCCGTCAGGCGATCGATCGCGATGAACGCGAAGGGCAGCGAGGTGAACGCTTTCTCGCCCGCGACGCGGGCGGTGTCGTTCAGGTTCTTCACCTTGCCCTGCCGCACGTCGTCGATGAGGTCCTTGACGATGTTGTCGAAGGTCGCGACCAGACCCGTGTACGTCCGCCATGCCTCGTCGGACTTGAAGAAGTACCCCTTCAAGATCGGCAGATCGGTCGGGATCACGAAGTACCATCGCCCGTCGCGCTCGTCCTTGCGGATGGTCAGGGCCACTCCGGGGACGATCGGCCCGTTCTTGTACAGCAGTGTGTACGTCTTGTCGTCCAGCTGCAGGGCGGTGAGGTTGTTGCGTTCGTCTTCGAGCACCTCGTACGGCGAGGTGAAGAGCCGCGTCAGTACGGCCGTGAACGGGTCGTTGGAGTTCGACCCCGCCGGCGTATCGCGGTTCGCCGCGTCCGCCGCCCGCCGGGCTTGCTCCCGTGCCCGCTGTCCGCCGCCGGCAAAGAGGCTCGCCAGGCCCTGCGAGCCGCCCTTGGCGGCCTCCCGTTTCGCGTCCTCGCGCAGCTTCGCCACCTCGGCCGGGAACGCCCTCTCCAGCTCCTTGGCCAGTTCCTGCATGCGTCCCAGGGCGTGCCCGAGGCGGTTCAGGCACTTCTTCATGTTCTCGTCTTCGCTGTAGATCAGCTTCACGAGCAGCTTCGCGTCGCCGCGACGGACCATCTCCTTCGCCGTCGTAATCGTGGCGTCCGGCGAGGATTGCGAATACGACGGTTCCCGTGAGCACGCCGCCAGGACGACGACGAGCACGGGAACAAGCAGCAGGGAGAGTGTGCGGGCGTTCAAGTCGGGCCCCTTCCGCGGCATTGTTCGCTGGCAGCCCGGATCGGGATTCTTCCCGCCCGCTGCCCCGTTCCGACGTTCGCCTCGGGGTTCCCCGAGTTCAATGAAGCTGATAAAGTGGGGACAATGACCACCGCCATCCGCAACAACATCCTCGACGCCGTCGGCAACACCCCCCTTGTGAAACTCAACAAGGTCGTTCCGCCCGGCTGCGCCACCGTGCTCGTCAAGTGCGAGTACATGAACCCGACCGGGTCCATCAAGGACCGCATGGCGGTGCACATCCTCAACGAGAGCGAGAAGAAGGGCCTTATCAAGCCCGGCGCCACCATCGTCGAGAACACCAGCGGCAACACCGGCCAGGGCGTCGCCATGTGGGCCGCGGTCCGCGGCTACCGCTGCGTCTTTACCATGCCCGACAAGATGAGCCTTGAGAAGGTCAACATGCTCAAGGCCTTTGGTGCTGAGGTGGTCATCACGCCGACCGATGTGCCGGGCGAATCGCCCGAGCACTACGTCTCCACCGCGAAGCGCATCGCTCGCGAGACGCCCGGCGCGTTCTATGTGAACCAGTACCACAATCAGCTCAACATCGACGCCCACGAACTCTCCACCGGCCCCGAGATCTGGCGTCAGACCGAGGGCAAGGTGGATGCGGTCGTCGCCGGCGCCGGCACCGGAGGCACGGTCTCGGGCGTCGGGCGTTACTTCAAGAAGAACCACCCGCACGTCAAGATCGTCGGCGTCGATCCCATCGGCAGCGTGCACTATCACTACTACTACACCAAGACGATGCCGACGCCGCACGTGTACAAGGTCGAGGGCATCGGCGAGGACATCCTCTGCGACGCGATGGATTACAGCGTCGTCGATGAGTTCCACCAGACCAACGACAAGGAAGCCTTCAGCATGGCCCGCCGCCTCGTCCGCGAGGAAGGCCTCTTCTGCGGCGGATCGTCCGGCTGCAACGTCCACATCGCGATCAAGGTCGCCAAGGCCCTCGGCCCCGGCAAGACGGTCGTGACGTTCCTGTGCGACTCGGCCACCCGATACACCACCAAGTTCCTCAACGACGCCTGGATGAAGGACTACGGCTTCCTCGGCAGCGACCGCGACCTCGGCCTCGTCGAGGAAATCCTCGCCGGACGTCAGGGGGCGATCATCACCGCCAACGAGCACGATTCGATCGCCGCCGTCATCGGCCTCTTCAAGAAGCACGGCGTGTCGCAGGTTCCGATCGTCGATGCCAAGGGCCACCCGCTCTCGATCGTCGCCGAAGTCGACGTCCTCCGCGGCCTGCAGGAAGGCAACGCCACGATGGATTCCGAGGCCAAGACCGTCGCCCAGCGGATCGGCGGCCTGATCTACCCCAAGGCCCGCATCGAAGAGCTCTACCGCATCTTCGAAACCAACCAGGTCGCCATCGTCATCGACAACGACAAAATCGTCGGCGTCATCAGCCAGATCGACGTGATCGACTTCATGAGCAAGAAGGGACGCTAGAACGAACCCTCCGCGCAAGCGGAGGGTCGCCGCGGCTCCCAGTTCTCCAGCAAAGCAACCCATGCACGACACCCACCGCTTCGCCACCAACTGCATCCACGCCGGCCAATCGCCCGACCCGTCCACCGGCGCGATCATGACGCCGGTCTACTTCACCAGCACCTTCGTGCAGGCCTCGCCCGGCGTCTTCAAGGACGGCTACGACTACGCCCGCAGCAAGAACCCGACTCGCACCGCGCTCGAGGCCAACCTCGCCGCCCTCGAGGGCGGCACGCACGGCTTCGCCTTCTCCAGCGGCCTCGTCGCCATGGACTGTGTGCTCCACCTGCTCCGCGCCGGCGATCACGTCGTCCTCTCCGACGACGTCTACGGCGGCACCTTCCGCCAGCTCGACAAGGTCTTCCGCCACCTCAACCTCACGACCACCCGCGTCGACATGACCAAGCTCGACGAGATCGCCAAGGCGATCCGCCCCGAGACGAGGCTCGTGTGGCTCGAGACGCCCAGCAACCCGATGCTGAAGGTGATCGATATCGCCGGAGTGCGGAAGGTTGTTGACGCCGCCAAGATCGGTCCCTCGCCCGCCGCCGACGCCACCCTCGGCCCGCTCGGCACCCCTTTGGGCACGACCCTCGGTCGCCCGATGCTGGTCGTGGACAACACCTTCGCCTCGCCGTACCTGCAGAACCCGCTCGCTCACGGCGCGGACGTCGTGATGCACTCCTGCACCAAGTACATCGGCGGCCACAGCGACCTCGTCGCCGGCGCGATCGCGACCAAGACCGCAGCTCTAGCAGAGAAGATTGGCTACGCCCAGAACGCGGTGGGGGCCGTGCCCGGCGCGATGGATTGTTTCTTGATGCTCCGCAGCACCAAGACGCTGCACCTCCGCATGCAACGCCACTGCGAGAACGCCATGAAGATCGCCCAGTGGCTTGAGAAGCACCCCAAGATCGACAAGGTCATCTACCCCGGTCTCACCAGCCACCCGCAGCACGAGCTCGCCAAGAAGCAGATGCGAGCCTTCGGCGGCATGATCTCCTGCGTCGTCAAGGGCGGACTCGAACCCTCGCGCAAGGTCCTCGAACGCACCAAGCTCTTTTCGCTGGCCGAATCCCTCGGCGGCGTCGAGAGCCTCATCGAGCACCCCGCGATCATGACCCACGCCAGCATCCCGCCCGCGGCCCGGGCCGTGCTCGGCATCGCGGATGGCCTGATCCGGTTGTCGGTCGGGTGTGAAGACGTCGACGATCTGATCGCGGACCTCGATTCCGCGCTCCGTTGAATCCGATCGAGTCGGCCTGCTTCTATCCGATGATCTTCCGCCGCTGGCTCACGTAATCCCACAGCACGAAGCGATCAATGTCGCTCCCGCCCGTGAAGAACACGCGGCCCTTGGTGGTCTCGGCGAGCCGCTGCGCGAACTGGATGTCCTCGTGCGACTGCGACCAGCTCGGCAAGAGGAAGATGTTGATCGTGATTCCTTCGCGCTGGCACGCCCTCGCCTCGCGCATGGTCGCTTCTTCCGTCCGCGGATCGGGCGGGTAGAGCATGTAGAGCATCTCGTTCTCGAAATGCGCCGTCGGCAGGCCGTCGGTGATCAGCAGGATCTGTCGATTGGGCGTGTCCTGAGCACTCAAGAACCGGCGAGAGAGCTGCAGGGACCGCTGGATGTTCGTGAAATGCTGCGGCACGCGCGCTTCCGACACATTCGGATCGCTCATGTCCGCCCGCAGCCGCACCACCGGCGTGTGGATCGACACCATCTTGGGCATAAGAGCCGCCAACTGACTGGGGTGCCTTGGCTTGGCGAACGTGAACATCTCGATGCACTGCAGGAAGTCGCCCGGGTACTCCGAACGGATGAGGGCATCGAACGCGAGAGCCATCCGCTTCACGTGGATGTACTGCCCGCCGTACCGCATCGAACCCGACATGTCCATCAGAACGCAGGTCGCACACTTGGGGCTGTTGCGGGTCTTGTGGATCACCATGTCTTCGGAGCGCATCCGCACGCCCGGCCCGCGTTCACCCTGACCTTCGCTGCCGCGTGCTTCGCGCAGCATCGCGTTGACAAACGACTGGGGAACGTCCATGTTCGAGACCGAATCGCCAAACTCATACTGCTTGGTGGCCGCGAGCTCCACAACGCCCTCGCCGGCGATGGGACCGACGTGCCGCCCCGATCTCGCTGCCTGCAAGCCGCTGAAGATCTCCTGCAGCACCTTGCCCTGGAACAGCTTCATCGCCTGGGGCGTCAGCCGCAGTCCCTGGCGTGAACGCTCGATCCCCTGTCGCTCCATCTCCGCCCGCAGATACTCCTCGATCTGCCGCTGCATGTCGTTGATGTTCTCGATCGCCCCGTCCTCGGCGAACGCCGAAAGCGCTTCGAGATCGATGATCGCGAGCTTCGCTGACTTCATCGCCTCGCGGAGCTGGGCCAGCAGTTCGTCGATTGTCTCGAGCTCGTCCTTCATGTCGATCGCTTCCGGCACCGACATCGGCTCACGCCCGGTGAAGGCGTACCGCCCGGAGAGCTGTTCGATCTGGTACTTGTCCGCCAGAGATCCGATGACACCCATCAGGTCGCCCGCGAAGGGCGACGTGTCGTCCTTCTGGGCCTCGTACAGCCGCTCCAGCTCACGGATCTGCTCGGCCTTGGCAGCCCGCTCGAAGTCGCCGCGGAACTGCTTCGGAGCCTGCGTCTGCCGCACCGACTCGCGATACGCCTCGGCCGCCGCCTTCCGGGACGGCTCGACGTCGTACCGCTCGAGAATCTCCTTCTTGCGTTCCTCCAGCATCGCGATCAGGCTGCCCAAGCTCGGCCCCAGCGACGGGAACATCGACGGATCCAGGTGGATCGCCTCGGCGAGCTCCTCGGGCGTCAGGTCGCGGAGGTTGCCATACGCCAGCATGTGCTCCATCGCGGCAGAAGCCAGATCCGGCGGCGGAGCCGTGGGCGAAGGGAAGTTCTTGGGGTCGTACTGCTGATACGAATGGATAATGCCACCGGGGAGCGAGTCCGGTCCCTTCGCTTCTGACTTGTGCCGATCCTTTGCCAACTCGCACGACCCCTCTTGAACAGATGCGCGTCAAACGTCGCAGCTTCACGTGGCTTACCCACTCCGTCTCTTCGTCTCTCTGTCTCTCCGTCTCTTCCCCTTACACCTCATACTCCATCCGACCGTGTCGCTGGGAGCGGCTGATCTTGTCCGCCGCGTACATCCCCGCCAGCACAAACTCCACGCACGACGCCCGCACCGCGGGGTCCGTCGACGAGTTGATCTCAAAGGCCTTGTCCCACGCCGGCGGCACGCGCTTCAGCAGCTTCTCGTACGCCGAACTGGGCAGCATGTCGCCCACCTCGATCTTCACGCCCTTGGCGAAGATCTCGGCGATCTCGCCCATGCCGTGCTCGGTCGCGTACTCGTCGAAGACCGTCTTGATCGCCGCGGCACAGATCGCGTCGAGCACCTGCTTCTCGTTCATCTGATGACTGCCCATCATGTCGAGCTCCAGCTTGCCCGCCGCGCTGGCGTGGAAGTGAGCCAAGTCGCTGATCCGCGGCACCGCCGGCTTCTCGCCCAACCGAATCGCCCGCCGACGCGCCGAAGCCACCATCGTTCGATAGTTCGCGATCGAGAACCGGGCCGAGACGCCCGACGCATGGTCGATGAACTTGCTCTTGCGGGCCTCGATCGAAATCTGCTCGACCACTTCCTTCATGAACCGCGGCACCACCACCGGGAACTCGCCGCCCAGGTCCAGCCCCGACGCCAGCACCTCCTGCTCGGTGATCTCGATGCCGACATCACGCTGCTTCGGATAGTGCGTCTGGATCGTGCTGCCGATGCGGTCCTTCAGCTGCGGGATCACCTTGCCCGAGCGGTTGTACGTGCTCGGGTTGGCGGAGAAGAGCACCACAATGTCGAGATCGAAGCGGATCGGATGCCCGCGGATCTGAACATCACGCTCCTCAAGAATGTTGAAGAGTCCGACCTGCACCAAATCATCGAGGTCCGGCAGCTCGTTCATCGCGAAGATGCCCCGGTGCAGCCGCGGGATCAGCCCGAAGTGCAGCGACTCCTCCGCCGACATGCTCACGCCGCCCGCAAGCCTCCCGGGATCGATCTCGCCGATCACGTCAGCGAACTTGGTTCCGGGCGCGAGACGTTCCGCGTACCGATCCTCCCGTGCCCACCACGCGATCGGTGCATCGTCTCCGTGCTCGGCAAGGAATGCCTTGCCCACGCTCGTGATCGGATTGGTAGGGTCCTCGTGCACCGGGCAGCCGCCGCGGTACGAAGCCGGGATGTCCAAGTACGGCAGCCCCGGATCGAGGAACCGAACCAGGGCCCGCATTAAGCGGCTCTTGGCCTGTCCCTTCTCGCCCAGAAACAGCATGTCGTGCCCTGCGAGGATCGCGTGCACGACCTCGGGGACCACCGTGTCGTCGTAGCCGCTGATGCCCGGAAACAGCGTCTCGCCGCTCTGGAAAGCCTTGGTCAGGTTCTCGCGCAGCTCTGCCTTCACGCTGCGGCTGGTCCAGCCCGAGGCCCGCAGCTCGCGCAGCGTCCGGGCCCGTCCGGTGTGTGCCTTCGTCGCGTGTTCAATCTGGCTCGTCGCGGTTGTCATGTCGTCGAATCTCCTCCCGATCTTCTTCCAAACACATCGCTCCCGAACGATCGTTGGATGCGATCAATCCGGGAGCGATGCGGGATCGGAAGCGTCTGTCTGCGTGGCCGCGGTGCAAAGAGGTCTTGGAGAGGGCGTAGGGAAGGCCCAAATGGGCTCCGCTACTCGACATTCAGCTGCGACAGGTACTTGCTCAGGTCTTCCTGCAGCTTGCGCAGTTTCTCGGTCAGCTCGATGTTCTCTGCCCCGATCTTCTCGCCCTGCGTCTCCTGTTCGCCCAGTTTCTTCATGTAGCGGTCGTACAACTCACTGTTGCGGTCGATCGAGCCCATGTTCTTGCGGGTGCGGTCCTGGTCGTCGGTGATCCTCTTCCACTCGGCGTCGAGGTCCGCTTTGCGGCGTTCCAGCGACTTGATCTCGCCCTTTCGCTTCCCGACCTCTCGGAACGCTTCCAGAGCCGCGGGCGAGAGCTTGCCGCTCTGCTGCCACGCCAACACGTCCCTCTCGTCGAAGTTGTCGAACGCCACCGTCGTGAGGCCCTCGGTCTCCTGCGTGACGACAAAGTCCGTCCGTTCGCCGGGC
Organism: Phycisphaerales bacterium; assembly: GCA_019744815.1. Lineage (GTDB taxonomy): Bacteria > Planctomycetota > Phycisphaerae > Phycisphaerales > UBA1924 > JAFEBO01. The sequence goes on from JAIEUA010000012.1 coordinate 132,376, forward strand.
TTGAGCTCCTTCTCGAAGCGGTACAGCGACGCCGTCTCGCTCACCGGCTTGAGGTCCTTGGCGAGCTTGTAGGTCCCGAGCTTGGGGTGTTCGATGATCAGCAGCCGCTCAATCTTTTCGCTCTTGTTGCGCAGCTTGTACGTCGTCGTCTGGACCGCGTTGGTTCGCTGCTCGAAGACGCCGTTCACGATCCGCACCTTGCGCACCGTGCTGCTGCCGCTCTCTTCGCTGACCACCACGACATCAAGGTCCGTCGCGTAGCTCAGCAGACGCGTATCCCCCGGCCCGATCTGCTCGATCATCGAATCACCCGCGTACACGCCCTCGTCGTACACGGCGATCGGCCCCGGCAGCAGCTGCAGGTCCGTCGAGTTCGTGAGTTCCATACCTCGCATCGGGTACCGCGTCTGTCCGGAGTTCCCCGGTGACAGAATGCTCACCCGCCGCGTCTTGATGTCCGAACCCACGATCGGGATCATCGCTGACGATTGGCGAGCGATGGTGGTGGGGGTAGAGACGTCGTAGTGGAAGACCTCGCCTGAAAGCGAGGCGCTCGCCGATGCCTGGCCAATCGACTCCGGGGTGAACGGCGAAGCAACGGCTCCGTCGCGAGCGATCTCCGCTGGAGCACTTGCGGGTGATGCGCTGCGGAACGCACTGAGCCTGTCAGCCTCCCGCTTCGCATCCACACTCTGCCCGCTGTTCGCTTTGCTCAGAACCCGCCCAACCTGATTCATTGCCTGCAGACCGTTGGCGTCCTTCGCCTCCATAGCTTCCGCATACACCCGCGGCGCCATGCCCCCTACCGACGGCACCGCCAGCCACGGCCTTTGCGCAAACAGCGGCTCCTGCAGATCCATCGAGAAACTCACCGGCCGCCCCGACACGAGCGACAGCCGCACGTCGGTCCAGTCGTCGTCGGTCGTGTTCTCCACGATCGCCCAGCCGCTCAGCTTCGTCGGCTTCTCGGTGCTGAGGAGCACCCGGTACGAAACCTTCCACACCGGGGCCTCGTGCGTGTAGATCACCGCGACCTCACGGTCTCCCGTGCCGCCAAAGCCGACATCCACGCTCCGCGTCCGCTCCTCTCGCTGGGTGGCGATTGCTGTGAGCGCCTTCGTCAGTTCCGCTTGTAGCCCCGCATCGACAAGCTCCACCGACCGCGCCTCGTGCAGGCTTACGGAGCGGATTCCCTTTGCCGTGACCACATTAAGATAGGGCACGCTCACCGTCTTCTGCGCATTCCCAACCGCCTGCTCACGCACCTCGCTGCCCAGAATCGTGCCGTTGATCATTCCTTCGGGAAGCCCCACCCGGACCTCTGCCCCGCGCAGCCTGCCCAGCAACGATGCCATGCTCGGCTCATCGCCCAGGTTGATCCCGAAGCTCTCCAGCCGCCGTGACAGCGGCATGCTCGATCCGTACGACACACCCCGCACCTGCCCCTTGCCGGACAGATCCACCGCCACCAGACTCTTCAAGACGTCGTTCACCTGCGCGTTGTCGAATTTCAGTTTCACATCCGCATCACCCGACACCCGCCCACGCCGTTCGAATGACGCCACGCCGCTGCGGTACAGCGTGATCCGTGTCACCGGGAGCGACCGATCCGCCGCCCGCTCGGCCCGATTCTCAATTGCCTCTGACGCCGCTGCGTGTCGCACCGCCACCATCGAGCAGCACAATCCTGCGGCCAGGGTCAATGCCAGTCCGAGTCCGAGCGTCCTCATATCTGTTCTCCAAGGGGTCCCCACGGCACCGCCTCTCGCTGCGTGCCGCCCCGCGAGCATACAGCGCGGCAACCGCACACCGCGTTCACGCTTTTTCGTCATCCATCTGCGTCCGGCACGCAGCTTCGGCCGATCCGTATAGTCGATCCTCAGTCGCAGAAACACCCGCATGACCACGCTCCCGATTCTCAACTTCCCGTCGCCTTCCAAGGTCGATCCCCGCGACGCCCAGTCGTTCGCCCGCGATCTCGCCAATGCCGTCGCGGGTGAGGTCCGATTCGACCTGCACAACCGCATGCTCTACGCGACCGATGCCTCGCTCTACCAGGTCGAGCCCGTCGGTGTCTTCATCCCCGCCTCCATCGAAGACGCCGTCCGCGGCGTCCGCTTCGCGCTCCAGCGCGGTGTCCCCATCCTCCCCCGCGGCGGCGGAACATCCCTCGCCGGTCAGTGCACCAATCACGCCGTCGTCGTTGATTTCTCCAACCGCTGCACCCGCATCCTCGCGGTCGATGCCGCCAACCGCACCTGCCGCGTCGAGCCCGGCATCACCGTCGACGATCTCAGCGACGCCCTCGCAACGACCGGCCTCTTCTTCGCCCCCGATCCCGCCACCGCTCGTCACGCCAACATCGGCGGCTGCATCGGTAACAACGCCGCGGGCTCCCGCTCCATTCTCTACGGCCGCACGAGCGAGAACGTCCTCGGCGTCGACGCCCTTCTCGCCGACGGCTTCGTTGCTCGCTTGGAGAAGGGCGCCGCGTCACGCCACGAGCGCGTCGGTCAACTCACCCGCCAGGTCGTCGATGTTGTCCGCCGCCACGAGCGACTCATCCGCGAGCGCTTCCCCAAGACCGTCCGCCGCAACGCCGGCTACGGCCTTGACATGGTTCTGAAGGCTCTCGACGCCGGCAACGGCGATCTCGACGCCGTCAACCTTGCCCACCTCCTCTGCGGCAGCGAGGGCACCCTCGCCGTCACGCTCGGAGCACACCTGCTCCTGCAGCCGCGCCCCAAGTTCAAGGGCCTCGCCACGCTCGGCTTCAACACCCTCGACGCCGCCATCGAGAGCGTGATCCCGATCCTTACCACCAAGCCCTCCGCCGTCGAACTCCTCGACGACACCGTCATCGACCTGGCCAAGGCCAACACCGAGTACCGCCGCTACGTCGATCTCATGCCCGCCCCGCCCAGCGGCGAGCTCAAAGCCGTGCTCTACGTCGAGTACTACGGCGAATCGCTCGAGGACGTGAAGCAGAAGTTCGAAGCCCTGAAGCGTCTCGTCCCCGGCGCGTCGATGCACGGCCACACCGACGCGGGTTCCATCGCCAACGCATGGAAGCTCCGCAAAGCCGGCGAGCCCCTGCTCCACGGCATTCCCGGCGACCGCAAGCCCATCACCTTCGTCGAAGACAACGCGGTCCCGGTTGAACACCTCGTCGAGTTCGTCCGCCGCTTCCGCGACATCGTCACCCGTCACGGCACGCGGACCGCGTACTGGGCTCACGCCTCCGTCGGCGTGCTTCATGTCCGCCCGCTCATCGACATCCACGACGACGAAGACCGCAAGCGCATGCAGTCCATCGCCGTCGAAGTCGCCGACCTCGCCAAGAGCCTCGGCGGCGTGATGTCCGGCGAGCACGGCGACGGCCGCGTCCGCGGCCCGCTGATCGAACGCTTCTACGGCCCGGAGCTCATGGGCGCGATGCGCGAGATCAAGGCCATCTTCGATCCCCGCAACCTCCTCAACCCCGGCAACATCGTCGAGCCCCGCCCGATCGAGTCGATCGCGCAGAACCTCCGCATCGAGCCCGAAGGCCGCAAAGCCATCATCCCCGACGTGCCGACGTACTTCGATTACGCCGATCAGCACGGCTTCTCCGGCGCGGTCGAGATGTGCAACGGCTCCGGTGTCTGCCGCAAGAAGAGCGGCGGCACCATGTGCCCGTCCTACATGGGCACGCTCGACGAGCGACACAGCACGCGAGGTCGCGGCAACGCGCTGCGGCTGGCAATTACGGGGCAACTCAGTGGAGCAGTGGGGGAGTGGGGCAGTGGGGCAGCCCAAGGCAGCGGCCCCGCGTGGGACGACGAAGAGACCATCAAGACGCTCGACTTGTGCCTGTCGTGCAAGGCCTGCAAGACCGAGTGTCCCAGCAACGTCGACATCGCCCGCCTCAAGGCCGAGTACACCGCCCAGCGCTACCGCCAGCAAGGCGGCCCGCCGCTGAAGGCCTGGCTCCTCGCGAACTTCCGCCCCCTCGGCCGCCTCGGCTCACTCACCGCCCCGATCGCCAACTGGATGAACGAGTCGCCGCTGGGTCGCTTCGTGATCAACAACGTGATGGGCTTCCACCCCAAACGCACGCTGCCGCCGTTCTCCCGCAGCCTGAAGTCCTATTTCCGACGTGCTCGCCGCAGTGGGCTTGGCGTCGGGCCTGTGGACAATTCTCTCGGTCGTGCCGCACCCAAGGTCGCCCTCTTCGGTGACTGCTTCACTATGTACCTCGACTCCGGCATCGGCACCGCCGCCAAGCGCGTCTACGAATCACTCGGCTACGAGGTCATCCTCGCCGACGCCGGCTGCTGCGGCCGCACCTTCATCTCCACCGGCCTCCTCGAACAAGCCATCGACGAGATCGACCCGGTCATCGAACGCCTGCGTCCGCTCGCGGAGGATCCATCGATCACGGCGATCCTCGTCATCGAGCCGTCGTGTGCCTCCGCGATCAAAGACGATTGGCTCCAGCTCAAGCTCGCCGCACCGCTCGCCCTGCGGAAGAAGATCGCCGCCAAGACCTTCCTCGCCGAGGAGTTCCTCGCCAAGAACGCCAGCACGCACCCGCGGCAGGATGTTCTCTCCGCAGCCAAGGCGCGAGCCGCCACCGCCACTGACCCCATCATCCTCCACGGCCACTGCCACCAGAAAGCCCTCTGGGGCGCCGAGACCAGCGCCGCCGCCCTCAAGCTCTTCGCCGGCAGCCGCGTGAAGACCCTCGACACCGGCTGCTGCGGCATGGCCGGCTCCTTCGGTTACTCGAAGGACAAGTACGACCTCTCGATGAAGATTGCCGAGCTCACGCTCGCCCCGGCGGTTCGCCAGGCGAAGTCCTCCAATCCGGCTGCTGGAGTTTGCGCCCCCGGCACCTCCTGCCGCCACCAAATCCACGACGCCATCGGCGAGCGTGCGGTGCACCCCATTGAGCAGATCGACGCCTGGATGCACGGGTAACCCGTGACGCACCCGCCTCGTCGTTTGTGATACCATTAGGCACCACTCACCCGCGCGTTGGTGTCACCACGCGGGCGAGCACTTCAGGGGATTCTTCATGAAAGCGTGTTGCAAAACGGTCGGTCTCTTCGGTGTTGCTTCGCTGGCCTTGGCCGGCGTGCTGACGGTCGGCCTGATGTCCGGTGCCGCCGAGGCTCCCAAGAAGCAGTTCAAGATCGGCGTCATCGCCAAGAGCCAGTCCAACCCCGTCTTCCAGGCCGCGCGCACGGGCGCTGAGGACGCCGGCAAGGAGCTCTCCGCCAAGCTCGGCATCGACATCAAGGTCGAGTGGCGCACCCCCGTCAACGAGGATGCTCAGCTCCAGGCCCAGTACGTCGAGCAGATGGCCAGCCAGGGCGTGGACGGCATCGCTATCTCCGCCAGCGACGCCAACGTCCTCACCGCCGCCGCCAACAGCGCCATCGACCGCGGCGTCACCCTGATGACTTTCGACAGCGATATCCCCAACAGCAAGCGGATGGCCTACTACGGCATCAACGACGAAGAAGCCGGCAAGGCCGTCATGACGCAGCTCGCCAAGGCCATGGGCGTCAAGGGCGGCAAGATCGCCATCCTCTCCGGCAACCAGAACGCCACCAACCTCAACGCCCGCATCAAGGGCGTCAAGGCCGAACTCGAAGCCCTCAAAGAAAAGGGCTTCACGCTCAAGGAGGTCTACTACACCAAGGAGACCGCCAGCGACGCCGCCGCGATGGTGCAGCAGGTCCAGACCGCCAACCCCGACATCGCCGGCTGGGCCATGGTCGGCGGCTGGCCGCTCTTCACCCAGAACGCCCTCGACGGCGTCTACGACAAGGCCAAGATCGTCTCGGTCGATCACCTGCCCGAGCAGCTCAACTACGTGAAGTCCGGCCAGGTCGCGGCCCTCATCGGCCAGGACTGCTACGGCTGGGGTTACCGCTCCGTCGAGATGCTCGTCGAGAAGCTCAACACCGGCAAGAGCCCCGAGAAGGTCATCAACAACTTCCCCCTCGCCGTCGTCACCAAGGACAACGTCAAGGAGTACGAGGGCCTGTGGAACAAGTGGCTGAAGAAGTCCAAGTAAGCCCGATCGGATAGCCGACCACAACGAAACGGGCGGAGCCGCTTGGCCCCGCCCTTTTTTCGTTTTGCCCGTTCTGGTCAGATCGATCGTGTCCTATCGCGAGCGGCCCTTGGCGTTGCTGAGCTCCTCGCGCCGATCGACCAACAACTCCACCGCCTCGTACCCGTCGTCATGGACCGCCGGCACCGGCATCAGGCTCGGACCCGCGGGCTTTGGAGCCGGATAGACACCAATGGTCCGCCACACGCCGCTCTTCTTGGCGATCACCCGGTACGCCCCGCTCGGTGCAGTGGCATTCCAAGTGCCATCCCTCTTGGTCATCGGGATCGGCGCCGGACGCCAGTTGGCTCCGAAGACCGGGTGCGGCGACGGGCCTTGGCCCGCAACGTCGTAGAACTTCGTGAGCTCGTTGGGGAAGACATCCAGCACGCCGCGGCTGAACCAATGCACGTGGCCGCCGCCGCCGGTTTTGCGGACGAGTTCGACGCTCTTGCGCAGGTCGTCCCAGGTGCTGTCCTTGCCTTCGCCGACGAGGCGGATGCCAGCGATGAGGTCCTTCACGCGGCCGGCGCCGAGTTCCTTCATGTACTTGACCTGATCGAGCCAGGTCTTCTCGTACGCGTCATAGGAGAAGCGGTAGCACTGGGGGATGTACTCGTCCCAGCGCGGTGCGACGGTGGCGCCGGGCCAGTCCTTACCCAAACCCGCGGCCGGAGGTTGCAGCGTGTCCTTGCTCGTCCAAGCCGCCCACTTCGGCCACTCGAGCAGATAGTTCTCCAGACACCACGGATACACCGCCGGGCTGAGCGAGATCATCAGGCCCGGACGCTTCGCGCGGATCTCTTGCACGAACATCTTGCTGTACTCGTTCACCTTCTCGATTCGCCAGCGGGTCCACTCGGCGTCCTTCGGGTCCGCGGGCGGCTCTTTGCCGTTGTGCTCGGCGGCGTAGGCCTTCTTGGTGTAGTCGTCGTAGCCCATGTCGAAGTAGGGCCAGACGATGCGGTCGTCGAGCTGCACGCCGTCGAGGTCGTACTTGTCCACAGCTTCGAGCACGATGTCGAGCAGGAATCGGCGAGTCTCGGGATGCAGCGGGTTCATCCACACAAAGCCGTTCTTCGCGACCTCGTTGCCCTTGATGTCGCGGCTGAGCCATTCCGGCTTCATCCTGCGGAGGTGGTTTTGCGTGCTGCTGTGGGCGGCCATGAATCCGAACTCAAACCAGCCGATGTAAACGAGTTGATTGCGATGAGCCTCAATGAGCGTCTCGTCGAGCAGGTCGCGTGCGGGCTGCTTCAACTGCTCCGGCGAGTCGCTGGGGTCCTGCGGCATCAAGTTCGGCCGCCGATCGACGCCGATGACTTTCTTGAGCGCCTCGGACGGATACTGCGTGTAGCCGTTCTTCCACGTTTCGACGTACACCGTGTTCAGCCCGATCTCACGGAGCTTCTTCATCGTCTCCGCGGTGTTGGCAGGCGAAGCGATGGCGGTGTTGGCGGTCGTAGTCACCCAGGTGCCGCGGACCTCGGCAGGGGCCAGCTTGGACGCCGATTCGGGGGCCTCGGCCGCAGCGTGCCCTGCCCAAGCAACGAGCGCAGCCGCACTTACGAGAGCCGATTTCAAGCCTCGGGTAAAGACCGGATACCAAGGGGTATGCATGCGTCTATCCTCTCGCCCCGCGTGTGAAGCACGGTGCTGACGGCGCGGGAACTGGATGTACGAATCACGCCGCCGGTTGGGTCGGTCGACCCCGATCACCGATGGCGACACGAAGGAGCGTAGCACAGATGGCATTCCGGATCGGCATCATCGGAGCGGGTGGCATCGCGAACGCCCACGCGGCGGCCGCCAAAGACTCGCAGGGCCAGGTTGAGATCGCCGGCGTTGCGGACATGAATCGCGAAGCCGCGGAGAAGTTCGCCAGCGCCAACGGCGCCACGGCCTTCGAGAGCGCGGAAGCTCTCATCAAGTCGGCCAAGGACCACGGCATCGGCGGCATCGTCGTCTGCACGCCCCCCAGCGCCCGCCTGCCGATCGTCGCGGCGGCGCTCAAGGCCAAGCTCCCGGTCATGACCGAGAAGCCGATCGCCCACACGCTCGCCGACGCCAAGAAGCTCGAGTCTCTTGGGAAAAAGAACAAGAAGGTCGTCACCGCGATCGGCTACTGCCACCGCTTCACCCCTGCGGTGCTGAAGATGAAGGAGCTCATCGCCGAGGGCCGCATCGGCCGGCTCGAGCGCTTCGAGAACTTCTTCGCCTGCGACCTGCCCGGGCACCAGAGCAAGTGGTTCAGCGACCCGAAGAAGGCCGGCGGCGGCGCATTCCTCGACATGGGTTCGCACTCGATGGACCTCTTCCACTTCGTCGTCGGCCCGAGCAAGGTTGTCGGCGCGGTCTTCGACTACAAGTGGAAGGGCCGCACCGAGACCGGCGCGACCGTGCTCGTGAAGTCGACCAAGAAGGGCGGCCCCAACAACCCCGGCAACGTGGCGGGCGTGATCCTCTCTGGTTGGGCCGAGACCTCGCGCTTCACCGTCAGCGTGCTGGGCGACAAGGGCATGCTCTCGTACGACTACGAGAACCCCGAGGTGCTCATCTTCAAGGACCTGCTGGGCAAGCAGGAGAACCACGCCATCGAGACCTGCGGCGTGCGCTTCACCCGCCAACTCGTGGCCTTCGCCCACGCCGCGCAGGGCACCAAGCAGCCGGGCCTGGCGACCTTCGCCGATGGCCTCGCCGCCGCAGCCGCGGACGCCGCGGCACGGAAGGCCGCCAAGTAAGGCTCCGACCGTTCGGGAACCTCAGAAACGCCCGGCCCCCGCCGGGCGTTCTTTTTTCGGACGCTCAGGAACGTTCCTCCCTTGACAAGGCACGAACTTATCCGGTTCTGGTTGCAAGGAGGGGGGGCTTTCGACTATTCTGTATCGGGTATTTTCCGTAGCCCCCAGCCCGGGGCGGTTTCGATTTCCCGCCAGACCCGAAAGGACGCGGCCATGGCCCAGCACCTGCAGCACTCTGCCCAAGCCTCAGGATCCGGACATCACTTCGGTTCGGTGGTCGAGAAGATCCCGGTCACGGTGTACACCTCGAGCCACGCGGCCAGCCACGCGGTCGCGCACGAGATCGCGGCCCTGATCCGCGAGCGTGCGGCACAGGGGAAGAAGGCGGTCCTGGGGCTCGCGACGGGCTCGACGCCGCAGGCGGTGTACGAGGAACTGGTGCGGCTCCACAGGGAAGACGGGCTGTCGTTCAAGAACGTGGTGTCATTCAACCTCGACGAGTACTGGCCGATGCAGCCGGAGGAGTTGCAGTCGTACCGGCGCTTCATGCGGGAGTACCTGTTCGATCACGTGGACATCGACCCCAAGAACGCGCACGTGCCCGACGGCACGATCGCGGCGGACCAGATCGCGGCGTTCTGCGAGCAGTACGAGCGTCAGATCAAGGACGCGGGCGGGATCGATATCCAGATCCTGGGCATCGGGCGCACCGGGCACGTCGGCTTCAACGAACCGGGCTCGTCGCGCGACAGCCGCACGCGGTTGATCACGCTCGATCGCGTGACGCGGATGGACGCGGCGAGCGACTTCTTCGGCGAGCGGCACGTGCCCCGCAAGGCGATCACGATGGGCGTGGGGTCGATCCTCGATTCCAAGCGGGTCCTGCTGCTCGCGTTCGGCGAGCACAAGGCCCCGGTCATCAAGAAGGCGGTCGAGGGCGAGATCACCAACGTCATCGCGGCGTCGTACCTGCAGCAGCATCCCAACGCGCGGATCATGCTCGACGGTGCGGCGGCGGCGGAGCTGACTCGGTTCAAGACGCCGTGGCTCCTGGGTGGGATCGAGCAGTTCGGGCTGAAGTGGGACGAGAAGACAGTCCGCAAGGCCGTCATCTGGCTGGCCAAGACGCTTCAGAAACCGATCCTGAAGCTGACCGAAGAGGATTACAACGAGCACGGCTTGGCGGACATGCTGAGCACCCGGGGCGGCGCGTACGACATCAACATCGAGGTCTTCCGATCGCTGCAGAACACGATCACCGGCTGGCCGGGCGGCAAACCCGCCGACAAGGCCGAGCGGCACGGCCGGATCCACGTGCCGGGTCACGAGGTCTTCCCGAAGCGCGTCGTGCTCTTTAGCCCGCATCCCGACGACGACGTGATCAGCATGGGCGGCACGTTCATTCGTCTGTGCGATCAAGGGCACGACGTGCATGTCGCGTACCAGACCAGCGGCAACATCGCGGTGTGGGACGAATCGGCAATCCGGCACGCGGACTTTGTGTCGGAGTTTGCCCAAGCGTTCAAGGACCGGTTGGGTGACATCGGCCAGAAGGCCGCCGACGCGATCGAGCGGAGCGTAGAGGAGTTCGTCCGCAAGAAGAAGGCTGGCGAGGTCGATTCGCCCGAATTGCAGCGGATCAAGACCCTGATCCGTCGCACCGAGGCCCGAGCCGGCGCCCGCTACAGCGGCGTGAAGCCGGACAACATTCACTTCCTCGACCTGCCGTTCTACGAGACGGGTCGGGTTAAGAAGAAGCCGATCGGCGAGGAAGACATCCAGATCACCATGGACCTCCTTGAGCGCGTGAAGCCGCATCAGGTCTACGCCGCGGGCGATCTGTCGGACCCGCACGGGACGCACCGGGTGTGCTTGGCGGCGATTACGACGGCGATGCACCGGCTTGCGGGGCGTGAGTGGATGAAGCAGTGCACGCTCTGGCTGTATCGCGGGGCGTGGCAGGAGTGGGAACCCGAACAGATCGAGATGGCGGTGCCGCTGTCGCCCGACGAAGTGATGCGCAAGCGTTACGCGATCTTCAAGCACGAGAGCCAGAAGGACAGCGCCCTGTTCCCGGGTCCGAACGACCAACGCGAGTTCTGGCAGCGGGCGGAGCAGCGCAATCGCAACACCGCGAAGCTGTACGATCAGCTCGGCCTCGCCGAGTACGAGGCGATCGAAGGGTTCGTACGCTGGGTGCCCAGCGCGGCCGACGGCTCGCTGGCGGAGACCAAGCCGGCGAAGAGTTCGGTTCGGGTGTGATCGGTGTGGAGCCCATCACGAGGCTTGAGGGCTGGGGTTGGAGGACGAGGCAGAGGCCGCATGGCGAACATCATGGACAAACTCGGGGTGTGCTCGTGGTCTCTGAGACCCGAGTCGCCCCGTGATTTGGCGGACAAGATCGCGGTGCTCGGCATCCGCCGCGTGCAGCTGCATTTGGATCCGGTCCGCGAGGGTGCGTGGCGTGCCGACGAGACAGCCGGAGTTCTGAAGCTCGCGAACATCACGATCGCCAGCGGCATGATGGGAACCAAGGGCGAGGACTATTCCACTCTTGAAACCATCAAGCTGACCGGCGGCGTGCGTCCCGACGAGCACTGGGAGGCCAATCTGCGGGCCGCGGAGGGTAACGCGATTTTCGCGTCACGCCTGGGCATCCCGCTGGTGACGTTCCATGCCGGGTTTCTGCCGCACGAGGCCGGGGACCCGCTTCGGACTCGCATGGTGGAGCGACTCCGCCAGATCGCCGAGGTCTTCGCGGCTCGCAACGTCCGTGTGGCGTTCGAGACCGGACAGGAGGACGCCGACACGCTCCTGGGCGTGTTGCAAGAACTGAACGCCGCGTTGCCGGACAAGGCCAAAGTCGGTGTGAACTTCGACCCGGCGAACATGATCCTGTACGGCATGGGCGACCCGATCGAGGCTTTGCGGAAGCTCTCGCCGCACGTCAAGCAGATCCACATCAAGGACGCCAAGCCGACGAGCAAACCCGGGACGTGGGGCAGCGAGGAACCCGCGGGAACCGGGGCGGTGGATTGGCAGAAGTTCTTCGACGCGGCCCGCGGACTTCGGGTCGACTTCATGATCGAACGCGAGGCGGGCGACTCGCGCGAGAAAGACATCGCTGCCGCCCGAGATCTGGTCCGTCGTATCGCCGGATAAGCCACCATGACCCCTCCTTCCTCCGCGACACCTTCTTCCGATCCTGCTGCTCATCACGCGGCGGCGTCCGCAACATCGTCAAGGCTTCTGGACACCATGCCAAATCCACTCCGCGTCGGCGTCGTCGGTCTGGGGTTCATGGGCCGCACCCACGTGCAGGCCTTTCTCAGCGCCGAGAACGCGGGGTATCACTCGCGGCTCGTAGCGATCGCCGACACCAAGGCCAAGGACCTGGCGGACAACGCCAGCGGCGGGAACATCAAGGTGAACGCCGGTGAAGTGCCGGTCGACCCCAAGAAGGTGAAGATGTCCCCAAACGCCGCGGGGCTGGTGGCGGACGCGAGCGTGGAAGCGGTCAGCATCTGTACCCCGACCGACACGCACGTGGGTCTCGTGATCGCCGCCCTGGCGGGCGGCAAACACGTGCTCGTGGAGAAGCCCTTGGCTCTCCTCGCCGAGGACGTGCTCCGCGTGCACAAGGCGGCGTCCAAGGCCGACCGGGTGTGCATGCCGGCGATGGTGATGCGGTTCTGGCCCGGCTGGGAGTGGCTGCACGAACGGGTGAAGGACGGCACGCTCGGGGCGTGCAAGAGCGTCGAGTTTGAACGCCGCGGCTCACGGCCGACCTGGAACACCGCGTTCTACGGCGACGTCAACCGCTCCGGCGGCGCCTTGCTCGACCTGCATATCCACGACAGCGACTACGTGCTCTGGACGTTCGGCCGGCCCGAGGCCGTCACGACGGTCGGCTCGCTGGAACAGTTGACCACGGTCTACCACTACGCCAAAGGCTCGGGCGCGCCGGAGATCGTCGTCGCCAGCGGCGGCTGGGGTCAGCAGGCCGGCTTCGGGTTCCGCATGCGGTACGTCGCCAACTTCGAGAAGGCGACGGCGGAATTTGACCTCTCCCGCGGCGACCGGCCGGTGATGCTCAGCGACGCCCACGAGAGCAAGGCGATCGAACTCCCGACCACGACCGGCTACGAGGCCGAGGTGCGCCACTTTGTCGAGATTGTCACCAAGGGCGTGACGCCGCGGGCCACGGTCCAGGACGCGCTCGACGTGACCTGCCTCCTCGACGCGGAGCGGCGGAGTATCGAGACCGGTCGCACGGTGCCCGTGGAGTACATCGACCCCGCCGAAGAGGCCGCCGAGGATCCGTGGAACTAGCGGATCCTTCCCAGAGATCATCTCGACCTTCACCCGTTTCTTTAGGACAGCGTCGACCGTGTTGTACTGACTTCGCTCCGACACCTATCGTTCGCTCGCTCACCAACCACCAGCATTTCTCCCGAGGATTCCATCATGCGTATCGGCGCCATCGGCATCGACTCGTCCCACACCCCGGTCTTCACCAAGGCGATCAACGCCCTGCACAAAGAGGGCAAGACCAAGTGCCAGGTGACGGCGTTCTGGGATCCGGGCAAGCACGAGTGGCAGCACCCGGCCGGCGCCGAGCAGTCGAAGAAGGACGTCGCCAAGTGGCGTGAGGACACCATCGCCGAGGGCGCGAAGCAGGTCGACTCGCTCGACGCACTGCTCAGCCAGGTCGACGGCGTGATGGTCCTGAACATCAACGGGCACCGGCACCTCGAGCTCGCGATCGGGCCGATCGCCAAGGGCATGCCGACCTACATCGACAAGCCGCTGACCTGCTCGATCGATCAGGCCAAAGCCCTCTTGAGCATGACCCGCCAGTACAAGGCCCGGGCCTACTCCGCCTCGTCGCTGCGGTTCGTCACCGAGATTCCCAAGCTCGACAAGGAGAAGCTCGGCGACATCGTCGCCATCGACGCCTTCGGCAACGGCGAGGTGCTCGACATGATGCCCGACCTCTGGCACTACGGCTGCCACTCGATCGAGATGGTCGACGCCATCTTCAAGTGGTCGGGCCAGGGCCCGGGCGTGAAGCGCGTCAGCGCCATCAAGAAGGGCGACGCCACCAGCGGCTACCACCTGCTCGACATCGAGTACCGCGACGGCCGTCTCGCCCGCATCCGCTGCGACCGCGACGGCGCCTGGGCCTTCGGCGCCACCGTCCACGGCAAGAAGGGCGTGCAGCAGTTCGTGGTCGATTTCGCCCCGGTCTACGGGCGGCTGGTCGCGGGCATGGTCAAGTTCTTCGAGGGCGGCGAGGCCCCGGTCTCGCTCCGTGACATCGTCGAGAACGTCGCCGTCATGCAGGCTGGTAACGAGTCGATCGCCAGGGGCGGCGAGTGGGTCGAGATCCCGGTGATCGAGTAAGCCCCCGTCGGTCGTCTGAAACTGTGCAGCGAAGACCTCCCCGTTTCGACACCTGAACGGGCGGTGTGATACAGTGACGCCACGCTCATGCCGCAGGACTTTCCCAAACGGATCGACGCGCTGGCTCAGGACCTCGAAGCCCAGGGACGCCGCGTGCAGGCACTTCTGGAGCTGGCGTTCGACGCGTTCTTCAACAAGGACGGCGTCAAGGCCGCTCAGGTGAACAGCGACGACGACGCCATCGACGCCGCGGACGTGGCGCTCGAGAAGGCCTGCGTCTCGCTCCTGACCGACGCGGCCCGAGAAGGGTCGAGCCTGCAGGAGGAGTCGCTGCGCCGGGTGCTGACGATTGTGAAGGTGAACAACGAGCTGGAGCGGATCGCCGACGGCGCGGTGGACATCGCCGCGATGATCAGCCCGACGGCGCTCCCGGGGAGCAACCACCACACCGCCGCCGCGCCCCCGAGAGGTCTTGGGACGGGCTTCACGCTCTCCCCGACGTCGGCCTCACGAGCGATCCCGGCCACGTTCCGGATGATGGCCAACAGCGTCGTGGGCATTCTGCGCGACACGACGATCTCGGTCTCGCGCTCGGACGCCGGGCTGGCCAAAGTCGTTCTGCAGTCCCAGCATTGCGTGACCGCGTTCAAGGACGCGATCCTGCGCGACGCCGAGCAGCAGATCGCCAAGGGCACGATGCCCGCGGATTTCGCGTTCCTGCTCCACGAAGTGGCGAGCCAGTGCGAGATCGTGGCCGACCACTGCACCAACGTGGCCGAGCAGGTGATCTACGCGAGCACGGGCGCGATCGTGCGGCACACGCCGACGCAGTGGATCGAGGTCCCGAGGGCTTGATTGTGCGAGTCGTATTGGCAACCGTCGCGGCCCTTGCCTGCGGTCTGACCGGCTGCGCGAGATCGAGCGTGGAAACTCCGAGGAGTTCGGCGATGTCTGACCCCAGACCGGTCGTGTACTTCGAGATCCCCGCGACCGACCTTGATCGCGCGATCGAGTTCTACGGCTCGTTGTTCGAGGTGACGATCGAGCGAACGACCATCGACGGCCATCCGATGGGCCTCCTGCCCGAGGTCGAGGAGGGGCTTGGTATCTCCGGTGCGATCGCCACCGGCGACAGCTATCGCCCGTCGCTGGACGGGACCCGCATCTACTTCAAGGTTGCCGATCTCCGAGCCACGCTCGCACGCGCGATCCGCCTCGGGGCTCACGAGCTCTATCCCGTCACGGAGGTGGCGCCCGGCACGCTGGTCGCAGAGTTCCAGGACCCGGAAGGCAATCGAATCGCCTTGATCGAGCGGGCCGGCGCGGAACGCTGAGCAGAATCGGGTGGCCTTACGTGGCGCACGCCAACTCGTTGTACGCCGCCGCGAAGAGAACAAAGTCCTCGTCGTCCGCCAAGCCGTCGTGATTCAGATCGCCGACCGGATCGAGCAGGAGGTTGTACGACTCCGCGAAGCGGACGAAGTCTGCGTCATCGACGACGCTGTCGTCGTTGAGATCGGCCGGGCATGCACTGTCGATGCTGCCGCTCAGTCGGAACGACACCACCCGATTCACGCTGATCGGATCGCCGTCGTCGACGATGCCGAGCAGGGCGTACGAGCCATCGGGCAGCTTGGGGCCAAGACACAGCCCCTCGAGATTCGTCTGGTCCCCGGAGTACAGAAGCCGCTTCGTTGCCGGCGTGTAGGTGGTGCCGACGAGCGTCGTCAGCCCTGAGACATCCGTGGCCGAGGCAACATCAAACTCATAGATACGAGTCTGGAACAACGTCGCGCCGAACGCGAAAGAGCGTTCGAGTACCAGAAGCTTCCCGTTCGGAAGTGCAACAACTTGGGAGACGCCGCTGCGGGCTCCGCTGATCACGCTGCCGTGCATCGGCTGTGTCTGGTACGCGAACTGCGCCACGGGCGTTGGGGGCGTCTTAGCCGCGTCGTACCTGAGCAGCCGCACCCAGGTGCCAGTGCTGGGGGTCGATGCGCTCCCATCATTGGTGAGGGCTTCTTCGTTCGCGGTCCACAGCGCGCTCTGCGTCCGGTTCAGTGAAAGCGACTCGAAGCCGAAGTTCGAACGCCTGTTGGCAAAGATCGCGGGGCGAGAGAGCACGCGAACCAGGGCTCCGGTGTCGAGTCGATACTCCCGAATCTCTGGCGACCCTTCTTCGCAGAGGTACACCGCGTCACGGGCGGTGCCGCGGAAAGCGATGTCTTCGAAGTCGCGGCTATCACTCAAGCTGAGCCCGCCGCTCGGTAGCAGCGAGGCAGAGGAGATCGTCCCGTCGCTGGTGATCGAGATCGACAGTCGCACGAGCTTGTTCGAGTTGTCCATCACCGCCATGTACGTGCTGCCTCCGCCGCCGATCTCAGGGCCAGTCCAACTCAAGCCGCTGAGGCCCGCGACGGGAAACGTGACGCCGTTCTGATCCTGCGTCGAGCTGCCGAGGTTCGCCCCGGACTTGAACTGCAGCGACAGCGGGGCCGCGACGCACGACGAAGCGACCAGCAGCGGGACGATGGCCAATCCGGGCGAACGCATGAGCCCTCCATCGGCGAAACCAGGCTCTTACTCGCCCGGGATGTACGAGATCACACCCTCCCACGGGCTGCTCGCGCTCGCATACAGCTTCTTGGGGATGCGACCCGCGAGGTAGCTTTGGCGCCCACCGGTGCAGGCGTGCCGCATCGCGTGGGCCATCATGACCGGGTCTTTGGCGTGGGCGATAGCAGTGTTGAGCAGCACGCCGTCGGCGCCGAGCTCCATCGCGAATGAGACATCGCTCGCGCTGCCGACACCGGCATCGACGATCACTGGGAACGACGTGTCGCCCTGCTTCAGAAGCTCGAGGCACAGGATGATGTTCGCTCGGTTCAGGACGCCCTGCCCGCTGCCGATCGGGGAGCCCGCGGGCATCACACTGGCGGCACCCGCTTCCTTGATCCGAATCGCGGAGATCGGATCATCGCTGGTATACGCGAGCACCTGGAAGCCGTCCTTCACCAGTTCCTTGGTCGCTTCGATGGTGCCGACGGGGTCAGGCAGCAGCGTCTTCTTGTCGCCAAGGACCTCGAGCTTCACCCAGCTCGCGCCGGGGTTGCCGAGCTGTTCGAGGATCTCGCGGCCGAGCCGTGCCACTCGGATCGCATCCGCCGCGGCGAAGCATCCCGCGGTGTTGGGCAGAATCGTGTAGCGCGAGAGGTCGAGATACTCGAGCAGGCTCTTACCCTGCTCGTTGAACAGTCGCTCGCGCCGGACCGCCACGGTGACCACCTGCGAGCCGCTCGCGTCCAGCGACTGCTGCATCAGCTCCATCGTCTTGTACTTGCCCGTGCCCACGAACAGGCGGCTCGTGAACGTCCGCCCCGCGATCACCAGCGGCTGCACACCGGGTTCGCTCGTGGCGGCAGTGGAGGCGGCGGGCGTCTTCTTCTCAACGATCACGGACATGCTTCGCTCCTTCTGACGCGTTCAACAAGGCAATTCACCGCACAGTACGCAGAGAGCGCGGAGAAGCACCATGCTGGTCAATCGCCCTGCCGTTGCCCTCCTCCGCGTCCTCCGAGTCCTCCTCGGTGAAATCCATTCATCCCCCGCCCACCAGCGTCACGATCTCGACGCGGTCGCCTTCCTTGAGCGTGGTCTCGGGATGCTTTCGGAACGGGACCAGTTCAGCGTTCACCTCTGCCGCACAGGCCTTGCCGGCCAGCCCAAGCGTCTCGATGAGCGTCCGCACCGTGGCATTCGGCGGCAGCTCGCGAGTTTCTCCGTTGACCGTTACCCGCATGCCGGAGTCTAGAGCCAACCCGCCGAGGGACGTGAAAGCGCTTGCATCGCAAGGGGTTGGACCCAGAATCACGCGGTAACCCAAACAAAGTCCATTCCCTACTCATTTCTACGGAATATCGCTTGCATGAACCGACGCCTTCCGGCACAATACGGAGTAGGAGTATGAGAGAGGCCTTTGCCCATTCCGCCGGGCGGGTCGAACGGAACACCACGCCGGTGACTCTGTTCGCATTCGCGCTGCTGACCAACGCTTGTGCGTGGGTGGTTGCTGCGCCCGCGACTTCGCAGGCGATCTCGGCGAACGCCATCTCGATCTCCACACCCGCGAGCCCCGCCTTGGGTTTCCTCGGGACGGTGCACCTGGATGCGCCGGATCTCGATCTGGTGGTCACCGCCCCGTTGAGCGATCGCGACGGACTCCCCGCCCGCACCGCCGCCAAGCTCGAGGACACGCAGACGTTCGCCCTCCGCGAGAAGACCGAGCTTGCCGTCAACGCCAACTACTTCGGCTGGCTGGGCAAGAAAGCCAACGGCGAGCCCGCCGAGATCCTCGGCGCGTGCGTGAGCAACTCGCAGGTCCTTTCGCCCGCTCGCGTCTACGAAGGAATCCCCGACCCCGCGCTCGCCTTTTTCGTTGATCCAGCGGGCGGCGTGGTCGCCAAGATCGGTCGCCTCACAAACGAAGACCTCCAAGGCGCCATCGCGGCGGTGGCCGGTATCGGCGCGTCGGCCACAACGCCACTCAACGGCTCCTTGATCGTGACCGACGGCAAGAACACCGGCGATCAGGCCCGTGTCGAGCCGGAGAAACGCCATCCCCGCACCGCGGTGGGTGTCTCTCCCGACGGCAAGACGCTCTACGTCGTCGTCATCGACGGCCGCCAGCCGGATCACAGCGTCGGCGTCACGCTCCCCGAGCTCGCCGACTACTTCCTCTCGATCGGGGCGACCAACGCTGTCAACCTGGACGGCGGTGGCTCCTCCGCGTTCATCTACACGCCGGCGACCGGCGATGCACTCATCAACAAGCCCAGCGACGGGAAGTTCCGCCCCGTCGCCGTCAACCTCGGTTTCCGCCCGAGGGTGAACAGCGGCCCCGCGGATGGTGTCCCCAAGCCCGAGGCCAAGCCCGCTGGAGCGAGCCGCTGAGGGTCGCCCGCGCGTACACGTGTCGCGCGGGCCTGATTCGAAAACCCGTTTCGTGGAAACTGGTTTTTACTGGTTTGAAGGAGATAGAGAGATGAAGACTTCCGTTCTGACGCTGGCCGCCGTGGCCGGCCTCGCCGCCGCCTCACAAGCCGCGGTTATCAACCTGTCGCTGATCAAGACCATCGACACCTCGAGCACCGCGACCGCCGGCAACGCTCAGTATGTCGGCACCAACGTCTCCGGCATCGCCTGGAACGGCACCGACCTGTGGGTCGGCGGCTACAACGGCGGCGCCGCGAACCTGAACACCGGCATCGCCAAGTACGACGGCACCAGCAACACCTGGGGCGCCTCGTTCGGCAACCTCGCCACCGCCAACAGCCGCGGCATCACCGGCCTCGCCATCAAGGGCAACAACCTCGCCGCCGCCTGGGACAACGGCGCCAACAGCGTGAACTCCGTCCGCTCGTTCAACGCCACCACCGGCGCCCAGAACTGGGCCACCGGCGGTGCCACGCCCGACGCGTCCCGTCGCGGCATGGGCGGCGTTGCGTTTGATCCTGGTGCGATCGGCGGCGGCACGTCCGCTGGCTCGGTCTCCTACCTCGCGCCGGGTTCGGGCCGCCGTCACTCTTTGGACGCGAGCACCGGCAACTACAACTACGGCCAGAACGCCGGCGGCATCGTCAACTTCGCTGCCGCCAGCACCACCTGGCGCGGGCACGCCTTCGACCCCGCGACCGGCGACCTCTACACCCGCGAGTCCAACCGCGTCGGTAAGGCCGTCCGCACGGGCGACAACACCTTCGCGACCCAGACCGTGATCGTCGCCAACACCACCACGTCCATCGTCGACAACGAGAACATCGCGTTCGTCAACTCCAGCGCCTACGGCAGCTTCTTGATCTTCAACGACCGCAACGTCGCCTCGCCGGGTCAGCTCGCCTCCGTCGTCCTCAAGGCCTCGGACCTCTCGGGCAACCTGCACACCCTGAACTTCGGCGCGTTCTCGTTCCTCAGCGGCAACGGCGCGTACTCCTTCGCCTTCGATGCCGGCACGCAGACCCTCGCCATCAGCGACTTTGCGAACCGCAACGTCTACATCTTCGCCGTCCCCACCCCGGGCACGGCCGCCCTCCTCGGCCTCGGCGGCCTGATCGTCGCCCGCCGTCGTCGGGCCTGATCGCGGAACGGCCTGACTCGTCAGTCGTTTCCACGTCACGACCAGAATGGGTTTTCACTCTCGGAGCCCGGCCCCTCGGCCGGGCTCTTTTTCTTTTCCTGCGCCGAGCCGGGGCATGGGCGATCTGATGGAGAGCCCCGGATTCGGAAAGCGGCCTCGTCGTGAGAGACCAAACAAAATGCGATCGACATCGTCCCCGCGTGCAAAAAACCTCAGGTATTTTTCCCACGGTTCGTCTCTTTCTGGTATCTTGACGTAGGGAGAGATGGGGAAGTCAGTCAAAGACGAGGGGACCGGGCGCTCGCCTTGGCCTCGTCTGAATCGGATCGTGCCGCACGTCACAACTCGAAACACAGCGGTGTGCGGCAGCGTGACCGGGGAGTGACAGTCTCAGAGAAATGAAACACTCCGCAGTTTCCCTGAGAGAATCGGATCCGGTTGCCGAAGAACGATGTGGAAGCACGGCGAAGACAGCGGAACGACGGGACCGTCAGACGAAAGCATCACACGGGATGCATCACGAGGAGCGAAGTCATGAGGACGAACTGTCAACGGAACAAAGGCTTCACGCTCATCGAGCTATTGATCGTGATCGCGATCATCGCCTTGTTGATCGGGATCTTGTTGCCGGCGCTTGGGAAAGCGAGGGACTCGGCACGCGGGCTGCAGTGCATGTCGAACGTCCGTAGCCTGGGCCAGGCGATGCTCCTCTATGGCAACGACTACAAGGGGGATTTCCCGCCAGCCGTGACCGTGGGCGGCACGCTGACCGAGGCGCAGAAGCTCGACGACCGCATCGCCTCGGTCGAGTGGTACGCAACGACCCGAATCGGCCGCTACCTACCGAACATTTCCGCCGACCCAATCCAAAGTGGTCCGCCGACCGTCACGGGCCCGGTGATGCGATGCCCGAATCATCCGAGCGGCGAACGGTCGTACACCATCAATTTCTGGACAACTAGTGCGATCAGGAGCGGGTCCGGGGCGACGGCAAAGTGGACGAAGCCGGGCACAGAGGCGACAAAGACGACGGCGAAGCTCAAAGGTGGTCGAGTCTTCAACATCAACGGCGAGGAACCGAGCCGGCTGATGCTGTTCTCCGAAGCATGGGGATTGCAGGCGTTGAAGGGGGACAACGGGTACTCGTGGGCCACGAGGCTCCACATCGGTTCTGGAATGGGGGCGAAGCAGCTGGTAGGAGAGCGCTTCGGCGCGTTCCTAGGGCCGAGCGAGATATCAACCGAGCAAATGGATGGTTCGACTCCCGGAATTCCGATCAGTCCGGAGGTCGACGGTCCGACCCGGGGCGCTGGCAAGTGGCTGCCAGTACAAAGCTATATCCCGTACTACAGGCATCCGCGAGCGCGCACGCGACTCACGGACATCAAGGGTTCGGCCATGATGGTCTTCTTGGACGGCCACGCCGGGCCGCAGGCGCCGCAGGATCTGTTCAACAGCGACAAAGACTCCGGACCGACGGCGGGCTTCAGCACGTTCAAGGTGCTTTGGTCGGCGTTGGACCGCGAGATCGACGTCACCAAGTGATTGCTGGTGAACGAAATTGAACCAGGCCCGTCAATCGGCGGGCCTTTCGTTTTGAGTACATTCACCAGGTACGTCGACGGCAACCAGACGATCCGGAGCGATGGTGAGACGAAGAGCCATCGCTAAGTGGCCATCAAGACTGAACATGCAGCGTTCATGGAGACCTGATAGTCTCACATGTGGCGGATGGAGGCATGGATCGAGAACCGTGCGCCAACCGCGCGAACTCGCTCGTGGGTTGGGAGGTGCTCATTGCATATTCGTCTTTGCAGGTTGGCTCAACGGGGTTTCGTCATCGCGTTGCTGGGGTGGGGGGGGGTAGCGATAGCACAAGATTGCCCATGCGGCATCGGGATGAGGATTGATGGTCAGCTCTTGATGACGACGGTCGGCGGCAGCGCGTCACTGTCTCTGAATCAAAAAAGCGCCGTCGCAGAACTCGTCTATCTCCGTACGCTGCAAAACTGTCCAGAGTGCATCATCGTATCGAGTCTTGCTAACAGCGGTATTGACTCAGCTTTCGTTGATTTTGGAAACATCAGCGCCTGTGGCTTCTTCGCTGGCGGAAATCCACAGATCGAAGCACTGGCTTTTTTCTCATGGGAACCACCAGGCGCTGTTTACGGGTTCACAACGACGTCGGCTGGAGCAACGTCGCCATCGCCGTGTCTTGCTTCTTTGAATACGTCAGCGTCAGGGACCGCCAACGGCACGCTCACGGTCTCGGCAGCTGCAACCGTCTTTTTCACGACCGAGTTGTCGATCGCGGTCAAGTCCGGATGTGGGGACAATTATTTCGATGACGACGCTTGCTACGGATCAGCACGTTCGAGGCGCACTCTTGCGTCGCAGAGCGGACTTCAACGAGTGATTGTTGAGCAGCCCGTTCCCGGCGGGAACGCGGTTCGGCGGACGATCGCACTCGTAGATGGTCGTTGGGCCGCAGGTTCGGGGGTAACTCTGGTTGAGGGTCCGAACTACGGCGACGACCCGGGAGAGCTCAAGCAAACAGTCCAAGCGACGATGAACTCGCCGTCGATCTCATTCGGCATCGGTAACCACTCAATCCCACTGTCTCCTGTGACATATGTGGTGCGTGACGCCCAGTACGACTACAACCAAGACGGGCGATTCGATGCCGCGGACCGAGACGGTCTCCAGACGCTGATCAACAGTGCCCCGTTAAACATGATTCTGGCGTTTGATGAGCCTGCGTTGGTTGCTCGCTTAAATGTGGCTGTGTCTGGAAATGAGCCGACGTCACCGGCCCAACAAGTGTTGGACCAAGCGGACGTGGATTTCCTGAGCGACTTGCTGGACCTTAATCTGGCGACACCTCCTTTTGGCGACTTCAATCAGGACGGCTGCCTCACCTGCGCCGACGCGATCCACTCACCCTCGGTGGTTTCTTCAACGTTCAACAACGTGCAGGCGGGCAACCCGCTCTACCTGCTCGAACTCGACAGCAATCTCGACGGCACGCTCGACAGCACTGACAAAGTCGCGTTCTACGCCGCCGTGAATCACTCCGACTTCAACGCCGACGGCATGGTCGATGATGCCGATTTCATAATCTTCGGTGCGTACTACGACTACTTGGCACCGGAGGGCGATCAGAACGGCGATGGCATCACCGATGACGCCGATTTCACCATCTTCGCGGCACACTACAACGACTTGGTGTGCCCGTCGTGCAGCTAAGGAACCGTTTCCCGACCCCAGCCCGACAGGCCCGCCCAAGTGGCGGGCCTTTTACTTGCCCAACAACGCTATTCTGCCCTCGTGACGCTTCGCCGCTCCGAACTTGATCCCTCGCTCCTCGCAATCGCATCCTCGCGGCTGGTGTCGTTGTACTCCACCTCAGACCTCGGCGGCGGGGTGGACATGGCTCGCGTCTGCGTCGTCACGCCGGGTCGGCGGCTCGGTCGCCTGCTGCAGCGTCGCCTTGCCGAGCTCGCGGCCGCACAGTCACGCTGGTTCTCTCCGCCGCGGTTGATCACGCCGGTGCAGATCGCGGACGCCGTGCTCGGCCTGGGCGATCTTCCGCCCGCGGGCACCACGCCGCGGGCGCTGGCGTGGAAGCTCGCCCTCAGCGAGATTGGTGCTGAGGACGCCGAACGCATCGTGGGGACGCGTGGCAGGAATGCCAGAGAGTCGGTGAGCCTCGACGATGGGCGCTGGCTGGACGACACGGTGTCCAAGCTGGCCCGCGCGATGGTGCTGGCTGCGGAGGTGCCGACACGGTGTGCCGCGGTTTCCGCTCGGGGCGAGCACGAACGCTGGGAAGCGCTCGATCGGTTGCGCGAGCGGTACGAATCGATCCTGCGCCGCGCGGGCCTGTGCGATCAGCGGCTGGACCAGTTGCGCCGCCTGCGGCTCGCGACCAGCGGCCAGCCCGTTCCCCTCGCCGATGATGCTCCCGAGGCCATCGTGCTGGTGGGCGTGCTCGAGCTGGATCGGGCGGCTCGGGAAGCGATCGAACTCTTCCGAGGGGCCGCGACTTCTCGGCGAGCATCGGAACCAACTTCGGGAGTCCGTTCGTCGAGCACGCGCCTTCCAACGGGTGCGGAAGCCCGAGCGCGGGGGCGTGAGCGGCTGATTGTGATCTCGGCGGGTGATGGTGTGGGGTTGGACGAACTGGGCACCATCGCGCCGGACCGGCCGCTGTCGGAGCTTTCTCCGGAGCGGGTGCGCATCGATCTGCCGGACGAGTGTCTGCTGTGGGCCGCGGGGCCGGCGAGCGCGGCCAGCCTGACGCTCGACACCATCGCGACGTGGAACAGCCAGGGCTTGGCTGCCTCCGCGAGTGACGTGACGATCTGCTCGCCCGAGCCCGCCTTCACGCAGGAACTCGCGATCGAAGCCGCGGCGGTGCAGGGCCTCAGCATCCACGACGCGGCGGGCACCGATCTCTCCGCGACGGGTGCCGGGCGGCTGGTGCACGCCTTGGCGGCGTACCTGAGCCGGCGCGATCGACTGACACTTGTCGCCCTGTGCAAGCAAGGCCTGGCCACGCGTGCGATCGAAGGTTCGCTCCCAACGAGCGCCGGCGACGACTGGCTGATCCGCCTCGACGAGGCCGCCGCCGCGTCGCCGCGGGCGCCCGCGGAGAGCCCGACCGGGATCAGCGGCATCGTTGCGACCGGGCTGGGCTCGCTGCTGGCGCTCGAGGACTCGGACGACCGCGAGCGCCCGCTGACCGAGCAAGCGATCCGACTGGGCCGCATGCTCGGGGCTTTGCTCCAGAGCTGCGAGGACCGCGATCTGGTCGACGGCCTGGCCGGCTCGATCTCCGAGCTGGGCGGGTGCGAGTCGCTCGCCGGCCCGATGAAGCTGTGCGACGCGGCGGATCTGCTGCTCGAGGTCATGTCCGGCGCGGTGCGAGCGCCCGAGCCACGGTCCGACGCGGTGGAGGTGCTCGGCTGGCTCGACGCGACCTACGACCCGGCGCCGAACCTCATCCTGCTCGGGTTCAACGCCGGGCTGATGCCGGCCCGGCCATCTCCCAACGCGTGGCTGAATGAGACGGTGATGGGGGCCCTCGGCATGTTCACCTCCGAGCACACCGCCGCACGCGACACGTACCTGCTGCGTCACATGCTCGAGGTGCGCCGGGCCACCGGCGCGCTGCGGGCCGTGATCGCACGGACCGATGGCGAGGGCGCGACGCTCTGGCCGAGCCCGCTGGCGTTTGCGTGCGACGACCAGACCGCGATGCGCCGCGCGCAGCGTGCCGGCGACAAGGACGAGAGCGTTGTGCCGGTTCAGGCGGCCCGCGTGCCACCGGCCGAACGTCTCACGCCGGGCGCATTCCCGGTCGCGCCGCTGGTCGACAGGCCGATGCCCAGCGAGGTGAGCGTCACCGCGTTCCGGGCGTATCGGGAATCGCCGTACATGTTCTTCCTCCGGCACGTCGCCAAGGTCGAGGAAGCGATCGAGCCCGGGCGGGAGTCGGACTACCGCGATCTTGGAACCCTGGTGCACGAACTCCTGAGCGCCTTCGCGGGCGGGCCCGAGGCAGCTTCTCGCAACCCCGACCGCATCTTCGAGTGGCTTCGTGAGCGCGCGGACGAGACCCTGCGTGCTTGGCCCCGACATCTGGTAACGAGCACGCAGGGCATGCAACAGACCGCGCTTCGCCGTCGGCTGCGCCGATTCGCCCAGATGCAAGCCGCGCACCGCGCCGAGGGTTGGTCCATCGCCCACACCGAGTGGGAGCCGGCCCAGGAGATCTCGCTCGACACCACGGCCGGGCGGCTGCGTCTCAAGGGTCGCATCGACCGCATCGATCGCCGCGACGACGAGTTGATGGTCATCGATTACAAGGTCTCCGATGCGGTCAAGGAGGAGAAGGACGCCTTCAAGGTCGGCAAGAAGGGCGCGGCGAACGAGTGGCTCGATCTGCAACTGCCTCTCTACCGGCACATGCTCACACACTCGGGCGTGTCGGCGAACCGGTGGCGATTGGTGTACTGGTCGCTGTGCGCCGACAAGAACGGGCCCAAGCTGGTGGAACTGAGCGCCGAGGAGTCGGACCTCCAGGACGCATCGCGCCTCGCCGTCGAGCTGGCCGAGAAGATGCTGCGAGGGGAGTTCCGCGAGCTGGGCGAGGCGCGAGACCACGGCGGCTCGATCGCGCGATTGGCCGGGCTTCGCCTGCTGGACATCGAGGAAGGAGAGAGCGCGACGTGAGCGGCCGCCACAGCGTCATCCTGGCCTCTGCCGGTTCGGGGAAGACCTACGAGCTCGCGGGCCGCTACATCCGGTTGCTAGCGGGCGGCGCTGCGCCGGAACGGATCCTCGCGCTGACATTCACACGCAAGGCCGCCGGAGAGATGCTGGCCCGGGTGTTCAAGCGGCTGATGGAGGCGGCCGCCAGCGATGAAGCCCGGCGACTCCTCGCGACCGAGCTGGGCCGCGAGCTCTCTGCGAGCGACGCCCGCGTGCTCGCGCTCTCGCTGGTGCGTCGCGTGTCGGCGGCCCGGGTGCAGACTCTGGATGCATTCCTGACCCAATCGGTGCGTGCGGTGGCTCCGGAGCTTGGATTGCCTCCCAAGTGGCGTGTGATGGACGAGAGCGAGCAGGACGCGGTCACCGAGGACGCGCTGGATCGGGTCTTCGATCGTCTGCCGCTCGAGCAGTTGATGGCGACGGTGGAGCGTCTGCTGGGCGAGATGCCGCTCAAGCCGTACGAGGGCGTGCGCAAGGCGGTCGCCACACTTCACGGCGCGTGGCTGGAGTGCCCGCTGGTGGATCGGTGGGGCTTGCGCCCGGCGTCGTCGGCCGATGCCAAGCAAGCAGCGGAGCTCGCGGAGCAGCTCGTGAGCCTGCCCAAGCCGCAGAAGAAGAGCGGGGGCGACGCCACGGGCCTCGTGAACGCACTCGATTCCCTGCGGCAGTTCGCCCAAGATCAGGACTGGAGAAGAATCGTCGACGCCCGAGTGGCTCAGGCCTCGATCGACGGCACCGGGAAGTTCGGTCCGGTCGAGATCCCCGCCCCGCATCTCGCGCTGCTCACGACCCTGCACCGCACGGCGTCACTGCTTGCGTTGCACGAACTCGCCGCGGAGTCTCAGGCCGCGGGCGTCATCGCGGCCGCGTTCGACGGCGCGATCTCTCAGGCCAAACAAGAACGCGGCGTGGTCGGGTTCGATGATCTGGCCCGCCTCCTGCTCGACGGCGGCGCCGCGGGCGAGCCCGAGTGGATGGCCTTCCGGCTCGACTCCAAAATCGACCACGTGCTGCTCGACGAGTTCCAGGATACGTCGCTCTCGCAGTACCGCTGCCTGGAACCGATCCTCAGCGAGATCGCCTCGCAGGAGAGTCATCGGTCGATCTTCGCCGTAGGAGACGTCAAGCAATCGCTCTACGGCTGGCGCAGCGCGGTGCCGGATCTGCTGCCCTCGCTGCCCGAGCGACTGCATCTCGGGCCCGCCTCGACGCGGGCCAAGAGCTGGCGCTCGTCGCCCGCCGTCCTCGCGGCGGTGAACGCCGTGTTCTCTGGGATCGCGGCGAACGAAGCGTTGTCGGACTACGCGTCCGCGGCCCGGCGATGGTCCACTTTCTTTCAGCCGCACGTGGCCGCCAAGACCGATCTCGCCGGCGAGGTTCGCATCGAGGAGACCGGCTCAGCTGCAGCCGACGGCTCCGAAGCCGGCACGGCCGACAAGGCTACCGAGAAGGATCACATCGAGCAGGTCGCTGATCGCGTTGCCGAGCTGCACGAGCAGCACCCGGATTGGTCGATCGCGGTGCTCCTTCGCACAACATCGGACAACCGCCTGACCCGCTACGCCGAGGCCCTGAAACGCCGCGGGATCGATGCGGCCGAGGACCGGGGCTTCCCGCTCACCGCCGAACCCGCGGTCAACGCGGTGCTGTCGCTGCTTCAGATGATTGAACACCCCGGCGACAGCGCCGCGGGGTACCACGTCGCGCTCACGGCTCTCGGCCCGATCGTGGGTCTGCGCGATCCGCTCAGCGAAGCGGCGCGGCGGCGCTGCGCGGACGCGCTTCGATCCGAGCTCGCCGAGTATGGACTGGTCGCGCTGCTCCGCCGTGTCCGGCTCCGGCTTACGGCATCGCTCCCCGCGCCGTCTGTGGCCAGGCTCGTGGAGATGGAGCGTCTGGCGAGCGGCTTCGACGCCAACCCCGGCGCGTCGCTCGCCGAGTTCGTCCGAAGCGCGCAGAAGGGCTCGGTCGTCGATCCGTCGCTCGCCACGGTCAGCGTGATGACCATCCACCGTGCCAAAGGGCTCGAGTTCGACGCGGTCATCCTCCCGGAGCTCACGCGGCAGTGGTTCAAGATGACTCCCAAGGTTGTTGTCGATCGGGGTGACGCCGGTGAGACCGATCCGTTCGCCCCCGTGCGATGCGTGAGCATCTACCCCGCGGCGGAGCTGCAAGCGATCGACCCCGAGCTTGCGGCCATGGTGCGACGCCACCGCTCCCGCATCGTCCGTGAGGAGCTGAGCTGCCTGTATGTCGCGATGACCCGCGCGATCCGCCGCCTCGACGTGATGCTGCAGCCCGTGGCCAACGCGGGCAAGCAGCCCAGCGCGGCCCGCGTGCTGCGACAAACGCCGTGGGGCAACGCCGCGGCGAGCGAAGGCGGTCTGATCGCTCGCTTCATGCACGACGGGAGTTCCGAGCCTTCGGCGAGCAAAGCGACATCATCGCAGGCCCGATCCGCGGAGGCGGCGCTTCCCGAGCGATCACCGCCCCGAGAAGTCACGATCCGCTTCGCCGCGGCCGCTCGTCCCACGCGAGTCGCGCCCTCTACCAAGGCCGACCAGAACCTTTCGGACGTGCTGACGTTCGAGCTCACTCGGGGGGAACACCTGCTCGCCGGTGAAGTGTGGCACTACGCCTTCGAGACCATCGAGTGGCGCGACGCGGGCTCGGCTGCCCGTGCCGCCGCGCTCGCGGCACGCCGGTTCCGGCTCGCTGATCCGGATCGCATCACGCTCGAATCCCAACTCGCCGCGAGTCTCTCCAAGCCGATGGGCACGCTCTTCGACGCGGCCCGTTACGCAACCCGAGGCGGCGAACCTCGCGTTCTCCGCGAATGGCCGTTCACGACCATCGCGGTCGAGAGCGCCCCGGCCCTCAACGGCCGGATCGACCGCCTGGTGGTCGGGACCCGGGGCCCCGATGCCGCCGCGAGCTGGGCCGAGATCGTGGATTACAAGGTGCAGGTGGTCGAGGGCGACGGCACGGCCGCTGCCGAGGCGCACCGGCCGCAGTTGGACGCCTACCGGCACGCGGTGGCGGGCCTCTTCAAGCTGGACCCGGCGGTGGTGACCTGCGTTCTGGCGTTCCCGTTGGCGGGTTTGGCGGTCGAACTGCCCGGTTCGAACCAAAGCACGGTTTCAGCCGATAAGAGGGCCGGACGGAATCCGAAGAAGAGTTGAACCGATCTGGAATCCCACGGGGCCATGCCCCGCGGCGCGGGAGCGACGATGGGCCTTGCCGAACGACAGTACCAGTCCGCGAACGACGATCGATCGTGGGGCGGCGGGGGAGGCGCATGGAGCGGCCTTTCTGATTTCCGTCGATGGTCCGTGAACACCTGGATCATCGTGGTCAACTGCGCCATCTTTCTCCTCGGCGCGACCCTGCTTGCCAAGCCCGGCATCCCGGTGCTTGAGACCCGCAAGGTTCCCGTCGGCATCACCAATGTTGAGGTCGATCGCTTCTTCCTGCCCGACGGCAGCCGCGCCACACGCGAGGACGAGACTCGCGTCGGCCAGCCCCTTCTGCGCCCGATCCTGAACCGCCAGACGAACGAGCAGGTCGGTGTCGCGGAGTACCGCGTCCGCCCGCCGCTCGATGCACTGGGTCACTTCTCGACCCAGAAGGCGTTCCTGGAGATCCAGGTCTGGAGGTTCGTCACGTTCCAGTTCCTGCACGCCAACGTCCTGCACATCTTCTTCAACATGTTCGGGCTCTACATCTTCGGCGGCGTGGTGGAACGCTACCTCGGATCGCGCCGGTATCTCGCCTACTACCTCGTCACCGGCATCTTCGGCGGTCTGCTCTATCTCATCCTGAACCTGCTCGGCTATCTGGTGCTGCGGTTCAATCTGCCCACTATCCCGGGCTTGCTCTTCCACCAGACCACCGTGCCTCTGGTCGGCGCATCGGCGGGCGTCTTCGGCGTCATCATGGCCTGCGCGAAGATCGAGCCCGACTCCATGGTGCAGATGATCTTCCCGCCCATCTCGCTGCGGATGAAGACGCTCGCCTACGGCTTCGTCGGTTTGGCCCTCTTCAACCTCCTCTTCACCGGCAAGAACGCCGGCGGCGAGGCGGCCCATATTGGCGGCGCGATCGCCGGGTTCTACTTCATCCGCAACGCCCACCTGCTCGCCGATTTCTTCGACGTGTTCAGCGACTCGCGTCGCCCGCCCCGGCCCGGGCAACCCGCCCGCTCCGGCTGGTCGTGGCTGCGTTCGGCGTCGCCCGCCGCGCCGAGTGCCGAGGTCGATCGCATCCTCGCCAAGGTCCGCGAATCGGGCATCGCCAGCCTCACCGCGAAGGAAAAGAAGATCCTAGCCGACGACACCAACCGCTTGCGGGCCCGCGGCGGCTGAGCCGGATGAACCGACGAATGATCGTCCGATGCCCGCACCGCTCCGCTTCGACATCCAGGCCCGCTCCAACGTCTCCGCCGCCCGCAGCGGCGTCGTGACCACGCTCCACGGCTCATTCCACACGCCCGCGTTCATGCCCGTCGGCACCAAGGGCACGGTGAAGGGCATCCTGCCCGAGATGATCGAGCGCACCGGCGCTGAGATCCTCCTCAACAACACCTACCACATGCTCCTTCGCCCCGGGCCGGAGCTCGTTTCCAAGATGGGCGGCGTGCACCGCTTCATGAACTGGCACCGCCCCATCCTTACCGATTCCGGCGGCTACCAGGCCTTCAGCCTCTCGGAGATGAACGCGGTCGACGACGACGGCGTCACCTTCAAGTCCATCGTCGACGGCAGCAGCATCCGCCTCACGCCCGAACGCGCGACGCAGGTGCAGAACCTGCTGGGCCCCGACATCATGATGGCCTTCGACGACTGCCCGCCGTCGATCGACCCCAACGTCGAAGAGCCCACCCAGCCTCGCCTTGCCAGCGCCGCCAAACGCGACGCCACCAGCGGCCCTCGCTCCAAGAAGAAGGTTTACGACCACGTTGCCCGGCTCGACGTCGCCAACGAACGCACCGTCCGCTGGCTCGAACGCTGTCTGCAAGCCCACGCACGCAAGGACGAGCAGTCGCTCTTCGGCATCGTGCAGGGAGGTACCGATCTCGAGCGCCGCCGCTGGTCGGCGGAACGCATCTGTGCGATGGACTGCCCCGGCTTCGCGATCGGCGGCGTGGCGGTGGGGGAGCAGGCCGACGACATCGCCCGCGTGGTCCGCTTCACTGCGCCGCTTCTGCCCGACAACAAGCCGCGGTACCTCATGGGCGTCGGCTACGAGCGTGACATCCTCGCCGCGGTGCGGGCGGGCGTCGACATGTTCGACTGCGTGCTCCCCACCCGCAACGGGCGCAACGCGAACGCGTTTACCAGCCGCGGACAGATGCGGCTGCGCAACGCCCAGTTCGCCGAGGACCCGCGCCCGATCGAAGAAGGCTGCGACTGCGAAGCCTGCCGAACTCAGCGGATCGGCGACGGCGAGGGGCACTTTTCCCGCTCCTATCTGCGCCACCTCTTCATGGCCGACGAGATGCTCGGCCCCATGCTCGTCACCCTCCACAACCTTCGGCACTTCCAACGCTTCATGGGCGACCTACGCCAGACCATCCGGACCGACGACTGGACCGGCTTCCTCACCCGGTGGCCCGTGGCCGCTGAGGGGATGACGAGCCACGACTGAGAGCGGCGCCTTTCCACAACCTGCGACGGACGTGTCATGCGGGAAGGCTTGGAAGGAGTGCCATGGCCGCGACCCTTGGGTACCGGGTACGCCGCCTGATCGCACCTCAAGCATCCAATCCCTCGTCGCCCAGCCTCCTCAGACTCCGCTGGTTTGCGGCATCCCCGGCCTGACATCGTGCGCGAAGGTCCCTAACATCCTTGATTCGGTGTCCTTTGGGTATCGGCTCGGGCGTCCGGCCGGGCGGCATCGTTGCCGACTCGACCCGGTCTTGAGAAGGTACCCCCGCCGCGATACGCATTCGCACCTTCTTTGGTGTGTTGGAGCTTCGATGCAGACCGCCTCCTTGCACGGATTCGAACTGACCCTGACGTTGGCGCAGGCGACCCCAGCCGCCACCAACCCGTCCACGCCTCAGGCGTCGGCCCAGTCGGCCCCGGCCGCCAATGGTCAGGCTCTGGTCCCAATCGGCATCCCCACGGCGGCCAAGACCACCGCGACCGAGACGCAGCCGCTGGTGCCCAACACGACGACCACGACGACCACCGCCGCTCCCCGCGGCAACATGGACATGACCTTCATGTTCGTGATGGTTGGCTTCCTGCTCCTCATGATCTACATGGCGTGGAGCGGCAGCCGCAAGGAAAAGAAGAAGCGCGAGGAGCTGAACAACTCTCTCGGCAAGGGCGACACCGTGCAGACCATCGGCGGGATCATCGGCGAGGTCGTCGAGCTGGGCGACAACGACCTGGTTCTCAAGGTCGTCGACGGACGCATCCGATTCGCCAAGTCCGCGGTGCAAGGCATCCTCAAGTCCAAGGGCGACAAGTCCGAGGCCAAGGTCGACACCACCGTCGAGCCCAAGCTGGCGGCCACCGCCAACGCACGCTGATCGCCGCCACTTCCTTCACACACATCGACCGACGACGGGAACTCCGAGATTCGCATGGGCAAGCTCTACCGCAATCTGTGTCTCTGCATCGGCATGCTGATCTTCTTCTTCTGGGCGATGTACCCGCCTCAGGAGAAGTTGCGCCTCGGCAAGGACCTCGCCGGCGGCGTGACGCTGGTGTATCAGCTCGACATCGCTTCCAACGAGGACGCCTCCAAGGTCGTCAACGACACCATCAGCGCTCTGAAGGATCGCGTTGACCCGGATGGTCTGCTCGAGATCTCGATGGTCCGGCAGGGACGCGATCGCATCGAGATCTCGATGCCTCTGCCGCGCCAGGAGGTCAAGGACCTCCGAGCGAAGTACGAAGAGGAACTCCGAAACCTCGGCCGCAACGCGTTGACGCGCGATCGCCTGTCCGATGTGCTCTCCCTTCCCGCCGCCGAACGGGCGACGCGGATCACCGAACTCAGCAGCGGCAACCCCAAGCGCAAAGAGCTGCTCGAGAAGCTCGTGGGGCAGCACGACACCGCGAAGCTGATGCGTGAAGAGCTGGCCAAGGCCAAGGCCAAGGCGGCCAACGCGCCCGCGAACGAGCTGGACAACCTGATCGACAAGGCCGGCGAAGCCGAGCTGGGCGCCGAGGAATCCCTCAAGGGTGTGATCGCGACGTTCCTCCCCGCGGCCGAGGTTCGCCAGGCCCTGACGCTCTCCGAGAAGCAGGAATCGATCCAGGACGCCAAGGGCAAACTGATCAAGACGCCCAGCCCGCGGGAGCGAGCCCTGACTCGCCTTCGCACCGCGTACCCCGACGCCGTGCCGGATCTGGAGCGAGTGCAGGCGGCGTTCAACGCCTACGCCGCCAAGCGCACCTCGCTGGATGATCCGCAGGACCTCATCCGCATGCTGCAGGGCGCGGGCGTGCTCAGCTTCCGGATCACCGTCGATCCCAACGCGTATCCCGAGGAGCAACGCCTTCGCCAAGAACTTCGGGCCAAGGGGCCGGCCGCTTCCCGGTCGAACGAGGTCCGTTGGTTCAAGATCAACCGCATCGCCAACTGGTACAACAGCATCACCGAACTCGAACGGCTGACCGCCAATCCGTCCGAGTACTTCCTGACCCGCGGCTACGTCGCCGAGGAGTATCAGGGGCAGTACTACCTGCTCTGCTGGGATATCCGCGGCAACCGTCTCACCCGGGCCGAGGGCGACTGGAGCGTCGCGAGCGCT
The DNA here is from genome assembly GCA_019744815.1 of Phycisphaerales bacterium. GTDB lineage: Bacteria > Planctomycetota > Phycisphaerae > Phycisphaerales > UBA1924 > JAFEBO01. The sequence goes on from JAIEUA010000012.1 coordinate 166,806, forward strand.
TCTGAGAGCAAGGACCAGACCGGGCTCCCGGCGATCAGCTTCACCATGGACGCCCGCGGCGCCATTCTGCTGGGCGACCTGACCAAGGACCACGTCAACCAGAAGATGGCCGTGCTCCTCGATGACGAGGTGTACACCGCCCCGAATCTCCGCTCGGCGATCAGCCGCAACGGCCAGATCACCGGCTCATTCACGCCGGAAGAAATCCGCTACATCGTCCGCGTCCTGGGCGGCGGGTCGCTCCAGACCAAGATGAGCCCCGAGCCGATCTCGCTCAGCTCCGTCGGACCCGAGCTCGGGTCGGACAACCTGAGCAAGGGGTTCATGTCCGGTGTCGTCGCGATCATCGTCGTGTCGGCGTTCATCGTGGTGTACTACTTCGGCGCCGGCATGATCGCCGTCGTCGCTCTCTTCGCGAACGCGATCATCGTCCTCGGAGCTTTGGCGCTCAACAAGGCCGCGTTCAGCATGCCCGGCATCGCGGGCGTGATTCTGACCTTCGGCATGGCCGTCGACTCCAACGTGCTGGTCTACGAGCGCATTCGAGAAGAAATCCTCCGCGGGGCCGACGCCAAGACCGCCACTCGCATCGGCTTCGATAAGGCGTTCAGCTCGATCCTGGACGGCAACGTCACCAACCTCATCGTCTGCGTGGTGCTCGCTTACACCGGCACGGCCGAGATCCGCGGTTTCGCCATCACGATGGGCATCGGCGTCGTCTCCACCCTGTTCGCCGCCCTGATCTTCAGCCGCCTGCTCTTCGGCGTCGCGCTCAACACGTTCGGCTGGAAGAACATCAACATGCTGCCGCTCGCCGTTCCGGCGATCCAGCGGACCCTGACGCCGAACGTCGACTGGCTGCGACTGCGTCCGGCCTTCTTCACGTTCTCGATCTCGTATGTGCTCCTGGGCCTTGGCTTTGTCGTGTTCCAGGGCCGTGAGATGCTCGACAACGAGTTCCGGGGCGGCACCGCCGTCACGCTCGAGTTCAAGCAGAAGTCCCCCGGTTCAACCGAGCACGTCACCCTAACCCGCGCCGAGGTCAAGGCTCGCGTCGAAGCGATCGGCGCCGCGGCCGCGCAGGACAACCCGCTCCGCGAGCTGGTCAACGCCGAAGTGCTGCCTATCGATCCCGAGGCCGACGGCGTCACCAGCGACAAGTTCACCGTCAAGACCATCCTCACCGATGGCGCGACCGTGCAGGAGAGCCTCGTCGGCAAGTTCTCCGACGTGATGGAGCTCTCGCCCGCCCTCAAGTTCAAGGGCGCCGAGGCCGACTCGCTCCGCGACGCTCCGGTCTATCGGCTCGTCTCGCCGGATCTGGGCACCAACCTCGGACGCACGCTCTCCTCGCCCAAGAACGTCGGCGACATGGTCGGCGGCGTGGCGATCGTGATCGACAAGCTCGAGCCCGCGGTCCCGCTCTCCACGCTCACCTCTCGCCTCGACGCGGTCCGGGCCCGCCCACAGTTCGCGGACACGCTCGCCCGAAAGCACGCGGTCATCGTGCTCGAGGGCACGGATCAGGCCGTGCAGTCCGCGGCGTTCGTGGTCTTCGACGAGACCGCCCGAGTCTTCGACAACGAGGCCCGCTGGACCGAGTCGCTGGCGACACGCGAGTGGAAGCTCGTCACCGAATCGCTCACGCAGGCGCAGGTCCCCGCCAGCGTGGTGCTCTTCAGCGCCGCGATCGCGGACACGTTCCGAGCTCAGGCGATCGTGGCCACAGTGGTCAGCTTCCTTCTCATCTCGATCTACATCTGGTTCCGATTCAAGAGCCTCCGCTACTCACTCGCCGCGCTCATCGCGCTGGTGCACGACGTGGTCGTCGTCATCGCCTGCGTGGCGCTCTGCGAGGTGCTGTACAAGTTCCCTGCGACCGAAAAGATCGCCCTCGCGCTGGGCCTGCTCCCGTTCCGCATCGATCTCAACATGATCGCGGCCCTGCTCACCATCGCCGGCTACTCGCTGAACGACACCATCGTCATCATGGACCGCATCCGCGAGACCAAGGGCAAGAGTCAGGAAGCCGATTACGAGATGATCAACGACGCCGTCAACGGCACGCTCAGCCGTACCGTGATCACCGGCGGCTCGACCCTGTTCTCCTGCTTGACGCTCTACATCCTGGGCGGTGAGGGCATGCGGCCCTTCGCCTTCGCGCTGACGATCGGCCTGATTGTCGGCACCTACTCGTCCGTCGGCGTTGCGGCACCGCTGGTGTGGTCCGGCAAGCACAAAAAGGCCGATGAACCGGTTCCGGGTGACGGTGCGGTCGCCGTCACCGGCAGGTAGTTCGCGATGGTTCTTCGTTCGAGGTAGCCACAGGAGGCTCGCTCGTGGATCACCACGGCGGAAAGATCGCAACCGGTCTGTTCGCCCTGGTGGTCATCTGGATCATCGTGTTCTGGCTTTGGCAGACCGCCGAGCCGGGGATCAGCTTCGGCGACGCCAACCGACACAGCGAACCCGCCCGTCCGTCTTCGCCCGCTGGCGGTTCTTCGACGCGCCCGGTCCTCCCCGACCCGATCGTCGAGGTCCCCCCTCGGCAGACGACGGAGCCGACGAAGCCCTCGCCCGCGGAACCGAGCGTGCCCAAGACCGGCGTCGTCGCGCCCGAGTTCATCGACTACACCGTCCAGCCGGGTGACACCTTCGCGTCGATCGCCCGCCGCTTCTACGGCAGCACCGGCAAGGCCGAGCTGATCGCCCGGGCTAATCCGCTGGTCGATCCCACCCGCATCAAGAACGGCCGGGTGCTCAAGATTCCCAAGGACCCCAGCAACATCCAGGGCAAGCCCGTCACCGCCGCGCCGCCGTCGGCACCGACCCAGTCGCCCGGTCCATCCCCCTCCGCGCCCGCCGCGGGCGAACGCCGCCACACCGTGGAGCGCGGCGACACGCTTACCAGCATCTCCAAGAAGTACTACGGCACGATCAAGAAGACCGACGTGATCCTGAAGGCCAACCGCAACGTACTCTCCAAGGCCGAGGACCTCCGCCCCGGCCAGACGCTCGTGATCCCGCCTTCACCCTGACGCCTCTCGCATGCCCCGCACCAGCACCTACATCGTCACCGGCGGCGCCGGGTTCGTCGGCTCCAACCTCGCCGCAAACCTGCAGAAGAACCACGCCGGTCACGTGCTCGTCGTCGACGATTGCCGCTCCGGCTCATTCGCCAACCTGGTCGAGGCCTGCGAGCGTCACGACCAGACCTTCCGCGGCGAGTTCATCGCCACGGGAGTGGAGGGGCTCGACTGGCAATCGCTCCTGAAGGCCACCAAGGCCGCCGCCGTCTTCCATCTCGGTGCGATCACCGACACAACCGTCATGAACGAGCGCGAGATGCTCCGCGTCAACGCCGAGAGCTTCTCCGCGATCGCTGAATCGTGCGCTGCCGCGAAGACGCCGCTGGTCTACGCCAGCAGCGCCGCCACCTACGGCTCTCCCGACGAAGGCCGCCGCCGCGTTCCGTTCCCCGAGGCGAGCGCCGGCAAACCCAACAACGTCTACGGCTTCAGCAAGTGGCTGATGGAATGCACCCACGCGCGGATCAGCGCCTCGACCAAGGCCACGCCCTGGATCGTGGGCCTGCGCTACTTCAACGTCTTCGGCCCCGGCGAATCACGCAAGGGCAAGATGGCCTCGATGATCTACCAGATCGCGACCCAGATGCTCGCGGGCAAGCATCCCCGCGTCTTCACCGACGGCGAGCAGGCCCGCGACCAGGTCTCGGTCGACGACGTCGTAGCCTGCAACCTCGCCGGCGCCGGGCTCAACCCCAAGGCCAAGAAGAAGCCCACCCCCGGCGTGTACAACCTCGGCTCGGGCGTGACGACCAGCTTCAATCAGATCATCGCCGCCGTCCGCGAGGGGCTGAGCATCACCGAGAAGGACCGGTCCACCGAATACTTCCCCATGCCCGCCGAGATCCGGGCGTTCTATCAGGATTACACCTGCGCCGATATGTCCTCTGCCGCCAAGGGTTTGGGCTTCACGCCCCAGCACCCGCCCCGACAGGCGATGGTGAAGTACGCCCGCCTGCTCGCCGATGAACACCACCGACGCACTGGAGCCAAGGCTTGAAACTCCGCAGAATCGTGGTCACCGGCGGCGCCGGGTTCCTGGGGTCGCATCTCTGCGACCGTTTGGTCTCTATGGGCCACGACGTCATCTGCGTCGACAACTTCTTCACGAGCCAGAAGAGCAACATCGCCCACCTCTTGGGCAAGTCCAACTTTGAGCTCATCCGCCACGACATCACCCACCCGCTCTGGCTCGAGGTCGATGAGATCTACAACCTCGCCTGCCCTGCCGCCCCGGGTCACTACCAGTACAACCCGATCAAGACGATGAAGACCAGCGTCATCGGCGCGATCAATGTCTTGGGCATGGCCAAGCGCTGCCACGCCAAGATCCTGCAAGCCTCCACCAGCGAGGTCTATGGCGACCCTGATATCCACCCGCAGCCCGAGAGCTACCGCGGCAACGTCAACCCCATCGGCCCGCGCTCCTGCTACGACGAGGGCAAGCGTGCCGCCGAATCGCTCTTCTTTGACTACCTGCGGATGAACAAGGTCGACATCCGTGTCATCCGCATCTTCAACACCTACGGCCCGCGGATGCACCCCTTCGACGGCCGCGTGGTTTCCAACTTCATCCGCCAGGCCCTCGCCGGCGAGGACATCACCATTTTCGGCGACGGCACCCAGACCCGCTCGTTCTGCTACGTCGACGATCTCATCGACGGCATGATCGCGATGATGAACGGCCCCGCTGGCTTCCACGGCCCGGTCAACCTCGGCAACCCCAACGAGATGACCATCCGCCAGCTCGCCGACGCCGTCATCCGTCTCACCGGCTCCAAGTCCAAGCTCGTCACCAAGCCGCTGCCCGCGGACGATCCCACGCAGCGTCAGCCCGACATCACTCTCGCCAAGGCCAAGCTCGGCTGGCAGCCCAAGGTCGAGCTCGACGCGGGCCTCGCCAAGACGATCGCGTACTTCAAGTCGATCAACATCGATCAGTACCGCCCGCCAACGCCCAATTTCTGAGTGAGCTTCGGGAGCCCGCATGCAGCCCAACCGGCTGTTCATCGCCGCCTACCCGCCGCTCGATGTGGCGCAGTCGCTGCTCGAAGCCGCGCGGCCCTCGCTCCCCGCCAACGCGAAGCTCGTGACCGCCGAGCAGGTTCACCTCACGCTGTTCTTCATCGGATCCGTGCGCCGGATCGAGATGGACGAACTCGTCGAGTCTGTCGATCGCGCCGCGTCCGGCCGAGGCCCCGCTCAGCTCACGCTCAACCGGCTCTGCGTTCTTCCCGAGACGGGCGAGCCGCGTATTCTCGCCGCGCTGGGGTACGCCGACGGCAATCTGCTCGAAATCCAGAAGCGGCTCGCCGCCCGCCTTGCCCGTTTCCGCCCCAAAGCCGATCGCGATCGGTTCCTTCCGCACCTGACACTCGCTCGCTTCGCCCCGGCGTCGCCGCGGGTGCCCGGGATGTCCATCGAGCCCATCAGCTGGAACATCCGCGAGCTGCGGCTGATGGACAGCCGCCTCCGTCCCTCGGGCGCCGTCCACGCGTTGGTCCACGCCAGCCGGCTCGGATCATGAGGTCGGTGCTCGCATCCGTCGGCGAACCTGCCACCCGATCGCGAGAAATCGGTACAGTGTGGCCATGAAGCACCTGTTCACCGCCCCGCTCGCTCTTGGCATGCTTTCTCTCGCTCTGTTCGCCGCGCCCGCCGCGCTCGCGCAGGAGCACGGCGTGAGACCAGAGAGAAAGAGCGACAAAGAAGACAAGAAGAACGACGCCAAGCAAGACAGCAAAGCCGACGCGAAGTCCGACTCCAAGAAGGACCCCGTCGTCACCGAGCACGACATCACGCTCAATGGCCAGACCATCCACTACCGGGCCACCACCGGCCTGATGCCGTTGCTCGACGACTACGGCAAGAGCAAGGCCAGCATCTTCTACATCGCGTACGAGAAGCTTGAGAAGGGCTCCGACGGCACATCGCAGCGCGCCGACGCGGGCTCCCGCCCGCTCACCTTCAGCTTCAACGGCGGGCCCGGCTCGTCCTCCGTGTGGCTCCACATGGGCACGCTCGGCCCCCGCCGCGTCGTCCTCGGCGACGAGGGCGAGGCGCTCCCGCCGCCCGCCAAGCTCGCCGACAACGAGCACTCGTGGCTCGATCTCACCGACCTCGTCTTCATCGATCCCGTCAGCACGGGATTCAGCCGCGCCAACGAGGGAGAAAACGCCTCCCAGTTCCACGGCCTCAGCGAGGACGCCGCCGCCGTCGCCGACTTCATCCGCCTCTGGATCACCCGCAACGACCGCTGGCTCAGCCCCAAGTACCTCATCGGCGAGTCCTACGGCACGACCCGGGCCGCCGCCCTCTCGGGCGAACTGCAGGACCGCCTGGGCATCTACCTCAACGGCATCACGCTCGTCTCGATGGTGCTCAACTTCCAGACCCTGAGCTTCGACAACGGCAACGACACCGCGTATTGGCTCTTCCTGCCCACGTACACCGCCACGGCGTTCCACCACAAGAAGCTCGCTCCGCCCCTCGACGCCGACCTGGAAAAGACGCTCGCCGAGGCCCGCCGCTTCGCCCGGGATGAGTATCTGCCCATCCTCGCCCGAGGAGACTCCCTCACGAAGGAAGAGCGCGACGCCTTCGCCGCCAAGCTGGCGTCGTTCCTCGGCGTGTCGAAGGAGTTCGTGATCCGTTGCGATCTCCGCGTGCCGATCGGGCAATTCACCAAGGAGCTGCTCCGCGACCAGAGCCGCACCGTCGGTCGCCTGGACAGCCGCTACAAGGGCGTGGACCGCTCCGACGCGACTGCAACGTTCGAGTACGACCCAAGCATGTCCGCGATCCTCGGCCCCTACACCGCCGCCATTAACGCATATGTGCGTGGCGAGCTCCAGTGGGAGAGTGACGTCAACTACGAGATCCTGACGGGCCGCGTCCGCCCGTGGAAGTTCCCCGACGGCCGCTATCCCGACGTCAGCGAGACTCTGCGGGCCTCGATGAGCAAGAACCCGTCCCTCAAGGTCTGGGTCGCCAGCGGCTACTTCGACCTCGCAACCCCTTTCTTTGCAAGCGAATACACGGTCGATCACATGGGCCTGGATCCGCTCTTGCGTGGCAACGTTTTCATGACCTACTACAAGGCGGGCCACATGATGTACGTCCGCAAAGAGGACCTCTCGGGGCTCAAGAAGGACGCCGCGCGGTTCTACGCGAAATAGCGGGTCTCGCGCGGCCGCGGGGCGGAAGCGAAGGAACTGCCGACCGCTTGAAGTAAACCCGAACCAATCGGAACGCCGAAAACGGTTGCACGGGAACTCCGGCTGTCGCCGGACGTATCCGCACGGGAGGTTTGCGTTTCTCCGCACGCCGTCCGCTCTCGGGCGACATCCGGCTGCGTAGGACCCGCGAATCTCTCGTTGGGGAGTTCTCATGGCCGGGCAACAGACAAGCAACCTCACCCGCTCGCTCATCATCTCCGACGGCTCGCTCGCGGCCTTGGTCGCCTGCGCCGCCGTCCGAGAGTCGCTGATCGCCTCCGGAGGCGATGAGAAGTCCCCGCGCCCGATCGTGCTCTTCACGCCCGTCGGTGATGAGACCAACCACGCCCGCCGCGTTGCGATCGAGAAGCACGCCAAGCTCTACGAGCTCGACATGGTCGACGCCACCGCCGATCTCCGCGGCCCGGGCGCCCACGGCGTCAACGGCGGCGGCCTCCACCAGACCCTCTCGCTCATCACGGCTACCTATCAGGCCGCAGCCCTCGGCTGCGATCAGGTCGTCTGGCCGATCCAGATCGGCGGCCAATCGCCCGATCTCGAATCAGTCGCCCGCGTCATCGATCGCAGCGTGCTCGTCACACGCCTCGCCAGCCTCGACAGCGTCGAGCACGGCCGTCCCGCGATCCGCATCGAGACGCCTTACGCCGATCTCTCCGACCGCCAGCTCGCCGATCTGGCGATCGACATGAACGCTCCGGTCGAGCAGACCTGGTGGTGGGCCGGTGCTCAGAGCGGCAAGGGCGAGCACGCCGCCCGCGAGCTCGAACGCTGGTTCCCCGTGCTCCAGTCGCTCGGCTGGTCGCCCGCAAGCCGCGCCGCGACCTCGGCGTGAGAGAGCGATCGACCCGCATGCGCGTTTGACCACGCGACCGACAGGCCGCCCGCATCACGCTCCATAGCAGAGCAGGACGTCGTACATCTGCACGAAGAGCTGGAAGTCCGCGTCATCGACGACGGTGTCGCCGTTGAGATCGGCGGGGCAGCCGGGGGTCATGGTCGGGTCTGAGCAGAGAAGAACGTTGTAGCCGTAGGCGAAGGTCTGGAAGTCGAGGTCGTTGACGAAAGTGTCGCAGTTGATGTCGCCGGGGCAGGGTTCCTGAGCGGGGATGAGATCGACACGTTTGATCTCGGTGAGCGTGGCGCTGGCGAGGACCGAGCCGTCGCCGAAGTTGGCCCGGTTGGGCGAGAGGCCTGTGCCAAGCGGGAGCGTGAGGAGCTGCACGCCGTCCAAGAAGATGCGTGCGCCCGTGGGGCCCGCGGTGAGGCGGACGACACGGAAACCGCTGGCGAGATCGACGTTCGCCTGCGGGTCGCCGGTGCCGTTATTGCTGTTGCGGAGGCTGAGGCGAGAGCTGCCGATGTCAGCGGTTACCCAGCGTCCAGCCTTGTCGGTCAGGAACAGAACGAAGCCGCCGCGACGGAAGCCGCTGACGTTGCCGTGGGTCGCACCGGTGAGGCGGAGCTCGACTTCCAGGCTCCAGTCGAACTTGGAGAAGTCCATCGCCCCCGCAGGGACGTTGGCGTCCCAGTAGGTCGTGGAGCTGGTGCCCGCAGGGCCATATGTGAGGACGCCGCTGGAGGCAGATGCGTTCGCCGCCGCGTTGCCTTCGAAAGTCCAGCCTTGTGCTTGCGGGAGCGATTGCAGGGTGGCGCGATAGACCCACTCGCAGTTGGCGGCGAGGGCGGAGGAACAAGTCGCGGCGAGGGCGAGCATGGCGGCGGAACGCATGGTGGATTCTCCAAAGACCACTGAAACCGGGGGTGGAGACTATCGCGCGGCAGGGTTGGGGTCGAGGAAGCGGCTGAATGTGGGGCCTCGGGAATGAGACAAAAGCCGCCCCGATCAATCGGAGCGGCTTTTATCGGATGCTGAGCGTTGGGTTGGGATGGACTCACGCGCGGGGCCTGGAAGGCCCCGCTCCCGACTCAGAGACGCTCGAAGACGGGCAGCGCGCCCACCAGCGGCTTCACGTAATCGATGAAGGCTTGGCTGACGTCGTTCGTGCCCTTGAGGAACTCCTTGGGCATGTGCTTGGTCTTGGCGGCCACATCAGTGAGCTCGATGCGCTTGTACTCGCAGCGGTAGGGCGTGCCGGGGGCGCGGATGAGAGCGATCGAGCCGTCGAGCTCGCCGGCGGCCGCGGCTCGCGCGGCAACGCGACCGGCTTCGCGGGCTTCCTGCTTGTCCACGACGCTCGCGTCGGGCCAGCAACGCTGGAGGTAGCCGAAGGTATCGGCGCGAACCCGCGGGGGCTTGCCGTCCTTGCCCTTGATCTTGCTCTTGATGAGATCGGAGAGCTGGTCGCCGAGTGCGCCGGAGCCTGAGAGCTGCACGTTGCCGTGGCTGTCGGTCTGGGCGTTCTTGATGAGCTTGGCGCCGATGGCCTCGCCCTTGGCGTCCTGGATGCCCTCGCTGACGGCGATCTGGCAGCGGCCGAGTTTGCTGTAGACCTTCTCGACGTCGGCGATGAACTGGTCGGTGTCGAAGGCGACTTCGGGAACGTAAACAAGGTGCGGGCCGTCGTCGTCGCGGTTGCAGACGGTGCGGGCGAGGGCGCTGGCGGCGGTGAGGAAGCCGGCGTGGCGGCCCATGATGACGTTGATCTTGATGCCCGGCAGCGAGCGGTTGTCGAGGTTGTCGGCGGCGAAGGCGGTGGCGACAAAGCGGGCGGCGCTGGGGAAGCCGGGGGTGTGGTCGTTGACGGGCAGGTCGTTGTCGACGGTCTTGGGGACGTGGAAGCAGCGGAGCTCGTAGCCGCTGGCGCGGGCGAGCTCGTTGACAATGCGGCAGGTGTCGCTGCTATCGTTGCCGCCGGCGTAGAAGAAGTAGCGGATGTTGTGCTGTTCGCAGGCCTTGAGGATCTTGGCGCAGTACTCCTTGTCGGGCTTGTCGCGCGAGGAGCCGAGGGCGGCGGAGGGCGTGTTGGCGATGCGCTCGAGGCGATCCTGTGGGATCTCGGAGAGGTCGACGAGGTCGCCCCTGGTCAGGCCGTTGACGCCGTGACGCATGCCGAAGATCTTCTGAACGTTGCCCGTGGCCATGAGGCCGGAGCGGACGCCCTCGACGACGCCGACGAGCGACTGGTTGATGACCGCGGTGGGGCCGCCGGATTGACCGACGACGGCGTTGCCGGTGAGAAGCTTTGCACCTGCCATAAGAACCTCCGTGTAGAGATGGATGTTACGGAGGGAGAAGGAGATTGGCACGCGGGAGCGCCGCAAAGGCGACGCAGAGGGTTGTCGATGCGGGAGTTGTGGGCGGGAGTGAGGGTGGGCGACGCCAACCCACCAAGGCGAGCCCGGGCGTCCTCGCCCCGGTGCGGAGGCTGAGGTTCGGAAGGGTCGATCGAGCGAGAGCGGTTTGGGAATGCAAAGCGGCGGGTGATTCGAGAGCGTCGGTGCGCGGGGCGAGGACGCCCCGGCTCGCTGGTGGCGGTGTAGGTGTCGGTGTTTGGATTGGAGTACAGGCGCGACGACCGTGCACGGGCCATGGTCGCGATCAGCTCCGCCGCATGATCTCGACGATCCACTCGGGCGTCTCGGCGAGGAAGCTGCGGACGACGCGGGCTCGTGAGAAGTAGTAGATGGAGGTGAGCCCGGGGAGCAGCAGTCCGAGCACAGCCAGCGTGCCGTAGAGGCCGTACGTGACGGCGGACGTGATATTCGCCGCCATGGCGTCGATTTGCGGATCGCCGCTCTGAAGCGCGGCGCCGAGCGGTTGACGGAGCGAGGTCGCGAGCGACCAGGTGGCGTACGCGACCAGCAGCGCGGCGAGCCCGATCTGGTTCCAGCCGAGCACCTTCGCACCGGCGGGATCGGCCCGGCGGAGCATGGCGCTGCCGCGCAGTTCATTGAGGGAGACCAGCAACAGTCCGATCCCCACGGCCCAGGCGGACCAGTCGCTGAAGATCGCGAACGCCAGCGACACACAGGCGAAGACAAGCATCGACCAGCCGCTCAGTGCGGCGACGGATGCGGCGCGGCGGACCTTCTTGGCCCGGCGCTTGGCGTCGGAGAGTTGCTGAAGATGCTGGGGCGAAAGCGGGTTCGCGTGATCGGAAGACGAGGCGGCACGCGCGGCTCCGGTCGGGTCGGGATGGTCGGCGGGTGCGGGCATGGAGGGGAACGAGGTAGCCGCAGCGTGCATGCAGTGGTATCGGCTCGCGGCCCGTGCCATTGGCAGCAGGAGTCGCGGCAGAGAACATGGCGAACCTGATCCGGGAGTGCGGGGCCTGCACCGGCAGGTGCCACGGCAGGATACACGCGATAAACGGCTCAGGCCTTTCAAACCGACCGGCGGTTCACCCGAGGAACGCAGAACGGTTGCCGAGAGGCGAGGCGGAACGGAGCCTCTGGAGAGCGGCGATCGCCGCGGGAGGTGCGTGTGGTTCGATCGAGTGCTTTCGTTCTGGGTATGGGCATGTTGGCGTCGGCGGCGTCGGCGTCGTTCACGATGTCCGATCCGGGTCGGTATGCGCCCTCGACCTACTCGACGCTGCTGGAAGCTCGGGCCCGGCTGGACAACGCGGCGGGCCAATCGTGGAAGACCGCCATCTGGGGCTCCTCGACGACCGCGCCCGTCGCCACCGGCGGCAACTACACCTCGGATTGGGTGAGCGGGCAGGCGTACCAGTTCCTGTTCAACTACAACGTCGTTTCTGGCCTGGCCTCCTGGACCATCAACAACCGAACGGTCACGACGACGCTGGCGCTCTCAAGCGGAAAGGGATTGGCCGCGCTGCAGTTCGAGGCTCGCAGCAAGACGGGCAACTTCATGACCGCGGTGGAGGGGCTGGAACTGTCTTCTAACGGCGGTTCATTCGCGAGCGTGCCGGGACTGGGATCGCTGGTCTCCACGAACGGATCGTTCCTCACCTCCGGACCGGTCTACCTGACCCAGAACGTCACCTCGCTGAGCGCTCGCGGTTCGATCAAGTTTGACTTCCAGGGCGGCACGGCGAGCGGCGACAATCTGCGCGGTGCCATCCGGCTGTTCGAAGCGGATCAGGCCTCTCCGAACCTCGTGCCGACGCCGGGCGTGCTCGGGTTGGCCGCGATGACCGTGATCGTCGTGATCCGGCGTGGGCGTCGGGGCTAAGTGTCGCTTCGGATCGAAGTGGCGGGGGAGTCCGACCCCAAGAAGCCACAGTTGCATCGGACCCCCTTTGATCCGGTACACTCCCGACCATGCGTCACCTCGTGTCGGTCGTTGCCGCATTCGCGGCGTGTGTCGGAGCTTCGGTTCTTTCCAGTTTGAGCAGCGCCCAGACCGCGCCGAGCGGTCGGGCAACCACGGCCGCGCCCACCAACGGCGTGCGGCGGACGGACCTTGGCTGGCAAGCCTTCACCAACGCGACGTTGCACGTCGCGCCGGGAAAGTCGGTGCCCAATGCCACGCTGGTGGTTCGCGACGGCAAGATCGCGGCGATCTTGATCGGTGAGGGTGGGAAGCCGGCTCCGACTCCGATCGGGCCGACGGTGCGGGATTGCACCGGGCTGCACATCTATCCGGGGTTCATTGATGCGTTTGTGGAGGCGGCGACGCCGCTGCCGGACGTGACCGCGCCGGGCGCCCACTGGAGCAGCAAGGTGCTGCCGCAGCGGAGCGTGCTCGACGGAAACGGCTTGGGCGAGCGGGACGCGGACGCGCTGCGGTCGCAGGGGTTTGTCGCGGCGGCGTTGGTGCCGGTGAACGCCGAGGCGGGTCGTTCGGGGGCGGGGGATGACGAAGATGTCGGGCCTCAGCCTTCGCGGCAGGGCGGGGTTTTCCGCGGTCGCGGCGCGGTGGTGAGCCTTGGACGCAAGCCCGAGGGCGTGGGCAGCGAGCGGCCGCCGGTATATCGGGAGGAAGTCTTCCACGCGCTGGCGTTTGAGCTTTCCGGCGGACGGCGTGCGGCGGTGGACATGAGCGATCCGGAGCGCTGGCCGTCGTACCCGTCGTCGGAAATGGGCGCGATCGCGATGATCCGCCAGACGCTGAGCGATGCAGATTGGACGGGACAGACGCGCAAGGACGGGTTCGACGTGCCGTCGAGCGCGATCGATGTGCTGATCTCGAAGGACGTGCCCTTGTATGTCGCGACCGGCGATGAACTCGAAGCCCTGCGGGCGGCGAAGATCGCCAAGGAGTTCGGGCGGAAGCTGATCCTGAAGGGCAGCGGGATGGAGTTCCGGCGGCTGGACGCGATCGTCGAGGCGGCGGGGACGACCACGCCGGTCGTTGTGCCGCTGACGTTCCCGCGGACGCCGGACGTGGCCACGTTCGGTGCGGCGGAGGCGGCGGGGCTGCGCGAGCTGATGACGTGGGAGCAGGCGCCGAGCAATCTGCGGCGGTTGAAGGACAGGGGCGTGAAGGTTGCGATCACCTCGGCGGACCTTCGCCGCAAGGGCGACTTCCGCGGCAACCTTGAGAAAGCGATGCGCTACGGGCTGAGCGGGCAGGACGCGCTGGCGATGCTGACCACCGAGCCCGCGGCGATTCTGGGCGTGGACAAGGAACTGGGCACGCTCGACGTGGGCAAGTTGGCGAGCTTCGTTGTGGCATCGGGTGACCTCTTCACGCTCGACCTTGGTGATCTGAAGCCCGCCGAGAAGAAGAAGGCTGAGGCGAAGACAGATGAAAAGACCGGCGAGAAGAAGGGTGACCAGGAAGGCGAGAAGGCCGCCGAGAAGGAGCCGGCGAAGGACGCCGACAAGGACTCTGGCAAGCCCGGCGACGACCGTGGCGAGAAGAAGGACTCGAAGAAGCCCAAGGCGGAGATCCGCGAGGTGTACGTTGACGGCGTCCGCTACGAGGTCGCACCGGTCAACGCCGGTGCCCTGGCCGGTACGTGGGACCTGACGATCGATCCCCCGGCGCGGATCAACGACGGCACGATCGAGCTGGTGATCAGCGAGAGCGGCGAGCTCTCGGTGAAGAAGTCGTTCATCGAAGCCAAGGACGAGAAGGGCAAGCCCAAGGTCGCGACCGTGAAGGCAAAGGGTGTCGCGTTCGATTCCCGCCGTGTGCAGTTCTCGTTCGATCACGCGCCCTTCGGCGGCGAAGGGATCTACACCGCGACAGCGACGGTGGCGCCCAACAACGCGTCGATGAGCGGCTTGGCCCGTACTGCCGGCGGCGACGTGCTCAAGTGGCGTGCAGAGCGCAAGGCGACTTCGGAAGACGCCAAGCCGCTCGAGCCGTCGCTGGTCGGTGTTCATCAGTTGACCCAGATCGACGACAAGCCTCAGGGCGGCTCATTGATCTGCATCCGCAAGGACCGCAAGGTCACGCTGCGACAGGGCAACTCGGTGCTGGATGCGGACGATGTGGTGTTCGATGGCTCGACGGTCCGCTACACCGTGGACATGAACAAGCTCCGCAAGGGTGCCGCGGCCGAGAACGGCAAGACACTCGTCAAGGTGGAGTTCAAGCTCACCGGCGACGAGGTCTCGGGCTCCATGGTGATCCCCGATGGCTCGACGCACACCTGGAAAGGCGTCCGCAAGAGCGGCGACCCGGAGGTGCTCGCGGACCTGCCCGACGCCCTCGGCTATCCATTCGGCGCGTACGCCCGCGAGGACCGGGAGGAGTACGCCAAAGCACCCGCGACGATCGTGATCGCCAACGCGACGGTCTGGACGTCGGGTGCGAAGGGGATCATCCCCAAGGGCTACGTGGTGCTCAAGGACGGCAAGATCCAGGCGGTCGGTGAGGGTGCGGCTCCGACGGTTGATGGCGCAACGGTCATCGACGCGACGGGCAAGCATGTCACGCCGGGCATCATCGACTGCCACAGCCATACCGGCATCAGCCGCGGCGTCAACGAGGGCGGTCAGGCGATCACCAGCGAGGTACGGATCCAGGACGTGACCGATCCGGACTCGATCTCGTGGTACCGGCAGCTCGCCGGCGGCGTGACGACGGTGAACAACCTCCACGGCAGCGCGAACGCGATCGGCGGGCAGAACGCGGTGAACAAGAACCGCTGGGGTGCGGTTGCTCCAGACGACCTGCACTTCGCGGGGCGCGACACCTATTCGGATGCGAATCCGTACGCGCCGGGCGCGGGCAAGCGGGACGCGATCCCGTCGGGTGTGAAGTGGGCGCTCGGTGAGAATCCGCGCGCGGTGAACTGGGGCGCGGCGGAGGCAAGGCGTCGGTACCCGCAGACACGCATGGGTGTCGAGACGATCATCCGCGATCGCCTGACGGCGGCGCGGGAGTATCGGCGTGCATGGGCGGCGTGGGCCGCCGGTGCCCGCGGGACCAAGGACGCTCCGGTGCTGCCGCCGCGGCGTGATCTCGAGCTCGAGGCGCTGGCCGAGGTCCTCGAAGGCACGCGGCTCGTGCACTGCCACAGCTATCGCCAGGACGAGATCGTCATGCTGGCTCGCGTGGCCAAGGAGTTCGGATTCCAGATCGGCACGTTCCAGCACATTCTCGAGGGCTACAAGGCCGCGGTGGAGGTTCGGGATTCCTCACGCGGCGCGAGCGCGTTCTCGGATTGGTGGAACTTCAAGCTCGAAGTGCAGGACGCGATCGCGCAGGGTCCGACGCTGATGCATGAGGTCGGCGTGGTTGTCAGCTACAACAGCGACAGCGACGAGATGGCCCGGCGCTTGAATCTCGAGGCCGCCAAGGCGGTCAAGTACGGCGGCGTGAGCGAGGCCGAGGCGCTGAAGTTCGTCACGATCAATCCCGCGATTCAGCTCGGCATCGAGGCGAAGACGGGCAGCCTCGAAGTCGGGAAGGACGCGGACGTGGTGGTCTGGTCGGGGAATCCGCTGTCTGTGTCGACGCGGGCCGAGCGGACGATCATCGACGGCCGCGTGATGTTCTCGCTGGATCTCGACAAGACTCTGCGCGATCAGAACAAGCAGCACCGCGAGCGGATCGTGCAGAAGCTCAAGAAGGAAGGCCCAACCCGCGGCGGAGCGGACGAGGGATCCAGGGACTCGAGCGAAGGCGACGCGGCCATGCTGACCGAGGCCGACCTGGCTCGTGACCGGTGGATCCTCGATCGGCTGAACCGACGTGGCTCGCTCGACCCGAACATGCCGGGCGTCTGCGGCTGCGGCGTGTTGCACGAGTAGCAGCAAACGGCGAAGCAGGACAGTGAAGCGACGAATCAAATCGAATCTTCGGACCGACGGTCGGGTGGCTTGGTAGTTTGTCGATTGGAGCGTGTCATGACTGCAGCGGCGATGCATCGTGTGATCGGGATGGTGGGTGTGGCGGCGGCGATCGGACTGGGTTGTCTGTCGCCGGTACTGGCGCAGGACCTGACGGTGAAAGCTCCGCCCCAGACTCGGGCGGTGGTGATCCGTGGGGCGACCATCCATCCCGTGAGCTCGGCGCCAATCGAGAACGGCGTGATCATGCTCTCGGGCGGCAAGATCGAAGGGCTCTACACCGAGCAGCAGTTCGCGGAGATGGAGAAGGTGGCGTCGTGGGCGGCGCCCGGACCGTTGTTCGTGGACGGCAAGGGCAAGCACGTCTACCCGGGCATGATCGCGTCGTACACCCAACTCGGGCTCGATGAGATCGCGATGCTGGACGCGAGCCGCGACATCAACGAGGCGGGCGACTTTTCTCCCGAGGTGCGGGCGATCGCGGCGGTGAACGCGGACTCGAACAACCTGACGGTGACGCGATCCAACGGCGTGCTCGCCGCGGGCGTCTTCCCGCAGGGCGGCACGATGCCCGGGCAGCCGGCGGTGATCAAGCTCGAAGGCTGGACGTGGGAAGAAATGGCTGTGTCGCGTTCGCTCGGAGCGGTGATCGAATGGCCGGCGATGCGCCCGGTGCAGAGCTTCTTCGTGCGGACGCCCGAGGCCGAGCAGCGGAAGCGCACACGCCAGCAGATCGAGACCATCGACGCCATGTTCCGTGCGGCCAAGAGCTATGTTGCGGCCAAGAACACGGACCCGTCGACGCCGACGGACCTGCGGTACGAGGCGCTGCGGGCGTGCGTCGAGGGGGATCCAAAGGCTCGCAAGCCGGTGTACATCACCGCGAACGACGTCGATCAGATCAACGCCGCGGTGGCCTGGGCGGCGGAGCAGGAGCTGCGGTGCGTGATCGTCGGCGGCTACGACGCGCCGCTGTGCTCGGAACTTCTGAAGAAGCACGATGTGCCGGTGATTGTGCAGGGCACGCTGCGCTTCCCCAAGCGCGACGACTCGGATTACAACCAGACGTTCGCACTTCCAGCAAAGCTGAAGGAGCTGGGTGTGCGGTTCAGCATCAGCAGCGGCGAGGAGACGCCGCACGAGCGCAACACGCCGTACGCCGCGGGCATGGCGATCGCGCACGGCCTCAGCGAGGACGATGCGATCCGCTCGGTCACGTTGTCGGCAGCTGAGATCCTCGGCGTGGCCGATCACCTTGGCTCGCTGGAGAAGGGCAAGGACGCGACCGTGATCGTCACGACCGGGTCGCCCCTGGAGATCACGACTCAGATCGTGGACGCGTTCGTGGACGGGAAGCGGATCGACCTGTCGAACAAGCAGACGAAGCTGTACGACAAGTACAAGGAACGCTACCGGCAGATGGGCGAGCTGAAGAACGAGACCAAGTGGGACGCGGCGCCCGCCATCAAACCATGAACGCGGCCGCGGCGGTCCACCCGGTCAACGCGCCGTGGCCTTCTTCTTCTCGCCGACCTTTTTCGGGCCGACCTTCTTGGCGGCAGCTTTCTTCTTGGTGCCCCCACCGGCCTTCTTGGCCGCCCCAGCGACCCGCGGCTCGACCCGACCTGCACGGGCGGCGATCTTGTCGCGGTCCGGTCGCATCGCGTCGTATGCGGCGATATAGCCCTTGGCCGAGACCCGCTTGATGGCGCGGCCGATGACATCGAGAGGCAGCTCGTCGAGCGACTTGAACCGGATGCACGACTTGCCCATGTCGAGCTTCTTGCCGGACTTCTTCCAGTCGGCGAGAAACTCCTCACGCCGGGACTCGTCGCCGTAGATCGACATCAGGTAGAGCGACATCGAGTTCTTCTGCGACGCCAGGCCCGCGAACGGCAGCGGCTGCTCGGGGTTGCAGTGGTAGCCGCCGGGGTAGATCGAGTGCGGCACGAACCATCCGATCATGCCGTAGTTCATGCCCTCGGCGAAGTCCTTGTCGAGGTTGTCGTTGACCACCTTGCGGACGGCCGTGATCGCGGCGCGGCGGTCGGGGGGGAGGGAAGCGAGGTAGTCCTTGACGGTGGCGGCTTGGCTCTGCATGGCTGCAGAATACCGTCCGATCCGCGTGCTGCCAAGCTGAAAGAGGCACCCGACAACGCCCAACAATCGTTCATGCTGCTCCGAACAACGGTGTTGGGGTTGATGATCGCGACGGTGATCGTCGGCGAGGGCTGCGGGCGCTCACCTTCCACAGCCGCGACGCCCGCCACACCGACTTTGGGACGCGGATTTCGCTACGACCCGGCTGCCGGAGAGCCCGGGGTGACGACGATCCGTCTGGGGGATCAGATGCGGATCTTCGCGGTGCTTCCCGATTGGGTGCCCGCAACCGTCTCGCTGCTCGATGAGCAGGGCGGCGTGGTGCGGGTGGTCCGAATGGACATTCCGCCGGCGGGGGTGATTCACGCCGACATACCCGAGCTCGCGGCGAGCGCGAAGATACAAGTCTACTTTGCCAGCGTCGCGGCACCCTTCGAGCGGCGGATCGGGATAGACGAGCCGGTGCTGACGTCCGAGCGCGTGAAAGAGATCGCACCCGGAGCGGTCCGCGAGGAAGGTGGCGCCAAACAGTGGACCATCAATGTGAAGGGTTTGGAGACGCCGGTGAAGCCCGGGACTCGGCGAACGTGCGTGGTCGGGCTGACGCGCACGTTCTTCGAGAGCACGAGCGGCGTGGACGCAAGCCGGACGTCGAGCGACGATGAGTGGCTGACGCCAGGGGTGCGGGAGGCGATCGCGAAGGCCCGCACGCCCGAGGCTCCGTGATGTTCAAGCGTCAACGCGTTCGAAGTTGATGCCGCCATCGAGTAGCCTCGCGAAATAGGCCTCGATCGTGTCGATCCCCGTGACGCGGTGGACGAACGCCGCGGCCCGGACCAGGTCGGCTTTCTGCACAAGCTCCAACCGCGGCTCCTTCAGCTCCAGCCGGTTGGCGTAGAAGGCGCAGCCGCTGTGCGCAATCAGGACCACGCGTTTGAGCTTGTGGTACTCGACCAGAAAGTTCAGTTCATCAACGACGCCGGACTCTTCCAGATGGGCCTGCGGATGCCCGGCCACACAGGCGGGTCCGCCGGGGAGACAGAGCCGGTCGTAGCGGGGGAGTCCGAGTGAGTTCTGCAGAAAGTCGTCGAAGTGCTCACCCAGCCGACCGTCCGAGCAGTACATGGCGGCGGCGTGGATGCGGGTCGGGTCATAGCGGAGCGAGCTCTTGTAACAGGTAGCGTTCTCCGTCATGTGGGCATGATACTGCGCTCGCCCGATCGCTGCGGGAACGTCCAACCCTTCAATGGGTGACGCCCGTGAACGCCCAACACCCGCGGCTGAGGCGTTCCGTCGAGGCCTCCGGAACCGCCAAGAACCACCGTGCCCAGGAAGGCTCCGGTGGAGAGGTTGTACCTGAGCAGGCTGTCGGTGCCGAAGGATCCGACGAGCAGGTTGCCCTCGGGGTCGAACGTCATGCCGATGGGCGTATTGAGCGACGACGTGACGGCCAAGGAACCGAGATTCCCGCCGGTAGTGAGGTTGTACCACTGAATGCGTTTGCTGACCGAGTAGGCGCCGAGCAGGCGGCTTTGAGAGTCGATGAGGACGCCGGTGGCGTTGGAGAGCGAGCCACCGCCGGAGGTGCATTGGAACTGCCCCGCGGCATTGAATCGGTAGACGGTGTTGGAGAGGGCGGCTCCGACAAAGAGATCGCCGTTGGGCGCGAACGTGAGACCGACGGTGCCGCTCATGCCGTTCCTCGAGGCGAAGACGTCTTTGGACACTCCGGTGCTGCCGTCGAATCGCAGGACGGAGTTGCTGAACCGCGAAGACACCAGCAGGTCGCCGGATTGAGCAAGGGCCAGAAAAGGGAGGAACGCCACCGCGAGAATCGCGCCGAGGGGGGAACGGAACAACATGTCCAAAGCTGCAGTTCGAGCGGCAGAACGCCGCGCGACCCCTGCACGAGCGAGGGAGATAGAGCGCACGAACGGAGGCGTGACCAGAGAGAAGCCCAACTCGTGAAACACGATCGGCTTGGGCAAGAGCCTGGATCCTCGCAGAAAACGGCTCCTTTGCGGAATGCTGCTGCGGCGACGCGGGCGCAAAAAGAAGCGGGCCCGCAACGGCGCGGTACCCGCTATGAGGAAAAGGGTCGATTGGCGAGGCTGAACGAGTCGATCGGTACGCCGCACCAACGAAAAGCCGCGACGTGATGGCCACACGACTCAGCAGATGTCCGAGAACCACCTGTCGATTGCGACAATCCGACTGCAAGAGCAAGCCAGAGATCGGATCTCGTGTCTACTTACCCGGCGCGTGCGGGCCGAGATTGTCGATGATCCGCGGGGTGTCGAGAGGCGACACCTCGTAGAACGCGACCCCGTCGATGACCGCCTTGTGGACGTGCAACGCCTTGTTGTGCGCCACAAGCTCGCCGACCGCGGGCGGACCTTTGCCAGACTCGCGAACTTTCAGGTCGAGGGCAACGATGATGGGCAGATCGCCCGACTTGGCGAGCAGCACGCCTGTATACGGTGAGATCGCGGTCGAATAGGACCAGCCCACGAGGGTGATGTCCGAGCGTTCCTCGCGGGGGGCGAGAGAGACCCCGAACTTGGTGCCCAACCACTCGGCGAACTTGTCGCGGGTGGTGCAGACTTCTTCGGGCTTGAAACCCGTATCGACGGTGGAGTTGTACAGCGCGGCCAGCGTCGGTCGCACGGTCGCAACGACGCCGCCCGGTCGGGAGCCGGAGATGAAGTAAACGCTCAGCAATCCCGCGCAACCGATCGCCGCCGCGGCCGCGAGGGGCAGCCACTTGGGGAATCGCAACGTACGCGGCGGAGCGGTGATCGCGCTGTCGCCGCCGCCAGCGTTTCGGGCCGTCGTTCGCTTCGAAGCCTTGAGATCGAGCGCGGCCGCCGAGAACTGGGCTCGCAGCGAGGCGTCGATGTCACCCTGCCACGACCGAGCCTCGTCGAGTGCGGCTCGGAGCTGCGGGGAGGATTCCAAAGCACGCTCGAACCCGGCGACCTCAGCGGCAGACATCCCGCCGTCGAGATAACGGTCCAGGTCGTCGAGGAGTTGGGGCGAGAGATTGCTCACCGGCTGTCGTCCTCCTCAGCGCTGGTTCGACCGTAATGCGCGGCCATGCGTTCGCGGAGCATGCGGCGGGAGCGGAAGACGTGGCTCATCGCCGTGTTCTCGTTCAGGTCCGTGATCGCTGCGATCTGGGCGTAGCTGAGCTCCCCGACCGTGCGCAAGAGCAGGCAGACCCGGGAGACTTCGTCCAAACCCATCAGTGCCTTGTGGACCGAGGCGTCGAAAATCTCGGGGTTGGCGGTCCTGCCGTCACCGGTCATCGGTATCTCTCGCAGCTGCCTGAACTCACCACCGACGGGAACATGAGTCGTGGAACCCGCCCGGGCGTCGATCATTTCCTGCCCGGACGGCGAAGCGGGGTTTCGAGCCCTCTTGCGAGACGTGTTCCGCCCCACGTTTCGAACAATCTGAGACATCCAACCTTCAAAGGACGTTCCAGGCGTGAATCGATCCAAGGACGCCAGGCCGATCAAGCTGGCCTCCTGCACGACATCGTCAGCCTCGTGCCGGTCTCCCAACACTGCGGATGCCACGATGAGCAAAGCGGGACGACACTTCTCCAAGAGCCGCACAAAATCCTCTCGACTAAGCCGTGCCGGGCTGGCCCCACCCGGAGAAGCCGAGGGTCCAGCCGATGGAGCAGCTCCCCGAGCATTCTGAGCGGGGCCAACATCCTTCGCGGGGTTCTTATCCAATCCCTCGAAGTTCATACCGGCGATAGCCTAGCCCGCTTCACGCGTCCCAAGCCCGATCCGTCGGACCTCATTCCCCTCCGGACGGTCAATCCGTCACCTTTTCCGGAATCCAATGTCTGGAGAGAGGTCGGGTCTTGCAGAATTCGCGCAGGCTTGACGCGTGTGGTATGCGGGCCGCTCGTCGAATCGCGCCCGCCGCTGGATCGTGAGTGGGGGCCCCTTTCCAGGTCCTTGGAGCCCGAGAACCACCAACCGTCCCGGCGATCCTGAGGGGCTTCCGCGGATCGCATGGGTTGGCACCAGGAGTCTGATCGCGGGTCCGGCTTCGGCGTCAGATCAGCGGGCCTGCCGCCTTGGTATGCTCGCTTTCGTGTCCGTTGGGTTCGATGGATGCCGGCGCGGGATCCGCACTCATCCGGTGCGGCCACTCCAACTAGGGGTGTTCATCGAGGTCCCGTCGACCAGCAGCAAGCAAGGGAGTGAAGCGTGAGCGAGGTTTCCAAACCTTGGTGGAGGGATCAAGATCCCCACGCCGAATCCTCGTTCGAACCCTCCCGAATCACCCGGCCCGACGACTCCCTGCTTCGCTACTACTTGGTCGTGTCGCTCTTCGCGTTCGTCGCGTTCCCGGTGGTCTTTCTGGTCCACTACATCCGCTTTCGCACCCTTCGTTACCGTTTCGACGACGAGGGCGTGTGGATGGGATGGGGCTGGCTCTGGCGACAAGAGATCAGCCTCACGTACCGCCGCATCCAGGACATCCACGTCACCAAGAACGTGCTCCAGCGATGGTTCGGACTGGCGAGCGTCCAGCTGCAGACCGCGGCCGGTGGTGTCTCGCCTCAGATGGTGATCGAGGGCGTGCTGGACGCAGAGAAGCTGCGGGATTTTCTGTACACCAAGATGCGAGGAGCGCGGGGCGAGGTGGTGAGCAGCAGGGGCGAGTCTCCCACGCAGAGCCGCACCGACACCGGGGACCAAGTCCTCCGAGTGCTCGAAGACATTCGGGCCGGTGTCGAGCGTCAAAACGCCCGGATCGCCGCTCTGGAGGCAAGGGCCCGGGGAGGTGACAATGGAAGCTCCTGACCCGCATCGCCGCGAACCGCGCGGAGTCGTGGAGGCCGCGAGCGATTGGGTGTACCAGGGCGTGTGGGGTGTGCTGTCGAGCGCCCTGCGCGTGCCGCGGGAGCCTCCCGGTCTGCCCACTTCGATCGGCGGCGGCAACGCTCTGCGGCTCAAGCCCGGACCGGCGTATCTGCGCTACCGCAAAATGTGGTTCTGGATCGGGCTGACCGCGATCGATATCGCTCTCGTCATCTTCTGGCTCGTGATCGCGTGGCGATTCCCTATCGCCGGCGTGTTGATCGCGATCCCGATGCTGATCCTGATCGTGCTGCCGGACGTGATCGCCTATCTCGCGATTCATCTGGGTTACGACACGACCTGGTACGTGATCACCGACCGGAGCATGAGACTGCGCAGCGGCGTCTGGACCATCCACGAGATGACTCTGACCTTCGAGAACGTCCAGAACGTCGAGATCGTCCAAGGACCGATCGAGCGCCGCTTCGGGATCGCGACCCTGAAGGTCGAAACGGCCGGCGGGGTGAGCCACGGCCAACACGGGACACCCATCGGGGCCAGCAACGTCGGCATGCTGGTCGGGCTCGAGAATGCCCCGGAGGTCCGCGAGTGGATCATGCAGCGTGTGAAGGCGTCACGGGCGGCCGGGCTGGGCGATGAATCACACCGTCCTCCCGCGGAGAACGCGGGCTTCACCGCGGCCCACATGCGGGAACTGCTGGCGATCCGCGCGAGCCTGCTCGCGTAATCGATTCCCGCCGCGTCCCGTCGCTTGATCGTGCGATGAACCACCGACGCCTCGCGACCTCACCACGGGCGACCTCACACCGGGGCGATCGCTAGTAGTGGTACTGCGGCTTCCAGTCGCCGATCCCGCCCTGGAGCAGATCGAACATCGGAAAATGGCACAGAAGTCGTCGCCGGGTCCGAAACCTCGCGCCGCGCTTCGGACGATGGTCCCGTCCGGGTTGCGGCGCAGGGCGCTGATGCCGGGCATGAAACCCTCTTTGCCGTCGCCATGGATCCCGACAAATCCGAGGTCCTTCGCGAACGATGTTCCCGCGTGCGAAACGACCGGGAACGTCCAGCCGCGCGCCACGGAGAATGCTGCGGCAACATCCGGGGCGTCCGGAGTGGTCAATACGAAGGCGCACCTGGACGCGAGATGCTTGTACATCGACGCGAACCCATCCGCCCAGGTCGTGCAGTACACGCACGAGCGTCCCATGTTGTGGACGACCAGCAGGTCGCGTGAGGATCCAAAGAGCTCCGACAGCTGCACGCTCGCCTCGGTTCCCGCGGCTCGGAGGGAATAGTCGCGCACCGGCCGGGGTGGCTGCGATCGCAGCGCCTTGGTGAGTTCGGCCTTGGCGGCCTGCACGGCCTGCTCAAGCCGGGCCACCTCTTCGTTCGCGTACGTCGCTGCCATGAGTCTCTCCGGTGGGGGGTGTGCTGCTCGCGCAGCCTACCAGACACAACCAGCGCGAGAGTGGCATCGGAAATGTGTGGCGGCGGTCCGAAGCCTTCCGTGCACGAAAGGTACGCTCGCCTCATGGCCCCACCCCCCAAGTCTGTGCCGCACGTCCCGTTTGTGCCCAATCAGCCGCCGGTTGAGGCGGCCCGAGCCTTCTACGAGACGATGCGGCAGCGACGCAGCGTTCGATTCTTCAGCTCCCAGGATGTCAGCGAAGAGATCATCCGGTGGTGCGTCTCCGCCGCGGGCACGGCACCGTCGGGTGCGAACAAGCAGCCGTGGCGATTCGTCGCGGTGCGCAACAAGGAGCTGAAGCACCAGATCCGCGCCGCGGCCGAGGCGGAGGAGCGAGAGTTCTACGCGCGTCGCGCCACGCCTCAGTGGCTGGCGGATCTCGCTCCGTTGGGCACCGACCCCGACAAGGAGTTTCTCGACATCGCGCCCTGGCTGATCGTGGTGTTCAAGCTGATGAGAGAGGATCCCCGAGCCGACGCCTCGGAACCCGCCGGTCAGGTGTACTACGTGAACGAGTCGGTCGGCATCGCGTGCGGCCTGCTCATCGCCGCGATCCATCAAGCGGGCCTGGTCACGCTGACCCACACACCAAGCCCGATGGGCTTCTTGTCCAAGCTGCTCGGCAGGCCGGACCACGAGCGGCCCTTCCTGCTCTTGCCCGTCGGGCACCCCGCCGATGGCTGCGTCGTCCCCGACATCGCACGCAAGCCTCTCGACGAGATCCTCGTCATCCGGCGATGAACGGCCCTCGGGCGGCGTCCTACTTCGCGAGCCGGATCTCCATGCAGAGATCGCATCTCTGCGTCTCGGTCTGGGCGGGTCGTTCGACCTCTTTGAAGCCGAGCTTCTTGTAAAGCCGAACCGCCGGTTCCAGGACGCGGCTGGTCTCCAGATACACCGTTCGCGCGCCCCGCTTCTTGGCTCGCGTAATCGCCTCGCGGGCCAGACGCTCCCCGATGCCGCGGCCGCGATGCTTGGGATCGACCGCCAGCTTGAGGAGCTCCCAGCGTCCTTCCGTGAGAGGCTTGACCGCCACGGCGCCGACCGTTTCGCTCTCCATCATCGCCATGATCACGCTGCCCCCCTTGGCGATGATCTCCTGCTCGGGGTTCTTCAGCACCTGCTCGTCGATCGGCTCGAGGGTGAAGTTCTTCTCCAGCCACGCGAGATTCAGCGTGCGGAACTTGTCCTTAGTCTTGGAGTCCATGTCCGCCAGCTTCAGCCCTCGGGACAGGTAGCGGGCCTGCAGACGGTCGAACATGGGGCGTTCGCGCATCGCCTGCTCGAGCTTTTCCAGCTTGGCGATGATGTCCAGCCCCGCGTCCTCGCTCAGCTCTCGGCTCGCTTCTTCGATCGCCGACCAGATGGGCTCCATCTTCGCGGCGAGGTCCTTTCCCTTGCGGGTCAGTTCGATGGTGCGACGGCGTTCGTCCTTCACGTCGGTCTTGGAGGACAACAGGCCGTCTTTGGTCAGCTCCTTGGCCATCTGGCTGATCGCCGGGTGCGTCAAGCCGAGCTGCGTGGCCGCCTCGCCGATGCTGAGGTTGGGCTGCTCGATGAGCAGCCGGAACAGCCCGAACCACTTGGGCGAGAAACTGACGCCGTGAAGTTTGTAGAAACGCGCCGCATCGCCCATGAGATCATCGCTGAGACGCCGGAGGCGGCTCCCCAGGGCGAGGTAGCCAAGTGCGCTGAGAAAATCACCCATCGAGAGCCCCTCAAGCCCGGCGGCCGCCGGACGACGTTCCTTCCGAACCACGAGACCGCCAACCAGACCCCGCACCCCTTGCTCCCCAGCGTCTGGATGCCGATCGGTAGTGTCTCACAAAACATGCGACGTGTCCAGTGGCGCGGACGTCTTTATCGCGGCCATTAGGAAACAGATAACGCAATAAATCCGTCTTGGATCGCTCTCGGTCCACCGCTTGCCGCCGTGTGCCTTTCAGAACATCTCGAACGCCGCCCTCGGTTTCTCGGACGTGCGTTTGCTCGGGTCCGGCTCGGCGATCTGCACGCGAGCGGCCTCGATCTGCTTCTCCTTCACCAGGAAGGTCATGACCGCCGCGCCGCGCTGCTGGAGCAACTCCGTGATCCGCTCCTCGGACAGCTTCATCGCCTCGATCAGCGCCTTCTCCATCTCATCCAGCGGCGGCGGCGCGGGCACGTCGGAGCCCACCCGACGCACCGACGGTGGCGCGGGCTCGCCCTTGGATCTCGCCTGCTCCTGCCTCAGGGCATCGAAGGCGATCATGGTCTGCTCCTTGAGCTGCGCCTCGCTCAGCTCGCGAGCGGGTTTTCCCTTCCCCAACGCGGCGGCCGCGTAGCCCTCGCGGAGGATCTGCCGGCGCAGCTCCACGCTGTCGGACTTCTGTTCATACTGACCCCGGACACGGAGCTTGATGCCCGGTCGCTCGGACATGCCCTTCGCCAGGATGTCGAGGCTGGAGATCGCCTCCGGCGTCAGCTCGGCCGAGCCGGGCGCGAACGCGATCTGAGAAAGGTCCGTGTCGTTTCCGCCAAAGATGGCGCCCAGGATCTGGAAGGGCGCGGTGGCGGCCTTCACGAGCAGCCCCGTGAACGCCTGCCAGATCACGCCGCTCAGGCTGAACTTGGGATCGCTGATGTCGCCGCTGATCGGAATCTTGCTCTTGATCTGATCGTTGGAATCACGCAGGAGCGCCAGTCCCAGTTCCAGCGGTGCATCGATCGCGTCCAGACTCTTCACCCGCTCCCCGAGCTTCAGCCGGTCGAACGCGAAGTCGATCTCGCCCTTCATCTGGTTGTCCGCGATCTGGATCGGGATGCGCGTGGTCATCCTTCCCTCGGCCATCTGATACCCGAGGAATCGGCCGGTGGGTCCCGAATACGGCGGGAGCGGGATCGTGGTCAGCTCCACCTTCACGTTGGCGGCGGGGGAGTCCTTGAAGGCGTCGAGCGTCCCAGCGAGCGCAAACCGGCCGCTGTTGTTGACCTTGGCCGCGACGCTCACATCCGAGATCACACCGCCGGCGGTCGAGAACGGAGCCGCGGTGACGGTGATCTCCTCCG
Organism: Phycisphaerales bacterium; assembly: GCA_019744815.1. GTDB lineage: Bacteria > Planctomycetota > Phycisphaerae > Phycisphaerales > UBA1924 > JAFEBO01. The sequence continues at coordinate 194,707 of JAIEUA010000012.1, forward strand.
CCGCGATCACGGTCGGGGGTACGGTCGAAGAATCGGTGAGATCGATGCTTGACCCCTTCAGCTCGAAGCGATCGATCGCGACTGTGAATGGGACAAACCCCGCCAAGGTGAACTTGCGTTTCTCTCCCGGGGGCTGCTTCGTGAACCCCTCGGGCGGAAGCATCGGGACGTTGCCTGTAACAGTGAGTCCATCCACCTGAGCGAGCGAGGCGGCGACGCTCTTCTCTTTGGTGTTCAGCGTGAACGACTCGATCTTCGCGTTACCGACGGCGATCAGCCCTTCACCGAAGCGTTCGGCCTTTGCTTTGACGCCCGAGACGGTGGAGCTCCCCTTCAAGGTCAGCACCGGGTCCGTGCCGGGTGCCGCGTTCACGAGGAGGTCGCCCTGGTACGACGCTTCTCCCAATCCCGCGGTGATCGGCCCAAAGGCCTCCGCCGCGCTCGCATCGACGCCGCCCAGGCGCGCCGTTCCGCTGAACGCGATCGCGACCGCCCCGGCGCTCGCACGCTTGAGCGTGGCACCTCCGTCAATCTCTAGAGATCCGATCGACGCCTTGGTGAGCCCCGTCTGCGGCAGCGGCGCGGACGCCGCGAACGCTTCGCCCTTGATGGTGCCCTTCCACGCGATGTCGATGTCGGCGTCGGCGGATGTGTCGAGCGTCGCCTCGCTCACGATGTCAAGCGACTTGGCCCCCAGCACCAGCTCCTTGTTCTCGTTCGATACAAACGACAACGGTGCGAGAACGGTGCGTCCGGTCCAACCGGTTCGGGCTCCTCCCGCGGGCGGCAGCTCCGCCCGGAACGAACCCTTGAGCGAGATCATGCTGTTGCCCAGGCGCGCGGGCGGAAGCGGAGAGAGCGCCGACGCCGGGATATACGGCGAGGCCGCCGCCGCATTCAAATCCGTGCCCTCAATCGTGCCCTCGATCTTGCGGGCCAGAGGCTCCACCGTCCCCTCGATGTCGACTTTGCCCTTCTCCTGCACAGTGGCCCGGAGCCGGAACGGCGTCTTGAACAGTTCGACGCTGCGGATCGGTCCCGCGTGCAGGGTGACCCCGGAGGTTGCCAACCGCACCGCCTCGGGTGCGGACAAGTCGGCAAAGCTGTGCCGGTGTCCCGACACGTCGATCGACGTCAGTTCCACGGTCCATGGATTGCGAACATCCAGGATGAGCTGCCGCAGCCCGGTGAGCAGGCGCACGATCGGGTACGGGATCGCGTTCAGATCCGGACGAGATGTCGTCTCCACGGGCTTGGCGTCCGGCTCGGAACGCGGCTCGCTCAGGAGCGCGTCGCCCACCCGCTCCGGCAGGGTCGGTCCCTTGCTCAATTCAAACAGGCTCTCGCCGCCCTCCACTCCAACCTGCGCGATCGAGACGCTTCGCGCGTCGGCATCGATCCGCAGGTCGGTGACCGTGACCAGCTCCGCCCCGGCGTCGGCCCGCCCCTCGAACGCTTCCTGCCAGGGCACCACCAGCTTGGGCTGCTCGACGGTGGCCGTCGAGACATGCACCTTCACAACGCGAGGAGCGGCAACAGGTGCAAACTCGTAGCTCAACTTCGCACTGACCTTCGCCCCCTCGAGCGCGATGTCGGTGTACCGCATGGCGTACGGCATCCAGCGTGAGGCCACGATGCCCACGACCTCGATCTCGCCCTTGCTGGTCAACGGGTTCGCCTGCAGCGATCCGGTCCAGGTGATGCGAGCGCCCTCGTCGGTGGAGAACTCGATCCGCATCGGGTTGAGATAATCCGGACGGGTGTCCACGTTGGAGATGTGAAACGCCGCGCCGTGGATCGTCCGTTCGAACCGCTTTGGAGTGGACAGGTCCTTGAACTCGATCGAGCCCCCTTCAACCGCCAAGTCTCGCACCACCAGCCTGGGGATCTTCCGGAGCGGCTCCTCGGGCCGTGCTTTGGGGTCGACGGGCACTGGCTTCACCAGCTTCGCGAAGGTGTTGCTTCCGTCGCTCTCGATCCGTCCCCGGACGAACGGGTTGACCACCTTCACTTCGCCAAAGTGCCACCCGCGCGAGAAGATCGTGTCGAGCGTCTGAAAGTTCGCGTCGAACCGATCAAACGCGAAGACCCGCTCACCGGCGAGGTCCTTCACCTCGAGCTTCTGCAGCGTCAGCCAGAACGAGAACGGATTCGTGTACGCCTTCTCGAGCGTGATCGTCGCGTTGAGCCGCTTCTGAACCTGCGGCACGATCACCTTGCGGATGATCAGCGGCACCGCGAAGAACCCGAAGAGCGTGTAGAACGCGATCAACCCGGGCAGCCAGTACACAAGGAACCGCTTGCGGCGAGAAGCTCGGGGCTTGACTGGAAGAGGTGCGGCCATACCCCGTTCTAGCACGCCATGGAAGTGATCGCAAGTAAGCACGGCCCCTCGAATGCACGATCGCCGACCGTCCCCCCAAGCCGCTCCGCGTCCCCGGTGCTTTCTATGCTCGCGGATGTCAGCCGCCGACATCCACCACGCGGGCCTGTCGCCAACCGTTGCTCTCCGCGACGTGCAACGCGCCGACCTGGACATGCTCTTTGAGTGGCAGCAGAACCCCGAGGGCTGCGCGATGGCCTTCGTGAAGCCCAGGTCCCGCCCCGCGTTCGACGCGGCGTGGGACAAGGTCCTGACCGAGCGCGAAAACACCGCCTCAGGGCTCGTCGCCAAGCTGATCCTTTCCGATCAGGTCCCCTGCGGATCGATTGGTACCCACTCGACAAACGGCGAACTCCAGGTCGGCTACCTCATCGCCCGTCCATTCTGGAACCAAGGCATCGCCACCCGCGCCCTTGCGCTGTTGCTCGCGCAGCTTCCCGTGCGCCCACTCCACGCCCGCGCGGCTGCCCGCAACACTGCTTCCATCAAGGTCCTGCTCAAGAACGGCTTCCGCATCACCGGCACCAAGTGGGGGGACGAGACCGACCGTTACCTCGCGTGCGAAGAGATCATCTTTCTCTTGCAGTGATCTGGCGATCGCATCCCGCGTTCCTCGCTCACAGCTCGTATCTCACCCCTCACACCTCACCCCTTCCCACTCGCCACCAAAAAGGCCGCGAGCCCCTTGCGGGGCTCGCGATCGTTCCGACGCGGCGATAAGCCGAGTTCTGTTCCGAGGCCGGTTTGCCGACGCCCTTGCGAGCACCGACACCTGTCCCCGGCGGCGACCATTTCTCTGGGCCCAGCGTTGCCGCGGGGCTCAAGCGATCTACCCGCACCCGACATGCCCGGACCGGACACCCCCGGTCTTGCGACCAGAGCGGATGCTGCTTGACCTTGCACGCACTGGGGTTTGCCATGCCCCGACCCTCACGGGCCGAGCGGTGCGCTCTTACCGCACCTTTTCACCCTTACCTGATCCGCCCTTGCGGACGGCCATCGGCGGTTCAATCTCTGTGGCACTGTCCCGCGCTCGGGGAGGATGGCGGTTTTCCGCCGCCTGCCGAACGGGTGGGCGTTACCCACCAGCGTGTCCTGCCGTGCTCGGACTTTCCTCAGGGCCGGGACCGTCCCAACCCCGCGACCGCCTGCCGCGTCTCCCGCAATTGTATCGACCATCTCAAGCCCCCGATTCGGCGGCCGCTCGACCGCTGCTGGCCCGCCATCGCCCGCCCCGCACACCGGTTAGGATGTCGGCGTTGTCCACCAAGCGCGACGCCAAGAAGACCGCGGTGATCTGGCTCCGGCCCGAGCAGTTGCCGCTCGCTCACGAGGTCGCCAACCTCTGCGACCTCGAGATCGAAGCCGCGGGCTCCAGCCAGCGGGGCCGCTCCTCCGAGCTCGCCGCAGCCCTCAGCACCGAGCCCGCCGACGACCTCCGCTCCACGCTCGCTGAGACCGGCGCCAACCTCGTCCTGCTCCTCGACCCCGGTGACTTCGGCGCCGAGCCCAACCCCACTGACGACCGCGCCCTCGCCGCCGCGAAATCCCGCGGCGTCAAGATCGCTTCGCTCGAACCGATCCCCGCCACCGCGCTCGCGCTCCACACGCCCGGCGTCGGCGACCCCGTCGACGACGTCACCATCCCCGATCCCGTCCGCTTCCTGCCGCAGTCGCGCCAGTCCAAACGCCACCGCGAAGCGAGCGAGGTCATCGAGCAGTTCGGCTACGTCCGCACCCTCACCATCGAGCAGTGGAACACCCCCGCGGAAGGCTCGCTCGGGTCGCTGCTCTTCTCCGCGCTTGACCTTGCTATCGGCATCCTCGGCGTGCCCGAAACCGCCGACGCCCAGTTCGTCTCACCCGCCCACGGCCAGGGCGTGCACACCGTCGCGGGCGATTCACTCCGCGCTCTCAGCGGCGACCTCACCGCACTTCTCCGCTTCAGCGACGGCCGCGGCGCGACCATTGTCGCCTCCGACCACGCCGGCCGCTGGAACCGCGTCGTCACCATGCTCGGCCCGTCCGGACGCCTCCGCATCTACGACGACGGCTTCGAGTTGGTCAACGCCGCGGGCGAGAAGGTCGACGAGTCGCGACAACGCCGCACCGTGAAGAGCCCCGCCCACAGCGTCGCGGCGATCGCCGACGCCATCGATCGCCTGCTTGATCCTCACGCCGCGGTCCCGCCGCCGCTGGATCACATGGGCATCCTGACCACCGCGCAGGCCGCCTTGCTCAGCACCCGCACGGGACAACCCGAATCGCCCGACACCATCCGCCGCATGGTGCAGCGAGGCTGAAGCGCGAGGCAGAAACCTTCCGAGCCGCGGGCTTCAGCCCGCGCGGTGCCGTTGGTGCCACCAGTCCGCGGCTGCTCTGAGCCGCGCAACTGGTGCCGTCTGCAACCCGTGCATCCAAGCTCCGAACCGCATCAGTCGCGCCGCAAAGCCGGCGGACTGATGGCACCCATTGAGATCGAACGCCAACAAAGACGCCGAGGCTAACGAGGCTCTGCGAGGAAGCCTCGGATCGTTCACGCCGTTGGTTGCGACCTCGCTCATGCTCGGGCGTCATCGCTTCGACCCATCCGAGCCTTCCTCGAAGACTCGTCAGGCTCGGCGTCTGTTGCGACTCCATCGCACACGCCGGCTTCGTGTTACGCTCCCGGTATGCCACCGCTGCTCACGTTCTTCCTCATCACCCTCGCCATCCTCCTCGCCTCCGCGATCTTCTTCCACATCCTCGTCCGCCTGGGCTCCTTCGGCCAGCGTGCCTGCGACGCCTGCGCCAAGGCCCCGCTCCTCGATCTCATCGTCTTCTACTTCTGCCATGGGCCGCACATCGCCGCGTTTCTGTTTTGGTGGTTCACGCCAGCGCCGGTCCTTGTGGAGACCATGATCGGAAACGGCAATCGGGTCGTCGCGGACCTTGAAGTGCGCCGCGGCACGATTGATCCATCAGAGTTCAACCGCTGGCTCGACGGCGACCTCAGCCTCGTGACGTACCTCGCAATCTCAATCGCCGCCCAAGCCGCCACCCTCGTCCTCTGGTCGTGGTTCCACGAGGCCCTCAACCCCGGCATCCGCAAGGGCCCGCGCATCGTCAGCACGCTCAACCGTCGCGTCGGCTGGTTCCGCAACCACGCCGCCGTCTGGTGGACCGCCCTCGCCGTCCCGCTCTTCACCCTCGTCCGCCTCGCCGAGATCCTCATCTATCCGCCGCTGCACTGGCTCGTCCGCCTCCCCAAGTACAACACCGCCGAGTGGATCAACATCAGCCGCCAGAAGTTCAGCGGCCTGGTCGGCTACGACCTCATCTGGTGCCTCTACTGCGACTGGATGACCGGCGTCTGGAGCCTCGGCAGCGAGATGCTCCGCAACGTCGAGTCCTTCTGGTGCCCCATCAAGTACACCAGCCCCGAGAAATGCGAGAAGTGCTCGATCGACTTCCCCGACATCGAGGGCGGCTGGGTCGACGCCAAGGGCAACATCGCCGACGTCGCCAAGGTCCTCGAAGAGAAATACCCCGGCCCCAAGGGCGACAACGGTTGGTTCGGCCACCCCTCACGGACGACCCTCACCGTCGAAGGCCGCGTGCCCAAGCGGTAGCGTTCCCGCCTTCTCCATCCTGATACGCTCCGCCCATGGACATCACCCCCAAAGGCAAGATCCGCTGCCCCAAGGACGCCACCATCATGGAGAAGCTGGGCGTCGGCTCCGGAGAGCATGCGCTCGAAGTCGATCACTGCGCTCGCTGCGGGGCGATCTGGTTTGACCCCTACGAGTTGGAACAGACCATCAAGGCCAAGGACGCCGGGGCCAGCATGGAAGAGCTGGACTTCGGCAAGGCCAAGCATTCCTACGAGCAGACCATGTACCGCTCGGGAGACAAGCACTGCCCGCGGGACAACACCGTCCTCATCGAGATCCCCGATCCCCGCCAGCCGCACGTCATGATCGATCTTTGCCGAACCTGCGGCGGGGTGCTCCTCGACGCGGGCGAACTCAAGGACCTCAGCGAGTTCACCCTGGCCGAGCGGGTGAAGGGCTTCTTCCGGCGCAAAGCGTGAGCCAACCCGAGACCCAAGTTCAATCCCCCGGCCCGGGCCACGTGCCCGTGCTGCTCAACGAGATCGTCGCGGTGCTGCGGCCCCAACCGGGAGAGACCTACGCCGACGCCACAGCGGGTCGTGGCGGGCACGCGGCCGCGATGGCCACGCAAGTTGGGGCCTCCGGCGCCATCGTGCTGAACGACGCCGACGCGGAAAACCTCGCCTTCGCGACCACGCGGGTCCAACAGGCAGCGGCGGTGGGGGAGTCCAAACCCCTGTCGGTGACCGCCATCCAGGGCAACTTCGCGATGCTGCCCAGACGCATGGAAGGAGCCGGGCTCGCCGCGCACGCCTTCCTCGCCGACCTCGGCTTCGCCAGCAACCAGATCGACCGGGCCGAACGGGGCTTCTCGTTCGCACGCTCCGGACCCTTGGACATGCGGTTCGACGCCAGCCGCGGGCTGTCGGCCTTCGACCTCGTGAACCAGGCCCCGGAGAGGGAACTTTCCCGCATCTTCCGGGAGTACGGCGAAGAACCCGGCGCCGGAAGGGTGGCCCGTGCCATCATCGCCGCCCGAGCGGCGGCCCCGATCACCACCACCGACGCTCTCGCGGACGTCATCCGATCGGTGGTTTCCAAGCCGCCCGACAGCGGCATCGACCCCGCGACCCGGTCGTTCCAGGGCCTGCGAATCGCAGTGAATGACGAGCTGGGAAGCCTCGACGCCCTGCTCGCCCTGATCCGCCTCGCGGCGGAGAAGCACAAGGTCTCACCGGTTCCGAAAACCCTTTCGGGCTCCGGCCCCTGGCTCGCACCCGGCGCCCGCGTCGCGATTCTCACATTTCACAGCCTCGAAGATCGACCCGTCAAAGCCCAGTTTGCCGATATGTGCAAGCACGGGTTGGCGACCGACTTGGCCCCCGGCGGAATCACCGCCACCGAGGACGAGAAGCGAACCAACCCGCGGGCCCGATCGGCGCGGCTTCGCGCGATTCGGCTGATTGGTGCGTAGCGACGCTGGAAGATTCGCCGGTGTTCGCTAGGATGGTCCGCTCGCGAGCGAAAGCCCGCGGCAGGTGTTTCGCCAAGACCCGGGCAAGGATGCCGCGGGCGGCGCATTCGGGAGTCGACTCCGGAGCCCACTGGCTCCGCCGTCGGGCGATCACGACGATCGCTGCTTACGGAAGGATCCGTTCAGTGACCCGGGAACTCAAGCTCGCTCTCATCGTCGGCTTCGCGATCGTCCTGACCGTGGCCATCCTCGTCAGCGATCACCTTTCCAAGGCCCGTCAGGCGACCCTCGCCGACGTCGCCGGTGTGAGCGCGAACCGCATCGCCGCCAAGACTCCTGAAGAACCCATCAAGAGCCCCGACGAGCTGCTCCCCGCTTCGCTGCCCGCGGCCATGAGCGTGACCGAGCCGACGCTCACCCGCGGCGAGTCCGATTCGGGCCTGCTCCCGCCGTCGAAGCCCACCGAGACTGCCCCCGCTCTCACCCAGTCCGGCACCACCAGCGAGCCCGTGCAGGCTCCCGTGGTCATTGGTCAGGGTTCCAACGCCCTGCAGACCAACCTGCTGACGCCCGTTTCGGGCGACGCGACGATTGCTCGTCGCAACCTGACCGAGGGCGCCCCCGCGGGGAACAGCCACACCACGCCGATCGAGACCGCCGCCAAGCAGTCCCCGGCCGGCGACGCGATCCTGCAGAAGGCCGCCGAGAAGAAGCCCGAGGTCAAGACTTCGGCTCTGCCCATCGGCCCCAATGACAAGGTCCATGTGATCGCCGAGAACGAGTCTCTGTACGCGATCGCCAAGAAGTACTACGGCAGCGGCAACCTCTGGCGTGAGCTCGCCGCCGCCAACGCCGGCCGTGTGAGCGAGAGCGGCGCGGCCCGCGTGGGCACCAAGATCGTGATCCCCAGCAAGGACGTCCTGCTCGGCAAGGCGACGCCCGACAAGGCCTCGAAGCCGCAGGCAACCAAGGTGGATCCCAAGACGAATTCGAAGGAAGTCGCCAAGCCCTCGGAAAAGGTGGCGGAGAAGGCAACGCCCAAGTCCACCGAGATCGCCAAGACCCGTGACTACGTCGTCAAGCCCGGAGACAGCCTCGGTCGCATCGCGGCCCGTGAGCTGGGCTCCGCCAAGAAGGCCGGCGTGATCGCGGCCCTCAACAAGATGGATCCGGATGACGACCTCATTGCCGGTGGCACCCTGAAGCTGCCCGTCAAGTGAACGTCCGCGAGAGGGCACGCACGAGATGTCCGACGCACCTTCAGATCCCGGCACCATTCTGAAGCTCGGCTTCATTGTCCTGTGCGTTGGCGGCTGCGCCATGGGCATGCTCGCTCTCCGACAGGCCGGGCTGCAAGCCGGTCACGAGCTGGCACAGACTCAGCTTCGGATCCAGAAGGCCGACGAAGACCTCTGGAGGCTGCGGGCCGAGATTTCCACCCTGGCCAGCCCGGGAAGAATCCGTGAACTGGCCGACAAACTCGGCCCGTTGCATGGCTTGACGCCCAAGCCCGCGGACGCATCCACGGCCGAGGAAATCTCAGCCGCGACGGGCCCCGCGATCGCAACGGTGCCTCAGACACCGAAGACGAAGTCCGACAAGCCGCCGACCAAGGCGGCCCCCAAAGAAACGCCCAGGCCCGCGGCCAAGCCGGACGGCAGACCCACCTCGACTCCAGCCAAGCCGGCTCCGAACCCGACGACCACCAAGCCGACTTCGAGTCCCAAGCGGCCTCCGGCGACGACCCCGAACCATACCGCGACGCCGTCGAACATCACCTGATCGGACTTTGCAATGCAGACCGCGACCCCGATGCGTCCGACGACCGCCTCCGATGCCACCGGGCGCATTGACGTGATGGCCCTGCTGGTCGGCGGCGGTTTGTTCATCATGTTCTGCCTGCTGCTCGCCCGAGTGGCCCAGTTGCAGCTCCGCCCTCCGGAGAAGCTCCGGCAGGAGATGGAGCCGCGGGTCAGCGTGCGAGCCGAGCTGCCGATCCGCGGCGACCTCCTCGACCGACGCGGGCGAGTGCTCTCAACGACCCGGGTCGGCTACCGGGTGGTGGTGGATCCGACGCAGCTCAAGCAGCCGGTGGATGAAGCAATTGTCAAACTCGCGCGGGCAACCGGGCAGAGCGAGGACTTCGTCGGCGGGCGCATCGTCTCCCGCCTGAACGAGAACCAGCGCCGGGAACATCTCCGCAAGAAGATCGAACCTCTGGCGGATGTGGAGGGGCTGACCCCGGCACTGGCCGCACTCAAGGGCGTGTTCTCGAACGCTCTCGGTCGGGGGGACGCCGCTCCGGCAGAGATTTCGGTCGAAGCGCAGGCCAAGCAGATCGTGGGGGAATCCGTCGAGAACGAGGCTCCGACCCCGGTGTTGAAGCCGATCCGGTACCTGCCCATGTCCCGGATTCTCAGCGACAAGCAGGTCGCCGACGTTCGTGCCGCCAAGGTCAAGGGAGTCATCCTCGAACGCGTGATGATCCGCGAGTACCCGGCGGGTCCCGAGATCGCGCCCGTGGTGGGTCTGGTCGGCTTCGGGCACGTTGGTGTCCTCGGCGCCGAGAAGATGTTGAACAAGCAGCTCGCGGGCACGCCCGGATCGGTGTCGTACATCCGCGACGCCAAGGGCAAGCCTCTGTGGATCGAGCCCGGGCAGGTCAAGCCCGGCGAGCCCGGCACCGACGTGCGGCTGTCGCTCGACACCGAGATCCAGCGCATCGCGATCCAGGAGCTGCAGCGCGGCGTAACGGAGGCTGACGCCGCGGGCGGGCGGGTGATGGTCTTTGATCCGCTGACCGGCGAGATCCTCGCGATGGCCGACATCGTGCGCGAGATTCCGGACGCCAAGCCGTACCCGTGGGTGGAAGTGAAGCCCAAGCCCGCACCCGTGCCGGGCGCCCGCCGCAGCCGCGCCGTGCCCGAACCGCGTGAGCCCACGCCCCCTCCGCCGCCCCCGGCGCGGTATGTGACGATCTACCGCCCGCCGCTGGCGGCCGACATCCCGGCCCTGCACCGGCCGCGATGCGTGGAGGACATTTACGAGCCGGGCTCGACCTTTAAGCCCTTCGTGTGGGCGACGATCACGGAGCTTGGCAAAGCCCGGCCCGAGGAGATCTTCGACACCGAGGGCGGCCGCTGGCACACGCCGTACGGACGCTACCTCGAGGACGTGACCAAGCGGGCCACGATGACGTGGCAGGAAGTGCTGATCAACTCGTCGAACATCGGGATGGTGAAGGCCGCCGATCGCATCACGTTCAAGCAGTTGCACGACGCGGTGCGCCGGTTCGGCTTCGGACAGAAGACCAACGTCGGGCTTGCCGGCGAGGCGGCCGGTCTGGTCACCTCGATGAAGGACTGGAGCAAGTTCTCGCAGACCTCGGTCGCTTACGGGCACGAGATCGCGGTGACGCCGATCCAGATGGTCCACGCGTTCAGCGCGTTCTGCCGCCCGGGCAAGCTTGCCGGAACACTTCCCCCGGTCCGGCTGATCGCGGCCTCGGCCGAGGACGTCCGTGGAGCGATCATCGAGCGGGTTCTGCCCGCCAACATCGCGATCCTGACCCGCGACACCATGCGGGGCGTCGCCGCCAAGGTCGAGCGAAACCTCGCCACCGACACCAGCCACTCCGAGGCCGGCTGGAAGTACAGCATGTTCGGCAAGTCCGGCACCGCCGAGATCCCGCTCACGCCGCCCCCGGGCAAGAACCTGCGTCGCCCCAAGGGCACCTCCGGCTACTTCGACGATCAATACAACTCCAGCTTCATCGCCGGCGGTCCCGCGGAGGATCCCAAGCTGGTGGTCCTCTGCGTCATCGACGATCCGGGTCCTGGTTTGATCCGGGCGAAGCACCACTACGGCACCTACGTCGCCGGCCCGGTGGTGCGCCGAGTGATGGAGCGGTCGCTGGACTACCTGGGCGTGGCCCCCTCGCCCGTCGCGCCCGGGCCGGTTGCGAGCACCACGCCGAGCCACTGACCGGCGCGGCGTCGGTTCGCAGTTTTGGCCCCTGAAAGACCTGTAAACGCTTACATCGCGAGCCCGCAAAGGGAAATCCCGGGCACCCCCGCTTGCCGATAACGTTTTGCCAGCAGATTTTCGGATTTTTCCATTCCGAAGCCATTGCGGGCTCTGCCTGCTGGAGTTACGATTAGTTGTCGCCTGAGGAATCCGCCCTTGAGCGACGTGCCGATGCGTTTTCTCCCGGTTCGCCGTGGGGCAACCGGTGCTGAATGTGTTTCATTCCGTGTTTCAAAGAGGAGATTGAGAGATGAAGAATGTTCTGGCCCTCGTTGCCGTCGCTGGCCTCGCCACCGCCGCGCAAGCTGCCGTCACCTACAACGACGCGCAGAACGATCTGTTCAACAACGGTTTCGACAACCTCGACATCACCAGCGTGACGGTCAGCCATGATGCGTCCAACGTTTACCTCGCGGTGAAGACGCGCGGCTACCAGAACTGGACGAAGTACATGCTGTACTTCCGCACCAGCAACACCGTCGATGACACCGGCACCAACGGCTGGAACCGTCCCGTCAACCTGACCACCAACATCGACCGCTACATCGGCTCCTGGGTTGATCAGGGCGCCAACAACCAGCAGAACTGGTCGTACGACGGCCTGCAGTGGAACCTCGACAACACGACCAGCAACGACCAGAGCCAGATCGGCTCGAACACCGTGCTGTTCACCATCAGCCGCTCGTTCCTCGGCCTCACCGGCAACGGAACGATCTTCTTCGATGTCGCCACCTCGGGCGGCGGTAACGACCCCGGCGTCGATCACCTCAGCCGCAACGACCCCGCCACCAGCGACTGGAGCGTCCCCTCCACCAGCGGCGCGTTCAACAGCTACGTGATCCCGGCCCCCGGCGCGTTCGCCCTCCTCGGCCTCGGCGGTCTCGTCGCCGGCCGTCGTCGTCGCTGAACGTTCTGATTCATCTCAGATCACCTTGATCTCCGCAGGCCCCGGCAACGCGCCGGGGCCTGTTTGTTTTCTTGGATCGGTGGGAGCGGGGCCTTCCAGGCCCCGCCCTTCTCTTGCCCCTGAGATCACCCTGTGGAGTCCAAGACGACGCCGGGGCCTAGAAGGCCCCGCCCCCGCCAACTTAGCCGGCTCGCGGCGAATCGTCGCACGCGGCACGAATAGCAGGAACCCAACGCCCGCCTACCCGCTACATTCTCTCGACCACTCCCTCTCTCCGGAGCCTCGCCTTGCCCCCGATGATCGAGACGATCAACCTGACCAAGAAGTACGGCGACCTCGTCGCGCTCTCCAACCTCAACCTGGTCATCAACGAGGGCGACTGCTTCGGCTTCATCGGCCCCAACGGCGCCGGCAAGACGACGACGATCAAGATCCTCGCGACGTTGCTCAAGCCCTCCAGCGGGCAGGCGAACGTCGCGGGCTTGACGATCGGCTATCAGAACCGCCAGATCCGGCCGCTGATTGGGTACGTGCCCGACTTCATGGGCGCGTACGAGGACATGGTGGTGACGGAGTATCTGGAGTTCTTTGCCGCGTCGTACGGCATCCACGGCACGCAGCGCGACAAGGTGGTCAAGGACGTCCTCGAGCTCACGGATCTCACGTACAAGGCCACGGCGGAGGTGAACAGCCTGAGCCGCGGCATGCAGCAGCGGCTCAGCGTCGCCCGCGTGCTCTTGCATGATCCCAAGGTCCTGCTGATGGACGAGCCGGCCTCGGGCCTCGACCCCCGGGCCCGTATCGAGATGCGGGAGCTCCTGAAGGAGCTGCGCCGGATGGGCAAGACGATCCTGATCTCGTCGCACATCCTGCCCGAGTTGGCGGAGCTGTGCAACGTGGTCGGCATCATCGAACGCGGGCAGCTGCTCTTCTCGGGAACGGTGGATGAGATCGTCCGCCGAGCGCGGATGGGGCACATCCTGCACGTCGGCGTGACCGACCGCATCGACGACGCGGCCAAAGTGGTGGGGGGCTTCCCGGGCGTGAAGAAGGTCGCGGTATCTGATGTGGACAGCGTGGGCAGCACGAACGGGGCGCGGCAGAAGGTGATCGTAGTGGACTTTGATGCCGCGGGTGGACGCAACTACACCGACATCCCCAACGTGCTGGTGAACGCGGGCTTCCGGCTGACGAAGTTCACGGAAGAGCCGGTGAACCTGGAGACGGCGTTCATGCGGCTGACGAAGGGGTTGGTGCAGTAACTCGGAGTGGTTGGAGGGGACGCCTTCGCTTCGCTGCTCTTTGAACCTCGCTGTCTCGACTGCGGCTACGACCTGAAGGGCCTGCCGGATGGTCGGTGTCCCGAGTGTGGACTGAGGTTCACGCATTCGGGGTTGCTCGAAACGCACGAACAGGAACTGCAGTGGCGCGTTGAACAACGAGCGCTCCGAGTCAAGACCGCTCGAGAAGCGATGTGGCTGGCGGCAGCATTCTGCACAGTCGCCACCTGTTGCGGATGGGGCGGAATACCGGTGTATCACCCGCTGACCTTTGTGGCGGCGATGGCGGGGTGGGCCGTTGCGTTGGTGTCTTGGATGCTGTCGGCGGATCGCCAGTGGCAGTTGCGATCGCACCGGCTGCTCCTCTTTGCGGTGCCGCTAATGGGATTCCTCGTGGTCTTCTCCGCGGTGCCCTACCGCGCGTGGAGCCTTCCCGTCCTTGGAGCGTGTCTTGTTTTGCTTTCCATCCGGGCGCTGAAGGGCTCCCCGCTTCTGAGCGCGATCGTGCTCATCATCGCGGTTTGTTTCCCCGCGGTGCTGCTCGGATCGTTGATTGCTGGGGTGGGATACTGGACGCGAGCGCAGGGCTTTGGCTGGACGCAGCTGGACAAGCCCACGGCCAGCGGCTGGAGGCCGCTGCTCGCCACGGAAGCCTTGCAGATCGGTGCATGGCTTGTCGCATCCAGCCTTGCGACCGGGCTCGTGATCGGCTGGTTCGCCCGGCGTGCGGCGGTCCGATTGCGGAGGGTCCGCCGCGAGCGAGTGGGTTGGCGGAAGTGGCTTCGCGACTCCTGGTAAGCCCCCTGCGCCCGATGCAACGGCTCACCGAAGGTTCGGTACACTTCTGACGAGGCGTCGCCTCCCCCCGGAGATTCCCCATGAAACCCCAGCGTGTACTTCCATCCATCGCCGGTCTGACTCTCGGTCTGAGCTTCGTGCTCGCCGGTGAGATTCCCGCCCCGCCGCCGACCAAGGCCGTGCCCGTGAAGCAGAACACCCACGGCACCGAGTGGGTGGACAACTACCAGTGGCTGGAGGGTGACAACAGCGACCCCAAGAACATGGGCAAGCTGACGCCCGAGGTCGATGCGTGGACCGACGCCCAGAACGCGTACACCCGCTCGGTGCTCGACACCCTGCCGGGGCGCAAGGCGATCGAGGAGAAGATCAAGCCGCTGATGGAAGTGGGCTCGATCTCCTCGCCGACGATCCGCGGCGATCGCTACTTCTTCTTCAAGCGTGAGGCGAGCCAGAACCAGGCGTTGTTCTACTACCGCGACGGCGCGAAGGGTGCCGACAAGCTGCTGATCGATCCGGCCACCATCGACAAGAGCGGCCTCGTCACCGTCACCTTCGCGATTCCCAACGAGCAAGGGACGATGATCGCCTACGGCACGTACTCCAAGGGCGATGAGAACACCACGCTCTATGTGCTCGACATCGCCAGCGGCAAGACGCTCGATTGGTCGGTGCCGAACAAGATCTCGAGTGCGTCGTGGCTGCCCGATAGCAGCGGCTTCGTCTACCGCAATCTCGCCGATCCGAAGAACCCGTACTCCGGCCAGGTGATGTATGTGGATCTCAAGGGCGACGTGAAGAACGCCAAGCAGATCATCCGCCAGTTCACCAAGGAAGAGAACGCCAAGCTGGCGACCACCTACGGCCCGGGCGGCGGGCTCGATCGCGACGGCAAGTGGCTGGAGCTCAGCTACTCGACCGACACCCGCAACAACGACCTGTGGGTCGCGAAGTTCGACGAGTTCAAGAAGACCGGCAAGCTGAACAAGATCGACATCATGGTCGGCGAGAAGGCCGCGGCGGGCGGCACGACCATCGGCGACACCATGTTCATGCAGACCACGCTCGATGCGCCGAACGGGCGCGTTTTCGCGGTGGATCTGAACAACCCCGCCAAGGCGAACTGGAAGGAGATCATCCCCGAGAAGCAGGACGCGAACCTGACGGGCGTGAGCGTCTCCAAGACCCGCATCGCCGCGACCTATCTGAAGAACGCGTCGAGCGTGATCGAGATCTACGACCACGCGGGCAAGTCGTACGGCACCCTCAAGCTCCCGGGCATCGGCACCGCAGGCGTGAACACCGAGGAAGACCGCGACACCGCGATCCTCACCTTCTCCAGCTACAACTACCCGACCAGCCACTTCCAGATCGATCTCACCAAGCCCGACGCCGAGCCGGTGCTGTGGGAGCGGCCGAATGTTCCGGTCGATCCGAACAGCGTGGAGGTGAAGCAGGA
Organism: Phycisphaerales bacterium; assembly: GCA_019744815.1. Taxonomy (GTDB): domain Bacteria; phylum Planctomycetota; class Phycisphaerae; order Phycisphaerales; family UBA1924; genus JAFEBO01. The sequence goes on from JAIEUA010000012.1 coordinate 210,627, forward strand.
GTGGTACAGCGGGAAGGACGGCACCCGCATCCCGATGTTCATCATCCACAAGAAGGGCATCAGGCTCGACGGCAAGAACCCGACCATCCTCTACGGCTACGGCGGCTTCAACATCAGCCAGACCCCGGGCTTCAGCGCCACGCAGTTCCAGTGGTATGACGCGGGCGGCGTGTATGCCGTTGCGAACATCCGCGGCGGCGGCGAGTTCGGCCAGAAGTGGCACGAGGCCGGCAAGCTCGAGAAGCGGCAGAACACCTGGAGCGATTTCCAGGCCGCGGCGGAGTACCTGATCCAGAGCAACTACACGAACCCCAACAAGCTCGCCGTCGCGGGCGGTTCGCAGGGCGGCCTGCTCGTCGGCACGTTCGTGACCCAGCGTCCGGACCTCTGCAAGGCCGCGCTGTGCATGGTGCCGCTCATCGACATGATCCGCTATCAGGACTTCCTGATGGCTCGCTACTGGGTCCCCGAGTACGGCACCGCGGAGAATGCGGACCAGGCCTCGTACCTCTTGAAGTACTCGCCGTATCAGAACGTCAAGAAGGGCACGAAGTACCCGGCCATGATCGTCACCGCGGGCGAGAACGACGCCCGCGTGCACCCGCTGCACGCCCGCAAGTTCGTCGCGGCGCTCCGCGAGGCGACCAGCAGCGGCCTGCCGATCTTCTACTGGGGCGACAAGGAAGCCGGCCACGGCCAGGGCAAGCCGCTGAACCTGCGGATGCGCGACCTGGTCGATCAGCGGATCTTCCTGATGTGGCAGCTGGGGATGCTCGAGGGCAAGTGATCGAGCCCGGCTGAGAGTTCTGTGTACGCACATTTACGAGCGGGGCCGGAGCGATCCGGCCCCGTTTTTTCTTGATTGTTTGGGCGAGACTTCGGAGGTTTTGTTTGGCCGGGGGGAGGCGAGCCGGTATCTTCTCTCACTCGTGCTTGGCGGCGTCGGTCCCATGCTCTGGGGTGTGATGGCGGCTCTGGTCTCAACCGACCCGACGCCGGCGTTGCCGCTTGTTCCGCCGGCCCGGCGGCTGGTGGTGCCGGTGCTGATGTATCACCATCTCCGCGAGCCGGGGCCGAGCATGGCGGACCGTCTGAACGCGCGGTTCGATGTCTCGCCGACAGAGTTTGCCAAACAGCTCGACTTTCTGCGGGTGAACGGATACACCGCAATCGACTGTCGCACGCTGGAGGCGGCGGTGCGGCGGGGCAAGCCGCTGCCGGCCAAGCCGGTGATGCTGACGTTCGACGACGGGTGGCGGGAGCAGTACACGATCGCGTTCCCGCTGCTGAAAGAACGCGGGATGGTGGGGGTGTTCTACGTGCACACGGGTGTATTGAGCGACGATCCGGGCCGCGGGTACACAACGTGGGCGGATCTGTGCGAGATGCGGGATGCGGGGATGGATGTGCAGTCGCACACGATCAGCCATCCGTCGCTGCCGGGGGTGGAGACGTTGAAGCTCGACGAGGAGCTGCGGGTCTCGAAGGCGGTGCTCGAGAGGTACTTCGGCGAGGAGTGCATCAGTCTCGCGTACCCGTTCGGCGACTTCACGGAGCGTGAGGTGATCGCGGCGGAACGGGCCGGGTACCGATTCGCGCTGACGACGGAAGTCGGGTTGGTGCACGATCGGGGCGAGCCGTTCGAGATCGGGCGGACGATCATCACCAGCACCGACAACCTCGACGACTTCGCAATCAAGCTCACCGAGCTCGACGGCGGGCGGGCGTACCTGGATTACCGCCAATCGATCACGCGCAAGAAGTAAGCCGCCTGGAGACGGGCCTGAGCAGTAGAACCGCCTTCTAGGCGGTTCGTCAGTCGATGAACGAACAGCGGAAGACCGGCCGGAGGCCGGTTCCACTGGTGTTTGGGGATGGTGTTTGTGGACCGGCTCGAAGCCGGTCCTACTGGTGCTTGTGCGCGGGGCCTGGAAGGCCCCGCCCCCGTCGATCGACTGAACGAAAAAGGCCCGGCAGATGCCGGGCCTTTCGAAGATTCAGAGCAGGATGCGGATCAGTTCGCGAAGTGGGCGAAGGCGCGGTTGGCTTCGGCCATCTTGTGGGTCTGGTCGCGGGTCATCATGGCCTTGCCTTCCTTCTTGGCGGCCGAGTAGAGCTCGTCGGCGAGGCGGGCGGCGATGGGGCGGCCCTTCTCGCCGCGGACGGCGTCGATCAGCCAGCGGAAGGCCAGCGACTGCTGACGCTTGTTGTTGACCTGCATGGGCACCTGGTAGTTGGCGCCGCCGATGCGCTTGGAACGGACCTCGACGAACGGCTTGACGTTCTCGATGGCCATGTGGAACAGGGCGAGGCTGTTCTCCGGCTTCTCCGGAGCGGTCTCCTTGACCAGCTTCTCGTCGATGATGTCCATCGCGTCGTAGACGACGCGCTGGGCGACCGACTTCTTGCCCTGACGCATGATGCAGTTGATGAAACGCGAGAGGACCTTGTCGCCGAAGCGGGGGTCCGGACGCAGCTGAGATTCGGAAGCGGTGAAGTTGCCCATCGGACTCAAAACTCCCTGAGAGGGTTTCCGGCGTGTCCGGCGGCGACGATGCCGACGGTACCTTCACCCGCCGCGACGCGTGGGCTCACGCGAACGCGGGGATTACTCGCCGCGTGTGACTTACTTCTTGGCGGCGGTGCCGCCCTTGGACTGCTTGGCGCCGTACTTAGAGCGGCTCTGCTTGCGGTTCTCGACGCCCAGGCAGTCGAGGCTGCCGCGGACGACGTGGTAGCGCACACCGGGAAGGTCGCGCACGCGGCCGCCGCGGACGAGGACGATCGAGTGCTCCTGCAGGTTGTGGCCTTCGCCGCCGATGTAGGCGGTGACTTCGCGGCCGTTGGAGAGGCGCACGCGGGCGACCTTGCGGAGAGCCGAGTTCGGCTTCTTGGGGGTCATGGTCTTGACGATCAAGCACACGCCGCGCTTCATCGGGGCGAGCGCGAGGTCGCGGACCTTGGACTTGGCTCCGGGGGAGCGGCGCGGACGGCGGACAAGCTGATTGATCGTCGGCATGTGGCGTACCAGAAAAAGCGAACCGGGAAACCTTGCGAGAAGCCGCTGGTCCGGGGCACGACGTGCCCGACCGGACAGGGGCCAAAACGATAGGCATCCGCCCTGAAAAAAGCAAAGCAGGCGTCAAGTTCCTGGCCAGGGAGGCTCCGAAACGGCTCACCCGCCGTCGCGGAAGGAACGCAACTGGTTCAGGGCCCGCTGCAGTTCCTGCTGCATCTTGCTGATGCGGACCAGCGACTTGACGCGGGTGAGCAATTCGAGTTTGTTCACCGGCTTGCTCAGGAAATCGTCGGCCCCGCACTCGATTGCCCGCTCGACGTCGCTGACCTCGTTGAGGGCGGTCACCATGACGACGGGGATGTCCCGGGTCGCCGGATCGCCCTTGAGCTTGGAGCAGGCCTGGAAGCCGCTCATGCGGGGCATCATGACGTCCAGCAGAATCAGATCCGGCCTCTTCTCGGCGACCGCATCCAAAGCCTCCAGCCCGTCGCGAGCGAGCGATAGGTCGCAGCGGAGGTCCTCAAGATAAGCCTCGAGCAGCTCCAGATTCTGCTCATTGTCGTCCACGACGAGAACGCTGACCCCTGTGCCGTCCCAGGAATCGGTTAGCGGCGGGGCATTGGACGGCTTGGAGGGCTGCGGCGTCATCGACCAGCAGGATAGCCAAACTCCTGAGGATGGGCGAGCCAGATCGTTCGCTTCTTGGTCGGTATAGCAAATCGGGTCCCGAAGCCGCATACCCGTGCTTTACCCAAGCGGGATGTCCGCCAAAGATTCTGGTGTCCGAAATCGGCGGCTCGGGCGAGGGGCCCGGCCGCGTCGTGTCGAGGTGGCGGAACCGGAAAAGGGTGGCTGTCGGTATGTCCAGTGTTTCCAATGCACGTCAGGTCTGGGCGGATCGGTTTCGCAAACCGACTGTCGACCAATTGCTCAGCGAACTGGGACGCAGCCCGGCTGCGGCGATGCAACTGATCCGCGAGCAACTCCTAGCGGTGGCCGGCGCGACGGAAGACATCACCTGGAAGGGTGTGCCGTGGCGTTGGACGATCGAGTTGAAGCACGAGCAGATGGCCGACAAAGCCTGGGCGTATCTGGTGCCGCAGCCGGAGCACCCGCTGCTCGTCCTGCCGATCTCGGCCGAGGTGGTGGCCGGGATCTCGATGAAGAAGCTGAACAAGCCGGTCCGCGACGCGATCATCCACGCCCGCGAGGTGGAAGGGGTCCGCTGGGCGCAGTGGGAGATCGAGAGCAAGTCCCAGGCCGAGGTGCTGGTGAAGATCGCCAAGCAGCAGGTGGCCGCGACCGCTTTGGGCGTGGTCAGCGCGGGCGACGCGAACTGAGACAAGGGTTTCGGGTTCGGAACAACGCGGCGATGCTCGCCGGTTCGGCGGCGGGTCGCCGGCCACGGACCATCCAAAGGACGACTGGGACGGCCCGCGCTGAAAGACGCGGCGGTCCAGGCCTGATTCTCATCCACAGCGCAGAACGTCATCAGGTCCGTTGCAGGCCATAGCATCGGGTCGTCGATAGACATCCCACGCACGTTCCCGGGATCTGTCCATGCTCAAGATGTTGCGTTCGCGTGTTGTGTCGGTGATGTCTCTCGCACTGGCCGCGGGGATGACCTCTGTCCCCGTGCTCGCCCAAGCTCTGCAGGGCGAGATCGATCGCCTGGTGGGCTCGGCCAAGATCGGCAAGACCAAGCTGGGCGTGTGCCTGATCGACGCCAAGACCGGCGAGCTGCTCGCGGGTCGGCGCGTGGACGAGCCTTTCACTCCGGCGTCCAACATGAAGGTCCTGACCACCGGAGCAGCGTTGTGGGTGCTCAAGCCCGGCTTCGAGTATCAGACCGAGTTCCGGCTCGATGGCGACAAGCTGATCGTCGTGGGCAGCGGTGATCCGGCGTTCGGGGATCCCGAGATTCTCCAGCAGATGTCTCCCAAGGTGTCGGTGTCGGAGCTGCTCTCCACGCTCGCCCGGAGCGTCACGCACGCCGGGGTGAAGGAGCTGTCGGAGGTCGTGGTCGATGATCGCATCTTTGACCGCGAGTTTGTGCACCCCAGTTGGCCCGTGGAGCAGCTTGACCGCTGGTACTGCGCCGAGGTCTCGGGCCTGATCTTCCATGCCAACGTGCTCGACGTGTACCCCAAGCCCGGCGCCCCCGGGCAGCGCCCCAGCGCGATCTTTGAGCCCGACACCAGCGTGGTCGAGCTCGACTCGTCGCGTGCTCGATCGGTGAGCACCGGGAACAACACGGTGTGGCTCAAGCGAGAAGCCAAGCAGAACCGGTTCCAGATGCTCGGAGATGTGCGCAGCGCCGTCACCAAGCCGGTGCAGGTGACCCTCACCGAGAACCCGCTCTTCTTCGGGCAGGTGTTCGCGGAGCGGCTGATGAAAGAAGGCGTGCAAGTCGGCGGCACGCCCGTGCCGGGAGGGGGACGCGAGACCGTCGCGGCTCGTGCCGCGGGGCCCAACGACCCGGTGCCGGGCGGGCGTGTGCTCGCGATCGTGAAGACGCCGCTGACGGACGTGGTCCGCCGGTGCAATGTCGAGAGCTACAACCTCTACGCCGAGGCCCTTCTCAAGCGCATCGGGCACGACGTCACCGGGCAGAGCGGATCGTGGGAGACGGGCGGCTCGGTCCTGCGGATGCTGATGACGGAGAAGCTCGGTCCGGAAGCCGCGAGGTCGACGGTGATCCGCGACGGCTCGGGCATGTCGCGGGATAACCGAGTGGCCGCGGGCACCATGGCCCGCTGGCTGGTGGAGCTCGCCAAAGACGAGTCCGTGGCGAAGACCTTTATCGATTCGCTGCCCAAGCCCGGCGAGGGCACGCTTGAGAAGCGATTCCGCGGAAACCCGACGAAGCACCTCGTCCGCGCCAAGTCCGGCTACATCCGCAACGTCCGCGCCCTCTCGGGCTATGTCATCGACGAGAAGGACAATCACGTCGTCGCCTTCTCGATCCTGGCCAATGACGTCCCGGGAGGAGAAGAGGACTCCGTGGTGCTCCAGCTGCACGAACAGATCGTCGCCGCGGTGGATAAGTACCTGTCGCGCAACGACCCAGCGGCCGATGACGATCAGAAGCCAGCCAAACGCAGGCGGTAAACACCCAATTGCCAGCGTGGGATCCGAAGTACCGCCCGCGGCATCGCGATCAGACGATGCCGCGGGCGTTCTGCTTTCGTGAGCCCATCAGACCTGATGCGACACAGTCAACGACGCCGACGCAGATGCACCCACCAGGGATCGCGATCGATGTCGATGGTCGCTACGCGGATGATCTTGCCGGTGACGGCGCGGAGGGCCTCCGCGCTGTTCCGCAGCGGCGTGCGGTCACCGCCCCGGGCCAGCCGGGCGAGCGGACGCAGACGCTGCGAGACGAACTGCACGGGACCGTCCACCAGGGCGGCGACGCCGAGGGGCGGGAAGAAGGCGACACGATCACGGCGAATCTGAGACATATCCGACCTCCTGTCGAAGGCCGCGGCTGCGGCCTGATCCAAACTCTCGAACCCACCCGAACCATCCAGACACTTCTGACAGATCTCGGGCCTTTCACGAGCGCCCGAGCGACAAACCGAAATCGAACCCTGCACGCCTTCCAACCTCGCCCTCGTGGGCTCGTTGTTTGACTGTCCTGTGTTGTTGGAAGCTTCCGAACCGGCTTGGCGTGCGAGATCAGTCGATCTGCGAGCACAGGACTAGGCACATCGCGACGCGGCAACACGCGCGACCGTTGGTCGCCGTTTGTTGCTGCGTGATGGCTTTGAAGCGGTTCATGGTCTCTTGCCGCGGCTTTGTCCCGCGGCCTGAAAAACAAGGCCTTGGCTGTGAGCGCCGTCCACACGACGAACGCTCGCACCACTCATGCTATCGGAGGATGAGATGGAAAATCTAGAGCGTGGTTACCGATGCAACGTGCTTGGAAACGGTTCCAGTGCAGATTCATTGGCGGATGAACCGGAAACCGAACGCGGCGTGAAGCGGATATTGATGGCGTGTTTGCGTTCGGGCGGATCTTTGCGGCAATCAGCGACGCGGGCGCGGCGTGCGTCTGCTTGCTGTTGATTGAGGCTTGATCGAGCGCGGCGTGTTCGTATCACGCCACTCTTCCGCGGTGATGGCCCAGCGTTCGTGGTCGGCCCACACGCCGTTGATCTCCAAAAGGCGCAGAGCCGTGCCCTCATATCGGAAGCCGAGTTTCTTCACGACGCCGATCGATGCGGCATTGTGCGGCTGGATCCCCGCCTCGACGCGGTGGAGCTTCAGCGTGCGAAAAGCGTGACGAACGGCGAGCCGCAGGCCCTCGGTCATGTAGCCCTTGCGGGTGAACCGCTCGGCGATCCAGTAGCCCGCGTTGCACGACTGCATCACGCCGCGGCGGATGTCGTTGAGACCGACGTAGCCGACCATGACGCCGCTGGTGTTCTCGCAGATCAGGAATCGCTGACGGTCGTCGGTGTTCGCGGTCGAGAAGAACGAGTTCCAGCGCTCGCCCTCGCCCTTGACTTTCTGACGCGGCTCCCAACGGAGCAGGTAGTCGAGGCACGACTCGCGCAGGGCAACCCATTCGTCGCGATCCTCGGCGACGGGGCGGCGGAGCGAGACGAGTTCGCCGTGCTCGAGAGCATCGGCGACGCGCCGCTTACTCCCACTCGATGGTGGCCGGCGGCTTGCTGGAGATGTCATAGACCACTCGGTTCACGCCCCGCACCTCGTTGATGATGCGGCTGCTGATGGTCGCGAGCACCTCGTGCGGCAGACGCGACCAGTCGGCGCTCATGAAATCCTGTGTCTCAACCGCCCGCACCGCGACCACGCTGTCGTACGTGCGGCCGTCACCCATCACGCCCACGCTCTGCACCGGGAGCAGCACGGCGAAGACCTGGCTGGTTTGGCGGTACAGGTTCGCGCTGATGATCTCTTCGAGCACGATCTCATCGCAATCCCGGAGCACGTCGAGCTTGGCCTTGGTGACTTCTCCCAGCACACGCACCGCGAGCCCCGGGCCGGGGAACGGATGGCGCCAGATGAACTGGTCGGGCAGGCCGAGGACCTCGCCAAGCTTCCGGACCTCGTCTTTGAAGAGCTCCCGCAGCGGCTCGACGAGCTGGAAGCCCAGTTCGGCGGGAAGACCGCCGACGTTGTGGTGGAGCTTGATGCCCGCGCTCTGCCCCGCGTGGCCGTGGCCGCTTTCGATGACGTCGGGGTAGAGCGTGCCCTGAGCGAGGAAGTGGGCGTCCTTGATGTCGCGGGAGGTCTGCTTGAAGACGTCGATGAAGCGGTGACCGATGCGGCGGCGCTTCTCCTGCGGGTCGACGATGCCAGCCAGATCGCCCAGGAACTCCTTCTCCGCATCGATGACGCGGAGGTCCATCTGGAAGTGATCGCGGAAGGTGCTCTCGACGAGCTCGCGCTCGCCTTTGCGGAGCAAGCCGGTGTCGACAAAGACGCAGGTGAGCTGCGAGCCGATGGCCTTGTGCAGGAGGGCCGCAACGACGGAGGAGTCGACGCCGCCGGAGAGGCCGCAGACGACGTGGCTCTTGCCGACCTGCTTCTTGATGCGTTCGGCGGCGGTGAGCGCGAAATCGCTCATGCGCCAGGTGCTCTTGTAGCCGCAGATGTTGAAGAGGAAGTTCTGGAGGATCTCTTTGCCGTGGGGCGTGTGGGTGACTTCGGGGTGGAACTGCACGCCGTAGAAGCGGCGGGAGTTGGTCACCGAGCGCACGGCGGCGAAGGGACAGGTGGGCGTGGAGGCGAGGACCTCGAAGCGGGCGTTGGCGGAATCGACGACTTGATCGCCGTGGGACATCCAGACGGTGGTCTTGTCGGGGATGGAGGCGAACAGATCGGAGCGGTCGGCGATGCCGATGTGGGCGCGGCCGAACTCGCGGTGGTCGCCGGGGCTGACTTTGCCGCCGAGGAGGTGGGCGGCGATCTGCAGGCCGTAGCAGATGCCGAGCACGGGGACGCCGAGGTCGAAGATCCGTGGGTCGATGGTGGGGGCGCCCTTGTCGTAGACGCTGGAAGGGCCCCCGGAGAGGATGATGCCCTTGGGGCGCATCGCCAGCATCTGCTCGGGAGTGATGCTGGGGGCGACGAGTACGGAATAGACGCCGGCGTCGCGGGCGCGGCGGCAGATGAGCTGGGCGGTCTGACCGCCGAAATCGACGACGGGCACGACTTCGCGGGCGGTGTCGAAGGGGGCGGGGCCGGATGAAAGGAAGTCGCGCTGCGTCACGGGCTGCTCCGGAGGGGCGAGTGTACGGCGTGAGCGGGTCGGGTCGCGGGGACGCGGGCCCCGAGACGCGAAACCCAGGGCGCAAGTCCTTTCCCTCCCCGCGCTCCCAACTTGATACCATGCGGGAAGTGAAGGTGCGACTCGCTCTGATCCTGGTTCCCTTCGTGCTCGTGGCAGGCGGCTGCCCGACGTACCGGCCGTCGTTCGACTCCGACGACCCGCAGATGCGGCTCGCCGAGGCGGTGCGCAGCGCTTCCCGGAATGATCCCGCGGACTATCCGCATCTGGTCGAGATGCTCGACGACGCCGATATCGATGCACGAATGCTGGCGATCGAGGTGCTGGAACGCCGAACAGGGACCACGCGAGGGTTCGAGTACGACGCTCCCCCGGAGCGACGCGAAGGCCCGCTGAAGGAGTGGCAAGCATGGGCGCTGCAATTCGTGCGGGTGGAGAAGTCGTCGGAGGGCCGCTCGGCGGGCCCGGCGGCGTCTTCCTCGGCACCATCCGCTACCACCAAGCAACCGGAGGCGACGCGGTGAACCAGAGCGCGGCGGCCAACTCCCCGGCGATGCAGGACGCGCAGATCCGCGTGGAGCTGCTGAGCCACCCGACCTACATCAGCGGCGTGCGCGAGTTGGTGTCGTCGATCTGCCGACGCATCGGATTCCCCGAGCTCTGCTGCGGGCAGATGGCCCTCGCGGTGGACGAGGCTCTGTGCAACGTCATGAAGCACGGCTACGAGGGTCGCGAGGACCAGCCGATCGCGATCGGCATGCAGATCCACGAGGACAAGGGCGGCAACGACCATTCGTTTATCCGCATCGTCATCGAGGATCGCGCCAAGCAGGTAGACCCCAAGACGATCTGCGGGCGCGACCTCCAAGACGTTCGGCCCGGCGGACTGGGCGTACACATGATCCGCGAGATCATGGATGACGCGGTCTACGAGAAGCGTGAGGGCGGGGGGATGCGGTTGATCATGAGCAAAAAGAACCCGTCGCAGGGATCGTCCTGCGGCCTGCCGGATGCTGGCGGAGGAAAGAACCATGGCTGACGGAACGTTGCAGGTCGGGTTCGAGACACAGGGCAGCGCGGTGGTGATCTCGCCCCAGGGCGAGATCGGCTACAGCGAGGCGACGGTCTTCCGCACCTGGCTGCGCAAGGCCCACGACGCCAAGTCTCCCCGGCTCGTCGTCGATCTGTCCAAGGTCGATTACATGAACACGCCGGGCGTGGCGACGCTGGTCGAGTCGCTGCAGATCGCCAAGAAAGCCAAGACGCGGTTGATCCTGTGCGGGATGAATGAGAAGGTGTTCGCCATTTTCAAGATCGCCCGGCTCGATACCGTGTTCGAGATCACCCCGACGGCGGCGGACGCGATCGCGAAGGCGTGAGGACGCGTGTTCCCGGTTGAACGCAACGGAGCCCAAGACCCGTGTCGAGCCTGCCCACCAGCCCCAGCAACGCCTCCGGAAAGCCCGGCGAGCCATCTCTCCCCGAGCCGCCGCCCCCGGCTGGACTGGACTACCTCGTCGCGATGCTCGGGGAGCGTGCGTTGTCGATGGTGCGGCACATCGGGGCCATTACGCTGCTCTTCGGCGAGGTGTCGCGGTGGATCTTCCGATCGTTTTACTCGCCCAAGGTCCGCATCGGCCGCCCGGCCATCGTGACCCAGATCGTGCGCATCGGCGTGCGATCCATCGGCATCGTGAGCCTGGTGTCGGGCTGCGTGGGGCTGATCCTCGCGTTCCAGTTGAGCCCGCCGCTGGATGAGTTCGGCCAGAAGGACAAGGTCGCGAACATCGTGGGCGTGGCGGTGCTGCGGGAGCTGGGCCCTTTGATCGCGGCGATCGTGCTCACCGGCTTCGCCGGGGCGTCCATCGCCGCCGAGATCGGCACGATGGTGGTGGGCGAGGAGATCGAGGCGCTCGAGGCCCACGCGATGAACCCGGTGAAGTTCCTGGTCGTGCCGCGTGTGGTGGCGTCGATCCTCTCGCTGACGTGCCTGAGCGTGATCTCGAACGTGGTCGCGGTGGCGGCGGCGTTGGGCATCGCCATGCTCGCGCTGGACATCTCGTACGCGTCCTTCATGAGCAACTTCTTCGACCAGGTGAAGCTTGTCGACTTCGTCACCGGCGTCAGCAAGGGCGCGGTCTTCGGAATCCTGATCGCGATCATCGCCTGCTACAACGGCTTGAAGGTCACGGGCGGCGCGGCGGGCGTGGGTCAGGCGACGACCGGAACCGTCGTGCAGTCGGTCGTGGCGGTGATTATCTGCGACCTGGTCTTCACGACGATCTTCTTCGCGTTGAAGCTCGTCTAAGACCCATCTCTGGGGTCATTCATTCTGCCCCGGAGAGCTGCGAGCCGCACCTTCGCCGTTCATCCCGCGTTGGTATACACCTTCTGAACATCGTCCAAGTCCTCGATCGCGTCGATCAGCTCGGTCAGAGCTTCCGCGGACTCGCCGGTGACCTCCACGTAGTCGTTGGGAACCATCGCGATCTCTGCTTCGGAAATCGTCAGAGCGATCTTCCCCGTGCTGGCCTTCTCGATCGTGTCCTTCACCGTCTGGAACTGCGGGACGGCGCACAGAATCGTCCAGGGCTCCTGGGACGCGTCGTCCGGGGCCAGACAATCGTCCGCACCCGCCTCGATGGCCAGCTCCATCATCCGCTCTTCGTTGGCGCTCGGCGCTTGGACGAGAATCCGCCCCTTGGCCTGGAACATGTAGCCCACGCACCCCGAGTTGCCCAGGCTCCCGCCGTTGTCGCCGAACGCGAGGCGAAGATCGCCGACGGTTCGGGTGCGATTGTCCGTGAGCGCGTCCACGATGATCGCCACGCCACCGGGGCCGTAGCCCTCGTAGCGGACGGGCTCGTAGTTCTCGGTGGATCCGCCGTGGGCGCCCTTCTGAATGGCTCGCTCGATGGTCTCGCGAGGCATGTTCGCGTATCGGGCCTCATCGATGGCGTATCGCAGCGCGAGATTCGTCGCGGGGTCTGCCCCGCCGTTCTTAGCGGCGACGATGATGGCCTTGGAGCACTTGGTCCAAACCTTGCCGCGGCGCTTGTCGACGACGGCCTTGCGGTGCTTGATTTTGGACCATTTATTGTGGCCAGCCATAGGAAGCGTGAGGGTGGGTTGGGTGAGACAGAGGCCTTTGACACGGTCCGCGGTTACTGGACGCCGCGCTTTCGGGTGATGGGGGGTTCGCGATTCTCGGCAGCGGCCTTGAGTTTCTCTTCGGCCCCGCTCAGGGTCTTTCGGAACTCGGCGAGCTGGACCTTGAACAACTCCGGATCGGCGTTGGGTTGGCTCCGGGCCATGTTGACCTGATCGATGAATCGCTTGGCCGAGACGCGGGCGAGCTCCCACATGTCCTTGGCCTTCTGCTTCTCGCCCGCCGACCAGAGAGCGTCGCCGTAGTGGTCCGCGATCACCGCGTTGTCGGCGCCATCGGGTCCTTCCAACGCCCGCGCCAGGAGCGACAAGGCGCCGGGCTGGACCAGGTTCCCGACATCGTCGCGAACATCCTTGAGCCGCCCCTGGTGATAACGAAGCCAGCCGTACGAATCGAGGATGCTCGAGGATCGCTGATCCTGCTCGAATGCCTGGGTGAGCAGGCGGTCGGCCTCTTCGAGATCCCCGCCGAACTCGATGTAGTGATAGGCCAGGTTGTTGGAAGCCATGGCGTGGCGAGGCTCGCGCTGCAGAACCGCCTTCAGGAACTCGGTCGCGAGGTCGGCGCGATCATCGAGCGTGGCCCGATTGGCGATCCGGTAGAGGATGTGCGTCACCTGACCCTCGCGCGTCGGCGGGATGGGGTCGGTTCCGTCATCGCCCGCCGCCGCGATCTCGGGCACCAGCGCCGCTCGCTCGGGCGCTGAGAGCAGTTGAATGGTCGGACCGATGTCTTCCTGCGTTCCGTGCTTGGACGTGAGGTAGTACAACAGGTACAGGTACAACTGGACCGGCGGTTCCTTGATCGACTCGAGGCTCTCGCGCACAAATCGCGGCGCACTCTCGGGCGAGCTGGATTTGGTGAGCCGATCGGCCGTCCGTGCCACCAACGTCGTTGCGTCGCCGGGGAAAAGACGGTTCACCTGAGTCGAGGCCGCCACCAAGGCCGGCACGTCCTTGGAGCGATGCGTCGCGAGCAGCATCAGCCGGGCTTCGTGGACCTGTCGCGGCAGCTCAAGACTCAGGCCCGAAGCGTGATCGAGCAGCCGGAGCACGTCCGCCGCCGCCGCACCCTTCTCGTCCTTGATCGCGGCCGCGGTCTGCTGATTCAGCATCGCCAGAAGCCGATCACGCTGCCCGGCGTGCAGCGGAGCGTTCGGAGGTATCCCGCCGGTGATCGCCGCGACGGCCTCGCTGGTCCGGCCTGCCGACGCGTGCAGCTCCGCCAACTCCAGCGAGTCGTCGACACTTCTGGGTGAGCGATTCAACCTCGAGACGGCGAGGGCGTCGGCGCGAGCCGGATCCTTCAGGCTGCCGCGGACCACCCGCTCCCGCTGCTTGGCCACGCCGCCGATCGGAAACGCCTCAAGGATGCCGACCAGTTGCTTCTCGGCCTGCTCTGAACGTCCTGAAAGTTCTTCGATCCGAGCTCGTGCCGCAAGCAGGTAGACGCTCTCGGGGTGCCTGTTCAGCTTGGCACGCAGCCAGGAATCAGCCCGACGGAACGTCGCGTTGTCACCCACCGCGTCGCGCTGCTGCAGGCTCTGCCTCTCCCAGCAGATCACGAGCTGATCGATCAACGCCGGGTCGGGAGCCGTCTCCTCGCTGAGGGAGATCAGCGCCGCCTCGGCCTGAGACCAGAGCTCGCGTTGAGCAAGCTCACCGGTGGCGAGCCAACGGATGACCCTCGACGTCGGGATCGCGTCGCGCAGCGCCCGCGACGAAGCCGACAGCTTGGTCTCGTCGCGCAGAGGGCCGCCGGGCAGATAGAGCGCGATCTGGCTCTGGTACGCACGCTCGTCGTAGCGATCGCCCGCGAGCACATGCTCGAGGATCGTCGCGGCATCTGCGGCACGGTCGTTCCGAGCGAGCAGCTCGGCGGTTCCGATCTGTTCGTCCGTGTCCTCGGGTATGGTGCCGCTGACAAAGCTGGCGGCCAGCTTCTTCACCGTGTCGGCGTCGCCGGCATCCAAGAGCGACGAGGCGCGCAAGGAAAGAGGAAGTGCGTCGTCACCTCGCAGCGTCTGCACGACACGGTTCGCGGCATCGAAGTTCCCGGTGTCGAGCGCGGCCCGGAGCTTGACGCCCAACGCCACGGCCCGGGCTTCGGAAGAGTCCAGCTTCGAGGTGTCCACGCCTTCGATCGCCTTCCACGCCAGATCGGCCCGACCCAGACGCAGTTCGAGCCAGGACTGGAAGATCTTCTGCCCGGGAGTGGAGGCCCGCGAGCGGATGGCGTCGCGGGCGGCCGACAGACCGCGCCCTTCGGCAATCAGGGCGTCGGCGAGGCGAACGGAGGCTTGCGGTGCGGCGTCGGCGATGCCCAGCGCTTGCGCGGCCAGCGCGGAGGGCGTGGTGCTCAGGCGCGCGAAGAGATCGGCGGCGACCTGTGTGTCGCGCGGGTGAGAGGCGAGGTGGTCCCGGAGCAGAGCGACGCCGCTCTTGTTGTCGGACGCGGCCCGGGCCCGCACCAGACGCGACTCCAGCGTCGGCGTCAGCTCGACCTTGGCGTCGGCGAGGTCCTGGGGCAGCACGGCGAACGCGCGGGCGAGCGCGGCGCCAAGCTCGGTGTTGGTCGCGAGGTAGTTCACGAGCAGGAGCTGGCGATCCTCGATCCACCCGCGGTTGTCGAGAATGCGCTGGACCAGGGCCTGGGCACCGCGGGATTCCTCGCCGACGAGGGTGGAGGCGTAGACCAGACGAAGCAGCGCCGAGCCGGGGTCGAGCGAAGGCAGACGGGAAGCCAGTTCGTAGCGATTAAGCGCCGCCTTCGGGTCGCCGAGCCGAAGCGCCAGATCGCCAGCGAGTTCGAGCAGCTCGCCGCGGCGGCGGTAGACCTCGCCCAGGTCCTGGCGGAGATTGGTCTGCGCGGAGAAGGTGTCGGGCAGGTCGGTGGCCTTGGTGAGCGCTTCAGCGGCGGCAGCGAAGTGCCCAAGGGCCAGGAGCGACTGGCCGAGTTCGCTGTCGACGACGAAGGGCATGCCGGCGTCGGCCGCGACATCGGGAGCGAGGCGTGCCTTGGAGAAGAAGCCGGCAGCCTTCTTGGATTCGCCGCGCTGCTGGGCGTCACGACCGATGGCGAGCCAGACGCGGGACTCGTCAAGCCCGCGGCGAGCGGCCTGGGTGTACGAGGAGTTGGCGAGGGCGCGGCGACCCAGGCGAAGCTGGGCTTCAGCCAGCTCACGCCACACAGCGGCGGCGGTGGGGTCCTTGCCCGCGGCTTCGGTCAGCAGGGTCTGAGCTTGCTGGGCGTCGCCGCTGGCGAGAGCGGTGCGGCCGTTGATGTAGAGACGCACCGCGTCGCTCCGTGCTTCGTCGCTGGGTTCGGCGTCGGTGGGGGCGGGGAGGGTGACGGACTTCGCGAACTCGGTGACGAGTTCGGCCAGCGGGCGCGTGGCCGCCGGGTCGCTCGTGGCGATGGGGGCGAAGCGGGTGGGATCGATGCCGGGAGGAGGAGGCAGCTTGCGAGCCGCTGTTGCTTGCGGTGAGTTTGGCGCGGCGTCACGCAGGACCCAGATGGCACGCGGGATGGTCGAGTCGGCCGGGCGATCGACGATGATCGGTGGCTGCGGGGCGGCGGAGGTAGTAGGGGCGGCGTGGCGGGCTTCGGTGGCGCAGGCGCCCAGCGTGCCGGCAAGGGCGATGAGCAGCGTGGCGGAGAGCGAGCCCCGAGCGTGGACGGGGGAGGCGCTGGCGATCCGGTTCATTGTGTTCGTTCCGTCGGGCGTGCGGGTTTGGACACTCTGGTAGCGCTGCGGCCGCGGTTTGGGTTCAGGACTTTGACGAAGCGCCCTTGGACTTCTTGGCGGTCTTCTTCTTTTTCGCGGGTCGCTTGGCGTTCTTCGCGTCCTCGGGCTGCTCGAGCTGCACCGGCGGGGGGATCTCGGGCGGGGAAAAGTCCGGTGCGTCCGCCCGGCGGTCGCGCTTGGGCATGGCCCCTTCGTCGTCGGACCAGGCCTGCAGAATCGTCTGGGCGTGTGCGGCCTCGCCGGCGCGGACGTGGCGCTCAAGCCAGGACGCAGCGCTCTCAGCGTCGGTGACGTCGTCGCTCAGCACGGCTTCCTCGGCAAGCAGATCGGCGATCCGCTGATCGACCGGGATCGCGTGACCGCCGAGGCCCAGCAAGAACACACGCGAGGCGACGTAGGCGGGGGTGCCGTCGAGGGACTCGAGGTAGCCGCGGGCTTCGCGCTTGGAGAGCTCGGCGAGGCGGCTCAGTGTGAGAGCGTGCTCCCGCTTGAAGACGTCGTGAAGGCTGGAACGGAGGCGGAGGGCGCGTTCGTAGCCGCGGGGGTAACGCTCCCCGAAGGAGGCGGCGATCTCGTCGGCGAAGGCCACTCGAAGCTCGTTGAAATCCACGAAGTTGTCGCGGAGGCGATTCATCGCGGCGCGGGCCTGGCCGGAGGTCGCGTCCCAGAGCAGGAAGGAGTAGACGAAGAGGTGCAGCAGCGGGTCGACGCCTTCGTCCACACCAGCGCCCAACGGCTCGGGAGCGGCGTCGGGGTATCGCGTGGAGAGTTTCTTCAGCAGCGCGTTGAGGGCCTTGCTGGGCTCGGTCGGGCTCATGCCGTGGGTTCCTGATCGCGCGGCGAGGAAAGGTCGGGGTCGGGGAGGGCGTCTGGGGTGATGCCGCGGGCTTCCTGGTCCTCGCGGACCTTTCGGAGCGCCGCCATGACCTCGGCCTGCTTCTTGGAGCGGGTGTCGACGTCAAAGTGAAAGCGCGGGAGCTTGCGGGTGCGGACGTTCTTGCCTGCCTGCGTGCGGATGTAGTTGCCGGCGGCGCGGATGCCGTGCAGCGTCAGATCCTGCTTCTCGGCCGGCAAGACGGAGACCATGATGGTGGCGTCGGCCATGTCTTCGGAGACTCGGACCTCGGTCACGGTGACCATGCCGCTGACTCGGGGATCGTTGATCCCGCGGTCGATGACGCGCTGGATTTCCTCTCGCAGCACGGAGGAGATCTGCTCGGTGCGACGGCTCATGCGGACCTCCGGTTGCTCGCATCGCGGTCGGTGCTTCGGTCATCGCTGCGTTCGCGCACCGGATGGACCGAGTCGCGGGCGAGGCTGCGGGTCAGGTCGCGGCCGAGTTCACGGTCGAGCTCGCGCTGGGCTTCTTCGATCTGGTTCATGAGGTCGCTGTCGATCGCACGATCGAGGATCATGGCGTCGGCGATCGAGTCGGAGCCGTCGCCGCCCTTGGGGTCGGCGAGCGCTGCGGGAGAATCACCGGCGTTGTCATCCGTCGATCCGAGGCCGTCGGTGCCGTGGAGCACCTGGCGGCTGATGGACGTGATCTCGGCGTCGCGGGTCTCGCGGAGCTTGAGAGTGATCGCGTCGAGCACCTCGCCCGCACGCTTGCCGTCGCGGCACACGACCGCAAGCCCCATCACCGCGGCATTCAGAATGTCCGGATCACCGATCTCCGCGATCGAGCACAGATGCTCGCGGTGGAGCCGATCCTTGAGCGACTGCACCACCCGGCGCTTGTCCTTCAGCGAGGTGGCGCCGTGCACGAGGACCTCGAATTGGAGGATGCCGAGGATCATGGGGAGGAAGTGGGGCAGTGGAGGAGTGGTGCAGTGGGGCAGAGGAAAGCGAGAGCGGAGCGGGGTTCAGTCACTGCTCCACTGCCCCACTTTCCACTGCTCCACTTCTTAGAGCGTCCTCTTGACCTCCACGTTCTTGTAGCACTCGAGGATGTCGCCTTCCTTGATGTCGTCGTAGCCGACGATCTTCATGCCGCACTCCATGCCGGCGCGAACGTCCTTGGCGTCGTCCTTGAACCGCTTGAGCTGCTCGAGCTTGCGGTCGTTCTCGACCACGACGCCGTTGCGGGTGACGCGGATGAGGGCGTCGCGCTGGACGGTGCCGTCGGTGATGTAGCAGCCGGCGATGGCGCCGACCTTGGTGACCTTGAAGACCTGGCGGACTTCGGCGTGGCCCAGGATCTCCTGGCGGAGTTCCGGAGCGAGCATGCCCTCGGCGGCCTTCTTGAGATCGTCCACGATGTCGTAGATGACCTGGTAGGGACGGATCTCGACGCCCTTCTGCTCGGCGAGGCTGCGGGCCTTGCCGGAAGGAATGACGTTGAAGCCGATGATGATCGCCTTGGACGCGTTGGCCAAGAGCACGTTGCTCTCGGTGATGCCGCCGATCGCGGCCTCGAGCACGCGGACCTTGACCTCGGCGGTGCCGACCTTCTCGCACTGGTTCTTGAGCACGTCGAGCGTGCCCTGCTCGGCGGCCTTGATGACGACGCGGATTTCCTTGACGTCGGCGTCGGCCATCTGGGCGAACATCGAGTCGAGCGTGACCTTGGGCTGGGCCAGTTCGGTCTCGCGCTCGCGGTGGCGCCGCTGCTCGGCGGATTCCATCGCCTTCTTGAGCGAGTCGACGACGTAGAACTTGTCGCCGGCGTTGGGCACCTCGTCGATGCCCGAGATCTGCACCGGCATCGGGGGCGTGGCCTCGCGGATGCGCTGGCCGCGGTCGTCGGTGATGTCGCGGACGCGACCGAAGCCGCGGCCGGCGACGATGTAGTCACCGACCTTGAGCTTGCCCTGCTGGACGAGGATGTTGGCGACGGCGCCGCGGCCCTCTTCGGTGCGGGCCTCGATCACGGTGCCGCGGGCGGGCCCGCCGAAGTCGGCCTTGAGCTCGAGGAGCTGCGCCTGGTAATCCAGGGTCTCGAGCAGTTCCTTGATGCCCACGCCGGTGGTGGCGGAGGTCTTGACGACTTCGACGTTGCCGCCCCATTCCACGGGGTTCAAATCGTTCTCGGCCAGGCGTCCCAGGACCTTCTGCACCTGGGCCTCGGTCGCGTCGGGGCGATCGATCTTGTTGAGCGCGACCACGATCGGCACCTTGGCGGCCTTGGCGTGGTTGATGCTCTCGATGGTCTGAGGCATGACGCCCTCGGGGGCGGAGACGACGAGCACGACCACGTCGGTCATCGTCGCGCCGCGGGAACGCATGCTGGTGAAGGCCTCGTGGCCCGGGGTGTCGAGGAAGACGATCTCTTTCTTCTCGCCCGCGACCTCGAGGGGGACGCGGAACGCGCTCGTGCGCTGCGTGATGCCGCCCGCCTCGCCCGCGGCGACGTTGGCGTTGCGGATCTTGTCGAGCAGGCTGGTCTTGCCGTGGTCGACGTGGCCGAGGATGGTGACGACCGGGCCGCGGTTGCGGAGGTCGACGGCCTGGCGGTCTTCGAACTCGTCGCTGACCGCCTCTTCAGCGGTGCGGGCCTCGGTGACTTCGAGATCGATGTCGAAGTCGATCATGATCTCCTGGGCCTTGACGGGATCGATGCCGGAGTTGATGGTCGCCATCACGCCCTGGAGGAAGAGCTTCTTCACGATCTCGGCGCCCTTGACGCCGGTGACCTCGGAGAGGTCCTTGATCGTGAAGGGCGCGGCGATCTTGACCTTGCCGTCCTGCTGGATGTCCTCGTCGTTGGCGTGCTCGGTGCGCTTGAGGTCCTGGCGGCGCTTCTTGAGGAAGCCGCCCGAACGCGCGAGGCGGGCCTCGCGCTCGATGATGTCCTGCTCGCTGAACGCGGCGCCGCCGACCCATTCCTGGCCGGAGGAGGCGCGGCGACGATCGGGAACGCCGGTGCCGCTGGAGCGCTTGGTGCCGGGCGTGGTCTTGCGGCGTGCATTGCGGCCGTCGTCGTCGCGTTCACCACCGGGTCCACGAGGCGCTCCGCCGCCGCCACCCGGGCCGCCGGGGCCGGTGCGACGCGGACGCGGGGCGTCGATCACGTCCGGTGCCTCGACTCGGACCACCTTGGGTCCCGAGAGCTTGACCGGGGTCTTGATCTCGAGCTTGGGACCCGCAGGCCCCACGTTCATCGGCCGCGTGGGCACATTCACCGGCGCCGGAGTCACCCGCGTCGGCGAGAGATGGCGCGGGGGAATCGGCGCGTGCGGCGGGGTCGCCGGCTTGGCGTGACCGGCATCGCCCTCGTCGGCCTTGGGCGGCTCCTTGGCCTTGGGCGGGTCGACCTTGACGGGCTCGACCTTCGCGGGTTCGACCCGCGTCGGCTCGATCTTGACCGGTTCGATGCGGGCCGGTGCCTTCGCGGCGGGCGCGATCGGGGCGGCCGGAATCCCGGACGAGGGAGGTGCCAGACGCACCGGCTCGGGAGTCGTCGCACGCATCGGCTCGACCGCGGGCGGTGCGACCACGGCGGGGGTGATCTTGTGCGCGGGCGGGTCGCTCGGAGCCGGGGCCGGGGCGGCCGCGGGTGCCTGTGTCGGGGTCGCCACCGCGGTGCCACCGCCGCTGTCGTGCGACTCGTCGTCCTTGGACTTGCTGGAGCGCTTGCGGGGCGCGGCCTTCTTGACCGTGGTGATGTCGATCTTTTCCGCGGTCTCGACGGCGGTGCTCGACGAGGCGGCGTGATCGCTGAACCACTCCTTGATCGTCGCCTCCAGTCCGGCGCTGATCGGGGACATGTGGTTCTTCACCGTCGCTTCGGGAATTCCCTCGGCGTGGCACTTGGCGACGATGACCTTGGAGTCGATGCCGATCTCCTTGGCGATCTCATGTAGACGCTTGACCTTGGCCAATCTTCGCTCCGCGAATGAACCTGAAAACCCGAACAGTTCCGACGCACGAAACACCCAGACCCAGAGAACTCAACCCCGCCCAACCGATCACGACCCGAGAATGTCCGCCGCACGGGCCTCGCCGCTGGTCGAGGGCGCCGTGGGACCGGCACCCAGGATGGCGTCCGCAGCCGACTCGCCGGATGCGGCGGTGCCGCCCTCGGCGAGCAGCTTGGCCGCGGCGGCCGCGTCCTCGCGGGCCTTGCGTTCCTTCTCTTCCTTGTCCTTCTGCTGCTGCTCGGCGACCACCTTGGCCTTGGCCGAGCAGGTCTCGACCACCAGGTTCGCCTTGGCCTCGTCGATCTCGAGCTCGGTCATCAGCACCTCGGTGCCGACCTCCTCGATGTCGAAGACGCTGACCATGCCTAGGGCCGCCAGCTTGTCGGCCATCTTCTCGTCGATGCCCTCGACCGACTGGACGGTCTGGTACATCGTCTCGACGCCCTTGGTGAACTCCTCGGGGGTGAGGATGTCGATGTCCCAGCCGGTGAGGCGGGCGGCGAGTCGGACGTTCTGGCCGCGCTTGCCGATGGCGAGCGAGAGCTGATCGTCACGGACCACGACGGTGGCGCGGCCGAGCTCGAAGCAGAGGCTGATTTCGGCGACCTCGGCGGGCTTGAGCGAGTTCTGGATGAGCACCTGGCTGGACTCGTTCCAGCGGACGATGTCGATCTTCTCGCCGTTCAGCTCGTCGACGATGTTCTTGATGCGGGAGCCCTTGACACCAACGCACGCGCCGACGGCGTCGACCTTGTTGTCGATGCTGCTGACGGCGAGCTTGGTGCGGTAGCCGGCCTCGCGGGCCATCGCCTTGATCTCGATGATGCGCTCGGCGACCTCGGGGACTTCGACCTCGAAGAGGCGCTTGATGAAGTCCGGGTGGCTGCGGCTGAGGACGATCTTGATCTGGTTGCCGACGTCGCGCACGTCGAGGATCAGACAGCGGACGCGGTCACCGGCATTGAACTGCTCGCCGGGGATCTGCTCGCTGCGGGGCATGAAGGCCTCGGCCCGATCGACGGTGACGACGAGGCTGCCGCCCTCGTAGCGCTGGGCGGTGCCGACCGCGATCTCGCCGACACGCTTGGTGAATTCCTCGAAGATGCTGCTGCGCTCGTCATCGCGGAACTTCTGGATCATGACCTGCTTGAAGGTCTGAGCCGCGATGCGGCCGAAGGCGGCGGGGGGCATGTCGAGCGGGGCGCCGTGCCGGGTCATGCTGATGGTGCCGGTGACCGGATCGAGCGTGCAGGCGAACTCCTCGGCATCGAGGGTGTTGAAGTGCTTCTTGGCCGCCGAGACCATGGCGAGCTCCAGGTCGCGGACGAGGATCGAGCGATCGATGTTGCGGTCGCGGGCGATCGAGTCGAGGATGCGGAGCATTTCGGCGGTGTTCATCTGAGCCATGACGTGATTCCTTCGATTAAGACGCGGGTTGTCAGGTTGTCGAGTTGTCGAACCTGTCGTGAACCGGTGAGCGGGACAAAAACAAATCGGGCCGATGCGGGGCGGAAGGTGCCCTGCTGCGGCCCGGGGACGCGACGACGGTGGTGCCGACGGCGTCAGCTCATGCGGAGGTCTCCCTCGCACGAGCCGACCGGCGGCCGGGCCGCCCAAGCCTGTGGCCGCGGGTTCACCGCGACCCCGGGGATGGGGCAGTTACCGAGCATGATGGCCAGCCGTCAGCATGACGTAGCGTTCCCGAGCCCAGCCCAATGCCGATGACGCCGCCCGCCGTTCGGGAGACGATCACAAGCAGCAAAGTCTAGGGAACCCCCGCCCAAACATCAAACCGGGCCCCAAAGGTGCCCGGGCGGCCCGTCAAGGGCGTTCTTTTCTGACCTTGGGCATCGACCAGAAGGCGTGGGGGGATGCGGGGGTTGGGAACAGCGTGGGCGGAGTGCTCACACGCGATCGTTCGTGCCGATCGCGCGGTCGATCCGCAGCGCCCGGTTGCCCCGAGATTGGCCGATCCGAGCCAGGAACTTCTTCTCTTCTTCCACCCAAACCACCACCGGCTGGTCCGCCCGCTTGTCCGTCACCAGCATGTCGCCGGGAGACATGAGCAGAAGATCGTGCACGCTGATCGTGGTCTCGGCGAGGATCGCGGTCAGCTCCACGCCCGCGCGTCCCAGTGAGCCCGTCACCGCCTTCTCGATCTCGTCGCTCTTCTGGTTCTTCGCCGCGCTGAACCACGACTGAGCGCTCAGCTTCTCCATCACCGGCTCGATGACGTTGTACGGGATGCACAGGTTCATCGTGCCGGCGCGGTTGCTCATCTTGAGCTCGAACCCGATCACCACCACGACTTCGTTCGGCGGCACGATCTGAACGAGTTGCGGGTTGCTCTCGGTCGCCGCGACGCTGAAGGTCATCTTCCGAACGGTGCTCCACGCCTCGCCCAGAGTCGCCAGGCCGCGGGTCGTCACGTTGCTGATCAGCCGCGTCTCGATGAGCGTCAGCGGTCGCTGCGGAATGAACAGGTCTTGGCTGGTGCCGCCCAGCAGGCGGTCGATGATCGGGTAGATGATGAGCGGGCTCAGCTCCAGACAGATCTGGCCTTCGAGGGCGTCGGCCTTGATCAGGTTGAAGCTGGTCGGGTTGGGCAGGCCGGAGATGAACTCCGAGTACGTCATCTGCTCGCAGGTCGCGACCTTCACTTCCACGATCGTCCGCAGGAAGCCAGACAGCGACGCTCCGAAGTTTCTGGCGAACGCCTCGTGCAGCGTCTGCAGCGAACGCATCTGGTCCTTGGACACGCGCTCGGGCCGCTTGAAGTCGTACGGCCGGACCTCCAGCCCGTCGGCCGTCTTGCGGTGCCGGCTGAAGATCGTGACCGCTTTCTCTTCCTGTTCAACCGTGCCGGTGTCCACCGCCGCGAGCAGCGCGTCCACTTCGCTCTGGTTCAGAACATCGGCCATGCACACGGCGTAAGCCTCCCGCGGAACAGACTGCGAACACAGGCATCCAAGTATCGACCGGCGGCTACTCTGCCCTTGAAGTTGCCTCTCCACCACGATCCGGAGTCGACCTCCCGAACGCGACGGACCCATCCATGACCCTCCCAACGCCCCTCCGCCGTAGCACCTCCGTCCTGATCGCCCACCTGCTCACCATCGCACTCGCTCTCTTTGGAGCCACCTTCCCGGCCACCGCCCAGCTGGGAGGATCCACCTCCAAGGTCAAGGTCAGCCTGCAGTCGCAGAAGTCCGTCGCCGCCCCGGGCGACCAGTTCGCCCTGGCGGTCATCCTCGACCACGCCAAAGGCTGGCACACCCAGACCCAGAATCCCAAGGTGCCCGAGGCGCTCAAAGACCTTGCCCCGCTCGCCACCGTCATCAAGATCGACGGCCCCAAAGGCACGAAGGTCGGCCCCATCCAGTGGCCACACGCCGAACTGATCGAGGTCGGCTTCTTCGGCGACCCCGTCAAGATGGAGTTCTTCGCGGGCAAGGCCGTCGCGTTCGTCCCTGTTCAGATCGCCCCGGACGCCGCGATCGGAACGCTCGACTTCCGCGGCACAGTCTCGATCCAGGCGTGCGACGAGTCGCAGTGCCTTCAACCCGAGGATGTCGACGTTTCGGTCTCGATCGAGATCAAGCCGCTCGACCAGCTCCCCGCCGCTCCCGCCGCGTCTGCCCTCTACGCCGACTTTGACGCTTCTGTATTCGCCCGCATGAACGCCGGCGCCACCGCGAGCCCCATCGCCACCAGCGACTTTGACTTCATCGGCTTCAAGTTCTCGCTCAACCGCAACCAGTACCTGCTCATCTTCGGCATCGCCCTCGTCGCCGGCTTCCTGCTCAACCTCACGCCCTGCGTGCTGCCGGTGATCCCGATCAAGATCCTCTCGCTCCAGCAACAGGCGGGGCATCCGGGCAAGCTCGCCCTCTTCGGCACGGTCTACTGCGTTGGCATCGTCGCGACGTTCCTCGTTCTGGGCCTCATCATCTTCGGCGTCGTCACCGGCGGCCAGAAGCAGGACTGGGGCCAGATCTTCACCAGCGCCTGGTTCACGGTCATCATGGCCACCATCGTCGGAGCCATGGGCCTGGGCATGATGGGTCTCTTCACGCTCAGCCTGCCTCAGAGCGTGTACATGCTGAACCCCAGCCACGACACGGTCTTCGGGAACTTCATGCTGGGAGTGCTGACCGCCGTGCTGTCGACCCCCTGCACCGGCCCGCTGCTCGGAGCGACCATCGCGTGGGCGGCCACGCAAGCCCCGTGGGTGGGTCTCGCAACCTTCGTCGTCATGGGTATCGGCATGGCCGCCCCGTACGCGCTGCTCATCGCCTTCCCCAAGCTCATCGACTCCATGCCCAAGGCCGGCCCGGGCGGCGAGCTGCTCAAGCAAGTCCTGGGCATCCTCATGATCGCCGTGGCGATCTTCCTGCTCTCGAACCTGACCCCCGAGAAGTGGCCCTGGTACGCCGTCGGCGGCGTCGCGATGGCCGCGGGCGTGTGGGCGATCGTCGGCGGGTTCCGCATGCTCCGCACCACCCAGGCCAAGGTCATTGTCACCGTCTGTGCGCTCGCCTGGATCGGCGCCAACGCCCTCGGCACGCGGGCTCTCACCAGCGAAGGCCCGGTCGCGTGGAAGAAGTTCACCAACCAGCCCGAGAGCGCCGTTCGCGAGGCCATCGCCGCGGCGAACAAGTCCGGCAAGACCGTCGTCATCGACTTCACCGCCAAGTGGTGCACCAACTGCCACGTCATCGAGCGGGCGGTGCTGCTCAGCGAGACCGGCGTGCGGCTGCTGAACTCCGACAACGTCGTCCCGATGAAGATCGATCTGACCAACGCCGGTCAGGACCAAGGTTGGGGGCTGGTCCGAGAGATCTCCGGCGGCGGCGGTATCCCGCTGATCGCGATCTACCGCCCCGGTGCGGAGAAGCCGACCTATTTCAGCTCCTTCTTCAAGCCCTCGGATCTGGAAGCGGCTATCGGCCGCTAGATCGAGCCGCCGACGCAGGGGGATGGCCCACTTTTCACTGGGGCCCCCAAGGGTCAATTCCACACTCCCGGACAACCGCCGTGGCGTTGGCGGCCTCCCGGAGTTGACGCGGGGCGGTGAGCGGGCTAACTTTCCTTCCCGGATCGGTCGATGCAAGTCGGTCGGTCCTGACAAGTCGTGCGGGCGTAGCTCAGTGGTAGAGCGTCTCGTTGCCAACGAGAAGGTCGAGGGTTCAAATCCCTTCGCCCGCTTTGGAAAAGAAAACGCCGCCCGGTGATCCGGACGGCGTTGTTCTTTTTGGGCCTACGTGCCTTGAGCTTCCGTACCGAAACCCACCACCCGCTTACGGGCAGATCAGGGTCTCGTACGCGGCGGCGAAGATCACGAAGTCCGAGTCGTCGACGAAGCCGTCGTTGTTGAGGTCCGACGGGCATCCGACCGGCATGCTCGGGTCGGCGCAGTCCAGGATGCCGTACGCGGCCGCGAAAATCACGAAGTCCGAGTCATCGACGAAGGTGTCGCCGTTGAGGTCCGCCGGGCAGGGCGGGGCCGTCACGGTCACGAAGTTCGCGGTCGACAGGTTACCGTCGGCATTGAGGATCCGCATGGTCTGCCCGCCCAGCGTCGCGTTGGCCGCGATGTTGAACGACAGGCCGGTGACCTGGGTGCCCAAGGCGTTCGGCACCGGGGTGCCGGTGACCGTGATGCCCGAGCCGGTGGTCACCGAAACCTGCGTCGCCGCGGTGACGTTCTTCAGGTTCGTGCCGTTGATGGTGAAGGGCACGACCGTGCCGCGCTGGCCGCTGACCGAATTGCCGGTGACGGTCATGGTGCCGCCAAAGACGGTGACCTGGATGGTGTCAACCGTGGTCTTGGCGTTGGAGTCGCGGACGCGGAGCGAGACGTTGTAGACGCCGTTGGAGACGTAGGTGAAGGTGGGCTGAGGCGCCGACGCCGCGGGCGAGGCGCCGGTCTCGAACGTGCCGTCGCCATCAAGGTCCCACTCGTAGCGGCTGATGGAGGTCGCGACGCGGATCTCCGTGGTGGCCGAGTGAATGTTGCCGATGAACTGAGCGGTCGTGTTCGCCCGGACGCGCTTGTTCACGCCGGCGTTGGCGTAGGGATTGGCGTAAATGTTGGTCCCGACCTGAACGTCGAGGTCATACAGCTGGACGATGGTGTTGGGGTTGGCGCCGTTGGTGGGATTGGCGGAGTTGTTATCAAACACCCGCAGCACGTAGCTGCCCGCGGGCAGGGCGCTGAAGGTGAAGGTCTCGGTGCCGCCGGCCGCTGTCGCGTCGACGGTGCCAACCGTCACGGTGCCGTCACTGTTGGTCAGGACGTACGCGAGATTGCCAGCGGCGTTGGCGCTGTAGGTCACGGGCGAGACGACGTCGCACTGGAAGGACTGCTGCTCGGTGATGATCGTGCCGCCACGCGGGGTCACAACGATCCGCACGTTCTGAGCGCTATCCAGGGTGAACTTGTAGAAGTCCGCGCCGCTGGGGTTCGCCCCGTTGTTCCAGAAGCCGTTGACCGAGAGATCGCGAGCGGTGAACGACTTGAGGGCCGGAGTGGTGAGGTTGCCCAGGTCCACCGCGGTCGCCAGCGACTGGTTGCCGCTGTAGCGATCGCCGTAGTTCCGCTGAGCGCCCCGGCGATCGTCGTTGTTGTGCGAGTCAAAGCCGGTGCCGATCTGCGGCTCCATCAGCTTGGTGCCTGTGCAGGGCACCTGGTGAACGAACCCGGTGCCGTGCCCGTGCTCGTGCGTCACGGTGTTGCGCAGATAGCGGAAGTTGTTGGTCGAATCCGGGAACGTGCCGCCCACCGAGAAGTAGGACGTGTTGATGCACATGTCGCCGCCGACGATGGCCGCCAGGCTCGGCGAGCCGGGGAACGCGTTGTACGCCAGGACCGGGGTGGCCGAGCCCAGCGCCAATCCACCGATGCGGATGTCACCCACACTGGAGCGGCGGGTCGACACCTGATCCATCGCGATCCCGCTGTCGCTGTTCTCCGTGTAAGTGATGCCAGCGTACTTCTTCCAAGCCGCGAGGGCCTGGCGAACAAACTCTTTGCCCCGGTCCTCGCTGCCGAAGGCCGTCGTGAGCGCGCCCACCAGCGTGTTCGGGCCGGTCGCGAAACCGCTGCCCGTCAAGCCCCAGGTGGTCCCGTCGGCCGGGAAGCTGTAGGTCAGATTGGCGCGGCTCGCGTCGCCGGGGGCCGCCGTGGCGTTCCCCGCCGAGTTCCACTTCCGCTGATCGACGTTGAAGCGGTCCGCAAACGGATCGTCGTTGGGCACCTGGGTGGGGGGCAGCAACTGGAACTTGTCGATCGCTTCCTGCCACTGGGCCTGCGTCATGTTGGGCACATAGCAAGTCGGGCTGCTGCTGATGTGCTTGATCACGCTGGCCCGGAGCATCGCGGTGCGGGCACCCTCGGCCTTGCTCTGGATCGCCATCTCCAGCTCATACGGCAGCGGGCTTTGCGGCGCGCTGCTCGGGTTGTAGGGGAACGCACCAAGCTGGGCGTTGGAGGCGGCCAGACCGGCCGACAGCGCCAGGGCGCCAGCGGTGAGATTCCACGTCGTCTTTCCACGATTCTGCATCGGAGTCCTCCAGCGAGGCGTCAGCGCGCGGCATCCTCCCGGGCGCATCGGTTACGCTTGCTCAAACATACAGGCAACCCGCGCCGGTTGCGAGCAAAATATCGTCCGAAAAGCCGCGTACTTTCCCGAAAGCACCCCGCGACGCGGCCGTGCTCCCAGGTCCGATACCTCTTACGGACACAGCAGCGCGTCGTACCCGACCACGAACACCCCGAAGTCGGCGTCGTTGACCGCCCCGTCGCCATCCAGATCCGACGGGCAGGCCGCGGGCATCGCCGGATCGGAGCACTCCAGAATGTCGTACGCCACGACGAAGATCTGGAAGTCGGCGTCATCGACGAAGCCGTCAAGATTCAAATCTCCGGGGCACGGCGGTGCCGCCACCGTCAGCAACGCCGCGTTCGCGGAACCGTCGGCGTTCGAGACCGACACCGTCCGCGACCCCAGCGCGGCGTTCGAGGCGATGACGTACGAGAGACCCGTGACCTGGGTGCCCAGGGCGTTTCGAACCGGCGTGCCGGTGACGCTCACGCCGGATCCCGAAACCGTCACCATCGACGCGGCGGAGAGGTTCTTGAGGTTCTTGCCCGTCAGCGTGAACGGCACCACGCGGCCACGGGACGCCGACTGGGACGTCCCGGTGAGCTGCGTCGTCGCACCAAAGACCGTCACGGCCAGCGTGTCGGTGCCCGCCTTGCCATTGGAGTCGACCACCCGGAGCGAGACGTTGTACACGCCGTTCGAGGGGTAGGTAAAGGTGGGCTTGGGCGCACTGGCGGCGGGCAGAACGCCGGTCTCGAAGACGCCGTCGCCGTCGAGGTCCCATTCGTAGCGGCTGATCGTCGTGGGAACTCGGGTTTCGGTGGGCGCGGAATTGACGTCGCCCATGAAGTACGCGGGGGCGTTGGCCTTGACGCGCTTGGCGAGGCCCGCGTTCGCGTAGGGCTCAGTGAAGACGCCGGCGCCCGAGAGAAGCTCAA
The DNA here is from genome assembly GCA_019744815.1 of Phycisphaerales bacterium. Taxonomy (GTDB): domain Bacteria; phylum Planctomycetota; class Phycisphaerae; order Phycisphaerales; family UBA1924; genus JAFEBO01. The sequence continues at coordinate 240,235 of JAIEUA010000012.1, forward strand.
GATCGTACATCTGCACGATGGTGTTGCCGTTGGCGCCGCCGGTGACGTTGGCCGCGTTGTTATCCCAGACCTGAACGAAATACGTGCCCGCGCCGAGATTCGAGGTCAGCGACTCGAACACGCCGACACTGGCCGCGTTCACGGTTGTGATCGTGTTGCCGTTGGAGTCAAGCAGCCGGAACGCCAGGTCGCCGAACAGCTTCGAGTTGTAGATGGTGGTCGTGCCGGTGCACTGGCTGGCTTGCTGCCCGGTCTCGTAGGACTCGCCGGTGGGGTTGACGTTGATGGTGACCTGCTGGGACTGAGTCAACGTGAACTTGAAATAGTCGGTGCCCGGCGGGTTGGTGCCGTTGTCGTAAAAGCCATTGGTCGAGAGGTCGCGGAGCGCCACCGAGCGAGCCGGGCTGGAGAGCGTGCCGAGGTTGACGGCGTTTCCGAAGGAGAAGTTGCCGCTGTAGCGATCGCCGTAGTTGCGATTCACGCCCCGACGGTCGTCGAGCTGGACCATGTCCGTCAGCACCGAAGCCTGCGGCTCCATGAGCTTGGTGCCGACGCAGGGGACCTGGTGGATGAAGCCCAACCCGTGCCCGTGCTCGTGCGCGATGACGTTGCGGAAGTTGCGGTAGTCAAGGTCGGGGTTGGAGAAGCGTGCGCCCTCGTTGAAGTAGGCGGTGTTCATGCACATGTCGCCGCCGCCGAAGGTGGAGGAGACGCCGAGCGTGGTGGGGAAGCCGTTGTACGCGAGGAGGCCGTTGATGCCCCAGAAGAGCCCACCAAAGCGGATATCGCCGACGGTCGTGCGTCGGTTGCTGTTGGTGTCCATGGGGATCCCGCTGTCCGCGACCTCGGTGTACGAGAGTCCGCCGTAGCGACGCCAGTTGGCGATCGCCTGTCGAATGTACTCCTTGCCCAGCTCCGGATCGCCGAACGCGATGCTCAAGCCGAACTCCATGTCGCTGAATCCCTTCGGCACGATGGTGCCGTTGAGACCCCACGCGGTGTTGTCGGGCGCGAAGCTGTAGGTGAGGTTGGCGCGAAGCCCCGTGCCGGAAACGAAACCGCCGCCGCTGGAGCCCGCGGGGCCCCACTTGAAGAAGTCGAGGTCGAAGCGATCTTGGAAGGGATCGCCGGGGCCGAGCGTCGGCGGGCGCAGGTCATAGTCGGCGAGCACCTTGGCCCACAGCTCGGGGGTGGTGTCGTTGGCGAAGCACAAGGGAGCGCTCTCAATCGCCCGCACGGCCCGGGCGCGGATCATCGACGCACGCGTCGCCGATCCACCCGCCGCATCAGCAATCGCCGACTCAAGCGAGGCCGGAAGCGTCTTGGCGGTCGGCGTGGGTGCCGACCACGGGAACGCGCCGAGCTGCGCCACTGCGGACGATGAGCCCGCGATCAGGACCAGAACCGAGGGGACAACAACGCTCATCGCTCGACGCATGGGAACGCTCCGCGCTGGCCCGCGAACTCGCCGCGAGCCGCCATGTTTCATTGGATTGAAACGATCTCCCCCCGACCACTTCATCCCTGTCGGTGCACTCACGAGACCTCAGGATAATCCCCGAGCGTTTCAAAAGCGACAAAGACGTCCGTGGAAGTGCGGATTTCTGTGCAGGGCGTTCCAAAGCGGGATCGGCCCGCCGTTATCCGGACGGTTCGAGGTCGTCGCCGGGGCACGCTCCCACCGTTTCAGGGGCAGATCAACTGCTCGTACGCCGCCGCGAAGACCACGAAGTCGGCGTCGTCGGTGATGCCGTCTCCGGTGAGGTCGCAGGCGTTGGTGGTCAGCGTCTCGTACGCGACGGCGAAGTTGACGAAGTCAGAGTCGTCGACAACGTTGTCCTTGTTGAAGTCCGCACGGCAGAGTTTCTGAATCATGGTTTTGACCATGGAGAGCACGTCGTTGCCGGTGGGGACGATGAAGGACGTGGGCAGCACGAAGCCGTTGGTGCCGGTGTCGCGGAGCTCGGCGGTGACGGAGAACGCGCCGAGCGTCCCGAAGACCCAGTCAGGGGCGGTGCCGCTGGCGAGGTACAGGATCTCTGATCCGCCAAACGTGTACGCGGCCCCGGTTGTGGCGGCGACAGAATCCCGCATCGCGCTGCCGATGCGATTGATGGACGCCAGGCCGATCGGGTCCGCGTACTGGTAGCCCCAGGTGCGGAGGATGAGCTGCGAGTAGCTGTGCAGGTCGATGTGCGCGACGACCTTGGGGACGCCGAGCATGTAGTTGCGAAGCACCTGAGTCTCGGGCTCAGAGAAGGGGCTCGGGCCGCGGTATGTGTCGCTGCTCAGGCTGCCGCTGGAGCCGGACGAGAGGCCCCAGCCGACGGACCAGTTGCGGTTGAGGTCGATGCCGCGCGTGCTGGTGCCGGTGACGCGACGGTTCTTGCGCCACAGGCGGTTGTTGGTCCAGGTGTAGACGTAGCCGTCGGGATTGGTGATCGGGATGATGACGAGCTCGTACTGATCGAGGATCGATTTCGCGGCCGCATCGGTGTTGTATTTGCTGAGCAGCTCGGTCGTCGTGTACAGGTTCGACGTGACGGTGATCCACTCACGCGCGTGCTGCAGCGAGTTGAGCACGACGACGGGCTTGCGCACGCCACCGATCGGCGGCACGGGGCTGGTCACCCGCATCCCGAAAATCTCGCGGCCTTCGACGGAGTTGCCGAGCGAGATCCGAGCGACAAAGCCGGGGTAGGTGGCGACCAGCGTGTTGACGTAGTTGCTGACACCGGTGTAATCCGCGTAGGTGTCGAAGTAGGCGCGGTTCTCGAAGGGCTGGTTCCGCTCCGCCAGGTCGGCGTCGAGCAGGGCCTGCACGTCTTCGATGAGCACCGAGAAGGGCACGCCGTGGAGCGTGAGCGTGGCGAGCTGCTCGCGGGAGATGCGGTAATCGACCGCGCCCGTCGCGGACGGACCACAGGTCCACGGGTCGTCGGACAACTGCTCCAAGAGCCGCAGGTCAGCGTCGCCGCGGGGTTGCACGCGGACGACGACGTCGCCGTCGAAGCGGGCCATCTCGGCGGGCTGGGTGTTGGGAGCAGCCAGGGCGTTCCCGGCGAGCAGCAACAGAGCGGCGGCGGACATCGTGACAGCGGTCAGAAACTTCTGCATCACACTCTCCAAGGCCTCGGGTCGTGATCCGATCACACTGGTACGGCTCACGGGCACAGCAGTTGCTCGTAGGCGGCAGCGAACAGCACAAAGTCGGAATCGTCAACGAAGCCGTCGTTGTTGAGATCACTCGGGCACGGGCCGCTGGCCGGGCAGAGCAGCGCTTGGTAAGCGTTGCTGAACAGCACAAAATCGGCGTCGTCGACGGATCGATCGCTATTGAGATCCGCCGGGCAGGGGCAGACGGGCGGGAACTGAGCGGTGATCGCGTCCCACAGGGCGCTGGTGGACCCTTGATAGCCCATCGCCCACATGCCGACGCCGCCGAGGCCGTAGGTCTTGGCCCGGGCGTACTTCAGGCCCAGCGACTCGGCGTCGTCGTACCAGACCTGATTCCAGGTGGAATCCTGCCAGCGGTACCACGGCGTGCGCGAGGATGTATCCCATTGCCGGCCATAGCTGCCGACCGCGACGGCGGCGTTGGCGTAAGTCACAGACTGCGTGAACGCGAGCACACTCGAGTACGCGGCGGAGGTGCTGGTGTCCCACTGGTTGCCGTACCAGGGCGTGCCGAGGATCATCTTCTGCGGCGAAGCGGTGAGCACGCTCGCGTACTGCGTACGCATCGTGTTGTCCACGTTGAACGAACCGCCGAACAGTGGGGCCGACGGGCCGGTGGTCGTCGACCACGAGCCGTAGAAGTCGTAGCCCATGATGAAGAGGAAGTCGGCCTGCGCCGCGACGGCGCTGAGGTTCCAGGCGTTCCCCCAGTTCACGGCCGGGGTCGCGATGTGGATCTCGCACGGGATCCGCTGCTGATCGAAGTAGTCCCTCATGGCCTGCAGGAATCCGGGGACCTGCGACGGCCACGCGTTGCTGGTCGAGCCCTCGAAGTCAATGCACACGCCGTCGGCGCCAGCGAGGACCTGGGTACGGAGCTTGGAGAAGAAGTTGTTCCGCGCGGTGGTGCTGGTCATGAGCGACAGCACCTGCGTGGGATTGAAGTTGGTGATGGTGAGGATGACCTTCACGCCGTTAGCCCGGGCGGTGTTGATGGTGGTGGTCCAGGGCCAGCCGATGGTGTTGGACAGGTTGCCGCTGGCATCGACGCCGATCGAGAAGACGCCGACGTGCGAGAGCAGGTCCCAGCGGATGTTGCTGGTGCCCGACCAGTAGGGAAGGAAGCCGAAAACCTTCTGCGTGGGTTTGCAGAGGAGGGTCGAGGCTTGAACGCTGAGGTTGGAGAGGGCGGGATTGGCGTCGCCGCTCGGGTCGTGCTGCGTCGGCGTCGGCCCGTGCGAACGCTGCGACCAACCGATCGCGGGGGTGGGATCGGGGGCCGGCGTTGGGGCGACAACGACAGCGGCAACCGTCAAAGCGGCAATGGCGGGGACGACAGACACCACGACGACTATACCCGAGGACGCAAGCGTCGCGAAGGGCATACTGAACGAGCCCCGAGCGTGAGCGAGTGGGTTCTCGGGCGTCTGGGAGCGCCGCAGAAATAGGCCACCCACTCGCTGACGCTCGGGGCTCGTCAAGGCGCGGGCTCGTCGCTCCTTACCGCTTCGGTGGCTGCTTCAAGGGCTGGGGCTCTTCGCGCAGGTCGTTCTCGTCGAAGCTCGCCATGATGTTGTTGTTGCCGAGCTTGTCGTAGTCGGCGACGCTCAGGCGGCGGTAAACGATCTTGCCGTTCTCGCGGACGTGGCCGTAAGCCGGGCAGCCGAGGATCTCGAGCTGCTCGAGCGTGCCCTTGGCCTTGTCTTTCCCGTGCAGCGCGATGGCCATGCGGGGCTTGTACTTCTTGATGGTCTCGCGCCCGCCGATCAGGATCTTCACCTCGGCGCCCTCGGTGTCGATCTTCATCATCTGCGGCGGCTTCGCTCCGCTGGTCGCGACATAGTGATCGAGCGTCATCAACTCGACCCGTTCAGTTTTGGGCGGCAGGCCGAAGTGGGCGCGGCCGGTGGACGCCTGACCACCCGAAATGCTGTTGAGCACCGCCGAGCCGGAGTTCATGTCGTCGATCTGCAGGTCCTCGTGACCGGGCGCATCGGAGAGCGCCAGCGGCGAGATGGTGCACGCGGCCTCCATCTTGCCGAGCTTCATGTTGCGTTCCAAGAGCTCGCGGTTCTCGAGCATGGGCTCGAAGGCGTAGAGGTGTCCCGCGCCGAACCACTGGTGCATCACGCGGGTGTAAAGACCGATGTTGGCACCAATGTCGTAGACGACGTCGCCGGGACGGATAAGCCGCGCGAAGAGCGAGACCACGAACGCATCATGGATGAGCGGGTGTTCCCAGAGCAGGTAGCGATGGCGACGCAGGCGGATCGCCACCGGCCCGATGTCGCGCATGGTGGTGTCGTGACGCCAGTCGGGAATGGCCTTGACGCAGGCGCGTGCCGCGGCGTTGAGCGCGGAGCTCTTGCGGATGGTGTTGACAACCGATCGCAGCATCGTCCGCATGGGACGGGTTCTCCTGGCCAACCGTGGGAGGTGGGCGGGGGGTGAAGACCGAACGGGAACAGACCATTATCGGCGATCGGCGGGCGGGGGCTGAGGAAGCGAACGGAAAGCGAGCCGGGGCGTCCTCGCCCCGTGCAGTGGGGTTCACTCTTCGAGGCTTAACGGGAACGGACGCGTGTTCCGCCGGGGCGGGGACGCCCCGGCTCGCTTTCGCGCGACTTTGCGGTGCCCCGATCGCCGGTCTTCGCTCCCTGAGGCGGGGACTGCTTGCTGCGGTCTTCCGACTTCACAAGAACCTTGCGGCGCGTGATCGCCGCCAACAGGTCGGACTTCTTTTGTGCCGCCTTGATGTTCGCGTCGCCGCTCTTGGCACCCTCGGCGGTGATCTCGATGAGCGTGCGGGTGATCCGCACGCGCACGCCGTGCACGCTCCCGGTGTGGGTGCGGTCTAGCCCGTCAGCAACACGAAGGACGCCTGCGAGCGCTCGCACGATTCCCTGGTCGCGTCGGGCAAGGGTTGTGAACGCGGCGTGGTCGGGCGCGGGGAGCGACTTGCGGTGGTAACGGGCGATGTTGGCGATGATCGCCCGCAGCCGCGGCGACGCGCCGGGGAACCATGCCAGTTCGATGATGCGACGCGCGACCTTGTGGTGCCGGTCGTAATCGATGGGCACGCCGACGTCGTGCAGCACGCCCGCGCTCTCAAGGATCTCGGGAACTTCGAGTTCTCCCTTCAGCGCGTCGCGGACGCGATCGACGTCCGCAAGGTCGCTGAGCAGCGCCAGTGCGAGGGACGCGACGTGCTCGCTGTGGTCGTTCTCGTACCCCGCGTCCATGGCGATGCGACGTGCCGCGGAGGGCAGGTACGCGGGTACCCGCGACATCATCGCGAGTTCGCGCAGCAGGCCGTCGCGGACGCCCCCGCCGTGGGGGGCGATGGTGCGGACCCGCAGCGCGGCGATGATCTCCTCGGCGACGATGATGCCGGCGGGCAGGATGTCGGCGCGATCGGCGGGGATCTTCAACCGCGTCAGCCAGCGTTCACGCTCCACCAGATTCATGTCTTTGAGCGTCTCGCCGAGCGTTTCGAACTCGTCGCGGGTGCAGGCCCGCGGCTTGAGGCTCGTGCTGCCGCCGCGTGTGCCTGCTCCGCTGCGCGGCGAGTTGGTCAGCATGGACAGCAGCGACGCAAACGTTCCGCCGCAGCCGACGAGGAGATCAACCTCCGATGGCGGCACGGGCAACGACTTGGCCAAGACCGATCGGACGTGCTTGCGAACCTTCTTCTCCGTCGCAGGCTGGTGGATCCGTATCGCGCCGCCGAACATGCTGGTCAGACGCACCGCGCCCAGCGGCAGGGAGACCGATTCGTACAGCGTGCCTTTGTGGGACAGGCTGATCTGAACGCTCCCGCCTCCGATGTCCACGATGGCGGCGTGGCGTTTGGACAGGTCGATCGCGTCGGTGCAGGAGCGGAACGCGAGACGGGCTTCTTCGTCGGTGCCGATGATCGAGACCCGCATACCGGTCTCCCGTTCAAGCCGGGCGACGAAGGCGGCTCCGTCCGGAGCTTCGCGAACGGCGGCGGTGGCGACCAGACGCATCGCGAGCACGCCGTGGCGGGCCGCGTCGAAGCAGAACTCTTTCACAGCGGCAATGGTGGCTTTGGCGCCTTCCTTGGGGAGCTTGCCGCGGGCCGCGAGGTTGGCCCCCAGACGGGTGGGACGCCGCCGCTCTTCAACGATCTTCAAGGCCCCGCCCGAGGTGAGTTCAGCCAGAGCGAAACGAACGGCGTTGCTGCCGATGTCGATGGCGGCCAGGGTGTGCGACGGTCGTCCCGCCCCGGGTGCCCGGGCGGCGACCGCGGCTGAGCCTGATTTCCTCGACCGTGATTGCTTCTGCGATTTCTTCATCGCCAGCCTCCGCCGCGCTTGGAAGGTCGGGGCGCGAGCGACCTAAACTCGACCCTTCCACTAGTTGTATCACAACCAGCCACACGCGCAGGAGCATTCCATGTCCGGCACCCCCAACCAGCCCCAGCAGCAACAGATCGCCGTCCGCATCGACGAGACCAAGATGGTCACGACGTACGCCAACACGATCCGCACGACCAACACCCAAGACGAGGTGATCCTCGACTTCGGGCTCAACATCCCCACCCAGGGCCCCGAGGGTCAGCAGGCGATGCACTTCGCCATCGGCAGCCGCGTGGTGCTGAACTGGAACGGCGCCAAGCGTCTGGCCGTGAACCTGAGCGAGCTGGTGCGTCGCTACGATGCGGCGATCGCCGAGGCCCAGGGCGGCGTGCAGCGCGTCCAGTAAGTCCAACCTGAACCAACGACCGCGAGGGGCACCGTCAGATCGGGCTCCCGCGATAGGAGCCTGATCGCGATGTCGCGTCGCCGCATTGTCATCGTCGGAGCCGGTGGGTACTCCGGGGCCGAGCTGGTCTCGATCCTGTCGGGCCATGCTCACGCGGAAGTGGTGGGGCTGTTCGCCTCCGCGCGGCGCGAGAAGGGCGACCAGGCGGGGAAGTTCGACGAGCTCTTCCCGCGTTACCGCGGCGTATGCGACTTGGCCGTCCAGCCGGTCGAAATCGACGCCGTAATGACGCTCAAGCCCGACGCGGTCTTCCTCGCGACGCCCCACGAGGCGAGCGTGGAGCTCGCGCCCAAGCTGCTCGATCGCGGCACGGTCGTCCTCGATCTCTCCGCCGGCTATCGCCTCCGCGACGCGGCCCTCTATCCCAAGCACTACGGCTTCGAGCACAGCAGCTCCTCGCTGCTTTCGACCGCGGTCTACGGCTTGCCCGAACTGCACCGCTCCCAGATCGCGAAGGCCAACCTGATCGCCGTGCCGGGTTGCTATCCCACCAGCGCGATCCTGGCTCTCTCGCCCTTGGTGCGGGCGGGGCTGGTGAAGCCGGGGACGCGCCCGATCATCGACTCGGCCTCGGGAGTGAGCGGCGCGGGACGCGGCGCGAACGTGAAGAACCTCTTCTGCGAGATCAGCATGCAGCCCTACGGCGTGCTCTCGCATCGGCATCAGCCCGAGATCGACGCATACGCGGGTGTCAAGACGCTCTTCACGCCGCACCTGATCGCGCTCGACCGCGGCATCCTGAGCACGATGCACGTGGACCTCGTGCCGGGGACGACGCTCGAGAAGGTCAATGCGACCTACGCCGCCGCGTACACCAACGAGCCGTTCGTGCGGCTGCTGCCCGCCAAGTCATTCCCCGCGATCGCCGACGTGCGGCAGACCAATTTCTGCGACATCGGCTGGGCCCTCGACACCGAGCACTCGCACCTGATCGTCGTCAGCAGTATCGACAACCTCGTCAAGGGTGCCGCCGGTCAGGCGATCCAGTGCATGAACATCCGCTTCGGGATCGCCGAGACCGAGGCGCTCGGCGGCAAGCGCGTGGGAGGCGGAGCGTGAGCATCGCCGCTACAAATGGCGCAGGCAGCGCCCACCCCAATGGCCCGCTGGTTGTGAAGATCGGCGGCGCGACCCTTGAGGCTCAGGCCGCCGCGCCGGAGCTGTGGGCTTCTCTGGTCGCGCTCGCGCGGTCTCATCCCGGCGGCCTCGTGCTGCTCCACGGCGGCGGCAAGGCGGTGGACCGGTTGATGGATCGCCTGGGCATCAAGCCCGAGCGCAAGCAAGGCTTGCGGATCACGCCGAGCGATCAGATCCCCGAGATCACCGGCGTGCTCGCGGGCACGGTGAACAAATCACTCGTGGGCTGCCTGCTCCGCGCCGGTGGAAAGCCGGTCGGCCTGTGCCTCGGCGACGGCGGGCTGGTGCTGTCGCGCGTCATGCAAGGCCTCGACTTCGACCCGGGCCGCGTCGGCGAGGTCGTGGTGCGCGAACAAGACGGCCAGCTCGCCCGCGTGCTGCTGTCCAACGGCTACATCCCAGTGTTGTCCTCGATCGGTCTGGACGATCGCGGCGAACCGCTCAACCTGAACGCCGATGACGCCGCCGCGGGCGTGGCCAAGGTGCTCAAGGCCGCGGCCCTCGTGCTGCTCACCGATGTCGAAGGTGTGAAGGGCCAGGACGGCAAGATCATTCCGCAGCTCACGCACGCCGACGTCGAGGCACTGATCGGGACCGGCGCGATCACCGGCGGCATGATCCCAAAGGCACGCTCGTCCTCCGCCGTCGCGGCCAGCGGCATCCCCGTCGTCATCCTCAGCGGCGATCGACCGGAGCACCTGATCCGCTGGACCAAAGGCGAGAGCCTCGGCAGCCGCTTCGTCCGCTGAAACATCACTCGATGCCTCGATGCCGCGTGCCTCGATGCCTTCTTCTGCGTCAACCTTCTGCGTCAACCGAATCGATCCCATGACAGCTCCCCACCCCATCGTCCCGCTCATCACCTCGCTCCGCGAGCACGACCTGTTGTCGCTCGGGGCGTTGTCGCGCCAGGATGTCGAGACCCTCTTCGCGACCGCCGCAGCGCTGAAGAAGGACGTGAAGCCGTACCGCAACGCCCTCGACGGCCGCTCCGTCGCCATGCTGTTCGAGAAGCCCTCGCTGCGCACGCGGGTGTCTTTTGAGGTCGGTATCCATCGTCTCGGCGGGCACGCGGTCTACCTCGATCACAGCGAGCAGCGGCTGGGCGAGCGTGAGACCATCGCCGACTACGGCCACAACCTCGAACGCTGGGTCGACGCGATCGTCGCCCGTGTGTACAAGCAGACCATCCTCGCAGGCCTCAGCGACGCCAGCCGCGTGCCGGTCATCAACGCGCTCAGCGACCTGCACCACCCGTGTCAGGCGTTGGCCGACTATCTCACGCTCCGCGAGAAGTTCCCCAAGCGAGCGTGGAACGACATCCGCCTCGCCTACGTGGGCGACGGCAACAACGTCTGTCACTCCCTGGTGGAGCTTGGAGCGATACTCGGCGTGCACGTGACGGTGCTGACGCCCCCGGGCCGCAACCCGAGCACGCCGATCATGAAGCAGTGTGCGGCGTTCGCCGCCAAATCGGGCTCGACCATCAAAGTGTCCCACGACCTGTCCGACATCGCTGGTCACGACGCGGTCTACACCGACGTCTGGGTGAGCATGGGGCAGGGCCGCGAGACCGATCGCATCCGCGAGCTGTTCAAGCCCTTTCAGGTGAACGCCAATCTCATGGGGTTGGCAAGCCGCGGGCTGAGCGGCGGCCAGCGGTCGCTCTTCATGCACTGCCTCCCCGCCCACCGCGGCAGCGAAGTCACCGACGAGGTCATCGACGCAGCAGAATCCGTGGTTTTTGATCAGGCGGAGAACCGCATGCACGCGCAGATGGCGTTGCTGGTGCATATGTTGTGTGGCTAAAGGACGGCAGCCGGTACGAAACACTCGGCACTGGGAAGAATTCGGGAATCTCGTCTCGCTCAAGGCAGATTCGCACACGGCCGCGTTGACGGCGGCGTTGGAAAGAAGAATCACGATGAAGAAGATTGCACTCGCGTACTCGGGCGGCCTGGACACCTCGGTCATCATTCCGTGGCTGAAAGAAAACATGGCCTGCGAGGTCTACGCCGTCGTCGGCGACGTCGGTCAGGGCGAGGAAGAGCTCGTCGGCGTCGAGAAGAAGGCCAAGGACTCGGGCGCCAAGGACTGTGTGGTCGTCGACCTCAAGCGTGAGTTCGTCGACGACTTCGTGATGCCCACCGTTATGGCCGGCTGCATCTACGAAGGCCGCTACCTGCTCGGCACCGCGATGGCCCGCCCGATTCTCGCCAAGGCCCAGGTCGAAGCCGGCCGCAAGTTCGGATGCAACGCTCTGGCGCACGGATGTACGGGCAAGGGCAACGACCAGGTCCGCTTCGAGTCGGCCTACGCCGCCCTCGCGCCGGACATGGAGATCATCGCCCCGTGGCGCATGGACCAGTGGAAGCTGACCGGCCGCATCGCGATGCTGGACTACCTGAAGGCCCGCAACATCCCGACCACCGCGAGCGCCACCAAGATCTACAGCCGCGACCGCAACCTCTGGCACATCAGCCACGAGGGCGGCAGCATCGAAGACCCGTGGAACGCTCCGCCGGAAGACTGCTTCATGCTGACCGTGTCGCCCGAGAAGGCGCCGGACAAGGCCGAGGAAGTCACGCTGTCGTTTGAGGCCGGTCGCCCCGTCGCTCTCAACGGCGAAAAGATGCTCGCCTGGAAGATCATCGAGAAGCTCAACGTCATCGGCGGCAAGCACGGCGTCGGCCGCGTCGATCTCGTCGAGAACCGCCTCGTCGGCATGAAGTCCCGCGGCATCTACGAGACGCCGGGCGGCACGATCCTCTGCGAAGCGATCAAGGGCATCGAGGAACTCGTGCAGGACCGCGAGACCCGCCACTTCAAAGAGCACCTGGCTCTGTGGTTCGGCGAGGTGGTCTACAACGGCCGCTGGTTCACGCCCTACCGCGAGACCCTGTGGGCCGCGATCCAGAAGAGCAGCGAGCGTCTGACCGGCGAGATCGTGGTGCGCCTGTACAAGGGCACGGCGACCGCGATCAAGCGCAAGAGCCCTAACTCGCTCTACGCCGAGAAGGTCGTGACCTTCGAGAAGGGCGAGATCTACGAGCACAAGGACGCAGGCGGCTTCATCAAGCTGCTGAGCCTGCCAGAGCGGATCGCGGCTCTGAAGAAGGCCGGAATCACGCACTGAGACTTGCCGCCGATCGTGGCGACGCCACGGGAGTGATCGCATGGCCCTCTGGGGCGGTCGATTCGAAACCAAGCCCGACGAGCTCTTCAAGCTCTTCAACGACTCGCTGCCGGTAGACGCCGCGCTGGCGCTGCAGGACATCGACGGCTCGATCGCGTGGGCGAAGGCGATCCACCGCGCCGGCGTGCTGAGCGCCGACGAGTTAGCGAGGCTGACGGCCGCGCTCACGAAGTTGAGATCTGAGATCGCAGATCATCCCACGCTCCCGCTGAAGGACCCCGACGAGGACATCCACTCCTGGGTCGAGCGCCGCCTGATCGAAGCGGTGGGGGACCTCGGCAAGAAGCTGCACACCGGCCGCAGCCGCAATGACCAGGTGGCGACCGATTTCCGGCTCTACGTCCGTGCCGAGATCGACGCCCGTTTCGCAGAGCTCAAGGACGCACGCCGCGCTCTCATCGACCTCGCCGATCGCACCAAGACCGTCGTGACCTCGGGCTACACCCATCTGCAGCGGGCCCAGCCGATCCTCTTCGCGCACTGGGCGCTCGCCTACCAAGAGATGCTCGAACGCGACGCGGCCCGCTTCGCCGATGCCCGCAAACGCGTCAACGTCTGCCCGCTCGGCTCGGGCGCTCTCGCCGGCACGACCTATCAGGTCAACCGCGAGCAGATCGCCAAGGACCTCGGCTTCGACGCGCCGACCCGCAACAGCCTCGACGCGACCAGCGATCGCGACTTCGTCATCGAAACGCTCGCCGCGGCTTCCAACTGCGCGATCCACCTCTCTCGCCTCGCCGAAGACCTGATCCTCTTCGCGAGCCAGGAGTTCGGCGTCGTCGAGATGCACGACAGCGTCAGCAGCGGCAGCAGCCTCATGCCGCAGAAGAAGAACCCCGACGCCTGCGAGCTCATCCGCGGCAAGTGCGGCCGCATCTTCGGCGCGCTCGCCACCATGTCGATGACCGTGAAGGGTCTCCCCCTCGCGTACAACAAGGACCTCCAGGAAGACAAGGAGCCGCTGATCGACGCGATGCGGCAGCTCTCGATGTGCCTGCGGGTTTTGGTGCGGGTGCTCGACACGCTGAAGGTGCGAGAGAGCCGCGCCCGCGACACCGCCCTCGACGGCTACGCCAACGCAACCGAGCTGGCGGACTACCTCGTGGCCAAGGGCATTCCCTTCCGCGAGGCCCACGACGTGGTCGGCAAGCTCGTGCGCGTCGCGATCACGAAGCAGGTCCGGTTGGAAGACCTTTCCATCGACGAGATGCGGTCGGTTGATGCGAGAGTGGACAACGCCGTCTATCAGTCCCTCGCCCTCGAAGCCGGATTGAAGCGGCGTGAAATTGCTGGGGGCACCGGACCAGGGGCCGTCGCGGCAGCCATCGCCGCCAGCCGCCAGCGACTCGCATCTTCCGCGTAACGCCGATTCTGTCAATCTGGGGATACTGGCTGCGGCTCTGCAAAAAGACGCGCAAGCTTTGCCACGGGTGTTTGGGGTAAACCCCGGGTTTCCTCCGAGAGGCCCGCTTCGGGACCGATTCCTCCGTTGCACGCGGACGGCGCCCACTCCGGCGCCGTGTGAGGTGCATCCAGCATCAAGGCCCGAGCCCGAAAGCCCACATGAGCGTGCAGCGTCGTACAACTGAGAACGTGAACATGCAGGGCTCGAACCGATCCATGGTCAAGGGTCTTGTTCGGCTCGCTGCGATGGTTGGCGTGGTCACCCTGGCCATGGCGGGTATCGCCGGCTGGCAACTGATACGGGCGACCCGGCCCGCGGATGTGCCGCTGCGGATCGCGATTAATCCCTGGCCGGGGTACGAGTTCGCGACGCTGGCCCGCGAGAAGGGGTTCTTTGCGGCCGAGGGCGTGAACGTAGAACTGCGTGAACTCAGCTCCTTGAGCGATGCTCGTCGGGCCTTCGAACGAGGGCAGGTGGACGGGATGTTCGCGACGCTGGTGGAAGTGCTGGTCGCGAAGGAGCAAAGCGGCCGGTCCTCGCGTGTGGCACTCGTCGCGGACTGGTCCGAAGGCGCCGATTCCATCATCGCCCGGGCCGGTGTTGCTTCGATGACGGATCTCAGAGGCAAGCGCGTGGCCCTCGAGAGCGACTCGCTCAACGCGGTGGTGCTCGAGAGTGCGCTCCAGAGGCACGGGATGAGCCTCCGAGACGTGGTGCCGATCGCGTGTTCGCAGCTCAAGATGCGGGCGGCGCTGGAAGCAGGCGAGGTGGACGCCGTGGTGACCTACCCGCCCATCAGTGTCGACATCAGCAAGCTGGAAGGAGCTCACGAGATCTTCTCGACGCGCGAGACGCCGGGCGAGATCATCGACGTTCTGGCGTTCGAGGCGGGCGTGTACAAGAAGCGTCCTGACGCGGTTGCTCGCATCTGCCGAGCGTTCTTCCGCGCCCAGGAGTATGCACAGACGCATCCAAAGGAAGCCCTTGCGATCATGGCCGCTCGCCAGCGGATTATGCCAGCGGAGTTCGAAGCGGCGCTCACAAGCGGGGTCCGCTTGGCGACTCGGAACGACCAATCGCGATTTCTGGGCGAGAGCGGATCCCTGGGCCCCACGATTCAACGGACGCGCGAAGCCATGGTGGGAATCGGAATGCTGAAGCACGAGGCGGCAGCCCAAGACGCACTGACGGTTGTCTCCGACGAGTAAACGGCAAATGCACTTCACGAGCAAAATCAGAAGCTCGATTGCCTACCGAGCCCTGGCGCCGATCGCCGCCGGGTGCCTGCTGCTGGCCGCGTGCGGCTATGCTGGCGCGTACTGGCTCGCGGGTGTGCAAGCCCGGGCGGCCATGGTCAAGCAAGCCGAGCTGGTCGCCCGGCTGGTCGGCTACGCCACCGAAACGGTTCGAGACGAAACCGATGTCGAGCGCATCGTGAACGCGCTCGGCGCCGAACCCTTGATCTCCGAAATCGTTGTAGCAGCGGGCGACTCGTCGCGGGTGGTGGCATCGACCCGCAACGCATGGGTCGGACGACTCTTGTCGGAGATCTCCGGCGAGGACTCGGTACTCGACCTCGAACGGGCGCTCTACGAGCGGAAACAGTTCTCCGAGTACCACGATCACGATCACAAGATGGGCTTTGCGATGCCGATCATGATCGCCCGGGGCGTGGTGAGTTCCGAACCCGGAGCGGTCGCCATCCACATCGATACCCGGGAGATCGAGGCTCAGCAGGGAGCGTGGGCGGCGATGTCAGGCCTTGGGTTCATCCTGGCCGCCATCATGGTGCTGGTGGGTGGCATGTGGTTCGTCTATCGGATGGTTCTTCGGCCCATCGGCGCGATCGAGGCCGCCTTGAAAGCCGGCGACGTCGAGGTCCCGGTGTGGAGCACAGACGAAGTGGGCACACTCGCGAAGGCCCTCAACACCCGACGGCGCGAGTCCAGGGAAGCACACGCCCGGCTCGAGTGCGCGATGCAGGACGTCGAGGCGGCGAGGCAGCAGGCCGAGGCAGCCAATCGGGCCAAGAGCGAGTTCCTCGCCAACATGAGCCACGAGATCCGGACCCCGATGGGCGCGATCCTCGGATTCTCGGAGCTCATCCTCGATCCAGCGACCGATCGCAACCAGGTGCACGACTGCGTGCGCACGATCCGCAAGAACGGCGAGCACCTGCTCTCCTTCATCAACGAGATCCTCGATCTTTCCAAGATCGAGGCCGGCAAGATGGCCGTCGATCTGCAGCCCACGCACCCGGTGCAGATCCTGCTGGAAGTCGAAACGATGATGTCGATGCGGTGCGAGCAGCGGGACTTGAAGTTCGAGGTCGGGCTTGACAGCCCCATCCCCGCCACGATCTTCACCGACCCAGTGCGGCTCCGACAGATCGTCACAAACCTGGCCGCAAACGCCATGAAGTTCACCGACCAGGGATCGGTCAAGGTCCGGGCCAGCTTCTCACCCCGAGGCGACCTCGACGGCGTGCTCGAGGTCCGGGTGCAGGACACCGGCATCGGGATCAGCCCGGAACAGGTCGGGACGCTCTTCCGGCCGTTCACACAAGTCGACACGACCGCGACAAGGCGGTTTGGCGGAACGGGCCTGGGACTGACGATCAGCCGCAGCTTCGCGAGGCTGCTCGGCGGCGACATCACCGTGCGCAGCGAGATCGGGCGCGGGACCGAGTTCACCGTCAGCATTTCGACCGGCGTGATCGATCGAACCAACATGGTCGCTCCGGAGGAGTTCCGAAGCGTTGACCGATCATCGGGCTTGCCGCTCACCTTTCCCGCTCGTCCCGGAGTCCTGGCCGGGGTCCGGATCTACTTCGCCGAGGACGGACCCGACAACCAACGGCTGATCTGTCACCACCTGCGCAAGGCCGGGGCTGAAGTCCGGGTCTTCTCCAACGGCCACGAAGCGCTCTGCGCGCTCACGCACGACCAAACGCCCGAAGGACCCCTGCGGATCCCCGCCCCCTGCGACCTCGTGCTGACGGATATGCAGATGCCCGTCATGGACGGCTACTCATTCGCGGGCGCGCTTCGAGCCAAAGGATGGACCGGCCCGATCGTGGCGTTGACCGCCCACGCGATGGTGGGGGACGAGGCCCGGTGCCGCGACGCAGGGTGCGATCGCTACGCCACCAAACCCATCGATCGTGAAAAGCTGCTGAACATCTGCCGGCTGGACACCGCGGCCAGGGCGGCCGCGTAGGCGGGAACCGCTCAACAACAGCCGTACCGGTGCATTTGAATGGGCGCGACAGGGCTCGAACCTGTGACCTCGGCTATGTGACAGCCGCGCTCTAGCCAACTGAGCTACGCGCCCCAAGGCCCCGACTATACCCCTTCCGCGGATCCCCGGCCAGTCTGAGAACACGGACTCTTCGCTCCAGAAATCTCGCGAAATCGACGGATTCGCCAGTACGCGTTCTCTGATCTTCGGTTATTCTCCTGACTCGAGAGACAAGCCCCCGCGTGTTGGGGCAGGGAGTCCGAGGTCGTTGGGTCCGGCCCGCGCTTTTCCGAGTGCGACCGGAGCTGTTCGTGTTTGCATAGGAGGATCGAGAGATGAACCGTTCTGTTTTTGCCGCCGCGATCGCGGCGGGTGCAGGCGTTGCCGCTTCCGCGCACGCCGTCGTTCTCACCAGCTGGTCCTTCCAGAATCTGACCAGCGCGTTCAACTTCACCGCTCAAAGCCCCACGACGCCCGCAGCGTCGGACGGCGGCTTGTTCGCCGGGCTCGCCGGCGGCCGTCACGCCGCCGCTGCCTCGGTCTGGAGCAGCCCCACCGGCAACGGCTCCACACGTTCGATGAGCGCCACCCAGTGGGCCGTCGGCGACTACTTTTCCTTCACCAGCAGCTCGCTCGGCTACAACAACATCAAGATCTCCTGGTCCCAGACGTCCAGCAACACCGGCCCTCGAGACTTCGGGCTCTTCGCCAGCACCGACGGCATCAACTTCGCCCAGATCGGCAGCACCCTGACGGTGCTCGCCAACGCCGCTCCCAACCCCACCTGGAGCTCCGGCACCCCCCAGTCGATCTACAACTTCGGCCCCATCTCGGCCCCTGCCGCGATCGACAACCAGGCCTCCATCACCTTCCGCCTGGTGGTTCTGACCAACGCCTCGGCCAACGGCGGCACCATCGCCTCCGGCGGCACCAGCCGTGTGGATGACGTCGTCATCGAGGGCACCGCGATCCCGGCCCCCGCTTCGCTCGCCCTCGCCGGCCTCGGCGGCCTGCTCGCCGCCCGTCGCCGTCGCAACTGAATGGTTTTCGGCCTGTTTTCTCGCACGACGGGACCCAAACGGGTCCCGTCGCTGCTATTGGTGCCGTTGGCCTCAAGACCCTCCAAGCCCATTCGAGCACGGGCAGCCCCCGTCTCCCTACCAAATCTTGACCAAAACTCAATACCCCCCGATTTCACTTGGCTCGGCGTTCTGGTATGCTTACCGCCGAGAGACAGGCCCTCTGTTGGGGCCGGCGCGTTTTCCGCCGCGCTGTGTGTGATTGACCTTTTTAGGAGGATCGAGAAGATGAAGAACTCCGTTTTGGCGTTGGCCCTCGCGGCCGGCGCGGTGACCACGGCGAACGCCGCGGTCTTGACCAGCTGGTCGTTCGAGAACCTGTCCGCTGGCTTCACCGTCACCGGTGCCGCCTCGGGCAACGTCGCCTCGACCGGCGGCCTGTTCGCTGGCAACGCCAGCGGCCAGCACGCCGCTTCGACGACCAACTACTCCAGCCCCACCGGCAACGGCTCGACCCGTTCGTTCAGCGCCAACGCCTGGGCCGTCGGTGACTACTTCCAGTTCACCAGCAGCTCGCTCGGCTACAACAACATCAAGATCAGCTGGGGCCAGACCGGCAGCAACACCGGCCCCCGCGACTTCGGCCTCTTCTACAGCACCGACGGCGTCTCGTTCACCCAGATCGGCGCCAACTACATCGTTCGCGCCAACGCCGGCCCCGCGTGGAGCTCCGGCACGGGCGTCCCCACGGACAACCAGACCGTCTCCGGCCCTTCGGCCCTCGACAACAAGGCCACCATCTACTTCCGCCTCGTCAACCGCTCGACCACCTCGACCAACGGCGGCTCGGTCGCTGCCGGCGGCACCAGCCGCGTCGATGACGTGATCATCGAGGGCACGGCCATCCCCGCTCCCGCTTCGCTCGCGCTCGCCGGCCTGGGCGGCCTCATCGCCGCTCGTCGCCGTCGCGCCTGAAACTGTCCGTAACCCCAGGAAAGACCTTGCACAAGGCCCCTGACCTGTGGTAGGTTTCTTCGTCTTGACCGCTTCGTTCTCAACGACGATTGCGAATCAAGAGGCCTGATTCGAGACTTCGTGGGGCACGCCGTGTTGGCGTGTCTCGGTCAGCACGTTCTTGGCGGTTCGTTCGCTGACCAAAGAACGCCCCGGATTTCCGTCCGGGGCGGTTCATTTTTGCCCCGCAGCCATCCCGTTCCCCTCCAACCGCTCCCATTCCGATCCGTTCCGAGAATCGAACCCCCGTTCCGGGACATCGGTACTAGGTTCGACGTGGCGTCCATACCGCCGGTCGGGAGCGAGCCGCCCGCGCCGGTCCGATATGCTCTCCGCGTCACTCGATGTCGGGCAACCGGTCACGGAGTACCGGCCCCGACCCGATGCGTCACTGTTGCGCCCGGCGTGCACGAGGCATGTGCCGCAACGGTGGAGAATCGCGGCCGCGGGGATCCTCGGTCTCCGCGGCCGATCAAGGTCCGATTTAGGTCCGATCAAGGGAGGTTGCGTGGTCGACATCGTCCGTCGGAATGCTCGTGGTTTCTCCCCTTCGTTCCTCATCGGTGGCGTCCGCGCCGGAGTCCTCGCCGCGACGCTCGCCCTCGCGGCCGGCGTTCCCACCTCCCTCCAAGCCGCGCTCACCGCTGCCGCCCAAGCCGACGACAAAGACAACAACCACGCCTCTCCCGCCGACTGGTCCAGCCGCGGCTGGCGCATCGCCAAGTCGGGACGCTTCGAAGATTTTCTGAAGTTCGTCAAGACCCCGCCGGAGACCTTTTCCGGCGCCGACCGCGACGAGATTCTCGACGCCGTCAAGCTCCTCGACGCCAACCTCGCCAAGCGTGAGACCAAGCGGGCCGAACGCCTCGCCGAAGTGAACAAAGAGTTCGAGGAGCGCCTCGGCGGCGAGCGCACCACCACCCGCCTCTCGCAGGCCATGCGCAGCGCGATCGAGCTCTGGGTGCTGACCCCCGACAAAGCCAGCGTTCTCGAAGACCCGCGCGTGAAGCAGCTCACCCAGGAAGTCGACGCCGCCGCCCGCGAGGCCGAATCGTCCGCGCAGTGGCTCGCCTCCAGCGAGCTCTTCAGCCTGCTCAACGCCCTGCACGAAGAGTCCGGCCGCTACAAGCTCGATCTGGAGCGCCAGTCCCGCCGCCTCTCGATGCTCCGCCTCTACGTCCCCCAGCGCCTCTGGGAACTCCGCAACGATCGCCTGAAGGCTGAGAACCAGAAGCAACTCCCGCCCTACAACCCCACCGGCGATGACTTCAACAAAAAGCTCCAGGGCGTCGACCAGGAAGCCGTCGTCCGCGCCCTCGCCCGCGCCGCCGATCACGTCGAACAGGTCCCCATGCGAACCCTGCTCTCCGGCGGCCTGGGCGCCATCGAGACCATGGTCAGCACCCACGACCTGCACAAGGCCTTCCCCGGCCTCGACAACGACGCCGCTCGTGACACCCTCCTCACCGCCCTCCGCTCCGAGAAAGAGCGCCTCAGCGAGGTCCGCAAGAACATGTTCGGCCGCGCCAGCGAGCCCGGCTTCGCCGAGATCGACGCCCTTCTCACCCGCGTGCTCGCCGTCAACGACCGCACCGTCAAGATGCCCCGCGAGGCTCTGCTCCACGAGTTCGGCAACGGCGCCATCGACCAGCTCGACGAGTTCAGCGCCATCATCTGGCCCGACGAGCTCAGCCGCTTCAACCGCAACACCCAGGGCAAGTTCGTCGGCATCGGCGTCCAGATCGAGCTCGACGATCAGTCCAACGTCCGGGTCGTCAGCCCCATCGAGGGAACACCCGCCTTCCGCGCCGGCATCCGCGCCGGCGACGTCATCAAGAAGATCGACGGCAAGTCCGCCTACGGCATGGGCATCGACCAGGTCGTCGACAACATCACCGGACCCGAAGGTACCAAGGTCGTCCTGTCGCTCGATCGCCCGATCGCAGCCGCCGAGGGCGCTCCCGCCGACGCCAAGAAGTTCGAAGAAGTCGAGCTGACCATCCCGCGTCAGCTCATCAACGTCGTCTCGGTGAAGGGCTGGAAACGCAACGGCGCCCGCGAGGACGCCTGGGACTGGTTCATCGATCGCCAGAACCAGATCGGCTACGTCCGCCTGACCCAGTTCAGCGAGAACACCGCCGCCGAGCTCCGCCGCGCCGTCAACCAGATGCAGAAGGAAGGCCTCCGCGGCATGGTCATGGACCTCCGCTTCAACCCCGGCGGCTATCTCGATCAGGCCGTGCAGGTCGCCAACCTCTTCGTCGACAGCGGCGTCCTGGTCGCCATGCAAGGCCCGGGCGGCCGCGCCGAGAGCCCCGAGGTCGCGAAGAGCAACGTCGCACGCCTCAAGAACACACCGGTCGTCGTGCTCATCAATGAAGGCTCCGCCTCCGCCAGCGAGATCGTCAGCGGCACGCTCCAGCACTACGGCGAGACCGGCGACATCAACGTTATGGTCATGGGCCAGCGCAGCTTCGGCAAGGGCAGCGTCCAGAAGGTCTTCGGCATCTCCGACGACGCCGCCATGAAGCTCACCATGCAGTACTACGCCATCCCCGACGCCGCGCCCCCGGGCTACCGCATCATCCACCGCAAGCCCGGCGCCCACGAGTGGGGCATCTCGCCCACCCTCGCCATGGAGATGCTCCCCAAGCAGACCACCGAGGCCATCCTGCTCCGCCGTGACGCCGACGTTCTCCCCGGCGAGAACGCCCCCGGCGCCAAGGAACGCCCGAACCCCGACAAGCTCCTCAACGAGGGCCTCGATCTCCAGCTCGAAACCGCCGTCGCCGTGCTCAAGGTCGCGACCATCGGCCAACGAGCCGCCGACGCGACCCAGGCCATGAAGGACAAGTAGTCACACGACCGCCTTTTGGCGTCGCCCTCGCACAACGCCCTCTCCCTCGGGAATGAACCCAGGAGAAGGGCGTTTTCGCACGGGCGTGGCCGTCCGCGGAATCTCCGCGGCCGCACCCGCACCGCGGCGTGACGGCGCGAGCGGTGCTGCGACTCGCCTCAGTCGCGCGCCGGTTACCATGCTCTGGTGTCCTCCAACTTCCCAACCCTGGTCCCCGACTACCGCGTCGTGCGCGCCTTGCCCTCGAGCTCCCTGGGCGAGCGTCTCCTGATCGAATCCGTCGTCGAGCGCACCCCCCGTTTGGCCCACGTCCTTCCCGCGCCGCTCTCTGATCGACTCATCCCCGGCTTGGACTCCCTCCTCGATCGACGCCTGCCTCACCTCGAACCCATCGAATCGGTGCGCACCGACGCCGGCAAGACCGTGCTCATCGCGCCCTACCTCGGCCACATCGGCGGGCTGATCACCCTCGACGATCTCGCCGCCTCCCGCGGCGGCCGCATCGCCGCCTCCGAGGTCTGCTACGCCGCGGAGCACCTCCTCACCGCGCTCGACGCCGCCCACGCTCGCCGCCTCTACAACGGCCCGCTCGATCCCTCGCTCGTCCTCGTCGACCGCAGCGGCCGCACCCACATCGAGCTCTACGCCGTCGCACGCTTCTGCGAACGCGGGCCCGTCGACGCGTCCAAAGTCACCGAGCAAGAACTCCAGGCCGAGCTCACCAGCGTCTTCGAGCTTCTGTTCCGCGTGCTCACGGGACTGGACCGCCGCTCCATCGGAGTCCGCGCCTCTCAGGTTCTCACCGGGCTCGACCCGGCCACCGATCAATGGCTCGCGCAGGGCTTGCACATCGATCCTGCCGCCCCGCCATTCGAGAGCGCCGAGCACGCCCTGCACGCCCTCCGCGGCACGCACGCCCGCTCATGAATCACACCGCGATCCGCGTTCACACCCGCGCCCACGCCCCGCTCAACACCGAAGCGTCCGGGACCCCGGTAATCCCCGGCAGCGTGATCGGCACGCCGTCCTCACACAAGGCCCCCAGAATCGCGAACTCGATCGCCTCCCGATGCGTCGCCGCGATCCCCTCCTCATCCAGCATCCCAACGCGCACCCCCGGTTCAACGTGCCTCGCGATCGCCGAAGCGAGCGCCCGGTTCCCCGCACCGCCGCCCGCAAGAAGCACCGTCGGAACCCCTCTCAACGATTCGCCGATCACGCTCCCTATCGCGTCGCACGCCGTCGCCGCCGCGTCCTCGCCGGACATCGAACGTGATTCCTCCACCCATCCGAAGCACTCGTCTCCGCTCCCGAGGCTCCGCGTCCCCTTGGACTGCGCCGCCCGCAACAGTTTCCCGAGCCGCTCGCTCTCTCGCGCCGACACAACGCCCCGCGACGCACGCTCGCCGTCATGGTCGTACGCCAGACCAAACCGCAGCCTCGCCAGCCGATCGAGCAACTGATTGCACACGCACAGATCCCCGCCTCGGATCTCTGAGAGCCGCGCCGAGATCGCACGGCCACCCGCCGCGGGCATCGCCGTGAAGTTCGCAAACCCACCCAGATTCACCACCGCAAACCCAGCCGCCAGCGATGCACACGACCCCAGAAGCACCGCATCCGCGATCGGCGTGATCGGGGCCCCTTGCCCTCCCGAGGCAACGTCCGCTCCACGCAGATCGAACACCACGGGTGCACGCAGCGTTCGAGCGATCGGCCACGGGTTCAGGAGTTGCCAGCTCAACGGCGGCCTATGGAAAACCGTTTGCCCGTGCACGCAGACCAGATCCGCCCGACGGCCGTTCAGCAACGCGCCGATCGCGTCAGCGTGCAACCGAGAGAACTCCAGCGTCACCTCCGCGATCTCGCCCGCAGTCATCGCGGCCCCATCCGCCAGGGCCCGCAGCCGGTCCCGTACCGCACCGAGATCCACCGAGGACGTGCCGACCACCGACGCCGACAGCTCCAAGCCCGTCCCGCGAACCTCCACCATCGCGACATCCAGCCCGTCGATGCTCGTGCCGGTCATGCAGCCGACCACCAGCCGGCGGCGGACGGCATCTCCCGATCCCGACTTGGGCGTCCCATCGCTCATACGGGTAGATCGTGCAGAAGCTTCTCGTAATGCGAGACGCTGGCATCCAGCCCGCCGGGCCGCGATCGCAGCGCCCACAAACGCCGATGCTCGTCCATCATGGCCTGGATCCGCGACCGCAGCGGCCCGGCATCGCCCACGCCGCGTCGAGCCAAGGCCCGGGCGAGCAGCACGCTCGCCGCCTCGACGCTGTGCGTGAACTCCTCGTGCAGCCGGCCCCGCACCCCGCTCGGCACGCGTCCCGCGAGCCAAGCGCACGCGTCCGCCGCTCTCTGCCAATGCTGGAGCTGCGACGGATGATGCGTCTCTCTCCACGCGATGGTCGAGTCCTGCAGCAACGCCGAAGCGTTCTTGATCCGTTTCGCTCGGCCACTCTCGTCCACGCCGTGAAACGTTCGCCGGGCCTCGAGATCAACATCACCCAGATCCTCGAGCCACTTGCTCGCGAGCAGAGACGCGTCGCCAAACACCTGGAACGACTCGGCATTCAGATCGACTCCGCCCTCGGTCCCCGTCCACGCCGCGTTGAGGCCGTCGACAAGGCCGTGAAGCGAGATCGGCCACTGCTGTCGATGTCCGAGATCCCCCCAGTCGCACATCAACAGGCCCGTGGATTCATGCTCGGTCGCGGCCGCGATCGCGGCGTCGATGTTCCCGCGCCGCTCGCTGGTCCGACCGACAATGCTCCGCCACGCGCTGGTGCCGGGACAGACCCAGAACTCTTTCTTCGCCCCCGCGAGAACGCGGCCCCACTTGTCAAAGTCAGAATCCGGCTCGTAGCCCCACGCCAGCGAGAGCAAGTCCGGCGCAATGCGATCAATCTGCTCCGGGTGCGACAGCGCGATGTCCGCCCAGAACATCGGCTTGAACCCGTGCTCTCGCACGCACGCCAGCACCTGATCCACGAAATCGAAGTACACAGGAGCCCCGCCCCGCTCCCGCACCGCCTGCTCGCTCCGCCCCTGCCCCACATCGAACGTCTCGTCGCAGTTGATGTTCACCTGCTTGCTCGAGAAGTGGGGGAGCAGTTGCCCCAGCATGTCCCGCACCAGCTCGATGCTCCGCGGGTCCGTCGGACACAAACTGAACGGCCCCGGCCGCGGCCACTCCATAAACTTCCACACCTTCTCAAGCGAGTCGATCTCCGCCAGCGGCATGTACCGCGGCTTCTTCAGCCACGCCGCCAGATGCCCGAAGCAGTTCTGATTCGCCGCCAGCGTGATGCCCAACTCGCGGCACCATCCATCCAGCGTCCGATACTCCTCGCCCGTCATCGGCGATGCGTCCCGCCACACCTCTTCGTGCCCCGCATACGCAAACGTGTGCTCGGTGTAGAGCTGCAGGTGATTGCACTTGAGCAGCGCCAGCGTGTCCACGATCTCCCGCAGATGCTCCATCGTCGGCACGCGGTCGCGCGATATGTCCAGCATCACGCCGCGGTTCGCCAAGGCCGGACCATCGCCGATCTGCATCGCCGGCAGCGTCGATCCGTACTGCCGCAGAATCTGTCCCAGCGTCGCCGCCCCGTGCCGCAGCCCCGCCGCCGAAGCCGCACGCAGCACCACACTCGGCAACTTGCCGGCCGCATCCCGCTTGGCCGAATCGGGCAGCACGTCGAGGTGGTACCCCTGATCGCTCCGCCCGTCCGCCGCCAACCCGCGATCAAGCGAGACGCGAACGAACGGTCCGGCCGCGTCCTTGGCATTGATCCATGAGACACGCCCGTCTCCGAACCCGGCCGCACGCAGCAACGGCTCGACCGCCGCCCGATGCGGCCCGGCGTCGATCTGGATGATCGCGCCCAGCCACGTGAACCCGCCCACGCGGGTCACCTCCAGTGGTCTGGGGACGATCAGCGGGGGCAAAAGAGTGAGATCAGGCATGGCTCGCATCGTTGGAAGGCTTGCGATCCCTCGTCGGCCCGCCCATCAAGCAAACCACAAACGCCAGCGTCGTCGCCGCCACAAAGTACCAAGGCCACGCGACCTTCCACGCCGCAAACGCGTCCAATCCAACCGCCGAAGCCCATCGACCCCGCGCCCACGGCTGCAGCAGGAGCACCGCAGAGAACCCCACCGCCAGCGCGCTCAGCACGCTCGCCTTGTTCCCCCGCTTGGTAAAGATGGCACACAGGAACACCGCCAGCAGCCCCGCGTACGCAAACGTCATCACGCCGAGCGCAAACGAGATCAGCGTCTCTCCGCTCCCCTTCTGCCAGAAGACGCACAGGCACGCGAACGCACCGAGGATCACGCCCCACACGCACACGGCCAGCCTGCCAACCTTCAGATAGTGCTTCTCGTCCCGGTCCTTCACGTACCGCTGGTACACATCGTTCACGAACGTCGCGCCCATCGCATTGAGCGCCGAGTTAAACGAGCCCAACCCCGCGGCGAAGAGCCCCGCCATCATCACGCCCGCCATCCCGCTGGGCATGTGGTCGAGGATGAACCGCACGAACACCTCGCTCGACTTCTCCGGAGCCGTCGCCGCGTTCGCGCCCATCAGGTCCGGCCGCGTGTAGAACACCCAAAGCAACAGCCCGATGCACAGGAACAGCAACTGCATCGGCAGGTTCAGCAGGATCGCGACGATGACCGACTGGCTCCCCTTCACCGCCGATTTGCAGGTGAGCATCCGCTGGGCCAGGTCATGATCCGTGCCGTACGACGCGATACCCAGGAGCACAAAGCCCGTGATCGCCGTGAGCAGCGTGTACACCGTCTGTGGATCGCCATCGAGCCGCAGGATCGTCATCTTCGCGCTGCCGTCCGGCGCCTTCGCGCCCGCGACCGCGTTCCACACCTCGCCGATCGGCGCCGGGATCTTCGTCAGCAGCACGATCACCGCCGCCGCCGCCGCACCAACGAAGATCGCCGCCTGGATCACGTCCGTGTAGATGATGCTCCGGATGCCACCCACCAGCGTGTACAGCACCCCGACCACCGTCAGCGCCACGATCGCGCCGATCAGTTGCCAGTCCTGCGTTTCCTGGAACAGGATCAGCGACAGCGGGATCGCCGCCATGAACAGCCGCGATCCGCTCGCCAGCACCCGCCCGATCATGAACATCCAACTGCTCGCCTGCTTGGCCTCGTGCCCGAAGCGGATCTCCAACAGGTCGTACACCGTCGTCACGTTGTGCCGGTAAAACGCCGGGATGAAGAACGCCGCCACGATCAGCACCGCGATCACACCGCCGATGTTCGTCGACAGGTACGTCAGGTTCCGGGCGTAGCCCTCTTCCGGGCTGCCGATGAACGTCGCCGCCGACGTCGAGGTCGCCAGCACGCTGATCGCCACCGCCCACATCGGCATCTGCCGATTGGCCAGGAAGTACTCCTTCGCCCCCGCCAGCTCCTTGCGGCTGAACCACCACCCCGTCCACGCCACAAGTGCGAAGTACCCGAACAGCACCGTCCAGTCCAAGGCGGTGAATGTGGTCGCGGCCAGAGTCAGCATCCGTGCGAGGCTCCCGTCGCGGCGTCAAACGCCGCGTGGGGCGAGGATAGCGGATAGTGCGTCAGCAGGAATCCCGAGCGTCGCCGAGACCGGTCCAATGCGGCGGGCCTGAAGCTCGCATTGGGCCTGCACAGACCAAAAAAGAAAAAACTCGCACGCGTTTTCCGCCACGGGCGAGTCATAGGAGGAGAAAGACAAGAACTTGTCGAGTTTGGGCCGTTTCCAACCCGCACTCAGTAAACCCGGCTACGTGTTTCCGCCCGCAGCCGAGTCATAGGAGGAGAGAGACAAGACACTTCAAACATGCCACGCGTTCTGAGAAGTGCCAACCGTTTGGAAGGTTTATTTTGAATGGGTGGGCCAAACCGTCCTAAATGCCTGTCCGGATTGGTCTTACAAGAATCGCCTCGTCCGAGAAAAAGCGAAGCCGAGGATGTGTCCTCGGCTTCGCGGTGGCCCAAATGGCTCAGAAACAGTTATCGGACGGCACGCGCGAAAAGGC
Source organism: Phycisphaerales bacterium (assembly GCA_019744815.1). GTDB lineage: Bacteria > Planctomycetota > Phycisphaerae > Phycisphaerales > UBA1924 > JAFEBO01. Next base: position 268,127 of record JAIEUA010000012.1, read on the forward strand.
TCTCGCAGAATCGCCAGTTCACGACATTCAGGAACGCCGCCACGTAATCCGCCCGCTTGTTCTGGTACTTCAGGTAGTACGCGTGCTCCCAGACGTCGATGCCCAGCACCGGCTGCGCACCCGTCACCCACATGTCCTGCTGCTTTTCCTGCTGGATCAAGACGAGCTGCTTCGACCACGGCTCAACCGCGAGCCAGGCCCAGCCGCCGCCCTCGACCGAAGCCGCCGTCGCCTTGAACTGAGCGACAAACTGCTCGAACGAACCGAACGACGCGGCGATCGCCTTGGCCAGTTCGCCGCCCGGCGCCCCGCCGCCGCCCTTGCCGGCCGGCGCAAGCATGTTCCAGAACAGCGCATGGTTCACGTGCCCGCTCAGGTGGAACGACACCTGATTCGCCCAGTGCTTGATCAGCGCCGAATCACCCGCGGCCGTGCGGATCCGCGCCAGCTCTCCCAGCGCCTTGTTCACCCCCGCGACGTACGCCGCGTGATGCTTCCCGTGATGGATCTCCATCGTCTGGGCATCAATATGCGGCTCGAGCGCTTCCTTGGCGTAGGGCAGCGCGGGCAGCACAAACTGCCCGGATGCCTCGTCGAAGATCTTCAGCTCCGCCGGGGCCGCGTTGGCGGGCACAACCGCGATCGGCGGCTTGCCGCCGTCCTTGGGTGCCGGCGCGTTGGGCGTTGTAACCGACGGGGGCTGCGCCATCGCGAGCGACGGCAGCGCCGCAGCGGCGAGTCCGATGGCGGCCAGTGCTTCGCGGCGATCAACCGATCGAGGTGAATCGTTCATGGTGATGCTCCTTGATGCGCCAGCGTATGGCGCACGGAGTGTTCCGGATTCGAACCGCGAGGTTGCGGCGAGCACCGCAAACCCAAAAAGCCGCGAGGCCGACGCAAATCGGCCTCGCGGTCGCTCATTGAAATGTTCTGCATGCACCCTGAATCTACTGACCCTGCGGCTTCGACACCGCTTCCATCACCCGCTCCAGATTGAAGCTGCCCGGCTTCTGCCGCGGCGGGAACTCTCGGAAGCTCTGCAGCCACTGCCCGACGTACGCGCCTGCCGGGGCGATCAGGAACATGCGGTCCATGTATCAGCGCTGGTAGCCCATCGCGTTCTCGTGCTCGGCACGCTCGAACGGATCCATCCGGAGGTTCGTGATCAGCGGGGCCCGCAGCTCAACGAACGGATGCTGCCACACCTTCAGACCCTCGGCCTCCTGCATCAGGAAGGTGATCTTCCAGTTGCCGTAGCGCAGGGCGGCGACGCTGCCGTCGTCGGTCCAGTAGATGAACTCCTTGCGGGGCCAGACGCTCTCGCCGCGCAAAGCGGGACCCAGGTCATAGCCGTCGAGGTGCACCTTATACGTGCGATCGCCCATCGTGCGACCCTTGAGCAGATCCTCCTTCACCGTCGAATCACCCGCCGCCGCGGCGAAGGTCATCAGCATGTCCTCGTGCGCCGCGATGTCGTTCACCACCGTGCCGGGCTTGATGGTGCCGGGCCAGAGGATGACGCACGGCACGCGGTATCCGCCCTCCCAGTTCGTGTTCTTCTCGCCGCGGAACATCGTCGTTCCGCCGTCGGGCCAGGTGAACGTCTCGGCGCCGTTGTCGGTGGAGTACATCACGATCGTGCTGTCGTCGAGACCGAGCGACTTCAGCTTGTCGAGCACCTGCCCGACGTGTCCGTCATGCTCGACCATGCCGTCGGCGTAGATGCCAAGGCCGGTCTTGCCGTCCGACTCGGGCTTGAGGTGGGTAAAGACGTGCATGCGGGTGGAGTTCCACCACAGGAAGAACGGCTTCTTCGCCTTGGCCGCCCGCTCCATGAAGTCGAGGGCCTTGACGGTCACTTCCTCGTCGATGGTCTCCATCCGCTTACGAGTGAGCGGGCCGGTGTCGGTGATGCGTCCGTCGGCGAACGAGTGGATGACGCCGCGGGGCCCGAAGCGCTTCTTGAACTCGGGGTCCTTGGGATAGTCCGGGTTCTCCGGCTCTTCCTCGGCGTTGAGGTGGTAGAGGTTCCCGAAGAACTCGTCGAAGCCGTGCGCCGTCGGCAGCATGTCGTCGCGGTCGCCCAGGTGGTTCTTGCCGAATTGCCCGGTCATGTAGCCCTTGGCGCGGAGCACCGTCGCGATCGTCGGATCTTCCTTCTTCATGCCCTCGGGCGCGCCGGGCAGGCCGACCTTCGTCAGACCCGTGCGGATCGGCGACTGCCCGGTGATGAACGCCGCACGCCCCGCGGTGCAGGACTGTTGGCCGTACCAATCGGTGAAGAGCGCGCCTTCCTTCGCGATGCGATCGATGTTGGGCGTCTTGTAGCCCATCACGCCCATGTTGTACGCGCTGATGTTGAACTGCCCGATGTCATCGCCCCAGATGACGAGGATGTTGGGCTGTTTCGTTTGTGCCAGCGCCGATGTGGGCGCGATCACCGCGGCGAGTGTCGCAAGCAGCGCAAGCGCGAGCCGTCGCGGGCGCGAGCGGGTGGAACATGGTGAAGATCGACATGGGTGCATCGGGCAATTCTCCTTCACGAGAGGGAACACGAGAACACGGAAAGCAAACCTACTTCTTGACGTCCGGACGCCGCACACAGCGGAATCCAAGGTGCTGCATGCCGGTGTCGGGCGGTGCGGCCATCCGGGCGCTGGGCCGGTACGAGGCGCAGTACGAGTCGTTGCAGAGGTACGAGCCGCCGCGGTGCACGCGGCTCTCGGGCGCGTTGGGGTTCCGGGGATCGAGCGACTTCTCCGGCCCCGACGGGTTCACGATGACCGCGTCTTTTCCTCCCGCCGCCATCAGCTGCCGCGCGTAGGTGTCGGGTCGGTACAGATCGCTGCACCACTCCCAAACGTTGCCGGCCATGTCGTACAGCCCGAATCCATTGGGCGGGTACGACTTCACGGGCGCCGTGCGCGAGTATCCGTCTTCATCGGTGTTGCGGTCGGGGAAGTGGCCCTGCCAGGTGTTGGCTCGGCTGGCGTCGATCGGCTCATCGCCCCACGCGTTGCGCTTGGCGGCGAGCCCGCCTCGGGCGGCGAACTCCCACTCGGCCTCCGTCGGCAGCGACTTCTTGGCCCAGGCGCAATACGCGAGCGCGTCCTCGTAGGCGATGTGGACGACCGGGTGCTGGTCTTTGCCATCGATGCTGCTGCCGGGGCCTTCGGGGTGCCGCCAGTTCGCGCCGGTGGTCCATGCCCACCACTGGGAGTTGTCGCGGGTGTCGACGGCGTGGTCGGGAGGCGTGAAGACGAGTGATCCGGGTTGGAGCATCTCCTCGGGAGGCTTCGGTGTGCCGGGCGGAACCTGCTTCTTGAGCTCGTCCCAATCCACGGCTCGCTCGGCGACGGTCTTGTAGTTGGTGGCGGCGACGAACGCCGCGAACTGCGCGTTCGTGACCTCAGTCTGATCGATCCAGAATCCATCGACGCGCACGCGATGGACCGGTGCTTCATCAGGTCGTGCCAGCGGGTCGGTGCTGCCCATCTGGAACTCGCCGCCGGGAATCCAGACCATGCCATCGGGCACCGAGCTCGGAGCGTTCGATGGCGTCGAAGTCTGGGCCTGAGCGGGATTGGGTGCCGATGCCGCCACGAGCATGGCGCCGCGGCCGGTCGGGGCACAGCAAGACGGTTCGGTGGGCTGGGCCGCCAAGGCGCAGGCTGCCACGAGGGCCATGAGCATCATGGCGGCAGCGTATCAGAAGGACGAGCACCGACGGGATCCCAGTGGAACAGGCGAAGAACCCGCGACTGTTCAGAGATCACGATGGTCAGATCTGCGCGAGGTGCGAGGCAGTCGAAGTGCTTCGGATCGATGCATCTTGGCGATCGTCATCGACCAACCAGTTCACCAAGGCTCGCCACGCCAGATTGAGTCCCGGGAGGGCGACGAGCACGAGCAGGATCGCGAATGCGGCTGATTTGAACATGGCAGAGAGCCCTTTTTCCGCGAAGCTGTCGCTCCCCACGCGACTCCACAAGCATGCCTCGGGAATTCGGACCTGCCAGCGTTCTTTGCGGTGCCCCCGCTGTATCCTGCGGTTGGACGCGATTATCCGGGTTTTGACGGATGCGGCAAATGAGGCCAACGCCCTAGGCATCAGCGTGCGGCGGAGCCTCCGCGTTTGGCTTTGGCTGCTCGTGGCTTAGCGGGGGGCTTCGCGGGGGGCTTCGCGGGGAGCTCCGCGGGTGTGGGAGGATCGAGACGGATGAGTTTCCCTTTTCGTTTCACGATGTTCTTGTAATCCCACTGGATCTTCGCCGCCTTGGTGAGCCAGCGCTTGAGGTCTTTGGCGGAGATCTCTTTCGCGTCGGTGAAGCGAGCTTCGGCGGCTTTGAACGAACCTTCCGGCGCGAGGCCGGGTTCGTCGAAGGACTGGCCGCTCCAGAAGAGGAGTCGGACGCAGTCCTTGAGCTTGTGGTAGCCGACGATGGGGTTGTCGTCGAGGAACCAGACGGGATGTCGGTGCCAGATCTTGCAGGTCGCGCCCTTCAGCTGCGCGTCGATCGACTTGGCCAGAGCGTCGCAGATGCGGCGATCCGCGGGGGCTTGATCCTGGTGGTACGCCTTGATGTCGGTGCTGATGGGCATACGCGAAGCCTACCAGAGTGCACGCACGCGAACCGTCCGATGCTGGACAAGCAGTGGCTTGCCGAGGGGAAGGTTGGCGGTGTCGGTATGCTTGCGTTGCATGCATGAGTCATCCAATCAACAGCTTGACGGGCGAAGTGGTGGGACGCGGAGTTGGTTGGGGTTGGTCGTGTGGATGGCGCTGTGCTTTGGTGCCGCGGCGGTCGGGTCGTTGTCGATGCCGGGGGCGTGGTATGCGAGCTTGAACAAGCCGAGTTGGAATCCGCCGAGCTGGGTGTTTGGGCCGGTGTGGACGGCGCTGTACGTGGCGATGGCGGTGGCGGCGTGGCTGGTGTGGAGGCGGGGCGGGTTTGCGGTGCAGGGGCGGGCGCTTGGGTTGTTTTTGTTGCAGCTCGCGCTGAATGCGGCGTGGAGTCCGGTGTTCTTCGGGATGCAGCGGATCGGGCTGGCGCTGGTGGTGATGCTGCTGTTGTGGGCGGCGATCGCGGCGACGATGGTGGTGTTCTTCCGGGTGAGCCGCGGGGCGGGGTGGTTGCTGGTGCCGTACCTGGCGTGGGTGAGCTTTGCGGCGGTGTTGAACGGGACGTTGTGGAGGATGAATGGGTGAGGGAGCAGTGGGGCAGTGGGGGAGTGGGGAGTGGGGCAGAGAACGAAGACGAGCGCGGTGGGCGCAAGAGATCGCTTGCGGGGATTTGTGGGGCTCCCGCTTGGCTGGCGATCATGACAAGGCGCCGAGGTTGGCTTCGAGGGTTGCGGTGAGGGGAGGGGCGCGCGGCGGTGGGGAGGTGGGATGCGGAGGATCCACTCGCTGACGCTCGGGGCGCGTCAAGACGGGCGGAGGCGAGGATGTGCGGTTTTGGATGTCTGTGCGCGGCGCAGGAGTCGGTGCGTCGGTGGCCCCACGCTGGCGCGTGGGGTTCGTTGGGAGCGGTGCTGCGGCGGCGGTGGATTGGACCGCGCGGGTGTTCAGGTGAGTCTCGTTCCCCTCAGTTGCTCGACATGTGGCTTGGCCTGTGGCCAAGCGGTCCTCTCCTTCCACGTCCTGCGGGGCGGGGAGAGGAGTGGGGAGACCCGCTCGCTCACGCTCGGGGCTCGTCAAGACAGGTGAAGGAGAT
>JAIEUA010000007.1 GCA_019744815.1 Phycisphaerales bacterium
TCCCGCCAAAGGTGTCACCCATGTCTCCGAACAGCGCCACCCATGTCTCCGGTCTGTACACGAAGCGGGGAGGGGAGTGCGGCGGTGTCGCGGGCTTGACGACGGGGGCGCGTCGGAGCGCTTATTCCTCGATGATCTCGAGGCGGCGCGGGACGACGCTGGAGACCATGCGCACGGTGGCGGCGGCGAGGTCGGAGTGGATGTCGGTGTTGCCGGTGTAGGTGCGGTCGACGGTGAAGTCGACGGTGGCGCGTTTGAGGCGGGGGCCGATGTCGTACTCGAGGACGAACTTGGCGTCCTTGACGCCCTGGAGCAGCGGGGTCTGCTGGGTGTCGGTGAGGGTGCCGTTCTTGTAGGTCTTGAGCACGAAGTAGAGGGTGTGCGGGCCCTGCTCGCTGGAGAGGGCGTCGCGTTTCTCGATGCGGGTGATGCGGCGGGTGGCGGTGGCGTCGTCGACGAAGGAGACGAACTCGACGTAGTCGCTGGTGACGGGGTTCTGGGAGCTGTCGTAGACGTCGGCGGGGTAGGGGCCGAATTCGTCACCGGTGCGCACCATGGTGAGGATGCGGTGCATGACGATGCGGGAGACGATGTTGTTGGAGGCCGAGTCGGTGGTGAACTTGTAGGCCTTGAAGGAGGCGTGGAGGGCGCTGAGGGTGGCGGCGAGGAGCGTGCTGGTGATCGTGAGGGCGATCAGCATTTCGATCAGGCTGAAGCCGCGGCGGGGACGAGCATGGGCGTGAAGATTGTTCATGATGGTGTTCAAGGCTTGCCCTCCCGGTACGTCAGCGCCTTGGGGGTGAACGACAGAGGCAGCATGATGCCGTCGGGCAGCGTCATGGTGGGGTTGAGTCGGAGCTGGACGCGGCCGTAGCCGTTGAAGGGGACGGAGACTGCGCCGGCGGCGATCTGTGCGGCGGTGGGGTTCTGCGTCGGGCCGAGGTCGGGAAGGCCGTCGCCGTTGAGATCCCAACCGACGATGGGCTTGCCGCCGACGATGGGGAGCGAGGCGGGGTCGAGGCCTTCCTGGTCGCCGTCCGAGGTGCCGAAGTAACCGATCGTGAGGTTGAAGTTCGCGGGGTTGCCGACGGGGTTGCCGCCGACGTCGATCATGGGTGCGGTGCCGGGCGAGGGGCTGAAGGTCATGATGAGGGCGCCGTCGACGGTGACGTTGCCGCGGATGTCCATGAGGCCGGCGATGACGGCGCCGTTGAGCTGGATGTTCTGGTCGTCGGGGGCGTTGAAGCTGCCGACGTCGACGGAGTAGCCGGGGAGCATCATGCTGCTCTTGTTGATCTCGACCATTTCGGCGGCGGAGGGGTTGTACGCGGGGTCGTCCGGGTATTCGGGGTGCTTGTTGCTGAACTTGGTCTTGCCGGTGAACTGGATCTTGTTGCGGACGTTGGTGAAGACGGTGGGGTTGTCGCTGACGACCGAGCCGACGATGGTGCAGTCGTGGAAGCGGATGTTGTTGGAGAGCGGCTTGGTGTCGGTGATGCGGAGGCCGCCGATGACGAGCGGGTTGGGCAGGGCGCTGTAGCCGGTGGTGAGCGAGACCTGGTTGGCGGGGATGTCGGCCTTGTCCATCGGCGTGGTCGCCATGAGGATCATCCTCGCGGGCGGGATGGCGGTGTTGGGCAGCATGGTCGGGTAGCTGTTCTCGGTGACAACGTCGCCGTAGACCGTGCGGGGCGCGGCGGGGCCGGGGAAGCCGTCGAGCTGGATCGTCTGCTTGCCGTACTCCGACCAGAGGACGTGGGTGTTGTCGGCGGTGGTGCGGACGTAGGTGACGCCGATGAAGGTGCAGTTGAGGAAGAGTGCGTTGGTGCCCACGGGGATCTGCACGTCCTTGAAGGTCATGTTCTGGTAGACGGGGCGGTAGTAGCAGTCGGTGTAGGACGGGGAGTTGAAGGGGCTCTTTTCCCAGTAGGCGGTGAGGTAGTTGTCGGGGCGGCCGTCGTTGTTGTTGTCGGGATCGACGCGCTCGAAGCGGGGCTGCTTGGAGGACTTGGCCTTGGCCTCGGTGTACGTCGCGAGCGCGGAGGTGGCGACGCCGAGCTGCGAGGCGACCTGGGAGTTGAAGGGGTTGCCGTCGGCGAGCGCGGTGAGCGAGGATTGCTGGCCGCTGAAGGTGGAGTTGCTCACGTCGGGGAGAACGAGGTCGCTGACGGCGAAGTTCTGGGCGGCCTTGCCGGCGCCGGGCAGGACGGAGCCCTGGACCTCGTCGACGACGGCGCCGAGCTTGTTGACCCAGTTGGACTGGGAGGCTTTGTACAGAAGGCGGCCGGTGACCTTGCCGTAGCGGTCCTTGCGGTCGATGTAGCCGTCGCGCCAGCCGAGGGTGACGTCGTCCTCGTCGGCGATCGCCTCGCCCTTGTCCCAGCGGCCGTTGAGGTTGGCGTCGTTGTAGCCGTAGACGCCGTTCTTGTTGCGGTCGGGGTTGGCGCCGTCGATGAGGAGGGCGAGGTTCTCGTCGAGCGTGAACTCTGGTGTCTCGTTCTCGGCGGGAGTGCCGAGGGTCATGGCCTTGGAGAGGGCGACCTTGCCGTCGCCGTTCTTGTCGAAGTGCTTGATGAAGATGGAGAAGTCATCGATGTAGCCGTTGTCGTTGACGTCGGTGAAGGCGTTGTCGGCCTTGCCGCTGGAGTCGTAGTCCTTGGCGTTGGAGGGGATGCCGAGGGATTCGAGCGGGTGATCGAGGCGGAGGCGGTTGTCGCCGTCGGCGTCGTAGAGCTTGAGGCCGGCGTAGAAGTCGGCGAGCTTCTGGTCGAGGACGGCGTCGATGCCCTTGAAGTCGCTGCGCATCACGAGCGGCTCGGCGTGGGGCTTGTCGAGCTGGTTGTAGCGGACGCCCAGGTCGCCCTGCACCATCACGTTCTTGCCGAGCAGCACGCGGGAGGGGCTGACGATGGCCTGCTTGATCTTCTTGGACAGCTCGAAATCCTGCATGATGGTGCGGCTGACGGGCTGACCGGCGCGGGTGTAGCCGAAGTCAAAGCCGGTGACGATGGCGCGGATGGTCTTGCCGTCGGCGAGCGGGGCGTAGGTGACGCTGTAGCCGACGCTCGGGGTGCCGTTGCTCCCGGCGTCGATGCCGACGACGGGTGTGTAGAGCCAACCGGCGGCGGCGTACTCGGTGAGATCGGCGCCGCTCATGGCGTTGCCGATGGTGGGCTGAGCGACGCCCTTGCCGGTGATGACGTTCTGGTCGGCGGCGTGGCGGTTGGCGACGGCCTGGGCGAGGCCCGAGGGCGTGGAGGATTCGGGGTAGGAGCTGAGCGGGGGGCGGACCGAGACGGTGCCGGCGCCGGACATGTTGCCGCCCCACATCTGCGAGGCGAGGGTGCCGGTGATGTTGCTCTTGCTGATGACGAAGCGCTGGGCGGCTTCCTGGAGGCGGGCGCTGGCGATCTGCAGGCCGGTCTCGGCGGCGCCCAGGGCGCGGACGACGTGGACGTGGGTGGAGGCGGTGCGTATGTTGCCTCGGCTGGAGATGGCCATGGCGGCGGCGAGCGAGCCGAAGATGATTAGGAACATCATCGCCAGGATGGAGGCGACGCCGCGCTCGCGGGTGGTGGTGCGGCGAGCGGTGGCTCGGCCGGCGGCGTGGATCACGCGGGCGGCGGGCGAGGGCTTGTTGCTGCTCAGGAACTTCATGGTGGGCTCGTTGCTGATGGGACCGTTCGGACTCGTTCTCACACCTCCACGCGCGGCGGCCTGTGCGGGGCCGGGGTGGGATCAGGGAACGACCCACACCAGCTTGGTGACTTCGGCGGGCTGGGTGTCGTACGGCCCTTGGTACGTGACGACGACGGTAACGCGGAGCGGGAACTGATCGACGGGGATGCCCGGGTCGGTGCCGCTGGGGGCGACGAAGTAGGCCTTGGATCGCACGGTGGCGAGGTTGAGCGGGTCGACCTTCTCGACGGTGACGGACTGCTGCCAGCCTTCGAGGGCCTTGGGCTTGCCGGCATCGTCGAGAACGACGACGCCGTTGGCATCGGTCATGGGGACCACGGTGCCGGCGGCGGCCACGGGGCCGGGCATGTTGCCGTCGCGGCCGAAGATCTTGGCGTCAAAGTCGGTGAGGCAGTTGAAGTCGCGGACGACGACTTTCTCGGCGCCGGCGCCCCAGCCGACGACGGTCTGGCCGCTGACCGAGAGGCCGACGACGGGGTCGTACTTGGGGAGCCGGCGGGTGAGTTCGCGGACCTCGTTGGCGAGCAGGGCGCCGGTGGCGGCGCGGCTGGACCAGTTGTTCTGTTCGATGAAGGCGCGCTGGGCGTCGACGAAGGCGAGGACGCCGACGCCGATGATGACCAGGGCGAGGCTGGTCTCGAGCAGCGTGAAGCCGCGACGGGACGATGGGCGTCGGGCGGAACGGTTGCGGTCACGAAATGCGAGGCGCATAGCGGGCGTCTCCCCTCGCCGCCGCACACGCGCCGTGCGTGCGGCATCCAGCATGAACTATCGGATATCTATTTGACGATCTGGCTCATCTTGAAGATTGGCAGGATGATCGCCATGGCGATGAAGCCGACGATGACGCCCATGACGAGGATCATGATGGGTTCGATAAGGCTGGTGACGGCCTTGATGTGGTCCTTGAGGGCCTTCTGGTAGAAGACGCTGATCTCGTCGAGGACCTCGCCGAGCTTACCGGACTCCTCGCCCGCGGCGATCATCTGGCTGACGGCGCGGGGGAGGAGGGCTTCCTTGGTGAGGGTGCCGGTGATCTTTTTGCCCTGCTTGACGTTGCTGTAGACCTTCTTCCACATGGCGTGGTAGAGCTGGTTGCCGCTGATCTCGCCGGTGATGGCGAGGGTGTCGAGCATGGGGACGCCGGCGTTGATGAGCTGGCCCATGGTCTGGAGCGAGCGGCTGATGTAGAGGGAGCGGAACATGGTCCGGACGATGGGGATGGTGAGCTTGAGCTTGTCGACCCAGAAGGCGCCGATCTCGGTCTTGGTGAACGCGAAGCCGCCGCCGCCGGCGAGGGCGATGCCGCCGAGCAGATAGGGCCAGTTGGCGACGGTGAAGCGCGAGACGCTCATGAGGAACGTGGTGGCCCAGGGGAGCACGTCTTCCTTGCCCTCGAAGACGGCGTAGAACTTGGGGAGCACGAAGGTGAGCAGGAAGACGGTGACGGCGACGGCGAGGGTGCCGATGACGCCGGGGTAGATCGCGGCGCCGACGACCATCTTCTTGGTCTCGATCTGCTGGGCGATGTAGCCGGCGATGCGGTCGAGCATCTTGGCGAAGGAGCCGGACATTTCCGAGGCCCGGGTCATGTTGACGTACAGCGGGCCGAACAGCTTCGGGTGCTTGGCGATGGCCTCGGAGAACTGCTTGCCGCTCTCGACGTCGTTCTTGAGCTGGACGATGATCTTGCGGAAGCCGGCATGCTCGGTCTGCTCGGCGATGCCGTCGAGGGCGGCGCGGAGGTTGATGCCGGCGCGGATCATGACGGCGAGCTGGGTGGTGAAGTCGAGGACGTGCTTCTGGGTGGGCTTGCCGGCGTTGAGTTCTTTGAACTTGGCGAAGAGGCCCTGGGCCTGGTCGCCGCCGATGGCGAGCGAGATGCTGAGGACCTGGGAGCCCTGGTTGCGCAGGATGGCGGCGGCGCTGGTGGCCGAGTCGGCGGCGACCACGCCCGTGGTGGTCTGGCCGGCGCTGGTACGAACTTGGTAGCGGTAGTTGGGCATGGGAAAGAGACAAAGAGACGGAGAGACGGAGAGACGAAGTCATCTGACTTGTTTCCGCCCGCGTTTCTTCGTCCGCACCTCCGGGTCTTGAACCACTTCGTCTCTGCGTGTCTACGTCTCGTCGTCTCGGCTTACGCCGCCAGCTGGCGATCGAGCTTGTCGGGATAGGCGGCCTGAGCGATCGCGTCGTCGCGGCTGATCATGCCGTTGAAGTAGAGCGACGCGATGGCGGTGTCGAGGCTGCACATGCCGATGGCGCGGTTGGTCTCGATGACGTTGGGGATCTCGAAGGTGCGGGCCTCGCGGATCAGGTTGCGCACCGCGGGCGTGCACAGGAGCACCTCGACGGCGGGCACCATGCCCGGGGCGTCGGTGCGGCTGAACAGCGTCTGGCAGACCACCGCCTGCAGCGTGTTGGCGAGCATCGAGCGGATCTGGTTCTGCTGACCGGCGGGGTACATGTCGATGATGCGTTCCACGGTCTGGGACGCGTTGACGGTGTGCAGGGTGGAGAGGACCAAGTGGCCGGTCTCGGCGGCGGAGATGGCGAGCGAGGTGGTCTCGAGGTCGCGCATTTCGCCGACGAGGATGATGTCGGGGTCCTGACGCAGGGCGTGCTTGAGGCCGCTGGAGAAGCTGGGCATGTCCTGGCCGAGCTCGCGCTGCTCGAGGACGCACTGCTTGCTCTCGAACATGTATTCGACGGGGTCTTCGAGGGTGATGATGTGCTTCTTGTAGCGCTGGTTCATCGCCTCGATCATGGCGGCGAGGGTGGTGGACTTACCCGAGCCGGTGTCGCCGGTGACGAGCACGAGGCCGCGGGGCAGGTAGGTGAGGCGGGCGATGACCTCGGGGAGGTTGAGCTTGGCGAGCGGCGGGACCTTGGTCTTGATGCCGCGCATGGCGAGGCCGATCTGGCCGCGCTGGCAGTGGGCGTTGACGCGGTAGCGGCTGAGGCCCTCGACGTAGTAGGAAAAGTCGGCGTCCTTCTGACGCTCGTAGGTGGCCTGGGTCTCCTTCGAGGCCATCTGCTCGAAGAACTTCTTGGCGACCTCCGGCGTGATGACCGGGAAGTCCATGCGGGTCATGACCTGATGGATGCGGCACATCGGGGGCTGGCCCGCGATGAGGTGCACGTCGGAGGCGTCCGCCTCGAAGGCCGTCTTGAGAATCGTGTTCAGATCCACTGTGCCGCTCCTGAAGTGCCCGCGCGTCGGCGCGCCGAGTCTCTTCATGGATCGGACACCGGACGGGGCGGCTTCGCTGGCCCGCTCGATCCCCATCAACGTCGCTGGCACCTTAACTGACCTAGGCGGACGAGACGGAATAAACGGACCGGGGAGGAGTTCCGGCTCGCGCGAGCACACGCCAAGCGAGCCGGGGCGTCCTCGCCCCGGTGCTGTTGCGGGAGGACTGGAAGTGCTATGGCAGGTGCAGGCAGGGGTTAGGTCTTTGCCTTGAGGTGCGTCGGCTGCGCCGGGGCGGGGACGCCCCGGCTCGCGTGCGGGTGGTGGTTCCGGGGCGATGCCCTTGGTCGATGCGGGGGCTCAGGGCGTCTTTGGCTTTTGCGATTCGAGCAGAGGTCGCACGGCCTGTTCGAGGCACTCGGCGAGCAGCTTCTGACCGGAGGCGGTCGGGTGGATGTCGTCTTGAAACACAGCCTCGCCCTTGGCGAGGGCGGGGGCGAGATGCGTTCGCGTCAACGAGAGTGGAATCCCTGTGGTCGTGATCATGTCGTTCAGGAGGCGGCGGCCGCGGTCGAGGGACTGATCGGTGTCGGCCTTGCCTTCGATCTCGCCCCGGGTTTCGTGAAGGACGATGGCGATCGGGAGATTGCGAGAGCGTGCGAAGGCGATGAGGTCGATCGCGCTCTGCATCGCCTGGTCGAAGTCGTTGTCGGTCGGGGCTGGGGCTGACGCCGTCGAACGGCGCAGCCGAGGCAGGGCGTAGCGGGTGATCAACTCCCCCACTGCCAGGGGCGGGCGCTGCTCGGGCTGATCCTCGCGCAGGCCGTCGAAGCGGGGTACGTCCCAGGCGTCGTGGCTGCTCCAGACGACGACGATGGCATTGGCGTCAAAGGCGCCAAACTTCTCCAGATACGCCAGCTCGTTCTGCGGCCCCCAACTGCCGGCGCTGATGTTGAGCACGCGGACGGGCCTTGCGAGCTTCGTACGGAGCGAGGACTCCAGCAGGCTCGTCGCGATTTGCGAGTCGTCGAGCAGAGCGCCGCCGTTGACGACGCTGTCGCCGATCACGAGGACTCGGAGCTCATTGGGGTCGGATTTCTTGGCTTCGATCTCGGGGGAGCGCTGCGACCACTGGTTGATATGGATGGCGTGGCCGAAGCGGTGGTAGGTGCCGGGCTTGAGGACGTACTCGATGGTGTCGTCCTTTTGAAACAGCGGCGGGTCGCCAAGGCCGAGCGCGAACCGGGCCAACAACTCGGCGGCGAGGACCGTCGCCACGAGCCCCAGCGCTGCGGCTCGCAGCAAGGGTCGGCTTCGTCGGTTTCGGCGGTGTGGGATCAACGGTGGCCTCGATGAATCAGGCGGCTATCCGCCGCGGACGACGGCCTCGCGGGCGGCGACGGCCAACTGATCGCAGCGTTCGTTCTCGGGGTGCTCGTTGTGGCCGCGTACCCAGTGGAAGCGGAGGGTGTGCTTGGATTTCAGGGCGTCGAGTTCCTGCCAGAGGTCCTGGTTCTTGACGGGCTTTTTGTCGGCGGTGCGCCAGCCGCGTTTCTTCCAGGACTCCATCCATTCCTTGAGGCCGTTGAGCACGTACTGGGAATCGCTGAAGATGTCGACCTCGGCGGATTCCTTGAGTGCTTCGAGGCCGCGGATCACCGCGATGAGTTCCATGCGGTTGTTGGTGGTCTCGAGCTCGCCGCCGGCTTGTTCGCGTTCCTTGCCGCTGAAGGGATGGCGGAGGATGTAGGCCCAGCCGCCGGGGCCGGGGTTGCCGGAACACGCGCCGTCGGTGTAGAGCTCGACGTGGACTTTCTTGGTCTCGGCCGCGCTCACGTGGCAGCACCCAGAAGGCCGGAGAGTCCGCCGCCGCCGCCGGCGAAGAAGCGCTCGACCGCTTTGTCGTGGGCCTCGTGATACGCCGGGCCGAGGTGGGACCAATCGAAATCCCACGAGCGGCGATCCACCGCGTTGCGAAGCGCGATGCGTTCGCGCCGGTCCATGCGGCAGAAGTCGAGCAGGCGGGCGGTGAGGTCGGCCGCGGCGTCGTGCATGGTGCGGCCGCGGCGGCGCAGGACCGTGAGGCCCCACTCGTCGTGGCCGAGGTGATGCTCGGCGACGTAGCGGCCGAAGCCAGCCAGATCGCTGGTGACGCTGGGCACGCCCATGGCGATGCACTCGAGCGGCGTGTAGCCCCAGGGCTCGTAGCTGCCGGGGAAGAGGCCCATGTGGCAGCCGCGGACGAACTGGTCGTACTCCATGCCCCACAGCGGATTGGCGGGGTTGATGAACTCGGGGTGATAGACGATCTTCACCGGGTCTTCGGGGCGGTTGATCAGGCCGAGCTGGCGGAGCTGCGCCAGCACGGGATCGTCGGCGTCGTTCTCGAGGATGTGGGTGACGACCATGGGCAGGCAGTGCTGCTTCATCGCCTGCTGGGTGCGGCGGTAGCGGAGCGTCCAGTACTCGTCGAGCAGGTCGTCGAGGCGGAGCTTTTCGCCCGCGGCGGCCCGCTTGTAGAGCTTCCCGGAAACGCCCTCGGTGATGTTCTCGCAGACGCGCCGGAGTTCGTTCATCACGCCGCGCTTCTCGAGCGCGAGCGGGTTGAGGCTGCGGGTCGCCTTGGCGGTGACGATGAAGAACACCACCGTCTTGTCGATGCGGTTCGCCTTCATCTCGAGGTTGAGACGGGCCATGGATTCGAGGCAGACGTCAAAGCCCTTGTTCCGCGGCTCGTAGCGGCCGGAGGTGAAGAAGTAGAGGGTTTTGTCGAGGTCGAAGGAGTAGCTGGGGAAGAAGTGGCCCATCACGAACTGATGGATGCGGTCTTTGTAGTTGGCGTGGGCCTGCTGCTGCTCGTGGGCGAGGTTGTAGTGGGCAACGTTGAGGCCGTTGGGGGTGACGACGTCCACCGGGCGCCCGAGCAGCGCGGCGCACTCTTCGGCGGTGACCGACGACACGGTCGTGAAGACGTGCGAGCCGTGGGCGCAGGCGCGTTCGATCTTGTGCTGGGTGTTGATGTTGAACTTCTTGGCCCACTCGGCGTCGTTCCACTCGTAGAGGCGGTCGTAGAAGTTGTCGAGGGCCGAAGCCATGTAGCGGCCGAGCAGGGTGGCGTGGGTCGTGAAGACCGTCGCCACGGGCAGATTCTGACGCCGGATCATGGGGATGGCGAGGCCGGCCATCCATTCGTGGAAGTGGGCGATGAGGACGCGGGGCGAGGTCTTGCCCGCGGCGCTCGATGTGCCGCCGGTCGCGCCGCGCTGTTCGGACAGGGCTTCGAGCAGGCGGCGGGTGGCGTCGGCGAAGGTGACGACGCCGTCGATGAGCCAGTCGCTGCCGGGGGTTTCGATCCCGTGATGCTCCCACAGGCCGTACTTGATCTCGCCGAGGCGGCCGGGGGAGACCCAGTGCTCGATGAGCAGCACGCGGGGGCGGCCGGGGACGAGCCAGCGGCCGTGGTGGACCTTGAGCCCCTGGGCGGCGAGCTGCTCGATGGCGCGGCCGATCCAGCCGGCGGGACGGGTTTCTTCGAACTCGACGCTCGCCTTGGCCTCGTTGTACGGCCCGATGAGCGTGTAGCGGTCGCCCCAGCGCTCCATCATGAGGGGGAGCTTGGAGCGGATGACCTGGTAGATGCCGCCGAGCTGGTTGCAGACCTCCCACGCGATCTCGAAGAGATGCGCTCCCTCGCTGCGCGAGGACTCGTCGAGATCGATCTTGGGAGAGGCGTCGGCCATGGCGCGAGTGTACAGGCGATCGATGGTACGGGGCGGCTGGTGTCGAGTCGCGTCGGGGCGGGTTCAACTCCAAGGACTCGAAGGGACTCGAAGGGACTCGAAGAGGGGATGAACCACGAGCGACACAGAGACGCCGAGAGGGAACTCTTGGAAAAGCGTTGGGGAGGTGGTCAGGCCGGCGCTGCGTTGGCTCGGACTCGAAGAATCGTGCGATCCTCGAGTCCTTTGGGTCGTTTCCGAGCTTGGAGTTGAAGCGCTAATTCGTGCCTCGGTGTGCGTCTGTGCCTCTGGTGGTTCATCCTTCTTCCTACACTGGGCCCGTGAGCACGACTCCCTCCGCCGCTGGGACCGCCCGCACGCCGATCGAGGTGCATCACGCGCAAAATCAACCGGATGGGACCCTGCGTGTGCACCGGGTCGAGGTGCGGCCGCGGACGGACTCATTGGATGCCAGGGGGCACAGCGTGGCGAAGAGCGCCAAGGGGCTGGGCTTGGCGGCATCCTCGGTGCGCTCGGCGCGTGTGTATCTGATCGAGGCGGCGCTGACGGCGGCGGAGCTGGAGCGGGTCGCTCGCTCGCTGCTGGCCGATCCGGTGACCGAGATTCCCACCGTTGGGGCTTCGGCGTCGGGCGGCGCGGCGCTGGTGGAGGTGCATCCGCTGCCGGGCGTGATGGATCCCGCGGCACAGTCGGTGGAGCTGGGTATCCGGGATCTGCTGCGCTGGCCGAAGGATCGGCCGCTCGTGGTGTCCACCGGCAGCCGCTACGACCTTGCGGGCTCGAGCAAAGGTGATGCGGAGGTGCTCGCTAAGCGGTTGCTGTTCAATCCGGCGATCCAGGCGGCGCACTTCGCGCCGTTCCACCCGGCGAACCTGCCCAAGGGGCACGCGTACACCCCGAAGCTGCGGCATATCGCGATCCGCGACCTGAACGACGAACAGTTGATGAAGATGTCGCGCGAGGCGCATCTTTTCCTCAGCCTGGACGAGATGCGGGCGGTGCGGGACGAGTACCGCACGCTGGGCCGCGACCCGACGGACATCGAGCTCGAGACCATCGCGCAGACGTGGTCGGAGCATTGTGTGCACAAGACGTTGAAGAGCAGGATTCGGTATCGAAGTGGAGCAGGGGAGCAGGGGGGCAGGGGCGCAGGGAAAGAAAAGACTGCTGCCCTACTGCCGCACTCCCCCGCTGCAGCACTGGATCCTCTTTCATTCCACGCTCGTCCCGGGCACACCACACTTCCCGACGGCACGGTTGAGATCGACAACCTGCTGAAGTCGACGGTGGCGGCGGCGACACATGAGTTGATCGCCGAGGGGATTGATTGGACGCTCAGCGTCTTCAAGGACAACTCGGGCGTTATCGCGTTCGACGATCAGTTCGGCGTCTGCATCAAGGTGGAGACGCACAACCACCCGTCGGCGATTGAGCCGTACGGCGGCAGTGCGACGGGCATCGGAGGCTGCATTCGCGATGTCATCGGGACGGGGCTGGGCGCCAAGCCGATCGCGAGCACGGATGTGTTTTGTGTGGCGACGCCGGACGTCGCTTCCCTGCCGCCGGGCTGCTTGCCGCCGCGGCAGACGCTGACCGAAGTCGTCCGCGGCATCCGCGACTACGGCAATCGGATGGGCATTCCCACCGTCTCGGGCGCGGTGTACTTCGATGATCGGCATATCGGCAACCCGCTGGTGTTCGCGGGGTGCGTTGGGCTGATCCCGCGTGCGTTTGTGAAGGGTGCGGCCAAGCCGGGCGATCGCATCATCGCGCTGGGTGGACGCACGGGACGCGACGGCATTCACGGCGCGACGTTCTCCAGCGCGGAGATGGAGCACACGCACGCCGACGAGTTCAGCCATGCCGTGCAGATCGGGAATGCGATCGAGGAGAAGCGGACCCTGGATGCGATCCTGCGGGCTCGCGATGCGGCGGGCGGGCCGCTGTATCACGGCATGACGGACTGTGGTGCCGGCGGCTTCTCCTCCGCCGTCGGCGAGATGGGTGGCACGATCGGCGCCAGCGTCCAGCTTGATCGGGCACCCCTTAAGTACGCGGGTCTTTCGTACACCGAGATCTGGATCAGCGAGGCGCAGGAGCGGATGGTGCTGGCGGTGCCGCCGAAGAACCTGGCGGCGCTGCAGAAGATCTGCGACGAGGAATCGGTGGAGCTCGCGGATCTCGGCGAGTTCGGCACGCCGGGCGCGGATCTGGTGCTCCGTTACCACGAGCTGGAAGTCGGTCGCCTGCCAATGGCGTTTTTGCATGATGGGATTCCGACGCCGACGCGGGAGGCCGTGTGGGAGCGAAGGGGAGCAGCGGAGCAGGGGAGCAGCGGAGCAGGGAAAGACGTCTCTGCATCAAGCCCTGCACCCCTGCACCCCTCCACCCCTGCTCCCCTACTGCTCGCCCTCCTTTCCCACCCCAACATCGCCTCCAAGCACTGGATCATCCGGCAGTACGACCACGAGGTGCAGGGGAACACGATCGTCAAGCCGCTGGGCGGGCCGCTGACGCGGGGGCCGATGGACGCGGCGGTGCTGCAGCCGGTGGCATCGCACACGCGTGGGATCGCGATCTCGAGCGGGTTGCAAACGGGCATGGGGCATCCCGACAACGGGGGTGATCCGTACCTGATGACGCTCGCCGCGATCGATGAGTGCGTACGGAATCTCGTGTGCGTTGGGGCTGATCCGTCGCGGATCGCGATCCTGGACAACTTCTGCTGGCCGAGCTGCGCGGAGCCTCGCAATCTCGCTTCGCTGGTGCGGGCGGCGGAGGCGTGTTATGACGGGGCGAAGGCGTACCGCACGCCGTTTGTGAGCGGCAAGGACTCGCTGAACAACCAGTTGCGGTACACGGACGAGCAAGGCAACCAGCGGGTCATCGAGATCCCGCCGACGTTGCTGATCACAGGTCTTGCGATCGTCGGTGACGTGACCAAGTGCGTGACGATGGATGCCAAGCAGGCGGGGAACGTGCTCCTTATGGTCGGCCGCACCACCAGCGAGATGGGTGGGAGCCACTACCAGCAACTGGTGGGCTCTACCGAAGCGATTGACGCCACAATCCCTCGCACCGATCTGCATTTGGGGCCGAAGACGGCGCACGCGGTGGCGAAGCTCATCCAATCCGGCGCCGTGCGCTCGGCGCACGATGTGTCCGACGGCGGGCTGCTGTGCGCCGTGGCGGAGATGCTCATCGCGGGCAGCACGCCGAAGGCGCCGATCGGGGCCGCACTCGATCTGTCGCCGGTGCACACGGATCTCACGGCGGCCGCGTTCGGCGAGAGCCCGAGCCGGTATGTGCTGGAGGTCGGGGCAAACGACGCAGCTCGCGTGATCGCCGCTCTTGCGGGCGACGGTATCTGGTGCGCCCGCCTCGGCGTGCTCGATTCCACGGGGACGCTCTCGGCTGCGGCCCTCGACCTGCGAGCCAATGTCGAGGAGCTCGCCCAGGCGTGGCTCCGTCCGCTCGACTGGTGATCTCGCACGGGCCCGAAGAGCGAGCCGGGGCGTCCTCGCCACGGTGGAAGACGCTCCCACCACTCGCTCGCATCGTCAAGCGACAATCTCCGCACCCGGCGGACCCCGTGTACGCTTCCCGGTCAGTCCATCGCCTCTATCGAGAGAAGGAATCGCTTTATGAAGATCACTCGCACACTCGCCGCTCTCACGCTCGCCTCGGTCTCGCTGGTCGGTCTTTCCGGCTGCTCGACCACGCCCGCCGGCAACGGCACGGCGGAGATCTCGTGGAACCGCATCACCGGCCGGCTGTCGACGACCGTCGATGGCAACCTCGATCGTGCGTACAACGCCGCGGTTGCCGCCGCCGGCGACATGCAGTACACGGTCGTCGAGCAGTCCAAGGACGTGCTCAAGGGCATCGTGAAGACCAAGACCGCGGACAAGTCGGGCATCAACGTGGTGCTGGACAAGCGCACGGACAACTCGACCGATGTGACGGTCGATGTCGGACCGGCGGGCAGCGAGACCGCCGCACGGACCTTCCTCGACAAGATCCGCGGTCGCCTGTGAAGCACGTTGGGCTCCGTCAGACGGGGCGACTTTCCGGTTCTCACGGACGCGCCATCTGCCGCCTAGATCTCATTCCGCCGACACAAAGAACAACGCCGCCCCGGAAGGGCGGCGTTGTTTTCTTTGAAGCACGCGGCGGATCGAGCACACCGCCCGCCGCGCCGTGAGGAGCGGATCAATTACTTGGGCATGATCACGGTGTCGAGCACGTGGATCACGCCGTTGCTGGCGTCGATGTCGGTGGCGACGAGCTTGGCGTTGTCGACGGTCGCGGCGCCGCCGGCGGCCTTGATGTCGATCGTGCCGCCCTGGAGCGTCTTGGCCTTGCCGGCCTTGAGGGCGGCGTCGCTGAAGATGCGGCCCGAGACGACATGGTACTTGAGGATGTCCTGGAGCTTGGACTTGTTCTCAGGCTTGAGGAGGCCTTCGACGGTGGCCTTGTCGAGCTTGGCGAAGGCCTCGTCGGTGGGGGCGAAGACGGTGAAGGGGCCGCTGCCGTTGAGGGCGTCGACGAGGTCGGCGGCCTGGAGCAGCTTGGCGAGGGTCTTGAAGTTGCCGGCCTCGATGGCGGTGCCGACGACGGTCTTGTCGTTGGGGATGATGACGGTGTCGATGACGTGGATGACGCCGTTGCTGGCGAGCACGTCGGTCGCGGTCACGTTGGCGCCGTCGATGGTGACCTTGCCGTTCTTGACGACGAGGTCGGCCCGCTGGCCGTTGACGGTGGCGGCGGACATGGTGGAGACGTCCTTCGCCAGCACGCGGCCGGGGACGACGTGGTAGGTCAGGATGCTGACGAGCTTGGCCTTGTTCTCAGGCTTGAGCAGGTCGGCGATGGTCGCGGTGCCGAGCTTCTCGAAGGCGGCGTCGGTCGGGGCGAAGACGGTGAAGGGGCCCTTGCCCTTCAGGGTCTCGACGAGGCCCGCGGCCTGGAGGGCGGCGGCCAGAGTCTTGAAGTTCCCCGAGGCCACGGCGGTGTCGACGATGTCCGTCTTCGCGGCCTTGTCGTCACCCTTGTGAGCGGCCTTGGTGATCTTGACGTCGCTCTCGCCCCACTTGGACTGGTCGCTGCAAGAGGACTTCTTGCCGCAGTCGCCTGCGAGGGCGGTGCCGGCGGCAAGGGTCAGGCCGAGGATGAGCGACAGCGAGCGGACGGTTTTCATGATCGACTCCGGAACAGGTGCGCAGCGAAAGCTCGGCGGCGACACGCCGCGGGCGTTCCCTGCGAGATTGGGGATTGCCCCACCGAACACGAATGGAGGCGAGGTGCGGAGACTCCGCTCACGCACTCCGGGCAGATTCGCGCGGGAGAGAAAATGTTGCGTGCGAGCTTCGAGATGTCCGGGTTGGGAGAGTGGCTGCTTTCGCGAGTGCTTTCAGGCCCCGCGCGTCTTGAATCGAAACGACGGTTCACGCGACGGCGTGCGGCGGGGTGGGTGATTCTGAAGGAGAATCGGCGGGGCCCGGAAGGCCCCGCCCCCGTGGGCGGAGGACGGCGGTCGCGAGATGGCGTCCGCGGTGCGACAAAAACAACGCGGCCCGTGTTTCCACGGGCCGCGTGAATTAGATGGACATCTTCAGCGAGCTCAACGGTCGAGGATGTAGATCTCGACGCGGCGGCTGGCGGCCTTGCTGGACTTGGGGTTGGCGGCGCCGCGACCGACGGCCGAGACGCGCGAGCTGCTCACGCCCTTGGAGGCGAGGTACTTCTCGACGCTGCGAGCGCGGGCCTCGGAGAGGGCCTCGTTGCTCGCCCACTTGCTCTTGCGGATCGGGTCGGTGTCGGTGTAGCCCTCGACGCGGACGCTGTACTTGCTGTAGCGGCTGCTCTTGAGCTCGCTGGCAACCTTGTCGAGCGTCTTCTTGGCGCTGTCCTTCAGCGTGGCCTGGCCGGCGTTGAACAGGAGATCGCCGGAAACGGTGAGGCGGGTGCCCTCGCGGGTCTGGTCGACGCCGACGTCGCTGCCGAAGTCGCCGCTGCCGCGGCTGTTGCGGGGAGCGCCGCTGCTGGACAGCTCGTTGGACGGAGCGGGCTGGACCTGCTGCTGCTGGATCTGCTGCTTCTGCAGCTCGGCGATGGTGGTGTCACGCTCGCGGAGCGACTGCTCGAGCTGCGCGTTCTTCTGGCGGAGCTCAGCGGACTCCTGCTCCGCGTCGGCCGCGGCTTGCTTGTTGTTGCTGCACCCGCCCATGCCCATGCTGAGGGCCAGGCCGGCGGCGAGGATGCCCGCGGTGAGAACGCGCTTGAACGTGAAGAACCCTTCCATGTCCGATGCTCCGTAAATGAGAAACTGAATCCGTTGTGCGCCCGGGGTGGCCGGACGCGAACACTCGTGTGCAAAGACCCGCCGCCCCGGGAGTTGCCGTCGCTGACGCGGCGGCCCTCCAGACGCGGTGGGGCGCAACATTATCGGAGGAACGCCCGGTTTTCCCGCAGATTGAGCGCGGGAGCGGCAGATTCCGCACGGAAGAGGCGTCGGTCCCGGCCCTGTCGGTTCCTGTCGGTTGTGCCGGCCCGGACCGCCCCCGGTACAGTCTCGCCATGACCCGAGTCGCCGCCCGGCTGCAGCCCTTTGGAACCACCATCTTCGCCGAGATGACGGCCCTGGCCAACAAGCACGGGGCGGTCAATCTGGCCCAGGGGTTCCCGGATTTCGACGGGCCCGAGGCGGCCAAGGCGGCGGCCAAGGCCGCGATCGACGCCGGGGAGGCCCAGTACGCCCGGATGTCGGGCGTGCCGAAGCTGAACCAGGCGGTTGCCGGGGCGTTTGCCGGGCGGACCGGCTTGGCCATCGACCCCGACGCCCACGTCACCATCACCAGCGGCTGCACCGAGGCGATCGCCGCGACCTTCCTGGGTCTGATCAACCCGGGCGACGAGGTGATCCTCTTTGAGCCGTTCTATGACAGTTACCGCGCCTGTGTTGCGATGGCGGGGGCTCGGCCCCGGTTCGTGACCCTGCGGCCGGGGGCGCGCGTCGGTGGGAAGGGCTTTGGGTTTGATCCCGACGAGTTGCGACGGGCGTTCACGGACAAGACGCGGGCGATTCTGGTGAACACGCCGCACAACCCGACCGGGAAAGTGTTCACGCGGGCGGAGCTGGAGTTGATCGCCGGGCTGTGCCGCGACCTGAACGTGATGGCGATCACCGACGAGGTGTACGAGCACCTTACGTACGACGCGAGCAAGCCGCATGTGTCGTTGGCGTCGATGCCGGGGATGTTTGACCGCACCGTGACTTTGTCGAGCGTGGGCAAGAGCTTCAGCCTGACGGGCTGGAAGATCGGCTGGGCGATCGCGCCGCCGACGCTGACCGCGGGCGTGCGTGCGGCGCATCAGTTTCTCACCTTTGCGACGGCGACTCCATTGCAGCACGGGGCGGCGGCGATCATCGCGAACCCGGGTGCAGCGGTGCGGGAGTATGTCGATCTCTTCCGGCGGAACCGCGATGTGCTTTCGTCGGCGCTGCGCGAGCTCGGCTTCCGGGTTTACGACGCCGAGGGAACGTACTTCATCATGGCGGACCACACCGAGGTGAGCCGGCGGCTGGGAGTCACCGGCGATCGTGGGTTGTGTGCCGCGATGATCGAGAAGTACGGCGTGGCGGCGATCCCGCCCAGCGTGTTCTACGAGAACCAGGAGCACGGACGGTCGCTGGTGCGGTTTACGTACTGCAAGAAGGCGGCGACGATCGACGAGGCGATTCGGCGGCTGGAGCGGATGCGTACAGCGTGACGGATCGGTCGGGGTTTCTGCGGGGTGTGGTGCGGGAATCCGCTGGGAAACATGTGATTTGTGGTTCCGAGAACCGATTTCGTGCGGCCATCGACGGCCGCGTGCGGTATCGTTTTTCGAGGCCGCACAGCCTTTCGAGGAGGATTGCCCTGATGCCACGCTTTGTTCTTGCTCTTCCCGCGCTCGCCGGGCTTGCTGTTGGTTTCGCCGGCGCTCGCGCCGGGGAGCCGGTCCATGTGCACGCCGAGACGGGTTGCGACGGCGTGACCCATACGGGATGCGGCAAGGCGGCGATGATGCGCCAGCGGTTCCTCGAGGGCGGAAGCCCGACCGGGGAGGGTCCGGGCTGGAATCCCGACCAGAACGTGTTCGAGGACCGCGAGGCGATCGGTGACACCGATGTGCTCAACAACAACCTCGACATCGCGATCGATCCGGCCACGAGCAACATCAGCGGCAGCAACACCATCACGCTGCAGGCGGTGAACAACATCAGCCAGTTCACCTTCATGCTGCGGAACAACTACACCGTCAGCAGCATCCTGGTGAACGGCGTGAGCGTCGCGATCCCGGCGAGCCCGCCGGCGGGCAACTACTCCCGCACGATCACGCTCAATCGCACCTACCTCGCGGGCGAGACACTCACGATCAAGATCACGTACTCGGGCACGGCGGTGAACGTCGGGCTCGGGTCGATCTTCTTCACGACACAGAACGGCGTGCCGGTGGTCAGCACGTTGAGCCAGCCGTACTACGCGGCCACCTGGTGGCCCTGCAAAGACGGCAACGTTCAGCAGCCCGGCGACAACATCGACAAGGCGACCTGGACGTTCGCTTTGACGACGCCGAGCAACCTGACGGGCGTGTCGAACGGCGTGTTCCAGGGCGTGGACACGCTGCCGGACGGCCGCAAGAAGTGGCGGTACCAGAGCAACATCCCGATGAGCACGTACTTGGCGTGCTTCAGCGCGACGAACTACAACGTGATCACGACGCCCTACTCGTGGACGCCCCCCGGTGGCGGCACGCCGGTGAACTTCAACTTCAAGATGTACCTGTATCCGACCAGCGACACCGTCGCCAACCGGAACAACTGGCTGCAGGTGCTGCCGATGATGGACGCGTTCCAGCCTGTCTACGGCGTCTATCCGTTCGCGAGCGAGGGCTACGGGATGTACCAGTTCCCGTTCAGCGGCGGCATGGAGCACCAGACCATGACCGGTCAGGGTGTCTTCATCACCTCGGTCACGGCGCACGAGCTTGGGCATCAATGGTGGGGCGACCATGTGACGTGCCGCTACTGGAATGACATCTGGTTCAACGAAGGCCTGGCGTCGTACTCCGAGGCGATCTGGGAAGAGCGCAGGCCTGGCTCGACCGGCGCGGCCGCGCTGCAGTCGGCGATGATCGCCCGCAAGCCCGCGGCGGCGGCGGTCGGCGGCACGGTGTACAACTACGCGACCAACAACGTGAATCGGCTCTTCGACGGCGACCTTACCTACGACAAGGCCGGCTGGGTGTGGCACATGCTGCGCGGCCAGGTGGGCGACGCGACGTTCTGGAACATCCTCGCCAACATCCGCTCGCAGTACGCGGGCTCGGCGATCACCTCGGCGCAGATCGAGTCGCTGTGCGAGTCGGTCAGCGGGCGTGATCTCACCACGTTCTTCAATGAATGGGTCTACAACGGCGGTGCGCCGACGTACGTGAGCGGCTCGCAGACCTTCAGCGTCAACGGCAAGAACTACGCCCGCTTCCACATCCGGCAGTCGTCCGTGCCGACGTACCAGGTCTTCACGACGCCGATCGACGCCGCGATCGGCACGAGCGCCGGAACGGTGACGCGTCGCGTGCAGCCGCTGGCCGCGACGAGCTGGTTCGTCCGCTCGATCCCCGCGCCCGCGACCAGCTTCACGCTCGACCCGAACAACTGGATTCTCAACTACGGCAAGACCGCGGAGTCGTACATCCAGGGGCCTCCGGTGGTGCTCGATACGGCGCCGCTGCCGGGCGCCAGCAGCGAGTTCCGCACCGCGCCCAGCAGCGTGGCGGTGACGTTCAGCGACAACATGAACGTCTCGGCCTCGAACTTCCAGGTGCTCCGCAACGGCTCGCCGATCAGCTTCACCTACGCGTGGAACCCCAGCACGCTGACCGCGACGCTCGGGTTTGAGTCACGCCTCAGCCAGGCGACCTACGCCGTCAACGTCGTCGGGGCTCCGACGAGCGCCGTCACCGCGAAGGTCCTCGACGGCGAGATCGCGACCAACGTGCCTTCGTCGCTCCCCAGCGGCAACGGCCAGGACGGCGGCAACGCCTCGTACTCGTTCACGGTCGTTCCCGGCCCGTGCCCCGCGGACCTCAACAACGACAACAGCGTTGACGACTCCGACTTCGTGATCTTCGCCGGGTACTACGAGCAGCTGCTCACCTTCGGCGGCGACATCAACGGCGACGGCGTCACCGACGACTCGGACTTCGTGCTGTTCGGAGATGGGTACAACGCGCTGACGTGTCCTTGAGCGGGAAGAGACGGAGAGACGAAGAGACGGAGAGACGAAGTGATCAAGACGCCAGAAGACGGAGTGCCTTGAACACTCCGTCTCTTCGTCTCTCTGTCTCTTCGTCTCTTTCTCTACTCCAACGGATTCACAAACAAACCCGTCGCCAGCTTGGGATAGAAGAACGTGCTCTTCTGCGGCATCAGCTCGTTCGCGCGGCTCACGGCCTTCACCGCGTTCAAAGGCGTCGGCCGCACGATCACGGCCATCTGCGGGACGAAGCCCTTTCCGCCGCCGGCGCCGGTCTCGTGTCCGGCGCCGATGTCGAGAACCTCGCCGACGGTGTGCGGGAACGCCCACTTCACGCTCTGGCCACCGTTCAGCTTGGGCTGGCAGATCTCCTCGACGATCAGGTACTGGATGATCGCGACATCGAGCGTCCGCCACTCACGCGGCTTGGTGGCGAACCGCTTCGCGAGCGGGTCGGCCTGTGCCGGCTTGATGATGAAACCCTGCTTGCTCGCGAAGTCGTACAGGCCCAGGCGGTTCTCGCCCATCGATTCCAACTGGTGCAGCACCTTCTCGAGCTGATGCGCATCACCCGCGACGGGCTCGAAGAGCAGCGTGGACGCCGCGGCCTGCATGAAGGCTCCCAGCGAGTAGTCCTTCATGCCGCCCAGCACGCGGTGGGTCGGGCCGATCACCAGCCCGGGGTCGCTCATGCCGACGAGCACCATCATGCTCTTGCGGGCCGGATGATCCGCGGGCACGGCGCCGCTCGACTCGAGGAGCTTGATGTAGTTCAGCCCGGTGGTGTAGCGGTGGTGGCCGTCGGCGATGAAGATGTCCTCGCCGGCGAGGGCCTTCTGGTACGCGGCGATCGTGGCGGCGTCTTCGACGGTCCACAGCTCGTGCCGCACGTTGTCCAACGGCGTCGTCGCGGTCCGGTCCGGCGCACGCTGTGCCATGATGTCGCGGACGATGCGAGTCGCGGCACCGGACTCGTCGGCGTGGAGGCCGAAGACGGGCGAGAGCTGGGCCCGCGTGGCCTTCATCAGCGCGAAGCGGTCTTCCTTGGGACCGCTGAACGTCTCTTCGTGCGGCAGCACGCCGCCGCCGGCGCGGGGGCCGAACGGGAGCGCGTCGGTGGTGATCGCCATGCCGCAGCGCTGCACCGTCTGCTTCGTGCCCGCGACGTTGAACTCGAACGTTTGGCGGTAGGCGAACATCGCGGGCGTCTCGCGGCGGGCGAGCGTCCGGTCGGCCAGCCATTTGCGGTACTGATTGCCCGCGGCTTCGTATGTCTCGGTCGGGCCGAGCTCCTTCGCGGGAACGTGCGGCAAGTCGATCGCGACGATGTTGCCCGCGTGCCGGTGCAAGAGCTGCTCCTTGCCCTTGAGATCAAGCACGTCGTAGGGCGGAGCGATGAGGTGAGAGAGCTCGGCGGTGTTGGTGTACTGGACCGCGCGGAACGGATAGACGTTGGCCATGGCCAACTGTAGCGATTTCGGGGTTGCGGTTGCCGGTTCGCGCGACGAGATTTCGTCGCTTGACTACGGGCACTCGAGCGTGTTGTACGCGTCGGCGAAGAGGACGAAGTCCGCGTCGTCGGTGAGGCCGTCGCCGTTGAAGTCGGCGACCATGGTCACCAGATCGTTGTACGCGCTGGCGAAGAGAACGAAGTCGGCGTCGTCGACCATCGTGTCGGCGTTGAGGTCCGCGGGGCAGGAGCCGGGCTGGACGGTGAAGCGGAGCACCGCGGGGGTCGAGGTGCCGGCGGTGCCGTTGCCGGTGGGGAAGCTGGCTGGCGAAGCGGGGTCGGCGACATCGCCGTCGAGCAGCTGCCCGCTCGTGAGCGAAGCGGGAACGCTCAGCAGCGAGACGGTGTACTCGCTCGGGCTGAGCTTGCTCTCGAACGCGATCGTCCCGATCTGGATCGCGGCGTTGTACGAGAAGGTGAACGGGACCGGGTCGCCGCCGGTGCGGGTGACCTGGAGGTTCGCGCCCGAGACGTTGACGCCCTCGCTGAAGGTCAGTTGCACGGCGCTGGGCGAGGAGGCAAAGACCGAGACGTTGCCCGCGGCCGGGGTGGTTTCGAGTATCACGGGCGGCCCGACCAACGGCGACTCGCCGGAGATCCCGTAGTTGAGGATCCAGCCGTTGGGGTCGAGCAGGACGTCGGTGGCGGTCGCCGCTCCCGAGGCGCGGACGAAGAAGCTGGTGCGGGCGCTGGGCGAGACGATGTGATCGGTCGAACCGGCGGGGGTGAGCAGCCGGATCGTCATCGGGGTGGTGAAGGTCGGCCACGCCGGGTTCTGGGTCTGGCGGATGTGGAACCGGGTCCAGTTCTTGCCGTTGAGCGTGAAGCTCTGGAGTCCCTTGGCAAAGGTCGGGGCGCCGGCGCCGTAGACCCACTCGTTGAAGAAGCTCTGCAGGTTCTTGCCGGTGGACTGCTCGAACGAGGCCCGGAACTGCTCGGTCGTGCTCGCGGAGTCCTTGAACTGGAGCGACCAGTCGCGCAGGGCGCTGAAGTACGCTTGGTCTCCGACCAGGCCGCGGAGCATGTGGAAGACCCACGCGGCCTTGCGGTAGCGAAGATCGAAGTTGAACAGCTCGGAGTCGTTGCTGGTGTCGAAGGCGTAGACCGTGCCCCCCACCGCCACGGTCAGGGGCTTGAGCTGGGAGTTCATGTACGAGACCAGCGTCGCCTGGCCGGACGAACCCGGCCGCTTCTCGTAGTACACCGCCTCGCTGTACGAGGCGAGGCCTTCGTTGAGCCAGAGGTCGTTCCAGGTGCGGCAGGTCACCTCATCACCCCACCACATGTGGGCGAGTTCGTGCGAGGTGACGAGATCCCAGAAGGTGCCCTGGCCGGACATGGTCTGGTGCTCCATGCCGCCGCCGAAGGGGAACTGGTAGATGCCGTAGCCCTCGTTGGGGAAGGGGTACTCGCCGTAGAGGGGGCGGAAGATGTCGAGCATGGACGAGACCTTCTCCCACTCGGCGCGACGCGCGGGAGTGTCCCAGCTCGAATAAATGTAGAAGCGGAGCGGGATCGACACGGTGCCGCCGGAGAGACCGGGGCGGGTGTAGGTGTCGGTCCACACGTTGTACTGAGCGACACTGAAGCAGGCGAGGTAGGTCGACATCGGGTAGTTGCTCACCCAGCGGGTGGTCGACTTGCCGCTGCCGGCCGGGGTGACGCTCACCATGGTGCCGTTCGACACCGCGGTGAGGTTCGAGGCGTGGGTGATCGCGATCTCCCACGTTGCCTTGTCGATGTTGTCGCCGGGGGCGCCGACGTCGCCGTCTTTGCAGGGCCACCAGGTCGCGGCGTAGTACGGCTGGCTGAGCGTGCTGACCACCGGCTGGCCGCCCTGGGTGTCCCAGAAGACCGAGCCGAAACCCAGCGCGCCCGCCGCGGAGCCGGAGTACGGGATCGTGACCGTGAAGGTCTCGCCGGCGTTGTAGACGCGGTCGAGGGTGACCTGCTTGGCCCATGTCCCGACGCTGACCGGCGGGGCGACCGCGTTGCCGCTGACGAGGACGGGCCCGATCGAGAAGGTGTTGTTGAGCACGAAGGTGAAGGTGCTCAGCCCGTCGACCAGGCTCTTGACGGTGATGGTGCTGGTGCCGGTGATGGACTCGGTGGCCGGGAAGGGCTCGAGGGCGACGCTGTTGTGGAGCACGTCGGTGTCGGCGTACGCGGAGCGGTCGGCGAAGTCGATCGACGGCGAGTACACGCCGACGGGCGGGAGCCCCATCGCCTTGCGCATCTTCGCGAGCTCGGCCTTGCCGCAGCCGGCCCAGTGATGATCGTGGGGTTGATCAGAGAGATCGGAGCAGGCGTTCACAATCTCACGATCGGCGGCACGCGACCACTGCGCCGGCGTCACCGCCGCGCCCGCCGCCGCCATCAGGCCGAGAACTCGTTTCCACCCGTTCAAGCGATCTCTCCGCCTCCGGCAGGGTCGGGCACACTCACCCCTCTGCGTCGGCCATTCTCTCAGCGAATCCTTCGCTATATGCGTCAGATGTGGTGCACAAACGCGACGATTGCAGGCGCATTCCTCGAACAACTCCGAAATCTGTGGTCGAGATCCATGGTGACCCCCGGAACCGGCGGAACGGGGGTCCAAACAAAATCCTTCCTCATGGAGAGCGAATCGGTTCCGTCCGCGGATGCGTCGGCTATTCTTTCGTCACCACGCGGGTGTAGCTCAGTGGTAGAGCGTCAGCCTTCCAAGCTGAATGTCGAGGGTTCAAATCCCTTCGCCCGCTTTCGGTCCAAGGTTCAATGACCGCTCACGGGAAGAGCCTGGCGTGCGTCCTGACGTTCGCCGGGCTCTTTGACCAAGCCACGGCGTGAGACCGTTAGCTGGCCTGAGCAACCCCGACCAGTCCGGCGCGGATCGCGATCCGTGCCAGCTCCACGCGGTTGGCCACGCCGAGCTTCTCGCCGAGCGAGACGCGGTGCCATTCGACGGTCTTGACGCTGCGTCCGAGCTTCTGAGCGATGGCGGACGTGGCGAGACCCTCGCCGATGAGGCGCAGAATCTCGATCTCACGGTCGGTGAGTTCCTTGAGCGGCCCGGGGTCGTCGTGCTGGGCGCGGACGTACTCGGTCGCGGAGTCGGGCTTCATCTCCGGGGAGAAGGGCCTGGCGACGATGATCGCGCGCGGGGCGCCGTCGTTCATGGGGAACTGCCGCATCACGCAGCGCATCATGACGCCCTTGATCTGGCCGTCGCAGGTGATCGGATGGCCGGCCTGGATCACGCGGCGAACGAGTGTGAGACGTTCACCAGCGATCTCCATTCCCATGACGTCGAGCATGGAGCGCCCGGTCACGGGTTGGCCGTCGGTGCCGGCCAGACACGCGGTCGCTTGCTCGTTGGCGAAGTGGATCACGCCGTCGTGGTCGACGATCATGACTTGCGCGCCGGAATCGAAAACCAAAGCGTCCCAAAACGCTGAGACCGGACCTCCTCGAGCCTGCTGGCTTGAGAGTGCCGCGATCGCTCCTTGACCCGTGGTCATGCGTGCGTCCCCGCTCCGGATATCTGCTGCGCCGCCCCGCTGCGAGGCGCGGTGTCCCCGGTGACACCGCGCCCGATTCGGGCCGCAGGGAATCCCCGGAAGATCCCCTGCGGCCGATCATCTTCCGCTTCTCGTTCGCATCTCGTCAAGCGGGGTATGCAAGGG
The DNA here is from genome assembly GCA_019744815.1 of Phycisphaerales bacterium. GTDB lineage: Bacteria > Planctomycetota > Phycisphaerae > Phycisphaerales > UBA1924 > JAFEBO01. The sequence goes on from JAIEUA010000007.1 coordinate 26,112, forward strand.
AATACGAGAATCATTCGCAACATTCACGGTCCGATTCCGGCGATGACTCTCCGATTCGTTTTCTGTGTCAAGGAGAGGCGGACATTCACATCCGCTGTTCGGGCGTGATCGCTCGGTCCGATCATGCATGCATGCAGCGCGACTCGCAGCCAAACGAAACTTCGCCCGATCCCCTGCAGCTCACCGCATTCGGCCCGCCCGCGACGGGCGACCCGTGGGGCAAGGGGCCTTCCACCGACGATGCGCGGCAGTTCCTCGAGGGCCCGCAGTCTCGCACCGCGGAGTTCCTTCGTGTCTGCCGCATCACCGCCGAGTTCATCCGCGGCTTTCGGGCGTTGCACTTCGTCGGGCCTTGCGTCACGGTGTTCGGCTCGGCGCGCTTCGACGAGACCCACCGCTACTACCGGCTCGCACGCGAGGTGGGTGCCCGCATCGCCGAGCTCGGGCTGACCACCATGACCGGCGGCGGGCCGGGCATCATGGAGGCCGCCAACCGCGGGGCCAAGGAAGCGGGCGGCAAGAGCATTGGCTGCAACATCGTGCTGCCGCACGAGCAGCGGGCCAACCCGTATGTGGATCGCTTCGTCGAGTTCCGCTACTTCTTTATCCGCAAGGTGATGCTGGTGAAGTACTCGTACGGCTTTGTGATTCTCCCTGGCGGCTTCGGGACGCTCGACGAGTTGTTCGAGGTCGCGACGCTGGTGCAGACTCGAAAGGTCGAGAACTTCCCGATCGTGCTGATGGGGCGCGACTTCTGGGAGCCGATGCTGGAGTTCATTCGGCGCCGGCTTGAGGCCGGTGGCACGATCAGCCCAGGCGACATCGATCTGATCAGCGTCACCGACTCGCCCGAGGAGGCTCGGGACATTCTCCGCCGAGGGATCGAGGCGAGCGCGATCCGGGCGCGAATGAAGCCCAAGCGTCGGTGGTGGCTGGGCGAGCTGCGGTAGAGTTCGAGAATCGGAACATCGCCACGGCGGTCGCGTGCAACACCGCAACGGCGAGGACGCCCGGGCTCGCTTGTGCAACGCTGATGGCTTGAGGATTCGGAGACGAGCGCCGCGAACTCAGGCGATCTCGAGAATCTCGAACCGCTTGGTGCCGCGCGGCGCGCTGACGCGGATCACGTCGCCGACGCGGGCCTTCATCATCGCCTCGCCCATCGGACTGCTGGCGGTCACTTCCACGAAATCGAACGACCCGGTCATCTCTCCGACGAGCCTGTACGTGTCGACGTCGTCGTCGTCGAGGTCCTTCATCTTCACGGTGCTGCCGATGAAGACGGTGCCGCCCGCGGCCTTCTGCATCGCCTCGTCGATCACCTTGACCTGGGCGAGGCGCTGCTCGAGGCGGCGGATCTCGGCTTCTTCCATCCCCTGCTGCTCGCGGGCGGCGTGGTAGTCGCCGTTCTCCTTGAGGTCGCCCAGCTCGCGGGCCTCGGCGATGCGTTTGGAGATGACCGCGCGGTTGGCGATCAGGAACGCCAGGCGGGTTTCCAGTTGTTCTTTCTCGGTCTTGCTCAGCAGTTCCATCGCTCGATCCTCAGCCGCGGGCGTCGCGGTTCTCTTCTGGTGTTTGGCTTGTATCGACGGTCAAACCCGCGGCCGGTGCGTGCACCGCGTCGGACACTTCCGGATTCCCTTGATCCCCCGCCGGGTCGAGAGAGTCTAGGCCCCACTCGGCCGTCTTTGACCGTCGCGGAGCCGGCCGGCCGCCCACCGCCAAAGCGGGCACCCACGCCAACCCGGCCAGCACAAACGTCCACTTGATCGCGGTCCAGTGCTGCGGCATAGTCAGCGCCCACGACCCGCTCCACGCGCGGTCTGCGGAGATGTCGCTGATCAAGCCCACACCCGATGCCAGCACGATCGCGGGCGCGGCCTTGGGCTCGCGCGGGCGGAGCGGATCGATGGCCGAGATTCCCGCCGCGATCCCGCCGACTAAGCCGCCGATGGCCAGCACCAGGCACACGAGCATCCACAAGGAGCGCCGCGTGTTGGGCGTCCGCAGCGCGATCACGAGGATCGCGCCGGTCAGGAGCGTCCATGCCGTCAGGGCCAGCGACATCGCCGTGAGCGTGTCGAGGCTCCACCGGGCCAGGAACATCTGGGGCCAGACCACCGCCTGCACCGGGATCAGCACGATCGCCAGGTCCTTCAGCATCGCGAGGATCGAGCCTTCTTCGGGTACGTCTTGGCTCAAGCGAATCAGCGGCCAGAAGATCAGCACCCCCACCGCGATGGTCACCACCAGTCCGCGGGAGAGCGGCTGATACGCGTCCAGCGAGACGATGCCGCCGGTCAGCACCACGCCCAAGGCCACGAGCGCCGCGAACATCAGAAACATCGACCACAGGAACGCGAAGGTCCGCGGCTCGCCGCGACGATGGGCCCACGGGTCACGCTCGGCGCCGCCCGCGATCGCCAACTCCGACCGCAGCCACTCGAGCGGGCGCCGGTGCGCACGCGGAGCTGCCGGATTCGAGTCTGGACGAACTCCGAGCGTGGGCGACGGGGCCGACGCCTCCGCTTCCGGCGGAACTAGTGCCGACTTGTCTGGTTGCTCGAGGGGTTCCATGGCGGCGTCTTTCAGCGTACCGACGTGCGGAAGCCCCGTTCCCGGGCACGCGCTCCGGCCACGCGTGGTACGAACGAACGGGCGTCAGCGGTTCGCGGCACGCTCGGCGTTGGCTTCGCTGGCGGCGTCCTTGGTCGCGGTGCGATCGATCTCGAGGGTCTTGTTGATCGGCCACCACAGCTCGATCTCCGGCTTGCCGCCGTCGACCCGCTTGGTGTAGCCCACCAGCTCGTTGATCTTGGTGAGCTTGGCGTGGGTGGCGCACTCGCCGGCGAGCGGCTTGCTGGCGCGGCCGCCCCAGACCAGGCGGGTCTTGTGGATCGTGTCGATCGCCAGCGAGCGGTTGGCGGCGTAGTCCGAGACATCGACGCCGGTGATCTGGGAGCGCCAAGGCTGGGTGACCAGCGTGCGCAGCAGCTCCACGCCCGCTTCCACATCCTCGCCCGGCCACGCGGCGCGGTAGTCGATCGCGTCGCCGGCGTTCTTGGCGGGGCCGAGCTCGACGCCGCGGATGACCAGAAGCCCCGACTTGCCCTCGGGGTAGCTCACGGGCATCGGCCGCGCGTCCCAGCTCACGAGATAGTCTTTCACCTCGGGTGCCGGTCCACCGGGCGTCTGAGGCGGGGCGTAGCGCACCACGGCGGCCGGGATCCGCCAGTTGCCCTTGATGACGATCTCCGACGCTTCGCCGCGCGAAACGTTCGGCCGCCCGTCGAACCAGCCCGATTGCTCCATCGCCGCACCGATCGCGTCGAGCGGCTCACGCGAGAGCGGATCGGGGTCCGAGCCCAGCGCCTTGTACGCCAGGGTCATCAGTTCTTCTTGGAACTGAGCCGCGAGCCAGGTACGGGGTCTCTCGCGCGGAGCCGAAGACGGCTTGGTCGCGACGTTCTGTGTCGTCGCGCCCTTCTTGTCGCCGGCCTTGGGCTCGTCGGCACGCTTGAGCTCCGGCCATTCGAAGCGGATTGTCACCGGCCCTTTGGCTACCACCAACTCGGCCTTCTGCCGCACCGGCGTGCGGAGCAACATGAAACCGATGCCCAAACCCAGCACGATCACGACGCTGAAGAACGTCGTCAGGTGCGAGCGGAACGCGCCCCAATCAAACGAACGACGAGCCGGGCTGGCGTCGGGGGCACTGGACGGAGCCGTAGACGGAGCGACCACCGGCGCGCCGGCTGGCTCGGTCGAAGCGGGGAGATTGGTCGATTCTTCGATCACGCTACTTCTTTCCGTCCCGCTGCCCGGCGTCGCGCAGGGCCAGGTGCACCAACTGCGAGCACAGCTTCTCCATCGGCATTCCCGCCTGCTTCGCCGCCATCGGGAAGAGCGAATGGTCCGTGAACCCCGGCAGGGTGTTCACTTCCAACAGCCACGGCATGCCCTCGCGATCGAGCAGGAAGTCGATCCGCGACAGGTGCCGGCACCCCATGGCCCGGAAGAGGTCCTCGGCGTGCCGCTGGATTGTTGCCTTCACGCCGGCCGGCAGCGGCGGATCGACCAGGTACTGCGTGTCGTTGCGCTGGTACTTGGCCTCGTAGTCGTAGAACTCGACCGCGGGCTTGATCTGGATGGGCAGCAAGGCCTTGCCGTCAAGGACGCCGACGGTCAGCTCGCTGCCGCCCAGGACGCCCTGCTCCACCATGTAGACCCGGCGTGGGTGCTCCTGCATGTCCCGAAGCGCCGCGGCGATCGCGGTCAGCCACTCCGGGCTCGTGCGGCAGATGTGCACGCCCACGCTCGAACCCTCGTGCACCGGCTTCACCACCACCGGCAACTCGATCGGACACCCGTGGTCGCGCCCGTTGATCACGCACGCACGCTTGGTAGGAATGCCCAGCGACGCCGCGAGCAGCTTGGTCGCCATCTTGTCCATCGCGACGCGGGCCGCCTGGCCGCGGCAGCCGACGTAGGGACGCCGATCCTGATCGAGCAGGTCCTGCAATGGCCCGCCCTCCCCCCATCCGCCGTGGAGCACGGGGAAGACCACATCGCCCGCGAGGGCCCGGAGCTGCTGGAGCTTGGCGCGATCGATGATCTGGTAATTGACGTCGAACTCGCCGCCGCGTTGGAGGGCCTCGGCGACGAACTTGCTGCTGACGAGGCTCACCTCGCGCTCGGCGTCCGGTCCGCCGCCCAGCACCAGCACGGTCTTGCGGCTCATCGTCCACCCCCGCTCTTGCCCGTCGTGCTCTTGCCGGTGGCGTTCTTGCTCCACACGACGACCTCACGCGTGAGCTGCACGCCGAAACGATCCATCACGCGGCGTTCCACCTCGCTCATCAGCCCGATCACGTCGCGGGCCGTCGCGCCCGGGTGGGTCACAAAGAAGTTCGCGTGCACAGCGCTCACTTCCGCGCCGCCGACGCGCAGGCCCTTCAGCCCGGCGCGATCGATGAGCATGCCCGCGGGGACGCGCCGCCCGGCGCGGCCGTTGGCGTCGAAGAGCTCGGGCACGTCGTCCTCGAGCGTCGGGTTCTTGTACGTGCAGCCCGCGGACTTCTCGGCCATCGGCTGGCTGGTCTTCTTGTACGCCATCACCTCTTTTTGCCGCTTGCGCACCGCAGCCGGGTCGTCCGGCAGCAGTTGCAATTCGCATCCGGTGAGGATGTACTCGTTGAGTCCCGAGCGTCGGTAGCCGAACGCGATGTCCTTGCGTTCGAGCGTGACTTCCTTGCCGTCGCGCGTGAGCGCGTGGACGCGGAGGACGTACTGCTCGATCTCGCCGAACTTGCCGCCGGCGTTCATGACCAGCGCGCCGCCGATGCTGGCGGGGATGCCGCCGAGCGTCTCCAGGCCCGCGAGGCCGAGCCGCACGGTCTCGTTGATGAGCTTGGGCAGGTTCGCGCCCGCACCGACCCGCACGATGCCCTTGGCGGCGTCGATCGTCCACTCCGCCAGCGAGCCCCGCATCGCGATCACGAGTTCATCGACGCCGTCGTCATCGACGAGCAGATTCGCGCCGTCGCCGAGCACCCGAAGCGCTGGATCCACGTCCACCGCACGTCGAAGCTGTTCTGCCGAATGCACGTTGGCAAACCGCGATGAGCCGCCGCCGATCCCGAACCAGGTCGGGACTTGCGCGAGCGGGGAGATGGCGAGTTCATCGTGCACGAGCATGGGGTGTTGAGCCACGGACTTGAACCACGGAATTGAACCACAGAGACACAGAGGCACAGAGAGGATCGATTGGAACAAGAGGAAGAGGCAGAAGATGTGAGCGTGTGGGGAAGGCTCTCGAATCGAATCGGACTGGGCGTCTTGGTCTTGACCTTCCCAACTCTCTTCTATGTGTCTCTTCTCTGTGTCTCTGCGCCTCCGTGGTAAATGCCTTCCCGCTTACTTCCCAGCCAGATACCCGCGACCCACCTCGTACACCGGGCCCGCGCCCATCACCACCACCACATCGCCCGGGCGGCACATGGTCTCGAGTTCTTCGACGATCGCGTCGAAGGGGTAGACGTGCTTGGCCTTGACCTTGCGCTGCCGCAGTCGGTCCACCAGATCGCTCGCACCGATCTTGGCTTTCTCTTCCTGGCTATCGCGCACAAAGTAGATGTGCGGCACGATCACCACGTCCGCCTCGCTGAAGCTCTGGGCGAACTCCTCGAGCAAGTGCCGCGTGCGGGAGTGCTGGTGAGGCTGGAAGACACAGATGAGCCGCCCGCCCCGCTGCTCGGGCTTCTCGAAGGCTCGGAGCGCCCGCAGGGTGACGTCCACTTCGGTCGGGTGATGGCCGTAGTCGTCGTAGACGCGGACCGTGCCGCCGGACAGCTCTCGCTCGCCGAGCAACTGCATGCGCCGGTCCACACCGGTGAACGCCGCGAGCGATTCGGCGACGCGGGCCGGGTCGGCCCCGACCATCACCGCCAGCGCCATCGCCGTCGCGCTGTTGATCGCGTTGTGGGCGCCGGGCAGACGCATCGTCCACGCCGCGAGCTGCTTGTTCTCGTGCGACAGGGTGACCCGACGCGTCTCCTGGTCGTACGACACGACCCAGTCGGCGCTGGGGGTGAAGCCGATCGTCTCGATCGCGCAGTCGAGCCCCGCGGTCACCTCGCGGCGGTGGGCGCCCTCGTGGGCGATGAGCAGCTTGCCGCCCGCGCTCGCCGGGGGCAACAGCCGCGCGAACTCGTGGAAGCTCTCGATCACCGCGTCCATCGAGCCGTAGACGTCGAGGTGATCGGCCTCGACGCTGCTGATGCTCGCGATCGTCGGGTGCAGGTTGTGGAACGAGCGGTTGAACTCGCACGACTCGGCGATCAACAGACCCGGGCGGCCCTTCAGTTCGCCGACCGGGATCTGGTCACTGCCGAGCCGGAAGCCGGAGATCTGCACGCCCTCGGGCCGTGCGGCGGAGTTGAGCGTGCCGGTCGTGAGCTGCGTGCACGTCGCGCCGACGATCACCGTCGGGTCCAGGCCCGCGTCGGTCAGGGCGCAGCCGAGCATCGCCGTCGTGCTGCTCTTGCCGTGGGTGCCGGCGATCGAGATGCCGGTGCGGCCGAGCATGGCCAGGCCCAGCGCCTCGGCATAGAACAGAACCTGTACGCCGCGGTTCTCCGCCTCGATCACCTGCGGGTGGTCGGGCTTCACCGCCGCTGACGCGATCACCAGGTCACACCCCGCCGGCAGGGCCTCGCGGGTCTGCTCAAAGCCGACCGCAACACCTTCCGCGACAAGGGCTTGGGTGACTTCGGTCTCGTGCATGTCCGAGCCGCTGATGATGGCCCCGCGATGGCGGAGCATGCGGGCCAGGCCGCTCATGCCGCAGCCGCCGATGCCGATCAGATAGAGGTGCTTGCCGGCGACCTCGAAGGAGCGTCGGTCGGCGGGCTGGTCGTTGGCGGCGACAAACTTCATGGTGACACCCGACCGCACGTCGGCCCGCACACCCTTGGGCAAAAAGGGCGACGCGAACGGGCTCGCCGTCGGGGTGAGTGTAAGCGACGAAGCAGGCGCGCCGGACGCGCCCGGAAGGGACGAAACAGGCAGGCTCGACATGAGGGCGGTATCGGCTGGAGGAAGGCTCGGACGTGAAGTGTGCGGCGGAGTCGGAACAGACTCGGAAGGGGTGAGGTGTGAGGGGTGAGTTCGGTGCATCGGCTCAACCCTTCCCGCTCCCCCCTTCCCACTACTCTTCCCCCATGTCCGACCACGCCGTGAACCCGGCCGGTGCCGCCGCCGGTGCCTTGCCCTACAAAATCGCCTGCCTCTGCGACCTGCGCGACAAGGACGGCCGCGTGCTGCTGCTGAAGCGGCTCAAGGCTCCGAACCTCGGGCTGGTCTCGCCCATCGGCGGCAAGCTCGATGTGAACCACGGCGAATCCCCGGCCCGCTGCGCCCAGCGCGAGATCGAGGAGGAATCCGGCATCCATGTCCCGATGGAGCGCCTGCACCTCGCCGGCATCATCAGCGAGCAGGCGTTCGAAGGCCGCGGCCACTGGCTCATGTTCCTCTACCGCGTCCTGGGCCCGGTCTGGACCGAGCCCCGCGACATGCGTGAAGGTCGCCTCGACTGGTTCCCGCTCGACCAACTCGAATCGCTCCCGCTGCCCGAGAGCGATCGCAAGGTGATCTGGCCGCTGATCCGGAAGCACGAGCCCAAGTCACCCGGCGGCAAGCCCGGGTTCTTCGCGGTGCACATCTCCTGCACGGGCGAGAAGGGCGAGACGATGCAATGGAGCGTCGAGCAGGAAACGCCGGCCAGCTAACGCAAGATCTCGATCTCAAGTTGGAGCCGACCGCGCACGCGGTCGCGTGACGTCATCGCACCACCGCTCGCGCGGTCGGCTGCCTCGGGAGTCCGGATAGAGCTGAAACCAAGCCATCCCCCTTACGAATCTAGAATCAACCATGCCCGGCACCCGACGCACCATCCTCCGACTCCTCGCGTGGACGCTGCTCCTGCTCGCGTGGGGCGTGCCATCGGTGATCACGCCGACGTTTGCCGCCGACCCGGCGACGACGCCCGCCACGCCTTCGCCCGCCGCCTCGCCACCGATCGCCATCTCTGCCGCTCGCCAGGCTAAGAACCCTTTCGTCCTCACCATCAAGGGCCCGATCGACGCCATCACCGCCCGCAGCATGAAGCGGCGGATGGACGACGCGGTCGCCGGCGGCGCCGACGCCCTGATCATCGAGCTCGACACGCCCGGCGGCGAGCTGGGCGCGGTGCTGGAGATCTCCAGCGCGCTCAAGAACTGTCCCATCCGCAACACCGTCGCGTGGATCAACCCCCAGGCATATTCCGGCGGCGCGATCATCGCTCTCGCCTGCCGCGAGATCGTGGTCGCGGGAAGCATCGCCTTCGGCGACGCCAAGGTCATCAAGCCGGTCTTTGACCGCAACTCGCTCACCGCCCAGCTCCGCGGCCTCAACGAAGACGAGCGTCAGAAACTCCTGCCGCCGCTGCTCGCCGACGTCGTTGATTCCGCCCGCCGCCACAACCGCGCCAACGGCGCGTACCAGTGGGACGAACTGATCGTGCAGGCCTTCGTCGCCACCGACGCTGAGCTGTGGTGGGTCGAGGACACCACGACCGGAACCCGCTTCGCCGTTGATCGCGCCGAGTTCGAAGCCCTCTTCCCCGACAAGCCCGTGCTGCAGCCGATGGTCGCCACCGCGAGCGTCGGGAGCAACGAAGCACAGACCAAGCGGCAACGCGCCCTCCCGAAAGACAACGCCCCCAACGCCGCACAGGCCTCGCCCTCTGCTCCCGACGAGGCTCCCTTCGCCCCCGCCTCCCCCACCGTCACCCGCCTGGGCCCGAGCATGAACACCGCGCTCGAACTCGCCGGCGCGACACCGACGCTCCGTCCCCGCACCGATGCCACCGCGCCGGGACGATTCCGCCTGCTCGCCAAGGTCTGCAACGGCGACGGCGCCGTCGTCCTCCATGAGAACGAGATGGCGTACTTCGGCTTTGCCGCCAACGCGACCCGCGGCAGCGATGGCACGCCCACACTGTCTGCCATCAACTCCGACGCCGATCTCAAGGCGTTCACCGGCGCCGCCTCGATCACGCGCCTGGACGAGACCTGGTCCGAGGAGTTCGCCCGCTTCATGTCCCAGTCCTGGGTCCGCGGCACGCTCATCACCATCTTCCTCATCTGCCTCTTCATCGAGTTCTTCAGCCCCGGCGTCACCATCCCCGGGGTCATCGCGCTCTGCTGCCTCGCGGGGCTTTTCCTGCCGCAGATCGTGATCGGCATGGCCATGTGGTGGCAGCTCGCCGCCATCGGTGTTGGCGTCGTCTTCCTCGCCGCGGAGCTCTTCGTGCTGCCGGGCTTCGGCGTCGCCGGGCTTGTCGGCATCGTCGCGCTCATGGTCGGCTTGGTCGGCGTCTTCATCCCGGGCTCCAGCGGCAGCGGCCTGGGCGCCACTCAGTTCCGCGAGGGGCTCGCGACCGGCGTGACGTACCTCCTGCTCGCCGGCATCACCACCTGGGTCGCGCTGTTCTTTGTCTACCGCAACCTCACCAACATCCCGGTCCTCAACCGCCTCGTGCTCAAGAACCCCGAGGTCGATCTCGGCGGCGAGGGCACTCTGCTCGCTGCCATGGCCGCTCCGAAGATCCAGATCGGCGACGTCGGCGTCTCCGTCACCCCGTTGCGCCCCGCGGGCAAGATCGAGATCGACGGCGTGCGCCACGACGTGGTCACCGAGGTCGGCTTCGTCGACGTCGGCAAACAGGTCCGCGTCGTCAGCGTGACGGATTTCCGCATCAGCGTCGAGCCGGTGTAACCCGCGAGCACCTGAGCGCAGGAACGCCTGGACACATGAACGCTTGAACGCTCGAACGGTCCCCGTCGCGAGTCCGCCCTCTCCGCCACTCCGCGTTCTCTCCCTCCCGGCCGCCGGATTACCCTCTGCCATGGACCCGCTTCTCATCTGGGGGCTCGGCCTCCTGGGCATCGCGCTTGTCTTGGTGTTGCTGGAGTTCTTCATCCCCAGCGCCGGCGCCATCGCCATCACCGCCGCGGTCTGCGCCATCGGCGGCCTGGTCTGCCTCTTCCGCTTCAGCCCGCTCTGGGGCGTGATGGGTCTCTTTGGCCTCTTGATCACCACGCCGCTGGTGGTCTGGGCCGGGCTGGCGCTCTGGCAGCACACGCCGATCGGCCGGCGGATGATCGGGGCCCCGACCGAAGAAGAGCAGTTCGAGAAGATCCAAAAAGAAGAGTCATTCGTCAAGCAGCGCCTGGGCCTGATGGACAAGCAGGGCGTCGCGGTCACCGACCTCCGCCCCGTGGGCGTCGTCGACATCGACGGCCAGCGGCACGACGCCGTCACCGACGCGGACTTCATCTCCCCCGGCACCCGCGTCCGCGTGACTCTCGTCGAGGCCAGCCAGGTCCGGGTCCGCGCGATCATCTGACCACTGATCCAGCAAACCGGTGCACCCCGTCAGATTCTTGTATGATGTCGTCGCCGCGGATCCACCGCGGCACGGGTGCGGGACGGAGTCCTCTGGAATCCACTCATGAGCGAAACGCCATCCGCCGCCCCCACCACCACAAACGTTGACATGACCGGCTGGACCACCGCCCAGCGCGAGTCGCACTGGTACACCAAGGTCTATCAGGGCGACACGGTCCGCCAGCTCAGCCTGCGGGCCGTGCTGATGGGCGGCGTCATCGGCATGCTCATGTCCGTCGCCGGCCTCTACACCACTCTCAAGATCGGCTGGGCCTTCGGCGTCGCCATCACCGCGTGCGTCATCTCCTACGTCATCTGGAACGTCTTCCGCACCGCCTCGGGCAACCGTCTCTCTCAGATGACGATCCTTGAGAACAACTGCATGGCCAGCACGGCCAGCGCGGCGGGCTACTCCACCGGCGCCACCATCGCCACCGCTTTCGGCGCACTCCTGCTGCTCGCCCCGGGCGAAGACTCGACACAGATCAGGACCTGGGCCCTCCAGCCCATCTGGATCGTCGCCGCATTCACGCTCTTCACCGGCGCGCTGGGCGTCTTCCTCGCCATCCCGATGAAGCGGCAGATGATCAATCAGGAGCAGCTGCCGTTCCCCTCCGGCATCGCCTGCGCCACCACGCTGCAGAGCCTCTACAGCGAAGGTCGTGAAGCCGTCCTCAAGGCCTACTCGCTCGTCATCGCGCTCATCTGCGGCGCGATCATCGGTTTCCTCAACACCGGCGAGGGCGGCCTCAAGTTCGTCGACAAGTTCTTCGAGCACGTCCGGATCCGCCTGCCCGAGTTCATCCCCTTCAGTTCCTCCCTCGCCGGCTACCGCGCCGGCAACCCCGCCGGCTTCGGCTTCGAGCCTTCCGGTCTCCTCATCGCCGCGGGCATGATCGTCGGCATGCGGGTGAGCCTTTCCATGCTCATCGGTTCGTGCATCCTGTACTTCGGCTTCGGCCCGTATCTCTCGGGCCTGGATCAGGCGACCGCCGGCAGCGGCTGGGTCACCGGCGCGGACGGCGCACTCACCTTCCAGGCCGCCCAGCACTCCAAGGACATCATCCTCAACATCCCCGTCGCTGGCGCGGGAACGCTCCGCCTCAATCAGTGGTCCCTGTGGGGCGGCACCGCGGTGATGGTCTTCGCCTCGCTCGCCTCTCTCGCCCTGCAGTGGAAGACCGTTCTCCGCTCGTTCGGCGTCGGCAAGAAGGCCGCCAGCGTCAACGATGAGCACAGCCTCTCGCCCGAGGCCGAAGCCGTCGCCCGCCGCATCGAAGTGCCCAACACCTGGTTCATCGCCGGCATGATCCCGATCTCCATCGGCGTGCTCATCGTGAACTGGTACGCGTTCCACATGAACATCTTCCTGGGCATCATCGCCCTGGGCATGTCCTTCGTGCTCTCGATGGTCGCCTGCCGCGCCACCGGCGAGACCGACACCAATCCCATCGGCGCGATGGGCAAGGTGATGCAGCTGCTCTTCGCCGTGCTCCCGGGTGCCAAGGGCAACACCACCATCAACCTCATGTCCGCCTCAACCGCCGCCAACAGCGCCAGCAGCAGCGCCGACCTGCTCACCGATCTCAAGAGCGGTTACATCCTCGGCGCGAACCCTCGCCAGCAGTTCATCGCTCAGTTCGCCGGCATCTTCTTCGGCACCATCGCCATCGTCCCGGCGTGGTACCTGCTCGTCCCCACCAAGGCCGCCCTCGAAGCCTTCAACCCGCCCGCCACCAACATGTGGAAGGCCGTCGCCGAAGTGCTCGCCAGCGAGAAGGGCATCCACTCGCTGCCCGACAGCGCCAAGATGGCCATCGTCATCGGCGCTCTCGTCGGCATCCTCCTGCCCACGCTCGAGAAGCTCTTCCCCAAGGCCCGCCCCTACCTCCCGAGCGCCATGGGCCTGGGCCTCGCCTGGGTCGTCAGCTTCTCCAACTCGTTCTCGTTCTTCCTCGGTGCCGCGATCGCGCTGCTCTGGGCCAAGGCGCACTTCAAGTCGCAGGACAAGTACTGCATCCCCATCGCCTCCGGACTCGTCGCTGGCGAGAGCCTGATCAAGGCCATCCTCGCCATGCTCGCCACGGCCTCGGGTCTCATGCACTGGGGCCTCTAGCCGCGGCAGGGAAGCACGTTCCCGATTTTTCACGCCCCTCACCACACCCCGCCACGCGGGGTGTTTTCTTGCATCGGCCCCGCCACTATCCCCTAAACTGGTTCCCGCATGGCCATCCCCACCCTCACCGAAGAACAGATCCGTACCTGGTCCCGCGAACAGAAGGACCAGTGGTGGCTCGCCAACGTCTTCCGCGGCGACATGGCGCAGCTCACCTTCCGCTCCGCCCTCACCGGATTCCTCTTGGGCGGCGTCCTCTCCGCCACCAACCTCTACGTCGGCGCCAAGACCGGCTGGACCCTGGGCGTCGGCCTCACCTCCGTCATCCTCTCCTTCGCCATCTACCGCTTCTTCGCGCAGCTGGGCGCGAAGGACATGACCATCCTCGAGAACAACTGCACCCAGTCCATCGCCACCGCCGCCGGGTACATGACCGGCCCGCTCATCAGCGGCATGGCCGCGTACATGTGGGTCCAGAACGAGCTCATGCCCTGGTGGCAGATACTGCTGTTCAACGTCGTCCTCTCCATCCTCGGCGTGCTCGTCGCCTTCCCCATGAAGCGACGCTTCATCAACGACGAACAGCAGCCCTTCCCCGAAGGCCGCGCCTGCGGCGTCGTGCTCGACACGCTCTACACCTCCCAAGCCGCCGTCGGCGTCTTCAAGGCCAAGGTACTCGCCTTCGCCGCCCTCTTCGCTGGCAGCATCTCCTTCTTCTCCGGCGAGAGCTACCAGAAACTCATCCAGGAGAAGTGGCTCGGCTTCAAGGAGAACTTCCACCTCCCCCACTACCTCGACGAGTGGTACTACAACCTCGCCGCCAAGGGCTACCTCTCCACGCCGCGCCTCGCGGGCGTTGACCTGCGTGAACTCGCCCTCCGCCCCACGCTCGATCTGACCATGTTCGGCGCCGGCGCCCTCATGGGCATCAAGTCCGCCAGCAGCATGATGATCGGCATGCTGATCAACTTCGCGATCATCGTCCCCATCATGATCTCCTACGGCGAGATCAAGCCCCGCTCCGGCTCCATCGAGGCCGGCACCGCCGTCTTCGGCCGCGCCCACATCCTGAATACGTGGGCCCTTTGGTGGGGCATCGTCATCATGGTCGTCGCCTCGCTCACCGCCCTCTTCGCCAAGCCGCAGGTCTTCATCGAGGCCTTCAAGGGCCTGACCGGTAAGAAGGACAACAGCAAGGACGTGCTGGGCCACATCGAACTGCCGCTGTGGATCTCGTTCGTCGGCATCCCCATCGTCGGCGCCATCGGCGTCTGGATGGCGCACGACTGGTTCGGCGTCTCGTGGGTCTTCGGCGCCACCGCGATCCCGATGATCATCATCCTCACCCTCATCGCCGCCAGCAGCACCGCGCTCACCGGCACCACCCCCACCGGCTCACTCTCGAAGATCCCGCAGTTCACCTACGGCGCGCTCGATCCCAAGCACCCGCCCACCAACCTGATGACCGGCGTCATGTGCGTCGAGGTCGCCAGCAACGCCAGCAACCTGCTGATGGACATCAAGCCCGGCTACATGCTCGGCGCCAAGCCCCGCCAGCAGGCCTGGGGCCACTGCATCGGCGTCATCGCCGGCGCACTCGCCAGCACGCCGCTCTTCTACATCCTCTTCCTCGACGGCTACAAGCCCGGCGACAACATCCAGAACAAGATGGTCACGGATCAGTTCGCGTTCCCGTCCGCCGTGCAGTGGAAGGGCGTCTCCGATCTCGTCACCAGCATCTTCGGCGACGGCGGCCAGGGCTCGCTGCTCACCACGTCCATCATCTGGTCGATGATCATCGCCGCGGTTGTCGGCCTGATCTTCGAGGTCACCCGCATCGCCAGCAGAGGCAAGTTCCCCCTCAGCCCCCTCGCCATCGGCCTGGGCGTTGTGGTGCCGCCCGACTCAACCCTCGCGATGTTCGCCGGAGCCGCGTTCTTCTGGCTCATGCACAAGCTCTACCACGCCCGCAAGGAAAGCGTCGGGCACAAGATCTGGATCGAATCGCACGAGCCCATCTGTGCCGGCCTCATCGCCGGCGCGGCCCTGATCGGCATCGGTGACATCCTGGTGAAGGTGTTCCTGCTCAAGTAGGACAAGCACGGCACGAAAAAGCCCCTCGCTTCACCTGCAAATCAGGCTGTTTCCGATCTTTCAATATTTCTTGAAAGTTCGCAAGAGCGCGGCTATTCTTCAATATGCCCGTCGCGATCGCCCGTCATTCCGCCCCGCCCTTCGACGCCCACCCAACCCCGGTCGCGACCGACCCCGCGCTCGAGCCCATCCGCGCCAAGGTGCTCGCCGGAGAGCGTCTCTCCCTCGCCGACGGCGATCTTCTCTTCACCACGCCCGACATCTGGACCGTCTGCGAATTGGCCGACCTGGTCCGCCGCCGCCTGCACGGCGACGCTGCGTACTACAACATCAACCGCCACCTCAACTACTCCAACGTCTGCGCCCTCTCCTGCAAGTTCTGCGAGTTCTACCGCAAGAAGGACGAGCCCGGCGCGTACACGCGTGACATGGAGTACGTGAAGGACGAAGTGCGCAAGGCCGTCGAAGCCGGCGCGACCGAGATGCACTCCGTCGGCGGCTTGCACCCCTACCTGCCCTTCAGCTACTACACCGATCTCGTCAGCACCATCCGCGACACCGCGCGATCGCTCGGCAGCGAGCTGCACGTGAAGGCGTTCACGGCCGTGGAGATCGTCCACCTCGCGAAGATTGCCAAGGTCTACAAAGCCGACGACCGTGCCGCGGGCATCCGCCACGTTCTGTTGAAGTTGAAAGAGGCAGGCCTCGGCTCCCTCCCCGGCGGCGGCGCCGAAGTCTTCGACGACCGCGTCCACGACGAGGCCTACAAGGGCAAGATCCGCTCCGACGTCTGGCTCGATGTTCACCGCGAAGCCCACGAGCTCGGCCTCAACACCAACGCCACCATCCTCTACGGCCACATCGAACAACGCCACGACCGCCTCGTCCACATGGACATGCTGCGAAGGGCACAGGACCGGGCGCTGGCTCGCATGGGTTACCAAGGCATCGGGCATCAGGCATCGAGCATCACCCAAGGCACAGCGGACGAGTCCGGCCACCTCGGCTACTCCGGCGACGAAGGCGCCGACGTCCCCGTCATCACGCTCACGCGCCCCGGCACGCCGCTGCCCGAACACGTCGCCTTCTCCAACACTTCGTCTCTCCGTCTCTCCGCCTCTCCGTCTCTTCCCCACGGCTACTTCCAAACCATCATCCCGCTCCCCTTCTTCCCCGACGGCAGCGAGCTCGAACACCTCCCCGGCCCCGCCGGCCTCGAGAACCTCCGCACCCTCGCCATCGCGCGGCTGATGCTCGACAACTTCCCGCACGTCAAAGCCTTCTGGATCATGCAGACGCTGCCCATGGCCCAGCTCATGCTCCAGTCCGGCGCCGACGACATCGACGGCACCGTCGTCTGGTACGACATCACCAAAGTCAACCACGGCAGCGGGCAGGGATCCGCCGGCGACAACACGCTCACCCACCAGGAAGTCAACGTCTGGACGCTGCAGAAGGCGATCCGCGAGGCGGGGTTCAAGCCGATCGAACGCGACACGCTGTACCGGCGTGTGCAACGCGATGGAAAGAGCTGGAAGTCCGTTCTCTGACAAGGCGTTGGGCTTGCGCCCGATCCAGCAATGGGGAGTACGCGATGGCGCGTCCGATCTATGTCGAGATCGATATCGGTGCACCCATCGATGCGCTCTGGAGCAAGACACAGACGCCGGACCTTCATGAACGCTGGGACCTGCGGTTCACGAGCATTCGCTATCTCCCACGAGTAGCCGACGAGCCGCAACGCTTTGTGTACGAAACACGCATCGGCTTTGGTCTTCGGATCGCTGGCGGCGGCGAGACCGTGGGTGAACACGCGGTCGATGGAAAGGCTTCCTCGGCGCTGAAGTTCTGGTCCGACGATCCCAAGTCGCTCATCCTTCGCGGGTCGGGGTACTGGAAGTACATCGACCGAGGCGATGGCCGCACGACCTTTCTCACGCTCTATGACTACGAACCCCGCTGGGGACCGATCGGCCGCTTGCTCGACGGGATTCTCTTCCGTCCGCTCTTCGGCTGGGCCACCGCCTGGAGCTTCGATCGTCTCCGACTTTGGATCGAACGCGGCATCGATCCGACGCTGTCCGCAACCCGTGCACTGATCGACGCCGTATCGAGCGTGGCCCTCGCCTTCGGATGGATGTATCAGGGGGCGGTGCCCAAACTGCTGGCCCGCGACCCGCGTGAGATCGAGTTGGCTGCCGCCGCCTTGCCTCGCATGGCCAAATGGGCCCCGCAGTTCGTCACCGCCGCCGCGTGCGTCGAGATCGCGCTCGGATTGATGATGCTGCTCTGGCGCTCGCGATGGGCGTATGTCGCAAGCGCCGCCGCGTTGGTTGGCGTCACCGCACCCGCGTTCGTTTCCAAACCGGGCTTGTTCACCGAGGCATTTAACCCCGCCACGCTGACCGCCTGCATGCTGGCGCTCTGCGCGATCGGCTGGATTTCACACAAACATCTTCCCAGCGCCCGCAACTGCAAGCGAACTATGAAAGGAACGCAGCCGTGAGATCGATCTACGAGATCGCGATGGGCACCGAGTTCCAGAAGCTGCACCCGATGATCCAGCGGCGGTTTGGGTTCTCGTCCAAGGACACCACGGCGTCCATTGGACGAGGTGTCATGGAACGCATCTGGCACGGAGCGTTCTACACGTTACCTTTTCTTTACGTTGGAACATGGCGTCGCATCATGTTCCCGGACAACGGCCGTGATGTCCCGTTCACGATCCGCAACTACGCCTACACCGACTCGTTCGGCCGCGAGACCGTCACTTGGACACGTGACTTTCAGATCGGAACAGGCCGCCGCTTCGACGCGACCATGATCTACAGCGAGTCCCGCAAGCGAATCGTTGACTACCTCGGCACCCACCAGCACCTCGCGGTCGATCTCGAGATGTCGGTCAGCCCGCAGGGCGGCATGCGCATCCGCTCCGGCGAGCAACGCTTCTACGAAGGCCTGATCGGATTCCGATTCCCGCTCTTCTTCTCCGGGATCGCAGACGTTCACGAGTGGTTCGACGATCACTCGGGGCGCTTCGGAATCGAGGTCATCGTGACCAACCCTATCTGGGGCCCGCTCTTCGGCTACCGAGGCATGTTCGACGCTGAGTGGATCGAGTGCCGGGCAGATCAGGTGCCGCAAGACGTCAAGCCTTTACGCGAAGAGCGGCGGGAATGAAGCTCGCGACCATGCGTTCGCGTGCAAGTCGTGGTCCACTTCGCAACCCGCGACTGTTCCGTCCATAGGATGGTCGGCGGCCCCCACTCCCCGCGCCGCCCCCATGTCCGACCCCGCATCCCCATCCCCCGCGCCGAAGAACGACCCCTTCGCCGCGATGCGCTTCGGCAACTACCGCCTCTTCGCCTTCGGCTTTCTCGCCTCCGCCATCGGCCTTCAGATGATGGGCATGGGCCTCGCCTGGGAGATCTACGAGCGGGCCAAGGCCGAGGGGTTCTTCGGCCCCGACGGTGCGGCACTCGCGCTCGGCTTCATCGGGCTCGCCCGCGCGCTGCCCGTGGTCGCGATGGCGCTCCCCGCGGGGTACGTCATCGACTCCTTTGATCGCCGCAAGGTGCTCATCCTCACCCAGTCCGGCTTCGCCCTCATGGCCGCGGCACTGGCCTACGCCTCGTTCTCCACCGCCGCCTTGTGGGTCCTGTTCCTGCTCGTCACGCTCGCCGGCTGCGTCCGATCGTTCAACGGCCCGACACGTTCCAGCCTGCTCCCCGATCTCGTGCCCGAGAGCATCTTCCCCAACGCCGTCACCTGGAACAGCGGCATCTTCCAGGTCGCCGCCATCGGCGGCCCGCTGCTGGGCGGGCTCATCATCGCCCGCTTCAACCACGCCTGGCCGGTTTACGCCATCTCCGCCGCCCTCTGCGGCGTCTTCGCCTTCACCTCGCTGTGGCTCAAGCCCATCGCCCATCATCAAGCCCCGCAGCCCATGTCGCTCAAGGGCATGGTCGCGGGCCTCTCGCACCTGTACCGCGAGAAGACCATCCTCGCCGCCATCACGCTAGATCTCTTCGCCGTGCTGCTGGGCGGCGCGACCGCGTTGCTCCCCATTTACGCCAAGGAGATCCTGCACGTCGGCCCGGTCGGGCTGGGCTGGCTGAAGGCCGCCCCGTACATCGGCGCGACGATCATGGCGTTCGTGCTGGCGCTCTACCCGCTCGAACGCCGCACCGGCCTGTGGATGCTCATCAGCGTCGCCGGCTTCGGCGTGTTCACAATCATCTTCGGGCTCTCGACGAGCTTCTGGCTCTCCATGGCCGCCCTCGTCATGCTGGGCGGGCTCGACAACATCTCGGTCGTCGTACGGCACGTCCTCGTCCAGATGCGCACCCCCCGCCACATCCGCGGCCGGGTCTCCGCCGTCAACAGCGTCTTCATCGAGTGCAGCAACGAACTGGGCGCGTTCGAGTCCGGCGCCGTCGCCAAGCTCGCCGCCCCGTTCTTCGGAGCCATCGGCGGCGCGGTCTTCAGCGTCGTCAGCGGCGGCATCGGCACGCTGCTCGTGGTCGCGGGCGTCGCAGCACTTATCCCCGAAATCCGCCGCCTCGATCGGCTCACGCCCAAAGAAGAGGCCAAGCCCACGCCCAATCCGGACAACCCGATCCCGAGCGGAGCGGGCTCTCCCGTGGCGAAGTGAAGAGTTCACCGCAGAAGCGCAGAGAAGAGATCTCAACTCAAGGGGCTCAAAGAACTCGAAGGGGAGAACTCGAACGAGTGAGCCCGCGAAAACGGCGTTCTCCTCTCGTCCTTGCTTCGATTCTCTCTTCTAGTCCTTTGAGTTGGACCACTTCTGGCTCCCCTCCGAGCCTCTATGTCTCCGTGGTAAATCCTCCACGCCGCTATACTCAGCCCCGCCGGAGTCCCGGCGTCACTCGGAGCCTTGATCCATGCTTCCCACCCCCATTCTCATCGCCCTCTCGGTGATCGTCGGCGTCATCGCCCTCGTCGTCATCATCATCTTCCTGAACTTCGCCCAGCTCTGGTTCCAGGCCCTGCTCAGCAACGCCCGCGTCGGCCTCTTCGAGATGGTCGCGATGCGTTTCCGGAAGGTCGACGTCCGCAGCATCGTCTTCAGCCGCATCCAGGCGGTGAAGGCCGGCATGGACATCCCCACCAACGCGCTCGAGACCCACTACCTCGCCGGCGGCCGGGTCCGCAACGTCATCAACGCCCTCATCTCGGCCCAGAAGGCCCGCATCCCGCTCACCTGGGACACCGCGACCGCCATCGATCTCGCCGGCCGCGACATCGTCGACGCCGTGCAGACCAGCGTGAACCCCAAGGTCATCGACTGCCCGCCGATCAACGGCCCGCGTGCGACGATCGACGCGGTGGCGAAGGACGGCATCCAGCTCAAGTGCAAGGCCCGCGTCACCGTCCGCACCAACATCGCCCGCCTCATCGGCGGCGCCACCGAAGAGACCATCATCGCCCGCGTCGGCCAGGGCATCGTCAGCACCATCGGCTCGGCCCACGACCACAAGGCCGTGCTCGAGAACCCCGACGAGATCTCCAAGACCGTGATGCGTTCGGGCCTCGACGCGGGCACCGCGTTCGAGATCCTCTCGATCGATATCGCCGACGTGGACGTGGGCGACAACATCGGCGCCAAGCTGCAGGCCGATCAGGCCCAGGCCGACAAGGCCCGCTTCCAGGCCGAGGCCGAGAAGCGCCGCGCGCTGGCCATGGCGCTCGAGCAGGAAAACAAGGCCAAGATCCAGGAAAACCAGGCGATCGTGACGCTCGCCCAGGCCGAGGTCCCCAAGGCCCTCGCCGAGGCCCTGCGGCTGGGCAAGATGGGCGTGATGGACTACTACCGCATGCAGAACGTCCAGGCCGACACCTCGATGCGGATGGGCATCGCGGGCGAGACCGCCGGGCCGCAGCAGTAATCGCGTTGACACCAGTCCGCGGCGGCTCAGAGCCGCGCGACTGGTGCGTGAAGAAGGTTCGCTAAGGCTCCTCTGCTCAATCATCCGTCGCGCCGCTGAGCGGGCGGACGGATGGCACCGACTGCATCGCGGGGCCCCCGTTCTCCTGCACCTCAGAGGCTCGCGGATCTCATTCAACGGCAAACGACAAGGCCCGGAACTTGCGTCCCGGGCCTCGCGTCTATCTCGAGCTATGACTCGGATTGGCAGATTTGGATCGAATCAGTTGCGGCGACGACGGGCCGCGACCAAGCCGCCCATGGCCAAGAGAGCGGCCGAGGCGGGCGTGGGGATCAGCTGACCGGCAACACCGGTCGAGACCTCGCGGAAGTCCTGATCCATGTTCGAATTGGGGGGCGTCGCCAGGAAGATCTGGACGATCGAGCCGTCGAGGGGCTGGACGGCGATCGGGCCGGCCATGCCGAACGACGTGTTGTTCTCGCCCGTGAAGGGGATCAGAGCGGTCGGGATCGGGGTGAAGACCGCGCCGCGGATCGCGCCGTTGAAGAACACGGCCCCGCCGAACATCACCCAGTCGCCGGCCAGCTCGCCCGAGAGGGTGTTGCCGAAGACGTCACGGGCGATGAACGAACCGTTCCCGCTCGCCATGTTGCCGACGCGGTTGAAGAAGCTGATATCGATCTGGAAGTTCGCGAAGGTGCGTGCCGAGAAGCCGGGGTTGAAGACCGCGGTGCCCGCGCCGCCGCCGGGGACGAGGCTGACGCTACCGTCGGTCTGCAGGTCCTTGGTCGCCGTCGCGACGGCCCGGAACTGACCGGTGTCAGGGCCGGGGCCGTTGTACGAGTACTGGCCGGCCAGGTTGGTGTACGTGAAGGTGACCATCGGACCGGCCAGGGCCGTTCCGACGACGCTCGAGGCCAGTCCGGCCGCGACGACGATCGCCATCTTGTTTCGAGTATTCACCACTGCTCTCCCATCCTCTCCTGAGGGCGGCCGAAGCCGACCGCATGCTGCACGTGCCCCACGGACGGGGCGCTCAGACCCGCAACCCGGCCGTCAACACACACGGCGACTACGGGCGCGGCTCTCCCACTCGACAAACATGCAACAGGCCACAAGAACGGCAACCCAAGCGCATGGAAAATCTGCCCCTCTCAGGACTTTCGTCCAAGGCCAGGACCGAGAGCATGGAGTCCGTTCTTGTTATGGGACGTTCAAGGCCAATCCAGCGCGGCCGTGCGAGGAAGGACAGCGCCGAAGAGGCCCAAAATCACAAAGACCGACCCAGAGGGTCGGCCTTTGTGAGACTTGTGAGGAAACTCGTAACTCAACGACGGCGACGGCCAGCGATCAGACCACCCAGACCAACCAGAGCCAGAGTGGCCGGGGTCGGGATGAGCTGACCGGCAACACCGGTCGACACGCCGTTGAAGTTGTTGTCAAAGAAACCCGCGCCCGGGGCGTCCAGGAAGAGCTGGACGAGCGAGCCGTCGAGCGGCTGGCCGGGGACGTTGGTCAGGAAGCTGCCGGTGCTACCCGCGAAGGTGGGACCGGAGAAGCTGCTGTTGGAGATCGCGCCGTTGAAGAACGTCGCGCCGCCGAAGTTGATCCAGTCACCCGTGAGGGTGCCGCTCAGCGACGAGCCGCTGAAGTCGGTGATCGTGAACGAGCCGACGCCCTGGGCGGTGCCGAACACGTTGTTCTTGTTGAACACCGAGATCGACAGGGTGAAGTTCGCGATCCCGCCGGCGAAGCCGGGGTTGAACACCGCGGTGCCAGCGCCGGGGCCGGTCACGCGGCTCACCGAGCCGTCGGTCTGAAGCCCGCCGCCGTTCACCGCGCCAGCGGAGAAGGTGGTGGAACCCGTGTTGTACGAGCCGCTCAGGTTGGTGTACGTGAACGTCACCAGCGGACCGGCGATCGCCGAACCCGCGAGCATGGTCACACCGAGCGCACTGAAAGCAGTCACATTCTTGATTCGCACGTCTTTCCTCTCTCTCTATTACCTCGGCCGTCCTCTCCCACGCACGCGCGACGCACCGTGGGCGGCCGGAGGTCTCCCTCCGAGCACCTATTGTCACAAGAACATTCGTTTTTGCAACCCGCAAGTGGCGATTTTTGCAGAATTTCTCATCGTTCGCTCGCCCCGTTGTTGGTGATTTGCTCGGGCCACCACCGTTATCTCGCCGCCATCGCCTTCGCAGAGGTCCGCGGCCGCATTCTGGACCACGTCCGAGAACACGAAGCTCGCCCAACTTTTTCCGTCACTCGGTGTTCTCGCGGTGTTCCGTGGCTCGCTTGGCCCCTCACAAGTCGTGTGGGGCGGCCCGACGTTCGTGTCGGGACTGGGCGTTCGGCTCGTCTAGCCGCTGGGCGGCGAACCGGGTTGCCAACTCAGACCGCGATCAGTCGATCAGCGCCCGGACTCTTCCATGTCCAGACGCCCGGCAGGGCTCCCTCCCGCTGCCGAGGAGTGACGAGATTCTCAACCGGGCATCAGCGGCGACGCCCGGCCGTTGCGGACTCGATCGCTCGAGCCGCGGGCCTCTGCGAAGACAATGGCGCGACGGGCGCCCAAGTCCTCCCCCACTTCCCACATGACCCCCACCACCCGCCCCCATCCATCGCCCCACCGTTCTTCCCACCGGGACCACCAGTCCCGAAAAACACGACGCGACGTTTCCGTCGCGTCGTGCGAAGTTCGAATTACGAGCAGCCCATGCTGGCGCCGCAGTTGAGGCACTTGTAGCAGGTGCCGCTGCGGACGGTGATGGTGCCGCAGCCGTCACACGCCGGCGCATCGCCCAGGCTCTCGAGTGCTGCGGAGAGCGTCGAGGACGCCACGGCCGACGCGCTCACCTGTGCCCCGCCGCTCATCGACACGCCCTGGGACTTCATCGCGGCGATCGCGCTCCCGGCCTTCGCGAAGCTCTCGGCGAAGGCCTGCACCGACCGCGGGGAATCCACGGTCAGGCGTCCGCCTTGCGACTTCCCGTCCTGCTTGTTCTCGGGTGACCAACGAGGATCCTCCTGTTCGGTCGAGAGACGCGGACCACTCACGCTGTGATCCGACATGTGGTTGGCAAGCCGCGGCGAGTTGGCCTCGCGGTATCCGGGCACGAACTGCATGCCCATCCAGCGGAAGATGTAATCGACCAGGCTCTTGGCGAACGGGATGTCGGCGTTCTCCGTCATGCCCGCGGGCTCGAAGCGCTGGTGGCTGAACTTGGTGACGAGGCTCTCGACCGGCACGCCGTACTGCAGCGCGACCGAGACCGCCGTGCCGAGCGAGTCCATCAGGCCGCCGATCGTCGAGCCTTCCTTGCTCATCGTGATGAAGAGCTCACCCGGACGCCCGTCCTCGTAGAGGCCGACCGAGAGATACCCCTCGTGGCCCGCCACGTTGAACTTGTGGGTGAGGCTCGGACGCGTGTCGGGCAGGCGCCGACGCATCGGGCGGTGCACGATCTGCACCTGCGTCTGCACCACCACGTTCTGATCACCGGCCTGCACCGCGCTCGCCATGGTGACGACGCTGTTGGCAACCTCGTCCTTGGCCATCGCCAGTTCGGCCTTGTCGTCGTCGGCGCCGGAAAGCACTTCCGCTTCCGCGTCCTTCTCGTCGTCCTTCTTCAGCTCGCTCTTGGCCTCGTCGGCGGTGCTGCTGAGCGGCTGGCTGAGCTTGCAGCCGTCGCGGTAGAGCGCGTTGGCCTTGAGACCCAGCTCCCACGAGAGGCGGTAGCACGACTTGATGTCCTCGACCGTCGCCTCGTTGGGAAGGTTGATGGTCTTGCTGATCGCGCCCGAGATGAACGGCTGAGCCGCGGCCATCATGCGGATGTGGCCCTCGGCGGCGATGAAACGCTGGCCGAGCTTGCCGCACTTGTTCGCGCAGTCGAACACCGGCAGGTGCTCGTCCTTGAGGTGCGGGGCGCCCTCGATGGTCTGCGTGCCGCAGATGATGCGGTTGAGACCTTCGATCTGCAGGTTGCTCAGGCCGAGAGCCTTCAGCAGATTGAACGAGAAGTCGCTCTGCGCCTTGGCGGCGTCGATGCCGAGCAGCGACAGCGTCTCGGGCCTGACGCTCCAGGCGGTGAACGCGAAGCCCAGCTCGAAGACGCCGGGCAGGCTCTTGCTGATCGCGTCGAGCTCGCCCTCGCTGAGGCCCTTGCTCTTGAGGAACGCCGAGAGCGTCATGTTGGTCTTGAGACCCTTGACGTCGCCGGGGATCGGAGCCTCCAGGCTGAGCGTGCCGAGCAGGTACTCCATGATGTCCTGGACCTGCTTCTCGTTGTAGCCGAGGGCGACGAGGGCGGGGCGGACGGACTCGTTGGCGATCTTGAAGTAGCCGCCGCCGGCGAGCTTCTTGAACTTCACGAGAGCGAAGTCGGGCTCGACGCCGGTGGTGTCGCAGTCCATGAGCAGGCCGATCGTGCCGGTGGGCGCGATGACGGTGGTCTGGGCGTTGCGGTAGCCGTGCTTCTCGCCGAGCGCGAGGGCGTCGTCCCAGGCTTGCACCGAGTGCTTCGCGAGGGCGTCGACGTTGGAGAGGCGGATCTTGCCGGACTTGATGATCGCATGATCGATCGGGACCGGACGAATCTTGAGGTTCTCGTACTTGCCGCTGTCGCGGGCTTCGCCATGGGCGGCGAGGCGGTGATTGCGGATGACGCGGAGCATGTTCTGCTTGTCCGCGGCGTATCCGGGAAACGGCCCGTGCTCCTTGGCCATCAGCGCGCTCATGCGGTACGAACGGCCAGTGAGGATCGCGCTCAGCGTCGAGCAGACGGCGCGGGCCTCCTCGCTGTCGTAAGCGATGCCGGCCTGCATGAGCATGGCGCCGAGGTTCGCGTAGCCCAGACCCAGCGTGCGGTACTTCCACGACAGCTCGGCGATCGGCTTGCTGGGGAACGAGGCCATCAGCACCGAGATCTCGAGGACCATGGTCCACAGGTCGATCCCGTGTTCGTACGCGGCGACATCGAACGTGCGCTTCTCGCTGTCGTAGAACTTCAGCACGTTCAGCGACGCGAGGTTGCACGCCGTGTTGTCGAGGAACATGTACTCGCTGCACGGGTTGCTGGCGTTGATGCGGCCGGCACTCGGGCAGGTGTGCCAGGCGTTGATGGTCGAATCGAACTGCACTCCCGGGTCGGCGCAGCGCCAGGCGGCGAAGCCGATCTCGTCCCAGAGCTGGCTGGCCTTGAAGGTCTTGGCGACCTTGCCGCTGGTGCGGTACTTGGTCTGCCAGTCGCTGTCGGCGTCGAGGGCGTCGAAGAACGCGTCGGGGATGCGGACGGAGTTGTTGCTGTTCTGGCCGCTGACGGTGTAGTAGGCCTCGCCGTTGTAGTCGTAGTCGAGCTTGAGCCCGAGCTTGTCGCTGGTCTCGGCGATCTCCTTGTTGCCCTTCTTGAGGACCTTCAGTCCTTCCACGAGCGCGGCGACCTTGATCTCCTCGCGCACCTTCCAGTTGATGAACGTGTGGATGTCGGGGTGATCCATGTCGAGGCAGACCATCTTCGCCGCGCGACGGGTGGTGCCGCCGGACTTGATGGCGCTGGCGGCACGGTCGCCGATCTTGAGCCAGGACATGAGGCCGCTGGACTTGCCGCCGCCGCTGAGCTTCTCGCCCTCGGCGCGGAGGTTGGAGAAGTTGGTGCCGGTGCCCGAGCCGTACTTGAAGAGGCGGGCCTCGCGGACCCACAGGTCCATGATGCCGCCGTCGTTCACCAGATCATCCGTCACGCTCTGGATGAAGCAGGCGTGTGGCTGGGGGTGCGTGTACGCGTCGCTGGCGAGCGTGACCTCGCCGGTCTTGGGGTCGGGGACGAAGTGGCCCTGGGCCGGGCCGTTGATGCCGTAGGCGAAGGCGAGCCCGGTGTTGAACCACTGCGGGCTGTTGGGGGCGCACATCTGGTGCACCATCATGTACGCGAGCTCGTCATAGAACGCCTGCGCGTCCGCGGCGGAGTCAAAGTACTTGTGCTTCTCGCCCCAGTGACGCCAGCAACCGGCGAGGCGGTGAATCACCTGCTTCGCCGACTTCTCCGGGCCGTTCGTGCCGTCGCCCTGCGGCACGCCGGCCTTGCGGAAGTACTTCGAAACCATGATGTCGGTGGCGAGCTGCGACCAACTCTCCGGGACCTCGGCGTCTTTCATCTCGAAGACGACGGAGCCGTCGGGGTTGGAGATTTTGGAAGAGCGCTTGACCCACTTCACGGAAGCGAAGGGATCAGAGCCAGCGGTGGTAAAGCGGCGGGAAATCTTCATGGAGTCGTCCGTCCGTGGGAGTTGGTGTTCGAGGGAGAAGAAGGCATCAAGGCATGCGGCATCGAGGCATCTAGCCGCCGAGGCTGCGGATCAGGCCCGCGAGCACTCGTTCTGATTCGTCGAGTTGGGCTTTGACTTCGGCGTACGCATGTTCGGTGAGGTATTTGAAGTCGCGTGCGAAGAGCAGTTGCGTGTCGAGCTGGTAGATCTCACCCCGGGCTTGTTTCAGGAACCAGACGTAGTCGCTGGTGACACCTCGGCCGTACCCGTTTGCAATGTGACTGGCGACCGAGACCGACATGCGACGAAGCGAGGACATCAGGCCGAAGCGTTCGGCTTCGGGGAGCGTGCCAGCGATGGCGTACACGACCTTGCCGAGCGCGTAGGCCTTTTGCCACGCGATCAGGTCCTGATACGACTTGATGGGCTCTGCCATACCTCATGCTCGATGCCTCGATGCCGCGTGCCTTGATGCCTTCTTCTCAGTCGACCTTCGGGAGCGTCAAACCAGACTGGTCCTGGTACTTCCCCGCCTTATCCGCGTAGCTCTTCTCGCACACCTCATCCGCCTTCAAGAAGATCAACTGCGCCACGCCCTCGTTCGCGTACACCCGTGCGGGCAGCGGCGTGGTGTTGCTGATCTCGAGCGTGACCTTGCCGCGCCACTCGGGCTCGAGGGGGGTGACGTTCACGATGAGGCCGCAGCGGGCGTAGGTGCTCTTGCCGACGCAGATGGCGAGGATGTCGCGCGGGATGTCGAGGTACTCGACGGTCTCGCAGAGCGCGAAGCTGTTGGGCGGGATGATGACGTACTGCTTGTCGGCGGGGCGGTCGGCGACGTCGACCTCGATCATCATGTCGTCGCTGAAGGCCTTGGGGTCGACGACGGCGATGTCGCCGGAGTGGGTGGCGGGGGTGAAGATCTTGAAGTGGGTGCCGACGCGGACGTCGTAGCCGTAAGAGGAGACGCCGTAGGAGATCTTGCCCGGGCGCTTGATGGCGTCCTCGAAGGGCACGATCTTGACGTGCTTCCGGATTTGCTTGTCCGACAGAACAGGCACTGAACACACTCCGATCAAAGCGACCAACCAGGCGACGCAGAAATCAACCGCTCAACGAGCCGCGGCGTCACAAATCGATGTTCCTCTGGCGTCTCCCCGCAGAATCCTGCCCCGCGAAACCGGTGGAAGAGCCGCGGTTCGGGCGTTCA
This sequence comes from Phycisphaerales bacterium, assembly GCA_019744815.1. Taxonomy (GTDB): domain Bacteria; phylum Planctomycetota; class Phycisphaerae; order Phycisphaerales; family UBA1924; genus JAFEBO01. The sequence continues at coordinate 54,703 of JAIEUA010000007.1, forward strand.
CGACACGCTCGGACCGGCGGGACAGGACCCAGAGCATACCACTACAGATCGTAGGTGCAAGGCCTCGAAGCCCCAAAATAGTGTGCCCCGGGTGTGTAGATTCTGTCAAGAACGCGCAAGAATTGGACCGGCGTTGACTTGCGCGCTCGATGAAATTTGCGACCGGCAGTTATCCACACCCGCTTCCGACACGCGACGACAACAACCGACAGGCTTTGTCAGGGACTCATTCGCACGCGGCGTTTGGTTTGTTCGGGTCCAAGGACTTTTTCGGGCCCTTCCGAGAGCCCCAAGGGTTCGACCGGCCGCGAGACCTTCGCGGGGGAGTCCGCGGGCGTCCGTCCGCTCGCCGCGGCTCTGGAGCCAAGAACTCGCACGAGTTTCTGGCCGAGTGGCGCTTCGCTGCAACGCCTGAGGCGGGAGATTTCGTACAGTCTGCGTCCCGGCGGCCCGTAGGCGGCCGGGCGCGGCCTGCCGATGCGGGTGCGGGCCGCCATGCGGGCCGCGTTCTGGGCCAAACGTTGTGTGTCGAACGGAGGTCGCTTTGGCGATGAGAAGCCGTGTCTTCGGCGTGGGACTGATTGCACTGATCTCCAGCGGGACCGTCGGTCTGCACGGCTGCGGCGCGGACGAGAAGCCCAAGCCCCGACAGGTCGCCCCGGTCGTGCGCGACGTGCCCCCGCCCCTGCGCGGCACCGTCGGCACCGAGGCCACGCTCGCCAACATCCGGCCCGTGCTCGTCAGCGGCTACGGCATCGTGGTGGGCCTCAAGGGCACCGGAGGCCAGCAGCTCGACGAGGGCATCGCCGCGGTCGTGGAACGCGAGATGGGCCTCCGCGGCATCACCGGCTCGGCCGAGTACAAGTGGGCCGGCGTCGACAGCGTCTCGCCCAAGGAACTCCTGCGCGACAAGAACGTCGCGGTGGTCATGGTCCAGGCCGGCATCGCCCCCGCCGCCCCGCGCGGGTTCCGCTTCGATGTGTACGTCCGGGCCCTCAACGCCAGCAGCCTCGAAGGCGGGCGTCTGTGGTCCACCGATTTGCAGCTCGGGCTGGTCAAGCCCGCCGGCGGGCCCAAGTCCAAGGTCATCGCTCGCGCCAGCGGCCCGATCTTCATCAACCCGTTCTCGGATCCCGGCAAGGAGGGCGACGGCGTCACCGCCACCTCCGGGCGCGTGCTCGGCGGCGGCGAGATGATCGCGCCGCTCGCGCTCGAGTTCGTCCTCGACAACAACTTCCACGCCCGGGCCAAGGCCATCGCCAGCGCGATCAACTCCCGCTTCCCCGAAGAGACGCCCGAGCGAGCGCCCGTCGCCCGCGGACGCAGCGGCCAGACCGTCGAACTCTCGGTCCCCGAGGAGTATCGCTCCAACCCGACCGAGTTCCTGGAGCTGGTGCAGTACGTGCAGATCGACGGCCCGCTGGAGCGTTACGCGCAGCGCTACGTCGAGGCCGCCAAGGCCGAGCCGTATCTCTCCGGCGAACTCTCCTGGTGCATGGAAGCGTTGGGCGAGCAGACGCTGCCGATCGTGCGCGAGCTGTACGAGTACAACGAGATCTCGCCGCGGATGGCGGCGCTCCGGGCCGGCGCTCGACTGGGTGATCCGCTGGCCGCCGAGCCGCTCGGACGGGTCGTGAAGACCGCACGCGGTGCGGAGCGGCTGGACGCGATCTCGCTTCTGGGTCGCATCAACGCCGGACCGACGGTGGACCTCACCCTGCGGGACTTCCTGCAGGAGAAGCAGCTGTTGATCCGCATCGGCGCGTACGAGGCGCTGGCCCAGCGAGCCGAACGGGCCCGCCTGAACCGGCTGATCCGCGAGCAGTACACCAACCCCGATCCCAACGCGATCCGCCTCAGCCCCTCGGCGCTGCAGGTGCTCGCCGAGTCGGACATCCCCGCCGGTTCGCTGCAGGGCGTCAGCCGCAAACGCCTTGATGGCGAGTTCTTCCTCGACCGCGTCGAGGGCGGCGAGCCGCTGGTGTACGTGACGCAGCAGGGCACGCCCCGGCTGGTGCTCTTCGGCGATCAGCCCAAGCTCAAGAAGCCGCTGCTGGTGTCGGCCTGGTCGGACCGCCTGCTGATGGACGCCGCCGACGAATCTTCTCCGGTGCGGCTGATGTACCGCGACTGGAAAACCGGCGCGGTGACGAAGCAGGAGGTGGACACCGACCTCGTGAAGCTGGTCGAGTTCTTCGCCCACAAGCCGACGCCCGAGGATCCGAGGCCGGGCCTGGGGCTGAGCTACAGCGAGGTGGTCGGGGCTCTCTACGCGATCCATCGCTCAGGAGGGATGAACGCCAACTTCGCCACCGAGCGCGACCGGCTCATGGCCGCGCTCACGAGCCTCTCGGGCGGCACGCGCCGCGAACGCCCCGAGACGACCACGGACCGTCCGGAGGTCGTGGTGCTGGACTCCTCCGCCGCTCCCCTCAAGCCCCAGGGCGACGAGGGCCTCAAGCCGATCGTGGTGCCGATCAAGCGCGAGCCCAAGAAGTAAGCCTCGAGACCATCACCAAACAACCGCGGCCGTCGCTCAAGCGACGGCCGCGTTCATTAGGCGTGGAGAACAGTGGCTTACGAGATCGTCAGCCCGACCGGCTGCGGCTTCATCTGATGGCTGGGCTGGACCACGATCCCCAAGGGGGCGCGGCGGCCGCTGCCATCGGTCGGCGGGATGCCGTCCTGATCGATGATCTTCTGGATCGCCATGATGCCCTCGAGCAGCTGCTCGGGGCGGGGCGGGCAGCCGGGGACGTAGACATCGACGGGGATGAACTGATCGCAGCCCTGCACGGTGGCGTAGGTGTCGAAGACGCCGCCGGTCGAGGCGCAGGCGCCCATGCTGATCACCCACTTGGGCTCGGTCATCTGCATGTAGATCCGCTGGAGGACGGGGAGCATCTTCACGCCGATGCGTCCGGCGACGATCATGAGATCGGCCTGACGGGGCGAGAAGCCCATGCGCTCCATGCCGAAGCGGGCGACGTCGTAGCGGCTGGAGGCGGTGGCCATCAGCTCGATGCCGCAGCAGGCGGTCGCGAAGGGCATCGGCCACATGCTGTTGCGGCGTGACCAGTTGATCACTCGCTTGAGCTGCGTGGTCAGGACCCAGTCATTCGGAAGTGCGGATTCAATGCCCATGCGCGGTGTGTCCGTTCAGAGTGTGCGATCGGATGCACTATAGGTTTGTCAGGGCGCATCGAGCCTCTCGCGCCAGCGAGAGGTCGCCCCGACGCCAAATCGGCCCTTGCGATCACCCCGCCCATCCGACCTCTCGCTCACGCGAGAGGCTCTACAGCACTTCAACCCGGGTTCGAGCCCGGCTGGGTCATCAGCATCGCCGAGGGGCTGGCCTCGCCCGGCGGGACCTCCGCGGGCGGGAACGCGGTCTTTTCCATCTCCAGCACCCAGTCCTCCAGCGGCACGTAGCGCAGCAGGTCCAGCTTGACTTCGCTGCCCGCCAGAGCGTGCGACCCGGCCTTGATCTTCAGGAAGATCAGGAACTTGTCCCACTTGCGCTTGTCGAAGAGCTCGACATCGCTCGGTGTCAGGCTCGTGCCGTTGGGCAAGGTCAGCGTCTGTGTCGCGGGGTCCCAGGCGTAGGACGTGCCCAAGGTGCGCAGGAGCACCAGCACCATGGCCGCCGCGATCGCCCCGCACACGACGAGAATCACCCACTGCAGGGGGATATCAAACTTCGACAAGGGTTTGGGCTGGGCGGACTTGCCGAAGAGCTTGTCGAGCCGGTCCATCTCCGTGCGGGCGACGTCGGCCGCGAGGTTGGTCCGCTCCGGCGTCAGCTTGCCGGCGTTCCGCAGCGCCTCGAGCCACTCCAGCCGCAGCTTCTGCACCGCGGAGAGCGACGCGCGATCGCGGGACCGAAGGGTCGTGATCTCGGTGGCCGGGTCCTCGACTCCGACCTTCTCCAGGACTCCCGGCGCCAGCGTCGCCTTGAGGTATTGCAGCTTCAGAAACTCGGCGGCCTCTTCGCCCCGCTTGGGATAAATCCACACCGCGTCGGCCAAGGCCCACAGCGCGAACCCAGCCACGATCACGATAAAGACCATCTGCTTGCCCAGCCACTTGGGCGAGACCTTGGTCCGTTGGATTGACGCGTTGTCGCTCATCGTTTCTTCTCGTCCTGCCCGCACCGGGGCGGCCTTCATCCGACGTGTTCTGCTATCGGTCCAGGCGACCGGGCCCTCGCGTGCCGCCGCCGCAAAGCGTACGGCGGACAATCCGACAAGTCCGAAAACCCGGCACCGGCGTCAAGGCCGGTTCCGCCGCGGCTCCCTCGTGCTCTGCCCCGTCGCCCCGCTCGTGGCGAGCCTCTCATCGGTCGATGGCACAAGGGCCGTCTGCCCGCCTCGCCGGAGCCCGCGCATGCGTTCTGCGACACTCTTGCTTTTCTGTTCGCTTTCCTGTTCGACGCTCCTGCTCGCCTCCTGCGGCGAGTCGGCCGCCCCGGCGCCCGCCGCGCCTCGGTTCGTTCAAGAGCAGCACAAGAAGGTCGAAGAGTTCAAGGCACAGCGCGGCATCGGGGCCGAGCCGGCCAAGCTCTCGGTGAACGACCGACTTCTCACCGAGCTCCGCCGCGTCCGCGCCGCTCTGGCCCAATATGGCGAGACCTTCAAGGGTGCGCCGTGGTTGCCCGGTCAGGTCGAATCGGATCAGTGGTCGTCGCTCGCCTTCGACAAGCCTCCGGCCAACCCGCTCTCGCCCAGCAAGGTCTCGACCAAGGTCATCGAGATCACCCGCAAGGGCCAGACCGGGGCCGCCGCCGACCCCAACGAGGCCGGCTGGGTCTGGAACAGCGTCGACGGCAAGGTCTTCGCCGCCGGCAGCGACGAGTAGCCGGGCACGATCGAGGCCACGGCAAAGTCCCCGAAACATCAAGGCAAGGACAAGATATTCCTGACAGCCCACGCTGGCAGACGCCGCATGGAGGGTGTCCCCCTACGACTGTCCGGAGGGGTGCGCCCGGCGGAATCGGGCGTCCATGTTCTTTGCCGCGGGCACGGCCTCGCTCCGCGGCGTCCACCCCCGCGGGGCTCGTTCCGAAAGGAACGGGCCCTCGATTGGCGCACGAATCGCACGCACGCAGACGCCGAGGCTGACGAGTCCGCGAGGAAGCCTCGGATGAAATGCAACATCCGGGTCCATCTCACCCGAGGCGCCGGCCCGCAGCCACTCCGATCCGAGCCTTCGTCGCCGAGCCTCCTCAGACTCGGCGTCTCGAACGCGCCATGCGAAACGCACATCCCGCGCACGAATTAGAACCGCTTGTGCGTCGGCCGCTCGTCGGGGCTCTTCACACCCATGATTGCCCGCGCCATCGCGACGTCGCCGGCGCGGGTGATCTTGAGGTTCCTCGCATCGCCCGGCGCGATCACAACCTTCTGGCCTTGGCCCTCTGACGCAAACAGACGCTCCACCAGCGACGCGTCGTCGGTGCTCGTCAGGTCCTTCTGCGCGTACGCACGTTTCAAGACTCCCGCTTCAAACGTCTGCGGCGTCTGCACCGCGTACATCCCCGCGCGATCCACGGTCGATTCGATCTCGATCGTCTTCTCGTCGCTCGAGGCCGTGCCCAGGATCGCTGCCAGAGGGTCCGAGGGCCGCGCGGCGGAGTCGGACTTCTTCGCCCTCTTCAACGTGTCGCCCACTTCATACCCCGGCACCACCGCGGCGTGATGGCGAGCGAGCTCGAACACACGATCGATCAGTTCCGGCGGCGTCGCTGGCCGGGCCGCGTCGTGGACGGCGATGTGCGTCGCGTCCTCCGGCACGGCCGCGAGGGCGTTCTGCACCGTCTCCCAGCGGTACGTCTTGCCGCCCTTCACGAGCGTCACACCCAGCAGCCCCAGCCGATCCGCGTGCCGCTGCTTGAACTCCGCGAAGGCTTCGTCCTCACCGGGACCCGCGACCACGATGGCGAAAACATCGTCTCGCTTGCAGAACAGCTCCACGCTCCGCTGCAAGACCGGCTTGCCGCCCAGGTCCTCGTCGAGCTTGGAGCGCAGGCCGCCCGTCTCGGTGTACCGACGCGAGGCACCGGCGGCGGCGATGATGACAGCAAAGCGGGGCTCGGGCATGGATCAAATCTAGCCCCCAAAGCACCAGTGGGACCGGCCTCCTGGCCGGTCGACCAACGCTCGATCTTCTGAAAGGCTGCCCCCAAAGACCGTCCAGAAGCCGGTCCCACGGATGCAGGACACCGGGGGTTCTACTTCTGCGGCTCGCCAAACTCAACCACCAGCGGCAGCCGCACCCGACGAGCCCACTGGTCCATCGGTCGCGTCCACCACAGCACCTGGCCCGCCGTCGGCTCGCTGATCTCCAGCACGACGCCGTCGGCGGCCAGCGCGTCGACCTTCTCGAAGATCACCCGCCCGCGCGTCGCCCGCTCCAGGCCGTCGCGCACGTCCGTGATCGAATCGAGCGTCGGCCGCACCGCAAGGTCGTAGCCACCCACGCGAGAGGTCTCGCGGGACGTCGTTGAACCGCCCCCGTCTTGATCTGCCATCCGGGAGTCGATGGGCCAGGGCTTCGTCGGCACCGCGGCCTCGCGGCCGTCCGCGCGGGCCAGCGACCACGCGCCGCGGGCCCCGCGTTTGCCCTGCGCCGCGGGCTGCATCGAAGCCAGCATCGCTTCCAAGCGCTCGGTGTCGCGCCGAGGCGCATCGGTCGTCAGCCGCAACGCCAACCGCCCCTCGCGCAGCCACGCCAGGGCCACCGCGGGATCACGCGTCTCGCGGATCGCGGCCTCGACCACCGGCGGTTCGACCGGCTTGGCTTCATCAATCGTTCTGGGTTTGCTCGCGATCGGCGGCCGATCCGGCAGCACCGCCCACGAGGGCACGCCGGCCTCACGCACGCTCTTGCCAGCGATCAGCGGCGCGTTCCGCGAGGGTGTCATCGTCGCGAGGTAGAACACCCCGGCCACAATCGCGACCGACGCGGCCGCGGCCAGCGTCTTGCGCGACAGGAGCCAAGGACCGATGGTCGCGAGCGTACCCGGGCGGGATGGGAGCACTCGGCGCACACCGGGTTCGGTCGCGAGAGCGACACCGTCGGACAACGCCGCCAGAGCCGCCCGATCCAACTCCATCGCCTCGCGGATCGCCGCCTCCCTGGCGGTGTGGATCGCGCTCGCGTGAGCCGCAGACAGCGGCCGCGCCATTTCCGAACTCATCGCCGACCGAAGCGCCGCGCGGTCGCGCTGCATCGCGCCCAGCGAGCCGAGCGCGGGCCGCTCCGACTCCACGGCATCGAGCCGCGACTCGTTCGGATCCGGAGTTGGCTGCACACCGTTGTTCATCACGTCACACGCCGCCCTGCATCAACCGTTTCGTGTCGAACTCTCGTTCCGACCGGCCCCATCGTTCCCCTCGATCGCCTCCCGCAGCGCCTGCCGCGCCCGGAAAAGGCGGCTCTTCACCGTCCCGACCGCGACGCCCAGGATCGCCGCGATCTGGTCGTAATCCAGATCACGCCCGTCCCGCAAGATGAGGATCGTCCGCGCCTCGAAGTCCAGCGTTGACAACGCGTCCAGCACCCTCGCACGAGCTTCCTGCTCTTCGACCCGCTCCTGCGACCCCGGTTCCCGATTCGCCAGACTCGACCCCAACGAACCCCCACCAGGATCGGACGCGGAGCCAGCTCCCGCTGCGAGGTCCGAGCTACGCCCGCCCCGCATCGGCGCGTCGAGGCTGGCGTGCCGCCGCAGCTTCTCGGAACGAGCACGGCTGTAGCAGGCGTTGATCGCGATCCGGGTGATCCAGGTCGTGAACTGGGCCCGCTCGTCAAAGGTCTTGATCGCCCGCACCGCCCGCACCATCGTGTCCTGCGTCGCCTCGAGCGCGGCCTCTTCATCCCCGGTCACCCGCACGCACATGCGGAACACCCGCGTTTGGTGGCGTTCCAGCAGCGTCGAGAGCGCAGCAAAATCGCCCGTGCGAGCCGCACGTGCGAGGGATGCATCACTCGGGTTGTCGGGGCCGCTGGGCCCGGTCGACGCCATGGCACGATGCTATCGGATCAACCGCGGTCGGTTGCGGCGTGCGTTCTCACGGGCAGAGCAATTCGTTGTACGCCCCGGCAAAGAGCACAAAATCGCCGTCGTCCACGAACCCGTCGGCGTTCAGATCCGCCGGACAATCCAACGGCATCGCCGCATCGTTGCAATCGAGCACGTTGTACGCCGCCGCGAAAACCACGAAGTCCGCGTCGTCCACGTATCCATCCGGATCGATGTCGCTCGGACACTGCGGCCCGGCCCGGAAGCGCACCGTCAGCGGCTCCGCATCCACAAACTTCCCCGACGCGTCCCACGCGACGAACGTCACGTCGTACAAACCCGCGGCCTCGAAGCCGTACGCCTGATCGTGGTTGTGATCGCCCGCGGGCGTCGCGAACGAACGAGCGAGCCGCGTGCCGCCGTCGCTCGCGGCCAACACGCTGAACGCGCCGAACTCGTCGAACATCCCCCAGCTCACTCGCGTCGTGCCCGCGATCACCGGCGCGATCGATGCGATCTCCCACTGGAACGCGCCGCCGTCGAGCCGGCCGGTGAGAAAGAAGTAGTCGCTGGTGAGCAGCAGCTCGTCGCCGCCGAACCAGCCGGTGAGCGGCCCGTCCACAAACGTGTCGGGCAGGTCGTAGCACGCCTTCAGCCCGTTCTTCATCAGGTGGCCGCCGCTGATGGTGAACGCGGTCTCGGTCGGGTAATACCCGGCCTTGACCAAGATCTTGTCGCCGGCACGGCCCGACGGAGTGTCGAGCGTGATGTGGTTGTGGGCGAGAGCGTTGGCCGCGCCGACCGACAGCACGCCGCAGAGAACCAATCGAGAAGCAGAAACCATGGTGCATCGCTTTCTCTCCGGACAATCGCCGGAGTGGTTGAGTTCGAGATTCGACGGCGTCAACGCGCCGTCTCAGGATCAAACGGACTGGTCGACGGCGTAAACCGCACGGCAAAGTCCGACCAGGACCACGCCCGCGCCCCGCCGTCCGCAAACAAGTAGTGGGCCGCGCCCGCGTTCACGATCCGATCGCCGCCCCGATCCCCACCTCCATTCGCATGCCGGCGCACCGCGATCGCCTGGGCCACCGCGTTTGCGTTCTTGAACGCGTGGGTGACCAAGTGATCCACCGTGCCCGAGCCGCTGGGTTCGTAGACGTAGATCGTGCTCGACGGACGCGGCACGTCGCTCAGCCGCGTGAACGCACGGGTGCGCCCGCCCGGCAGAGGCTTCTTGGTGACCGGGTTGAAATCAAGCCCGGGCGTCAGCGGCTCGAGGTGCTCGTTGGTCGCGAACGACGCGCTCTTGGTCGCGCGATCCGGATCGCGCGAACAGTAACGATCGGCCGGGACCACGCCGTACGGCTGAAGCGACTGCAACCACGACGCGGAGCTCGCGAGCGAGCCCGACGTGTGGCTGGACATCGGGAAACGCTCCTTATTGTCATTGGCGTACAGCACCACCGCCTGTCCGATGGACCGGAGGTTGGCCAGACACCGGGTGTCGAGGGCCGCCGCCCTCGCGCCGCGCAACGCGGGCGCGAGCAGCGAGATCAGCACCGCGACCACCGCGATGACCACAAGAAGCTCGATCAGCGTGAAGGCGCACCTTCCGCGACGATGCAGGCGCACGGAGAAGACTCCGAGACGTGACGGAATGGGATGAGTCAACCGGCTCGACGCGTTAAACCCGCGGCGGGGGAGCGTCCACATCGAGCGACCGCGTCCCGCAGCGCTCGTCCACCGTTTCCACAACACCCACCGAAGGCAGACACATGAACACACCGACAGCCCGCGACGCGTTCACCGACACCGGAGCCGCGAGCGCCAAAACCTGCGGCACAAACTTGCACCCAAGGGCCGACATCGCAAGCCCGCGCGGCTTGGCCTTGCCATCAGCGGCAGTTGGCTCGCCGCGGGCCATGCGGTGCCGAAGCAAGGCGACGGATAGGCCCACCACACCACGCCGCGGCGAATCCCCCCCGCTCATCCCCTTCGCGGCGGTCGCGATCTCATCGTCGGTCACGTGCACCGCACTCGGCGGCTCGACGCCGTTCTGAATCGCCCACACCACCCGCTCGTGGCGAGTGAAGCAGCAGCAAGCCGTCCAGCACTCCAGCCCGGTGGCGCAGCCGCAGAAGTGGTCTTCGCAGGGATGGCGGGAGACGGTGGTGGTGCCGAGCCATTTGCTGATCAGCACCGGCGTCGGGAGGTACCCGATCGAGGCCACGAGAAACCCGATCGCCAAAAGCAGCGAGGTCAAACGCAACCCGATCTGTCGCCTTTGCGGCGTCACGTGTCCATTATTGCTGACTGACCGGAGCGTGGAGTCGCGGATCGTCACGCTCGGTGCACTTCCGACGCCATCCAAGGCATCCTGTTTCCGCGCACTCAGTGGCGGAGCAAAACCTCGAATCCCGCCTGCGCGAAGTGCCCGTCGGCCGCGAGAGCGCGAGTCAGCCGCAGGCGTTTCATGATGACAAACGACGAGCAATCAACCAACGACCAGTCCTTGTCGCGCCGAGATTGGAAGAGTCGCAAGCCCGCCGCGAAGAGCTCGCTCGAAGCCGGCACAATCTCGGTCATGGCATCGGCCCTGAGCACGCGCACCATCGCGACGAACGCGGACTTGTGCTTGCGAGCGCTCAGGGCATTCCCCAGCTCGAGAAGGACAAACTCGGAGGTGACAAACCGCATCTCCTCGTTCGCCGCGGCGGCGACGGCGGCATCCCGCCATTGGTCACGCGGGTTCGCCAGAGCGAGGTAGAACGAGGTAGAACGAGGTGTCGGCGAAGACCCGTGTCATCGCGATTTCCGACGGCGTGCGTACTCGTCATGCTTCGCGGCGTAGTCGCGCGGAAGCCCTTTCGCGGAGCCAACGACGGGCCCGAGCTTGGCCAGCAGTGATTTCTTCGACTTGCCGACTCGCCGGGCAACGGGCTTGACGACGTCAATGCGCACCGCCGCCCCTTCGGGCAGGCGCTCCGCACCGGTCACCACCACCTCGCCGTTCTTGATGAAGCCGCGGAACGTCATGCAGAATCCTTAGGCGGCATCCGGCTCTCCGCGCTCTACCGATCCAACTCCGCCGCCACCACGTTGATCGATCCGATGACGGCGACGATGTCCGACAGCACGTGCCCCTCGGCCATCTTCGCGATCGCCGAGTAGTTGATGAACGACGGCGGACGCGTCTTCACTCGCCACGGCCTGGGCCCACCATCGCTCACGATGTAGTACCCAAGCTCGCCGTTCGCGGTCTCGTTCGCGCCGTAGATCTCGGCCACCGGCGGCTTCCAGCCGCGGTTGGTCATGATCAGTTCGAAGTGCTGGATCAGGCCCTCGATCGAGCCGTAGACGTCCTTCTTGTTGGGCTTCACCATCTTCGAGTCGGCGAACGTGTCCATCGGGCCGCCGGGGATCCGGTCGATGAGCTGCTCGATGATCTTGGCGGACTGCTTCATCTCCTCGACGCGCACCAGGTACCGGGCGTAGCAGTCGCCGTCGTCGCAGACAGGCACCTGGAACGTGACGGCCTCGGCGCCCTGGCCGTCCCAGTTGTTGGCGTAGCAGAGATACGGCTCATCCTTGCGGACGTCGCGGGCCACGCCGCTGGCGCGGGCGAGGGGGCCGGTGAGGCTAAAGTTGATCGCCTCGGCCTTGGTCATCACGCCGATGCCCTTGGTGCGATCCCAGAAGATGCGGTTGCGGTTGAGCAGGCCTTCGACCTCGCTCAGAGCCTTGGGCAGTTCCTTGTGGATGAAGTTCTTGATCATCCGCTGGAAGACTTCGGTGTCGGGCAGATCGTGCATCGCGCCGCCGACGCGGGTCCAATCCGGGTGGAAGCGCTGGCCGCTGATGTAGTCGCAGATGTCGTAGATCTTCTCGCGGAGGTTAAAGCAGTACAGGAAGCCGGTGATCGCGTTGAGGTCGAGCCCGGCCGCGCCGACGCAGAGCAGGTGGTCCTGGATGCGGGCCAGTTCCGCCATGATCGTCCGCACCACGGTGCACCGCGGCGTGAGGTTGATCCCGAACAGCTTCTCCACCGCGTGGTGCCAGCAGATGTCGTTGGCGATCGGCGAGAGGTAGTTCATCCGCGACGCGATGGTCACGTACTGGTTGTAATCCAGCACCTCGCCGAGCTTCTCGAATCCCGAGTGGAGGTAGCCGATGTGCGGCGTCAGCCGTGCGATGCGTTCGCCGTCGAGCTCCATGACGATCCGCAGCGTTGTGTGCGTCGCCGGGTGCTGAGGCCCGAAGTTCAGGACCCAGCGGTCGCCGGTGTCGACGTGCTTCTTGATGTAGTCGATGTTGTCAGAATCGACCTCGATCGTGTCCACTGGCTTGAGGGTGTACGGCATGCGGCTCGACTATAGGAATAAGGAGCACCCGCCGGCGCTGGGACGCTCGCTCAAGGGCAAGCCCCGGGTCGCCGCCGCTGGCCACGGCCACGCCGTCCGCGACGCAATTCTTCGACTCGGGGCGAGCCAGCGATCGGACGGGGTGGTTCGCGGTCGGAATGCCGCGTGCTTCAACGCGGGCGGTCTCGTGATGGCACACGCACCTCACGCATACAGCCCCCGATCTCCACAAACAGGCGGCCTTTCCGAGCAAGCGCCGCACCGATCCGCTCCAGAGCCAGCGGCTGGTCCTTCGGATGGCGGCCGTCAAGAACTCCGACCCGGACTGCAAACGCGAGACCAAAGGGCGCCTCGCCCGGATGGCGAACGAAGTCCTCAATCGCGACGCACCGGAACGCGAGGCGTCCGGACCGGATCTCGGCCTCCGAGCCGCGAACCGCCTGCCCGATCGCACGCGACGATCGGTCGATACCGAGAACGTATCCGTCGCCGACCCGTTCCGCGACCAGGCGTGCGGCCGCACCGGGGCCGCAGCCGATCTCAAGAACGCGCATCCCGCGCCGGAGCGGCAACGTGTCGACGATCGACCGAAGTCGTTGTGAAACGCCAGCACCCATGCGCGATCGCTCTCAACCGGCGGCCAACGTCTGACGCCAGGATCACTCACCCGATCAACACGCTCGCCACCGTCACATCGTCCGCCAGCGCCACCTCGGGCCCGGTGCTGAACGGCCCGGCCGCGGCCTGGGCGACCAGCTGCGGTGCCGCATGCCCCTTCACCGACTGGATCAGGTTCACGACGTCTTCTTCCGGGTTGCTGCTGCTCGACAGCGCCGCCACGGTGCGTTCGAGACCGAACTCGTCGCCCGCGGGGCTGGGCTGCTCGTGCACGCCGTCGCTGTACAGCACCACGCGAGAGCCCACCGGGACCTCGATCGTTTCCGACGGGTACTGGTAGTCGCCGTCCACACCGATCGGCACGCCGCCCATGGTCTCGATCCGCTTGGGCTCGCCTCCGGGCGGCTTCAGCAGCCAGTACCCGTGCCCGGCGTCGACGATGGTGATCTTGCACACACCGTTGTCCTGCGGCTCAAACACCCCGAACCACAGCGAGATGAACTGCCCCGGGTCGCACCGGGCCGACATGTGCTTGTTGGTCGCGTTGATCACCGCCGCCGCGTCAGAGGTGTGCTGCAGCATCGCGTTGATGAACGCCTGAGCCGTCGCCATGCGGAGCGCGGCACCGACGCCCTTGCCCGCCACGTCGCCCAAGAGCACCGCCACCTTGCCCCGCGGGTTCGAAGGCTCCATCGCGATCACGTCGAATAAGTCACCGGCCACGATGCGGCCCGGCACGTTGTGCATCGCGTAGCTGAACGCCCCCACCGTCGCCGAGGGCACGGGCATGATCAGGCTCTGTGCGTCCCGCGCCGCCTGCAAGTCGCCCTCGAGCTTCTTCTGCCGATCCGCGAGCGACATCGCGCTGATCTTCGCCAGAGACAATCCGCAGATCTTCGACAACGCCTGGCAGAACGCCGCCGAGTCCGGCGCGATCGCGTCCTCGCTCCCGCGGCTGTCCAGATACAAGAACGCCGCCGCGGTCGCACCCACCATCACCGGGGCGCAGATCGCGCTGTGGATCCCCATGTCGATGATCGATTGCCCGTAGTTCGCGCTGCTGCCGGCGTCGATGCGGACCACCTGGCCCTCGCTCGCGGCTCGGATCAGCGAGCGGCTGGGCGAGAACGCCTTGGCCGCCGGCGTGGTCCGTCCGAACGCGGTCGGGAACCCGCCCTCGGTCTGCTTCGCGGTCGTCGCGCCCGCCACGCCCGGGACCGGGGTCCCGCCCTGTTGGTCGGTGCCCTTGTAGCCGATCAGTTCCACCGCGTCGCTGTCGCCCACCCGCTTGATGAACGCCGCTCGAGGGAACGACGTCGCCCGAACGAGGACGTCGAGCACGCTGTCCGCCAGCGCCGCCTCCGAGTCCGCGCCCGCGATCGAAGCCGCGGCGTCGATCAGCAGCTCGAGCCGCTCCTGGGCTCGGATCGCCAGCTCGCTCTCGGGCACCTTCTGCACGCGGCTGATCGACGCGCCCGCATCATCCGTCGTCGCGACGATGCTGGTCGTGGGGCCGCCGCCCTGCAGCAGCACCCGGAAGATCCAGGGCCCGATGCGGATCAGATCGCCGTGCTGCAGCGGCGCCGGTGCATTGGGCGCGAGCTGCACGCCGTTCAGCGTGGTGCCGTGACGCGATTCCAGATCAGTGACCAGCCATGAGTCGGCCCGCAGTGCGACCTGGGTGTGACGGCGTGACACCGTCTCGTCGAGAAGCCGCACATCCGCGATCCCCGCGCGACCCAGCACCACCGGCTTGTCCGGCGCGACCTCAATCGTGTCCATCGCCGGCCCGGCGACGACGGACAAACGCAAGGGTTGTGCTCTAATCGAGGTCGTGGCCACAGTCGCTCCCGAAGGGGCCGATTCTAGTGGATCCCGCGGCGGATTTCAGGGTGCCCGAGAAGAGATTCACCGCGGTGGACGCGGAGAACGCCGAGGAAGAGAGAGATTCGAGATGCCGAGGACATGTGCCTTGGCCAGACACCAAGCGATCTTGATTCCGCGTTCATTTTCGCGGCATCCCCGCGTTCTCTGCGTCCTCCGCGGTGCACTTTCTTCCGGCTTGACCGCCTCACTTCGGCTGCTTCACCGCCGCCTTGCAGATCCCCGCGAACTCGGGGGCCTTGAGCGCGGCGCCACCGATCAGCCCGCCATCGATGTCCGGGCAACGGAACAGTTCTTCCGCGTTCGAGGCCTTGACGCTCCCGCCATAAACGATGCGGGTGCGGTCGGCGACCTCGTTGTTGTACATCTGAGCCAGCAGCTTGCGGAGCTTGGCGTGCACGCCCTGGGCGTCCTCGGGCGTCGCAGTCTTGCCGGTGCCGATGGCCCACACCGGTTCGTACGCAATGATGACATTCGCCATCGCGTCGCCGGAGATCTCGGCCAGGCCCGCACGCAATTGCCGCTGGTTCACCGGGTCGGTGTGCCCCGACTCGCGCTGGTCAAGCGTCTCGCCGATGCAGAGCACCGCGGTCAGGCCCGCGTCGATCACGGCCCGGGTCTTGGTGTTGATGAGTTCATCCGTCTCGCCGATCACGTGCCGCCGCTCGCTGTGCCCGCACAAGACCATCTGCACGCCGCAGTCCTTGAGCATGTCGAGCGACACCTCGCCGGTGAACGCGCCGTCGGGCTTGTGGTAGCAGTCCTGGGCCCCCAGCTTCACCGCGCTCCCGCGGTCGCGGAGGATCGTCCGCACGGCCAACAGGTACGGGAACGGCGGGAAGACCGCCGTCTCCACGCCGTGCACGGTGTTCAGGGCATCGACCACCTGGCGGGTGAGGTCCGCGCTGGTGGTGCGGTTGGTGTTCATCTTCCAGTTGCCGCCGACAAAGGGCTTGCGCTCGGTCACGGTGTTGCTCCAGTAGAGAAGTCCGCCAGAGTGTAGATCCGGCCAAGGCGGATTTGGCAGCCGCTCCCGCTCGCGTTTTGCTCCCGCGTGCGAGGCACGATCACCCGCCGCCCCGAGAAATGCCGCCGTTTCCCGCATTCGCGCCCCTCACCGCCGCCGAGCCTGCGAAGAATCCCGGTTCACCCGTTCCCCTCGGAGCCCCGATGAGCCGCTCGCCATTCCTGGACCGCCGCACCTTCGCGATCATCTCGCACCCCGACGCGGGCAAGACCACGCTCACCGAGAAGTTCCTTCTCTACGGCGGCGCGATCGCCCTCGCCGGCAGCGTCACCGCCCGCAAGGACCAACGCGCCACCGCCAGCGACTGGATGGAACTCGAAAAGCAGCGCGGCATCTCGATCAGCTCCACGCTCCTGCAGTTCGACTACGGCGGCTTCCGCGTCAACCTCCTCGACACCCCGGGCCACAAGGACTTTTCCGAAGACACCTACCGCGTGCTCTCCGCGGTGGACGCCGTCATCATGGTCATCGACGCCGGCAAGGGCGTCGAATCCCAGACCCGCAAGCTCTTCGAGGTCTGCCGCCGCCGCGGCGTGCCGATCTTCACGTTCATCAATAAGTGCGATCGCCCCACCCGCCCGCCGCTGGATCTGCTCGACGAACTGGAGAAGATCCTCGAGATCGGCGCCTATCCGATGAACTGGCCCATCGGCACCGGCCCGGTCTTCAAGGGCGTCTACGACCGCCTCGACAAGCAGATGCACCTCTTCGAGCGCACCGCTGGCGGCGCGTTCCCCGCACCGTCCCGCGTCGGCGGCCTCGACGATCCCGCTCTGCTCGCCATGCTCTCCGCGCCAGAGCATGCCGACTCGATCGACGAGGTCCGCATGCTCGACGACACCGGCGGCGCCGGCGCCGCGCTCGACCCCGCCGCCGTGCTGCGGGGCGAAGTCACGCCCGTCTTCTTCGGCAGCGCGATCAACAACTTCGGCGTCCAGCTCCTCCTCGACGGCTTCCTCCGCTACTCCAGCCCGCCCACGCCCCGCAAGTCCACGACCGGGCCCATCCAGCCCGACGACCCGCGCTTCAGCGGCTTTGTCTTCAAGATCCAGGCCAACATGGATCCCCGCCACCGCGACCGCATCGCCTTCCTGCGCGTCGTCTCCGGCACCTTCGAGCGCGACATGTTCGTCGTCCACGCCCAGAGCGGCAAGCGCGTCCGCCTCGGCAACGCCACCAAGCTCTTCGGCAATCAACGCGAGACCGTCGAGCACGCCGTCGCCGGCGACGTCGTCGGCCTCGTCGGCAACGACCTCTTCGGCATCGGCGACACCCTCGCCGACGACCGCTCCATCGTCTTCGACGAGATCCCCGAGTTCACCCCCGAAGTCTTCGCCAACCTCCACAACCCCCAGCCCGGCAACTACAAGCGCTTCAACCTCGGCCTCGAGCAGTTGCTCAAAGAAGGCGTCGCCCGCCGCTTCGAGCCCGTCGGCGGCGCCCAGAAGATCACCCTCCTCGCCGCCATCGGCCCGCTCCAGTTCGAAGTCCTCGTCTACCGCCTGCAAAACGAGTACGGCGCCGAGGCCCGCATCGAGAGCACGCCCTGGAAGATCTCCCGCTGGTGGCGCGTCAAAGGCCAGCCCTCGCCCACCCGCGAGAACGCCGCTGACCTGGAAAACCTCGACCTCCCCGACGGCTCCCGCCTCGCCTTCGACGACCGCGGCCGCTGCCTCGTTCTCTTCACCGACGAGTGGCCGCTCCGCTTCTTCGGCGAGCGCAACAAGAACATCGAGCTGTCCCCGATCCCGTTCGACAAGCCCGCCGCGATCGCGATGAAGGAAGCGCCCTGAGGACGCCGGGCCGAGTCGTTTACCCGCCGCTCTCGTTCTTCCCAACTTCCACGCCGCTGTCCTTCGGCACCACCAGATAGAACCGCCCGACTTTGACCTCCAGCGTCTCGGGCCACTGCGTGTCGAGGATGCTGGAAGCACTCTCGCCGGTCACGCTGGTTTCGCGGGCGCGAACGGTGTACGACCCTTCCATCGTGCCCCACTGGGTCTTGATGGGGCAGAAGCTCTCGTACTGAAAGAACTGCGTCGGCCCGAGGATGGGTTGGCGCCCGACCACACCCTCGCCTTCGACCTGGCGGGCTCGGCCGTGGGCATCGATGATCGTCCACCGCCGCGACAGCACCTGCACGATGCGATCCGAGTTGTTGGTGATCCGCACCCGGTAGCCAAAGACGAACTCGCCCTCGACCGGGTCGGACTGGTCGGGAAGGAAGGCGGGAAGGACGTCCACCTGGATGTGGCCGCGGGAGCTGGAATCGGCCGGCGCGTTGGGCGGGCGGCCCAGCGGCGTCTGGGCGGAGGAGCCGAGGTTGGGGCTGTTGGCGGGCACGATGAAGGATATGAAGCCCACAAAACCCGCTCTAGTTCACCGGTCCCAAAGACCAAGCTCCGACCATTCCGTCGGTGAGGGCGATTAGTCGCCGCTGGGCACCGGCAAACACGGGCACAGCAGCAAAGTGCCGCGAGCGATCGCATCCCTGCACCAAATCAACGCGGCGGGGAGGCACAAAGCCTCCCCGCCGTTGATCGTACCATTGTCTAGTTGTCGCGAAGAATCAGTGATTGGTTACTTGACGTTTTCGAGAACATAAACCAGCGTGCAATCTGGGTTCGCCCATGAACAACAAAAGTCTCAGACTCGACCTCAATTGCATGTCGGGCACAGCAACTCGTCATACCTTACCGCAAAGATCACGAAATCAGCATCATCGGTGATCCCATCGCCGTTCTGATCCCCCTTGGCAGTCGTTAGCGTATCGTAGTAATCATCAAAGATAATAAAATCAGCATCGTCTACCAGCGAGTCGCCATTGTAATCGGCATGATTGACTAACGAATAGAATGCTACGCGATCCGCGCCTGTGACAACGCCGTCTCCATTTTGATCTAGGCCAATATTGTACGTAGCACTGGTGCTCGGCACATCGTCAAACAAGTAATCGACATCATCCACCCCATGAATCGCATCGGCGCAATCGACGCATCCGTTCCCGTTGCGATCGCCAAACGGCGTGCTACCCAGACCAATATCGAGCAACTCTTGCATGGCGGCAACGTCCGCCGCATCCACGACATCGACGCACTCTTCATCAAAAAGCGAGCACGCTACGAGATTCGCTCGCTGAAGGATGGTCGGATCTGTCGTTGGAATGACACCATTCAGCCATGTGATGTCACCGTGATCAAACCGCCCGTCAGCATTCAGATCCAACTTACTCTCATCAACCTGCAACACCCTTGCTTCAGCAATCCACCCGCCGTTCCCGTTGGGGGGGTGAATCACAGCCGGAAGCGAGTAGGTCAAATATCGCGAATAACCATTCCAGCTTGGAGCCGGGACAAAGACATTTGAGTCTTGCACCCACCCCTCCGACGCTTCCACTCTATCATTGATTCGGCGAAATATACCTTCGACGCTGGATCCCTTGAGAAACGCAATTTTGTTCCTAATATTCGGAGCACCAAAGCTTCTGATGGCCGATGCCGTACCAGGTGATTGCACTTCAGGTATTGCCAAAAATGTTAGTGAAATATCAATTGAGTATGAAATATTCACTCCAGATGGAAACGTGGAAAAAGATATTTTGCCACCGGCTCCAGAAAACATGGTCAGCAAACACTGATCCGATGCTTCAAACCAAGATTCAGACTCAACCTCATAAATCGCATTAAAATCAGGAAAAACCCCTATGCTCCCGTGCATCTTTGCTATCGCGTCCAAGCCAACTGAACTTCCGGTGGTTGATACACCGCAAGAAGGGGCGTTCGAAAAGCCGGCGCCTGCTACGGCACCTGCTCCAGTCCGATAGTCATCATCCGTTATCCCGAACAAAAACGCGTTTGATGCATTCGCTCCAAAGGCAAATGCGAATGCAGAGCTGCTACTAACAACTGGCGACGTCGATCCTTGAGGCCGTGCAGCCCAAGCCGTCACCTTAACTTCGGTCTGGGAGAATATCCCAGGATTTGAACCAAAGACGTTCCTCGTGGACAAAATCGAAAGCAGAACTCCTACTCCAATTGCGATTCTTATTGAATCAACACTTCCTCGGACGTTACCACTTCGCATGTGCATCTCCATATCTATCCGTGTATGTGAAGGCCCCGGCAATCGAGACCTGCGACCGCTATTCGCGTCCGAGAACCATTGGTTCCCACCGGGTGTCCGTTTTCTAATAGCCACCAATTGGAGCAGGATATCGAGTTTGAGTCTTTGGAAAACAGACACGTAAAGACATTTCCGACAGAATTGTCCTTACGAGAGTCGCAGAAGAACGGAGCAGGGGTGTGTCACGGACCTCTCTAAACATCAGGATCGCCACCGAATGTCTTGTTCTTCCCAGCTTATCGAATAGGCTGCGGATTCGCGAAGTTCGGCGCCGATCGATTTCCCGGTTGCAGCCCCCTCCGCCCCTTGGCCACCAGGATCTTCCGCGAGGGCCGCAACAGCTACGGAGATGCGACGGCGTGCGTGCAGTTCGGCCCTCCGAGGACCCGATCGAAGCGTGAACGCCGCTTGACCTTTGCCAGGATCGACCCAGCGGCACCCCGCAGGCTACGGGAAAGAGCATGCGTGCTCGTTACATCAACCGCGCGGAACACCGCACTATCGATTGCACGCGTGCCCGGGAATCTTCGGCGTCAGCCATTCAATCGGTATTTTGCCCTATTTCCGGCCATTTGTAGCGAAGTCCCGACGCTGTCTCTACGTTGTGGATCACTTCTTTTTTTTCAGATTCGTCCTCGCGAGTCCTTGACAGGCCATGTGTTTCTGATACATTGAAACTGTTCCATCTGTTCCAACGGTCCCAATTCTGGGGCAACCATGAGCAATGTGCGGCAAATCGCGAGCAAAGCCGGCGTGTCCATCGCCACGGTGTCTCGTTCGCTGAACAACCACCCCAACGTGGACCCAGCCACGCGTCAGCGTGTCTTCGAGGCCGCCGCCAGCGTCGGTTACAGCAAGGCCAACAGCCTCCGCACCGGCGCTTCCACCGTGATCGCCCTCGCCTATGCCGGCGACGTCGTCCGGGCCGACTACGGCGGGTTCGAGTCCGCGATGCTCGCGGGCATCCTCCGCGGCGTCAACGAGCGCCGTTTCGATGTCTGCGTCCTCTCGCTCCACCGCGACCTGGCCCCCGGCGAGTCCTACGCCCGCCTGCTCGATCGCAAAAAGATCGCCGGCACCATCCTCCGCGTGTTCGAGGATTCCCGCCACGTCGCCGAGCAGCTCGCCGGCACGGGCCTGCCCAGCGTGGTCGTCGCCGACCGCTACGCCCCCACCAGCGGCGTCAACTACATCTGCTGCGAGTCCCGCATCGACTCGCGCCGGGCGGTCCAGCACCTCATCGACCTCGGGCACCGGCGCATCGCTCTGGGCGTGCACTCGGTGCGCGACACCGACCACGTCGATCGCCGCAACGGCTACGAGGATGCGCTCCGCGAGAACGCCATCCCCCTCGATCACTCGCTCGTCTCCGAGATCGTCGCCAGCCCCGAGGGTGGCGCGGGCCTGATCACGCGGCTGATGAGCTCCAGCGAGCCCCCCACCGCCGTCTACTTCACCGACCCGATGGCCACGATCGGCGCCCTCCGCCGCTGCCTGGAACTGGGCATCCGCGTGCCGCAGGATCTGTCCATCGTCGGCTTCGACGACAGCGACACCCGTCGGCACACGTTCCCGAGCTTCACGGCGGTGGTGCAGGACGCCGAGATGCTCGGCTTCGAAGCGGCCCGCTGGCTGACCCGCCGCCTCGCCAACCCGGGTGACGGCGCGCTGCAGACGCTGCAGGTCGCCCGCCAGACCCGTCTCGAGATCAATCAGACCACCGGCCGCCCGCCCAAGGAGATGTGTCGCGTCCTACCCGACGGCACCCGCGTTCTGGTTTCCGGCCCCCAACTCGTTCCCGGTTTCGTGCAAGATCAAGGCAAGTAGTTCACGTCCGCGGCATCTCGCGGGCGCCCTGCCCGCGAATGCCAAGAGCCATTTTCGGAGCAGGTCATGCGAAGCACTCACGGACAACTCGGTCCAAGGTCCACCTTCCGCGGCTTTACGTTGATCGAGCTGCTTGTGGTGATCGCCATCATCGCGCTGTTGATCGGCATCTTGTTGCCGGCGCTGGGCAAGGCCCGCGATTCGGCCCGCACGATCAAGTGCTCGGTGAATCAACGGCAGATCGTGACCGCTCTGATGGCCTACGCGAACGACTACAAGCAGCAGTTCCCGCCGGTCATTCCGGGTTACCCCGACAAAGAAACCAAGAAGGTCAATTCCTATTGGTCGGACATCGGGCGCATTGGCAGGTATCTCCCGGTCGCCGATCGATCCAACATCGACATAACCAAGACCGAGAACAACACCGTGGGCGGCGGCATCATGGTGTGTCCGAATCACGAAGCGGGGGGCCGCTCGTACGCGATGAACATCTGGGCGGCATCAGCCAGAACGTACAACCCGACCACGCTCCAAAGCTACAAGCCCGGCGCCGATCCGAGTCCGACGAAGGCATTCGAAGCGCAACTAGGACGCGCGTTCGATCTTTCTGTTGATTACGCGTCCAGGACATTACTCCTGAGCGAAGCGTGGGCGAGTTGGCAGGGCGATCTTGACTCCGGCCAAACCAACGCGCCCAAGACCTTCTACGCGCAAGCGGACATCGGCTGGAACGCCGAGTTCAGCTCGAGCCGCTACCGCACCTCAAGTCGGTTCGGATCCGGTACCTTGCCCGCGCCCTTCAAAGAGCTTCCCGCGGCGAGCATTCGTCCGCCGGAAATGTCCGAAGCAAAGTCGATGGCCGACTTCAAGAGCTACATCCCGTGGTACCGCCACCCCAAGCGATTCAAGCAGTTCACGGCCATCAAGGGTTCGGCACCGATCGGGTTCGTGGACGGCCACGTCGCGTCGTGGCAACCCGAGCAGCTCTTTGACAAGGCTCAGACGCCCCCCAAGAGCACCTTCCAGGTCTTGTGGTCGCCTTTCGACTTCAAGATGGAAGAGCCCAAGACCCCCTGAATCACGTCGTCGGCGTCAGGGTTGACGCGACGTTTCCCGCATCGAGGCGAATCCAGTCGGTTCCGAAATTTCACACACGGGAGAAACGCAGAGAGATCAACTCGCCTTCGCCGCAGATCAACGCGATGGCGACGGGACACAGGAATGACGCTCGGGCGACACACACTCCTCGCGCGGGTTCGCACCGCGGGGAGACGTCTGGAGCGATTCGCCTTCGGGATCGTCATGCGAACACGGGATGTGCACCACCCCTCCCACCTCGGTGCGTTCACGGATTTGCAGATTTCGTTCTCACGGTTTGTTTTACAAGGAGCTCAGCGATGAATGTTCGTTCACTTCAACTGGTTGCGGCGGCTTTCGTGGCCGGTGCGGCGCTCTCGGCTCAGGCCGCCGATTTCTCCCCGGGTAAGTCCACCGACCCCTGGCTCGGCTTCATGAACGTGACCGAGCTGCCGTCCAACGGCGGCGGCTACGTCTTCGGCAGCGGCTGGGGCGTCGCGGACCTCCGCGCCGTGTTCAACGACGGCGCCAGCACGCTCACCCTCTATCCCAACAACATCAACGACCCCAGCCCCTTCTGGTACACCCCCGAGGGTCAGCCCGGCGCCGCTGGCAACAAGAACATGGACGCGGTGCTCTACATCCAGCCCGCCGACGGCACGCTCACCGGCACCACCGTCACCTTCAAGGGCACCGTGGTCTCCAACACCCTGACCGCGGCCCACATCTCCAAGGCGTTCATCCGCGACTTCGCCCCCGACTACTCCTCGTTCAACGAGGCGGCCGTCGAGCTCACCCCCGGCGCCTTCAGCGTCAGCCTCGGCACCGCCCCGGACCCCGCCCGCCACGTGCAGTACGGCTTCTACACCGTCGGCCCGTGCGTGTGGTTCACCGACGCCGGCCTCTTCGGCTCGGTCGTCATCTCCACCGCCTCGGCCTCGGTCTGCGTCGGTGATCTCAACAACGACACCTTCGTCGATGACAGCGACTTCGTCATCTTCGCCGCGGCGTACAACATCCTCGACTGCGCCGATCCCTCCATGCCCGCCGGCTGCCCGGCCGACCTGAACAAGGACCAGTTCGTCGACGACTCCGACTTCGTCCTCTTCGCGGCCGCCTACAACGAGCTCATCTGCCCGTAAGGCTTCTCAAGCTCCCCGTGACGCGGCCTGCCCAACGCAGGCCGCGATGAAGTCCGATGACCCCGAACGTCGCGACGGCTTCGCCGCGACGAACCATCGGACACATCGAGGCCGGCGAGCAATCGCCGGCCTCGGTTTTCGGAGTGGACGCGGCAGAGCGGACCGGTGGTGTTACCGGTAGCCGCGCTCCACTCTCGCATTCCCCGCGCGGCCGCCGCGCGAATCGAGGTACTTGTGTCGCGTGCCGACGCGCCAGCGTCCGACGGCCTGCTCCCCGCCTGGCTCTCACCCGGCGCGGCCGTGATCGCGTCGCTGGGCGTGCTCGCCTGTGTCGGCCTCGCGTTCGCCCCCACCACCGCCTCCGAAGGCCGCGTGATGTGGACGTTCGCGCGTCCGCACTACCTCATGTACGAGTCCCGCGTCGAGACCTGGAACAAGACGCAGACGCCCAAGGTCGATCTCAAGCTCATCAGCCTGCCCGCGATGGAACGCCGCATGATGTCGGCGTTCCTCGGCGGCGTCCCCTCGGCCGACCTGATCGAGATCGAACGCCGCGCCGTCTCACGCTCCTTCGCCGGCCCCATCGAGAGCGTGGGCTTCTACGACCTCACCGATCGCCTCAAGCAGGAAGGCCTGCTTGACGCGATCAACGCGCCGAGCTTCAGCCCCTGGACCAGCCGCGGGCGCGTCTTCGGTCTGCCGCACGATGTCCACCCGGTGATGCTCGGCTATCGAGCCGATCTCGTCGAGGCCGCGGGCATTGACGTGTCCAAGATCGAGACCTGGGACGACTTCGCCCGCGCGTTCTCGAAGCTGCAGGTGGACGCGAACAACGACGGCGAGCCCGATCGCTTCGCCCTCAACATGTGGGAAACCCACAACGACCACCTCGAACTGCTGCTCGCGCAGGCCGGCGGCGGGTTCTTCGACGAATCCAACCGCCTCACCGTCGACTCCGACATCAACGCCCACGTGCTCGCGACCATCGTGACCTGGATCGCCGGGCCGAACCGCATCGCGGCCGATGCGCCGAACTTCTCCGCCGCGGGCAATCGCCTGAAGGCCGACGGCTACGTCGTCGCGAGCTTCTTCCCCGACTGGATGGGCGACATCTGGAAGCACGAGATCCCGAGCTTGTCGGGCAAGATGAAGCTCATGCCGCTGCCGGCGTGGGAGAAGGGCGGCCGCCGCACCAGCGTCTGGGGCGGGACGATGCTGGGCATCCCCAAGACCGCGGCCAAAACGCCCGAACAGTTCGAAGAACTCTGGAAGTTCGCGAAGGAGCTCTACCTGTCGCAGGAGTTCACCGAGATCCTGTACCGTCAGGGCGGCATCGTCACGCCGGTGAAGAAGCACTGGTCGAGCCCGCTCTTCGATGAGCCCAACGCGTACTTCTCGAGCCAGCCGACCGGCCGCCTGTACATCAATCTCGCGCCCGATGTGCCCCACCGCAACAGCTCGCCGTACAACACGCTGGCGATGAACCGCGTGGCCGATGCGCTGGTGCGGCTCGCCGAAGACGCCCGGCGCGACAAGGTGTACGACTACGCTGCGCTCAAGGACCGCGCCCGAGCGCTCTTGAAGAAAGCCCACGCGCAGGTCGCCGACCAGATCGCCCGCAACGTGTTCATCGCCGAGCCCGACGCCCAGTCGCAGGCCCAACTGCAATCAAGCGCAGCCGGAGGGGGCTCATGAGCGCGAAAGCCGTGGCCATTCCCGCATCCTCGGCCCGTAGCTCGCTGGCCCCATGGCTGTTTCTCTCGCCGTTCCTGATCTGCTTCGGCGTCTTCACGGTCTATCCGCTGATCCAGGCGGTGCTGCTCTCGACGCAGACGACCTTCGGCCCCGGCGCGACGCGGTTCGTGGGCGCGAACAACTTCGTCGCGCTCTTCCGCGATCCGCTCTTCTGGAAGGCGTGTTCGAACACCCTGATCTACACCCTCGGCTCGATCTTCATCCAGTTGCCGCTGGCGCTCGGTCTCGCACTGCTCCTCGAATCCCCGAATCTCCGCGGCCGGTCTTGGCTGCGGCTGGTGCTCTTCTCGCCGTCGATGGTCGGCGTCGTCTTTGCGGCCATGATGTTCGGGCTCATCTTCGAGAAACGCACTGGACTTCTGAATCAACTTCTCCACGGCACGCTCGGCATCGTCGGCATCGAGTGGGACCTGGATTTCGGCTGGCTGCAGCAGCACGTGATGCTGGGCCTGATCGTCGCCAGCCTGTGGATGTACGTCGGCTTCAACATGACCTTCTTCGCCGCGGCACTGCAGAACGTCCGCAAGGACCTCGTCGAGGCCGCGATCGTGGACGGTGCCGGGCCGGTGAGCCGCTTCTGGAACGTCACCGTCCCCGCCATCCGCCCCGTCGCCGGCTTCGTGGTGCTGATGAGCGTGATCGGGAGTTTCCAGCTCTTTGAATTGCCGTACATCATGTTCAGCAGCTCCGCAGGTCCCGACAACCGCGCCCTGACCATCGTGCTGTACCTCTTCCAGAACGGCTTCGAGGTCGGCGACCTCGGCTACGCCACCGCCATCGGCTGGGCACTCGCCGTCATCCTCGTCGGCTGCACGATGGTGCAGCGGCTGCTCGCCCGCGGCGAGGAGGCCTCTGCTTGAATCTCCGCTTCACCCGATTCACCGCGTGGCTGTTCACCCGCTCGCTGCTGCTGCTGGCGGTGCTGATCACGTTTATACCGTTCCTGTGGCTGGTCGCCGCGAGCTTCAAGAGCAACGAGGAGTTCTTCCGCTCCACGTTCCTGCCGATGCGCGAAGGCTCATGGGCGGTCGATTGGAGCCGCCTCACGTTCGACGCGTACCAGCGTCTTTTCGTTGAGGTGGACTTCGGCCGCGGGCTCATCAACTCGATCTTCCTCTCGTCGGTGACCGGCGTACTCGCCACGCTCTGCTGCGCGATGGGCGGGTACGCCCTCGCTCGCTTCAACTTCAAGGGCCGCGGCTTCTGCACGGCGCTCGTGCTCGCCGCGGTGCTGATCCCCGGCCCGCTGCTGCTGGCGCCCGGGTACCAGTTGCTGTACAACCTCGGGCTGCTCGACAGCTTCGCCGGACTCATCCTGCCCGCGATCGCGCCCGCCTTCGGCGTCTTCCTCTTCCGCCAGGCCGTGATGAGCGCCGTGCCCACCGACCTGCTCGAGGCGGCCCGCATCGACGGCGCGGGCGAGTGGCGGACGTTCATGGTCGTGGTGCTGCCGCTGGTGCGCCCGATGATCGGCACGTTCCTGATGATCACATTCCTGGGCGTGTGGAACAACTTCATCGGGCCGCAGGTCGTGCTGCAGAGCCCCGAGAAGTTCCCGCTCTCGGTCGCGGTCGCGGAGCTCAAGCGCGGCTACTACAGCGACTACGGTCTGCAAATGGCCGGCACGGTGGTGTCCATCCTGCCGGTGATGATTCTGTTCCTGCTGATGCAGAAGGACTTTGTCTCCGGCCTGGCTGCCGGAGCGGTGAAGGGTTGATCGGAAGTTGGAAGGGGTGAGGTCTGAGGGGTGAGGTCGGATGTCGGTTTGCGAGTTTGGGATTTGAGATTTGAGATTTGAGATTTTGCGATCGCATTCCCGCGGTGCCCGCACCGCTCGAAGGAGGACGTATGTTCCGCGAAGGATTCGTGTGGGGAGCCGGTTCGAGCTCCTATCAGATCGAGGGCGCGGCGACCCAGGACGGTCGTCTCGACTCCATCTGGGATGCGCTCTGCCGTCGCCAGGGGGCGATCCACAACGCCGAGACCGGCGCGGTCGCCTGCGATCACTACAACCGCTACCGCGAGGACGTCGGCCTCATGAAGCGCATCGGGCTGAAGGCGTATCGCCTCAGCATCGCCTGGCCGCGGGTCATGCCGACCGGTGTCGGCCCCGTGAACGAGAAGGGCCTTGGCTTCTACGACCGTCTGGTGGACACGCTCTTGGCCTCGGGCATCGAGCCGTGGATCACGCTGTACCACTGGGACATGCCGCAGATGCTCTTCGAGCGTGGCGGGCTGCTAAACCGCGACTTCGCGCAGTGGTTCGCGGACTACTCCGCCGCCGTGGTCGATCGCCTCAGCGATCGCGTCACCCGCTGGATCACCATCAACGAGCCGCAGGTCTTCATCACGCTGGGCTACGGCGACGCCAAGCACGCGCCGGCGCTCCGCCTCTCGTTCCCTGAGCAGCTGCTCGCGGCCCACAACTGCCTGCTCATGCACGGTCGTGCGGCACAGATCATCCGCACCCGGGCCAAGAAGAAGCCGATCATCGGCTGGGCCCCGGTCGGCCGCGTCGATTACCCGATCGACGAAACCCCGGAGAACATCGACGCCGCCCGGACCGCCAGCTTCTCGTTCAACGGCAAGCACTTCTGGAGCAACAACTGGTTCGGTGATCCCGCGATCCTGGGCCACTACCCCGAGGAAGGTCTGCGTCACTTCGCCGGCGACATGCCCAAGTTCGACCCGAAGGACATGGACATCATCAAGCAGCCGCTCGACTTCTACGGGCTGAACATCTACCAGGGCACGCAGATCAAGCGCGGCGCGAACGGGCAGCCGGAGAACGTGCCCTTCCCGCCCGGACACGCGCTCACGACCATGCGCTGGCCCGTCGCCCCCAAGAGCCTGTACTGGGGCCCTCGCTTCCATCACGAGCGCTACAAGCTGCCGATCGTCATCACCGAGAACGGCATGGCCGGCACCGACTGGGTGCAGTCCGACGGCCGCGTGCACGACGGACACCGGATCGACTTCACCCGCCAGTACCTGCTCGAGCTCGCCCGCGCCTCGGCCGACGGCGTGCCGGTGCACGGCTATTTCCACTGGTCCATCATGGACAACTTCGAGTGGGCCGAGGGGTACAAGGAACGCTTCGGGCTCATCCACGTCGACTACGTCACGCAGAAGCGGACGCTGAAGGATTCAGCGTACTGGTACGCGGAGGTGATCCGCACCAACGGCGACCATCTTTCCGATACCGCCCCGTATCTGACGCTGGACGCCCCCAAGGAGGCGGCGGTCGTGATTCCCACCCGTGAAGCCGTGCTCGCCGCATCGAACGGCAACGGCCATGCGAAGCATCTGGTAGAAGCCAAGGTCGCCTCGCGCAAGGGAACCACGCTGTGAAGATCACCCACTCCGCCGCCACTTTGCTGTTGACCTCGGGCGTGCTCGCGCTGTCGCCTCTGGCGCTGGCGCAGGAACTCCCGGGCTGGAACCTCGTCTGGTCCGACGAGTTCAACGGCCCGACGCTCGACACCACCAAGTGGCGGGCCGAAAACGCGGCCCTCGTGAAGAACAACGAGCAGCAGTACTACAGCCCCGCGTACGTGCAGTTCGCGGGCGGCAACATGCTGATCAAGTCCGACCGCGTGGCTCAAGGCGGCCGCCCCTACACCTCGGGCCTGATCGAGAGCAGGAACAAGTTCTCGCAGACCTTCGGGCGCTTCGAAGCCCGCATGCGCCTGCCGGGGACGCAGGGCATCTGGCCCGCGTTCTGGATGCTCCCGCAGTCGGGCATCTGGCCGCCCGAGATCGACATCATGGAGCTGCTCGGGAACGACCCGACGCGGGTCTACATGAGCAACCACTGGGGCGTCTATCCGAGCACGTGGACGTACCGCACCACCGGGTACACCGGCCCAAACTTCACGACCGGCTACAACACCTTCGCGGTGGAGTGGTACTCCAACCGGCTCGAGTTCTACGTGAACGGCGTGCGCCGGGCGACGCACAACCAGGGCATCCCGCATATCCCGTTCTACCTCATCTTCAACACCGCCGTCGGTGGCGACTGGCCTGGCAACCCCGACGGGACCACCGTCTTCCCGCAGTGGCTGCGGGTGGACTGGGTGCGCGTGTACCAGCCGATCATCCAGAACGCCAGCCTGGAATCCATGGGACCCAACGTGAACGTCGGCCTCTACGGCTGGGGCAACTGGGGCAACTCGTTCTATGACGGCACGTTCGGCCGCACCGGCGCATCGTCCGCCAAGATCTTCGGCAACTTCAACGGCGGGCCCAACACCAGCGGCATCTTCCAGGACATCAACGCGACCCCCGGCAAGCGCTACCGCGCTCAGGCCTGGTTCTACACCCCCAGCGGCGACAAGATCGCCAGCCCCAACTTCGCCGCCGTCAACATCGAGTGGCGGAACGCACAGGACCAGTTGATCTCCTTCGAGACGTTCCCCAGCATCGACTCCGCCACCGCCGCCAACACCTGGGTCCAGGGCGAGGTCCGCGGCATCGCGCCCGCCGGCACGACCAAGGCCCGCATCGTCGGCATCTTCGTCCAGAACAACAACGCCGGCGGCTCGGTCCGCATCGACGACCTCGACATCCGCGAGGTGCAGTGCCCGGCGGATCTCGTCGCCGACTTCAGCGTGGACGACGCCGACTTCGTGCTCTTCGCCGACGCCTACAACGCGCTCATCTGCGGCCCGGTCTGCCCGGCCGACTTCAACAACGACGGCTTCGTCGATGATTCCGACTTCGTGATCTTCGCCGACGCGTACAACGAACTGACCTGCCCCTGACTATCTCCTCCCGCCTCCGCCGCAAGGCCCCACGCCTCTCGCACGGGGGTTGGAGCCTTGCAAGGCCGGGCTGTTTCTCCAACCTGCGAGTCTGCCCATGCCACGATTCCCGTCGATCGCTTCGTCGTTCGCTTCGTCATTCGCTCTGGCGGTTTCTCTCTCGACGCTGCTCGGCTCCGAAGCCCTCGCCGCCCCGCGGTTCCGCATCGAGCCCGATTCCAAGGGCGTCTGGTCCTACATCTCCCCCACCGGCGAACGCTTCGTCTCGATGGCCGTGAACAACGTCTCGCCCGAGCCGCACATGCCCAAGCAGGGCACCGACTACTACGACGCTGCACGCCAGCAGTTCAAGGGCGACGTCGGCGCCTGGGGCACCTCGGTCGCCAAGCTGCTCACCGATCACGGCTTCAACACGCTCGGCTGCTGGAGCAGCCTGAAGGTTCCGACCTCGGCCGACGCCAAGGCCCCGCTCTACCGCACACACATTCTGTACATTGCCGCCCATGAGCCAGATCGGCCGCTGCTGGCCCTCGCGCCGGACTTCGAGAAGACCGTGCTCGAGAACACGAGAAAGGCGATGGAGGGGCTCACCGATCGCGCCAACACCATCGGCGTCTTCCTCGACAACGAGGCCGCGTGGTTCGGCAAGTCGGGCTGGGACAAGATCCCGACCTACACGCTGCTCGATGTGGCGCTGGAACGCGACACCGCGGGCGTCGCGAAGAAGGCGGCCGTCGCTTTCCTCCGCGACCGCCACAAGACCACCGACGCCATCTCCAAGGCTTACGCCAAGCCCCTGAAATCATGGGATGCGCTCGACGCGGCCTATCTCCGCGGCGTCTCCGAGCCCGCCGCCCTCGAGGACCGCACCGCGTTCACCGCCATGGTCGCCAAGAAGTTCTTCGAACGTGCCACGCCCGTCGTGCGCAAAGAACTGCCCGACATGCTCATCCTCGGCGTCCGCTTCGCCGGCGACGCCCCCGACAGCGTCATCGAGGCCTGCGGCAAGGCGACCGACGTCATGAGCGTCAACTTCTACGAGCACAAGCCCCGGGCCAACGTCGCCCAGCTCGCCAAGTTCTGGATGCTCGCCAAGCGCCCGATCATGATCACCGAGTGGTCCTTCCGCGCCAAGGAGAACCAGAGCGGCAACCCCAACACCCGCGGCGCCGGGCCCGTGCTCGCGACCCAGGCCGATCGGGCCGCGGCGTACAGCGGCATGGTCGAGGACGCCATGTCGTGGCCCATGGTCGTCGGCATGCACTGGTTCGAGTTCTCCGACCAGTCGCCCCAGGGCCGCTTCGACGGTGAGGACTCCAACTACGGCATCGTCGACATCCACAACAAGCCCTACCCCGAGCTGCTGGGCGCGATGAAGGCGACCAACACCAAGATGCCGGCGCTCCGCGCATCGATCACCAAGACCGCGCCAACCAAGATCCCCGATCCCGAGAAGGTCGCGTTCTCGCCCGGCCAGTATCCCAATCGCCCGTCCAGCGTCGATCTGCTCGCCAAGCCGATCCGCGAGCCCGAAACCTGGAGCGCGCCCGACGCGGGCGCGGGCTTCTCGCGCCAGGGCGATGCGATCGTGATGGGCTACGACGCGGGCACCCAGTGGGGCGTCGGTATCAACTTCTTCGGCCCCGCCGCGAGCAAGGTCGCGAAAGGCCCCGCGGAGGCGACCGATCTCGACGGCTACAGCACCGCGGTGATCGAACTCACCGCGCCCAAAGGTGTCATGATCAACTTCACGGCGGTCGAGGCCGGCGCCGATTTCCCCGGCAAGCCCAGCTACGACGTCGGCACGCCCGCCGATGGCGAGGCCTTCAACTCCAAGGCGTTCTACGGCACAGGCCAGCGCGAGACGGTCCGCATCGATCTCGGCGAGCTGCACAAGCAGTCCGGCTACGGCAACCAGGCGGGCAACAACCGCGTGGACACCAGCGCGGTGCGTCACGTCGGTCTGCAGGTGCAGGGCACACCCCGCAAGGGCGAGGTGGTGATCCACGCCCTGCGGCTCGAGAAGTAATCCGAAGTAGTCCGAAGTGATCCGGAGCAACCCGCAACGCCATTCCGGCGTGATCGGGAACGGTTTTCGAGGACCTTTCCTTGCTCGCCCTGTTCCACGAATCCGACGTGCAGTTTCATTCCCCGGATTGAGGAAAATCCCTAGGAATCTTGGGTGATCTGAAGTAGCCTCAAGGCGTCGATCCGGTGTTTCCGCGCCGCGATCGGTGGGCCGTGCTTGGGAGAGCTCGCCCGGTTTGGATGGAGTGCGAAGCAAGCGAGTGCACCGCACGTGCACGGGAGAGCGGCGTCGTGACGACGCGCGTTTCGTAGGAGAGATTCATGCAAACTCGTTGTGTTCAACTGTTGGCGATCGCCATGATCGCCGGTGCCGCGGCGTCCTCGCAAGCAGCGACCGTCTACGTCGATCCCTCCAGCGGCGGCTGGAACGGCTTCATGAACGTCTTTGATCTCGGCGGCGGCTACCAGTTCAGCAGCGGTTGGGGCATCAACGACCTCAACGCCTCGTTCAACGACGGCGCGAACAAGCTCAAGCTCTCGCCCAACACCATCGGCGACCCGAATCCCTACTGGTACATCGGCGGCGGCGGACCCGGCGCGCCCGGCAACAAGATCATGGAGGCCAACCTCTACCGCCAGGTCGACGACGGCTCGCTCAGCGGCCAAACCGTGACCTTCCAGGGCACCGTCCTGTCCAACTCGTTCACCTCGGCCCACACCGCCATCATCTTCATCCGCGACTTCGCCCCCGACTTCTCGTCCTTCATCGAGTCGACCATCGCCCTCACCCCCGGCGCCTTCAGCTTCAGCCTGAACACGCTCGGCGGCGCCGGCCGCCACGTGCAATGGGGCTTCCAGGTCAAGGGCGTCAACGTCTGGACGACCGACACCGCTCCGTTCGGCTTCGCTGAGATCGCCACGATCCCGGCCCCCGCCACGCTCGCCCTCGGCGCGCTCGGCCTGTTCGCCGGCCGTCGCCGCCGCTGAGCCCGCGCCTCGTTTGTTTGTATCGAGCGGATCATCACTTCCATCTCGGAACGGCCGCGGGATTCCCGCGGCCGTTCTCGTTCCGGCGGAAAGCCCCCTCCCGCCACACCAAAGCCAGCAACGCCTGGTCTTTCGAACGCGTCGAGTCCAAGTACCGGTACGACTGCGGCAGCCAGAACGCCGGTTCGGTCCGCCGCAACGCTTCCAGCGGCAACGGTTCAGTGCGGCGCCGCACCCGCCCGAATCGGATGGCGTACGCCATCTCGGCCCGCTCGAAGTAGCTCAGAAAGCGCTCCCGGGTCGTCCCGCACTCGCGCCGCACCACGCTCCAAAGCCGCCGAGGAGCCGCGGCGTGCACACGCACAACCTTCGCCCAAGCAACGATCGCGCTCCGCGGCGCCGTCTCATAGAAAAGCACCACATCGCCCGGACAAACCGACGGACGGACCCGCCGCAGCTCGACCGACTTGCGCCCCGCGAGAATGAGGCGCGAGAACTCCGGGTGCACCGACACGAGGAGATGCCGCGAAGCCGCTTTGCCGCCCCCCGTGTGCATCGTTCCCCCTGGTCGGCTGAGCCACACAAGATATCACGGCGCGCCAATCGCACGACCCTGTCGTTCGTGATCGACCAACGCCGCCGCGAACGTTCAGTCCACCCGCACAAGCTCTTATGACTTGAGCCAGCGGCGTCCAAGGCCACGATCAGGCCAAACCTCTCGTGGGCACCGCCCGAAGCTCCAGACCATGGGATCCAGCACATCTTGCCCAATTTGACAGCCCATCCGACGTTCACCCGAGTCGATCGCGGCGGCGCAACGCGCCTTCATTCCCAAAGCCCCCGAACGGCTCGAACGTTCACCCCGGATGAGGAGTCAGCGGCTTGACCAACGGGAAAAGTAGGAGCCGCGGCGTATCCACGTCGGGTGGTGACTGGAACCGCCCCGCCAACGCGGTAGGCTCATGGCATGAAAGCCATCCTCATTCGAGTAGGCGCCGACGGCACAACAGACGGCGGTGGATGGAACGGGCCGGTTCACTGGCCCTCCGGTCGGTTCGTCTACATACCCATCATGGAAGACACAGCCGAGTTCCTTCCCGGATGCGAGCGCCGATTTGACGAATTGGCCGAACCGCTGATGAGCTTCCTGACCGGACACGGGGAGCCGACGTTCCCGTGGCGGAAACGAATCGACGCCAAGCGCGGGCAGCCGATGCACCTGGATCCGGACTACGAACATCTCACCTACGGCGACAACGGCGCTAGGCGGGGGTGCAATCTTCGAGCCTTCCAGCAAGATGATCTGATCGTGTTCTACTCTGGGTTGAAGGCGATTCCCTCAGCCGACGATCTGGTGTACGCCATCGTCGGCGTGTACATCATTGACGAGATTGTGCCGTCGGCCCCGCTGGTAGAGGCTTCCCGTCGGGCGGAGAATGCGCACACTCGCAAAGCGATGATGCGCCCATCGGACATAGTGGTCCGCGCTCGTCCAGGAGTCTCCGGCCGATGCGATCGGTGCATCCTCATCGGTGGAAAGAGAGGCGGCGACAAATCGAACTACTACCTGCTCCCGGATGTGGAAGCCGCGTGGGGCGGGTTCATCAAGGCCGACGGATCTCGCTGGAAGAGCCCGTGCTTGAATCGAAGCGCCACCCCGCCGCTCTTGGGCGATCCCGCTGGGTTCCTCAAGTGGTGGAAGAATCAGAATGTCGCACTCGTGCGTAGAAACTTCCTGGCATAAGCGCCGTTCGGGTCTTTGTGGTGCAGCTCCGCTTGCAAAAACGGGACGATCTGAACGAACCCATTAGAGTACGTGATGCCCATCTCAACCTCACCCAACGATTGGCGTGACCTTCAAGCTCAAGTCGCTCTCATCTTGCGCGAATGCGGCATGGATGCTGCTATAGAGCACCCACTCCCGCTCGCGCGCGGGCAGGCCGATATCGACGTGTATGCAATTGACTCCGAAAGTGTGCCCCCGTCCCGGTATCTCTGTGAATGCAAGCAGTGGTCCACCGCGGTACCCCAGACGGTCGTTCATTCATTCCGCACAGTGGTCGCCGACGCCGGAGCAAACTTCGGACTCCTCATTTCGTCGATGGGATTTCAGAGCGGAGCGCTTCAGGCGGCAGGAAACAGCAACGTCAAGCTCCTGACATGGGAAGAGTTTCAACGAATGTTCTTGGACCGATGGCTGAGAAAACACCTTGCTCCGTCGCTTGCTTCGATCTGTGAACCTCTCGTGGACTACACGGAGCCCATGAATGCGAGAGTCTTTCGCAAGGCTGACGCTCTCTCGAAGGAGAAGCGTCGGCAGTTTATTCAACTGCGCGAGAGCTACGGCGACCTCGCATTTTTTGCACTGGGTCTCTACATGCCAATGTCGACATGCCGCAACGCCCCTCTGGCGCTGCCACTCGTTCAGTCAAAACAAGATTCCAAGCGCGGTCTGCCCGCAGAACTCATGCACGAGACGTTGTTCCGTCCCTTCCTGACGAAGTTGACCGCGCACATTGAGCGGGGCATCCACGAGTTCGATTCGGTGTTCGGAGAACGCGCCTAGCCGCGGCGCGAATGTCTGTTTCGCCCCTCCACCAACACCAATAAAAACGCCCCTGGGATACTCCCAGAGGCGAATGCGAATGCCCCCCGAAGGACTCGAACCTTCGACCCGCTGATTAAGAGTCAGCTGCTCTACCAACTGAGCTAGGAGGGCGACGCCGACCGGGTCGGCAGGGGGTCATGATATCCTCGATCCCCAGCAACGGCAACGCGCGTGGCGGCCGTTCTCACGCGCCGCCCTGTCCGACACGCCGCGTTCCCCTTGTCCCGTATTCCCGGGGTGCCTTCGCCCGGTGATCCGGCCATCTCCGCACCCCCTTTCCGGCCGGTCGGCTCCCGTTGACCACCTCCCCGCCCGTCCCTATCATCTCGGCCCGTTGGACCGCGGCACTCCCGCCGTCCGACACAGCAAGTCGGGTCGAGATCGGTCGGTCGACCGCTCCTTCCCACGCGTGCTTCGGAGAATTGGACACCATGCTTCCCCCACAGAGAGTTTCCTACGGCCGCACGCGTCGTCGCCGCACCCACCACGCCCTCACCGGCGTGCAGCCCACCGTCTGCCCGCTCTCGGGCATGCCCAAGCAGCACCACCGCGTCTGCGCCGAGTCGGGCTACGTCCGCCCCGGCCTCCGCATCAAGGTGCCCAAGCTCGGCATCGGTGTGCAGAAGGACTAAGCGAGAGATCGAGCATCGGGCATCCTGCATCGGTGGCGACTGGCATGCCCCGAGCATGATGCGGGGTTGATGCCCATTTCACTCGCTTCGTCTTCGCTCGCTCTTCCTCCTTCGGGGTTCGGCGCTGCTGCCCGATGCCCGACGCCTTCCGAGCACCCCCATGCGAATCGCAGTTGACGTGATGGGTGGCGATCACGCCCCCGATGCCATCCTGAAAGGCTGCGTTGCCGCCCTCGACGATCTCCCCAAGGGCGACACCCTCGTCCTCGTTGGCCCTCGTCACGTCATCCAAGACTACCTCGACGACCGTGGCGTCAAGCTCGAGAAGGACGGCCACGCCCACGTCGAGATCGAGCACGCCGACGAAGTCATCCACATGGATGAGAGCCCGGCCAAGGCCGTCCGCGCCAAGCCCGAATCCTCCATCGTGAAAATGGCCCGCCTGGGCAGCGAGAAGGCCCCCAAATCCGGCCCCGGCGCCCACTGCGAAGTCGTCCTCTCCGCCGGCAACACCGGCGCCTGCGTCGCCGCCGGCATCATGCACATGCGTCGCCTCTCGCACGTGCACCGCCCCGGCATCGCCGTCACCATGCCCGCCTTCAAGGGCCCGGTCGTCATGATCGACTGCGGCGCCAACCCCGAGCCCAAGCCCGTCCACCTCTGGCAGTACGCCGTCATGGCCGCCGAGGTCGCCAAGTGCACGCTGGGGATCGACAACCCTCGCATCGCCCAGATGAACATCGGCAGCGAGGAAGCCAAGGGCACCGACATCGTCAAGCAGACCCGCGATCTCCTCAAGGCCACGCCCGGCATCAACTACGTCGGCTACGTCGAAGGCCGCGACCTCTTCGAAGGCGTCGCCGACGTCATCGTCACCGACGGCTTCGTCGGCAACACCATGCTCAAGATGGCCGAGGGCCTCGCCAAGTCCCTCTTCGGCGCCCTCGCCGCCGAGATCATCAACTACGACCCGCACCTGATGTCGCAGATCGAGCCCGTCTTCCGCAACATCTACAAGAAGAACGACTACCACGAATACGGCGGCGCCCCGCTCCTGGGCGTCAACGGCGCCATGTTCATCGCCCACGGCTCCAGCGAAGCCAAGACCATCAAGAACGCCATCCGCAACTGCCGCAACTTCGTCAACAGCGGCGTCAACGACGCCATCCGCAAACGCCTCGACGAAGTCGGCAACCTCGGCGGCGTGCTCGCCAACGTCGGCGTCGACGCGTGACGCCGAGGCCGCTCGGCCTCGCTCCCATCCCGGATGAACCGCCCCTCCCCCGCATAAACTCCGGGCACATGGCCGCTTCCACCAACACCCCGTCATCGCCCCGCCGCGGCGTCCGCCTCGTCGGCACCGGCGCCTGCGTCCCCGACAAGCGACTCTCCAACGCCGACCTCGAGAAGCTGATGGAGACCTCGGACGAGTGGATCGTCCAGCGCACCGGCATCCGCGAACGCCGGATCGTCGACAGCGAGCAAGGCGAGTCCGTCAAGCACCTCTGCGCCAAGTCGCTCCAGCGTGCCCTCGACGAGGCCAACCTCAAGGGCACCGACCTCGACCTCATCATCGTCGCCACGATGACCCCCGAGATGTCCTGCCCCGCCACCGCCTGCATGGTCGCCCAGATGGTCGGCGCCGGCCACGCCGGCGCCTTCGACCTCAACGCCGCCTGCTCGGGCTTCGTCTTCGCCATCAACGTCGCCCACGACCTCATCAAGGGCGGCGCGTACAACACCGTCGCCGTCATCGGCGCCGACACCCTCTCGAAACTGCTCGACTACTCCAACAACGGCCGCGGCACCGCCATCATCTTCGGCGACGCCGCTGGCTGCGCCATCTTCAAGGCCACCGACGACACCTCCAAGGGCGTCCTCGCCCAGTCCATGCACGCCGACGGCGAAGGCTGGAAGGACATCTACGTCCCCCGCTGCTCCTTCGACTTCCCCCAGGGCACTCCCGTCGACGAGAACAAGTTCGACGTCGTCCAGATGAACGGCGCCACCGTCTTCAAGTTCGCCGTCGGCACCTTCCCCGAAGTCATCCAGCAGACCCTCGACAAGGCCAAGGTCAAAGCCTCTGAAGTCGACATGTTCGTCTGCCATCAGAGCAACCAGCGCATCCTCCACGCCGCCCGCGACCGCTTCGGCCTCTCCGAAGACAAGCTCTACGTCAACATCGACCGCTACGGCAACACCGTCGGCGCCAGCGTGCCGCTGTGCCTCGATGAACTCCGCAAGGCCGGCAAGATCAAAGAAGGCAACAAGGTCATGTTCGTCGCCTTCGGCGGCGGCCTGACGTGGGGCAGCAGTATCTGGCAGATGTGATCGATGTCGCATGTGGCAGATCCCGAATAGCGTCCGACGTGCCAAAGGTGAGTGGACACAAGACATATGTTGGTATATACCAACATATGTCTTCGCTCATCGTTCTCTGGGCGATTCTTGGTGCGGCGGCTTTGGTCTTCGTGCGCTTTGCGGCACGGCAGACGCTCGATCGCTTCGAGTTCCCCGCACATACCTGCCCTGCTTGTGAGCGAGCACGGCCAGCCGAACGCAACGAGCCCTGCCCGCATTGCGGCAGCGCCGCCCAACACACTCCCCAACGCCCGCCTCCTTCGGTCGCGCTGATCGCCATCATCTGGGTTGCACCCCTTGCTCTCGCGATCCCGGCGATGCATCCCTTGGCCCTCTTGGGCGCAGCGCCTGCGATCCTCGCGTTGTTGCTCGTCGCACGCAGCACGCATTCCCTCGTGGCTGATCTCCGCCCGCTCTGGCGGTGGCCAGTGGCAACCTTCCTGCCCGTCTGTTCCGCGTTGGCGCTCGACTACGGCCTTTCGCTCCGGCACGAAGGCTTCGAGTTCCTGTTCATCGCCCTCGCCTTGCCGTTACTCAGCGTCGGAGTGAGCGGGATCGCCGATGCGATCCTCGTGGCATGGGCGATCCGAAGCTCAACCAGAACCCGCTGATCGGCCTTGTTCCAGCGTTCCAACCCGCGTGCAGTTCCCACATTCGACATCCCAAATCCGCCATCCGACATCGCGTAGAATCCCCGAATGTCCTCCCCCTCCCCCCTCGTCATCCTCTGCCCCGGCCAGGGCGCCCAAACCGTCGGCATGGGCAAGGCCTACTTCGAGAAATCCCCCGAGTCCCGCTCCGTCTTCGAGCACGCCGACAAAATCCTCGCCTCGTTCATCGGCAACGCCCTCGGCAGCGAGCTCTCGCGACTCTGCTTTGAAGGCCCCGCCGACCGCCTGAACCAGACCGACGCCTCGCAGCCCGCGATCTTCGCCACCTCGGTCGCCTCGTACGCCGCCCTCAAGGCCGCCTGGGGCTTCTCGAGCGGCGAAGTCCCCCTCGCCGCCGCCTCCGGCCTCTCCCTCGGCGAGTACACCGCCCTCACCATCGCCGGCGCCATGTCCTTCGAAGACGGCCTCAAGCTCGTCGCCCTCCGCGGCCGCGCCATGCAGGACGCCGCCGAAGCCTCCCACGGCAGCATGGTCGCCCTCATCGGCGCCGACGAAACCCAGGCCCAGGAAGTCTGCGACTCCGCCCGCGGCGGTGGGGGCGACGTTCTCGTCTGCGCCAACTTCAACGCCCCCGGCCAGATCGTCCTTAGCGGCAGCAAGTCCGCCTGCGACCGCGCCGTCGAGGTCGCCAGCAAGATGGGCCTCCGCGCCACGCCGCTCACCGTCGCCGGCGCGTTCCACTCGCCCCTCATGCAGCCCGCCGCCGACCGCCTCGCCGACGCGCTCTCCCGCACCGAGATCAAGACGCCCAAGTGCGCCGTCTACGCCAACGTCACCGGCGACGTCCACGACGACGAGCCCGACACCATCCGCCGCCGCCTTGTGGAACAGCTCACCAGCCCCGTGAAGTGGAGCCAGTCCTGCGCCGCCAAGGCCACCACCTACGCGGGCAAAGCCGAGTTCCACGAGCTCGCCCCCGGCAAAACGCTCGCGGGCCTGTACCGCCGCATCAGCAAGGACGTCAAGGTCAAGACCAACGACGAACCGTCCTGACTCTCCCCACTCGATGCCTCGATGCCACTTGCCTCGATGCCTTCTTCTCCATCAACCTCCGCAACATCAACCACCGCAACAGCGACCGGTACACTCCCCGACTTCCATCCGCACCAGAGAACGACCATGCGAAACGCAACCACTCGAATCATCGGCGGCATGCTCATCGCTGCCCTGCTCGCCGGCAGCGTCACGACCCTCTCCGGCTGCGGCGACTCCAAGCCCAAGCCCAAGCCCGTCGCTCCCCCACCGCCGCCCCCGCCGCCCCCGCCGAAGCAGATCGACACCGGCGCGCTGCTCCAAACCATGCGGGCCGACCAGCGGATCCAGTTCCCCAATGAAAAGGCCCCCAGCGACGAGGCCGTCGCCAAGAGCGTGATCGACCTCGCCACCGCGATCGTCAAGGGCGACGACAAGGCCATGGGCAACCTCCTGATCTCCACCGGCAAGGACGTGCTCGACTCGCTGACCACCAGCGGCGCGTGGGAAGAAGCCACCGCCAAGATCGAGGCCGTCCGCGTCGTCGAGCTCACCGCCCCCGGCGAGAAGCCCCAGAGCTTCACCCTCTCCCTGGCCGTTCAGGAGCCGGGCTCCGCCTACGTCATGCGATTCACCGCCACCCTCGACAACGGCACCTACAAGTACACCGGCCTCCCCGGCGGCCGCCTCACCCGCACCCGCGCCAACCAGTTCGACGACGGCAAGTTTGACTGAGAACAAAGACATTGCACCGCGGAGCACGCAGAGAACGCGGAGCGATGCACGTGGTTCAAGCCAGTTCAACCAATCGTGTCTTGTCGTTCGTGCCTTGATTGACTCGTTTCTTGCCTTGCCTCTGCGTTCTCCGCGTCCTCCGCGGTGAAATGCCTTTTCCTCGGATCTCCCCATGACCACCGACAAACGCATCGCCGTCGTCACCGGAGCCTCCCGCGGCATCGGCCGCGCCATTTCGCTCCGCCTCGCCAAGGACGGCCGCCACGTCGTCCTCGTCGCCCGCACCGAGTCCGCACTCAACGACGTCAAGCACTCCATCGAGGCCAACGGCGGATCCGCCTCCGTCGTCGCCGCCGACATCTCGAGCGCCTCCGCCTTCGCCTCCGCCATCGAGAAGATCGCCGCCGACCACGGCCGGCTCGACATCCTCGTCAACAACGCCGGCATCACCAAGGACGGCCTCGCCCTCCGCATGTCCGACGACGACTGGAACTCCGTCATCTCCACCAACCTCACCAGCGCCTTCGTCGCCATCCGCGCCGCCGCCCGCGCCATGATGAAGGGCAAGTTCGGCCGCATCGTCAACATCGCCTCCACCAGCGGCGTCGTCGGCAACGCCGGCCAGGCCAACTACGCCGCCGCCAAGGCCGGACTCATCGGCCTCTCCAAAACCATCGCCCGCGAACTCGGCGGCAAGAACATCACCTGCAACGTCGTCGCCCCCGGCTACATCGAAACCGACATGACCAACGACCTGCCGCAGCAGGTGAAGGACCACGTCATGGGCCTCATCGCCGTCAAGCGCTTCGGCATCGCCGACGACATCGCCGCGGCGGTTTCGTATGCGACGAGCGACGAAGCCGGCTTCTTCACCGGCCAGACCCTCATCGTCGACGGCGGCATGACCATGGCTTGATGCCTTGACGAACCCCACGCGCAAGCGTGGGGCCACGGCGACATCGAAAGTCAGTGCCTGACCTTCGTGCCGAGCGCTGATGCGTCATTGGTTCTCCACATACTCAACCGCCTTCTTCAGCGATTCCTCTGAATCGATGTACCGTGTGCTCCCGTGGTCCACCCACACGCGGGTCTCACTCGTCGCAAACCCAGCCTTAATCAGCCTCCGAGTACCCCACGACTTGAACTGTTGCATGACCGCCTCAGGAGTGTGCTCCGTGGGCGGCCGCACGATGACGTGCACGTGATTCGATCGCACGTTGAGAGCGACTACTGACCATCTGCGGATCGTCGCGTGATCGCGAATCGCGCCTGATACGACCTGCTGCATGGCTTCGTCGAGTACGAACGACGTGTGCTTCATTCTCGCACCCATCGTCGCAACAACGTCTGGGTTTGCCGACACCAGCGGTGTTCCGGGGATGTTCTGAATCTTGTTGACGGAGCCCCGCTCATCGCCGTGAAGCCAAGTTCCGTAGGTATGCCAGGTTAGGAAGTACGCAAGCAGAGCCATGGCAACAGCGTAACGAACCCATGCACAAGCGTGGGGTCGCCTTCGCTCCCAGCTTCGGACGTGGCAGTAGCCCTCCGCTTGCGCGGAGGGTTCGTTAAGGCAGCACGCTCAATCCAGCGCCGTCGCCGCCGCAAACTTCGGCGTCGGGTTCGTCAACCCCAGCATCCGGTCCAGCGCCAACAACGCATCCCGCCGCACCTCCGGATGCACCCGGATCACATTCACCGCCCGCGGCTTGTGATCCTTCGTCGCCCGACCCGTCAGGTGATCCAGCACCCACAACAAGTGTGGCTCATCAATCCGGTACATCGTCGTGCACAGGCACTGACAGTCGCTCAGAATGCGGACCGACACGCCGCGAGCTTTCGCCTCGTTGGCCAGCCGATTCACCAGGTGCACCTCGGTCCCCACCGCCCAGCGTGAACCCGTCGGTGCACTCCGGATCTTCTCGATGATGTACTCCGTCGAGCCCGCCAGGTCGCTCTTGTCCACGACCTCCTTGCAGCACTCGGGGTGCACGAGGATCGTCGTCGTGGTGCCGTTGGCCTTGTCGAGCGCCCGGATCTCGTCGCAGTGCTCGGGCCGAAACAGCTTGTGCACCGAGCAGTGCCCGGCCCACAGGATCGCTTTCGCACGCAGCACCTGCTCCGGCGTCGCGCCGCCGAGTTCCTCGCCCTTGTTGGCTCGCCGCGGGTCGTAGACGCACGACTCGGTCGCAACGTCGACGCCGTACTTCGCGGCCGTGTTGCGCCCCAGATGCTGATCGGGCAGGAAGAGAATCTTCACGTCCTCGCCCGGCCCGCCCTGCTTCATAGCCCACGCGAACACCTTGTCCGCGTTCGAGCTCGTGCAGCACGCCCCGCCGTGCGCGCCGACAAACGCCTTGATCGCCGCCGTCGAGTTCACGTAGGTAATCGGCACGATGCGTCCGCGCCAGCCCTGGGACTTCAGCGACGCGTGGATCGTCTCCCACGCCGTCACCGTGTCGTCGTACTGGGCCATGTCCGCCATGGAGCACCCGGCCGACAAGTCGGGCAGGATCACCTCGACCGAGTCCGGCGTCAGCATGTCCGCCGTCTCGGCCATGAAGTGCACGCCGCAGAAGATGACGTGCCTCACCGCGTCTTTGCCCGTCCGCTCCGTGGCCAGCCGCGCCGCGATCTGCGAGAGCTTCAGCGAATCACCGGTGTAATCCGCGTGCCGGATGATCTGATCGACCTGATAGTGATGCCCCAGAATGACCAGCGACGACCCGAGCTCCTCCCGCCGCGCAGCGATCGCCGCGGCGAGCTCGTCGCCGTTCATCTTGTGATACATGTCAGGAAGCGAGGGCTGCCAGAGCACCAACGTCACTCCGTGGTCACCACGAGAGATCGTAGGAGTATCAGTAGGACCGGCCTCTCGCCGGTCTGCATCACATCAGTGGGACCGGCTTCCAGCCGGTCA
This sequence comes from Phycisphaerales bacterium, assembly GCA_019744815.1. Lineage (GTDB taxonomy): Bacteria > Planctomycetota > Phycisphaerae > Phycisphaerales > UBA1924 > JAFEBO01. The sequence continues at coordinate 99,216 of JAIEUA010000007.1, forward strand.
TCCTCACACCAGTGGGACCGGCCGCTGGCGGGTCGTCGCGTCACCAGTGCGACCGGCCTCCCGGCCGGTCTTCCTCACGCCGCCTTCCGCGCCGCATCCACGACCCCGTCCTGCACCGTCTTGAACCGGATCGCCGCCGCCTGTTTGCCCTCGGACATCGGCAGCACCCGCAGCACCTGTCCCACCACGCCCGCGTCCGCGGTCACGATCGCCGACGCTCCCCATCCCACGATCAGCTCGATCTCATCCCCCACACTCAGCGGCCGCGCCGACTCCAGCCACACCATCGCGCCGCCGATCGAGAAATCGTGCGTCGACGCCGCCAGATACTGGCGTGTCTGGCGGTGGAAGATCTTGCACGGCTTGCGCACATACATCCGCGTGTGCTTGCGGCGCTCCGAGCCGTCCGTGGCCGGCGGGAAGTCCGTCACGCCGTCGCTCGACTTGATCTCCGTGCCCGCACCGATGACGCCGAGGACGCTCTTGGAATGGTTGCTCGACATGCCGCGGCTCCCGTCGCCGCACCGGCCGCGAAAGAGCGGGGCCGTCCGTGGCCCCGTGGTCTTGATCGCCGCCCGAACTCCGCGGCGCCCGTCCGCGGTCGGCGGACATGGACCAATCGGCAGCGTCCGAGAAGGACTTCACGATTCCACACACTCTCGCATCAACTCTCACCGACCATCCGCCTACAACACGCGCAAGAACCGCCCGCTTCCTCCCCAAGCTCTTCTGCTTCTGGCTCGACTCACCCCTCATCCCTCACCCCTTCCCACTCCGATGGATTACGCCCTTGTCTGCATCACCGCTCTCGTCGCCAGCGGCCTCACTCTGGTCTCGGGCTTCGGGCTGGGCACCATCCTCATGCCCGCCTTCGCGGTCTTCTTCCCGCTCCCCGCCGCCATCGCCGCGACCGCGATCGTGCACTTGGCCAACAACGCCTTCAAGCTCGTACTCGTGGGTCGCCACGCCGATCGGGTCACGCTGCTCCGCTTCGGCGTGCCCGCCGTGCTCGCGTCCTTCGCCGGAGCCGCGCTGCTCGCGCTGCTCGAAGGCGCCGCGCCGCTCGCCACGTACTCCCTCGGTTCCCACACCTGCCGCGTCACGATCGTGAAGCTTGTCATCGCAGTGATCATGCTCGGCTTCGCCGCACTGGAGCTCTCGCCGCGGTTCTCGAAGCTCGAGTTCGATCGCCGCTACCAGCCCCTCGGCGGCCTCCTCTCCGGCTTCTTCGGCGGCCTCTCCGGCCACCAGGGCTCGCTCCGCTCCGCCTTCCTCGTCCGCGCCGGGCTCAGCAAGGAGTCGTTCGTCGCCACTGGTTGCGTGATCGCGGTCATGGTCGATGTCGCACGCTTGCTCGTGTACGGCCTCGAAGCCTGGCGCAAGCCCGTCCAAGAAGCCCAAACCCAAGGTGTGGGAATCGGCCTCATCGCCGCCGCCTGCATCAGCGCGTTCGTGGGTGCATACCTCAGCGCGAAACTCGTCCGCAAGATCACCATCGAAGCGGTGCGCCTCGTCGTCGCGGCGATGCTCTCGATCATCGCGATTCTGTTGGCGACCGGCATCATCTGAAAGCCTGATCTCATCGGAAGCTCAACCATGAACACACACGCTCTGCGCATCACCATTGTCGGCCTGCTCGCAACGCTCTCCGGCTGTGCTTCCGTGGGTTCTCGCGACGCCGCTCGCACGCTGACGCAGGTTGCCTCATCGCCAACCCAGTGGACCGGCGTCGCCGTCAGCCGTTCCGGCCGCGTCTTCGTGAACAGCCCCAACTGGCACGAGGGCCACGCGTGGTCGGTCGCCGAGGTGCAGCCCGACGGCACGCTCAAGCCGTATCCCGACGATGCCTGGAACCGCTACGACCCGCGGCTGCGCTCGCTGCCGCTCAACGTCTTCGTTTGCGTCCAGAGCGTGCACGTCGATCGTGCCGACCGCCTCTGGATCCTCGACCCCGGTGCGCCGCAGCTGCAAGGGCCGGTGGCGGGCGGACCGAAGCTGGTGCGCGTCGATCTCGCGACCAATGCCGTCGTTGAGAACCTGCCGTTCGGCGAGGTGGTCGCGCCCAAGGGCTCGTACCTCAACGACATCCGCGTCGACACCACGCGCGACTTTGCGTACCTCACCGACTCCGGCCTCGGCGGCATCGTCGTCGTCGATCTGAAGAACGACCAGGCGTGGCGTCGGCTCGACAAGCACGCGAGCGTGCTCGCCGAGCCGATCGTGCCCGTCGTAGAAGGCCGCGAGCTTCGCTTCGGGGGCGGCGACGCCAAGGGACAGGTGCCGCAGATCCACTCCGACGGCCTCGCCCTCTCCCCCGACGGCTCGTATCTCTACTGGCAGGCTCTCACCGGCCGCACGCTCTACCGCATCCGCACGGAAGTGCTCCGCGATCGCGCGCTGAGTGAATCGCAAGTCGCCGCCGCGGTCGAGAAGGTCGGCACCACCGTTGTCACCGACGGCATGGAGATGGATGCGAACGGCATCCTCTACTTCACGGCCCTTGAGAAGGACGCGATCATGTACGTCGCGCCGCCCGACATCGAGGCCGCGGCGAAGGCCACCGCCGCCAACCCCGCCGCGCCCGCCGCCGTGAATGTGCAGACGCTGGTGCAGGACCCGCGGATCGCGTGGCCAGACTCCTTCGCCTTGGGTAAAGGCAAGGACCTGTACTTCACGACGGCCCAGATCCACCGCACCGCGTGGTTTACCGGCACGATGCCGCAGTCGCCATATCTGATCTTCAAGACCACGCGCCCGGGGCGGTGAACCCTCACGCCCGCCCGATCATGAACGCGGACATGATGGCCACATCGACCATCGCGTGCGCGATCCAGACCCAGCTCAGGCCCCGGGTCTCGAGCGCGGCCTTGCCCCAGAGCACCGAGCCGACACCGATCGCCAGCGAGGTGGGCAGCGCGGCCACCACACCGACGCTCAGGCCCCAGTGCATGAGCCCGAAGGTGAGAGCGGTGGTCCAGATGCCCGCGGCGACTCCGGCCAGTCGAACGAATGCGGGTTGCAGCAGCCCGCGGTAGATGACCTCCTCGACGCCCGCGTTGACGAGGGCCGCGAGCAGCACCGCGGGCAGCGTCGACAGCAGCACGCCGCTGCGGAGGTGGGCAAAGCCCGTGAACGCTTGTCCCATGATGAACAGAACGACGGCGAAGAGGCCAAAGCCGATCAGGTGGGCACGCCAGGTGGAGCGAGGTGAGCGCTGCGTGATGTCGGAGGAACGCACGCCCCAGTTGCCGACGCCGAGCGCGAAGGCGTCGGTGGAGCGGAGGACTAGCCGGTAGCCCACGAGGAGCACGAGCATCATGGGAGCCGCGAGCGCGAGCAGGTATGCGAGCCGGAAGATCGAGAAGTCGATCGCGTCCTGGGTGGTGCGGAGCGGGAAGGGCATGCGGATCCGGTCTTGCAGCACGGGCAACGCGAACAGCGTGTGGCCGAGGAGGAACGCGGCGACCATCGCGGCGGCCGCGGCGGACTCGAGGCGACGCGCGGCCGCGAGGGCGCCAGCAAGCACGAGCGCGGCGGCGGTCGCCGCCCAGTAGAGCGCGGCATGCGGCGCCACCGCGCCCAGCAACGCGCCGACCTGGCTGGGGCGGTACTGGCTGAGGAAGGCGACCGCGCCGAGCCACGCCAGGACGCCGAGTCCGACGGCGAGCGCGACGCGGGCGCGGGTGCGGCTTGTTGGTTCTGGGAGGTGATGCAGGTCGAGCATGCCGTGCCCGGTGGTGTCGGGCAGAGCGGAGGAGGCGGATGGTTGAACGGTCGTCATGGCGTGGTCCTCGGCTTGCTCGCGCGGCGAGCGTCGCTTGGTGCTTCGGATTCGGTGTCGAGTTCGAGCGTGCGTCGGGCTTCGGCGACCCAAGCGAGGCGGGCCTCGGCGGCGAGTCGACCGGCGGCGATCGTGAGCAGCGCATGCGCCCGCCGGCGCGGGTCGTGCTCCTGCTGAGTCACGAGCTCAGCGGCGGCGTGGAGCGCGCGGAGCTGAGACTCGGCGGCGTGCTGAACGCCGTTCACGTGCGCGGCGGTGGCGATCGGATCGTGATGGCTGAGCATGCACTTGAGCAGCCACTCCAGCCGCGGTGTGGGCGGGGCGGCGGGGGTGCGGAGCCACGCCGCCAGCGCGGCGCGGCCGGCGGCGGTGATGCGCCAGATCGTGGCGCGACGCGGCCCCTGCTCGGTGTGCGCGGGTTCGATGAGCCTCTCGCTGTGGAGCCGCTCGAGCGTCGGGTAGACCTGTCCGAAGGACTCGGACCAGAAGTGGGAGACACTGCCCTTGATCCAGGCGCGGATGTGGTAGCCGCTGAGGGGACCCTCCCATTCCAAGGCCCCGAGGATGGCGAAACGGGATGTGCTGGGGTGACGCGGCATATATCTGAATGATATATTGGGAAGACGGGAGCCCGATTTCGCGCGGGGGGGCGGAATCCTGCGGCGTTGGCGCGGTGTTTGGTGAATGCGGCGTGGACTGCGACCGATAAACACTGAGCGGCATCTCATGCCCGGAGGTTTTCCATGGAACTCGGACTTGTCGGTCTCGGCAAAATGGGCGGCAACATGAGCGAGCGGCTCATCAAGGGCGGGCACTCGCTGGTCGTCATGGACCGGGCCGCGGACGCTGTCGGCCGCCAGACCAAGCTCGGCGCCAAGAGCGCGAGCACTCCGGCGGAGATGTGCAAGCTGTTGAGCGGGCCGCGGGCGATCTGGCTGATGATCCCGGCGGGTGCGCCGGTCGATCAGGCGATCGCGGACTTCCTGCCGCACTTGTCGAAGGGCGACACGCTCATCGACGGCGGCAACACGAACTACAAGGACACGATCCGTCGCGGCAAGGAGCTGGCGGCCAAGGGCATCCACTACGTGGATGTCGGCACCAGCGGCGGCATCTGGGGCATCACCGAGGGCTACTCGATGATGATCGGCGGCGACCACGCCGCGGTGGAGCGGCTGAGCCCGATCTTCAAGACGCTCGCCCCCGCGCCCGACAAGGGCTGGGGCCGCGTGGGGCCGAGCGGCGCGGGCCACTTCACCAAGATGGTGCACAACGGCATCGAGTACGGCATGATGCAGGCCTTCGCCGAGGGCTTCGCGATCATGGCGAAGAAGAAGGATCTCGAGCTGAACGTCCAGCAGATCAGCCAGATCTGGCAGCACGGCAGCGTGGTGCGTTCGTGGCTGCTTGACCTGATCAGCATCGGTCTCAAGGACGATGCGACTCTGAAGGACATCAAGCCGTGGGTCGCGGACAGCGGCGAGGGGCGTTGGACGGTGGCGGAGGCGATCGACCTCGATGTGTTCGCGCCGGTGATCACGCTGAGCCTGCAGAGCCGCTTCCGCAGCCGCGATGAGTACTGCTACACCGACCGCATGCTCGCGATGATGCGGAACCAGTTCGGCGGGCACGCGATCAAGAAGACCTAAAGGCGGTTCACCGCGGAGGACGCAGAGAACGCGGAGAAGTCGGAATGTTCAAGGCATTGGAGTGCCGAGCCAGCACTCTGCATTCCTTTGCGTTCTCCGCGTCCTCCGCGGTGAAATGCTCTCGGAGTTTCCCATGCAACTCGTCAGCCAGGGCGGCCCTGCTCCTCGACATCTGTTCGTGATCTTCGGCGCGACCGGGGATTTGTCCTATCGCAAGCTGATCCCCGCGTTGTATCACGCGGACCAAGATCCCAAGGCCCACGAGGGGCACGCGATCCTGGGCGTCGCCCGCGCGGCGCTGACGGACGAGCAGTTCCGCATCGCCGCCGCCGAGGCGTTGACGCAGAGCGGCGTGCACAAGGCCGATGCGGAGCGGTGGGCGAACAAGACCCTGTTCTTCCAGTCGCTGGGCGAGAGCGGGCCCAAGGAATACCAGGCGCTGCGCACCCGGATCGAGACGCTGGAGCGGGAGCACAAGCTTCCCGGGCATCGCGCGTTCAATCTCGCGCTGCCGCTGCCGGCGTTTGCCCCCACCGTCGAGCGGCTCGCCGAGGTCGGCCTGAACAAGAGCCCGGGCTGGACGCGGCTGATCATCGAGAAGCCGTTCGGGCAGGATCTCTCGAGCGCGAAGGCCCTGAACGACCTTATTCACAAGTACTACGCCGAGGACCACGTCTATCGCCTGGATCACTACCTGGGCAAGGACACGGTGCAGAACATCCTAGTCTTCCGCTTCGCCAACTCGATGTTCGAGCCGATCTGGAACCGCGACAAGATCGAGAAGATCGAGATCACGGTGGCGGAACAGCTCGGCGTCGAGTCGCGCGGCGCCTTCTACGAGAACGCCGGTGCGCTCCGTGACATCGTGCAGAACCACATGATGCAGCTCGTTGCGCTGGTCGCGATGGAGCCGCCCGCGCTCATCGAGGCCGACAGCGTCGGCAACGAGAAGGTGAAGGTGCTCAAGTCCATTCTGCCGCTCGACAAGGAGCATGTCGTCTTCGGGCAGTACGGCAAGGGCATGATGGGCAACGAGGTTGTCCCCGGGTATCTGGGCGAGAAGGGCGTGGCACCCAACTCGAACACCGAGACGTTTGTGGCGGCGAAGCTGTCGATCAACAACTGGCGCTGGCAGGGCGTGCCGTTCTATCTGCGGACGGGCAAGCGGCTGGCGAAGAAGGCGACGCGGATCGTGGTGACGTTCCGCCGCCCGCCGGTCGCGATGTTCGACACGTACGGCTCGTGCGTGTTCACGCAGAATCGCCTTGAGCTTTTGCTGCAGCCCGACGAGGGGTTCAACATGACTGTGGATGTGAAGCAGCCCGGTTCGGGCCTGCATCTGCAGACCCAGCGGATGCGGTTCCGCTACGCGGAGGCGTTCGGCAAGCTGCCCGAGGCGTACCAGACGCTGCTGCTGGATGTCGTGCGCGGCGACCGCACGCTCTTTGTCCGCTCCGACGAGATCGAGACGTCGTGGGAGCTGTTCGATCCGGTGCTGCAGAATCGGCCGGAGCTGAAGCAGTACGCGTCGGGAAGCTGGGGGCCGCAGGAGGCCGAGGATCTGCTGGTGTCCCGCGGGCATCAGTGGACGGAGATCTAGCGGCAAGGGTGGAGTGACTGAACCCTCAACGGGTCAGGACGCGCTCGAGCAACTCGTTCGCCCGGTTGTTCGCGTACTCCGCCACACGTTGCGACTCGCGTGACTCGGTGGCATAACGGCACAGGGCGGCGAGCGAATCGCGCTCGGGGCCGAGGGTGGTCCAACGCGGGTCGGGTGCGCCGGCGCAGACGCCCATCAGCAGCACCGCGGCGCGGGCCGCGTCCGAATCGGCGACCAGCTCCTTGCGATCACGGGTGACGCGGCAGACGTGTGCGGCGACGCGGACGACGGCGTGGCGTGCCGCGAGTTGATCTGCGGCGCGGGCGGCGTCGCGGGCTTTGGCTTCGTCCGGATCAGAGGCGGTGGCGACGAAGGCGCGGAGCGCGCCCTTGGCGTCGTTCAGGAGCTTCACGAGATCGGCGTCATCGAGCGTCCAGCCGCCGAAGCGGGTCAGGGCGGCGCGATCGGACTCGAGGTCGGCGATGTCGGCGGCGAGCGCGAGCGTGGCGGCGAGGGCGCGGAGGCGAGCGGCATGCTGCTCGCCGCCGGGGCCGCTGCGGTTGGAGGCCTTTCTGCGCCACTGCGCGCGTTCGCGTTCGACGGCGTCGAGGAGCGTGCCGGACTGTGTGCCGAGGACGTCGTCGAGGGCGGCGTCGCGTTCGCGGAGGCGTCGCTCGCCGGGGAGATCGAGCAGATCGGCGCAGTCGGAGGCGAGATTCGAGAGGCCGTCGATGGCTTGGTCGCGCTGCTTGGGGTCGGCGACGTCCTTCGCGAGCTTGAGCAGGGCGTCGGCGAGCGGCTTGGCGTTCTCGCGGAGCGTGGGCTCGGCGGCGGCTTGCGGCTCGCGGAGGGCGTCGCTGGTGCGGCGGATAAGGGCGAGAAGGCGGGTGTGCCGCTGGTGCATGTTGACGGCGGCGAGCACACCGGGGTCGCCGGCCGCGTCGGCCTTGCGGATGGCGGCGGTGACCGCATCGATCGCCTCGGACTGCGAGCCGCGGCAGAGTTCGGCGATGGACCGGAAGGCGGGGCGGAGCTGGCGGATGACGGTCGAGTCGTCCTGCAGCGCGTCGCGGGCGGGCATGGACTCGAGCCAGAGCACGAGGCGGGTGAGGCGGTCGGCGTTCGCGGCGGTTGGGGCCGGCGGTTCATCGGGCATCAGTTCGAACGCTGGGCCGATCGCATCGGTGATGGGCTTGAAGGCGGGTGCGTTGGTGTGGCGTTCGAGGGCGTCCAGCACGCGGGACCAGGCGGCGAGGCGGCGGAGCCGGGCGAGGCCGCGGTCGGCCTGCGGGGCGTCGGTGGAGGTATCGGCGAGGATCTCCTGGGCACCGAGGGCGAGCTCCTTGAGCCAGCGTTTGTAGGTGTTGGCGGGAAGCTTGGACTCGCGGCCGAAGCAGCCGCCGGCGTCGCGGATGAGGCGTGTGAGCGCGTCCGCACCGGGCTTGTACGCGGTCCACTTGGAGGCGAGGGAGACGCGCTGCTGCAGCGGCTCGAGCGCCTTGATCGTGTCAGCGAGTGCGGTCGAGTCCGTGCTCTTGAACTCGGGCCACGCGGGGCTTGGAGCGCCGACGATGGTCGGCCATGCGGCGAGTGCGTGGGAAGGATCGAGCTTCTCGACGAGCGGGGCGAAGGTGCTTCGAAGCTCGGCGTCGAGTGTGTCGACGGTGATCGTCGTCGCGGCGAGTGCGTCGATTGATTGGGTGAGCGCGGCGAGTTCGGCGTCGGTGGTGAGCTTGGTGGCGAGCGCGGCGCTGAGCGCGGGCTGAGCAGCCTGCAGCTTGCGGGCGGCGGCGATGTGGCGAGAACCGGGGACGCCGAGGGCTTCGCCTTGTTCGAGCAGCGCGGCGGCGAGAGCGGTGTAGGCGGCGAGGAACTGTTCGCTGGCGGGTTTGTTCTGCTTGAGCGCGGCGGCGGATTCGCGGAGGGTCTGCGCGTCGCGGAGGGCGACGTTGCCGCTGCCGGGGGCGGGCTCGGTGGAGCCGAGGTTGAGGCGCTGGGCGTGGGCGGTGGAAGCGAGCAGCAGCGCGGCGAGGCACGCGGCGCGGAAGGCGGGAGCGGGATTACGCGCGGGCCATGGCGAGGGCTTGGGCATAGACCTTCTCCAGCTCGGCGACCATGGTTTCGGCGCTGAAGCGTTCGCGGCAGAGCTCGCGGCCGCGGGAGGCCATTGCGGCGCGGTCGTCGGGGTGATCGTACATCGAAGCAACAGCTTCACGCAACGCGGCGGTGTCCTTGGGTGGGATCAGGCGGCCGGTGACGCGGTTGATGCAGATCTCGCCGGTGCCGTCGACGTCGTAGGCGACGACGGGGACGCCGACGAGCAGGGCCTGGGGCACGGTGCGAGGGAGGCCTTCGCGGTAGGAGGGATGGACAAGGACGTCCATGGCCTTCATCATCTCCGGCACGCGTTCGCTGGGCACGAGTCCGGTGGTGACGACCTTGGAGGTGAGCCCCATCTCGGCGACGCGTTTGAGCAGGCGGTCTCGCCACCAGCCGTCGCCGACCCAGAGGAGCTTCCAGTTGTCGCGCTTTCGGAGTTCGTCGCCGAGAGCGTCGAGCAGATCGTCGTGGCCCTTGAGCTCGGCGAGGCGGGCGACGGTGCCGATCACGAAGTCCATGGGCGAGAGGCCGAGCGATTCGCGGACGGCGTCGCTGATGGCGGTGGTGCCCTGAGGCGTGAGCGGGTGCAGGTAGCGCTCGACTTCCATGCCGCTGTAGACGGTGGAGTACTGCTCCTTGCGGCCGATGTGTTCGTCGAGAAACTGTGTCGTCATCGCGTCGGCGACGGAGACGATGCGGTGGCAGCGTTTGGCGGCGAACTTCTCGCTGGCGATGTAGATCTTGTTGGTGCGGGCGGGAAGGTACTTGTGGAAGGGCGGGCCGTGGATGGTGTGGACGACGCCGATGGGACGGCCGCGGCGTTTGGAGGCGGGGAGCTCGGCCCAGGCGGCGGCGCGGCCGAGGATGCCGGCCTTGCTGCTGTGGGTGTGGACGATGTCGGGTTCCAGGTCGCGGATGAGTTTGCGCAGGGCGTAGTAGCAGCGGAGGTCGGTGAGCGGGCGGATCTCGCGGATGAGGGCCGAGACCTCGTGCATGCCGATGCGGCGGGGCTGGCCGTGGTCGTCGGTGCACGACAAATTGGAAGCGCGATCGAAGAGGGAGCCCTCGGGGCCGAAGATGGGGCCGAAGGCGAGGTGGATATCGTGGCCGAGGCGGGCCTGGCCTTCGCAGGAGAGGACGGTGTTTTCCTGCGAGCCGCCGAGGATGAGGCGGGTGGAGATGTGGAGGATGCGCATGCGTGCGGCCTGCGGTTGGAGGTGATTCAATCGGTGACGAGCTTGGCCTCGCTCACGCGGCCGTCGGGTGTGAGTTTCAGAATGAGCCATTCGCTGTCGACGGAGAAGAAGCCGCGTTCTGGTCCAAGCAAGTAAACCATGTCGTAGTTGCGAAAGTAGGGCGTGTCGTCCGGCGGGCCGAGCAGTGACACGACGTTATCGCGATGAAGGCCGAGAGGAGAATGGTTCTTGAGCAGGTCGTTCACCATTCTCAACCGGATCGAGCTCCGGGCGAGTGTCGCGGGCGTTGCTCGCCATTGTTCGGATCTGAACGACACCGAGTATTCCGGCTCGCTCCACGACACGTTGCCGCCGAACGCCAAGAACCAGAGAACGCCGATCGCCGCGAGGCCGATGAAGAACCCGGACGAGCCGAGCAGTCTCCTCTGGCGGCGGCGGTACCTCGATGTGTCGATTGATCCCATGCGGCATCGCGATGGTATCGAACATCCACGATCACGCGCGTGCGGGAGTGGCGGCGTCGCGACCGCACTCGGGGCAGCGGCTGTCGCGGACGCCGTGCAAGTCGTAGCCACAGCGGCGGCAGGAGCCGTGCGGGGGCTTGGCCCACGGGCGGAGGGCGAGCAGGACGAAACCCAGGCCGATGGTGCCGACGGACCAGAAGGGGATGATGACCTCGGTGCCCATGGTGCTGGTGCGTAGGACGGGGGCGACGAAGGTCTGGCGGGTCATCGCGGACATGGACGGGTAGACGACGCGGGTGAAGCTCTCCTTGGCGGTGAGGACGCCGGGGGAGAACGGCTTGCTGCGCTGGACGCGGACGGCGCCGGGGAGGAGGCGGGCGGAGTTCATACGGCTGGTGGAGTCGGCGGCGTAGTCGAGGCCGACGAGCCAGGAGAGGGGGTAGGCGATGAGCGAGAGGCCGATCAGCAGGCCGCCGAGCCAGAGGAGGAGTTTGGAGGGGAGGCGGCGGGGCACGAGGGGTGTACTGGTGAAGATCGGGATGGTTTCAGATCATGGTGGCGTGTCTGCGGCGGAAGAAGGGTTGATGTTTGTGAGAGCCCTTCCGCATTCGGGGCAGGCGGCCGCCTTCAAACCCGAAAGCGCGTATCCGCAATCGGGACAGACTCCCGCCATCAATCTCTGAACCGCACGCCGTGTCCAAATCGACAGGAAAATGCAGGTAAGAAAGACCGCCCAAAGCGGCACCGCGACCCCGAACTGGCCGAGAACAAGCGAGAGACCGGGAAGTACCGCACGGGCGGCGGTGGACCGATCGACGATTCCCGCGGAGTCGACACGAACGAGAGGTGGCTCATGCTTCGATACGAACTGTGGCTCAAACTCGATACTCGCTTGACGGACGGTAAAGGAATACCAGCCGACTCGAGGAATGAACTTGTTGATCTCGATCATCCACTGAAAGCTGAGAGCGGCTACTGCGACTGTCATCCAGGCCGCGAGCGTAGAGAGCTTTGAAAGCAAGCGAAACGCGGCGGGTCTCATTTGTGTAACTCCGCGTACCTGATCCACTCCAAGCACAACCCCGTCGGCGGCAGCGTTTAGTGTGTTTCGCAAGTGGTACCACACTCAGGACATGTCGATGTCGGAAGGTCCGCGCGTGGGTAGCCGCATGAGGCACAATTCTGAAAGATGGTCCGCGATCGCGACCGCAGTCGCATGGCGAGCAGAGCGAGTGGCGGTACCACGAGTGGCCAAGCTGGTAGAACGAGAAAGAAGCTGCCCGGGCCGCGCGAGTACCTCGGCAACCAGACGACCTCCAGGTTCCCGTACCAGACGGTGGCGGGCTCCAATCGTGAGAAACTGAAGCCGGGCGGCCCCCAAAAGCCGTTCAGGAACGAGAATTGGACAATACGTAGTCCGCCTTGAGCGAAGCTGACATCGCGCAGTTTGCGATCCTGAAAGTACGAAACGGTCCAGATACAGCTCGCCACGATGCTCGCAAGGATCGTCACAAGAACGACGACGTACGCGGCCACAAACTTGTCAACTCGACGCCGCCTTGTCATTCACCGAATTGTACCGGATCCACTCCAAGCACAACCCTGTCGGCGGCAGCGTTGGACCCGCTCGCGTGCGGTCACGGGATTCGAGGATGGCTTGCACGTCCTCGGCCTTCTTGATGCCGCGGCCGATGTCGATGAGGGTGCCGCCGATGATGCGGACCATGTTCCAAAGGAAGCCGTTGCCCTCGATGTCCATGCGGATGCGTGCGGCACCGGGGCCGATGTCGGTCTTGGTGACGGTGAGTGCGTAGATGGTGCGGACGGTAGTGAGGCGGCCGTGGCCGCTGGCGGCGAAGGCGGCGAAGTCGTGCTCGCCGATGAGGGCTTGCGCGGCGCGCTGCATGGCTTCGACGTCGAGGGTGTCCCAGACGTGGTGGACGTAATGGCGGTCGAAGAGCGGGCGCGACTTGGCGTTGTGGAAGGTGTAGGAGTAGGCCTTGCGTTCGCACATGGCGATGGGGTGGAAGTCGTCGGCGACGAGGGCGGCGTCGAGGATGACGACATCGTCGGGGAGTTTGCCGTTGATCGCACGGGCGAGGGAGTCGGTGTTGCGTTTGATGGGCCAGCCGGTGTGGGCGTCTTCGTCCCCGCCGCAGGTGAACGCGGCGACCTGGCCTTTGGCGTGGACGCCGCTGTCGGTGCGGGAGGCGCCGAGGACTTCGACGCGTTCGCGCACGATCTCGCGAACGGCGCGTTCGACGACGCCCTGCACGGTGCGGAGGGCGACGCGGGTCGGGTCCTCGGGTGCGAGGGCGGGATCGACGAACTTGCCGGAGCCGGTGAGGTTGGACTGCTCGAGCGTGGGTTCCTGCTTCTGCCAGCCGCAGAAGTTGGTGCCGTCGTAGGCGATGGTGAGCTTGTAGCGGGGCACGGGAGAGGGTACGCGGCCCTCGGCCTCGCTCACGCTCCCACGCTGCGGAGCGCCCGCGTGCAGATCCGCCGCGTGGCGCCGCCGGGGTCCTTTTCCAGCCATCGTTTGGTGAGCGACCGCACCCACTTCTCGTCGTGCTTGGCCGCGTCGTTCAGCCAGTTCGACACCGAGTCTTGCACGTACTTCGTCGGGTCTGCCCGCAGCGGCTCGAGCAACGAGAGGCCCAGCGCTGGTTTGGCCTTCAGTTCCTCGATGTGGGCACACCACACGCCCCGCGGCCTCGTGGCCTCGGTCGCGAACCGACGGATGTTGGGCGACGGGTCGGTCGTCCACGGTTCTAGTCGTTCGATCGCCTGTCCCAGCTCCGCCGCGATGGCAGGTCGGGCCGCCATCCACGCCCATTCGCGCACGCCGCTGTGGGAATCGTCGGCGAAGGGTCGGATCGCCTTGAGTTGAGCTTGGAGAGCAAGGGGCTTGGAGTCGCGCCGCGTCAGCGCGTAGGCGCACCACCCGCGCACGGTGTCCGACGGATGGCCGCTGAGTGCTTCCAGGCGTGCACCGGCGTGGCGAGCGAGCAGCACGCCCGCCAGTTCCATCCGCCCCACGATCCCCATCCGCGGCGTTGCCGGTTGACCTTTCTTCTTCACCACCCGCTCGCCCGCCGCGGCCAAGGCCTCCAGCGCGGACTTTGGCGCTTTGGGCACGACCGCGGCGAACAAGCGATCAAAGTCGACCGCGAGCAGCTCCACCAGCGTCCGCGACGCGATCTCGCCACGACTGAGTTTGGCCCGAAGCGCGGGCGTGACTTCGGCGAGCGTGCGGGCTCCTGTTGCAGTGCTTGGCGACGAACGACCCATCTGTACAAGAACTCCCACTCATGATCGCGGCAAAGGCACCATCCGGATGCGATCGTCCTCCACCACGGAGAAATGTCCGGCCCAATCATCCCGGCTTGCCATCACCGCGACGATCGATTTGGCTGCGGCCTCTGGCGAGGGAAGCGAGAGTCGGAACAGAACAACTCCCTGGGACGCGGATTGACCGCGGCGAAACACCAGCTCGCCAAAGTCCTTGTCGAAGGTGATGAGCAGGCGGGCGTCCGCAGCGGCAAGCTCGAGAACGGTCGCATCGGAGATCCCCGGCCGCGACTCCCGAACCCAGAACACGTCGTGCCCGGCACCGCGAAGCCCAACGACGACCTGGGACGGAATGTTCTCGTTGGCAAGGAGTCGCATCGTTAGGCCGATCGTGGGTATGCCCGCTCGATCGCGAGTCGATCCTGCGCGTACGAAAGGCATGCACGGATGTCCTCGGTCTTTAGACCCGGATAATTCTCCAGCACCTGCTGCTCGCTCCATCCTTGCGCGAGCAGACCGAGAATGAACTCCACCGCCAGCCGCGTGCCGCGGATGACCGGCTTGCCGTTCAATATCGCAGCGTCAAGATGAATGTGTTGCTGCCACATGCGTGGATTGTACTTCGAGTTGCCTCACGCCATCTTCCGTGCCCGTACCGCCAGGAACATCGGGATCTCTCGCCGCGCCCGGTTCTCCTCCGCGGCCCGAGGCCCCGGCTGGCTCTGGCGCAGGCTGGGCCATTCCTCCAGCGCGTCCACGACAAACCCGGCGTCCGCGAGCAGGCGGATGTAGGTCTGGATCGGCCGGTGATAGGTCAGCGTCACGACCGGAGCCTTGCCCGATGCGGCAGCACCAGGATTCATCACAATCTCGCTGTGACCCTGTGACAGATACCCGTCCACACGCCGGTACTGCTTGGCATCGGCTGAGGCCCGGTCGGCGCGGTCGGCGTCCTCGTGCCGCGAGGCGGAGCCGCGGCGTGACTTGGCGTACTGGCTCGGGCCGCGGGCCGCGGGCGCGGAGCGTGCGGCACCCTCGGGCGTCTCCCATCCCCAGCTCGTCTGCCCCGGGGCTCGGAACGCGGGATGCAGGATCACGCCGACGAACGTGGCGCCGGGCTTCAGGCGCGCGTGGATACCGGTGAAGACCGGTGCCAAAGGCTCGATGTTCATCAGGGCCATGATGCAGCTTGCTCGGTCGAACAGTTCCGTGCCGAGTTTCATCTCGGCGAGGCGTCGGGCGTCGCCCACGTGGAAGTCGTAGGTTGTTTCACCCCGCTGCTGCTGAAACGATCGGCGTGCCGCATCGATCAATCGCGGTGCCGCGTCTACGCCGGCCCCGCGTACGCCGAGCTGGGCCAGCGTTCGGCACAACAGCCCTTGTCCACACGCCACATCGAGATGGCGAAGCCCGGGTGTCGGGGCCAGCAGCCGCAGCGTGCCGGGAATGATGACGCGCGCGAAGTGATCGCTCTGACCCTCCTCGATCAGCTTGTCGTACCACTCGGCCACGTGATCCCAGCCCGCGTCCTGGCGGTTGCTGGCGTTGCTCGCCTGGGGCGGTGCGGCCGGGGCCTGGGTTGCCTCGGTCGACGCCGCGTTCGCTTCGTCTTCGCCACGCTTCACACCGAGCAGCTTGTAGAACCCCGCCGGCGTCGGGCTGCGCAGGCGCACCGCTCGGCCCGTGAAGGCGTGCGTGAAGGACAGCTCCGCCGCGTGCAGGCAGACGCGATCCAAGGGGTCCATCGTCGAGCCGTAGCGTCGGTCGCCGACGATCGGATGACCGAGGTCCTTCATGTGGACCCGGATCTGGTTCTTGCGTCCGGTCTCGAGCCTGAGCTGGAGCAGGGACAGATTGTGCCCCGTCACCGTTGACCGCCAGTGTGTGACCGCCAGCTTGGGCGAGTTGTTGTCCTCGCGGGGCGGGATGGGCCGCGTGTCGGGCTTGCGGCTCATCCGGGCCGGGCGCGCCGGCTTTCGGACGCGCGTCGCCTCGCCCGCCGCCACGCTTTCCATCATGCCTGTGGAAGTCTCGCGGAGGAAGTTCTGGATCGTCCCCGCGCTCGAAGGGCCGGTCGTCGGCAGCTCGCCCTCGACCACCGCGTGGTACAAGCGGTGCAGCCGCCGCGCCCGCAGATCTTCCTTGAGCCACGACAGCGCCCGCTGCGACTTGGCGAAGATGATCAGCCCGCTCACCTCGCGGTCGAGGCGGTGGACCACGAAGATCGGGAGGCGCGTCCGGGATTTAGAGTTGGCGCGGATGTACTTCTTCACCAGCGAGAAGAGGTCGTCGCCCTCGTACCCCTCGCCGCGCGGGCCGCCGACGTGCGCCGAGAGCATTCCCACCGGCTTGTCCACCACCAGGATGTCCTCGTCTTCGAAGACGATGGGCACGTTGCGGGCGATGCCCCGAAGACGGGTCTCGGGAGCGCGATCGTCGCCCGGGTTGTGGTGACGGCGTGGATTCTCTCGGCGGTCGCGCATCCTGCATTGTTGCAGCCGCCGGGCCGGCTTGATTCCTCGTTGGGACGCGCCCCGATCACCCCTTCCGCTGCCCCGCGCGTACCCTTGCAGCCCAAGCCCTCAAGCACCCCTCATCGATCACGGACCGCATCCATGCCCCTCAACTACAACAAAGAAACCCACGTCCATCTGCCCGCCGACACCAACCAGGCCCTCGGCATCGCTCAGTACGCCATCGACTTCATGTCCGATTCCGGCCCGAATGCCGGGCGTCCGAGCCCGGCCGTGCTGGATCGCACCGCGCTCTTCCACACCGACGCCTGCCTGTGCGGCGTGTCGGCGCTCGCGCTCGGGACCAATGCCCCGAACCTTCTTCGCGACGAGGCGCATCAGTACGCCACGCCGGTCAGTGGCGTGGGCTCGATGGCCGGTGTGCCGTGGGCCAAGTCCGCGGTGCGGTCGGGTGTGCCGACGTTTGGTTCCAAGGTGGATGTGCAGGTCGAGAAGGCGATCGTCGCCAACGCCGCGGCGGTGCGGGAGTGGGACAGCAACGGCACCAACTTCGGCTACAACCCGGAGCTCAACCACCTCGCGGGCGAGTTCGGGCACAACGACTTCTACGCGGTCGCTCTCGCGGCGGCCCAGCTCCGCGGCAAGGACGGCGCGTTCGCGCTCAAGGGCATGTTGCTCATCGACGAGATCCGCGGGCGCCTCGCGGAGGTGTTCTCGCTCAAGTCCTACAAGATCGACCACGTCGTGCACGGCGCGATCGGCTCGGCCGCTGCGTTCGGCGCGATGATGGGTGCGACCGCGGAGCAGATCGAGTCGGCGATCGGCATGGTGATCGCCCACTACATCCCGTTCCGTGCGATTCGCGCCGGCAAGCAGCTCAGCGACAGCAAGGGTGCGTCGGCCGCGATCAGCACCGAGGCCGCGATTCTGAGCGTGAAGCGCTCCATGGCCGGCTTCATGGGGCCGCGTGACATCTTCCGCAATCCTGAAGCGATCTTCCGTCTTTTCGAAGGCCCGGGCCAGCTCTTCAAGAAGACCCACAGCGGCGGCACGGGCATCCCGGACGCCAAGGAAGGCTGGGGCACCAAGACCTACGCATCGCCCTTCGATCTGGTGCTGGGCAAGGCGGGCGACGACTTCGCGGTGATGGGCATGCACTTCAAGCTCGGTCTGTACGAGCACCAGTCGGCGGGCGCGCTGCAGGGGCTGATCAACCTCATCAGCCGCAACCCGCACCTGCTCGAGGATCAGACCGGCGACTGCATCAACAAGATCGTCGTGCGGGCCTACGAGCCCGCGTTCGGCATCATCGGCGACCCGGCGAAGCGCGACCCCAAGACCCGCCAGTCCGCCGACCACTCGATGCTTTATCTGGTCAACACCATGCTCCGCAAGGCGCTGGAGTTGGCGAGCACGAAGAAGGGCAAGACCCTCGGCTGGAAGGACCTGATGCTCCTGCCGCATGATTTCGATGCCAAGAGCCTGCACGATCCGCTTACCCGCCGCCTGATGGACAAGATGTCCTTCGAGCACGGCGGTGCCGAGTACGACGCGAAGTACCCCGACGGCATCCCGACCTCGATGATCATCACCGACGACAAGGGCAACACCTTTGACAGCGGCCTGGTGATGTACCCCGGCGGCCACGCCCGCAACCACCTCGGCCCCGACAAGGTCGACCTCCACGAGATCCTCGATCACAAGTTCAAGAAGCTCGCCGAGATTGCCAGCGACGATCCCAAGGGGCTCGTGAAGCGGCTCGGCGATGTCGGCGGGAAGAATGCGAAGGCGCTGGCGACGCTGATGGACTTTGGCATCAAGTCGCACGGGAAGTTCGAATAAGCCTTCGATTCAGCGCGGTTGGCCCATAACCAAGTACCTGTTCGGGGTACCGGACGGAACAGGCTTTTCCTTGCGCGGGCCGCCCGCTCGGTTCGAGGCTTTCGGATCTTCCGGGCATTCAGCCTGGACGATGTACGTGCATCGCCGCACACACGCGGGCGGCGGCACGGAGCCACCCATGGACCTCGGCAGCCCAGCATCCCTGATCTCCGGCCTTTTGATCGGGCTCCTGGGCACCGCGTTCTTCATCTACGGCAAGAAGCAGGAACGCCCGCTGGTTCTCTTCACCGGCGTCTTCCTGTGCCTCTTCCCGATGTTCATCGCCTCGGTCCTCGCGCAGTGGCTCGTCACCGGGGCCTGCTGCACGGGCCTCTTCGTCGCTTCTCGCAACAACTGATGCGGGCCTCAGCCCGCCGTTGGCTTGGTCGTGCGATCGGCGACGTACCCCGCGACATCGCCGTTGCCCGAGAGCACCTGGCGGACGTACGCGGCGCGTTCGTGCTGCATGATGTCCATGTCCCAGACGCAGAAGGACTCGCGGTCGGTGGCGCGCCAAGGCGTGGCGGGGTCGCGGTCGGCGGCCGCGGCGTCGCGGACGAGGACGCGGGTGAAGAGCTCGTTCTCGTTGTCCCACCAGCAGACGATGAGGTAATCGAGCGGCGTCGCGATGTGATGGATGGCGAAAGCGACGCCGGGGCGCGAGGCGGTGCGGGCGGGCGTGGGCAACGCGGCGGCGATGGTGGCGAGCAGGTGGGCGTCGAAGAGATCGGCGGCGGAGTCGCGGCCGAGGATGGCGTACGGCTTGAGGGTCCAGGCGTCGAGGTCGATGAGCGCGTGGGCGTGCGCGGGGCGGGGGGTGAAGGGTTTGCAGGGGAAGCTACCGACGCCGCTCATGGCCGCACTCCGGGCTTATTCCTTGCCGACCTTCGCCCAACTGTCCTTCAGCGTGACCGTGCGGTTGAAGACGAGCTTCGTTGGCGAGGATTCGCGATCGACGCAGAAGTAGCCGAGACGTTCGAACTGGAAGCGGGCACCGAAGCCTGCCCCACCGCCGCCGCCTTTCGCGGCGTCGAGCGATTCGGGCGAGCCGTCGGCGAAGTACTTGGCGTGCTGGGCGATCCAGGGTTCGACCAGGGCCTGCACGGTTTCGAGTGAGTGGGGGTTCAGGTCGTCCTGCCAGTTGCCGGTGCGGTCGCCGGGGTGTTCGGCGCTGAAGAGACGGTCGAAGAGGCGGACCTCGGCGGGGACGGCGTGATCGGCGCTGACCCAGTGGATGGTGCCTTTCACCTTCTTGGTGGGCAGACCGTCGGGGCCGAGGGGGGCGTCGCCGCCGCGGGTCTGGGGGTCGTAGGTGGCGAGGACCTCGATGACGTTTCCGGCGGCGTCCTTCTTCACGCCGGTGCAGGTGATGAAGTAGGCCCAGCGCAGACGGACCTCGGCGCCGGGGGCGAGGCGGAAGTACTTCTTGGCGGGGACTTCCATGAAGTCCTCGCGCTCGATGTAGATGACCTTGGAGAACGGCACCTTGCGCTTGCCGGCGGCGGGGTCTTCGGGGTTGATGACGTAGTCGAGTTCGTCGACCTTGCCTTCGGGCCAGTTCTCGATCGTCACTTTGAGCGGTCGGAGCACGGCCATGGCGCGCGGGGCGGTCTTGTTGAGCACATCGCGCACGGCGTTCTCGACGCGGCCGACGTCGATGAAGCTCTCGACCTTGGTGACGCCGACCTCGGTGCAGACGTTCTTGATCGCGAGCGCGGGGAAGCCGCGGCGGCGGAGGGCGCTGATCGTCGGCATGCGGGGGTCGTCCCAGCCGCTGACGAGTTTGTCCTCGACCATCTTGAGCAGGTTGCGCTTGCTGAGGACGGTGTAGGTCGGACGGAACTTGGCGAACTCGATCTGCTGCGGGTGGTGGATCGTCTTGCCCCACGGGCCGCTGCCGTCGGGCGTGCGGCCTTCGTTCACGGCGTCGATGAACCAGTCGTAGAGCGGGCGGTGGTTCTCGAATTCGAGGGTGCAGATGGAGTGGGTGACGCCCTCGAGCGAGTCCTCGAAGCCGTGGGCCCAGTCGTACATCGGGTAGATGCACCAAGCTGTGCCGGTGTTGTGGTGTTCCTCGTGGACGATGCGGTAGAGGATGGGATCGCGGAGGTTGAAGTTGGGCGAGGCGAGGTCGATCTTGGCGCGGACGGTCATCTTGCCGTCGGCGTGCTTGCCGGCCTTCATCTCTTCGATGAGCTTGAGGCTCTCGGCGGCGGGGCGATCACGGAAGGGCGAGGTGCCGGGGACGGTGGGCGTGCCGCGGCGGGCGGAGACTTCGTCGCCGCTGAGCTCGCAGACGTAGGCCTTGCCCTTCTTGATGAGCTCGATGGCCCACTGGTACATCTGCTCGAAGTAGTTGCTGGCGTAGTAGAGGCCGCCGGCGTGGGGGCCGGAGTCGAAGGAGCCGGTGTTGAAGGCGGCGGTGATCCACTTGACGTCGCGGATGATGGAGTCGACGTACTCCTGATCTTCCTTGGTGGGGTTGGTGTCGTCGAAGCGGAGGTTGAACTTGCCGTTGTACTGCTGGGCGAGGCCGTAGTTGAGGCAGATGGACTTGGCGTGGCCCATGTGCAGGTAGCCGTTGGGCTCTGGGGGGAAGCGGGTCTGGACGCGCGGGGTGTTGGCGCGGGACTTGTCGGCGGGCGTGCTGGCTGGCCACTCGCCCCAAGTGCCCCACTTCTTGGAGGCGTTGTCGGCCTCGATGATCTGCTCGAGGAAGTTGAGCGAGCGCTCGGCGGGCGGAGTCGCGGCGGCGGAGTCGGGTTTGGCAGGGGCTTTGTCGTTCATGAGGGGTCGCACACAGAATCTGGGGCTGGGATTCTACGAGGTGCGGGAGGCGGTAATCTCTGGGTATGCAATCGCCCGCCCCCGCGCAAGCCCCGTCCCACCGCTTGACCCTCCGTGTTGTGGAAGGCGTGTATTCGTTCTGTCGGCTGGACGCGGCGGCGCCGCTGCCGCCGTGGGCCCATGACGCGACGCTGTCGATCGTGCTGCGGAGCAAAGGGGAACTCAGCATCGTGTGCCCGGCGCGGAATGTGCCGCCGGCGGTGCGGGCGGAGGGGCCGTGGAAGGCCCTGGTGATCGATGGGGTGCTGGATTTCAATCAGGTGGGGATCATCGCGAGTCTGGCGGGGCCGCTGGCGGCGGCGGGGATCAGCATCGCGCCGGTGGCGAGCTTTGACACGGACTATGTGTTTGTGCGCGAGGGGGAACTGGCGCGGGTGATCGGCGTGCTGGAGGCGGCTGGGCATCGTGTTGCACGCGGGGAATAGAAAAAGGCCCGCGGGTGCGGGCCTTGTGGATCTTGTGTAGTTGTGGGCGGCTCAGGAGCCCTTGGCGGCCTTGAGCGCGGATTGCACAGCGGAGTCGAACGAACCGCTCATGGGGGAGCCGATGTACGCGATCTTTCCCTCGCCATCGACAATGAACGCGGTGGGGATGCCGTCGCGCTTCGCGGCGTCCATCCAGGCCTGCCCGACCTGATCGTCGGTCTCAAAGGCCACGCGGTAGTCCATCTTGTCGCCCTGGTCCTTCACGAACTTTTCGACGTTGGCGCGGCGGGTGTCCTGGCCGGAACCCTTGCCTTGCCGCTCGTAGCTGGCCATGCCGATCACGATCAGTTCTTTGTTGTCTTTCTGGATCTTGGTGAGGTGCGGGATGGACTCTCGGCACGGGCCGCACCAGGTGGCCCAGAACTCGACGACGTAGACCTTGCCCTTCTCGAAGCCGCTGACGGACTGTCCCTTGATCCAGGCGTCGGGCTCGAAGCGCGGTGCGGGGCTGCCGACCTCCAGGACTTTGTTGTTTTTGGGCTTGTCCTGCGGCTTGGTTTCCGCCGGCTTCTTGTCGGCCGGCTTGGTCTCGGCGGGTTTGGTTTCGGCCGGCTTCTTCTCCGCCGGGGTCGTGGTCGCGGGCTGGGTTTCCGCGGGCTTGGGCTTCGCGTTCGCGGGCGTGCGTGGGAGCGACTGGCCGAGGATCTCGGGGCTGCTGGCAGCCATCGCGATTCCGAGAGCCGCCATCGTCGCTGCAATCCCCGCCAAGGCGGCCGTGTTTCGAGTTCCAAGCATGCCCAAACTCCCAGGTTTCTGCGATCCGAGCGTCGGAAGCGGGCACATGCCCAACCGTGGCCGACGCCGGACCGTTGTCGAAACTGTATCAGATCCCGGGCCCACGACGCAAGGACGAAGTTAGATGTCCCTTGCCACCACCAGAACAATCCAATCTTCTTTGAGCTCTTCGGACACGACCGGCGAGGGCGTTTGACCCGGGGCGATGTTGCAGTCGGCGTAGACCTCGGTGGACGCGAAACCGGCTTCGAGCATGGCCTCGCGGAGTTCAGCGATCGTCCAGAGACGCCAGTGGTAGACGAAGGCGCGGGGGAGCTCCTGCACGATTTCGCCGTCGGCCTCGACGCGGAAGGAAATGGAGTTGGTGACCATCGAGGTGAGCGGATCGGCTTCTTCGTGCTGCCAGTGGTAGTGGATGATCTCGCGGCCGCGGCTGGGGTGCTTGCGGGTCAGCGAGCCGAGCTTGAAGGCCGATGCGCCGCCGTAGGTGTCGCAGACGAAGACTCCGCCGCCGAAGCCGGCGTTGCCGCGGCCGAGGCGGGAGCGGGAGAGAGCGAGGTAGTCCACGAGCTCGCGGCGGGTGTGGAGGTAGCCGATCGAGAAGTTGCCGACGAAGACGATGTCGCAGCCGGGATCGGGGTTGGAGGGCCTGGTGGAATCGGCGCAGAGGAGTGTGGGAGCGGGGTGCTGCAGGACCGCCCTTCCCCCTGCCCCTTCCCTCCGGGAAGGGGAGGACGCGAATGCTCGCTCGATCGCTTCGGCATCGAGGTCGACGGCGATCGCGGCGGCGCGTTCGCCGAGGCGGGCGGCGTCTTCGAGCCAGCGGTGTGAGAGGGCGGCGGTGCCGCAGAAATCCTCGCGTAGCACGACCGGGTGATTCCCGTGCACGGCGCGGAGGAACGCGCTGACGTGCCGGGGCGACTGCACGCACAACTCGTAACACTCGAATCGATCGAGACCCGGAGGCATCCCGCGGATTTTTCGCCGCCGAATGCCAGGAGACCACTGCGCGTCAGCGGGGAGCGGCTGCGGGCTTCGCCGCGGGCTTGGTCGGTTTGGATGTCGGCTTGGGTGTCGGCTTGGGCGAGGGCTTCGCGGCGAGCTTGTTGATGGGCTTGTTGATGGGCTTGGCGCTCGGTTTCGCGACGGTCTTGGAGGTCGGCTTGGCCGAGGCCTTCGGCGTCGAAGGAGCCGCGGCAGTGGTGACAGCGTTCGGCGTGGCGCGCTCGGTGGCTTCACGCACGGCGGTAAGGCCGCTTGGCCGCGGCTCAGCAGCGGTCTCAGGGACGAACTCGATCTTGAACTCGCGCGGAGCGGTGTTGAAGCGTTTGGTCTGGGCCTCGGTGCTCGCCTTGGGGAGCGGAGCGCTGGATGCCCTGGCGGGAACGGTCGCGGTCGGCTGTTGCACCGGCGCGGGCGCCGGCCTCAGCACCGGCGACGAACGGGGCGAAGGGGTCATGGGGGTCCAGCGGGCCGGCGCGGGGGTCTTGTTGACATCGGGGCGTGCGAGCGTGGCGGCGAGTTCTTTCTCGAAGTCGGGCACGAGCGGGTTGCCGATCCACGTCAAGCGCCCGTCGGGCCCGACGATGAAGGCGGCGGGGATGCCGCCGCGCTGCGCGGGAACCATCCAGCGGCGCCACATCTCGCCGCTACCGTCGTACGCGATCGTGAATCCGATCTCGTCGCTGCGCTTGGTGACGTAGTCCTGAACCTTCTCGAGGCGGTCGTCGCGGTTGACGGTGGTTGCTTGCTCGGATGCGGCGACGCTGATGACGGTGAGCGCGGGGTTGTTGCGCTGCAGCTCGGTGAGCTTAGGGACGACGAGGTGGCAGGGCGTGCACCACGTGGCCCAGAACTCGACGACGTAGACGCGGCCGCGCTCGAAGCGGGTCACCGGCACGCCGCGGGGCCACTGGTCGATCACCAGCGGCGGGGCCATCGAGCCGGGCGCGAGCGTTTCGGCGTCTTGCGCGATGGCGGGAGGGGAAGCGATCGAGAGCGCGGCCGCCAGCACGATGAGGAGAGATCGCAGTGCAACCATGGCGCGGCTCCGAGAGAGGCGTGAAGGTTCGAGGGTCCCTTGCATCGGCGTTCGCGTCGCGAGAGCGTGCATAGCGAACGTGCGAACAAACGCCGAGTCGGTTTGCGTGCGTTGGATGGGCCCGACCACGGCGGTGACTCGGGCAGGTGCCCGGCCGATCAAGGCACGATGAGGGTGAAAAGCAACGGGCCGCACTGTCGTGCGGCCCGTGCCTCGTCTCTCACGAATTGTCGCTCGCGAGCTCTCTCAACTCCTCGCGGCTCTCTCTCGCTGCCGGTCGGCGGACGATGTCCGTCGGCGACGAGCAGTCTATCGAGCGATCGGGGTCGATCCCTTGAATCACGGGGAGCGCGGAAACCGCGCGTTTCGCCGGTGTGCATAAGAAACGGCCCTAGAGCAACTTACGATCTCGTCTCGGGTGTGGATAACTCGATCGGACGTCCTTGGGAATCCGTCCCGGTCGGCCGCGTTCTGACAGAATCCCAGGGCCCCCTTTCCCAAGACTCAGCGGAGGTATGCATGGCCCTCTTTGCGCGTTCGGCGGCGCTTCTCCGGCAGAGCTTCAACGTGCTCCGTCACGACAAGCGGCTGGTGATCTTCCCGTTGCTGTCCTCGATCGCCTGCCTGGCGGTCTTGGCGTCGTTCGTGGTGCCGCTGGTGATGACGGGGGTGCTGCAGCAGATCGCCGCGTCGAGCGGAACGGGCGGCAAGACCGCGATGCATCCCTACATCCGCGAGATCGGCACGCTGCTGACGTTCGTCTATTACTTCGCGAACTACTTCGTCATCGTGTTCTTTAACACGGCTCTGGTGGCGTGTGCTATGGAGCGGTTTGCGGGGCGGGAGCCGACCGTGGGCGGCGGGTTGCGGCACGCGATGGGGCTGATGCCGCAGATTGTCGGGTGGGTCGCTGTGAGCGCTACGGTGGGCACGCTGCTGAAGGCGATCGAGGATCACGTGGGCTTCGTCGGCAAGCTGGTGACGGGGCTGGTCGGCTTCGCGTGGACGATCGCGACGTACTTCGTAGTTCCGGTGCTGGTGGCCGAGCGGCTGGGACCGATCGAAGCGGTGCAGCGGTCGAGCAAGATGCTGAGCAAGACCTGGGGCACGGCCCTCATCTCCAACGTCGGGCTCGGGGTCATCGGGTTCCTGCTCTACGCCGCGGCGACGATCCCGGCGATCGTGGGAATCGTCTTCATGGCACAGATGAACCACTGGGCCCCGATCGTGATCGGTGGCGGGATCATGGTGATGCTCATGGTCGGCATCGGGTTGGTGACAAGCGCGGTGAGCTCGATCCTCGTCGCCGCCCTGTACCGCTACGCGGCGACGGGCGAGGTGCCGGGCGGGTTTGAAGAGAGTGCGCTGCGGGGTGCGTTCCGCGTGAAGTGAGCAGCCCTCGAATGAAGCACAAGTCGGTTCACCGCCGAGGACGCAGAGTTCGCGGAGGAAGACAGGAGAGACAGATGAATCGCGGCGAGTGACGCTCGCGCTGGGCGTCAGTTCTGCGTTCGCGACGCGCTCCGAACCCACCCCCCGGCCCCCTCCCTCTGGGAGGGGGAGTGTGGCGAGCGCCGAGATTGTGGAAGTGCTTGATTTGCAGGGCTTTTTGGCGGTGCCGTTTCGACGGTTTTTTGCGCGTTTTGGTCGATGAGTTCCTATCATTCCGATCGCCGAAAACGGCGGCGGAGTCAGTCTTTGTTCGGTATGCCATTTCCGGCGTCGGCGGCGTGCAGGAGCCGGCGGCGGGAGTGGTGTGAATGAGTGATTGGATCTCCGGCTGTGGAGATGAACGGGGACACGGATGACACGTTCCGCCGCAGAATCGAGCACGGCGTCTGAAGTCGCGTCACACATCGAGGTGAAGCCTTTGTCCACTGAGAACACCAACGCCAACACCAACTCTTCCGCTTCGATCACGAAGGGCGGCGACAACTACGGCGCCGAGCAGATCCAGGTGCTCGAAGGGCTCGACGCGGTGCGCAAGCGTCCCGGCATGTACATCGGCGGCACCGGCATCAACGCGCTGCACCACCTCGTGTACGAGGTCGTGGACAACTCGATCGACGAGGCGATGGCCGGGCACGCGACGTTTGTGCAGGTCACCATCCAGCCCGACGGCTCGTGCTGCGTGATCGACGACGGCCGCGGCATCCCGACCGACCCGATGAAGCACGAGGACCCGAACCTCAACGGACGCCCGGCGGTCGAGATCGTCCTGACCAAGCTCCACGCGGGCGGTAAGTTCCAGCAGGAGGGCTCGGCGTACAAGGTCTCCGGCGGCCTGCACGGCGTGGGCGTGTCGTGCGTGAACGCGCTGTCGGAGTATCTCGACTGCGAGGTCTACCGCGACGGCAAGATCATCGGGATCGGCTTCGAGCGCGGGCGGGTGACCACGCCGCTGCATCCGGTCGGCAACATACCCGCCAACTCCGCACGCAAGCGCGGCACGACGGTGACGTTCCGCCCCGATCCCACGATCTTCCCGGACACGACGTTCAACTACGACACGCTGGCGACGCGCCTGCGCGAGCTGGCGTACCTGAACCCCGGCGTGACGATCAAGTTCAGCGACGAGCGGGTGGGACCGGACGGCAAGACACGGAGCGACACGTTCAAGGCCGAGAATGGCTTGCTTGAGTACGTGAACTATCTGATGACCGGCAAGAACGCGGTAGCGGCACCGGTCTACATCAAGCGCGAGAACGCGGCGGAGAGCCTGATCTGCGAGGTCGCGCTGCAGTACCACGACGGCTACAACGAGACGCTGCTGACGTTTGCCAACAACATCAACAACGTCGACGGCGGCACCCACGCCCAGGGATTCAAGGTCTCGCTGACGCGGGCGATGAACGCGTACGCCAAGAAGGCGGGCATCATCAAGGACAAGGACCCGGTGCCGAGCGGCGAGGACCTGCGCGAAGGACTCGTGTCGATCATCTCGGTGAAGCTGCCCAACCCGACGTTCAACAACCAGCCGAAGGAAAAGCTGCTCAACCCGGAGATCGAGACCTTCGTCAGCCAGGCGGTGGGCGAGGCGCTCGAGAACTGGATGGAGGAGCACCCGCAGGAAGCCAAGCGGATCTGCATGAAGGGCATTCTGGCGGCCCAGGCCCGCGAGGCGGCCCGCAAGGCTCGTGAGCTGACGCGGCGGAAGACGGCGCTGGACAGCGGGTCGATGCCGCACAAGCTGCGGGACTGCAAGACCCGCAACGTGGACGAGGCGGAGATCTTCATCGTCGAGGGTGACTCGGCAGGCGGCAGCGCGACGCAGGGTCGAAACGTCGAGACGCAGGCGATTCTGCCCTTGAAGGGCAAGATCCTGAACGTCGAGAAGGCCCGCATCGACAAGATTCTGGGCTTCGAGGAGATCCGCACGCTCATCGCGGCGCTGCGGGTGGGCATCGGCAACGAATTGGACATCGCGAAGCTGCGCTACGGCAAGATCATCATCATGACCGACGCCGACGTCGACGGCAGCCACATCCGGACGCTGCTCTTGACGTTCTTCTTCCGCCAGATGCCCGACCTGATCCGCAAGGGGCACATCTTCATTGCTCAGCCGCCGCTGTATCAAGTGGCCAAGGGGCACGGGCGGGCGAAGCGTGCGTGGTACGTGCTGAACGAGAAGACGCTCGAAGACTCGCTGGTGAATCTGGGCCTCGAGAACGCGGTGCTGTCGGTGCGGGACATCGAGAACGTGGACCCGCTGCACGCCAGCCGCGAGCCCAAGGAGATCTCGCGGCTGGAGGGCGATCGCCTGAAGCGGGCGGTGTTCCTGCTCGCCCGGCTCCAAGAGCTGGTGACAATCGCGGAGCGTCGCGGCGTGAAGTTCGCGGAGCTGCTTGAGGCGCGTGGGCAGGACCCGGCCGGCAAGGGACGGCTCCCGACCCGACGCATCTCGTGGCGGGGCGGGGACGAGTACGCGTGGACCGAGGAGCAGGCGCTCGAGGTGCTCTCGACGCGGAAGCTGCGGCTGGCCGACACGAGCGCGGGGGGCGAAGCTCCCGAGGCGCTGCACGCCGCCGGGAACGGCGCGGCGACGGCGGAGACCGGGAACTCGGCGTTCGGAGCCGATCACGCGATCATCCGCGAGCTCCACGAGAACCGCGAGATGGAGCGGATCTTCCAGGATCTGGCCGGGCTGGGTCTGTCGATCGACGACTACACGCTCGTGCAGGAAGAGTCCGTCACGGGCGAGAAGCTGCCGTCGAAGTTCGCCTGGGTGCTGACGGGCGACGCGGCGAAAGTGGAAGAGAAGTCAGAGGACGAGGCGATCGACGACGACAGCGCCGAAACCGGCGTGCGAGCGACGGCGCAGAAAACCGTCACCACCAAGAACGCCAAGATCATCGAGGCCGCGAGCCTGCCGGCGATCCTGGATTCGCTGCAGGACCTGGGCCGTCGGGGCCTTGAGATCAAGCGGTTCAAGGGGCTGGGCGAGATGGACGCCGAGCAGTTGTGGGAGACCACGATGGACGCGAGCAAGCGGATCCTGCTCCGGGTGAACTGGGACATGGCGAGCAATGCCGACGCGATGTTCTCGGTCCTGATGGGCGAGGAAGTCGAGCCCCGGCGCCGGTTCATCGAGGAGCACGCGCTCGAGGTGAAGAACCTGGACGTGTGACGCGGGCGGTGCGGCCTGGGAGGGTGGCGAGGCTCGTGCGGTTTGGCGAGCTTGGCGAAGAGCGGTTGCGGGCCTGCAGGCCGATGGGCTTGCAGTGCGGGATATCCGAGGCCGATTCAGAAGAGTCTTTGCTCTTCTGGAACACTCGATGACCTCTCGATCCAACGGCTCCCCCACTTCCGCGACCGCGAAGCTGCACCAGCTCGGCATGACCGTGCAGGACGTGGCCGCGTTGATGAACAAGCTGGACGAGTCGGACCGCGAGAGCGAGGCGAAGGGTCGCAAGACGCCGCGGAAGTTCAAACGCCGCACCTACCGGATCGCGTCACTGACGGTGGATCTGATCGCGCCGGGCGGGGCGTCCACGGCGGTCACGATGGTGTGCCGAAACCTGTCGAGCGGCGGGCTGGCGGCGCTGCACAACTCGTTCCTGCACCCCGGAACGAAGGTGAACGTCACGCTCAAGCACATCTCCCGCGGCCCCACGCTGCTCGCGGCCAAGATCACCCACTGCCAGCACCTCCGGGGCGTGGTGCACCAGGTGGGCATCAAGTTTGACCAGCCGATCAAGCCGAGTGACTATATCAAGATGGACCAGCTCGAGGATTGGTTCTCGCTGGAGGCCGTGCCGCCGGAGGAACTCCGCGGATGTCTGGTGGTGGTGGGCACGAGCGAGATCGAGCAGCGGCTGATCCAGAGCTACCTGCAGGGCACGGACGTGCGCCTGCGGTGCGCCGACGACGAGAAGACGGGCGTCGCGTACGCCGCGGACGGGGCCGACCTGGTGATCGCCGATCCGGACCAGGGCAAGCTCGAACTGGACGGGTTCTTCGCCGCGATGAACGACGCGGGAGTGGCGACGCCGGTGGTGGTCGCGACGGCCCGGAGCAAGGACGATCGCCAGCGCTGGCTGCGTGAGTTCGAGCCCGCGGCGATCGTGGGCAAGCCGATGACCAAGGGCTTGTTCCTCCGCGCCGTGGCGGAGTTCCTGATCGTCGGCCGCAGCGGCGCGGCGACGGTGAGCTCGATGATGAGCCAGGACGAGCGGGCGCCCCTGCTGCCCGCCTTTGTGCGGAGCCTGAACGACTCGGCCGCGGACATGCGCGTTCTTCTCGAACGGCGCGACACCGACTCCTTGCGCGCGATGTGCGCGCAGATCGCGAAGGCATCGCCGGGCATGGGGTTCTCGGGCGTGGGTCTGCTCGCCGAGCAGGCGAGCAAGTCGCTGGGGCAGACCCAGTCCGCGGAATCGTCGCGCTCGGCGATCCAACGCCTGATCGTGGCGTGCGAGAGCGCCCAGCTGCAGAAGAAGGCCAGCTGAAAGGGCCGACCCGGGAAACCCCGATCCGTAATTGATCTGATGAAGCTGGGTAACGTGAGCGGCGCGTGCGGCGCGGTGAGCGGCCGATGCGACGCGGGTGTTCAACTCGGCAAGATTGCGGTTCGATGAAGCCATCGGGCCGCTGGTGCGGCACCTGGGGATCTATCGGGGAGTGCACATGGCCGGCAAGCGTGGCATGGCGGATTGGCCGAGCGACGGCGCGTGGGCGGACGACTCGTCGTCGGCGCGGCGGAACACGCTGGGGCTGGACGTCAAGGGCGTCCGGGCGATGTCGGACAAGCTCGACGCCATGGCGGGCGGCGCGAACGCCGGGGCCTTGAAGCGCGAGTACGTCCGCTGGCCGTTCCATCGCGATCGCATCCCGGTGATGATCGAGCAGCCCGGGGGCACGCACCTGGCCCTGCGCCTGTGCTGCCGCAACATCTCCCGCGGCGGGATGTCGCTCTTCCACAACGCGTTCGTGCACGAGGGCTCGAAGTGCATGGTGCGGCTGCCGCACCCGTCGCACGGGGCGCTGGACGTGCAAGGAACGATCGTGCGGTGCAAGCACCGTGGCGGCGTCGTCCACGAGATCGGGGTGAAGTTTGATGCCCCGATCGACGCGAAGCAGTTCGTGTCGGCGGGCGGCGAGGCCGAGTTCTTCAGCCTCGAGAAGGTGGACTCGGAGAAGCTCGCGGGCTCGCTGCTCCTCGTCGAACCGGAGAAGAACGATCAGAAGCTCTTCGAGCACTTCATGCGGCGCACGCGGGTTCGGCTGCGCAGCGTCACGTCCATCAAGGAAGCGCTGGCGATCCTGAAGGAGCCCGCGGACGTGATCGTCGCCAACTTCCAGCTCCCGGACGGAACGGGGCTGGAGCTGATGACGCAGATACGTGCCGCGGGCCTGCACGCCCCGATCGTGATGCTGACGCCCGACGCGTCGCCCCAGACCCGGATGGAGCTGAGCGCCGTCCGCTGCGACGGGCTCTTGAGCAAGCCGCTGACGTACGACCGGGTGGTGCGAGCGATCGCGGAGTTCATGGGCAGCGCGGGCGATGGTTCGAGCGATGACAGCAAGTCGACGCTGCGGGCGGACGATCCGTCGCAGAGCATGCTGCCGTGGTTCCTGGAGGAGCTCAAGCGCATCGCCTCGGAGCTGCGCAAGGCGGTGGACAGCGACAACGCGCGA
This sequence comes from Phycisphaerales bacterium, assembly GCA_019744815.1. Classification (GTDB taxonomy): domain Bacteria; phylum Planctomycetota; class Phycisphaerae; order Phycisphaerales; family UBA1924; genus JAFEBO01. The sequence goes on from JAIEUA010000007.1 coordinate 130,897, forward strand.
GAGTGTGAGTCGCTGTGCATGACGCTGAAGGGCTCCGCCCCGTCGATGGGATTCTCCGGCATGGCGACCACGGCCGACCGGGCGCTCCAGATGCTGGCGTGGACCAAGAGCCCCCGCGAATCCGCGGCGGTGCTGCGCGACGTCATCGTCGCTTGTGAACGCGCGAGGGCGGCGTGAACCAGGCGGCCCAACCGGAGACGACGCCCGAGCTCCGATCGCTGCGGCGACGCCTGATCGGCGTGCTCATCGCCTTCGCGGTCGGCATCGCCGGGTTCGAGGTGATCCAATCCAATCTGATCCGGCGTTCCACCCGCGAGAGCGAGGCGGTAAACATCGCCACACGCCACCAGTTGCTCAGCCAGCAGATCGTCAAGGCGGCGGCGATGCTCGAGCACGCGAACCACGCCGACGACGAGGCCGTCGGTGAGCCGTTCCGGGTGGAGCTGGCGGCCGCGGCGGAAACGTTCGTGCGAGAGCGGAAAGAAATGCTCGGTCCCGGCGCGAGCCTGACCCGCAGCGTGCTCACCGGCGACGAGCTGGCGACGCTGGAACAGGCGGGCGAGGCGTTCGTGCAAGCGCTGCAGAGCGCGACCAAAGCTCTGCGCCAGGATGTGGCCGATCCGAAACGCGACTCGCGGCTGATGCAGCTGGCGTCGGCCCAGGGGCGGTACGCGCGGGACGCGGAAGCGGTGGCAGAGCGCCTGAGCCGCTCGGCGCAGTCGCACGCCAGCGAGGCGATGTGGGTGGTGCTCGGCGCGGGAGTGATCTTCGCGGGCATCCTGGTCGGCGTGGGGATGATGCTGGTCGCGCCGTCGCTGCGCTGGGTGAGCGAGGAGATGGTCCGCGCTCGTTCCGAGGGCGAGAGGGCGTTGTCCTCGGCGCGGCAGAAGGAAGCGATGCTGGAGCGGGTGAGCCACGGGATCCGCTCGCCGATGATGTCGGTGCTGGGATACTCGGACATGCTGCTCGAGCCATCGCTCACAACCACCGAGCGGGCCGAGATCGCGCACAACATCCGGCGGAGCACCAAGCACCTGCTGGCACTGGTGCACGAGGTGATCGATCAGGCGGCGGTTGGCGGGGGACGCCTGGCGGTCGGCCGTGTGCCCTGCTCGCCCGAGCAAGCGGTGCACGAGGTGGTGACGATGCTGCGGCCGCTCGCAACGACGCGGAAGCTGGCGTTGTCGGAGCAGATCGAGTCTTCGCTGCCGCACGCGGTGATCGGGGATCCGATCAGGCTTCGGCAGGTGCTTCTGCAGGTGATCGGGAACGCGATCAAGTTCACGCCCAACGGCGAGATCGTGGTTCGGGCCAAGGGGGACCCCAACGACCCCGAGCGGGCCCTGATCGAAGTGCGCGACAGCGGGCGGGGCATGAGCGCCAAGCAGCTCGCGCAGCACGGGCTGACCCCGGAGACCGCGTCGGCCAAGCTCGCGGGAGCCTCCACGGTGGGGCTGCCGCTGGCACGCTCGCTCGTGCTGTTGATGGGCGGGCTGCTGACCGCCGAGAGCTCGCCCGGAGAGGGGACGACGGTGCGGCTCTCGCTCGCGAAGGCCAAGTCCAGCCCGATCGCGGGGCAGACCCGCGGCAGCGATGTGGGGGTGTACCCGTGGCTGGTCGGCAACGTGCTGGTGGCCGAGGACAACCCGGACAGCCAGCGCCTGATCGCCTTCTATCTCCGCAAGATGGGGCTGCAGTCGGTGATCGTGCCCGACGGTCAGCAGGCGGTGAGCAACGCGCTCCTGGCGGTGGAAGTGCGCAATCCCTTCGACATGATCCTGATGGACATGCAGATGCCGTCGCTCGATGGCTACGCGGCGACGCGCGAGCTGCGTCAGCGCGGCTACAAGGGCGTGATCGTCGCGCTCACGGCCAACGCCCTCGCGGGCGACCGCGAGAAGTGCCTCGAGGCCGGGTGCGATGACTATCTCACCAAGCCGATCGAACGCGATGTGTTCGTCGGCACCTGCACGCGGCTCTTGTGCAAGGGCGAAGATCCGAGCTTGCGGATCGCGTCATAACCCCCCTTCGAACCTGACGCTGGCCACTGGCTCGGCCTTCGTACCACCGGCACCCACCTGTCCCGTTCGACTGGAGCTCGCCGCGGTCGCGTACGCTCGGGCATGGCCACTTTTCTTCTGAAGACCGAGCCGAGCGAGTTCTCCATCGACGACCTGGAACGCGAATCGAAGAAGAAGCCGGTGCGTTGGGATGGCATCACGAACGCCGCGGCGCTGAAGGCTCTGCGTGACGCGCGGTCGGGCGACGAGGCGTTCATCTATCACACCGGTGACGAGCGGGCGATCGTGGGGCTGGCTCGCATCACCAGCGACGCCTATCCCGACCCAAAGAACGCGGGCGTGACCGCGGCGGGCGAAACGAAGACGCCGGTCGTAGACATCGCGTTTGCGAAGCGAGCCAAGACACCGGTGACGCTGGACGCGATCAAGGCCGATCCGCGGTTCGCTGCGTTTGCGTTGGTGAAGCAGTCTCGCTTGAGCGCGATGCTGGTGCCGCCGGAGCTGGAGAAGGTGCTGCGGAAGCTGGCGGGAGTGTGAGAGGAAGGAGCTGGGCACTGGGCATCGGCCCTCAGCCCTAAGACCTCAGTCCTCCCCTCCACCTTCCCACCTTCCCGCTCGAAAAAGGGTGGCCAACGGGACTCGAACCCGCGACCCCGAGGATCACAACCTCGTGCTCTAACCAACTGAGCTATGGCCACCATCACGCGGAAAACCGCGGGGATGAGTATATGCGCGCCCCGGGCGTCCTCCAACTCGGGGCCGGACGATGCAACGGCGGCGGCTGCCGCAAGCTCTGTTCCTGACTCCACCTACGCCCGAAGACTGCTCCGCACGCCGGTGTCCGCACGCCCGGTGTACTTGGGCACGTCGGCCCCGTCGTTGAAGTACTCGAGGATCCAGCCCAGTTCCCCGGTGCGGTACATCGAGACGAACATCTCGACCGTGCCCGGGCAGTATCGGGTGCGGATGCCCGACTCGAGCTCGGCGATCGCTTTCTCGGCGGCGTGCACGCCGGTCTCGCGGCGATACGGGCGGATGCTGGTCATCGCGTCGAAGGAATCGATGACCGCAAAGTAGCGGGCGGCGACGGGGATCTGGTCGCCAGAGAGCGCGTCGGGATAGCCCTTGCCGTCAAATCGTTCGTGGTGATGGCGGACGAGATCGAGGATGACCTGATCGTCCTCGCCCATGCGGAGCAGCCGCTCGTGACCCAGGGCGGCGTGGGACTTCATCACCTCGAATTCGGCGTCGGTGAGCTTGCCGGGCTTTTGGAGAATGGCCGAGGGAATCTCGATCTTGCCGATGTCGTGTAGCGCGGCGGCGACGGTGAGGCGCTCGAGATCGTCGGCGGAGACGCCGGCCTTCTCGGCGAGTGCACGGGTGTAGAGCACCACCCGCCAGGTGTGGGCGGCGGTGCTCGTGTCTTTGGCCTCGAGCAGGCCGACCAGGGCTTCGATCACTTCGGGTGCGAGCAAGCGGTGAAGAGTACGCGAGTGCGTTGGCGGACAACTTCAGGTGAGCCGCACCAGCAAGAGCGACTGATCGTCGATCGGCGTGCCGTGGGCGCGGACGGCGAGGAGCACCCGCTCGCAGATGACCTCGATCGGCTGTTCGGCGTGCTGCTCCAGCAGGGACGCGAACTGGTCCAGGCCGAACTGCTCTCCCCGCGCGTTCATCGCCTCGGTGAGCCCGTCGGTAAACAACGCGAGGAGGTCACCCGCGGCGGCCTGGAACGAGCCGGACGCATAACCGCCGTCGGGGTCGATCCCCAGCGGGAGATGCTCGTTGTCCAACCGTCGCCAGACGCGCGACGCGGCGGCGAAGTGCAGAATCGGAAGGTGCCCGGCGAGAGCGAACTGGACGGTGCGATCGGGGCGCACGCGGGCGCAGGCGAGGGTTGCGAACATCTCCGGGCGGGTGAGATCGACGACGATGCGGTTCACGTCGCGCAGCACCGAGCCGAGGTCGTCGCCGCCGACGAGGAGGCGGGTGCGGATGGAGGCCTTGAGCATGCCCATGACGATGCCGGCGCCGACGCCGTGGCCGGAGACATCGGCGAGGAAGACGTCGATCTCGCTGTCACGCTGGATAACGTCCACGAGATCGCCGCCCATCTCGGCCGATGGCTCGGAGCGGGCGAGCACCTGCGCGAAGGGGGTTCGGATCGACAGAGGCGGGACGATCGACTCATGAATCACGCGGGCGACGTCGAGCTCGGCCTGGGCACGCTCGGCGCGGCGTTCCTTGCCGCGGACGAACTGAATGAACAGCACAAAGCCAATCGAGGTCAGGACCACCATCATGATGGCGAGGGTGATCTTCCGGGTCATCTCCGACGCGTCCATCCCGACGCGAAAGATGCCGAGACGAGCGATCGGGTCGAAGAAGAGCGGCTCGGCAAAGAACGGCACAATGATCAGCGGGACGAGCACCCAGAATCGCTTCGCGGCGAAGGCTCTGGCCCAGCCGACGGCGATCGTGCCGCCGAACAAGACCAAGGCGAGGCCGCCCAACCAACCCATCGCGCGCGGCTGCATGAACGCGATGAGAATCGCCAGCGAGCCGAAGATGAAGAACACGCCCAGGGACATGAGCGCGTCGCTGCGAGGAGAGTTGGCGGAGTGCCGCGGCACGGGACGAGCGTACCACGCGATGCGTCGACGCGCCGAGTGCGGCGGGTCGCGTGCAGCGGGACTTCTGCTTGTAGAAGCCCCGTGGCACTCCTTACGAGCGCGAGATCACCCGGCCAGATTCGTCGCAGCGTCGCACGGGGCGAGGACGCCCCGGCTCGCTTGTGCGTGGTCGTTGATAAGCAAGTGCGAGGGTTACGCCCGCGTTTGCAGGATGTCCGTGAGCACATCCGCCTGATGATCCGCGTGGTAGCTGCTGCGGACGAGCGGGCCGCTCTCGACGACCTTGAAGCCGCGCTTCAGGCCTTCTTCCTTGTACATCGCGAAAGTCTCGGGCGTGACCCAGCGGTCCATCGGGAGGTGGTTGCGAGTCGGCTGGAGGTATTGGCCGATGGTCAAAATGTCCGTCGCCGCGGGCGCTCCATTCGTGGAACCGTTCTGACCTGCCCCACTGCTCCCCTGCCCCACTGACGCAGTGGTCTTCGCGATCACCTCATCCATCATCTCCAGCACCTCTTCGTCGCGTTCGCCGATGCCGACCATGATGCCGGTCTTGGCGACACCACCCTGCTCCTTCACGCGGCGGAGCAGTTCCAGCGAGCGGTCGAACTTCGCGCTCGGACGCACCGCGGGGTACATGCGGCGGACCGTCTCGAGGTTGTGATTGATGATGTGGGGCTTGGCGTCGATCACCATCTGGAGCGCCGGCCAGTTGCCCTCGAAGTCGGGGATGAGGACCTCGACGGACATGTTGGGGCAGGCTTCGCGGGTGCGGATGATGGTCTCGGCCCAGATGCCGGCGCCGCCGTCGGAGAGTTCGTCGCGGTTGACGCTGGTGATGACGACGTGCTTGAGGCCCATGAGGGCGAGGCTCTCGGCGACGCGGCGGGGTTCGTCTTTGTCGAGGGTGTTGGGGCGGCCGGTTTTGACGTTGCAGAAGCCGCAGGCGCGGGTGCAGGTGTCACCCAGGATCATGATGGTGGCGACGCCGCGGGCCCAGCACTCGCCCATGTTGGGGCAGCCGGCCTCCTCGCAGACCGTGTGCAACTTGTGGCTGTCCATGATGTTGCGCAGGCGGTTGTAGCCGGGGCCGCCGGGGACTTTGGCCTTGAGCCACGACGGCTTGCGCTTGACGAGGAGGTGTTCCTTGCCCTCGGTGTTGTTGAGGATGAGGTTGCTGAGGCTGACGATCGGCGCGTCAACCCGGCGGAGGGGGTCCCCGCCGGCGGGACGGGGATGGCGGGCCACCGTCTTGGCCAGCGCCTCGGGGGTCATGCCAGGGGGGAGGGGGGAGGGGGGAGGGGTCGTCATGGACGGGGGGATGGTAGGGGAAGGGAAAAGCCCAAAGCTCAAAGCGGGAAAGCTCAAATCAAGGCATGGGACGGCGAAGTCGTGTGCCCGATTTGAGCTTTGAGCTTTGCTGCTTTGAGCTTTGCCGCTCCCGGCAGGCAACAACTGCGCGAACCCGCAACGCCCCAGAAACGAACGTCCGATCAAAACACGGGCCCTATTCGACCGATGCAGTAGGTTGGAGAAAGATCGAACCGGCGGCTCGTATGCTGAGCGTCCGGTTTTGTCGCGTCGGCGTGCCGCCAGCGGGGGCGGCGTTTGACCAGCCTTGACCGAACCTTGACCGACTGGAGAGTCGCTTGAAGCAGTCCTGCAGCACCATGAACGTGTCCGCGTCTCGAGCTCTGCGGCTTGTGCTTGCCGCCGGTGCGGCCGGGGCGGGCCTGGGCCTGCTGACGGGCTGTGAGTCGGACTCGTTCTTTGATCCCTCGGTCGTGGGCCGCTGGGAGCACACGCCGACCAAGGTGCCGATCCTGGAGCGGATCGCGAGCATCGAGGAGGCGAAGGGCGATCTGGTCGAGATCAGCTCCCCCACTCCCGAGGACCTGTACACCGACCCGCGTGACTACCGAGTCGGCCCGGGCGACATCCTGCAGATCGAGATTTACGACTTCGCGACGACGCAGACGGGGCAACCCGAGCAGTTCGAGCGGTCGGTGGATCCGACCGGCACCATCGACCTCCCCCAGTTGGGACGGCTGTTTGTGTCGGGCGAGTCGATCGAGGGCGTGCGCGCCACGATCGCCGACGCCATGAAGAAGTTCGTGGCCGAGCCGCTCGTGGGCGTGGTGGTGAAGGAGCTTCGTCAGCAGACGTACACCATGGTGGGCGCGGTGGAGCGTCCGGGGCCGTACTTCATCCCGTCGATCGATTACAAGTTGGTCGCGGCGTCGACGGCGGCAGGGCGGATCGATGAGTCGACCAAAGAGCTTCTGATCATCCGTTCGATCCCGCTGGACGAGCGGGTGATGAGCCCGCGTGATTCGCGGCGTTCGCCCCTCCCGAGCGCGGGGCCGAGCGGAACCGGACGGGGCACGACGCCGTCGGTGCCCACCGAGGCGCCCAAGTCGGGCGAGTCCTTGATTGATCTGATCGATGAACTTTCCAAGCCCGCGGGTGCGGCTCCGGCCGACAAGCCGGTGGCTCCGGCCAGTGAGACGCCGTCGAGACCGACGAGCGAGCCGCCGGTGCAACTGCCCGACACTCCGGGCGCGCAGCCGAACCCTCCGGTGAGTCCGGCTCCGGCGAGTCCCGCTCCGGTCTCACCCAAGCCCGAACCCAAGCCCGAGCCCAAGAAGGAAGAACCCAAGCCCGCCCAGCCGCCGGTGGACCTGCCTTCACCGGGCATGGTGAGCGGCTTTGATGAGTCGCGCCTCTCCTCCCGCGGCCGGAGCATGGCCCGGTTGGATGAGCCCGCGCGGTCGGGCACGCCGGTCGTGGATCTGCCCGACGCGGGCCGGACGGCGCAGCCCGCGACCGGTCGTGGCGATGAGCCCTCGACCTCGTGGGTCTTCCTCGACGGCAAGTGGGTGCAGCTGGCTGGGCCGGCGCCGCAGGGCAACGCCAAGGGCGAGAAGGCCCGAGATGAGAGGCCGCGGGTGGTGGCGCAGCGGGTGATCCGCGTCCCCTATAAGCAGCTCCTCGACGGCGATTCGAGCGTGAACATCGTGATCCGTCCCGGCGACGTGATCCGGGTGCCGTCGCCTCCGGTGGGCGAGATCTACGTGGACGGCCAGGTGAATCGGCCGGGCGTGTACAACATCCCGCAGACCGGACGCTTGACGCTGACGCGTGTGATCACGGCGGCGGGTGGATTGTCCAACCTGGCGATCCCGGAGCGCGTGGACCTGACTCGCGTTGTCGGCGACGGGCAGCAGGCGATCGTGCGGCTGGACCTGCGGGCGATCACCGAGGGCACGCAGCCGGATGTGTATCTCAAGCCGGACGACCGGATCAACGTGGGCACGAACTTCTGGGCGCTGCCGCTGGCGGTGATCCGCAGCGGGTTCCGCGCGAACTACGGGTTCGGGCTGGTGGTGGACCGGAACTTTGGTTCGGACATCTTCGGCGTGCCTCCGGAGTTGCGGGCTCGCAACAGGTTCTTCTAAAGAGCGTGAAGGTGGGAGGTTTGCGAACCGCTCGGGTGGCCGCGTGCGCGATGGGTGCGCGCTTGAGAGGGGAGTCTTGAGAACAGGCTGAACTGGTCCGAAATTCGGGCCGATGACGCGCGACGCGGACGGCGGTCTCTGGGAACGGGGCCGGGGCCGCGACACGAGGCACGACCATGGCTCAGACCACGCCGAACATCACCGGGGACATCCTGCTGGACGCGGGCACCAACGAGCTGGAGGTGCTGGTGTTCCGGCTGGGGTCGGGGCACTTCGGGGTGAACGTGGCGAAGGTGCGGGAGGTGATCCGTCCGAGCAAGACGGTGCACGCGCCGGGGCAGCACGCGTCGGTGATCGGGATGTTCAACATCCGCGGGAGCGTGATACCGGTGGTGGACTTGGCGATGCACCTGGGCGTGGACAAGCGCTGGGGCGAGGGCGAGAACGCGCCCGAGGGGCGGGTGATCATCACCGAGTTCAACGGGATCCGGACCGGGTTCATGGTGGACACGGTGGACCAGATCCATCGGATGTCGTGGCAGCGGGTGCGTCCGACGCCGAGCGTGAACTTCGGGGGCAAGCACGCCAGCGCCGACACGCTGGCGAGCACGACGGGCGTGATCGAGATGGGGGACAAGCTGATTCTGATGGTGGACTTTGAGTCGGTCGCGGACGCGATCCTGATCGAGAAGCGGCTGCACGTGGACAGCGTGCCCAACGAGCTGGGCGTGGATCGCGCGAGCAAGCGGGTGATCCTGGCGGAGGATTCGCCGTTCATGCGCGGGCTGATCACCAAGGTGTTCCGCAACTCGGGGTATGCGAAGCTTGAGGTGTATCCCGATGGCGAGGCGGCGTGGAACGCGGTGAAGGCGACCATCGACGGGGGCGATACGGCGACGCCGATCGACGCGGTGATCTCGGACATCGAGATGCCGCGGATGGACGGGCTGCACCTGTCGAGCCGGATCAAGGGCAACGCGGTGACCAAGGGGGTGCCGGTGGTGCTGTTCTCGTCGCTGGTCTCGGACGACAACCGCAAGAAGGGCGAGCAGGTGGGCGCGGACGTGCAGATCCCCAAGCCGGAGCTGGCGGAGATGGTGCGGCTGGTGGACCAGATCGTGTCGGGCCGGGCCCCGGCGACGCGGACGGTCACGAGCGCGGCGGCCTGAGCCGGCGCGGTCTGTAACGGGCGTATCGGCGCAAATTCGGCCCTTCCGGCACGCTTTCGGCCGGGTCGAGGCGAACCCGCACGGGGACAAGACGTAGCAGACATCAGGGATGCCGCGTGCGACGGCCTGGGTGTCGGTACGAACCCGTGGAGGCTGCATCGGCGGGCCGGGTTGGTCGATGTCTGTTGGGACTCGACGGGTGGGGCGGCAGGTTGGGGGTTCGGCACGCGGCGTCGGGCGGTTCGAGCGTGCGGGCATCTCTACCCTGCTTTCCCGCCTGATGTGTTTCCTCTGGTTTGGGAGTGAAGCGACACTTTCGGAGCGATGCATCGCGGTGACGACCCTGTCCGCTCAACACCTTCCGGCCCAGCCGCGTGATCGGATCGCGGGCTTGCTCACGCCCGCGCAGCTGACGGCGGTGGTGCTGCTGCTCGTCGGCGTGGTGGCGGTGTTCTGGCAGTGGTTCGAGCGTCAGCATCGCCACTCGATGGGTGCGCCGAGCGACTGGGGGCACGCGTACGTGATCCCCCTGATCAGCGCGTACCTAGTGTGGCGCGATCGCGAGGCGATTACACGGACGCGGACGTCGACGTTCTGGCCGGGCTTGCTTCCGGTGCTCTTGGGCATCGGGTCGTACTTCGTGGCGGTCGTGGTGGTGAAGAACCACATGATCCAGGGCTTGTCGATGGTGCTGACGATCGCGGGGCTGGCGCTGTTGCTGACGGGGCCGCGGATGTTCGGGCGGCTGTTCCTGCCGATTCTGTATCTGGTGTTTGCGATCACGATCAGCGAGATGATCATGATCAAGATCACGTTCCAGCTGCAGCTGATCGCCAGCCAGGGTGCGGGCGTGCTGCTGGCGTTGATCGGGCCCTTGATGGGGTTCACGGTCGACGTGGACGGCAACACGCTGTACATCACCCCGACGGGCAAGGAGCCGCTGCCGTTGAACGTGGCGGAGGCGTGCTCGGGGATGCGGATGGTGATCGCGTTCTTCGCCCTGGCGGGCGCGGTGGCGTTGATCTCGAGCAAGTTCTGGTGGCAGCGGGTGGCGGTGCTGGTGCTGGCGTTGCCGGTGGCGGTGTTCATGAACATCGTGCGGGTGGCGATCCTGGGCATCGCGAGCAAGTACAGCCCGGAACTGACCAAGGGCGATGCCCACGTGATGATCGGGACGCTGCTCCTGCTCCCCGGGCTCATGCTGTTCCTGGGCATCGTGTGGGCGCTGGGGCGTGTGGTCGACGAGCCGGCGGCTACCAAGCCAGCCGCCGCGCCGACGCCGAGCGTGCCGGGCGCGAGCCCGAACCGCGGGAAGGTCGTCGACGGGTGGTCGTTGCTGCGGACTCCGGCGTTCATCGCCGCGATGTGCGTGATGACGCTGTCGGGCGCGAGCATGACGGCGGGTATCAAGTACGCCGGGATTCATCTCAAGAAGCTGGCGATCTATCCGCCGGGTGATCGGCAGGTGGCGACGGTGTCGACCGACACGCCGTCGTGGCGGCAGATCGGTGCGGACAAGCTGGAGTCGGCCGAGGTGCTCGAGACCCTCGGGACGAGCAACTACGTGAGCCGCCAGTATCTCAAGAAGAGCAGCGAGAAGAGCGAACGTCCGATCGTGATCGACTTCCACGCGGCGTACTACACCGGGATGGTGGACACGGTGCCGCACGTTCCGGAGCGGTGCTTCGTGGGCGGGGGCATGCAGATCGGCAACGCGACCAAGACGGTGGGGTTGACGCTGGACAGCTCGGGCTGGTCGCCCGCGAACGTGGAGAACGCGAGCGAGCGCGGGCTGTACCGCCAGCGGGTTCCGAACTACGCGCGAGAAGGCGTCGGCACGAGCGTGATCCTGCCTCGGGAACCGGGGAAGATGCAGCTGCGGATCACCGAGTTCGCGAACAAGAGCGGCAAGAAGCTGTTCGCGGGCTACTTCTTCATCGCCAACGGCGGGCACGTGTCGAGCGCGGAGGAGGTCCGTCTGCTCGCGTTCGACCTCAAGAGCGATTACGCGTATTACCTGAAGGTGCAGTTCACCTCGTCGACGGTCAACTCGGCGGAAGAGCTGGCGCAGGAGGCTTCGAGCCTGCTGGGAGAGTTGCTGCCGGAGATCATGCGGTGCGTGCCGGATTGGGTCGAGGTCGAGGCGGGTCGGTATCCGGCGAACAATGCGATCGGAGGCGGCGGAGAGAGCGGGGGAAAGTCGTGATATCGAGCGGGGATTTCGAGTAGGGTGGGAGTGGGATGAGGGGCCGCGGGTTGGATCCCGCGGGAGATGGACGGACCCGCGGCCGCGTTTCTCGCGGCCGCATTGCGTGGTTGAACAAACGCCCCGATCGCGGGGCTCTGGAGTTGGAATCGATGGCATCCAAAGTGAACGTCAAGTTCGTCGCGATCCTGGTGGGCGTGCTGATTCTGCTCGCCGGCGGCGTGGGTGGCGCGGCGATGTTCGTGCTGTTCAAGTCGGCGAAGGACCTTGCCTCGCAGGGCGACGCCCTCATGAAGGCGAACAACCCGACCGAGGCCGAGAAGGCGTACGCGAAGGCGGTGAACAAGGAGCCGACCAACGCGGAGTACCTGCGCAAGTGGCGGGACTCGCTGAGCCAGGTGGTGCCGAAGTCTCAGACGCTGTTCGACAGCAAGTACCCGCAGTACACGGTGGTGCGCAAGCGCCTGGCGGATCTGCTGAGGACCGACGTCGCGGCCCACCGCGATCACCTGGACACGCTGATCGAGATGCTGGGTGCGGGCTACAACCGCCAGTTGTGCGAGCAGATCGCGCAGACGACGACCGACGCTTTGGCCCAGTTCGGTGAGACCAAGCAGGGCGGCGAGTCGGACGTCCTGAAGCGCTACCGCGCGATGGCGAACCTGCGGATCATGACCGAGGCGCGGAACCTCAAGCCCGAGGTCGAGCAGCAGATCAAGAGCGACTTCGAGGCGGCGCTGGCGGCCGATCCGGGCGATGTCGAGAGCGTGATCGGGCTGCAGACGTGGCATCTCTACCAGGCGGACATGGCGATCCGCGGCGAGCGGCTGGACGAGGGCAACAAGCTGGCCGAGCAGGGCCGCAAGATCGTGAGGGACTTCCGCGCCAAGGCTCCCAACGAGCCCAAGGCCATGCTGGCCCAGATCGGCTGGCTCTTGACCGACGCGCGGCGTCAGGCTCAGGCGATGAGCAACCCGGCGGATCGCAAGAAGCTGGCGGACCAGCTCCGCGACGACGCCCGGAAGGGGCTGGACGAGGCCGACAAGGTGTTCGCCGCGGCGGATCCCAAGGAGCTGGAGGCGGCGACGCTCACGCAGTTCACGTTCCTGGAGCTGAACCTCGACGACAGCGGCAAGCTCACCCGCAGCCGAGCGGCCATCGACCGGGCGGTCCAGGCCCAGCCGGGCAACGCGGCGGTGCTGATGGCGCGGGCGGAGGCGGAGACGCTGGCCCGCGACTTTGACGCGGCCATCGCGACGCTGCAGGTGGTCCGTGACCTGCCCAATCCGCCCCTGAACGTGCAGGGCAAGCTCCTGTGGTTCCGCAAGAACGAAGCGCTCTTCCGCCAGGCGGCGATCTGCATGCGCGCGTGGGAGTACGCGGGCGACCCCGACGAGGCGAAGCTGAAGCAAGTCCGCGCCGGCTGGCTCGAGAAGGCCAAGTCGCGGCGCGGCGAACTGGCGAAGGTGGAGCCGGAGGGTTCGACCCGCCTGCTCTTCGTGGACGGCAAGATCAAGCTGGCGGAGGAGGATTACCTCAACGCTCAGCGTCTACTCCTGAGCTACCTGGCCAACGTGGGCGATCAGGACGCCGACGCGCTCTTCGCCGCGGCCAAGGCCTCGGCTCAGTTGAATCAGCCCGGCAAGGCGCGCGAGCTCCTGGAGAAGGCGCTGGCGATCAACCCCGGCAACGTGACGGCGATCATGCTCCTGGCGGAGGTGGAGATCCGCCTGCGCAACGTGCCGCGGGCCAAGGAACTGTACAAGATGGCCTCGGAGATGATCCCGGGCAACGAGGCGATCCAGCGGCGGCTGCTGGCGATCGAGCAGGAGCTGGGCGAGAAGGCGGTGACCGACCCGGTGGCCAAGGTGGTCGCGGAGGCTCGGGCCAAGCAGCTCGCGGGCGATGAGAAGGGGGCCGCGGACACGCTCGAGGCCGGCATGGTCGCGAGCAACTACGCGCAGGAACTCACGATGCGGGTGGTGAACCTGAAGATGTCGCGGAACGACATCGACACCGCGACGAGCATCCTGGAGAAAGCCATCGCGGCGGCCAAGGACCGCCCGTCCGAGGCGGAGGTCTTCCAGAAGGCCCTGTCCGTGCTGAAGGCGGGCGACCCGACCAAGGCGCGGCTGGTGGCGCTCGAACAGGCCAAGGACATCCCCCCGGCTCAGCGGGCGCTGCAGAAGGCGGCGATCCTGGATGCCGGCGGCGAGGTGTACAAGGCGCAGGCCCAGGAGGCGTTCGCCGATCTGGCCAAGAACTTCCCCGAAGACTCGATGGTGATCGAGACGCTGTTCATCAAGGCGCTTCGCGAGAAGAAGCTGGATGAAGCGACCCGGTGGTCGGAAAAGGCGATCGCGAAGAACCTCGACACCTACGACGGCGTGACCTTCAAGGCCCGGCTGCTGGCGGCCCAGGGCCGCCGCGGCGAGGCGATCACGGCGATGGAGGCCGGGGCGAGCAAGTACAACTACAACGTGGAAGCCTGGCGGGTGCTCTCGGCGATGCAGTCCGAGGAAGGCCGCACCAACGACGCGGTGTCGAACATGAAGAAGGCGGTGGACCTGCGTCCCGACGACGCGACGAGTCTGCTGCAGTACTCCGCGACGCTGCAGAACGCCGGTCGCACGGACGAGGCGCTGCGGATGATCCGCGACGCGTCGAAGCTGCTGCAGGACAACCCGGCGGTGCGTGACGAGTGGCTGCGGCTCGAGGGCACCCTGGGTGACAAGGAGACGGCGCTGGCGGAGCGCAGCAAGGACGCCCTGCGCGACCCGACCAACCGCGCGTACAAGGTGCAGATCGCGGCTCTGAACGTGGACCTGCGCAAGTTCGACGAGGCCCGCAAGCGCATCGACGAGGTCCGCAAGTCGCAGGACGGCCCGGACATCGTGCAGATCGACGCGGCGTGGTACTACGACCAGGCGAACGTTCCGGGGGCCGAGAAGGTCTTCCGTGATTACGCCGCGAAGGTCAAGGGCGAGGACGACGGCCCGGCGAAGTTCACCGACACGATGATGGGGCTGGCCCGCTTTATGGCCCCACGCAACCAGGGTCGGATCGCGGTCAAGGCGCTGGAAGAGGCCCGCGCGACGCAGGACCCCAAGACGCTCCCGGCCGAGCGGATGCTGGCGGAGCTGTACCTGGATCAGAACGAGAGCGACAAGGCGATCGAGTCGCTGAAGAAGGTGCTGGACTCGCAGAAGGACGCGCCCGACGACGGGGTGCGGCTGCGGCTGGCGGAGGCTCTGATCGGCTCGCGCCGCTTCGATGAGGGCGAGAAGGAGCTGGACAAGCTCGGCAAGGAGGCTCGCGAGGGCGTGGTGGCGCAGATGCTCCGCGCCGACGCCGCCAACGCCCGGGGCGACTCGGCCAAGGCGAGCGACATCCTGAACCGAGCGGTGACGTCGTTCCCGACCAGCGCGGGGGTGTTCCTGAAGCGGGCCCAGCTGGCGATCGAGCACAAGGGCAACGCGACCGACACCCTGGCCGATCTGGATCAGGCCCTCAAGCTCGATCCTCGCATGTGGCAGGCGCATCAGCTTCGCGCCGTGGTCTTCGAGCGGAACAACCGCCGCGAGGACATGATCAACGCGATGAAGTCGCTGCTGCAGGTGAACCCCAACTACGACGAGATGCTGGGGATGGCGATCCGCGAGCTGGTGAAGATGGACCGCGACGACGAGGCGGCTTCGCTGGCCGAGTCGGTGGCCCGCCAGCGCGGCGGCATGGGCGCGTTCTACGCGAGCCTGGGCGACTTGTTTGACACGCTCGAGCGGCCGGACCGGGCCCGTGCGTTCTACAAGCTGGCGTTCAACAACGACAATCGTTCGTCGCACGCGGTGCGTTACATCAACGCGGTGCTGGCGGTCAAGCCGCCCAATATCACCGAGGCGGAGGGCGTCCTGTCGCGCGTGGAGACCCGGATCAACAAGGATCCGGAACTGCTCCTGGGCCGGGCGGCGATCCGCAAGGCCCGCGGGAACATGGCCGAGGCCCGTAAGGACGCGTCGGCGTCGATGAAGCTGATCCCGGTGGACAGCGTGCCGGCGATGCAGCAGTGGTTCAACTCGGCCTTCTCGCTTCTGGGCGGACCGGAGACGATCGGCACGCTCGACGCGATGAGCAAGGACCCGTCGGTGAACCAGGACTGGCTGACGTTCTTCCGGTGTCGGTTGCAGGCCGACCAGGCGGCGACGCAGGAAAAGGGCCTCGAGGAGATGCTCAAGCTCTCGCGGTCGACCAAGATCGCGGGGCTGGCGACGCTGGCGCGCAACGAGCACTCGGGTCGCTTGTACCTGAACGGGAAGTTCGAGCAGGCGGAGAAGGCGATGCGGGACATCGTGGCCGCCAACCCGGACGACGCGGAGACCTTGAACAACCTGGCGTACCTCCTGGGCAAGGACCTCAAGAAGCCGCAGGAGGCGTTGGAGTTTGCCAAGAAGGCGGCGGACCTCCGTCCCAAGAGCCCGGAGACTCTGGACACCTACGGGATGGTGCTGCTGCAGCTGGGCAAGCTCGATGAATCCAAGGATGTGCTGACGCGTGCGATCTCGCTCCCGTCTGGCCCGTCGACGCAGGTGACGATCCTGATGCACATCGCCGAGGTGCAGTTCAACCAGGGCAAGAAGGATGAGGCCAAGGCGACGCTGACCCGGGCCAAGACCCTGTCGCAGCAGAGCCGCAGCGTGACCGAGGCGATCCAGAAGGCTGAGATGGAGCGACTGGAGAAGCTGATCGGCGCGTGAGCCAACCGATGGGCGGGCGGGATCGGCTGCCGAGCGCGGGGCCGGTTTCCGCTGAAGAGTGGGCGGCCGCGCCGGAGGCGCGGACCTTGCGCCTCGCGTGGATCCGTTCTCAAGCCGCGGTGTGGCGGATCGATTTCCGCCGCAGCGGCGGGCGGTCCGAGCCGATGCAAGGAGAAGGCTCGAAGCGGCAGGATGCCGGAGCCGAGGGCGAACTTTGTTCGCCCGGCGATCGAATCGGGACTGAGGAAAGTACGGGTCTGCTGGCGAGACCTATCAAAGAACGAACAGGACAGGGGATCAGGAATGAGCGCAGCGAATCCAACGCCGACCAACATGACGCCGCAAAAGCCCGCGGCCGCGACCAGCGGGCCGATCGGAGCGGGCGGCGTGGCGATCGACCCGGTGAAGCTGCTGATGAAGTACAAGTACATCCTGGCCGGTGCCGGGGGTCTTGGGCTGGTGCTGGGCGTGGTGGCGTACATCCTGCTGCTGAAGTTCAGCCCGGTGTGGACGAGCTCGGTGATCTTCGAGGCGTTCACCCCCAACGCGAACATCGTGAACCCGACGGCGGTGGGCACCGGCGAATCACAGAACGAGATCGAGCGGTTCATGCTGACGCAGGCGCGGCAGATGACCCGCGAGGACGTGCTCAACCGGGTGGCCAGCGATCCGCGTCTGACCCGCGAGGCGGGCTTCTGGGCGGCGCAGTTCGACGAGGGCGGGAAGATCGACCAGCTCGCCGCGGTGAAGGAGCTTGGAAGCTCGGTCGCCAAGACACGCATCATCCCCGGCACGCGTCTGATCGAAATGTCGGCCAGCTGCCGCTGGAAAGAGGACGCGACGGCGCTGGCGAAGCTGCTGAAGGAAGCGTACATGACGGAGCTGCGCCGGGTCGCGACCAGCAGCACCCAGACGCAGCGTGACCAGCTCTCGGCCCAGCTGGAGCGGTTCAACAACGAACTCAAGGACATGCAGAACCGCCGCGACACGCTGCTGCGTGACTCGGGCATGAGCACGCTGGGCGAGCAGGGGAGCGAGACGCTTCAGAACCTGTACCTGCTGAACAGCAGCATCATCGAGACGCAGAAGGAAGCGGAGCTGCGGAAGGTCTCGATCAAGCAGCTCGAGGACCAGCTCAACAACCCCTCGGGGATTCAGTACACCGACTTCATCCGCAACGAGGTCGAGCAGGACCCCCTGATCATCTCGATCAAGCAGGACATCCAGCGGCTGGAGGCCGAGCTGAAGGGGATGCTGCTGCGTGGCCTCACCCGCGAGCACCGCGAGTACAAGCGGCTGGACGCGCAGCTGCAGGGCATGAACCAGAACCTGGACCAGCGTCGCGAGGAGGCGCTGCGCAAGCGCTTCGACGCGAACCTGGACCAGCTCAAGATCGCGGCCCAGTCGCTCGAGAACCAGATGGCGGAGATGACCAAGCAGCGGGACACCCTGAGCGAGAAGCAGCAAACGGCGGCCCGCGCGCTGGCGACGGTGCGCGACCTGGACATCAAGATCGAGAACACCCAGCGTTCGATCGCCACGTTCACCGAGAACCTGCGCACGGCGAGCATGCTGGCCGACCTTCCGACCTCCAACCGCATCGTGGTCGCCAGCGACGAGAAGATGCCGCGTGAGGTGTCGTCGCCCAAGGTGACGGTCATCGTGCCCGCGGCGGTGCTGGCGATCGTGGGCCTGGTGAGCGCGCTGATCCTGGCCATCGAGCTGATGGACAGCCGCGTCAAGGGCCCGGCGGACATCAATCTCATGCCCCGGACCCGGCTCCTGGGCTGGATCCCCGACGCGTCCGAGGACCCGGCGGGCGCCGGCGCGATCGAGACGACGTTCCGAGACCGTCCGCGCGGCGTGATCGCGGAGAGTTACCGCCAGCTTCGCTCGGTGATCGCCAAGCGGGTGGCCCAGGCGGGGCACCGGTCGATCCTGTTCGTCGGCGGCATGCCGGGCTCGGGCGCGACCAGCGTCCTGATCAACGTCGCGCTGTCGATGGCGGCGTCGGACAAGAAGATCCTGATCGTGGACGCCAACTTCCGCCGCCCGGGCGCCCATCGGGTGTTCGCGCTGCGGGAGACCCCGGGTCTGGCCGACGTCTTGAGCGGCGGCAGCCTCGAGGATGCGATCCAGCCGATCGGCGAGGGGAGCCTCCACCTGCTCAGCGCCGGCACGCGCGACAAGCGGATCTTCGAAATGTTCAGCAGCGACAAATTCTCGCAGCTGCTCGCCCAGCTCAAGGACCGCTACGACCTGGTGCTGATCGATGCCGCCCCGGCTCTGGTGGCCAGCGACGGCTTCGCGATCGCCAACCGCTGCGACGCCAGCGTGCTGGTGGTGCGGGCGTTGGGCGAGAAGCGCGGCCTGGTGGCCCGTCTGCGCAACGACCTGATGGAAACCCGGGGCGAGTTCCTCGGGGTGGTCGTCAACGCGGTCAAGCCCTCGGCCGGCGGATACATCCGTGGCAACATGCGGGCGACGCACGAGTACCAGAACCCGAGCGAGGCCCAGGCAGCGGCGTAGACAACTGGATAGGCCGCACGCGGGCCGCAAGCGGGCCGCGCGGGCTGAAGCCCGCGGCTCAGAGAAGACTTCCCGGGGCCGGGTGCGAGAGCACCCGGCCCCGTTTACGATCCGGCCGAGAACTTCTTCACATGAACGACGCCGCCCCATCCCGACGCACGCTGATCACCGGGGGCGCGGGTTTCATCGGGTCGCACCTGTGCGAGGCGCTCCTGGCCCGGGGCGATCGGGTGACGGTGATCGACAACCTGTCGACCGGGCGGACCGGCAACCTGAGCGAGCACCCCCACCTTCGCTTCATCGAGGCGGACCTGCGCGAGGCCCTGGAGGCGTTCGGCAAGGGGGAGGTCTTTGACGAGATCTACCACCTGGCGGCCGCCGTGGGCGTGAGCCTAGTGATGAAGGACCCGACCGGTGCGGTCTGGACGAACGTAGATCAGACCATGGCGCTGCTGCGGTTCGCGGCCGAGCGCGGGTCACCCTTGACGGGCAAGCCCGGGATCCCGACCCTGATCGCATCGAGCTCGGAGGTCTACGGCAAGAGCGCCAAGAGCCCGTACGCGGAAGGCGACGACGTGGTCTACGGGCCGACCACCGTGGCGCGGTGGAGCTACGCGTACAGCAAGGCGATCGACGAATACCTGGCCCTCAACTTCCACGAGCCGCGCCGGCTGCCGGTGGTGGTGACCCGGTTCTTTAACACCGTGGGCCCGAGACAGGTTGGTGATTACGGGATGGTGCTGCCGCGGTTCGTGCGGGCGGCGCTCTCGGGAGAACCTCTGAGGGTTTTCGGGGACGGGACGCAGTCGCGCTGTTTTTGCCATGTGGCGGACGTGGTGGACGCGTTGCCCCGGCTGCTGGCGACGACGGCGTGCCACGGGCAGGTGTTCAATCTCGGTTCAGATCGGTCGATATCCATCCGGGAACTGGCGGAACTGGTCATCCGCATCACCGGATCGGGCTCGAAGATCGAGTTCGTTCCCTACAGTTCCGCGTACCCACCGGGCTTCGAGGATCTGCCGGATCGCCGGCCGAACCTCGAGAAGGTCCGTCGGGCGATCGGTTTCGAAGCGCGGCGGACGCTGGAGCAGACGATCAGCGACGTCGCGGGCTGGCTCGGGGGTGCATCGGCGAAGCGAGCGGGGGCGAGCGGTCATCCAGTGACGACGACGAAGCCCAAGGCTTCGACGAAGGAAACGGGTGTGTGAGCATGTCTCGTGGCGCCAACCCCATCTTGCCTCGGCTGCTCGCGATCGCGGGCGCGGTGGCGATGCTCCCGCTGGCGGCGATGGCGGCCGACCCCGCGGCGGGCGGCACCAACCCGGCGACTGACCTCCTGCACCCCTCGCGGTGGGAGATCTTCAACGGCTACGCGTGGGTGATGGCCGTGGCGTTTGTGGTCACGCTTGTGACGACGCCGATCCTGCGGCACCTGGCGATCATGTACGGGATCGTCGACCGCCCCGGCGAGGCCCGGAAGGTGCACCGCATGCCCATCGCCTACATGGGCGGCGTGGCGGTGTTCCTGGGGATGCTGGCGGCCATCCTGTTCAGCTACGGATCGATCAAGTTTGACGGGCTGATTGAGTACCACGCGACCACGCACGCGACCGAGCCGGAGCAGCGGATCGTGCCGCTGTTTGTGCTGTTCGGAATGACGGTCGTCGTGGTGGTGGGTTTGCTCGACGACGTGTGGGGCCTAGCGCCGCGGGTGAAGATCGGCGGGCTCTTGTTCGCGGCGGCGCTCTTGGCGATCGACGACATCGGGGCCCGCGTGGCGGCCCAGGTCTTGTCTCCTCTGGGCGCTCTGACGGGGAATCAGAACCTCGTTTTCACGCTGCCGCTGCCGTTCAGCATTCCGGGCATGGAATCCGGGGCGTTGCAGTTTGATCTGGTGTACTGGGTGGGCACGGCGATCATCGCGTTCTTCGTGCTGGGTGCGTGCAACGCGACGAACCTGATCGACGGGCTGGACGGGCTTTTGAGCGGCACCACGGCGATCACGGCCATCGGGCTCTTGGTCATCTCCCTGGGTCTGGCGGCGGCGGACGACGGCGTGCGGGACACGCAGCGTTTGGTGCTGTGCATGGCGCTGATCGGGGCGTGCCTGGGGTTCCTGCCGCATAACTTCAACCCGGCGACGATCTTTTTGGGCGATGCGGGGTCGTTGCTGCTTGGGTACACGACGATCGTGATCATCTTGACCCTGGGCGCGACGGACAAGACGCACCTGGTGATGGCGGGCCTGATCGTGTTCGCGGTGCCGCTGATTGATACCAGCCTGGCGATCGTCCGCCGGAAGATGGCGGGGCAGAGCATCTCGAGCGCGGACAGCGATCACCTGCACCACATGCTCAAGCGGGCGCTGGGGGTCAAGGGCGCGGTGCTGGTGCTCTACGGCATCGCGGCGAGCTTCGCGACGCTGGGCGTGATCATCAGCGCGGGCCGGGCTCGCGTGGTATACATCCTGGCCCTCATGCTGGCCTCGTTCATCGGGGTGACGGCGATCAAGATCGCGCGGCGGAAGTTCATCGAGCAGCAGGCTCTGGACTACGAGGCGCGGCGGGCGACGGGGATTCAGCCCTCGGTGAGCCTCGGGGTCACTTCGGCCACGTCGAACGGGGCTGCGGCTCCGGCGGCAACGCAGCAGCCGGTGGGTGTGGGTGGCGTCGGTCAGGCTCCGATGCCTTGAGAGCCAACGTGTGAGCGGGGGGACCGAGGTCGGGGGCGATCCCGGCTGTCTCTTGCCAAGCATGTCGCGACGGCACTGCTTGGCTCCAAGCCGCCAAGCAGTGGCCCCCGAAAACGGCAACGGAAGACCGGCTGGAAGCCGGTCCCACTGGTTGTCTCGTATACTCGGCCATGCCCATTCCAGGCGTGCCCAATTCGTCTCGGCCGGTGCGTCTGATCGCGCTGATGAACCAGAAAGGCGGCGTCGGCAAGACGACGACGACGGTGAACCTCGCCGCGGCGATCGCACGGACGGGGAGACCGACGCTGGTGGTCGATATGGACCCGCAGGCGCACGCGTCGATCGCGCTGGGGGTGGACCCGACCGCGGCGTCGCACACGGTGTACGACCTCTTGATCGGGACGCCGACGCCGCAGCTGGCCGCGAGCGCGGTGCACGATGTCGGCAACAACCTGTTCGTGCTGCCCAGCCACACCGATCTGGCGGCGACCGAGAGCGAGCTGGCGATGGCGCCGGACCGCTTGCAGCGGATGGAGCGGGTGCTGGCGGCGTTCGAGGGCCGGTTCGAGTTTGTGCTGATCGATTGCCCGCCGTCGCTGGGGCTCTTGACGCTCAACGCGCTCGCGGCGGCCCGCGAGGTGCTGATCCCGATGCAGGCGCACTTCCTGGCGCTGCAGGGTGTGGGAAAGCTCTTGGAGACGGTGCGGGCGTTGGCGGTGGGTCCGACGGCGATCAATCCGCGGCTGAAAGTTGCGGGCGTGGTGCTGTGCATGCACGACACGAGCAGCACGCACACGAAGGAAGTGGTGGCGGACCTGGACGGGTTCTTCGAGGCCGCCCGCGGGCAGGATGTGCCGTGGAAGATGGCGCGGGTGTTCCGGCCGGCGATCCGGCGGAACATCAAGCTGGCGGAGTGCCCGAGCTTCGGCAAGACGATCTTTGACTATGCGCCGCTGGCGACCGGGGCGGAGGATTACAAGGCGCTGGCGGACGTGTTCGTGCGGGACTGGGACGCGTTCTTGTCGGCGCGAGGGATCGTGATCGAGAAGAAGCGCGAGGCTCCGATCGTGGAGACGCGGTCGAGCGTGCCCGTTGAGAGCAGCTCACTCGAGAGCCCGCGCGGATGAAGCCGATCCGACTCGCGTTCGCGGCGTACGCGGTGGTGCTGTTCACGGGCACGCACTGGCCACACTTGCAGATCCAGGGTCCTGTGCCGCGATCGGACCTGTGGGTGCACCTAGGCGCGTTTGGCACGTGGTGCACGCTGGTGACGCTGTGCGGGTTCTTCGGGCCGCGGTTTTCGCGGCGGAACCTGGTGCTGAGCTGGGTGCTGGCGCTGGGGTACGCGTGCATCGATGAAGGGCTGCAGGGGATCCCGGCGCTGGGACGGACGTGCGCGTGGGACGACCTGGCGTGCAACGCGCTAGGGATCACGATCGCGTCGACGGTGTTGGCGCTGGCGGCGCGGACGATGGGTCGAACGAGCGGGCGGGCATTGCCGGAGAATCGCGGCGATGGCCGATGAATCCCGCGTGAACGCGGCCACGACATCGAACGAGAACGCGGCACCGAATCCGGTGACGGGCGAGCACGCCCTGGGAGGCGTGCTGGCGGCGGCGATCCGGGTGGTGGCGAGCTTCACGCTGCTGTCGCGGCTGACGGGGCTGGCGCGGGATCTCCTGACCGCGCGGCTGTTCGGCGACACCGCGGTGGGTTCGGCGTTCAACGCGGCTTTCCAGATTCCCAACGTCTTCCGCAGGCTCTTTGGCGAGGGCGCGTTGTCGGCGGCGTTCCTGCCTGAATACACCACGCTGAAGCGAGAATCGCCGGAGGCCGCCCACCAGCTCGCGTCGCTGGTGCTGCGGCTGTTGACGCTCGTGACGGGCGTGATCGTGCTGGTGATCGAGGCGGGGCTGCTGGTGGCGCTCTTGCTGAATCTTGATCACGAGGAGCGGGCCCTCTCACTGCGGCTGATGATGCTCATGCTGCCCATGATGCCGATGGTGTGCACCACCGCGATCCTGGGCGGCATGCTGCAGAGCCACGGGCGGTTCGGCCCGTCGGCGGCGGCGCCGGTGATTCTCAATCTGGTCATGATCGCGGCCGCGCTGGTGCCGATGCTGTGGCGCGAGGTGTCGGTGACGCAGGGGGCGTATCTGGTGGGTGCCGGCGCGGTGGTGGCGAGCCTCCTGCAGATCGTTTGGTCGCTGCACGCCCTGCGGGGCAAGGTGCGCTGGACGCGGGCGACGAGCGACGCGAAGGACGCGGGCAAGCGGGTGCTGTCGCGCTTCGTGCCCGTGGTGGTCGGGTTGGGGACGCTGCAGCTCAACACCTGGATCGACACGCTGATCGCGATGTGGCCGATCTGGATCGGGCCGACGATGTTCGGCTTCGCGCTCACGCTGGACGACTCGTCGAACTCGATCTTGTCGTACACCTCGCGGCTGTATCAGTTCCCGCTCGGGGTCTTCGGGATCGCGGTGGCGACGGCGGTCTTCCCGCTCTTGTCGCGGACGGCCAAGGACGCCGCGGCGTTCGAGGACGTGCTCAAGCGGGGCATCCGCCTGTCGCTGTTCATCGGGATCCCGGCGAGCGTGGGGCTGGTCTTGGTGCGCGAGGATCTGGTGCGCACGATGTTCGGGAAGTTCTCCGCCGAGGGATTAGAGCGGTCGGCGCTGGTGGTGGCGTGCTATGCGCCGGCGGTGTGGGCGTACTCGCTGAACCACGTGCTCACAAGGGCGTTCTACGCCCGGGGCGACACCAAGACGCCGATGCGGATCGCGGTGGCGATGGTGGTGATCAACCTGGCGCTGAACCTGACACTGATCTGGTGGCTGCGGGAGGCGGGGCTGGCGCTGGCGACCGGGGCGTGCGCGATGCTGCAGGCGATCGTGGTCGGGATCGTCGCGACGCGGATGCTGCAGGTTCGGATTGTGGATCGGGAGTTTGTGGTCGGCGTGCTGAAAGTCTGTGTCGTCGCGGCTGTCATGGCGGCGGCGGTGCTGGCATCGAACGGTCTGTTCACGGCGATGGGATGGGTGAACGGGCACGGGTGGAGTCACTTCTTGCGCCTGGCCGCGGCGACGGTGGTGGGCATGGGCAGCTACGGCGTCGCGGCCTGGGCGCTGCGGACGGCGGAGCTGCGCTGGCTGCTGCAGCGCGGGCCCAAGGGTGCGGGTGCGGAGGAAATGGTGCTGGACTGAGCCGGGTGCGTCGGGCGAGATCGGTTCTTGGAGGACCCGCTCGCTGATGCTCGAGGCTCGTCAAGGCAACCGCCGATTCGGTTGGTAAGATGTTGGCATGACGGTTGGAGACCGTCGCTTTGTGGAAACGTTCATTTCTTGGTTGGAGACCATGGTCATGCAGAAGAATCGCGTTCGCGTTGCTCGCTCGCTTGTGGCCGCCGTCCTCGTCTGCGCTCCCCTCGCCCTCGCGGCGTGCAACACGGTGAGCGGCGTGGGCAAGGACATCGAGGAGACGAGCGACAACACCAAGAAGGTGTTCACGCCCAAGAGCAGCTCGAGCGCTCAGCCCAAGACCGGCTCCAGCAACGACACCACGCAGGTGCGGAAGTAAGCAACCCGCCTTCGGTCGGGCTTTCGGACATTTTCCCGCGGCAGACGCGGAAAGCGCGGAGAGAAGCAGAGCCGCTGAGTGCCTCACTCGGTCGCTGTGTTTCTTTCGGCGCGTGTTGCATTCTCCACGGCGGGCTTCAGGGGTGGGTCTCTTATGGGCATTGATCTGAAGTCACGCACGATCGCGATCACCGGTGCCAGTTCCGGCATCGGGAAGGCGACGGCGATCGCCTGCTCGCGAGCGGGGATGCGGGTGATCGTCGGGGCGCGGCGGGAGGACGAGCTCAAAAAGGTCGTCGAGGCGATCCGCGCCGAGGGAGGCGATGCGGCCTACGTCGTGATGGACGTCTCGAACCCCAAGGACAACGAGCGGCTCGTCGAGGCGGCGATGGACCACTTCGGCTCGCTCTACAGCGTCTTCGCGAACGCGGGCTACGGGCTGGAACGCTCGGTGCTCGCGTACACCGACGCCGAGCTGGACGAGATGTTCCGGGTGAACTTCTGGTCGTGCCTGCAGCTGATGAGGCTGACGGGGAACATGTTCCTGAAGCAGCCGCCGGTGAACGGCGGGAAGCGTGGGCACATCCTGGTGTGCTCCAGCTGCGTCAGCAAGATCGGGCTGCCAAACTACGCGGCGTACTCGGCGACCAAGTCGCTGCAAGATCATTTCGCCCGCGCGATGCGGATCGAGCTGGCCGATCAGGGCGTCGCGGTCTCGAGCGTGCACCCGATCGGGACCAAGACCGAGTTCTTCGACACCGCCAAGCGGCTGTCGGGCGGGAAGCGGATCAGCATCCAGACGCCCGAGCGGTTCAAGCAGCCGGCGGAGACCGTGGCCAACGCCATCGTGCGATGCTTGCGGAAGCCCAAGGGCGAGGTGTGGACCAGCTTCCCGATGCGGGCGATGCTGGCGCTGGGAACCGCGTTCCCGGGCTTGGCGGATGCGATGATGCTGAAGAGGCAGCGGCAGTTGGCGGAGCCGTAGCGCGATCACGCGATCGCATTGCCCGGCTCAAAGCAGCCGGGCAGTGGCACCCTGCAAGATCAAATCTTGACGAGCAGCGCGACGGCGTGAACCTCGATGGCGCGGGACTCCCCCACCGCGTCGACTTTCTCGTGGGTCTTGCCTTTGAGGCCGACGCGGGTGCGGTCGATGCCCAGCGCCGCGGCGATCACGGAGCACATGGCATCCTTGTGCGGGCTCAGCTTGGGGCGTTCCAGGATCACGGTCGCGTCGATGTTGGCCACCGTCCAGCCCAGAGCGGCGACGCGGGCGGCGGCGGCCTTGAGGAACTCGCGGCTGTCGCGGGATTCGTGGGCCGGGTCGTTGTCGGGGAAGAGCTGGCCGATGTCGGGGAGGCCCACGGCGGACAGGACGGCGTCGGTGACGGCGTGGAGGAGGGCGTCGCCGTCGCTGTGGGCGATGGGGCCGCGGTCAAAGTCGAGGGCGACGCCGCCGACGACGAGGGGGCGACCCTGCCCGGCCGGTGGGCGGGGCTCGAGGCGGTGCAGGTCGTAGCCGTGGCCGATGCGCATGCGATCCGCGAGTGACTCCATGGGCGGAGTCTACCGGTCACTGGCGCGTCTAGAAGCCGATCCGAGGCTTCCTCGCCAAGCCTCGTCAGCCTCGGCGTCTTGTGCGCGATTGCTCGCGACCAACACCTAACTTTCACAAAACAGAACGAACCGGGCGGGACTTGCGTCAGTACTGTGCGGGTTGTGCCGATAGTGAAGCGGTACATTCTGGGACGCTGCCCCGGGGCTTGTGAAGAGTCGGGGCGGTGTCGGAGGATTCTGATGCACTGCTCTCGCTGTGTCGTACCTGGGATTGCCGTCCTCGCTCTGGGAGCCGCCGCGTTCACGCTGGCGGGCTGCAACATCTACCGGCAGGGCGGTTCGCTCCGCTCCAACGACACGTTCACGTACATCGCGGATGAGCACTATCCCGTCACGGTGACGCTCATGGACACGCGGACGAACGAGCCGGTGTGGACGGCGGACGTGCCGGTGGGCAAGCAGTTGACGATCCGATTCCACGAGGCCCAGTACCCGGACAACCCGGCGAACCCGGACGCGATGCGGTGGCGGTTCTTTGACAAGCCGACGCGGGCGGGCGAATTGGGTAGCGTGATGGCGGTGCCGAACAAGTTCAGCCGGCGCATCGACACCTCGATCCGATCATCGCCGGAGTACCCGGCGGGGACCGATCCACGTGGTCAGTCGCTGACGGTGGCCAAGCCGATGCCGACGGCACCGTCGACGACCGACGCGGCGATGAGCGTGCCGAGCATCACGACTCCGGCTCCGACGCCGAAGTAACGCGGCGCATCAAGACCTGAAGCGGTGCCGACGAGAAACACAGACACTCGGGGCGATGTTCTGCGCCTTGCGCGTCCGCCGTTCGGGCGGGTGCTGCCGAGCGCTCCGCTGCGGAGCATTCACTCGAATCGCACCGTGTTCCGCAGCACGCCGCAGTGTTCGACCTCGATCTCGACGACGTCACCGGCTTTCAAGAAGATGGCTGGATTGCGGGCGAAGCCGACGCCGCTGGGGGTGCCGGTGAGGATCAGCGTGCCCTCGGGGATGGTGGTGCCGCGGCTGATCTCGTGGATGAGCGTGGGGATATCGAAGATCATGTCGCTGGTGTTGGCGTCCTGCATGGTGACGCCGTTGACGCGGGTTTGCAGGCGGAGGTTCTGCGGGTTCTTGATCTCGGCGGCGGGAATGACGCTCGGGCCGATGGGGCAGAAGGTGTCGAAGGACTTGCCGCGGTAGAACTGGCCGCCGCTGCCTTCTTTCTGCCACCAGCGGGCGGAGACGTCGTTGGCGGTGCAATAGCCGAGGATGACCTTGAACGCGTCGGCCTTGGCCACGTCGCGGCAGCGGGTGCCGACGATGACGCCGAGCTCGGCCTCGAAGTCAACCTGCGGCTTCTCCTGGCAGACTTTGGGGATCACGATGTCCTCGCCGTGCAGGATCGGCGAGAGCGGGTTCTTGGTAAAGAGGACGGGGCGCTCGGGCACACCCTTGCCCTGCTCGCGTGCGTGCTCGGCGTAGTTCATGCCGATGCCGATGATGTGGCGGATGGGAAGCAGCGAGCCGGGCTTGGTCTCGACCGCGATGCCGAAGGGGGTGCGGGTGAGGTTCATGGGGAAACAGTAGAGACGAAGAGACTGAGAGACGAAGAGACGGAGTGAAAGGCAGGACCGAGGCTGCGGTTCGTTCCGAAATGCCTTGACCACTTCGTCTCTACGTCTCTTGGTCTCTCCTTCTCTTCCTACACAACGTCAACTGTGCCCGGGTCGGGGCATAACCCCGCGGCGGCGCCGTCGCGGAGGAGGCGTTCGATCGCCTGGCGGCCCTTCTCACCCATGTCGCGGGTTTCTTCGGTGACGTACATCTTGCAGTACCGCTCGATGCGTTCGAGGGTGGGCTTCTCTTCGGATTGCTTGCCGGCGCGGTCGACGTTAGCGAGCGCGAAGGGGAGCGTGTAGCGGGTGGATTCGTCGCGGTGGTCCATCGAGTACGCCACGCTGCGGCTGAGCAGGGCGGCGACCTCGCGGACGGTGCCGGGGCCGTGGAGTTGATCGAGGTCTCGGCGGACGGCGTTCACGCCCAGCGGCGTGAGCAGGCCGGTGCGCTGCTTCCACCAGACGCCGACATCGAGCAGCAGTTGAAGCCCGGCGTCAACGAAGGTGAGCTGGCCCTCGTGGATGACGAGCCCGGCGTCGGCATCGCCGCGGGCGACGGCGCCGATGATCTGTTCGAAGGGGAGTTCGATGAAGCGTGAGCGCTGGGCCGCGAGTGTGTCGCGGGTAAAACCGAGCGCGAGGCCGAGCAGCAGGAACGCGGTGGTCTGCATGCCCGGCACGGCGATGCGGGTTGTGGGCGCACGCATGGAGTTGAGGGTGCTTCCGGAGCGAGCGATGAGCTTGGGGCCGTAGCCGTCGCCGAAGGACCCGCCGCAGCGCGTGATGATGTAGCGGTCCTTGACGTCGCAGTACGCACGGGCGGAGAGGGCGGTGATCTCGAGGTCGGCCCTTTCGATCGCGCGGCGGTTGAGGACGTGGATGTCGGCGGGCAGGGCGCGGAAGGAGAAGCGGCCGGTGTCCAGTCGGGGCGTACCTTCGGCGCCGGGCTGGGGCGTGCCGTCGGGATTGATCTTGCCCGTCAGCGGCCACCACATGAAGGCGTCGTCGGGGTCGGGAGAATGGGCGAGGGTGAGAGGGATGGACATTGGGCGATGCTACGCACCACGCTCGTTGTGTGCCTGTAACACATCTTGACACATCTTGCGTCTGTGATATGCTCTCTTCATGCCCCCGAGGAAGACACTCAACGTTTCGCTCACGCCGGTGCTCCAGAAGTTTGTGGAGAAGAAGGTCGCATCGGGGCTCTATCAGACTGCGAGCGAGGTGGTGCGGGACGGACTGCGACTGCTCGAGGAACGCGAGCGGGCGAACGGCAAGGACCTTGAGTCGGTCCGCCGCAAAATCGCGGTGGGGCTGCGTCAGGCGAAGGCGGGCAAGCTCGTTGATGGTTCCAAGGCGTTCGCCGAGATTCGCTTGGATGTGAGTGGCGACCGTAAGCGGCGGAAGGCGGGATGAGCCGGTTCCTGCTCACCCCGGTAGCCGTTTCGGATCTTCGCGAGATTGCAGGCTTTGTGGCGGAGGACAGCCCCGCGAATGCGGTGAAGTTGCTGCAGGCGCTTGAAGACGCGATGCATATTCTTGCCAAACGCCCCCGGCTGGGGCACCGACGAGACGACCTCGCCGACGAGTCGCTGCGTGTGTTCGTGGTGCACTCGATCGCGTTGATCTATCGGCCAGAGACACGACCGCTCCAGATCGTGCGCGTGCTGCACGGAGGTCGTGACATCGGCGCGATCATGGGACGGGTGGAGCGGTGAGCCTCCAGGCCGCCCCGCACTCCGGGCACACCGTGCACCCATCGGCCTCGGGTTCGAGCGTGTCGATCTTGTAGCGGCAGCTCGGGCACTCGCCTTGGGAGAGCCAGGAGCGGGCGACGGCGGGGATCCAGACGCGTGCGGCGGTGAGGAAGATTGACGCGGCGATGAGCAGCAGCAGGATGGCGAGTGGGCCGAAGAGGCCGAGGGCGTTAAACGCGAGCGTCCACGATTTCGCGCCGCCGAGTGCCGCGGCGGCGCGGGAGCCGGCGTCCTGGATCGCGAAGACGAAGGTCATCACGAGGACGAGGAGGACGAGCGTCGAGACCGTGCCGCTGACGGGTGGGACGAAGTGGCCGACGTGGGAGAAGTGGCGGAATCGATCGGGCCAGGAGGCGTGCGCCAGCGGCACGACGCGGCCGCGGTGGTCGCGGATGGTGTACCGCAGGCCGAGGGGGCCGGGGGAGATGGGGGGAGGTGCGGAGGGGGCGGTCACGCGGGATTGTTCGGGGGTGGCGGGGGGAGCTTCCATGCGGCGCCGCATTCGGGGCAGACGGTGCAGCCGTCGGGTTGCGGGGAAGTGGTCTCGATCGGGTACACACAGCTGCCACAGAGTCCGCGTTCGATACGAGCTGCGGCCGTGCCAGGAATCTTCACGCGGCGATCAAAGACCCACGCGCCGCAGAAAGAAAAGAGGAGAGATACGCCGCAGAGCGCGAGAAAGCCCCAAAGGCCAACGGTGCCGCCGAGGAGGAGGACGCCGAGCAGGAACATCGCGTTCAGCGCAATCAAACCACCCCACCGTCGACGCTCGGTCGATGTCATGTGACGACGCCACGAGAATCGATCTCCCAGCCTGATCGGCTTGAGCATCGGAACGAGATGTCCGCGGCCATCGGTCAGATGCTGGGAGCCAAGCAGTCGGCCTGGTTTGACCCGCGGCGAAAGGGGATTCTCGGCTTCGTGACTCACGTGGTTTGGGTTCTTGTTGTCACATCGTTCGTAACCGTCAGCCTCCATGCCGCGCCGCATTCGGGGCAGACGGTGCAGCCGTCGGGATCAGGTGAGATTCCGACTAGTGAGAAGCGACAGTGCGGGCAGAGGCACTTGCGCAGCATCTCTCTCGCTTCGATCGGTGCCCAGAGCCAGCGTGCGGCCTTGTAGATCACGAACGTTTGTACGACGCCGACCACGAGCGGAGCCATGAGCCCGACAAAGACGATCGGTGAGATCTTCGTAGAGCGGAGCATCATCGGTAGCCCGTAGAACAACCCGAGAATGCCGCCTACCCAAAGGAGTGCGGTCACTACATTGACCAACATGAAGCGAACCATGTCCTTAGTTTCAGGGAAATCCTCGCGTCGCCACGTGCGAGTTCTGGCTTCCTTCCAAGGGGTTCGCGCAAGGCGCCGACCTCTGCCGCGGTGATCAAGGACCGTGACCGACAGCCGAAGCGGGCCTCGCCCAACCGGACCAGAGGATGAACTGGACTCGCTCACTCGGGATTGTTCGCGGGGGGTGGCGGCAGCCTCCACGCCGCGCCGCATTCAGGGCAGACGGTGCAGCCGTCGGGGTCGGCGGCATGCGCCATCGGATAGCGGCAGGCGCCACAAAGTCGTTGACTGCGTCGCCAAGCGATCACGTCTGGAAGCCAATCGATTTTCCAGAACTGCCACCAGATGAGAATGTTGGGTAACACCCAACCGGCTGCAACTATCACGCCTATTCCGATGACAACAAATCTTGAAGAGGACTTGCCTCCAGATAGATTCGCCAGTATGGCGCCAAGCAGAGCCACGCTCATCATCGAAACGACGCTCAAGAGAACTCGGGCTCCTACAGCACCGACATCCTCCCAAGACAAGTTTTGCAGCGCGAACCGTGCCTCCGGGCCACAGAGCGTTGCTCTGCGAGAGAGTGCTCGGATTGGATGACCGCGATCATCCCTCAAACGCCTCCAAGGGGATTTGGTTCGGCGGCTAGGCGTCATCAAAGCGACCTTCCGAAGCTGCTGCCTCGTCTCGAACACTCGCCGCGCGTGCTGAAGCACGCGGCTCTGAACTGAGGCCAACAGGCAGACGCTCCCTCACCCAAACATCTTCAACTGCTCGTTCTCCATCACCTCGCCGATCACGGGTTTCTCGGGATCGAGCCGGTAGTCACCGGTGTAGCACGCGGTGCAGTAGCTTTTGGCGGGGCGGTTCATGCAGGCGAGCATGCCTTCGAGGCTGAGGTAGTGGAGCGAGTCGACGCCGAGGAACTTGCGGACGTCTTCGATGCTCTTGCCGTGGGCGATCAGTTGATCCCGCGTTGCGAAATCGACGCCGAAGTAGCACGGGTGGCGGATGGGCGGGCAGGAGATGCGGAGGTGGATCTCCTTCGCACCGGCCTGGCGGATCTGATCCATCTTGGCCTTGGTCGTGGTGCCGCGGACGATGGAGTCGTCCACCACCACGACGCGCTTGCCGCGGACGATGTCGGCGATGACGTTTAGCTTCAAGCGCACAGCGGCGATGCGTTCGGTCTGCGTCGGCTTGATGAACGTGCGGCCAACATAGCGGTTGGGCACGATGCCTTCGCGGTAGGCGAGGCCGCTGGCCTGGGCGTATCCGGCGGCCGCGCTGCGGCCGGAGTCGGGCATCGGCATCACGAAATCGGCGGCGACTGGCGCTTCCTTGGCGAGGCGGGCGCCCAGGGCTTCGCGGGCGGCTTGCACGTTCTGGCCGAAGACGTTGCTGGCGGGGTTGGCGAAGTAGACGTGCTCGAAGACGCAGTGGGCGGCGGGCGTCTCGACGCCTGCAAAGCGCCGGGATTCGATGCCGCGGGCGCTGATGGTGACGATCTCGCCGGGCTCGATCTCGCGGACCAGCGTCGCGCCGACGACGTCGAGCGCAACGGTCTCGCTGGCGACGATGTGCCCGCCGCCGGGGAGCATGCCGAGCACGAGCGGGCGCCAGCCCCAGGGGTCGCGGGCGGCTTCGATGCGATCGGGGAACAGGAACACCAGGCTGAACGCACCCTGCAGGTGGCGCAGAGCGGCGGCGAGCGGGTCGGGGCTCTTCTGCTGCAGGGGCGACGCGAGCAGGTGGATGATGACCTCGGTGTCGCTGGTGGTCTGGAAGAGGTGTCCGGCTTGTTCGAAGTGATGGCGGAGAAGCTCGGCGTTGATCAGGTTGCCGTTGTGACCCAGCGCGACCTGGCCGCCGACATAGGCGGTGAGCAGCGGCTGGGCGTTGCAGGCGAGGCTGCCGCCGGCGGTGGCGTAGCGGTTGTGGCCGATCGCACCGCCCATGCGAGAGTCACCCGCGTGGGCCTGCAGGTCTTCGAGGACGTCGGGGTCGATGATCTCGGGGACGAGACCCATGCCGGTGACGCCGCGGAGCTGCTCGCCGTCGGAGACGGCGATGCCGGCGGACTCCTGCCCGCGGTGCTGCTGGGCGTACATGGCGAGATACGTCAGACGCGCGGCGTGGTCCGCACCCCAGACGCCGACGACGCCGCACTTTTCTTTCTTCTCGTAGGAGTCGTGGGCCGCCGACGGCGCGGCGTGGCGGCTCGAGTTGGTCAGGACCGGGAGCTGGACGCGGCGGCTCATCGGGGCGATGGTAGCGGTCGCGGGAGCGAGCTTGGGGCCGGGCTGGGGGACGGGGCCGCGATCTTCACAAAAACAACAACGCACGCCCCGTGGGGGGCGTGCGTTGTGAGACGATAGGAGTCCGATCAGTCTTCGATTGGCGGCATCTCCATCTGCTGGGCGCCGCCCCCTGCCAGCTCACGCCTTCAGTAGGTGTTGTACTTGACACCGCGGCCGTCGACTTCGGAGTCGGGGCAGTTAGGAAAGATCTTCCCGGTGCTGGCGTCGTACACCCAGCCGAAGGACCCGCCGAGCGTGGCGGTAAACGTGTTCTTGCCCTTGTTGGCGCCCACGGGCAGCGCGGGGATGTCGCGGACGTACGGGCCGTAGATCACGCCGGTGGCGGTGTCCTTGGCAGCGGCGAAGGTCGTGCCGGCCACGTCGCTGTACTGGGTCAGCGCGTTGGGCAGGTTCGCGACCGACGGGTACGTTCCGCCGTGTTCGGTGCTGAAGAGATCCACCGCGTTACGCAGGATCGCCAGGTTGGCCGCGACGGCGTTGTCGGCGGCGTTGGTGGCGCTTCGGCTCATGCGCGGCACGGCGATCGCGGCGAGGATGCCGAGGATCACGACCACGATGACGAGTTCGAGAAGGCTGAAAGCCCGACGTGAGCGATATGCAAGCGAAGCCATGTGTTCGTCTCCGGAAGTTCTTTCCCTGCCCGAACGACCGCGCCGAGCAGCACTTTGTCATCGAGCCGGCATCTGTGCCGGTTGAGAAGGGCAGGAAAAGTGCGACCCGGGGAGCCGGTCGCGACGGCATAAACGGACTTTCGTGTGGCCGATGCCGGGCCCCGGGTTATCGCGCCTCGACCAGAGAGAGCTCGACCCGATGGCCATCGCCCTCGAAGACCGCGTGCTCTCGGGTCACTTCGATCAGCGTCATCCCGCCGAGAGCCTCGCCCAAACGCACGGTGCGGCCGTTGATGACCGCGTACGCACCCTTCCCGCTCGCCAGAGCGCTGACGCGATGGGCGGCCTTGAAGGCATCGATCGAAGCCGCTGACGACACGGGGGCCGCGTTCATCGGGGCGGCTTCGGCAGAAGCCGGGGACTTCACCAGGCGGGTTGCGAAGAGGTCGGAGACCGGGTTGTTGGCGGAGTCCCCCGCGGCGGCCCGCAAGCGGGCCGCAAATCGGGCCGAGGCCGGTTCCTGGCTGGAGGCTTCCAGCGGCTTGGAGGACGCCACTTCCTGAATCGCGTTGGCGGCCGCGGCGACGGCGGGGTTGGTCACCCCCAAGAAAAGGCGATCGACGGCCAGTGCGGCACCGGCGACGAACAGGACCGAGAGATAGACCTTTTGTTCCCGTGTGAGCGCCATGCTCACAACATGCAAATCGCCGGCGTCGAACGCCAGCGGAACCTACTTCTCCGGTTCGGTCTGGGAGGACGGTGCCGCGTACCAGAGCAGATCGAAGGCGAAGCGGGTCGCGTTCTCGGGCGTCGAGGTGTCACGGCTGATATCCAGCCCGCGAACGGCGATGTCCGGATAGTCGGTCCGGAGCTGGGCCAGCCAATCGCGGCAGGGCACAAAGCCCCCGCGGCCCTCGACCCGGATCGGAACCAGCGTCGCTTTCGGGGCGTTGGTCCCGGGCTCGGGCAGGATGCGATCGATGACCAGGCCGAACTCGGATCCCGCTTCGGTGAGCCCGGCGAGCCGGGAGTTCAGCTTGGAAACCGGTTCCACCTTGACTCGGGTGGCGGCGAGGTCACGGCTGGCTTGTTCAAAGCCGCTATCGAAGAGAAGCCGCTCGGCGCGCAGCTTCTTGGCCTCCGCTCGGACGGCATCAACCCGGACCTTCTCGCTGCGCTCCGCGGCCTGGCCCTGCAGCGCGGGCGCCACCACCGCGAGCGCGAAGGTGGCCAGGAGCGCCATGGTCACTCCCAGTCCCGCGGCGTCGACGGCGATCGTCGCGCTGGCTCCCGGTCCTCGGTGCTTCACTTGGTGCCTCCTGAGGGATGCTCGTCGATCGTCGCGTCGATCTGGAAGTCGATGAGGATCGAATCCGCGCCCGAGGCCTTCTTCGACTCCGTCAGCGACACCTTGTCAAAGAGACCGGCGTCCTCCAGCCGCACCGCGAACTTGGCCACGGCGGCCTGATCAACGGCCTGACCAGAAAGGCGGACCCAGTAGCCGCGCGGGACCTTGTTGCCCGCCTTGGCGGCCGCGTTGGGTTCCGACTTTCGATATCCGATCGCGACACGGGCCAGATCGACCTGATCGCCTCGGAGGTTGCCCAGGAGATTGAGCAACAAGCTCCAGTCGGGGTGATCCGCGATGGCACGGGCGGCGGCCAGCAGAGCCTCGGCCTTACGAGCCTTGGTGCGTGCCTCGCTGACTTGGGTGCGGAGCTGGGTCACCTCCGCGTCGGCCACCGCAAACTCCCGGGCGCTGACCGCCGTGCTGCCACGCGAGGAGATCCGAACACCGAAGGTGGCGCACGCGAGCACGCCCGCCAGTGCGGCGATGACGATCGACCATGTCAACGCTCGATCTTCGCGAGCGGACGACTTCCGTCTGGACATGGGGAGGAGATTGGCAGCTAGCACTGGTCGCCCTTTCGACGCCCGTATCCCGCCCCCACCGCGGCGAGGAAGCCGCCCTGAGAGCTCGCGAGCCGAAGCGTGGGTGGAATCTGCGCGATGTCGCCGATGGTGCAGGCGTGGGTGTCGAGGGACGTCACCGCGCCGAGCAGATCGGCGATCGGTGCGGCCTCGGGGCCGTCGGCGGTGACGAGCATGCGGGCAACCTCTCGCCCGCCGAAGCGACGCCCGACATAGCCGCAAGCGGTGTGGATCTCTTCGATGAGCCCGGAGCCGAAGCGGTCGAGCGAGGCCCGTACCGCGTTGCGTGTCGCGTCGTCGAGTTCCAGGGTGTGCGTGCCGTCGAGCACGTGGGCGAGCACGATCGGAGCCGCGTTGACGTCAAGCCCGGAGGCGCTGGCGGTCTCCTCGTAGACGGAGCGGAGATCGCCGCCTTCCAGAGGTCGGTCGAGCACGACGGTGTTGTTGTGGACCGCAAGGAGGCGCGATCCACGCAGACGCAGCGAGACCAGGAGCGTGATGGCGCCCGCCCCCGCCAGCTTGGGAAGACAGGCGCGTGCCAGCGCCATCTCGCGGGGCTCGACCCTGCGGACGTCGAGCCCGACCCGATCGAACGCGGCGACGATCGCGCCGCTGGTCTCGTGCGAGCAGGCGTTGGCCATGCAGGTGGCGGCGCCGTGCTGGCGGGCGGGCACGGGGATCTCCCACACCGCGACTTCCAGCGCGGCCGCGTCCTGCTTGAAGGCACGGGCAAACTCCGCGGCGGCAAGCTGTTCAATGGGCGCGCCCGACGACACCGGCGGCAGCTCCATCTCGGCGGACAAGATCTGTTCGGGACCGAGGCACACGGCAAGCCGCACGCCCACAAAGCCGCGGCGCCGGAGCACCCCGGCGATCCGCTCCGCCTCGGCTTCAAGCGGCGAGGTCTCCGCGAGCCGGGTGAACTCGGCGAGCGCGTGCAGACTGGCCTTGGCGCCCTCGAAGCGCAGCTGGGCGAGCCGCACCGACTGGGGGCTGATCTCCACCCCGATGAGACCCAAGCGAGCGCCGATCATGGTGCACCTCCCGACGCGCCGCCCGCGCTCGCGGCGAGGTCGAACAGAGGCAGGAACATGCTGATCGCGATCCCTCCCACCAGCGCCCCCACGACGCCGAGAACGACCGGTTCGAGAATCGTTGACAGCAGCTTCATGAACTGCTCGTTGTCCTCGTCGAGATAATCCGCGACCTGCAGGAGCACGGGGCCCACCTTGCCGCCTCGTTCGCCGCTGGAGATCGCCGCCGTCACCGCGGGATCGATCAGACGTTCGTCGTTGAGTGACTCCGCGAGCGGCTGGCCCCGCTCCACCGCGATCTCGGCGCTTTGAAGCAAGTCGGCGTAGGGACGACAGCGGATCGACTCTCGGGTCAGGCGGATGGCGTCCAGCAGCGGGACGCGGGCGTCGATCAGCGTGCCGAGCAGGCGGCAGAAGCCAGCGACCGCGAAGCTGCGTCGCATGGGACCGATCCGCGGAGCGGTCACCAGGAACGCGTCGATCCGACCGATCCCCTTGGGAGAGCGGATGCTCAGGTACAGGCCGGTCGCGGCGGCGACGGCCGCGGGAATCACGAACATCCACTGCTGCCTCAGCACGTCGCCCACCCACATCAGCATCTTGGTCGTGGGCGGGAGCGGGGTCTGCATCGACTTGAACATCTCGGCGAACTGCGGCAGCACGGCCACCAGTAGCGCGATGACCACGCAGAACGACACCGAGATCAGGATCACCGGATAGGTCAGCGTGCCGATGATCTGGCGGCGGATGGTGAGCTGCCGCCGCACAAGGATCGAGAGCGAGGCGAGCATCTTGTCGAGCATGCCCGCGGCCTCTCCCGCGGCGACCATGCTCCGGGCCACGGAATCAAACACCCGAGGGTTCGAGGCCATCGCCGCCGCGAGGGATTCTCCTTCCTCGACGCGCTTGCGAAGATCGGCGACGGTGGACTTCAGGGCGGGTGTACGGGTCTGCTTCTCGGCGACGACCAGAGCCTGGAGCAGGGGCGTCTTGGTGGCCATGAGCACGGACAACTGGCGGTAGAACTGGCTGAGGTCCTGCAGCCCAGCTTTCGTCCCGCCGCGAACCAGAGCCGCCGCGGAGGTGGTGTCGTCCTCGGCCTTGACGGCGGTGGTGAAGATGCCCCGTTTGCGGAGGGCCTCGATCGCTTCCGCGGGCGCGGACGCATCGATGGAGCCGGCCACGGCCTTGCCCGAAGCATCGAATCCGGAGTAGACAAAGCTCATGCGGCCCTCGCTTTCGCGACCGGGCCGGCACCCTCGTCATCCACGTGAGTGACGCGGATGATCTCTTCCAGGCTGGTCTTGCCGTCCATGGCGAGCAGCACGCCTTCCTGCCGGAGCGTCAGGAACCCGTCCTTGGCCAATTGAGCCCGCAGCTCATGGGTCGCAGAGCCCGCGTAGATGAGCCTCTTCAGCGACGACGAGACTTCCATCACCTCGTACACACCCAGCCGACCTTTGAAGCCCGTGTCGTGACAGACGCGGCAGCCCTCGCCCTTGCGGAACGGGCGGCCCACCTGATCGTGCAGACCGGCGTCGGCGAGCACGTCCTCGGCGGGGTAGTACTTGGTTGCGCAGGCCTGACAGATCGTGCGCGCGAGCCGCTGGGCCACCACGCCGTTGAGCGCGCTGGAGATCAGGTACTTCTCGATGGACATGTCAGCGAGCCGCGCGATAGTGCTAGGTGCGTCGTTGGTGTGCAGCGTCGCAAGCACCAGGTGCCCCGTCAGCGCGGCCTGCACCGCGACCCGCGCCGTCTCCTGGTCGCGGATCTCGCCGACCATGATCACGTCCGGGTCCTGGCGCAGAATACTTCGCAGCGCCCGGGCAAAGTTGAACCCGATGGGCTCATTGGTCTGGATCTGGTTGATCAGGTCGAGCTGGTACTCGACCGGGTCTTCGACGGTCAGGATGTTGACGTCGGGGCTGCGCAACAGGTCGAGCGCCGAGTACAGCGTCGTCGTCTTGCCGCTGCCGGTCGGGCCGGTGACAAGCACCAGGCCGTGCGGGCGCTCGAGCATGTGCGTGAACGTTGCCAGCGACTCGGCCCGGAAGCCCAGGTCGCTCATCCGCACCCGCAGGTTCGACTTGTCGAGCACGCGGACCACGATCTTTTCGCCCAAGAGCGTCGGCATGGACGAGACGCGCAGGTCGATGTCGCGTCCCTCGGCGACGATCCGCACGCGGCCCTCTTGCGGCAGCCGCTTCTCGGCGATGTCCATCTTGCCGATCACCTTCACGCGCGACACGATCGAGGCGTGCATCCCCGGCGGCGGCTTCATCAGGTCGCGGAGCACGCCGTCGACGCGGTAGCGGATCCGCGTGCCCTTCTTGTCCGGCTCGATGTGGATGTCGCTCGCCCCGTCACGCACCGCCGTCAGCAGCGCGACGTTCACCAGGTTGATGATCGGGCTGCCCGCGACCAGCTTGTCCAGGTCCGTCGCAGGCCCCTCGTCGACGCTCTCGCGCTCCACGACTTCGAGATCGGACTCGGACAGCGAGGTGAGGAACGCGTCCACGTTCACGTCGCCGCCGGAGTACTTCTTGACGAACTCGAGGATGTTGGCCTCGAGCGCCAGCACCGGCCGGATCTTGCACGAGGTGATGGTCCGAAGACGATCGATCGTCGGCAGGCTCTGCGGCTCGGCCATGGCCACGGTCAGCGTGTCGCGGACCTTGAAAAGAGGCACGGCCCGAAGGCGCTCACACTCCTCGGTGCCCACCAGCTTGAAGACCTGCGGGTCGATCAGACCGTGACGCAGGTGCACCGATCGAACGCCCAGGGTCTTGGCGAGCGTCAGAAGGAACACCTGCGGCGTGATGACGCCCTGCTCGATCAAGAGCTCGCCCAGCATCCGGTTGCTGCGGGCCTGCTCGGCCAGGGCGCGGCTGAGCTGCTGCTCGTTGATCGCGCCGTCACGCAGCAGCGCATCGCCCAGCCGGGTTCTGGAGGCTTCGCCGCTCACAGGAAGCTCCTGACGGCGGCGCCGACGTCCTCATACACCTCGAACTGATCGGAGAGATCGGTCACATCCAGGATCTCGCGAACGGTCTCGCAGACGCCGCAGAGCTTCAGCAGGCGCCCCGCGTCGGCGAGCCTCTCGGTGAGATTGAGAAGCGACTCAAGGCCTTGGCTGTCGACAAACGGCGTCGCCGACAAGTCCACCACACACCGGCCCATGTTGGCCGAGAGAGCCTGCGCCACCTCGTTCTCGAACGCGGCGGCATCGCCCTGGCAGATCGCACCCTGAGGCACGACGGCTTTGACGGCACCGTGTTGCTGCGTTCGGATCTCCACGCCGCTGTTCCTCCGTTCCTAGGCCGCGTGCCGCAACGGGGCGCTCAGCGGCACCCGGATGGTGAAGGTGGAACCCTTGTCCTTGATGGACTCGACGCCGATGTCGCCGCCGTGGAGCTTCACCACGTCGCGAGCGAGCGCCAGGCCGAGGCCCGTGCCGGTGATCTTGCTGACCCGCGGGTCCTTGGCGCGATAGAAGCGTTCGAAGACCTTGCTGGCATCATCGGGGGACATGCCGATGCCGGTGTCGGCGATCTGAACGATCAGCTCCTTGTCGTCGGCGCGGACGCTGACCGTCACGTCGCCGCCTTCGGGCGTGTACTTGATGGCGTTGCCAAGGACGTTGGTGATGGCGAGGGTGAGCTTGTCGCGATCGCCGACCATCGTGGGGAGCTTGGGAGGCAGAGCGAACGTGAGGCGGAGGTTCTTGGCCTTGGCCTGCTGAGTGAAGTCGGCCTGGATCTCTTCGAAGACCGGCGCCAGCCGCACGTCCGCGGGGGTGAGCTGCAGCGTCCCGGCCTCGATCTCGGAGATCGACAGCATGTCACCGACGATGCGTTCCAGGCGTCGCACCTCCTGGTTCACGACATTGAGGTGCTGGGCCCGCTTGGCGACGTCGGACTCGGGCGC
Source organism: Phycisphaerales bacterium (assembly GCA_019744815.1). Taxonomy (GTDB): domain Bacteria; phylum Planctomycetota; class Phycisphaerae; order Phycisphaerales; family UBA1924; genus JAFEBO01. The sequence goes on from JAIEUA010000007.1 coordinate 171,996, forward strand.
GTCGAGCAGCTCTTCCATGCAGAGCCGGATGTTGGTGAGCGGGGTGCGCAGCTCGTGTGTGGCCTGCTCCACGAACGCGTTTCGGGAGCGATCGGCGATCCGCTGCTGGGTGACGTCCTCGAGCACCAGCATGGCGCCGCCGCCGTTGAGCGGGCGGGCGCTGACGCGGAGCACGGTGGCTCCTTCGCCCTCGCCGACGGTGGTCTCAAAGATCAGCCGAGCCCGCGATCGGGCGTCCGCGAGCTTGCCGAGTTCGTTCTTCGCAGCCGCATCGCTGAAGCACTCGGCGGCGGGCTTGCCGACGAGCTTGTCCCTGGTGGAACCCAGGAAGATCCCCGCGGCGCCGTTGCAGTAGCGCACCCGCATGTCGGGCTCGAGACCGACAAGCCCGATCCAGAGCGAATCCGCGAGGCGGGCGACCACATCTTCCGACGTTGCGGTTGCGACCACCGAGGCGCTGGTTCGGCGTTCCGACGCTTCTTCCAATCGCTTGCGAAGGCGGAGGGTGGAGAGCTCGTCGACGAGCGCATTCCACGCCGCGCCGCTCCCGGCCAGAGCCTCGCGAACGCGGACGGCTTTGAGGTCCTGCTCGCCCGCGGCGATCGCGGCGAGGGCGTCCCCCACTTCCGCCAGCGACCGCGTGCGCCGCCGGGCCGCGATACCCAGCCCGATCACGATCGCGACACAGAGGCCGCCTCCCGCAAGCGTGAAGGTCTCCAGGTCGCTCATGGCCTCCGTGGGTTCGCCGGCATCAATCTCGATGACGATCGGCCCCTTGCCGGCAACCTCGACCACCTCGCGGCTCGCGAGCGAGGAAGCGGACGACGCCACAGAGGACGGCCACTTTGCCGGCAGCTTGCTGGCCACCGCGGCGGCATCGCGAGCGTCGAGAACCACTGTCCCGTCGCCGAGCGTGACCCGCGCCGTCGTGAGCTGCTGCGACGCCGCCAGGTCCGCGAGCAGAGCTCGCGCGGCCCCGCGATCGTCGGACTTGAGTCGTTCAGCGATCTCGCCCTTGAGCGCGGCGGCGATCGCGTCGGAGCGTTGGCGAGAGGCATTCCGAGCCTGGGCGATCTCTCGGCTGTGGACGCCCCACCAGGCCGCCACGGTCGCCACCGCCACCACGCCGGCGTACGCGATCAGCAACCCGCCGACCATCGCCGGTTCCCGCGGAACGAACTGTCGCAGCGATCGACGCACGCGCGGCATCTCCATCCCGCCGGAGGCGGGGACACTTCTCGGTACCTCGCTATCGGTCGATAGGCAGCGCGACTGAACCCGCGCCGGGAGTCCACGGGCGAACTCCGTGCGCTTTAGGCGGCCTGCTGGAACACCACGCCCGCGGCCACCGCCTGACGGGACATGAGCTCGTCGTACCCTTGGAGATTCACCTTGGTAAACGCGGCCACCACCGCGGGATCAAGCTGCGTGCCCGCGCAGCGGGTGATCTCGGCCAGAACTTTCTCTCGCGGCATCGCGGGCCGGTACGCGCGGTTGGAACTCATCGCGTCGAACGTGTCCGCGAGCCCGATGATCCGGGCGGTCAACGGGATGGCGTCGCCCTTGAGACCGTGCGGGTAGCCGCGTCCGTCGATGCGCTCGTGGTGATGCAGGACACCCCCCAGCGCGTGCTCCAGCAGCGTGATCCCCTTCAGGATGCGATGCCCGGTCTCGGGGTGCAGCTTGATGAGCCCGAACTCCTCGTCGGTCAGCTTCCCGGCCTTGCACAAGACCCGCTCGGGAACGCCGATCTTGCCCACGTCGTGAACCAGTCCGGAGATCCGCACCCGCTCGGCCTCGGCCTCGGACAGGTCCAGCGCCAGCGCGATCTCGCGCGACAGGTAGGCAACGCGTTCGGAATGGCCGCGCGTGTACGGGTCCTTGGCGTCGATGGCCGCGGTCAGAGCCTCCAGCGTTCCGATGCTCATCGCACGCTGCTCGCTGAATCGGGCCATGTTCTCGTGGAAGGTCCCGATGAACTCGGCCACGGCGTCCAGGTACTGCATCTCCGGGCTGGCGATCTCGCCGTTGTCGTTGGTCTTGTTCCCGGCGATGAGCAGCCCGATCACGGTGTCGTCGTGCGAGATCGGGTCGCAGACCGCTTCGGCGTTGGTGAGCGTGGCGACCGTGCTCTTGCCGGGCACGAGCACCTTGGTCCACTCGTTCTCTAGCAACGCCGCGGCTTTGTTCTGGATCGCGGCCTCGACTTCATCCTGCTTCGGGGCAGCGCCGACCAGGAAGACCCGCCCGCGCAGCTCGCCCACGATCCTCGGATCATCTCGGAACCCGACCGCCACCCACGCAAAGGGCAGCACCTGCTGCACGTTGGCGCACACGAGGCGGATCTGCTGCACGGGGTCGGGCGAAGACGCCACCAGCCGCAGCGTCCGGAAGAGCGAATAGGTCTCTTCGTACGACTGCATGAGCCGCTGGCTGAAGTTCTCGACCAGGGTGTGCAGGTCGCGGAACTGTCGCTGATCATCGACGACGGACAGGACCGCGCGTTCAACGCCCGCGATAGTGGTCCCGGCCGCGAGCCGCACGCAGGCGGCGGGGCCAGACCCGAACGGGGCGATGAACGCGTGACCCTGACACTCTCCCGATCCCGACCCGCTCCACGCTTTGGCGGCCATCGCCGCGGCGGAGTCCGCCCCCGGCATCGAGCCGTCCGGCAGGATCGGCCAGGCGCTCACACCCAGATCGCGCAGACGCTCGCACGCCTTGCTGATCGCCGCGGATTGCTCTTGGTGTGTCTTCATCTGGGGTGGTCTCACGAAGCAAACGGAATCACGCCCGCGTCCAGCCGTTCACGCGGCCGCCCGGTCCTCGCTCGCCGGTCCGCAGATATCGAGCACCATCGCCGACAGCTCCTTCGCGCTGAAGGGCTTGGGCATGACCTGCACGATGTTGGTTTCTTGAAGGTCTCGTGGCGAGATGCGGTGCCCGCGGGCGGTGAGCATGAGCACGGGGATGGCGCTCGTGCGCTGGTCGGTCTTGAGCCGCTTGGCGAGCTGAAGCCCGTCGACCCGCGGCATCTGGAAATCGCTGATGATCGCCGCCGGGATTGATTCGCACGCGAGACGGAATCCCTCTTCACCGTCCGAGCCGGTGAGCACGTTGTACCCCAGCTCGCGGAAACGCGAGGCGAGCATGAACGTGATCACGGTTTCGTCGTCGCAGATGAGGATCGTCTTGCCGCCCATGTGAGGTCCCTCGGTTTCACGACATCGGTCCGAAACGGGCCACGCTTCGACCGGGTGCGCGTTTTTGCGGCCTGTGCGGCCGTCTTGGCCCGCCTGGCCCGCTCACTCGTCGCTCCTCCTCAATCACCCCCCCGGAAAGGCCGAAAACTCTCCTGTGGGTGCCCGCCGAACAGGTCTGTCTGTGACCACGCCCGCGTCCAAGCCGCGGCCGGCGTTCTCGCTGCTCGAGCTGATCGTGGTGGTCGCCATCCTCGCGATCCTCGCCGCGATCGCCGCCCCTCGTTACTCGATGGCCATACAGCGCTACCGCCTCGAGATGGCCGCCAACCGCGTCGCCGCCGACATCAGCCTTGCCAGGTCCTACGCCCGGGCCAAAGGCTCCTCCGCCACCATTTCCTTTTCCGTCTCCGGCTCGTCGTACTCCATCGCTGGCCTGACCAGCACCGAGCGCCGCGGCGAGGCCCACGGCGTCAACCTCTCCCGCGACCCCTTCGGCGTCTCCATCCAGAGCGTCGACTTCGCCGGCACCAACACCCTCACCATCAAGGGCTACGGCACACCCGCCAGCGGCGGCACCGTCCGGCTCCGCCTCGGCGACCTCACCAAGACCGTCGCCGTCGCCGCCGACAGCGGCGAGGTGAGCGTGCAATGAGCACTCGCCCTGCCGCATCCCGCGCCGCCTTTACCCTCGTGGAGCTGATCATCTCCTCGGCCCTGCTCACCGTGCTGCTCCTGGCCGGCGCGGCGACGGCATCGCTCGTCCGCCGCGCCGGTATGAGCGCGGTCGGCGACAGCTCGCTCGCGCTCTCGCGGGCCCTGACCGATCTCCGCCGCGACATCGAGTGCTCGACCAAGGTCAGCGCCGTCTCCGCTCGGAGCATCACCCTGATCGTCCCCGACCGCACCGGCGACTCGAACCCCGAGACCATCACCTACTTCTGGTCCGGCACCGAGGGCGCCCCGCTGCTCCGCACCGTCAACTCTGGCGCCGCCGCCACCATCGTTCCATCGATGCGCTCCTTCGCGCTCGTCCCCGAAACGGTCAACGTCACCGTCACCAGCGCCGACCAGCCCGTCGCGCCATCGAGCCAAACGGTCGCGAGCTGCAACACCTCCTCCGGTCTCAACACGATCATGGTCACGTCCACCCGCTGGGTCGGCGTGGCCTTCGCTCCCACGCTGCCCACCGGGACCACTAGCTGGACGCTCAACAGCGTCCGTCTCTCGCTCCGCCGCAGCGGCACCGCCGACAGCACCTTCGCCGTCCAGATCCGCACCACCAACGCTCAAACGCCCACTTCCACCGTGCTCGCGTCAGTGACCATCAACGAGAGCTCTCTGGGCGTCGCCTACGCCAACGTGGACTGCACGTTCCCCTCGCTCTCGGGCCTCAGCCCCACCGCCCCGCTCGCCATCGTGCTCCAGCCCGTCTCCGGCATCAACTGCGCCGAGTGGCAGTTCACCAGCGGCGGCGGAGCCATCAACCCTGCCGACGCCATGTGGCAGTCCACCAACTCCGGCTCATCGTGGACGCGGCTCTCCTCGCAGGAGCCGCTCTTCACCGTCACCGGCACGCCCTCCGCCTCGGCCCCCGCCACCGAATCCGTTCCCGCCGTCCGCGTCGTCCGCTGCTCCGCCGAAGCCATCCGCGGCGTCGCCATGGCCTTCGAGGCCGAGGCCCGCACGCTCTCCGCCAGCGGCACCATCACCCTTGAAGCAGCACCCCTCACCGTCGGCGGTGCGGGCGACGTGTCCACCCGATAGACGAACACATCCATGTCAGTCTCCCACCGTCCCACTCTCGCAGCCGCCTATCCGCCGACACGCCGCGGCATGACGCTCATCGAATGCGTCGCTGCCTCGCTCATACTCGCCGTCATCGCCGTCGCCGCCGTGCGTGCCGCCTCCGGCGCCGCCGCCGCCCAGGCCACCTCGTCGCGTTCGGTCACCGCCGTCCTGCTCGCCGAGAGCCTGCTCTCCAAGATCGAGCGCACGCCCTACAGCGATCCCTCGAACCCCAACACCCTCGGCCGCGACGCCGGCGAATCGGCCACCGACAAGACCACCTTCGACGATGTCGACGACTTCGACGGGTGGAGCGAGTCGCCGCCACAGGACTCCAACGGCGTCGCCATCCCCAACATGACCGGCTGGACCCGCAAGGTCTCGGTGATCTACTCCGATCTCGGCCCCCTCGCCGAGGACCGCTGGGGAAACACCGGCCTCAAGCTCATCACCGTCAACGTCTACTTCAACTCCAAGCTCGCCTGCTCGCTGCAATCACTCCGCGCCCCCGATTGATCCATGCCCATCGCCCGCCGAAACCCCCGCTTCCGGCCCGGCACGGCGTACCTCGCCGCCGTCGGCGTCGGCATGCTCGTCGCCGTGCTCAGCATCGGCTCGATGGCCACCGCCCGCTCGCGAGCCCGGGCACTGCAGCTCCGCGTCGATGAAGAGATCGCCCGCCAGAACGCCATCGCCGCGGTGGACTACGCCCGCGCCGTCATCGCCGCCGATTCCGCCTGGCGCACCACCTACGCCACCGAGATGTGGATGAACGGCGTGGAGTTCAACGGCGGCACCTTCGGCTACTCCGTCGTCAACCCCAGCGGCGCGATCAACCGCGACCCCCTCGACTCCGTCGTCGTCACCGGCGACGGCGCCAAGGGCCTCGCCCGCCAACGCATGAGCGTCACCCTCGACGCCTCCAAGGTCCCGCTCACCTGCCTCAAGGTGCCGATGACCATCGCCGGCGCCATCACCGCGACCAGCGCCACCATCAACGGCAGCGGCCTCACCATCGCCACCAACGCCGGCTTCACCTCCGTCCTCGCCACCATCCGCCCCAACGTCGAGGCCCGCACCACCATCATCGGCACCGGCTTTGCCGGCACCACCTCCACCGGCAACAAAGCCCGCACGCTTCCAGACAGCACCGTCTTCTCGCTCTACACCGCCACCGCCGCCACCATCCCGGTCTCGTCTCTCCCCAGCGGCGGCCTCCTCGGCCTGGGTGCGAAGCAGATGACCGACATCGTGCTCGGCCCCAACACCAACCCCTACGGCTCCACCAACTCGAGCGGCGTCTACGTCCTCGACTGCCAGAACTACGCCGTCGCCATCTCCAACTGCCGCATCATCGGCACGCTCATCCTCCTCAACCCCGGCGCCGGCACCACCATCAGCGGCAGCGTGCAGTGGTCGCCCGCTGTTTCCAACTACCCCTGCCTCCTCGTCAGCGGCAGCATCTCGCTCTCGCTCTCGTCTTCCTCTCTCAGTGAGAACTCCGAGAACGTCAACTTCAACCCGCCCGGTGCGCCGTATCCCTACACCTCCGGCGCCGCCGACACCGACCAATCCGATTCATACCCCAGCGTCATCGATGGCCTGATCTACGCCAGCGGCAGCGTCACCATCAGCGGCAGCAACACCGTCGACATGCTCATCGCCGGCGGCACCTGCACGCTCAACGCGCTGTCTTCGCTCACCATCCGCGACGAGGCAACCTACGCCGCGAACCCCCCGCCAGGCTTCTACACCGTCAAGATGTCGCCGCGTCTGGGCTCGTGGTCGTACGTGGTGGATCCATGAAGAACCGTCCGTGCAAGCGGAGGATGGGTTTTGTCAACATGCATGCAACGCCGACCCTCCGCTCGCGCGGAGGGTTCGTCAATCCACCCAGAAACTGGCCTTACACCCGCAGCTTGCGCACCGCGATCGTGTCGTTCTGCCCGCCAAACCCGAACGAGTTGCTCAAGCAGACGTCCACGCCGCCCTGCTCGCGCAGATCGCGGGCCGCGTTGGGCACGTAATCCAGATCGCACTCGGGATCCGGCGTCTTCAGATTCATCGTCGGCGGCACAAAGCCGGTCTGGATCGCCTTGACGCAGGTCATCAGCTCCACCGCGCCCGCGGCCTGAATCAGATGCCCCAGCATGCTCTTCACGCTGCTGAACGGCACCTTCGGCGCCAGCGCCCCGAAGACGCCCTTCACCGCCGTCGTCTCGATCTTGTCGTTCTCTTTCGTGCCCGTGCCGTGAGCGCTGATGTAGTGCACCTGAGGCCTGCCGTCGGGCCCCGGCTCCCGCGGCGAGATCCCCGCCTGGCGCAGCGCCTGGCTCATCGCCGCGATCGCGCCGCGGCCGTCGGGCTGAATATCCGTGATCCGGAACGCGTCCGCGCTGCTGCCATACCCAGCAACCTCGGCCAGCACCGTCGCGCCGCGGGCCCGGGCATGATCCAGCGACTCCAGCACCAACATCCCCGCACCCTCGCCCATGACAAACCCATCGCGAGTCTGATCAAACGGCCGGGCGGCGTGGGCGTAGTCGTCGCGCCGCTGGCTCATCGCGGTCAAGCGCACAAAACCCGTCATGCCCAGCATGTGGATCATCGAGTGGCTGCCGCCCGCGAACATGATGTCCGCGTCGCCGCGCCGGATGATCTCGAACGCCTCGCCGATCGCCTGCGTGCTCGCCGCGCACGCGGTCATGCAGTTGAACGCCGGCCCGCGGCAGCCAAACTCCGCCGCCACGTGGCTCATCGTCAGGTTCGGTTCCTGCTCCGTCTCGGCCTCGACCGTCATCGCCGGCAGCGCCCGCTGCGCCCATGCCTTGCCATCGACCGTCCGGGTGTCGGCCTTCCAGCCCGCGATGTTGGCGGCGTTGAAGTTCTCGTAGTCCAGCGGCCCTTCGCCGCTGCCGAGGTAGATCCCGAAGCGCCGCCGGTTCAGCTTCGCCTGCGCCAGCCCCGCCTGCTTCCACGCCTGAGCCGCTGCACCGAGCGCGTACTTGGTGCCCAGGCTCGCCATCGCGTGCGGCGTCACATCATCAAGGAAGTGCTTGAGGTCAAAGTTCTTGACCTCCGACGCGAAGTTGGTCGCGAACGTCGTCGCGTCAAACCGCGTCACCGGCCCGATGCCGCTCGCCCCCGCGAGCAGCTTGGCCCAGACCGAGTCCACATCACTCCCCAGGGGAGTGACCCAGCCCATACCGGTGATGACAACTGGAGAAGGCACTTGGAGCTAAAGCTTGAGACTAAAGGCTTGGAACGAGGGCTTGATACCGGGGAATTGGCTTAAGGGCAAGACGCTCTCAGACACACATCACTGAACTTCGGCCCCCTGTGCCGAGCGCTCAGTGTCTCGTGGCCTCTTAGGCCTTCTCATCAAAGTCGTACATCGCCTCGTCGCCGTCATGATGATCGCCCGGCGTGATGCCCTTGGCGGCGTTGATCTTGTCCACGTTCAGCACCCGCACCAGGCCGTCCTTCAGCAGGCGGCCGGCGAAGTTGATGATCAGGCCCAGCTCCAGGTCCGCGCTCTTGAGCTGCGCCCGAAGCGTCGAACGCTCGCTGCCGCTCACATCGCGGTATGCGGCCATCACGTCCACGATGAACCGATCCTCGATCAACAGATCGCAGATCGAGTGCCCCACCACCTGGTCCTTGTACTTGACCGGGATCGAGTGATTGGACTTGAAGTTGATCCCCTGGGCCCGCATCTCCTGCTGCAGCGCGGTCATGTAGACCGACTCGTCGTACCCGCCGCCCAGGGCCATGTGCACGTCGCGGGCGCAGCCGATCACTTTGTGGCTGATCGAGGTCAGCGTCGGATCAAGCTCCGAGAGCGGGATGCCACGCCGCGGCGGGCCGCCGCGACCACGGCCGCGGCCTTCGTTGGAGTGAGAACGGTTGTCGTTGCGGTAGTCGCTCATAAAAGAGGCTCCGAAGTCTGCCACACGTAGAGACGCCCCAAAAGGGACGCCAATGGTAGCGGGCGGACAGCAACAGGCATGAGAGGCCCGATGCCGCCGCGCCTCCTCTCCCCGCTTGCGGGGAGAGGACGACTCGACGCAACGCGTCGAGTCAGGTGAGGGGATTGCGGGTACCTACAGGCTCCGACATCTGAACGCCCCTTGCCCCTCCCCGGTCTCGCTGCGCTCGACCACCCCTCCCCGCTGAAGCGGGGTGGGGAGGCGCGATCCCCGAGCTGCAACTCTTGGTCAAACCTTCTTTAAAACCAACGCCGCGTTCTGCCCGCCCAAGGCCGATGTCACGACCAGCACGCACCGCAGATTGGCCGACCGCGCCGCAACCGGCCCCGCCTGAAGGTCACTCGGGCACGACCCGCCGTGAATGCGTGCCGGCAAGCGCTGCTCGCGCACCGCCATCGCACCCGCCGCGAGCTGCAACCCGCCCACGCCCGCGACCGCGGCGCCCGTGTTGGGCACCACCGTAATCAGCGGGATGTCCTTCAGCCGCGCTCCAAAGACCTGACGCAGCGCCGCCGCCTCGGTCGCGTCCGCGTGCGCGATCCCGCTCGCATACGGCACGATCGCGTCGATCTCGCCCGCCGAGACCTTCGCATCCGCCAGCGCGTTCTCGATCGCGTACACAACCCCATCGTGCGGCTTCTCGTCGTCCGACAGCCGCGAACGCGTGCGGATCGCCTCGTACCCCGGCGGCGGCGAGTGCGACGCGCCAAAGCCCGCCAGCTCGCAGTACGCCTTCGCCCCGCGGGCCGCCGCCTTGCTCATCTCTTCGATCACGAACATCCCGCCGCCCTCGCCCAGCACGGTCCCCTTCGCCGCCGCGTCATACGGCCGCACCACCGACTTCGCGTCGACGCCCGCGTCGCACGGCGCGAGATGCTTCAGCAGCGTCCACCGCAGCGTGCCCATCAGGTTGGTCTTGCTCTCCGCCCCGCCGCTGAAGCACGCGTCCGCCGCGTCGCGCTGGATGACCCGCATCCCCTCGCCCACCGAGAGCAGCACGCTCGCCTCGGCGCACGTGATCGTGTTGCTCGGCCCCTCACAGCCGTGGATGATCGTCACATGGCACGCGAGCATGTTGGGCAGGTACTTGAGCATCCACAACGGCTGCAGGTTGTTCATCCCGCCCACGCCCGTCGGGTGCTTCTCGGTCGCGATCGTGCCCCAGCGCCAGTACTCGAACGCGCCCTGCTCGTTGGTGGCCGTCGCGAGCGCCGCCGAGAGCTCGTCCGTCTCGGCGTTGATCAGCCCCGCGCCGATCTGGCACCCGACCCGATCACCCGGATACGTCGTCTGCCCCGGCCCCCCGTCCAGCGTGCCGCGGGTCACGAACCCGGCGTCCTCGATCGCCAGCCGGGCCGCGGCCACCGCGAGATCGGTGTCCCGGGCCATCACCTTCACCGCCTTGCGGTACGACTTGGGCACGTAGTCCTTCGCCGAGAAACCGCCCGGCGTGCCGTCGGCTCCCTTCACCTCACCCGCCAGCCGAGTCGGGAACCCCGACGCGTCGAAGAGGCGAGCCTCCTCCAACCCGCTCACCCCAGCGCACAGCCCGTCCCACAGGGCCTTGGCACCCACACCCAGCGCGCTCACGGCTCCCACCCCGGTGATAACAACACGACGGCTCATGGGGGATTCTAGAAATGGCCAAAGGGCCAAATCGCCAAATGGCAAAAGAGCCATCGCAGGCCTCCCCCTTCTCAATTTGGCCCTTTGGCCATTTGGTCCTTTGGCCCTTTGACATTTGTCGCCCCCAACCCCTCGCCCGCCCGATACCGTTCCCGTGCTCATGTCCGCCGACATGCCCAAAGCCGCCGCCTCGTCCCGGTCGCTCGTCGATCCGGGGTGGCTGTTTGTCATCGCCGGCATCGTGCTCTTGCTCGCGACGGTGCTCATCCCAGCCGCCGAGCAGCTGCGTCGTGCCAACTGGCAGCGCGACCGCGCCCTGCTCGTCGAGAAGCACCGCCAGGAACGCCTCACCCGCTACCGCGAGTTCGTCACCGCCCTCGAGCGCGGCGAACGTTCCCTCGTTCTCGCCCTGGCCGCCAGCCAGCTGAATCAGGTCCCCGCCGACCGCACGCCCATCGGCGTCGGCAAGAAGTCCGGCTACACCGACATCAACGCCGGCAGCGCCAGCATCTTCCCGAACCTCGAGCCCGATCCGATCGAGCTGCCCGAGTTCAAGCAGTTCGACAGCACGCTCAGCCGCATGGTGACCGACGACAAAACCCGCCCCTGGATCATCGTGGTCGGCGCCGTGCTGGTCTTCGTCGGCGTCCTGCCCGCCAGCCGCTCCAAGTAAGTCGAGACCAAGCCGCCACCAGAGACGAACACACTTCGTCTCTCCGTCTCTCCGTCTCTTGGTCTCTTCGTCTCTCTGCTTTCCCTTACCCCACCACCGCCAGCACATGCCGGTGCAGCGTGTCCACCACCTGCTGGAACTGCATGTCGCTGGTGTCGACGCAGATCGCGTTGCCCGGACACATCAGGGGCCCATCGGCACGGCTCGAATCGCTGCGGTCGCGTTCCAGGATCTCGGCCGTGATCGCGCCCAGGTCCGCCGCCGAGCCCATCGCCACCATCTGCTCCGCACGCCGCCGGGCCCGAACGTCCGCCGAGGCATCCAGATAGAACTTCACCACCGCATCGGGGAAAACCACCGAGCCCTGGTCGCGTCCCTCGGTCACGAGCCGCGGATGCTGCTGCCCGATCAGCCGCTGCTTGCGCACCATGTGCTCGCGCAGCTCCTTGATCGAAGCCAGCGGCGAGACCACCTCGGTCACATCCTTCTGCCGGATGCGGTGATCGATCGGCACGCCGTGGGCCAAGATCGTCGGCGGATCGCGGGTCCAGTCAAAGTGCAGGTCCGCCGCCGCGGTCCGGGCCACCACCGCGGCGTGGTCGTTGATGTCGATCCCATGGTCGATGCAGATCGCCGCCGCCGCCCGGTACATCGCACCGGTGTCGAGGAAGTCGAGCCCGAGCTGCTTGGCCAGCGCGCGAGCGACAGACGATTTCCCCGTCCCCGCGGGGCCGTCGATCGTGATGACGATGCGTTGATCAGGTGAGAGCATGGCGAGGCAACCGGAGCCGCCAAGCGTAGCGGGGTCGCGGTCGCACACCACCCGTTCCATATCCATCGCGGCGCACGATTCCGCGTGCGACACCTCCACCACCTCGATCATCTCGAAGGCGATGCTCTCGTCCTGAACCGTGTCCTGACGCGTCGTGTTCATGGTCGATCCTCCCGACGTCCTCGAGCGAAGGCAAACCCCTCGCTGCGGTGTGGAATCGCACGAACTGCTTCACACAATCTTCGTCGCCGACGCTCGATCAGGCCGATGCCGCGGCGTGATCGAGGGCCGCACGGAGAAGACGCTGGCTCTTGCGGATGCCCAGTGTAACATCTCCGCTGCCTCGATAGTCTACCGCCAGTGTCGAGTCGAAACCGACCGACGCCACCGCCGCGACCATCTTAAAGATGTCGTAGGCCTTGTGGGCGGGCAGAGGCTCGGCCGGAGCCGCGGGCGCGTCCCCGCCCTCGCCGGCAAAGATGTCCGCGATCAGGTCCTCCAGAGCCGCATCGTCCAGCTCCTCGACCTCATCGTCCTCGGCCTCGGGCGCAGCCTTGGCCTCGACCGGCTTCGCCGCGTCCTTGCCGCCCTCCTTGGCCGCCTTCTTGCCCTTGGAGGGCTTAGCCTCGGCCTCGCCCATCTCGGGCTTGGAATCGGGCTTGGGCTCGGACTTGCCCTTCTTCTTGGGCTTGGGCTTCGCCTCTTCGTCCTCGTCCTTGGGCGGGATCGACGTGCGGGCCGACTTCTTCTTCGGCACCTCGTCCTCGTCGTCCTCGTCGCGTTTGCGGGCCGGAGCCTTCGGCGGCAGCTTCAGGCCACCTTCCGGCGGGTCGCTGAAATCGAGCGTCGAGGCCAGCACCGCCGACGCGTACGGCGTGATCCGCCGCAGGTACGTCACCGCCTCGTCGTCGCTCCCCGTCGCTTCGCGGGCAAACTGGAAGTCCGGCAGCGTCCCGATCCGGAAGCCGCCCACCTTCTTAATGAGGTCCGTCATCCGTTCGGGCTTAGAGGTCAACCCCTTCGACGGGCTGACCAAGAGGTTCAGCTCCAGCCGCTCCGCCCGGTCCACGATCTTCCGCAGCCGCTGCCACACCAACTGCATCGCGTTGTCGTCGTCAGGGGCCTCCACCCGCAGCGCCGCGGCGGTGCAAGACAGGATCTGCGCCGCTTGGATCACCCGGTGCATCCGCTCAATCGCGGCCTCCGCGGCCGCGGCGTCATTGGTCCCCAGGTTCTGCGATTGGGCCTCGATGAGCAGCAGGCAGGGGCACCCCGCCCGGTCGGCCCGCTCCCGGAACGCCTCCAGCTTGCGCCGGTCGGCTCCGACCAGCAGATCGGTGGTCAGGTTCAGGCCGCCCAGACCCAGCACCTCCCGGGTGTACTGAGGAAGGTCCGCCAGGGCCAGCGACGGCGGCGTCTTGCCCGGTTGGCCGAGCAATTGCCCTCGGAGGCAGGAGGCATTCAGAGTCAGCAGCATCGGTTGGCACTGTAGCGACGCCGCCGCGATCGGGCCGGACACGCCTTCCCGATCCGCTCGCTCACGCCTTCTTGGTGGCCCACACCCCCTCAAACAACAAGACGGTCGAGGCCTTTCAGCCGCGACCGTCCGGAGGGGAAAAAGGTAACAGCTCCAAGATACCACAAGCGAACCGCCCGAGTCAAATGGCAACCGGGGCTCTCCCTCGAGTTTTCGATGAGTAACTTTGCTGTTCTCGGACTGGTGCGCCGACTTTCGCCACGCCACGCTCCGTTCCCGCTACGCTACCGCCCGCTCACTTCTGGAGATCTCCATGCCCAGCCCCGCCGATCGCAAGTACTCCGAATCCCACGAATGGCACAAGCTCGAGGGCGACACGCTCACCCTCGGCATCTCCCGCTTCGCCGTCGACGCCCTCACCGACGTCACCTACGTCCAGATGAAGAAGGTCGGCACCACCTTCAAGCCCGGCGACATCGTCGGCGAGGTCGAGAGCGTCAAGACCACCAGCGACATCTACTGCTTCGTCGCCGGCACGATCACCGAGGTCAACGCCGCCCTCAACGACAACCCCGGCCTCATCAACGAGGACCCGTACACCAAGGGCTGGCTGATCAAGATCAAGGTCTCCGACTCCTCCGGCCTGGCCAAGCTCATGGACGCCGCGGCGTACGACAAGGCCCACCCCGCGGCGTAGAGCTCAAATCTCAAAGCTCAAAGCAGCAAATGGGAACAGCGAATCCGAACGCACGTGGTGCTCGATCTGAGCTTTGAGCTTTATCGCTTTGAGCTTTTCCCATGCTCGCCTGCTCCAACGTCCACAAGTCCTACCACCTCGGCGAGCGCGATGTCGCCGCCCTCCGCGGCGTCGATCTCACCATCGACGAGCCGGGCTTTTACGCCATCATGGGACGCAGCGGCAGCGGCAAGAGCACGCTGCTGCACCTGCTCGCCGCACTCGACAAGCCCGACCAGGGCACCATCACCCTCGCTGGCCAGCGCATCGATCAACTCACCGACTCGCAAGCGACCGTCTTTCGCCGCACCCAGATCGGCATCGTCTTCCAGCAGTTCAACCTGATCCCCACGCTCACCGCGATCGAGAACGCCGAACTGCCCGCGATCCTCTCCGGCGATGATCCCGCCAAGGCCCGCGCCCGCGCCACCGAGCTGCTCGCACGCCTGGGCCTGGGCGATCGTCTCACCCACCGCCCCGACGCGCTCTCCGGCGGCGAACAACAGCGCGTCGCCATCGCCCGCGCCCTGCACTTCGCTCCCCCCATCATCCTCGCCGACGAACCCACCGGCAACCTCGACAGCGCCAGCAGCGAGAGCCTGTGGAACCTCCTCGCCGAGATCGCGCTCGAACGCAAGATCAGCATCGTCATGGTCACCCACGAACCCGCCGCCGCGGCACACTGCCGCAGCGTCTTCGTGATCGCCGACGGCCGCGTCAAGGCACGCATCGAAACGGAGGGACTCGATGAGAGCGGCGTGGCGGCTCGCTATCAGCAGTCTGTCGCAGCGACCTAGCCGCAGCATCCTGCTGCTCTTGGTCGTCGCGCTCTCCGCAGCCCTGGTCTGCGGCGTGGCCACCGCCATGGCGAGCGTGACCGAGTCGCTTCGCGCCCGCATGATCGGCGCCGTCGGCACCGCCGACCTCAAGATCGTCTCCCCCGCCTCCGCCAAACCCCTCGACGACGCGCTGCTCGCGACCATCCGCCGCTGGCAAGAAGTCGACACCGCCGAAGGCCGCCTCCGCGCCGCCGCCGCGCTGCGTGCCGTGCGCCCGACATGGCCGACACCCAAGGCCGACGACGCCTCCGTCTCTCCGTCTCTTCACCGCACCGTCCGTTCCTTCGCCGTCAACGTCTACTTCGAGTCCTTCCGCCCCGGCTTCGACGAGATCCACCGCCCCGTCGCGCTGGTCGAGGGCCGCATGCCCCTCAACGCCTCCGAGATCGCCGTCGATCAGACCGTGATCGATCGCCTCCGCGGCATCGAGAGCAAAGCCGGGCGCCGCAGCGGCACCCTCTCGGCCCTCATCAGCGGCACGCCCCCCACCGTCGAAGAAGGCACCGCGGACGCCAACCAAGACCTCGGCCCCGAATCCGCTCGCGACGCCGCCGACGCCGCCGCACTCAACGAGAAGTTTCGTGTCGCGCTCGGCCAATCCATCGAGTTCATCCCCGCGGGCAAGCCGCCGATGAAGCTCACCATCGTCGGCGTCGCGCCCTACGGCGTGCTCGGCGGCCGCCCCCGCGCCTGGATGACCCCCGACGCCCTCGCCGCCGCCACCGACCAGGTCGGTCGCTTCAACGAGATCGAGATCATCCTCCGCCCAGGGCTCAACCCCGAGACGGTCGCCGCCGCCCACCGCGCCGAGATGCCCGACGACACCGTCCTGCAATCCACCGCCAAGGTCACCTCGAATCTCGAACAGAACCTCCGCGCCAATCAACTCGGCCTCATCGTCGCCTCGACGATGGCGTTCCTCTCCGCCTCGTTCATCATCCTCACCGGCATGACCACCGGCGTGGTCGAACGCCAGCGCGAGCTCGCCATCCTCCGCTGCATCGGCGCCGCCCGCCGCCAGATCGCCGCGTCACAGATCATGGTCGGCCTGCTCATCGGCACCGCCGGCTCGCTGCTCGGTGCGCCCCTCGGCGTCGCCATCGCCAGCCTCGTCATCTGGTGGTTCCAGACCGATTTCAAGATCGATCTCGCCTTCCCGTGGTTCGGGCTCGCCGTCGGCGTCATCGGCTCGATCACGGCCGGCCTGCTCGGCGCCGCCTTCCCCGCCTGGCGGGCCGCCCGCATGGAGCCGCTGAAGGCGCTCACCTCCCGCGCCGAGATCCCCAAGCAGTCGTCGATCTGGAAACTGCTCGCAATCTGCGTCGTGATGCTGCTGACGCACCTGGTCATCGTCGCGTTCACCAACACGCCCAGCGCAATCTTCATCCTCTACGTCTCGCTCGCCTTGCCCTGCATGTTCTTCGGCTACTTCCTGCTCGGCGTGCCGCTCACCGCCGCCGTCGTCGAGGTCGCCGGCCCCGCCATCGCACGCCTCCTCGGCGTCCCCCGCACACTGCTCGAGCGCAGCATCCGCCGCACGCCCTACCGCCACGGCTTCACCGCCGGCGCCCTCATGGCCGGCCTCGCCCTCATGATCGCCATCTGGACCCAGGGCGCGAGCTTCGCCCAGGACTGGCTGGGCAAGATGCAGTTCCCCGACGCCTTCGTCACCGGCCTAGCGCTCAGCGACAAGAGCGTCGACAAGCTCCGCTCGATGAAGGACATCACCGGGGCCACGCCGCTCTCGATCGTCCGCGTCGAGGCCGGTGCTCCGTCCATCGGCCCGATGCGCCACCTCAAGACGATGTTCATCGGCTTCGACCCCGACTCGTTCTTCTCGATGATGAACATCACCTGGGTGCAGGGCGACAAGGAGCACGCCCAGAAACGCCTCAACCAGGGCGACGCCATCATCGTCGCCCGCGAATTCCTCGCCAGCAAGGGCCTGGGCCTGGGCGACCGCGTCACCGTCAAGTATCAATCGCGCTCCAGCGATTTCGAGATCGTCGGCGTCGTCACCAGCCCGGGCCTCGACATCGTCTCCAACTTCTTCGATCTGGGCGACATGTACGTCGATCAGGCCGTCTCCGCCGTCTTCGGCTCGCGCGCCGCCCTCCGCGACCGCCTCCTCGGCGGCGGCGATCCTCCCACTCAGCTCATCTCGCTCTCACTCGCCAAAGGCTCCGACGATGTGAAAGTCGCCGGCGAAGTCCGCACCGCCATGATGGAATACGGCGTGCTCGACGTCGGCACCGGCCGCACGCTCAAGAATGTCATCAACGGCGCCATCGGCCGCAGCCTCTACATCGTCTCCGCCATCGCCCTGATGTCCATGCTCGTCGCCAGCCTGGGCGTCGCGAACCTGATCGTCGCCGCGATCGAGGGCCGCCGTTTCGAGTTCGGGGTGCTCCGCGCCGTCGGCGCCTCGCGCTGGATGGTCTGCCGCCTCGTCCTCGCCGAGGCCGTCGTCGTCGCTCTCTCCGCCGCCATCCTCGGCACCATGATGGGCCTCCAAGGCTCCTACGGCGGCAAGCGCCTCAACGCCGTCATCGCCGGCATCGATCTCACCCTCCGCCCCGAGTTCACCCCAATCGCCACCGGCTGGCTGATCGTCATCGCGCTCACGCTGCTCGCCGCCGCCCCCGCGGTGCTCGCGCTCTCTCGCAAGGAACCGAGAGAACTGCTCGGCGCCGTCCGCGGCTGATGATCGCCTCCCACCCTCGCGCTTTCGAAGTCTCCCAACACCCCCGCGCCGAGCCCCTCCCTGTTCCCCCGTTTCCCTGTTCCCCTGTTCCCCTGTTCCCCTGTTCCCCTGTTCCCCTGCTCCACTGCTCCGCTGCTCCACTGCTCCACTGCTCCCCTGTTCGCCGCATTCCCGCCCGTGAAACGGGCGACCGGGCGTTGCCAGAGGCGCAGCCTCTGGTGAGCCTGCTTTCTCCAACACTTCTTGTCCTCTTGCCCCGCCCATGAAATGGGCGGGCGTCGCTCACTCAAAGACATAGCGAGCATCGAACTCAATCTCATGCTTGCTCAGCAACGCCAAAAACTCATCTCGAAACGACATCACCTTGTGATGCTGCTTCTGGCCTCGCACATACCGCTCAACCTCATCCAGCACCGATCTGCTCACCGAGAACCCTCCGTACCCCCTCTGCCAGGCAAAGCTCTTCATCCCATCGATATCTTGGTGCAGCCATTTCGATGATCGCGACTTGACCTCACGGACCAACTCCGCCAACGACACGTCCGCCGCACACCGCATCAGCAAGTGAACATGATCCGGCATCCCGCCCGCAGCGATCAGCGTGCCGCGCAGCTCGCGTGCGATCCCGCCACAGAACGCGTACAACCGATCCTCGAACTCGTCCCGGATCAGTGGCTCGCGTTCCTTGGTGCTGAACACGACATGGAAGTACGACTGCGTCCAAGATGATGGCATCGCCACAATGTACCTAACGCCCGCCCCTTTCACGGGCGGGCTGGCAGTCTGATCAACTGTGCAGTTGTGGCTCTCTGACCAGAGGCTGCGCCTCTGGCAACGCCCGAAATGCCCGCTTCACGGGCATCAATCCAGCTCGGCTAAGCCGCATTCCGCAATTCGTCATACCGCCGACGCAGGCTCTCGTCGCGCAGCACCATGTAGCACTTGCTGATCCGCGCGAACATGCGGCTGGCTTCCTGATCCGGCGCATAGTCCGGGTGGTACTTCCGCGCCAGCCGCCGGTACGCCGCCCGGATCTCTTCTCCGGTTGCGGAAGGCGCCACCCCAAGCGTGGCGTAGAGATCCTCGATCTCGACGCTGGTCGGCAGGATCTCACGACCCGCCGCCGCAGCATCGAGCAGACGCTCGACATCCGCGCGGGTCTGAGCGTCGGCGTCGAAGAAGTGCAAACCGATGTTCCAGACGTTCTTCTGCACCTGACTGGTCCAGGCAACGCGGGCCAGAACAAAGATCTTCACATCGCCACAGGTGAGCGAGATCTCAAAGACGTGCCCACGCTTCACCGCCGGCTCGCTGTGCGCGACAATGCGGGCTCCCTCGGTGGAGAGATCGACGATGCTGCCCAGGGCGCAGTCGGTCAGGCGGGTGTCGTATCGCTTGGACGTACGGGTGAACTTCGGCTTGTCCGCCGCGGGCTTCTCGGCTGCGGGCGAACCCTGCTTCTTCCGGAGTTTGTCCACGAGCCAGCGCATAACGGTCCATCGGACGCTGCGAGCCGTGCATTGAGCCGCGACCACCCCGCACGTCGCAGCGACGCCGCAAGACGGTGGACCATGACAATCCTGTCGGAAGCACCGGCAGAACAGGTGTGTTCTCGGGCGTTCGCCAACGACCTTTCGAGCCGTCCGGAACCGATCCTTCTGCCACCCCCGGGCTCTCAGGGACACTTCCGCTGCGGCCCGGCCGCTCCGCTCGCCTCCCCTCTATCCTCGCCCGTGCCGACCTCTTCTTCACAGCGTCCGTTCGAGGTAGTCGCGCCGTTCAAGCCGATGGGCGATCAGCCCCGCGCGATCGAGCAACTGACGCAGGGCCTCCGCAGCGGCAAGCCCGCGGTCTGCCTCCTCGGCGCCACCGGCACCGGCAAGACCTTCACGATGGCCAACGTCATCGCCAACCTCGGCAAGCCGACGCTCATCATCAGCCACAACAAAACGCTCGCCGCACAGCTCTACGAGGAGCTCCGCGAGTTCCTGCCCAAGAACAGCGTCAACTACTTCGTCTCCTACTACGACTACTACCAGCCCGAGGCGTACATCCCGCAGCGCGACATCTACATCGAAAAGGACTCCTCGCGCAACGACGATCTCGACCAGCTCCGGCTCGCGGCGACCAGCAACATCCTCAGCCGCCGAGACACCGTCGTCGTCGCCAGCGTCTCGTGCATCTTCGGCCTGGGCAACCCGATCTCCTACGGCGAGCGCGTCCTGACCATCACCAAAGGCTCGCGCGTCGATCGCCGCGACTTCCTGATGGCTCTCTCGCAGATGCAGTACACCCGCAGCGAGATCGAGTTCAAGCGGGCCCAGTTCCGCGTCCGCGGCGACGCCCTCGAGGTCTGGCCCGCGTACGAGAAATACGCCGTCCGCATCGAGCTCTTCGGCGACGAGATCGACCGCGTCGACCTCATCAACCCCACCAGCGGCGAGGTGCTCGCCGAAGAACGCCAGTTCTTCCTCTTCCCCGCCGTCCACCACATGATGCCCGAGGACCAGATGCAGTCGGTGCTGACGGCCATCCGGAGCGAGATGGATGCCCGCGTGCTGGAGCTGCGCTCGCAGGGGAAGCTGCTCGAAGCCCAACGCCTCATCAGCCGCACCAAGTACGACCTCGAACTGCTCGAAGAAACGGGCATGTGCCAGGGAATCGAGAACTACTCGCGCTTCATGGACGGCCGCCAGCCGGGCGAGCGGCCCTACACGCTGATGGATTACTTCGATTTTGCGCCGACCGCCGATGCTGGAAGAAGAGACGGAGAGACGGAGAGACAGAGAGACGGAGTTCAAGACCCAGCTTCTCCCACTTCGTCTCTTCGTCTCTCCGTTTCTTCGTCTCTTCCCGCTCGACCGAACTACCGCGACTGGCTCCTCATCATCGATGAATCACACGTGACGTTGCCGCAGATCCGGGCGATGTACAACGGCGATCAGGCCCGCAAGACAGTGCTGGTCGACCACGGCTTCCGCCTGCCCAGCGCGCTCGACAACCGCCCGCTGCGGTTCGAGGAGTTCGAGGCCATCGTCCCCCAGATCGCGTACGTAAGCGCGACGCCAGGGCCGTACGAGCTCCAGCGCACCGGCGGCGAGGTCGCCGAGCAGGTGATCCGCCCCACCGGGCTCTTGGATCCCGTCATCGAAGTGAAGCCGGCGCAGGGACAGGTGCCGGACTTGATCGAACGCTGCCAGGAGCGCGTCGCCAAGGGCGAACGCGTACTCGTCACCGCGCTCACCAAGCGGCTTTGCGAGGACCTCACGAGCTACCTCGACCAGAATGGCCTGCGGGTGCGGTACCTCCACAGCGAGGTCGAGACACTCGAACGCGTGGCGATCCTCACCGACCTGCGGCTTGGCGAGTTCGACGTGCTCGTCGGCGTCAACCTGCTCCGCGAAGGCCTCGACCTGCCCGAGGTCTCGCTCGTCTGCATCCTCGACGCCGACAAGGAAGGGTTCCTGCGTTCACCGACCAGTCTCATCCAGCAAATGGGCCGCGCGGCACGCAACGTCAACGCGCTCGTGATCATGTACGCCGATCAGATGACCCCCGCGATGCAGGCCGCGATCAGCGAAACCGAGCGTCGCCGCACCAAGCAGATCGCGTACAACACCGCCCACGGCATCGTGCCGACGACCATCAAGAAAGAGATCCGCCGCGGGATGGAGATCAGCCTCAAGGGCCGCAAACAGGCCCGCGAGAGCCTCTACGAGAAGGAAACCGAATACGAGATCGAAGACCTCATCGAAACCATCCGCACCGAGATGCGCGAGAGTGCGGCCAAGCTCGACTTCGAATCCGCCGCCGTCCTGCGTGATCAGCTGAAGTCGCTCGAAGCAAAGCTGGAGAAGGCAACCAAGTCCGGCGGCTCCACCAAAGTGCGGCGATCAGAACTGTCCGCGAACGCCGAAGCCAAGAACCGCAAACGCCCCGGCATGCCCGGCGTGAAGATCACCAAGCAAATGCGGAAGAAGGGCAGTGGGAAGTAGGCACTAAGCACCAGGCACTAGGCACTGGGCACTGGGCACTAGGCACTAGGAAAAGGCATCAGGCATCCGGGAAAGAAAAAGGCAGCCGGTGTGGGCTGCCCTGATTTGGCCATTTGCCATTTGCCATTTGCCATTTGCTATTTGCTATTTGCTATTTGCTATTTGCTATTTGCTATTTGCTAGTTGCTAGTTGCTATTTCTCCGGCGCCTTCGCCAAGAGCAGCAACCGTTCCTTCTTCGTCACCACCACGCCGCCGGGGATCTCGAGCGTGACGGCGAAGAGGGCGGGATCCTTCACCAAGAGCTTGGGCTGCACCGGCACCACCAAGTCGCCGGTCTTGGGGTCTCGGCTCGCGTTGGCGAGGTCGAAGACGCCGCCGTCGACCGGGAACTCGCCCTCGCGGCCCTTGTCGAAGATCCACAGCTGGTACTGCTGCACCCGCGGGTCGTTGGCGGCGAGGCCCTGGAACCGCATGAAGCCGCGCTGCTCCTTGCCGTTCCACACGATGTCGCCGCTGACGCCCTTGGCGTCCTTGTCCTCGGTGGTCGACCACGCGACCGTCTGCGTCTCGGCCTGCTGCAGCAGTTCGGTGCGGGCGAGATACGCGGGCTCCGGCGGCGCGGGCGGCTTTTTGAGCGTGAAGATCGCGAAGGCCAGCGACGCCGCGGCGGTCAGCCACGCCACCATCTCGCGCGGACGCATGCCCGGCGCGGTCGTGTTGGTTCGAGCAGCGGGCCCGCCGATCGTCTCGACGCCCTTGGCGAGCAGGCGGGCCCGCACATCGGGTGCCAGCGGCTTGGCCTCGACCGACCAGTTGGCGATTGTCGCGCCGCTGAGCCGGTTGAAGTCCGCCGCGGCGGCATCCGCGAGGGCACGATCCGCCGGCGAAAGCCGCGACAACAGGCTTTCGAGTTCCTGACGCTCCGCCGCGTCAAGGCCCCCAGCGCTCGCACCGGCAAGCAGGTCGATCACGCGATCCAGAGGCTGCGTGTTCATGACACGACCTCCTTTGGCGCACCGGACAGCGCTTCACGCATGCGGATCAGCCCGCGGCGGATACGGGACTTGACGGTGCCCACGGGGGCCTGCACCAGCGTCGCGATCTTCTCGTGCGGCACGCCGTGGTACAGCGAGTACCAGAGCACCTGCTGCTCGTCCTTGTCGAGGGTCTTGAACGCCTCCGAGGCCCGGCGCAGGTCGTCGCGATGGGAGGCGTGATCCGACTGATGGTGGACCTTGGCCTCGGCCAGCGTGCCGGGGTCGTCCACGTGCAGCGTCGGACGTCGCCCGGCGCGACGGACGCGATCGATGAGCCGGTGATGAGCGATGGTCGCGATGAAGGCCGCCTCCGAACCCAGCGCGGGATCAAACCGTCCCGCGCTCTTCCACACTTCCACGAACACTTCCTGCACCGCGTCCTCGACGTCCTCGCCGAGCGGGCGCAGGTAGCGATCGGCAAGGCCCCAGACCATACCTCCGAATTCATCGAGGCACGCCGCAACCGCGGCGTTCTCACCTCGAGCAACTCGTTGAAGGATCGTGTCCGGCACCGGGGGAGGGCTCCGTGCGTGTTCGCCCTTCTTTCGACGCATCGCCGGAGCAGATGCCAATTTTGGGGGGATTTTTCGACTGGGTCAAAATCCGGGTGCCGGCCCGCCTCGGAAGTCCGGCGTCCGACTCGAACATCGAGGCGTGCGACCGGCCGTTCCGCGGAGCTCCTCCCGCTGGCGCTCGGCGGTCGCCGCACGCCCCGAGCGCGAGCGACCGTTCCGAGAGGAACGGAGAGGAAGAAGGAGATTCGTGATGAAGAGGTCTTTCAAGTTGCTCGCCGCTCTCCCGCTGGTGGTGCTCGCAGGCGCGGCCCAGGCCGAGCTGGTCTACGGCGTCACGCTTCAGCAGACGCTGGTCTCCTGGGACAGCGCGTCGCCCAACACGCTCATCTCGGGCGTCGCCATCTCAGGCCTCCAGGCCAACGAGGTCATCCACGGCATCGACATCCGCCCCAACACCGGCGAGATGTACGCCCTCGGCTCGATGAACCGCCTCTACAAGGTCAACCGCGCCACCGGTGCCGCCACCCAGGTCGGCCCGGCTTTCTCCACCGCCCTCAACGGCTCGTCCTTCGGCTTTGACTTCAACCCCACCGTCGATCGCATCCGCGTCATCAGCGACGTGGACCAGAACCTCCGCCTCAACCCCGACACTGGCGCGGTCATCGTCGACACGCCCCTCGCCTACAAGAGCGGCGACCCGAACTTCGGCAAGAACCCCAACGCCGTCCACGCCGCCTACACCAACTCCTTCGCCGGCGCGACGAGCACCACGCTCTACGTCCTCGACACCGGCCTCGACGTCCTGGCCATCCAGAACCCCGCGAACAGCGGCCAGCTCATGACCATCGGCTCGGTCGGCGCTGACCTCTCAGATCTCGGCGGGTTCGACATCTCCGGCCTCAGCGGCATCGCCTACGCCACTGTCCGCGACAACACGCTGGCCCGCAGCACCTTCTGGCGCATCGACCTCACCACCGGTCAGGGAACCATGATCGGCGAGATCGGCGGCGGCGCGATCATCACCGCCATGACCGTCGTCCCCACACCCGGCTCGCTCGCCCTCGCCGGCCTCGTCGCCCTCGGCGCCGCCCGCCGCCGTCGCTGATCGCGAACAACCTCTTCTCCCTTCGCGCCGCCCCACGCGGCGCGGCGGACGATTTGTGCGAGAGGCCGTACCTGGGAGGGGCGGCCTCTCGTTTTCATTGGCACGCAATCAGTCCCCGGGGGCGGGGCCTTCCAGGCCCCCCGTCACCTCATACCCTCCTTTGTGCCCACCCCCGCGCCCACTCCCGACTCCCGCACCCCCGCCGAGAAAGCCAAGGCCCGAGCCGAGTTCCTCAACCGCCTCGCCTTCTACCTCGGCGGCGTCGCGATCGGCTTCCTGCTCCTGGGCTTCTTCAAAGCACGCGGCCGCGCCGAGGCCCAACGCCGCGAAGCCGAACGCGCCGCGATGATCGCGCCCGCGGAGTCAACTCCATCTCCGGCCACGACTTCCGGCTCGAACACGCCCGCGACCGGAATCCAGCCAGCGATACCGAACGAAAAGCGATAAACAAGGCCGGTGTCGCTACACTCGGCCGTGACACCTCGGCCACCGAGCAAGAGTGAGAGCAGGGAGGAGCGACCCGTGCCGACCGCCGCCAGCGCCCGTGACAAGGGCGAGTCGTTGTCCGTTGAGATCCGCAGCAAGAGCGCCGCCGCCGCCGAGCCCCCAGCCGCCGACCGCGCCGAAGCCAAGCCCGCCAAGCGAACCAAATCCGCGTACGACGCCCGCGTCATCCACGTCCGCGGCGCCCGCGAGCACAACCTCAAGAACATCGACGTCACCATCCCGCGCGACCAGCTCGTGGTGATCACCGGCCTCTCCGGCAGCGGCAAAAGCAGCCTCGCCTTCGACACCATCTTCGCCGAGGGCCAGCGCAAGTACATGGAGTCCCTCTCCGCGTACGCCCGCCAGTTCCTCGAGCAGCTCAAGAAGCCCGATGTCGACGAGGTCGAGGGCGTCCCCCCCACCATCGCGATCGAGCAGCGCAGCGCGAGCAGCAACCCCCGCTCGACCGTCGCGACCACGACGGAGATCTACGACTATCTCCGCCTGATCTTCGCCCGCTGCGGCACGCCCCACTCCTGGGCGCCGACGAAAACGAAGAAGGACGGCGCGGTGCTTGAGCGCTCCGGTCGCGTCATCAGCGCGATGGGCAGCACCCAGATCGTCGATGCCGTGATGGAGAAGGCCAAGCCGGGCGAGCAGGCTCGGGCCATGGTTCTCGCCCCCGTCGTCCGCGGCAAGAAGGGCTTCCACCGCGATGTGCTCGAAGATCTCGTCAAGCAAGGCTGGACCCGCGCCCGCGTGAACGGCACGCTGGTCGACCTGCGCGAGGTGCTGAAGGACCCCAACGAAAACCCGCTCAAGCTCGGCCGCTTCGAGAAGCACTCGATCGACGCCGTCATCGATCGCATCGGCATCGCGCCCGACTCCCGCCAGCGTCTGGCAGAATCGATCGAGGCGGCCCTGCGCCTCGCCGAAGGCTCGCTCACCGTCTCGTTCGAGGATGCGACCGCCCCCGGCGGCTGGCGCGATGTCACGTACTCCACACGGTTCTCCGACCCCGATCATCCCGAAGTCGCCCTCGAAGAACTCGAGCCGCGCCTGTTCTCGTTCAACTCGCCGCAGGGCGCCTGCAAGACCTGCTCCGGCCTCGGAACGCTGCTGGAACTCGACGAGCACCTCGTGCTCCCCAACGACCAGAAAGCCCTGAGCCAGGGCGCCATCGAGGCCTACGCCAAGAACATGGCCGTGCGTGCGTGGTTCCAGCGCGGCCTGAAGAAGTTCTGCAAGGCGTTCGGCGTCTCGTACGACGCGCCGATCTCGACGTTCAGCCCGGCGCAGCGCAAGCTCCTCATGCACGGCCCGACGCCCGAACAGAAAGCCGCCGCCAAGGCCGCGCTCGGCCGCTTCCAGTGGCAGGGCGTGCTGCCCGAACTCAACGACTGGTGGAAGAAGACCGACAACCCCACCGTCAAGGAATGGCTCGGGCAGTTCATGTCCAACACGCCCTGCCCGGAGTGCTGCAGCGACCGCCTCCGCATCGAAGCCCTCCACGTTCTGCTGACCAGCAAGCACCGCGCCGACACCAAGAAGGGCTTCAGCGAGTCGGTGATCGGGCGTCCCAAGCACGACGGCACGATGCTCAACATCGCCGAGCTCTCCCGCCTCAACATCCTCGACGCCATTGCCTACATCGAGGGACTCCAGCTCACCAAGGAACAGATCGTCATCGCCGAGCCGATCCTCAAGGAGATCAACAACCGCCTCCGCTTCCTCACCGGCGTCGGGCTCGAGTACCTCTCGCTCGACCGCAAGACCGCCACCCTCTCCGGCGGCGAGGCTCAGCGCATCCGCCTCGCCACCCAGGTCGGCAGCGGCCTCGTCGGCGCGTGCTACGTCCTCGACGAACCCACCATCGGCCTCCACCAGCGCGACAACGACCGGCTCATCAAGACCCTCCGCCATCTCGCCGACATCGGCAACACCGTCCTCGTCGTCGAGCACGACGAGGACATGATCCGTGCCGCCGACCACGTGCTCGACGTCGGCCCCGGCCCCGGCGTCCACGGCGGACGCATCGTCGCTCAGGGAACCGTCACCGACATCTGCAAGGTCCCCGAGTCGCAAACCGGCCTCTACCTCTCCGGCAAGAAGCGGATCGAAGTGCCGGCGAAACGCCGCCCGATGGATCAGAAGAACGCCATCGTCGTCAAGGGCGCCGCCCACAACAACCTCAAGAAGATCGACGTCGCCATCCCCACCGGCGGCTTCGTCTGCGTCACCGGCGTCAGCGGCAGCGGCAAGTCCACGCTCGTCAGCGACATCCTGCTCACCGCCGCCAAGAACCAACTCGTCGGCACCCGCGAGAAGCCCGGCACCCACGGCTCGTTCAAGTGGCCCAAGACGCTCGACCGCGTCATCGAGGTCGATCAGTCGCCCATCGGACGCACCCCACGCAGCAACCCCGCCACCTACGTCGGCATCTTCGACGAGATCCGCAAGGTCTTCGTCGGCACCAAGGAAGCCAAGGTCCGCGGCTACAAGCCCGGACGCTTCTCCTTCAACGTCCGCGGCGAAGCCGGCGGCGGCCGCTGCGAAGCCTGCGAAGGCCAGGGCCTCAAAAAGATTGAGATGCACTTCCTGCCCGACGTTTTCGTTGAGTGCGAAGTCTGCCGCGGCAAGCGCTACAACCGCGAAACCCTCGAGATCCTCTACCGCAACAAATCCATCGCCGACGTGCTCGACATGACCATCGAGCAATCCCTCGCCTTCTTCGAGAACCACCCCAAGATCCTCCGCTTCCTCAAGTGCCTCCACGACGTCGGCCTCGACTACCTCACCCTCGGCCAGCCCAGCACCCAGCTCTCCGGCGGCGAGGCCCAACGCATCAAGCTCGCCACCGAACTCGGCAAGACCTTCGGCGCGTTGGAGCAGGTGGAGTTGCTGAAGACGCCACTCCCCCTCCCAGAGGGAGGGGGCCGGGGGGTGGGTTCGAGAGACGCGCGGTACTCCAGCGACTCAGGCCTTCGCGATGACGCCGGCACCGACGCCGCCCAGGGCTCGGACTCTGACGCCCTCGACGACTTCGCCGACGCCGCAACCCCCGCCAAGAACAAGAAGGGCGGCAAGGACGCCAAGAAGTCCAGCAAATGGGCCGAGCGCTTCGAAGCCATGCGCCAGCGTGCCGCCAACCCCTACGGCAAGACCCTCTACGTCCTCGACGAACCCACCACCGGCCTCCACTTCGAAGACATCCGCAAACTCGTCCACGTCTTCGACCGCCTCGCCGGCGCCGGCCACACGCTCGTCGTCATCGAGCACAACCTCGACGTCATCAAGTGCGCCGACTGGATCATCGACCTCGGCCCCGAAGGCGGCAGCAACGGCGGCACCATCGTGGCCCAAGGCACGCCCGAGACGGTGGCGAAGAGCAAGGGCAGCTTCACGGGGGCGTACTTGGGGCCGATGCTGAAGTAGATTTTCGGTGAGCGTGAGCCTCAAAGTCAACGCCTGAGCGCGAACCTGCAAGCTACTTCAAGCCTTTCGCCTGCTTGTGCGCGATAGCCTCATCCGCGGTGGCGAAGTAGGGCTTGCCGAAGAACTCCGAAGACCACTTCAGCGGCAGTTCGTCAATGCGGATCTCCTCCCCGAAGAAGTTGTCGAGATCAAAGCCACGTTTCGCCGTCGACAGATCCGGTCGAAAGATGACCGAAACCGGCCCTGTGAGGCGCACCCCGGCCGGAAGGCTGGTCTCGATCTCGACCGATCTTCCCCGACCGCTCGCTTCGTCATAAGTCCGCGACATTGCGAATCCCAAATCGATCTCGTTGCCGCCGGCTTCCTTGAGTACGACTCGCATCGCCAACGCACATTCCGGCTGACTGTTCCAATCGGGCTCTATCTGCATCTGCCAAGCGTTTGGCTTGATCACACCGCTACCGTCCGTCGAATAGCTCTGAAGCGCGAAAACGGCTTCTTTCATCGCGAAGAATTTCCGAACGCTTTGCCGCTGACGGTCGGTTGGTTCGAGGGGCTTGGTGATCGAGTCGCTTGTCGGGCGCACCGAGAATCGACCCGGGACCGAAAGGTAGCGAACATCACCCGGACCAGCGGAGCCGCCCGACATGCTCGCGTTCAGGGCCAGCTTCACGACACATTCGTACTCGCCAGCTCGCAGCGCGGGGATCTCGCAGACAAGGTCGCTAGAAGCCATCGTGAAGTTGCGACCTCTTCCGGCACCGGCGGCCTGAAAATGCGCTTGCTTCTCGCGATACCACGTACTCGAGTTCGTAAACGGGAACTCTTTTCCATCAACCCGTATGGATGCGATAGTCACCGTCAGTTGAGTTGTCGCGCGACGACCGAGCCGGTAAGCCGTGCATCGCACCCGAATCGGCAGCGGATCTCCCTCGCTGATCGCTTCTTTGGGCGCCGCGGAGAAATTCATCGACTGCCGCACCCATCGGGATTGGATGTCCGGCGGCAACGCAACCACTCCCGCAGCCGCCTCATACACATCACCCCATGAGGGATGCCACGCGCCAGACCAGTCGCCCTGGATCTCGACGGCACGAGTCGCGATCAGCTGCAACTGGTCGGTCGCGAGACCGCCCGCGAGAATGCGAGTCTGGAGCTCATCTGCGACCTCGCGTGCATCTCCAGTGCTGAGCATCAACAACACACCAATCGGCAGGTGCTTTGCGAGCGAGGTTCCGCGCAAGAGCGAAGAACCGACGAATGTGATGGGTGAAAGCGCTGAAACAGCCAGCAGGATTCCCAACCCCACTACCAGAGGCATCCTCTTACGCTCCCCAATCCGCACCGCCTTCGCCCGCTTCAACCCCCCGCCACACTCGGGGCAGGTAACAGTGATCGGCAGAGCCACCGCGACGGAGCTTGATCCCTCGCCGCTCAAAGCACCGCTGCCTTGACGAGCCCCGAGCGTCAGCGAGTGGGTTTCAGCGACATCGGCGAGCTCGCTCTGTGTTGCCGGCGCGACCGTCAACAAAGGCTCGGCCACGCCGTGCATCTCCGGCAACCGAAACGCCCGCAGGTTAAACCCACAATCTCGGCACACCGGATCCCGGTTCACCCGCCGCCCGCGCCAGCCGAGACGGATGAGCGCGAGCCCGGCGAGCAGAACCAGAACAAAGACACCAAGAAGCCATGCGGCCATCGAGCCCTCCCAAGAGTGGATCGTACCACAGGCACGATTGGTTTGTTCGCTCGAAGGGACGCCCTTCCCCCTTGCCCGAGGTCACGGCCTCGTCCCGAACGCGGCTACCGCGCCTCCTCTCCCCGCAAGCGGGGAGAGGACGGCTCGACGCGAAGCGTTCAGCCAGGTGAGGGGAACGCGGGCCCCTCGACGCAACCGCACCCGAGAGCCAAGAAACCTTCCCCGGTCTCGCCGCGCGCAACCACCCCCACGCTTCTTGAAGCGGAGAGCCGCGGCGCGGAACCGCAGTGTGATTTTCAGGATGCCTTGCGCAGCGTCGCATCCAGCCCCGGCACCATCCGCCGCGCCAGCGACACATCAAATCGAGTCGGCAGGGCGCTCCCGAACTCGGCAGGCAGCGTCTTCGCCAGCGCATGGCGCTCAATCGCTTCCACCAGCGCGTTCACGACTTGCTCGACGGTGCTGCTGGGTGGCAGCGTTCCGCCGCAGTAATGCTGATGATCGACCCAGCTGAGCGACACACGGTGCTCGGTCGGGCTCTGCTGCCCCTGCCGCACCAGAACGCGATACGACCACCCGCGGGGGGTCTCTCGCTCCTCGCGCACATCCACGCGCGGCGACGCCGTGTGCGTGTGGCCAGGCCGGGAATTGGAAGAGTCGGCGTGCACGTGGATCGATCCGGACGACCCGCCGGGACGGTTCCCGGCTTCTGGTCGGGTCTTCTATCGACCAGCCGACGCAACCACACCAGCCCAATCCCCTATCAGCCTGCCGGTTCTCCCCCACTCGATACCATGCTCCCGTGATCTTCCTTCTTGAAACCATCCGACTCGGCCTTAGCAACCTGCGCTTGCACCTGCTGCGGTCGTTCCTCACCGCCCTCGGCATCATCCTCGGCGTCGCCGCGGTGATCGCCATGGTCAGCCTCGGCGAGGGCTCCAAACAGGAAGCCCTGCGCCAGATCGAACAGCTCGGCGCCAAGAACATCATCCTCCGCTCCCAAAAACCCGCCGAGAGCCAGTCGAACCAGAACAACAAGAAGGGCAGCTCCGGCTGGATCAGCCGCTACGGCCTGCTCCGCGCCGATCTCGAAGTCATCAAGGAAAACTTCCCCGACGCCGAAGCCATCGTCCCGCTGAAGGAAGTCGGCAGCAAAATGTCGCGCGAAGCGCTCTCGCGCACCAGCCAGGCAGTCGGCACCACACCCGATTTCCAACAGGTCGCCAAGCTCAACGTCGCCCGCGGCCGCTACCTCACCAACGCCGACATGGAACAGCAGGCCATGGTCTGCGTCATCGGCAACGAGGTCGCACGCGAGTTCTTCAAGTTCGACGATCCGCTCGGCGCCACCATCCGCATCGACGCCAAGGCCTTCACCATCGTCGGCGTCCTCGCCCCCATCGGCCTCGCCGGCGGCGCAGGGGCGGCCCTTGTCGGCCGCGATCTCAACCTCGACGTCCACGTCCCCATCACCACCGCCCGCGCCGTCATGGGCGACATGGTCTTCCGCGGCAGCAGCGGCAACTTCCAGAACAGCCAGGTCGAGATCAGCGAGATCTACATCGCCTGCCCCGATCGCGATCGCGTGCTCCCCGACGCCAAACGCCTCAAGCGCATCATCGACTCACGCCGCAGCGACGACATCGACGTCACCATGATCGTTCCCTACGAACTGCTCGAGAACGCCCGCAAGAGCCAGCTCACCTGGAACCTCGTGCTCGGCTTCATCGCCGGCATCTCCCTGCTCGTCGGCGGCATCGGCATCATGAACATCATGCTCGCCACCGTCACCGAACGAACCCGCGAGATCGGCATCCGCCGCGCCCTCGGCGCGACGCGCTCGGCGATCCTCAATCAGTTCCTCGTCGAGACCAGCGTCCTCTCCACCGGCGGCGGGCTCATCGGCGTCGCGCTCGGCGTGGGATCGTCGTGGTTCATCCAGTGGATCGCGCCCAAGCTGCCGAACACACCGTTTGTGGGCCAGTACTTCAGCCAGTCGGTCAGCCTGCCGACCCACGTCACACTCGGCTCCGTCATCCTCGCCTTCAGCGTCGCCGTGGCCGTCGGGCTGATCTTCGGCATCTACCCCGCACGACGAGCCGCGGCTCAGGACCCCATCGTCGCCCTGCGGCATGATTGACGCAAAGCTTCCGCCACCCGGCATCGGGCCTGAATCCCGCTGCTTCGCGACTCCCGCTGCGTCGCGACTCCCGCGAAGAGCGAATCCGTGACGAATCCGGGACGTTTTCCCGGCGAATCCGCCGCAGTCCGTGCGGCGAAATCACCCATGCCGATCCCATCCCGAAACGTCCCGGCCCGGGCGGAATCCTAAAGTCCACCCTTCTCCAACCCACGAATATGCTCGACCTTCCCACGATGGCTACTTCCCGCTCATCCTCGCCCGACCACTCAACGCACGCCTCTCAGCCGGGCCACCCCGCCAAGGAATCGGTCCGCCGCGAGGCCATGGTCGATGTCCAGTCGAGCCAGGACCAGCGCAACGTCGCCATCGACCGCGTCGGCGTCAAGGACGTCGTCTACCCGATCCGCCTCCGCACGCCCGACGGCGGCGAGCAGACCACCGTTGCCACCATCAACATGTACGTCGCCCTGCCCCACTACAAGAAGGGCACGCACATGAGCCGGTTCCTCGAGGTCCTCAACGACCACACCAGCGAGCCGATCACGCCCGACCGCATCCCCGAACTCACCCGCGCCATCTGCAAGCGCCTCGATGCCGAGGAAGCCCACTTCGAGGCCAGCTTCACCTACTTCATCAAGAAGCTCGCGCCCGTCTCCAAGCAGCCCGGCCTGATGAACTACAAGGTCACCTTCGAGTGCCGCGCCAATCACGTGGATGACTTCGTGATGGGCGTCGCCGCCCCGGCCACCAGCCTCTGCCCGTGCTCGAAGGAGATCAGCGAGTACGGCGCCCACAACCAGCGCTGCGAGATCGAAGCCAAGGTCCGCTTCCAGGCGAGCACCAGCAAGGGCAAGCCCGCGCTCTGGATCGAGGACGTTGTGAAGCACCTCGAGAACGCGGCCAGCGCGCCCGTCTACGCCGTGCTCAAGCGCCCCGACGAAAAGTTCGTTACCGAACAGGCCTACGACAACCCCAAGTTTGTCGAAGACATCGTCCGCGACCTCGCCGTCGGCCTCAACAACGACAACCGCATCACCTGGTACCAGATCAACTCCGAGAACTTCGAGTCGATCCACAGCCACAACGCCTACGCCCAGATCACGCGGGACAAGCGATAGGTATCTGGTTGACCAGGTAATTGGTCGTCAAGACATCATGCTGACAACAGCGAGCCGGGGCGTCCTCGCCCCGGCACTGTGACTTCCGTCAAGCGAAGTCTCCGTGTTGCAGCCTCAAGCCCTTGACGAAGCCTTCCCGCGCTCTCTCCGAGCCCTAGCCCCCCGTACGCTCCCTTATGCCTCCCGTTTCCAAGTCCGGCACCGCCTCCGTCCGCGTCCGCTACTGCGAGTGCGACCCGATGGGCGTCGTCCATCACGCGTCGTACATCCCGTGGCTCGAGATCGGCCGCACCGAACTCCTCCGCACCAGCGGCATCTCCTACAAAACCCTCGAAGAACGCGGCGTCTTCCTCGTCATCGTCAAGCTCGACGTGAAATACCGCCGCCCCGTCCTCTACGACGACGTCGTCGAAGTCCGCACCACCTGGGTCGGCGGCAGCCGCATCAAAATCGAACACGACTACGAAGTCGTCGTCACCCAGCGCGAGAACGCCAAAGACCCGCTCCCCATCTCCGCCGCGGTCGCCAAAACCACCCTCGCCTGCGTCGACAACGACGGACGCCCGATGGAACTGCCGGAGTGGTTGGCGTCGCCGCGACATTGAAGCGACCTCGCCCTGACGGGCGAGGCTCTAGCCAAGCTGCTCGATCGCGCGATCGACGTTCTTCACCGCGACCAACTCGATCTTCGCGTTCTTCGGCGCCCGCTGCCCGGGCGCCAACAGAATCCGCGTGAACCCAAGCCGCGACGCCTCGATCAGCCGCGCCTCCAGCTGCGCCGCCGGTCGAATCTCGCCGCCCAAACCCACCTCACCCACCACGCACGTCCGCGGGTCGAGCGCCTTGCGCATCTGCGCCGATGCAATCGAAAGCAGCAGCGCCAGATCGCTCGCCGGTTCCGCGACCTTGAGCCCGCCCACGCTCTGAGCGAAGATGTCCCGATCCGCCAGCCGCAGCCCCGCGTGCTGCTCCAGCACCGCGATCAGCATCGCCAGCCGATTCGAGTCAATCCCGCTCGCCTTGCGCTTCGCCGCACCCAGGAACCCCGTCGCCGTCAACGCCTGCACCTCCACCAGCACGCACCGCGAACCGCTCATGATCGGCGCGACCACGCTCCCGATCCGCGGCTCCACACTCCCGCCCGAAGCCAGCGGCATCACCCCCGCACTCTCCGGCGCCTCCTTCAACCCCTCCCCCGTCATCTCAAAGAGCCCAATCTCCAGCGTCGTCCCGAACCGGTTCTTCACGCACCGCACCACACGATGCGCGTGATAGCGGTCGCCTTCAAACGACACCACCGTGTCCACCAGATGCTCGAGCAGCCGCGGCCCAGCCAACTGCCCGTCCTTCGTCACGTGCCCCACCAGCACCACCGCGATCCCGCTCTTCTTCGCCAGATACACCAGCTCCGAAGCGCACCTTCGCAGCTGCGTGATGCTCCCCGGCGCCGCCGGAATGTCCGAGCGGTAAATCATCTGGATCGAATCGATCACCAAGACCCGCGGCATCACCTTCCGCGTCTGCTCGACAATCCGCGCGAGGTTGGTGTCACTGAGAAGAAACAGCTCCTTCTCACTCGCCCCACCCAGCCGCATCGCGCGCTGCCGCACCTGCGACGCCGACTCCTCGCTCGTAACGTACAGCACCCGCGTCCCGCGCCGCGCCAGACCCGACGCCGCCTGCAACAGCAGCGTGCTCTTGCCAATGCCCGGCTCGCCGCCCACCAGCACCGCAGAACCCGAGACGATCCCGCCGGAGGTGACAACACCAGCCGCATCCCGCGACACCCCGAGCACACGATCAAACTCATGAATGCCCGTCGAAGATCGCGGGAGATTCTCTTCGCTCTCCTCAAGGTCCGCGATCGACCGCGCCGTCGTGCTGGAAGCCGACGCCTCCTCCGCGGCGCCGCCGCCCTTGGGCTCGGCAAGCTCGCTCCACGCACTCACCAGCGCCGCCTGCGGGTCCTTCGCCGCGCTCGGATCGTGGGTTTCCTCATCCAAGCTATCCCACGTGCCACAGTCCGGGCACTTCCCCATCCAGCGGCTCTGCACCGCGCCGCACGAGCGGCACACAAAGAGTGTCTTCACCTTCGCCACGCCGCGAGCGTATCCGATCACGAGAGCGCATGGCTCTGCCCTGACGAGCCCCGAGCGTGAGCGAGCGGGTGCTTCGGGCATCGAAAGTGGCAACCCGCTCTCGCACGCCCGAGCCCCGCCAACGCCGAGCGATCGCTCCCCCACCCGTCCGTTCGTGGTTATCCCAACACCGCCCACCGATCGCACCATCTACACTCTCCCCGCCACGGCCGCTCCCCACGGATGAGCCAACTGAGCACTCCCAACCCTGTGAAAACCGCCCCCCGTCGCGCCCGCCGCTGGCTGCTGCGGCTGTTGGTCGTCGTGCTGCTCCTCCCCGCGACCTACTACGCCCTCGCCCGCGGCTTCCTCGGCCGCTGGATCATCGAGTCCATCCTCTCCAGCCGCGTCGGCGCCACCGCCCGGATGGATTCCATCCACATCCACCGCAACGGTCGAACCGAGCTCTGGGGCCTGCGTCTCTCCATGCCCGGCATCCCCGGCACCCCCGGCCGCTTCTTCGAAGCCGAAAAGCTCGAAGTCGTCCTCGACACCTCCAACTGGACCAGCGGCCAGATCGGCCTTCGCGCCGTCGCCGCCGAAGGCATCGTCGCCCGCATCAGCCAGGACACCACCACCGAGGCCGTCAACATCCAGCAGTGGCGTCTCCCCTCCGGCGGCGGCGCGGGCAGGCTGCCCCGCGTCAACGTCCGCTCCGGCCGCATCGAGCTCTGCGAGCACACCGGCGAAACACTGACGATCCTCAAGTCCATGGAAGTCCGCGGCGACGTCTCCCCCATCGACGACGATTCCTTCTCCATCAATTTCCAGGAAGTCCGCCGCAGCAAAGAAAAGCCCGACGCCGAGCTCCGCGGCATGGCCGTCGGCGGCCGCCTCAAGCCCGACGGCGTCGAACTCCTCCTGCAAAACGTCTCCCTCAGCGACTGGCCCCTGGAGTCCGTGCCCACCTCCGTCCGATCCCTCTTCGCCGATCTCCAGCTCACCGGCGACATCAGCCGCACCCGTTTGCAGTACGCCTTCCAGGCTCCTCTTGGCAACGCCGCCAACGACGCGCCCGGCGTCGCCGCCACGCTCGAGCTCAGCAACGTCGGCGTCTCCCTCCCCGGCGTCTACGAGCGCCCCGGGCTGACCGCACCCGCGAAGACCGAAGGCCCCGCCCGTCTCATGCGCGTGCAGGCCGACAAGGGCACGCTCACCTTCGCCTCCGGACGCACCGACGTCACCTTCTCCGGCAGCGTCGAGGGCATCCCCTACTCCGTCAACGCCACCTACAAAGGCACCCGCGCCGACTCCCCCTTCGAGGCACGCTTCTCCCTCGGCGAGTTCGATCTCAAGCGCGACTCCCCCGTCCTCCGCTTCGCCAACGACCTCGTCCAGGAACGCCTCACCGACTTCGGAAACCCCGAAGGCACCGTCAAGGCCGACATCATCGTCTCCCGCGCCGCCGGCGCCGACGTCAAGACCCGCGGCGAGGTCCGCCTCACCAACGGCTCCGCCGCCTTCCATCGCTTCCCCTACCGCTTCTACAACCTCCGCGGCCTCGTCCGCTTCAACGACGACGAGGTCATCATCCACCGCCTCGAAGGCGAATCGCCCAGCGGCGGATGGATCGCCGCCGAGGGCCGCATCGCCCCGCCCATCGCCGACGCAGAAGTCATCGTCAAGGTCAAGGCCCAGGGCATCCCCATGGACCAGACCCTCTACGACGCGCTCGGCCCGCAGCGCAGCCGCCTCGTCGAACGCATCTTCCACAAAGACTCCTACGACCGCCTCGTCGCCCGCGGCGACATCTCCATCCCCCTCACCGGCGACGACAACGACCACAAGCAGCCCGCCCCCGACGAACCACTCGCCGACACGCCCCCAGCCTTCTCCCTCGGCGGCACCGCCTCCATCGGCGTCGAGGTCAAGCGCGAACTCGGCCCCGCCAACAACTGGTTCGACACCGTCACCGTCGACCTCGCCAACGCCGGCATGCTCGTCGATCGCTTCCCCTACCCCATGCGGGCCGCCAACCTCCGCGCCGTCATCACCGACGGCATCGTCAAGATCGATCGCGCCAAGTTCCTGGGTCTCAAGGGCGGCGAGATCACCGTCTCCGCCGACGTCGACGCCCGCCGCCTCCCCGAAGGCACACCCACGCCCGAACCCACCATCCACGTCGAAGCCGTCGCCGTTCCCATCGACCGCGCCCTCGTCGAGGCCCTCCCCGACAAGCAAGTCGAGGGCAAGAGCGCCCGCTCCGTCGTCTCCGCCCTCGGCCTCACCGGCGCCGTTGACGCCACCGCACACCTCGCCCCCGACTCCGCCAACGACCTCCGCGTCCGCGTCGAGGTCAAGCCCCGCGGCATCGTCGCCGTCCCCCGCCTCGCAGACTTCCGCACCGAGCCCGCCGACAAAAACGCCCCCGTCGCCGGCGATCTCATCCTCTCCGGCGTCACCGGCTCCATCATCGTCGACGACACCCGTCTCATCGCCGACATCTCCGGCCGCGCCCAGCGCGGCACCGACGAAGACCCCGACGCCAGCCCCCAACCCGCCGCGCCCGACAACCCCGACGGCCTCTTCCGCATCCAAGCCGACGCCGAGCTCTCCGCCGCCGGAGGCTCCGACATCCACGTCACCGCCCAGCGCTTCGACGTCTCACTCCCCGTCGAACGCGTCATCTCCATCGTCGCCCCCAAGCCCGCCTCCCGCCTCCTCGAACTCCGCGACGAGTACCGCCCCCGCGGCATCACCGACATCGAGACCACCGTCAAAACCTCCGGCGACAAGACCGACGCCGTCGTCGATCTCACCAACCTCAGTGGCGCCACCGTCGCCCTGCCCTTCGACACCAATCCCAACGAACGCGCCGAAGTCCAGGCCAACGTCACCAAGGGTTCCATCCGCATCTTCCCCGGCGACGGCCCCAAGCCCACCGTCGCCCAGTTCAACGATGTCGAGGCCACGCTCACCAGCGCCGGCATCTCCTGCGGCACCGCCCGCGCCTCCGGCACCGTCGGCATCTCCGCAGGCTCCCTCGCCCACCCCGCCGACCGCCCTACCTCCTTCAAGCTCGACTGGACCAACGCCCAGGTCGGCTCCCCTCTCGCCCGCTGGGTCGTCCAACGCGTCGCCGGCTCCGCCGCCGCCGAACTCCACGCCACGCACAAGCCCTTCGGCCTCCTCGACCTCTCCCTCACCCTCGGCGCCGGCGGCGACAAGCCCCGCGTCCAGGGCACGCTCCTCCCCCGCTCCATCCGCCTCGAGATGTCCGACGGCATCGTCTCCTTCCCCGTCATCGACGCCGCCCTCAACTTCAACAACAACTCCGTCTCCTTCGAGAACGCCCGCTTCGACGCCGAGAAGTGGTCCGTCACCTCCAGCGGCATGTGGACCCGCGCCGACACCGGCGCCTCCGAAGCCAAGGCCACCTTCGACATCTCCAGCCTCGGCGTGCCCGAAGACCTGAAAGCCGCCGCCCCCGCCGGCGTCGCCGAAGCCCTCCGCGATCTCAAGGTCGACGCCACCGGCGCCGTCCGCCTCCCCAACCTCACGCTCACCGCCGGCTGGGCCAAAGACTCCAATGGTCGCCCCGACCGCCTCACTGCCGCAGGCAAGATCGAGGTGACCGGCGCCCGCGCCGACGTCGGCGTCGACGTCACCGATCTCACCGGCGTCATCGACTTCGAGGCCTCCCGCGACGGCGCCAATCTCCCCCTCCGCTACGACCTCTCCGGGCTCTTCGGCTCGCTCCGCCTCGCCGGCATCCAGCTCACCGACGCCCGCGCCCGCATCGTCAGCGGCGACAAGCCCGGCGAGACCTACATCCCCCAAGTCTCCGGCGATTGCCACCAGGGCCGCCTCACCGCCTCCGCCTCCATCTTCCCCAAAGACTCCCGAAACCCCGACGCCGACCGCGACTTCGACGCCAAGATCGCCCTCTCCGGCGTCACCCTCGGCCCGCTCATCGCCGACCTCCGCAGCAAACTCTCGACCGATCGCCCGACCGACAAACCCAAAGCCCCCGCCGCGATGGAAGCCCCGCTCAACGGCCCACCCACCCCCGGCGTTTCCAACTCCAACGCCCCCGTCGCCGCGACCGACAACTCCACCGCCGACTCCGCGTCCAAGAGCCTCGCCAAACTCGACGTCGGCATGACCCTCGCCGGCACCATCGGCAAGGCCGAAACCCGCCGCGGCCGCGGCACCGCCAACGCCGGCCAAGGCACCCTCGTCAGCCTCCCACTCCTCACCCGCCTCGCCGAAGCCAGCAACTTCCAGCTCCCAACCGGCGAACCACTCGACCTCCTGCAGTCCTCCTTCTTCGTGCAGGGCCGCACCATCTCCTTCGAAGAGCTCTCCATCTTCTCCGCCAGCCTCGAGTTCCTCGGCTTCGGCACCCTCGCCTGGCCCGACATGAACCTCGACATGGTCTTCACCCACCGCGCCACCAACCGCCTGCCCATCATCGGGCACATCGCCGAAGGCCTCCGCAACGAGTTCGCCGCCACCACCGTCGGCGGCACCCTCAGCGATCCCACCTTCGGCGTCTCCACCATGCGCGGCACACGCTCGGTCCTCGACCGCATCTTCGGCGGCCCCACCACGCTCCAGGAACGCCGCATGAAGGAACTCGAAGAACGAGGCCAACGCGGCACCGAACGAGTGCGCATCGAAACCCGCCCGTAACAAGGGCGTCGGTCGAACAAACTCGACAAGCACTCGGGCGTCGAAC
The DNA here is from genome assembly GCA_019744815.1 of Phycisphaerales bacterium. GTDB lineage: Bacteria > Planctomycetota > Phycisphaerae > Phycisphaerales > UBA1924 > JAFEBO01. The sequence continues at coordinate 212,154 of JAIEUA010000007.1, forward strand.
CCACGACGCGATCACGCCGGCTGCAACGCGCCCGAGCTCTCACGCTCCGACTGCGCCGACTGATACGCGACCACGCACTTCTCCGCCGCGCCGGTCCACGTCAGCCGCTGCAGCTCGAACGACCCGTGCTCCCGCAAGGTCGCGCTCAAAGGCGGATGCCGCAGCACCGCCACGATCTTGTTCGCCATCTCGTCGATGTCCCAGAAGTCCACCTTCAGGACGTGCGACAAAACCTCCGACACGCCGCTGGTCTTGCTCACGATCACCGGCACATCGTGCGACAAAGCCTCGAGCGCCGCCAGCCCGAAAGGCTCGCTCACGCTCGGCATCACATAGCAGTCCGCCAGCCCGAACACCCGCTCCACGTCCTTGCCCTGCAGGAACCCGGTGAACACCACCTTGTGCCCGATCCCCATGTTGGTCGCAAGCTCGACCATCCGCAGCGCCATGTCGCCCGAGCCAGCAATCACAAACTTGGTGTTCGGCACCTTCTCCAGCACGCGCTTGGCCGCCGCGATGAAGTACTCCGGCCCCTTCTGCATCGTGATGCGTCCCAAGAAGAGAACAATCTTGTCGCTCTTCTGGATCGTCGCCTCACGCGACGGCTGCTGCCCCTCGCGCTCGATGCCGTTGTACACCACATCAATCCGATCCGCCGGCACGCCGTAGCGCCGCTCGCAGATGCTCTTGGTCAGCTGGCTCACCGCGATCACGCGATCGGCCGCCTGCATCCCCATCCGCTCGATCTCGAACACCCGCTGATTCACGTTGTTGCCCGCGCGGTCAAACTCCGTCGAGTGCACGTGCGCCACCAGCGGCTTCCCGCTCACGCGGCTCAGCATCACGCCCGCCGGGAACGTCAGCCAATCGTGGGCATGGATAACGTCGTACTCCTCGCCCCGCGTCAGCGAAACAACCAGCCGCGCGTACCGCTCGGCATCTCCCACCAGATCAAATCCGTAATTCCCGTTCGCCGGCCCATTGGAGAGCCCGTTCGACAAACCACCCGCAGGCACCGACATCGACCCGCCCGAACGCGCCGTCGACAGCAGCTCGGTTACGTGCCGCGCATACGCCTCGCTCGTCGCGTTCGTCGGCTGCGAAGGCGACGGCAGCGTCACCTCACCGACATCCACCAGCGTCGCCTTGTTCGCGAGATCATGCCCCGGATACGGGCTCGCAAACGTCGCCGGCACGCCGCGGAACGTCGTGTTCCGGAAGCCGTGCGACTGCAGCCCCAGGTCCTCCGCCGCCGCACTCGGGCCCACCGACCCCGCCGGCGCGCTCACCGGCACGCCGCTCGCCTGCGCCGAGCGCGTGCTCAACCCCTCCGGGCTCAACACCCGCACATGCGTCCCCCGCGTCCGATCCACCGGCCGCGGCAGCACAAACGTGATCTGATGCCCCATCGCGTCCAGCGCGCGGGTCAGCCCATAGCACGCCACACCCAGTCCACCAGCGATAAAGGGCGGGAACTCCCAACCCAGCATGAGCACTCTCATGATCGCCTCCCCGTCTTGGTTGTGCCGTAAATCGTGTTGTTCGCTGAGTTGCTCACGCCTCGTCCTCGTCTTGGTGCATATCGCCCAGATGCCGGAAACACGCCTCGTACGCCAGGAGAATCGCTCCCAGTTGTTTCGAGGCTTGTTGGTCATCCAGCCGAACACCCGTCACGGAACGGAACGTGAACAGTTTTTCGTCATTGCGGAAGTGATCGATCGTCAGCCCGAGCTTCGCCAGTCCCACCTCGTCCAGCTCGTCCTGCAGCAGCTCTTCCAGGTCATCCCCGGTGTGCAGCAGATCCGCCTCCACCGAGTGGCTCAGCCACCGGTCCGGCGTGAACACCCCCACCACCGCCTTCCCGCCCTCGATCTCCACCCGGTACTCCGCCGGCGCCGCCGCCGCCTTCGCGGCCGCCACCAGCCGCCCCGGCTCCACCCGCACCTCGCCAAAGACCCCCGCCGCGCGTGCGGCCCCGGCGATGCTCTCCAGCAACGAAACGTGCGAAGCAGGTTGGGTCGCGGCGGCCACCAAGGAGTCTCCAGAAAATGCAAACCGCACGGGACCTCCCGCGCGCCCAAGTCTACGCACCGGATCGCCAACGTCCAAGAACACCACGCATCCGACTCGCCAACCGCTCACCAACAGGCTTATACTCTCCCCCTCAACGGCGGCCCAACCGCCGTTCGACCACGCCCAGGTGGCGAAATTGGCAGACGCACTACCTTGAGGTGGTAGCGCCCGCAAGGGCATGGAGGTTCAAATCCTCTCCTGGGCATTCCGGTTCGTTGCAGAGCATCTCAAGCTCATGTCGGGGGGCGGGGCCTTCTAGGCCCCGCCGAAACTCCCCCCACTTCCCGACACCGTTCAATCAAATCTCCCCCTTCGAGCGCAAAGCATCGTCGCCGTTCTCTCCGCGCGCCGAAACCGCGCCGCCTCCCGCCGGTACACCTCCCGTCTCTGTTCTTCACAGAGTCTGAGAGAACCTAGTCTCTCTCGCACCCCGGCTCGTGCCGGACTGAGGAGGTCGCCGCCGCGCCATCGCTGCGCCCGTGGCTCGTGTCGGGATGTCCCATGCGTCGATCCGTCCACTCCACTCTCTCCGCCGCCCTACCGCTCGCGCTCACTCTTCTCGCGCTCCTCGCGCCCCTCGCCCGCGCCGCCGAACCCGACCCGCTCCTCCCCCGCGCCCTCCTCTTCGGCAACCCCAGCCGCACCGCACCCCAGCTCTCACCCGACGGCACACGCCTCGCCTACATCGCGCCGCGCCAAGGCGTCCTCAACATCTTCGTCGGCCCCGTCACCAACCCCGACGCCGCCACCCCCATCACCGCTGACACCTCCCGCGGCATCCGCACCTTCTTCTGGTCCTTCGACTCCAAGTCCATCCTCTACCTCCAAGACCTCGAGGGCGACGAGGACTGGCAGCTCTTCGCCGCCCACCTCGACGGCCACACCCCGCCCCGCGCCCTCACCAGCGCCGACCCCATCCGCGGCCCCGACGCCCAGCCCCTCACCCAGCGCGGCAAGCCCATGCGCCCCGCCGCCATGGTCATCGCCACCTCCGCCCGCCACCCCGATGCCATCCTCGTCGGCATCAACGACCGCGACCCCCAGTTCCACGACGCCTACCGCATCGACCTCGCCACCGCCAAACGCACCCTCGTCTACAAGAACACCGCCTACTCCGACCTCATCGCCGACAACGATCTCAACCTCCGCATCGGCACCCGTTTCGACACCGGCGGCGCCAAGCTGCTCGAGCTGATCGACACCGCCCAACCCGCCAGCGCCGCACCACGCCTCATCGCCCGCTTCGAACCCGAAGACGCCGACACCTCCTACGTCCTCGGCTTCGATCCCTCCGGCGATCGCATCTACCTCGTCGACAGCCGCGGCCGCAACACCGCCGGCCTCTTCCTCCTCGACCTCGTCACCGGCGAGAAACGCCTCCTCGCCGACGACCCCAAGGTCGACTTCCAGGGCGCCCTGCTCAACACCCGCACCGGCGAGCTCGAAGCCGCCGAGTTCACCCACACCCGCAGCAAGTGGACCGTCCTCCGCAAGGACCTCGAACCCGATTTCCAGACCCTCCGCTCCAAGCTCCGCGGCGACATCCGCATCGAGAGCCGCACCCTCGACGACTCCGCCTGGCTCATCTACGAAACCCGCGACGACGGCCCAGCCTCCTTCCATCTCTACACCCGCCCCGCCCCCGTCCTCGCCGCCAGCGGCGCCTCCACCCGCCCGCCCGGCACGCTCTCCCTCCTCTTCACCGCCCGCCCCGATCTCGTCAACAAGCGCCTCGCCCGCATGCGCCCCGAGATCATCCGCTCCCGCGACGGCCTCGAGCTCGTCTCCTACCTCTCCCTCCCTCCCTGGCTCGACTCCGACGCCAACGGCCGCCCCGAGTACCCCATCCCCATGGTCCTCCTCGTCCACGGCGGACCCTGGGCCCGCGATGAATGGGGCTTCCGCACCTACCACCAGTGGCTCACCAACCGCGGCTACGCCGTCCTCTCCGTCAACTTCCGCGGCTCCACCGGCTTTGGCAAAGCCTTCCTCACCGCCGGCGATCGCGAGTGGGGCGCCAAAATGCTCGACGATCTCATCGACGCCTGCGAATGGGCCAAGCGCGAGCAGATCGCTCTCCCCGACAAGATCGCCATCATGGGCGGCTCCTACGGCGGATACGCCACCCTCGCCGGCCTCTCCATGCGCCCCGACTACTTCGCCGCCGGCATCGACATCGTCGGCCCCTCCAACCTCGTCACACTTCTCAACTCCATCCCGCCCTACTGGGCCCCCGCCATCGAACGCTTCGCCCGCGCCGTCGGCGACCACCGCACCGAAGAAGGCCGCGCCTTCCTCCTTTCCCGCTCACCCCTCACCCACGCCGACAAGATCATCCGCCCGCTGCTCATCGGCCAGGGCGCCAACGACCCCCGCGTCAAGCAAGCCGAAAGCGACCAGATGGTCGACGCCCTCCGCAAACGCAACATCGCCGTCACCTACGTCCTCTTCCCCGACGAAGGCCACGGCTTCACCCGCCCCGAGAACAGCACCGCCTTCTCCGCCATCGCCGAAGCCTTCCTCTCCACCCACCTCGGCGGCCGCGCGGAATCCATGGACAACGCAATAACCCCAAGTTCCGCCACCGTCCCCGTCGGCCGCTCCCAGATCCCCGGCCTCCGCGAAGCCCTCGGCGGCGAAGACGCAAGACGCTAACCCAAACTCCCCACCCCGCGCAGCCGCGAGGGGTGGCCGAGCCAGCAAGGCCGAGGCGGGGCGCCCTGACGAGCCCCGAGCGTGAGCGAGCGGGTTCCTCGGACCTCCCCCTCAACCCTCCCCCCCATCCGCACGATACACGCACTGAGCCCGCGCGTTCACTCTCGCCGCGCCCGCTCCTGGAGCACTTCGTGCGCGTCCTCATCGTCGACGACTCGGCCTTCATGCGCAAGGCCCTCTCCCAGATGATCGCCTCCGAGCCCGGGCTCGAGGTCATCGACACCGCACGCAACGGCAAGGAAGCCGTCCAGAAAGCCCTCGCCCTCAAGCCCGACGTCATCACCATGGACGTCGAGATGCCCGAGATGAACGGCATCGACGCCCTCCGCGAGATCCGCCGCGTCTGCCCCGATCCCAAGCCCGCCGTCATCATGTGCTCGAGCCTCACCAGCGCCGGCAGCCACGAGGCCCTGCTCGCCCTCCGCCTCGGCGCCGCCGACATCGTCGCCAAAGAGGCCTCGATCCAGACCGGCAACCTCGACACGCTTCGCAACGACCTGATCGGCAAGATCAAAGCCCTCGGCGGCGTCTCTTCCCGCCGCGCCCACCGCGTCCCCGAAGACCCCGATCAGAAAGCCACGCCCGCCCCGCGCATCGGCACGACCGCCAAGCCCACCGCCGCTGTCCCGCTCGATATCCAGCAGGCTCGCCGCGTCACCCACGATTTCACGCTCCCCCAACGCAACTTCGATCTCCTGCTCATCGGCTCCAGCACCGGCGGCCCGCCCGTGCTCGAGGCCATCCTCATGCGCCTCGCGCCCGAGATCAAAGTCCCCGTCGTCGTCGCTCAGCACATGCCCGCGATCTTCACCAAGTCCCTCGCCGAGCGCCTCGATCAGATGTGCGCCGTCAGCGTCGTCCACGCCGACCGCGAGATGGAACTGACCCCCGGCACCGTCTACATCATCAAGGGCGAGAACCACGGGCACATCTTGAAGCCCACCCGCCTCGGCGGCAAGCCCCGCGTCACCATCTCCACCGAGCCCACCTCTGAGCCCTACCGCCCCAGCGTCGACGTGCTCTACGAGACCGCCGCCGAAGTCTGCGGCCCGCGCACCGCCGCTGTCATCCTCACCGGCATGGGCGAAGACGGCGCCCGCGGCGCCGCCCAGATCAAAAAAGCCGGCGGCGTCATCATCGCCCAGAGCGAAGCCACCTGCGTGGTCTACGGCATGCCTCGCGCCGTGGCCGACCGCGGCCTCGCCGACGCCTCGATGGACCCCGCCGCCATCCCCGCCGCGCTCAGCACGCTCTGGCGCGCCAAGGCTGCCTAAGCGGACACCCCCATCCGCCACGTGAAACCAGGCAAACGCGCGAACCCGCGCAAGCCCTGCCGTCTCGCCCTTGTGTCCATTCCGGACTCCCTTATCTGTTCAGACACCGCGATGAATCGCCCGCGAATTCCGGCCGATACCCAGCCGTCGCCGTGATTCCCACGGCCGCGCGCCCTCGTTGCAACGAGGCGCCCCGGAGGCCCAGCATGTCGCAGAACACCACCACGACCGGCTCGCTCAACTTCTCGTCCAACCAGCGCAACTCCGGTTCCGAGCAACTCCAGCTCGTCACCTTCGAGGTCGCCAACGAGGAGTTCGCCGTTGACATCCTCGCCGTCCAGGAAATCAACCGCATGATGGAACTCACCCGAGTTCCCCAGAGCCCCGCCGACGTCGAAGGCGTCATCAACCTCCGCGGCAAGATCATCCCCGTCCTCGATCTCCGCAAGCGCTTCGGCTTCCCCGTCGGCGAACGCAACGAGCAGAACCGCATCATCGTCGTCGAAGTCGCCGGCCGCGTGCTCGGCTTCATCGTCGACCGCGTGCACGAGGTCCTCCGCATCGACTCCTCGATCGTCGAGCCCGCGCCCGCCATGGTCTGCTCCATCGACTCCGACTTCATCGCCGGCGTCGGCAAGCTCGACGACCGCCTCTTGATCCTCCTCGACCTCACCAAGCTCTTCCACTCCACCGACCTGGGCGACACCGCCAAGGCCGCCTGAGTCACGACCTTCATTCGTGCCGCGGCCCAGGGTGGGACGCGCCGGCCCGCGGCTCCTTCATTCCACACCCCCCAGAGACGAGACACCGATGGCGACCAGCCCGATCACCGCAGCGTCCTCCCCCGCCCCCTCCGCCGGAGCACCCGCCACCAGCAGCGGCAAGGCGACCATGTCCGACGCCCAGTTCAACCAGCTCGCCAAGATCATCTACGACCGCGCCGGCATCCACTTCGCCATCGCCAAGAAGTACGTCCTCGAATCGCGCCTCGCCCACCGCCTCACCGAGCTCGAGCTCGAGGACTTCAACCAGTACATCGCCTTCCTCACCATGGGACCGTACCAGACCGACGAGTTCCAGGAGATGTTCAACCGCATCACCATCAACGAGACCAGCTTCTTCCGCAACGAGCCCCAGCTCGACGTCTTCGAGAAGAAAGTCCTCCCCGAGATCATCGAGGCCCGCAAGAACACCAAGCGCCTCCGCATCTGGTCCGCCGCCTGCAGCACCGGCGAAGAGCCCTACACCCTCGCCATGCTCGTCCACCGCACCCTCGGCGTCCGCATGCCCGACTGGCGCATCGAGATCCTCGGCACCGACATCTCCGAGAAAGCCCTCGACGCCGCCAACGAGGCCAAGTACACCGAGTACGCCATGCGCACCACCAACCCCATGGTCCGCAGCCGCTACTTCAAGCAAGACGGCCCCTACTTCATCCTCTCCGACTCCATCAAGCCCATGGTCAACTTCGAGATCCTCAATCTCAAGGACCGCCTCGCCGCCAAGCGCCACGGCACCTGGGACGTCATCTTCTGCCGAAACGTCATGATCTACTTCGACGACGCCATGAAGAAGCAGGTCGTCAACATGTTCGCCGATCAGCTCGCCCCCGACGGCTACCTCTTCATCGGCCACAGCGAAACCATCCGCACCGGCGAAGCCCCCCTCGAACCCCTGCCCTGGCCCCAGGCCTTCTGCTACCGCAAGCCTCTGGGCGTCGGCAAGCCCGTCCTGTAGCGCCCTTCAGCGACGGGGGCGGGGCCTTCCAGGCCCCGCCGCCTTCCTCCTCTTCTCCCTCTTCTCTCGCACTCAACCACACACCCAGACTCGCCCAACCAGAGGTGCCCCGTGACCAACGGCTTCGATCCCGAAATCCTGCAAGACTTCCTCACCGAATCCGGCGAGCTGCTCGAGCAGGTCGAGGGCGATCTGGTCACGCTCGAGCACACCCCAAGCGACCCCGAGCTGCTCAACAAAATCTTCCGCGCCCTCCACACCATCAAGGGCAGCGCCTCCTTCCTCGCCCTCACCAACCTCGTCAAGATCGCCCACGCCGCCGAGAGCGCCCTCAACAGCGCCCGCAACGGCGTCGTCGTCGTCGACCGCGCCATGATGGACCTGCTCCTCCAGGCCATCGACACCATCAAGACCCAGATGGGCCAGCTCTCCAGCGGCACGCCGCTCGTCGAGCCCAACGCCCAGCTCGTCTCCACCCTCGCCGCCATCGGCGAAGGCAAGGCCCCGTCCAAATCCGCCGCCCCCGTCGCAGTCGCCGCCGCAACACCCGCCGCCGCGCCGGTCGCAGCGCCAATCTCTGCCCCAGTTGCAGCAACAGTCCCCGCATCCTCTTCCTCCGCGAACGACTCCGAATCCCCGATCTCTCTCCCCGACAACAAGCGCGACCTCCTCGAGTTCCTCGTCGCCGATCTCGACGACACGCTCAACAAAATGGGCACGCTGCTCGAGCAGCTCGCCGCCGACTCGACCCGTCCCGCCGCCGCCTCCGCACTCGCCGAGACCAGCGAGTCGCTCCTCAAGAGCGTCGACTTCTTCGAGATCGCCCCGATGACCCGCCTGGCCAAGGCCATGCAGTCCTTCGGCAGCCAGGCCGCCGACCTCGACGCCAAGTCCACCACCGCCGCCGTCCCCGCCGCCAAGGACATCACCACCGCGCTCCGACGTCACATCGACGCCCTCAAGCGCGGCAAGGTCCGCACCGAGAACCTCGACCCCGTCGTCGAATCCCTCGAACACGCCATCCACGGCGAGGCCGAAGCCCCCGAGGCCCCGCAGCCCGCCGCAACCACCAGCGAGCCCGCGAGCACTCCCGACGCAGCGCCCTCCGCTCCGAGCGCCACCGTCACTCCCACCGCCCCAACCGCGAGCGCCCCCGCCGCAACCGACGCCACCGCTCCCGCCGCCGCGCAGGCCAACGGACAAACCGCTGGCCAGGCCGGCGCCGCCGTCGAACAGACCATCCGCGTCGAAGTCCGCCGCCTCGAGCAGCTCATGAACCTCGTCGGCGAGCTCGTGCTCCAGAAGAACCGCATCTCCGCCGTCGGCCGCAACCTCTTCGCCGAGAAGGGCCTCAGCCAGAACAGCCGCGACGCCGTCACCGTCGCCACCGAAGGCCTCGACCGCGTCACCGCCGACATCCAGCTCGCCGTCATGCGCACCCGCATGCAGCCCCTGGAAAAACTCTTCGGCAAGTACCCCCGCCTCATCCGCGACCTCGCCCGCAAGACCAACAAGAAGATCGACCTCGTCATCGAGGGCGGCGAGACCGAAGTCGACAAGTCCGTCATCGACGAACTCGGCGACCCGCTCATCCACTTGCTCCGCAACTCCGCCGACCACGGCATCGAGACGCCCGAGGACCGCGTCAAGGCCGGCAAATCCGACACCGGCACCATCAAGCTCGCCGCCAGCCACGAGGGCTCCCACGTCCGCATCCTCGTCGTCGACGACGGCAAGGGCCTCGTCCGCGACCGCATCGCCAAGAAAGCCATCGAGCGCGGCCTCGTCACCGAAGCCGAAGTCGCCGGCCTCTCCGACCGCGAGGTCTACAAGTTCATCATGCTCCCCGGCTTCTCCACCGCCGAGAAGGTCTCCGACCTCTCCGGCCGCGGCGTGGGCATGGACGTCGTCAAGACCAACATCGAAAAGCTCAAGGGCACCATCGATCTCCACTCGACCCCCGGCAAGGGCTCGACCATCGAGATCAACATCCCCCTCACCGTCGCCATCATGCCCGCCATGATGGTCGGCGTCGGAAACCCCGGCAAGCGCGAAGAGATCTACGCCGTCCCCCTCGGCAACATCCTCGAGATCGTCAAGCCCGATCCCAAGTCCATCAGCACCATCGGCGAGCGCCCCGTCATGCGCCTCCGCGACAGCGTGCTCCCGCTCTTCAACGCCGCCGACCTCTTCGGCTACAGCGGCGACAAGCCCGATCAGCCCTTCGCCGTCGTCCTCTCCATGGGCGAGAAGACCGTCGGCCTGCTCGTCTCCCGCCTCATCGGCCAGCAGGAAATCGTCATCAAGCCCCTCGACTCCCTCGAGCCCGGCGCCAAGGCCAAAGACGTTAAGGGTCCCGTCTCCGGCGCCACCGTCCGCGACGACGGCGGCGTCAGCCTCATCGTCGATGTCGCCCAGCTCATCAAGATGGGCCAGGACATGAAGTCCAGCCGCAACGGCCCCGCCGCTTCCGCCGCGCCCGCCAAGTCGGCCAAGCCCGCCAGCACGGGCGGAACCAACCCCGCACCTTCCGCGCCCAAGCGCGCCCAATCCGCCGCCTGACCGGAAAGTGACCGCCTCAACCCGCCGATACCACGACGTCCCGTCCCTTCAAGCACATGAGCCAAAGGACCCCCTGACCATGGATCCGCAATACATCAAGCCCTTCATCGCCAGCATCCAGAACGTCTTCTCGACGATGATGCAGCTCCCGGTGACGGTCCAGGCCCCCAAGATCAAGGACAACCCGAGCACCACCTACGACGTCTCCGGCATCATCGGCCTCAGCGGCGATGTCGTCGGCTCCGTCGTCCTCTCCTTCCCCAAGGACACCGCCGAACGCATCGTCTCGCTCCTCACCGGCAGCCAGATGACCGCCGACTCGCCCGACTTCGCCGACGCCATCGGCGAGATCGTCAACATGGTCTCGGGCGGCGCCAAGGCCAGCTTCGCCGGCAAGAAGGTCTCCATCTCCTGCCCCAGCGTCGTCGTCGGCCCAGGCCACAAGGTCGCCAAGCAGACCGACGCTCCCACCATCGTCATCCCCTGCGCCACCGACTGCGGCGAGGTCGCCATCGAAGTCACCATCCAGGCCGCCGACGCCGCCGTCACCGCCAAGGCCGCCTGAACACCGACCACCCGCTCACTGTCACCCGCACGAACCACTCGCCGCTCGCGAGACCGCACACCGAGGCCCATCCATGAAGATCCTCCTCATCGACGACTCCAAGACGATGCGCAACATCCAGAAGTCCGTGCTCGCCCAGCTCGGGCACACCACCGTCGAGGAAGCCTGCGACGGCCAGGACGCGCTCTCCAAGGTCGGCGCCTACAAGCCCGACCTCATCCTCGTCGACTGGAACATGCCCAACATGGACGGCCTGACCTTCGTCAAGCACTTCCGCCAGACCAACAAAACCACCCCCATGATCATGGTCACGACCGAAGCCGAAAAGGCCCGCGTCATCGAGGCCATCAAGGCCGGCGTCAACAACTACGTCGTGAAGCCCTTCACCCCCGACCTCCTCAGCCAGCGCATCAACGAAACCCTCGCCAAGTGCCAGCAAAGCGCCCAAGCCGCCTGAGCACCAGTGGGACCGGCTTCCAGCCGGTCTTCCTCAGCCTCCGGGGGCGGGGCCTTCCAGGCCCCGCGCATCATGTTCCCTCCACGACCGGCACACGCCGGTCGTTCTCGTTTTTGCCCCCTCGATACCGATCCCACCAAGCCTCCCCCAGGCCAACGGCCTGCAAGAACCCAGCCGTGGGCGGAGCGAACGAGCCACGCTCCCAACAACGTCCTTCGCACCCTACTTGAGATCCGGCCTTGCCACCGATGGGTCCATCTCAAGAGTCCCAGCTTGCTCATCGAAGCTCATCCAGCACGTGACGCTCTTCGGCGGCAACAACGCTTTCCAGTCAACCTCGCTGAGATGACGTGTGCCTACCGGCATCATCAGCGCGAACTGCCAATAAATGCTCCGCGTGCCTCCGTAGATCACAGCCTCCCCCGTAATCCGCGGCGAAGGCCGTTCAAACTCGTATCTCTCCGGATACAACCCGTCGCACCAGAAGTACCGATGCCGCCGCTCGGGCAATCCAGCGAATTCCTCGCACAGGCGAAACATCATCAAGATCCAGAAGTCCTGTTCCGTCACGCAACACCTCCCCTCCCGATCGTTCGACGGCATCGTCCGCTGATGGGACGGCGACCAAGCCGCTCGCCCTTGAGGGTGTCCGCCCGCAGCGCCGCCGCGATGGACAAGTTGGACCCACGCCGGAGCACTCATGTGATTGTTCGTATCACCAACGACTTCGGGCCGCGATCCTCGCGAAGCCTCCCCCAGGCCAACGGCCTGCAAGAACCCAGCCGTGGGTGGAGCGAGTCTTCGAGCGACACCCACGGCAAGTCGCCCCAACGAATCCCCGCGTTCCCGCATCCGCACTCCAACGGAGTGCAAGAGGGCCCATCCGCGGCCAGACTCCCCCCTCTCCCACCGCGTCGCGGTGCAATCGTCGAGACGAGCGGCGTCCGTGCTCCGGACCCGACCGTAGATGTCGCTCCTCGAGGCTTCGTCGCTCCACCCACGGCTGAGTTCTGGAAGGCCGTTGGCCTTCGTGATCCCGATGACGCCAGCGCGGGTACGACTCTGCACATTCCGTTTGGCCTATCGCCGTCTACGCACCGTGAACACAACCATCACGAGCACGCCCACGGTCGATCCGTTTGGAATGGCCGACGCGATTCGAAGCCCAATGATGGAATTAGTTTCTTCTGGATCAAAGACCAGCCCTTCCGCTGTTGCGATGTTCTCGCGCTGAAGTATTCCGCCCGCCGACGCCCCTAGCGTCTCACGGTCAACCGTCCCCGCCCATCCCTCTGTCCATTCCGCAGCGCCTCCGCTCGTGTCAAACAGTCCCCACGGTGATACGTTGCTTCGGTAAGCTGCCAACGGGATTGCCCACTCACCAAAGAAGTCCAATCGGAGCCCGGCACTGGTTGTTCCGACACCCGGAAGACCCGACACGCCCGCTTGGTTACTGCGGTTTGTGTATTCCCACCATCCGCCGACGCCGTTTCCGAAACGATCGGCGTCATACCACGCGGCCTTCATCCACTCATCGAGGGTCGGAATCCAAAACTTCGCTCCGGGCAGATGCGTCGAAGCGTCGGTGTAGCCCGTTGAGCGGTTGCCTCCGAACGTCGTCGTGTCGTACGCCCCAGTGATGAGCGACGCGAGATTCGACGACTTCCCGTTGTGCAGCCAGTTGCAGTACCGGGCCGCGTCGCGCCACGAGATGCCGCCAACCGGCCGCATCCCCGCGTTGGGGTCGCCCTGACGCAAGCGATAGCTGACTCCAGGACCGATGTATGTCGGGTCAAAGGTGGCACCCCAAATGCTCGGGCCGAATTTGGTGAAGTTGTACGCGTCCGTCTGCGTGCTGAAGGTATTGGTGAACTCCAGCCACTGCGACGTCGTGATCTCCAGCTTGCTGATCTTGTACTGGTAGTTCACGCTCCCCCGCCCGGAGCGTGGCCCGGGACCGGTGTACGCCGCGTTCCCGACCGCCCCGATCGTCGCCCAGTCAAAGCCATCGGCCCCCGGAGCCGCCAAGGCTGTTCCAGCGGAAACACTTCCCACAACACCAGCGACAAAAACCCCCGCGAAGCGACAGACTGAAGACCGACCGGCGTGCAACTGGGCCATGGTCCGTCAAAGGTGTCACGCCGTTCCCACATTGCCAACCATTCCCCACACCTTTCAACACACCTTAAAGCCCGCCCTCTCGCCGCTCATTCCCGCAACCCCACACCCACCCATCGCGTACATCCTCTGCCGACCCCATCCAGCCAGAACCCAACCCGTTCCACTGGACAAGCGCGCGGGAATGCCGGACAATCCAGTTGCTTCCCCCCACCCGCCCCACCACCGCGGCCGTTCCGCGGCACACTCGCCCATGCCGAGACGCCGACCCATCTTCGCCGCGCCCCTGATCTCCCTCGCCACCCTCCTGCCGGCAGCCCCCGCCCTCGCGCGCTCCGACGACCCCGCCCCCACTCCGGCCCCCGCTCCCGCCGAAACCAAGCCTGCGGAACCCAAGCCCACCGAAGAGCCCACCGAAGAGCCCACCGAAGAGCCCGCCAAAGACCCCAAGCCCGAGCCCGCACCCCCCGGCTCCTTCGAAACCGTCCTCTACCTCAAAGACGGCACCCAGGCCACCGGCCGTCTCACCGACATCAGCGGCGACTCCTACACCCTCGTCATCAGCGGCATCCCCACCCGCTTCGACAAGTCCACCGTCCTCCGCATCGCCGCCCTCCCCCCCATCGAAGAACGCTACAAGCAGATGCGGGCCACCATCCCCGACGAGGACCTCGAGCAACGCCTCACCCTCGCCCAGTGGCTCCGCGACAAAAAGGCCTACACCCTCGCCCTCGCCGAAGTCGAAGGCATCCTCAAAGCCGACGGCGCCCACCCCGGCGCCCGCGACCTGAAGAAACTCCTCGACCTCCAGATCGACATGGAGCGCGAGTCCGCCAAGCGCCGCGCCGCCAAGCCGCCCTCCACGCCCGACAACCCCGAAGGCCCCAGCGAGATCGAGAAAGAAGCCGAGCGCAGCCGCAACTTCCCCAAGCTCAGCGAAGACCAGATCAACATCCTCCGCGTCTACGAGCTCGACCTGATCAGCCCGCCCCGCCTGCTCGTCCCCCGCGAACTCATCGACGAGATCATCAAGCGCTACGCCGACGACGCCCTCGTCCCCGCCAGCCCCGAAGGCCGCGAAGCGCTCTACAAGGCCCGCCCCACCCAGATCATCGATCTCGTCTACCGCCTCAAAGCCCGCGAGCTCTACCCGATGATCAAGGTCCTCGAAGACCCCCCGGTCTTCCAGGCCTTCAAGCGCGACGTCCATCAAGGCTGGCTCATCAACTCCTGCGCCACCTCCCGCTGCCACGGCGGCGAACAAGCCGGCCGCCTCATGCTCGACCGCTACCGCCCCGCCGAGCCCGCCACCTTCTACACCAACTTCCTCATCCTCGAACGCTTCCGCCTTGCCGACGGCAGCCCCCTCATCAACTACACCGAACCCGAGAAATCCCCTCTCGTCCAGTTCGCCATGCCCCGCAACCTCTCCAGCCGCCCCCACCCCATCGTCCGCGAGGGCAACGGCCTCGAGCAATGGAAACCCGCCATCCGCTCCAAGGACGACCGCCGGTTCATCAACACCATGAACTGGATCCGCTCCATGTACAAGCCGCGCCCCGACTACGCCGTCAGCTACGACCCGCCCCAACCCAAAGGCCTCGTCCCCGCCGACGCCCCCAAGCCTGAGCGGTAACCCCACCCCCGGGGGCGGGGCCTCCCATTTGGGGGCGGGGCCTTCTAGGCCCCGGCGTCCTGTCTCTAGCTTTCCCCCCGACTTCACCCTCTCCTCCCCCCACCTCCTCTCCTCAACGCTGATAAACTCTGCCCCCGCTCCCGGCCCGCCGCCGGAGGTCGGATCGACCCGGAGACCCGCATGCCCGTCCGCACGACTTCCGCCCTCTCGCTCTCCCTCCTGCTCGCCGCCGGTGCGGCTCTCTCGGCCTGCGACCGCGCCGACCCCGCCGCTCGCCCCCTCGCCGTCAGCTCCGGCGCCATGCAGCGTCTCTCCGGCGGCTCCTACAACGCCCCGAAGGAAAAACTCCAGAACGACGTCTACAAGGGCGTCCTCGCCACCGCCAAGCCCGTCATGGACGCCGACAGCAAGTCCGCCCAGGGCGCCGCCGCCGCCGGCATGATCGGCTCCGCTCAGCTCGGCCAGGCCCAGCCCCACCTCTTCGCCGCCGCCGACGCCGAGCTGACCGCGCTCTCCAAGTCCGCGCTCATCCGCACGCTCATCGACAACTACACCAGCCAAAGCCTCAGCGTCGAGACCAGCGCCGGCTTCGACCCCGCGCCGCTCATCGCCGATCTCGAGAAGAGCCGCGCCGAAGCCCAGAAGGACATCGCCCAGCACCAGGCCAAGCTCGCCGACATCGAGCGCAAGATCGCCGACCTCTCCGCCAAGGCCGACGCCAAGGCCGCCGAGTCCAAGAAGCTCAGCGACGAGTTCCTCGCCGTCCGCGCCTCGCTCGCCACCCTCTCCGCCAAGGAAGCCGAGACCAAGCTCACCGCCGCCCGCGAGACCAAGCGTCGGGGCGACGCCATCCGCGTCGAGGCCTCGCGTCTCCAGGCCCAGGCCGACCTGCTCAAGCCCGAAGCACAGGAACTCAAGGTCCTCGTCGAAGCGAGCAAGAGCCGCATCGCCGGCCTCGATCGCATGAAGCTCGAAGCCAGCGAGAAGGCCCAGCAGGGCCAGGCCGCCTCGGCTCAGTCCAAGTCCGCCGCGAGCGAGACCGCCAAGCAGATCGAAGAGAAGCTCAAGGAGCTCGCCTCGATCCGCACCAACGAGGTCATCTCCTCCTACGACGCCGGCATCGCCGCCCTCCGCACCGCCGTCTCCACCGCCAAGACCTCCGCCGGCGACAGCGGCTCGGGCGCCGGCAAGCTCCTCACCGGACGCGCTCAGCTCGCCCTCGCCGACGCCCTCAGCTCCAAGGCCAACAGCCTCCAGATGTACGCCTCGCTCCTCGGCTACGTCGTCAACGCGAAACCCGCTCTCCCCTTCGCCGCCAACGCCGACACCGAGCGCAAGCAAGTCCTCGAGCTCCACAAGAACACCCTCGACGACGCCAAGTCCGCCTTCGAGGCCGCCGAGTCCGCCTTCAGCGGCGTCCAGCTCCGCGGCAGCGGCACCGGCGAAATCAAAGAACGCATGTCCAAGCTCGCCGAGAAACTCGGCGCGCTCGCCGGCAAGACCCCCGCTCCCGCCGAGTCCGCCGCGCAGCCCGCGCAGCCCGAGCAGCCCGAGCAGCCCGCGCCCGCCGCGGCACCCGAAGCCGCCCCCGCCCAATCCGCCGCGACCTCCAACGCCGACGACGCCGCCGCCGGCTGGGCCGCCATCTACGCCGCCCTCGAATCCGGCGACACCAACGCCGTGCTCGCCCACACCAAGCTCGCCGACCCCGCCCACGAGGCCACCGTTCGCGCCATCGCCGAGCTCTCCGGCGCGCAGCGCGCCCTCGACGCCGCCTGCCAGGAAAAGTTCGGCAAGACGCTCACCGACGTGCAGGCCGCCGCCGTGGGCAAGTCCGCCCCCAAGTCCGCCGCCGACTACAAGGTCACCGTCGAGGGCGACACCGCCACCGTCACCAACGACGCCGACCCCTCGCCCACCAAGCTCATCCGCGAGAACGGCAAGTGGCTCCTCGACTCCTCCTCCCTCGCCTCCGGCCCCGCCGCCATGATGGCCCAGATGGCCGAGCCCATCAAGAAGGCCATGACCTCCATCACCGAGGACGTCAAGAGCGGCAAGATCACCCAGATCGAGTCCATCATGATGGAACTCCAGAAGCGCATGCAGGGCGGCGGCTGATCCGACATCCGATCTCCGACATCAACCTCCGCTTCCGGAGGTTTTTTTCTCCCTCCAACTTCGTCCCCGACGCGCCTTCAATCCCTCCGATGTCCACCACCGAATCCGTTCCCGGTCCCGCCCTCCCCGACGTCAAGATGCACCTGCACTCGCCCGTCAAGCCGGGCGTCGGCACTGTCGTCTCCAACGAGCGCTGCACCCACGCCAAAAAGTCCGCCGGCTTCGTCCGCCACGTCGCCATCGACGTCTCGCAAACCCAGCTCGCCGGCAACTTCGTCTCCGGTCAGTCCTTCGGCGTCCTCCCACCCGGCGAAGACTCCAAGGGCAAAGCCCACGCCCTCCGCCTCTATTCCATCGCCTCACCCACCACCGGCGAAGACGGTCAGGGCAAAGTCCTCGCCACCACCTGCAAGCGCCTCATCGACGAACACACCGACACCGGCAAGCTCTTCCTCGGCGTCGCCAGCAACTACCTCTGCGACCTCAAGCCCGGCGACCAGGTCCGCGTCACCGGCCCCAACGGCAAGCGCTTCGTCCTCCCCGCCGATCCCAACGCACACGACTACGTCTTCTTCGCCACCGGCACCGGCATCGCCCCCTTCCGCGGCATGATCAAGGACCTGATCGCGCAGAAGTCCACCAGCAAGATCGCCCTCATCATGGGCTCCCCCTACGCCAGCGATCTGCTCTACCACAACGACCTGCTCGAACTCGCGAGCAAGCACACCAACTTCACCTACCTCACCGCCATCAGCCGCGAGAAGATGCCCGACGCGCCGAAACCTCTCTACGTCCAGGACCGCCTCACCACCCACCGCGAACAGCTCACGTCGATCCTCTCTTCCTCGCGCTCACTCATCTACGTCTGCGGCATCGCCGGCATGGAACTCGGCATCCTCCAGCAACTCGCCCGCACCCTCACCGGCGACGCCCTCGACGCGCTGCTGCAAATCGACCCCGAGGCCCGCGAGAACATCGACGCCTGGGACCGCAAGATGCTCCACAAGCAAATCAAGCCCACCCGCCGCGTCTTCCTCGAGGTGTATTGACCCACTCCCCTCCCCGCGAAGTGTACAGACCGGAGACATGGGTGGCGCTGTTCGGAGACATGGGTGACACCTTTGGCG
>JAIEUA010000009.1 GCA_019744815.1 Phycisphaerales bacterium
TCCCCTGCTCCCCTGCTCCCCTGCTCCCCTGCTCCCCTGCTCCCCTGCTCCCCTGCTCCCCTGCTCCCCTGCTCCCCGTGTCCACCCTCTCCATCGCCATTGTCTGCAAGAACTCGATGAGGACGCTGCCCGGCGTGCTGGAGGCCGTGCGCCCGTTGCAGGAAGCCGGCGCCGAGATCGTCGTGGTCGACAGCGGCTCCACCGACGGCACGATCGAGCTGCTGGAGTCGCGCGGGGCTCGGGTGCTGCGCTCCGCGTGGCTCGGGTTCGTCAAGACCAAGCAGCTCGCGCTCGACGCTTCCCGCGGCGAATGGATCCTCAGCCTCGACAGCGACGAGGCCCCCGACCCCACCCTGGTCGACTCGATCCTGCGGGTGGTCCGCTCCGGCGACACGGCCCAAGGCTACAGCCTCAACCGCAAGACGCTGGTCGCCGGCCGATTCCTCCAGCATTGCTGGCAGCCCGAATGGCGCTTGCGGCTGGTCCGGCGAGGTCTCGCGAAGTGGGGCGGCATCGACCCGCACGATCAGCTCGAGCTCGCGCCGGGGGCGAAAGAAGGCAAGCTCGAAGGGACGCTCCGCCACGATTCATTCGTGAGCTTCGCCGACCACATCGAGCGGCAGGCCCGGTACGCCCGGTTGCACGCCGAGGGCTTGTTCGCCGCCGGTCGACGCAGTGGCTTCCTCGAGATCGCCATTCAGCCCAGTGCGGCGTTCATCAAGCAGTTGGTTCTCAAGAGCGGCTGGCGCGACGGCTGGCGCGGGGTTCTCGCGGCGGCGTCCACCGCGGCGGGCACACTCATGAAGCACATCGTGCTCTACGAAATGACCGCCCGACAGCGAGAAGGCTGAGAAAGCCCCGTTGTTAGTGCGTGCTTACAATTGGACGTGCGTTCCGAGACCCCATCACGCCGCCAGCGACTGCTGGAACTGCAAGCCCAAGCGGAAGCTGGTCGAGAGCTTCTGGCAGCGCACCACGCGTCCGGTGCGGCGGGGCTGCGAAGGGTCGTCGGGGTACAGGTTGAAGAACGTGCCGGGCTTGATCTCGGCGTCGCAGTAGACGCCCAGTCCGCCGGGCCCGTGGTCGGCGACCCGGACGCTGGTGAGCAGGGGAGGGCGCCCCGGGCGCTGGAAGACGGCGACCGCGGTGCCGCTGATCGGCTCCCGCAGCCCGCGGCGACGGTCGAAGCGCAGGGGCGACAGGGTTTGCTCGACGGATTCCATGCAAGGCGTATCGGACTCGATCCCCGGCGACTTTCGTGCAAGTGCCCACGCCCGGGGTCAGAACAGCGTTTTCCGAACGAAATCCGTTCCCCGCGGGCGGCCGCGGGCGGATTCGGCCCGGTGCCGGGCCGCGAGTTCATAGAATGGCGGCGGATCGGTTCCCGCTCGGCTCGGTTTCGTGCCCTTCCCGGGCGCGAATCGGAGCCCGCGGGACGATTTCGTGGCCGGTTCCTGACGGGCGGCGTGCCCCGTCGGCGTCTTTGTCTCTGCACGCCCAGGACTCTTCATTCATGACACACATTCGCTCCAGCGGCCTTCTGTCCTCCGGTCCCCGTGCCCTGGGCACGGCGCTCGTCGTCGGCGTCGCGGTCTTCGCCGCCACCGTCGGCACGAACCTCGTGACCGCGCAGCCCGCGGGCAACACCAACCCGTCGCGGGTGGCGGTGGTGAACATCGAGGAGATCCTCAACGGTCTGGACTTCCTGAAGATCGAGCAGGGCAAGCTCAAGAACAAGACCGACGAGCGTCAGAAAGAGCTCACCACGATGGCCAACGAGCTCGACGAGATGCAGAAGAAGCTCGACCTGCTCCCGCTCGAGGACAAGAAGCGCCGCGAGCAGGCCGCCACGCTGGTCGAGAAGAACGCGACCGCTCAGGCCAAGACGACGGCGTACCAGCAGATCATCAACATCGAGAAGGGCGACCTGTTCAAGGACGCCCACAACGAGGTGGCCAAGGCGTGCAAGGAGTACGCCGAGAAGAACGGGTTTGACCTGGTGATCGTCGACGACCGGGCGATCAAGTTCGAGAGCAACATGAGCTCGGACATGGTGAGCGCGGTCATCGCCCAGAAGCGGGTGCTCTTCGCGGCCGACGCGATCGACATCACCAAGGCGATCCTGACCAAGATGAACAACGATTTCGCCGCGGGCGGCAAGCCGGCGGAGAAGCCCAAGAAGAAGTAATGCCGACCCGCCGCGGGAGACCGCGGCGGGCCGATTCGAGAAGTCCCATCGGAAGACATTCACCACGGAGACACAAAGACGCAGAGAAGAAGAGTTTGAACGGCATGCTTGGGGAAAGACCGGTCGAGGTAACGTCCCCAGGGGCCAATGAGTCACTCTCCTGTTCCCCTGCTCTCCTGTTCCCCTGCTCTCCTGTTCTCCTGTTCTCCTGTTCCCCGGCACCCCTGCTCCCCTTCCGCCCCATGACCCTCACGATGACGCACTCCCAATCGATCTCCGAGTCCAAGCCTGAGTCGGCGCCCGGTGGCGGCATGACCTCGGGCTCACTCGCGTCCCTCCTGGGCGGCGAGCTGGTCGGCTCGCCCGAGGTCGCGGTCCGCGGCGTGGGCGCGATCGATCACGCGGCCCCCGGCGATATCACCTTCATCCGCAGCGGGAAGTACGCCGCGTTGTGGGAGAAGAGCCGCGCCTCGGTCGCGGTGCTGGTCCGCGGCGTCGAGCTGCCGGCGACCGGCGAGGGCCGCGCGATTGTCATCGTCGCCAACGCCGATGATGCGCAGCTCAAGATCCTCACCGCCCTGGCCCCGGCCAAGCACACGCCCGCGATCGGTGTCGATCCGACCGCCAAGGTCGATCCCTCGGCCCGCATCGATCCCACCGCCAGCATCGGCCCGATGTGCACCGTCGGGCCTCGGGCCACCATCGGTCCTCGCAGCGTGCTCGTCCACGGCGTCTACATCGGGGCCGACGCCAGCGTCGGCAGCGACACGGTCATCGGCCCCAACTCCTCGCTGCAGGATCGCTGCGTCATCGGCGATCACTGCAAGGTCGCGGCTTCGGTCGCGATCGGCGACGACGGCTTCGGCTACACCATGCAGCCGCACCCCAGCGGGCGCGGGAAGTACCTCGTCCACATCCCGCACCTGGGCAACGTGGTGATCGGCGATCACGTCGACATCGGCAGCGGCACGTGCATCGACCGGGCCAAGTTCGGCTCGACCACCATCGGCAGCGGGACCAAGATCGACAACCTGGTGCAGATCGGGCACAACTGCCGCATCGGGCAGTCGTGCATCATCTGCGGCCAGGTCGGGTTGTCCGGTTCCGTGACGCTGGGCAACGGCGTGATGCTCGCGGGCAAGGTGGGCGTTGCCGACAACATCACCATCGGCAACATGGTCCGCGTGGGCGCGAACGGCGGCGTGATGAACGACATCCCCGCGGGCGAGACCTGGCTGGGCGCGCCGGCGATGCCGGCCAAGGAAGCGGCCCGCAACCTCGCGCTCTTCCGGCGGCTGTCGTCGGTGCTGAAGAAGCTCAAGATCGGCGATCTGTCGCACTGATGCACCAAGCGTGGTGGTACGGCCAAGTATGAAGCAATCGCGAGTCATCGCCGGTCGCGGGCTGTTCACGGGGCGTGAGGCGTCCATCACCATCACGCCGACAAAGGCCGGTGGCATCGTCTTCGCCGTGCCTTCACAGATCGGCGAGTACTTCGTGCCCGCCACGATCGACGCGGTGCTGCCGGCGACCGGTCCGCTGGGCGGACGCAGCACCAACGTGGGAGGCTTGATCGCAACGGTGCACACCATCGAGCACGTCATGGCGGCCCTGGCGGGCTCGTCGGTGTGGAACGCCATCGTGCGGCTTGCCGCTCCGTCGACGAAGCCGAACGAGCCGATCGAGATCCCGATCCTGGACGGTTCGGCCAAGGACTTTGTCGAAGCGATCCCGACGCAGTCGGGCGAGTTTCCCGTCGGGATGCTGCAGGAAGTGGTGCGGGTGGAAGATCCGGCGACGGGCGCGTTCATTGAAGCCCGGCCCAGCGATCGCCTGCGGTATCGGTACGAGTTGAGCTACCCCTCTGGCTCGGGCATCGACGATCAGCACGCGGAATGGGACGGAGAGCCCGACCAGTTTCGGCGCGAGATCGCTCCGGCGCGGACGTTCTGTCTGGAGCGCGAGGCGGTGGCGATGAAGGCCGCGGGGCTGTTCGCGCATCTGACGCCGCGGGACATGCTGGTCATCACCCCCGACGGCCGCCCCATCGACAACGAGCTCCGGTTCGAGAACGAGCCGGCGCGGCACAAGCTGCTGGATCTGATCGGCGACCTCGCGCTGCTGGGCGGACGCCTGATCGCGGATGTGCGGGCGGTCCGCTCGGGGCACGCGTTGACGCATGAGTTCTGCCGCCGGTTGATGCTGGAAGCGGGCTGAGGAAAGGGCCAAAGAGCCAAAGAGCCAAAGACCCGATACCGTGTGCATCGGTTTGGCCATTTGGCTCTTTGGACCTTTGGCTCTTTGAGTCCCCCCATGCTCGATCCCTTCGCCCCCGCCGTCGCCACCGACTCCCGCTCCGCCGACCCCGGCACGCCGCTGCGGGCGTGGTTGTGTGGCATCATCGCCGTGGTCTGCATTCTGACGGTGATGTTCCTCAATCAGACCGAGGCGGCGCCGAGTTCCACCAAGTCCGCGGCCCAGGCCAGCAAGGCCGCCGCCGCCACCAGCAACCTCGACCCCAGCGACCCGTTCATCATGTCGGCGAAGGTGGTGACCAAGCTCGCGTACGACCTGGGTGCCCCCGACGACGCGACCCGTCGGATGCTGATCGCGCAGACCAAAAGCCCGTACGAGGACCGCAAGCCGGATGCGACCGAGCAGGTCCGGCGGGCGATCGTGGCCGCGGAGATCATGGGCGACAAGGGCGGGGCCGAGGCCGAGCGGGCCTTCTTCGCGATGGAGACCGAGTTCGCCGACCGGGCCGATCGCGAGGCCCGCGTGCTCGAGCCCGAAGAGAAGAAGGAGATCGAAGAGATCTCTGCGGATATCGCGACTCTGCGTGCGGTGTACGCGGGGCAACCCATCGACGACGCCAGCCGCGACCGCCTCGTCGCCCGCCACGGCTGGTTCGCCAAGGTCGCGATGACCTACGGCAAGCCCAAGAGCGATCCCGTCCGCGCCGACCTGCTCGGCGGCGGTCTCGTGCTCTTCTCGCTGCTCATCGGCATCATCTTCCTGATGCTCGGCGGCGTGCTCGCCGGCTTCGCGTGCTTCGTCGTCGCCATCGTGCTCTTCGCCACCGGCAGGATGCGCCCCCGCTTTGTCAAGCCCGCGCCCGGCGGCTCCTTCGGCTGGGAGCTCTTGGCCGGGTTCACGTTCACGTTCCTGGCGTTCAAGCTCATCATGTGGATGGTGGTGCTCGTGACCGCCGGCAGCGGCGGCACGCCGCCGGCGTGGCTGCCGACGGCGGCGCTCCTGGGTCAGTGGGCCGTCGCGCTGGCGGTGTTCACGCCGATGGTGTTCGGGGTGGGCTTCGGCGAGTGGAGTCGGTTGACCGGCTGGATCGCGCCGCGCGGGTTGTTCCGCGAGCTGGGGGCGGGGTTGTTCGGCTATCTCGCGGGACTGCCGCTGGTGATCGGGGCGCTGCTGGTCTCGCTGGTGCTGGACCGGATCTACCTGGGCATCACGGGGCAAGGCCCGCGGGATCAGTCCAACCCGATCCTCGAACTGGCGAGCCGCTCGGACGCGTTCACGCTGGTGCTGCTGTTCACCCTGGCGACGGTGTGGGCTCCGCTGGTGGAAGAGACCGTCTTCCGCGGCGGGATGTACCGGGCCCTGCGGACCCGCCTGCACGCGATCCTCGCCGGGCTGGTCTCGGCGGTCTGCTTCGGGATCATGCACGGCTACCCGCTGCTGCTGCTCGGTCCGGTGATGGCCATCGGCCTCACCTTCGCCCTCATGCGCGAATGGCGCGGCAGCATCATAGGGCCGGTGTTCGGACACTTCCTGAACAACGCGACGGTGCTGGGGCTGTTGTTTGTGGTGATGGCGCTGGCGAAGTAGCTCGCGGTTTTGGGAGATGCCGAGGCTGACGAGTCCGCGAGGAAGCCTCGGATGCGATGTAACACGGACTCTTGAGGAGTTCGGGCGTCGCTGTTCCAGACCTTCCGAGGCCGGATCATGACCGACCGGGGACGGGGCGGCGTGAAGACTGGTGCCGGCGCTGGAGCGGCTGGCGGCTCCATAACCGAGGCGCCGCCGCCGTCCTACCCGGATCCTGGGCGTCCGCTAACGGTCAAACCTGTGAGTTGGGTCGATACTCGCTCGGGGGCGCGATCCGGGGGCGTCATTTTCGCGAAAAAGAAGGGCTGGCGGCCGCCGGTGCCGCCTGATAAGGTGTGAACGAGGAAGAGGTTCTCGGAGAGGCCCGTTGGACTCGGATGGCTTTGCGACACATTCCCGCGACCTGCAACTTGTTTCGTTCCGCGAGACGGTGCGTCGCTATGTCATCGAGGCGGACTCCTGGCGGCTCGCACGCAGCGGCGAGCTCGCCACGGCTCTCGCCCGTCCCCGCGTTCACTTCATCTATCTGCACCACGTGTTCGACGATGAGATCGAGGGCTTCCGTCGAACTCTTGCGGAGATCCAGAAGACCCACCACTTCGTGACGTACTCCCAGGCGGTCGAGCTGGTGTACGCGGGCAACGTCGACAAGCCGACGGTTTGTGTCAGCTTCGACGACGGGTTGCTCTCGACGCTGCAGGCCTCCCGAGTGATGGACGAGCTTGGAATCAAGGGCTGTTTCTTTGTCTGTCCGGCGATCGTGGGGGAGAAGAAGCGGGCGGTGGTGAAGCGCTTCGCCGAGACGCGGCTGCAGTACCCGGCGATGGATGTCTTGGATTGGAGTCAGTGCGAGGACATGCTGAGGCGTGGGCACGAGATCGGCAGCCACACTTACTCGCACCCCAACATGGGCGACGTGTCGGTGGAGCAGGCGATCGACGAGCTGCAGTATTCCAAGGAGCACCTGGTGCGCCGCCTCGGCGGAGTGTCACACTTCGCGTGGCCCAGCGGGCGCTGGGCGAACTTCGGGGCTCACGCCGCCAAGGCGGTGTTCGACCTGGGTTATCGCAGCGTGGCCTCGGCGGTGCGTGGGTGTCACATGCCCCGGGCGACGCCGGTGCTGCCGCGGCAGGCGTGCCTGCGGCGGGATCACGTGATGGGGAGCTGGCCGCTGCATCACAACATGTACTTCCTGGCTCGCAGCGTGCGCCGGGCCGGGCCGCATGATTACGAGTGGCCCCGGTCGTGGATGCCGACGATCATGTCCGAGCGGGCGGCGAGCCCGACGGCCCCGACCGGCGACGGCCTGTCGATGGCCGGGGCGGCCCACTGATGCCGGGCCACCGGGCGGGCAACCGTGCACTCGATGCGTCCCGCGAGCATCTGTACTCTGATCCCGAGATCTACGACATCCTGCACGCGCCCGGAACCGCGGAAGAAGTGCGGATATTGGTCGGCGTGCACCGACGTTTCGCCAGCGCCGCGCCGAAGGTCGCGCTCGAGCCCGCCTGCGGCAGCGGCCGCTACTTCCCCGGCCTCGCCCGTTGCGGGTTCGAGGTCCACGGCTTCGACGCCGACCCGGGCATGGTCCGCTACGCCAAGAAGGCCGCCCCGGGCGCGACGATCCGCACCGGACGCTTCGACACGTTTTCAACGGCTGGGCTGATTCGCCGCGGCGTGGGCAGGGTCGGCCTGGCGTTCTGCCCCATCAACTCCATCCGTCACGCCGCCAGCGACGCCGAGATGGTGCGGCATCTCAAGCGTGTGAAGGCGTGTTTGCATCCGTCGGGCGTGTACGTCGTGGGCATCAGCCTCAGCGCGTATGGGCTGGAGATGCCCACCGAGGACCTCTGGACCGGCAGCCGCCGCGGGGTGCGGGTGAAGCAGGTGGTGTCGTTCATCCCCGCCACCGGCGATCGCACCGCCCGCGAGCGTGCCGAGCAGGTGCACAGCGTGCTGGAGATCCGAAAAGGCCGCACTCTCGAGACGCGGTCATCGTCGTACACGCTCTTGAGCTACTCACGTGAGCAGTGGGAAGCGGTGATCCGGCGGGCGGGGCTGCGGGTGGTGGCGCGGACGCAGGAGCAGGGGCGGGCGTATGACCCGGGGGCGATTGGGTATGCGTTGTGGGTGCTCGGGCGCGGGACGCGGGGTTGAGTTGAGCGCGTCGTTGAAGGCCGCCCGCGGCTGCCGCGTCGACTTCATTGCCTTCCGCCCGGAGGGCGCACGACTGTTGCCGGCAGATTCATCTGCCGGTCGAGTGACTTTGAATGAGCCCCGCCCCGGAGGGGCGGACGATTTCCACCACGACTCGTTCGCCCCTCCGGGGCGAGCTAGAGATTGGTCGGCCGGTTCCGGCGGCTGAAGCCGCCGGCAACAGTCGGGCGCCCTCCGGGCGAAGAGCCGCAGAGACCTCTTGATTCTCTCTCGCGGCGTTCGATCGCGAACTCAGATTGTCGCCAATCGGTCCATCATCAACAAGGGTCGATTGCCCAATCTCGCAACCCCCACCCGTCCAATCCGAACATCCATGGGTGATTTTCCCGTAGGATGTCTTTCGCATGAACCGGCGGCCGCGGGGCTGGCAACTTTGGCGGGTGGCGGGGTGCCTGACGGGCATGGCGGTGGCGGCGTCGCTAGTCGCAACGACCGGCTGCGAGCGAGCTCCCGACGGCAAGCCCATCGCCGTGAGCCGCGTGCTGGGAGAGGTCGGCATAAGCCCCGGTCAGTACGCGTTCCCGCGCTGCCTCGACACCGACGGCCGCTCGCTGTGGGTGGTGGACAAACTCGCCCGCGTGCAGCGGGTGGACCTCAAGACCGGCAAGGGCCTCAGCGGCTGGAAGATGCCTGATTCGGACCTGGGCAAGCCGACCGGTATCACGGTGTTCGATCCGACGGGACGCGACGAGGACGAACTGGTCTTTGTGGCCGACACGCACTACCACCGCGTTCTTGTCTACCGCCCCGGATCCGAGGGCTCGCGCGAGAACACGCCGGTGACGAGCTTCGGGTCGTACGGGCGCGAAGACGGGCAATTCATCTATCCCACCGATATCGCGGTGCTGCCCGACGAGCGGGGCGGGATCAAGCGGCTCTACGTCAGCGAGTACGGCGGGAACGACCGGATCTCGATCTGGGAGCCGACGCCGGACGCTTCAGGCGGCATGATGCAGTTCCGCTTCGTGCGCTCGTTCGGCGTCTACGGCGACGAGGCCGCACCGGGGCAGGTGGCGTTCCGCCGGCCCCAGTCGATGGAGATCGATCATGTGCGGCAGCGGCTAGTCATCGCCGACGCGTGCAACCACCGCATCGGGCTGTTCACGCTCGATGGCGCACTCCTGAAGTGGATCGGTGCGGCCAACGACGGCAGTCAGGTGGCGGCGGGACAGAACGTTGAATCGCCGCTGCGCTATCCCTACGGCCTCACCCTGCTCGACGATGGCACCGCGCTGGTCGCCGAGTTCGGCGGGGCGCGGGTCTCACGCGTGGATCTCGACAAGGGCACCGTCGTTGCGACCTACGGCAAGCCGGGTCGTGGTGACGGCGAGCTGACGACGCCGTGGGCGGTCGCGGTCACGGGCGAGGACGCGTTCGTGCTGGATTCCGGGAACAACCGGATCGTGGCGTTTGCGGCTCCGGCACCGCGGAAGGAAGTTGCGGGTCTGGCGGGGGCGGGGACGCCTCGGCTCGCTCATGGTGGAGTTGGCACGTCTGGCAGTGCGCCCGCAACGGTTGATGTCGAACCCGCGAACGCGCCGCGTCGAGAGGAGGCTCCGCGATGAGTCTCGTGCTCGGTGCGCTCGTGGTCGGGCCGCTGCAATTTGACACGCCGATGTGGCTCGCCGTCGGCGGCGGGCTGGCGCTGCTGTCGGCGTGGATGACACGGCGGAGCATCGCGGCCCTCGGGCCGGTGGCGCGGTGGGTGTCGGTGGGCGCCCGCGTGCTGCTCTTGATGCTGATCTTCGCGACGCTCGCCGAGCCGCAGCTGCGGCGGGTGAGCGAGGACGTCGCGGTGCTGGGCGTGCTGGACTCCAGTCAGTCCGTACCCGCGGAGCTGCAGAGCCGCGTCGACAAGTTCCTCGAGACCGCCCGCGACGGGCACAAGCAGGAGCACGACCGCCTGGGCGCGATCACCGTCGCCCGCACCGCGATCGTGCAGCAGCTTCCCAGCGACAAGACCCGCATCATCGAGCGACAGAACGTGGGCCCGACCGACGGCACGAACCTGGCCCAGGGCGTGCGGATGGCGCTCGCGCTCGACAACCAGGACGCGGCGCGGCGGATCGTGCTCGCGACCGACGGCAACGAGACCGAGGATTCGCTGATCCAGGCGGCCGAGGCGGCCAAGGCCGCGGGTGTGCCGATCGACATCCTGCCTCTGCGGTTCAAGTATGAGAGCGAGGTCCTCGTCGACCGTCTCGTCGCACCCGCGACGGCCCGGGCCGGCGAGACGATGAGCCTGCGGGCGGTGCTGCAATCGACCAACGCGACCAGCGGCCGCCTGGTGGTGCTGCTCAACGGCCAGCCGATCGACCTCTCCGGTGGGGCCGGCCAGATGGGGATGGATGTCGAGCTGAAGCCGGGCTCGAACGTCTTCACCGTGCCGGTGATCGCGCCGCGGAGCGGGGCGCAGGAGTTCCGCGCCGTCTTCGAGCCCAAGCAGGTCGCGGGCCGTTCGCAGGGCGACACGGTGCTCGAGAACAACGTTGCGTCCGCCGTAACGTTCGTGAGCGGCGAGGGCAAGGTCCTGGTCATCACGCCCAACGAGCGCGAGTCGATGGAGCTGGTCCGCGTGCTCGAGAGTGCGGGCATCGGCGTGCAGACGGCCTCGCCCGAAGCTGCCCCGCGGACGCTGACGGAGTGGAGCCCGTACGACGCGGTCGTGCTCGTCAATCAACCCGCGTACAACTTCAGCCTGCTCCAGCAGGAAGAGCTGAAGCGGTACGTGCAGGACGCGGGCGGCGGATTGGTGATGACCGGCGGGCCCGATTCGTTCGGCGCCGGTGGCTGGATCGGTTCGCCGCTGGAGGATGCGCTGCCGATCAAGCTGGATCCGCCGCAGAAGCGGCAATTGCCCAAGGGCGCGCTCGTCATCATCACGCACTCGGTGGAGATGCCCAACGGCGTCTACTACGGCAAGCAGACCGCGATCGCGGCGGTGAACGCCTTGTCACGCCTCGATCTCGTCGGTGTCATCGAGTACAACCCCGGCTTCGGGAACGACTGGGCTCACCCTCTCACCACCGTCGGCGACGGCACGAGCGTGAAGCGGGCGATCAACAACCTGGTGTTTGGCGACATGCCGGATTACACGCCGCACTTCCGTCTTGCGTATCAGGGCCTGAGCAAGGCCGACGCGGGGCAGAAGCACGTGATCCTGATCTCCGACGGCGATGCGCAGTCGCCGCCGAAGTCGATGCTGAATGACTTCCTCGCCGCCAAGATCACGGTGAGCACGGTCGAGGTCTTCCCCCACAGCGGCGCGGACACGCAGAACCTCAAGAGCATCGCCGAAGCGACGGGCGGGCGGCACTACTTCGTGAACACGCAAGCGGCGCTTGCGGCATTGCCTCAGATCTTCACCAAGGAAGCCCAGACGGTGAAGCGGCCCTTGATCTGGGAGGGCGAGGCCTTCGCGCCGCCGATCGTCGGCGGCATGCTCGACACGCTCCGCGGCATCCGCGGCGTGCCCGCGATTACCGGATACGTCGTTGCCGCGGATCGCGAAGGGCTGTCGCAGGTCACGCTCCGCGGCAAGGAGAACGACGCGATCGGCGCCCAGTGGCAGTTCGGCCTCGGCCGCGCGATCACGTTCACATCCGATGTTTCCTCGCGCTGGGCCAAGTCGTGGACGGGGTGGTCGGGCTTCAAGGGCTTCTGGGAGCAGCAGGTTCGCTGGGCGATGCGACCGAGCAGCTCGCCCAACGTGCGCGT
Organism: Phycisphaerales bacterium; assembly: GCA_019744815.1. Lineage (GTDB taxonomy): Bacteria > Planctomycetota > Phycisphaerae > Phycisphaerales > UBA1924 > JAFEBO01. Next base: position 11,966 of record JAIEUA010000009.1, read on the forward strand.
GACGACTGAAGTCCAAGGCTCACAGGCACGGCTGTTCATCGATGCGCTCGACAGCAAGGGCGAGCGGCTGAACTTCGCCGCGTTCCGTGGGCGCGTCGCGATGCCGGACGGCACGAGCCAGAGCGTCGAGGTGCGCCAGGTCGGCCCCGGTCGCTACGAGGGCATCATCAAGAACCCGCCGCCGGGGACTTCGATCGTTGGGCTGGTGTACTCCGCACCCGGCGACAACGGACCGGTTGAGGGCAGCGTCCAGGCGGCAGTGAACCGGCCGTTCGCGGATGAGTTCCGGGTGCTGGAAGACAACTTCGCGCTTCTGGAGCAGGTGCGCTCGATTACGGGCGGCCGGCTGCTGACGGACGACGCAACCAAGAACGACCTGTGGAGCCGCGAGGGATTGACGATGCCCGTCGCGCTGCGGCCGATCTGGTCGTGGCTGGCGCTCCTCGCAGCGGGCGTGTTCCTTGTGGATGTGGGCGTGCGGCGTGTGCGGGTGGATCTGGTCGCGCTCGCGAAGGCCGGGCTCGGGCTTTTCGGCCGCGCCAAACAGACGCAGAGCCAGCAGATCGATCGCCTGCAGGCGGCCCGCGAGCAGGCCCGGCAGCAGATGGCCTCACGGGCGGTCGAGGACGCTCGCGACGCGACCGCGGCGGCGAGTTCGGGCGTGAAGTTCGAGGCCGATGCCGGTGCCAAGGCGGGGCCCGTCATCGACACGCCCCGCGACGCGGGCGGCAAGCTGATCGCCAAGCCCGCGGCCAAGGCCGATGCGCCATCGGGCGAGAAGAAAGACGAAGGCATGTCCGCGCTTCTGAAAGCCAAGAAGCGAGCGCGGGATGAGATGGGGGAATAGAAGGGAAGATGGGGTGGAGCGGAGCAGGGGAGCAGGGAAAGACGAGGGATGGGTGGGGGCGGGGCCTTCCAGGCCCCGCGACAGAGCCGATGTGAGAACAGTCGGGATTGCAAAGGGAACACATGAGCACGGAAATGACTCCGGAACAACTCAAGGCGGCGTGCGAGAACTTCCGCACCACCTTCACCACGCTCAAGGCCGAGATCGGCAAGGTGGTCGTCGGCCACTCCGAGGTCGTCGAGGCCGTGCTGATCTCACTCTTCGCCGGCGGCAACGTGCTGCTCGAGGGCGTGCCCGGCCTGGGCAAGACCCTGCTCGTCCGCACGCTCGCCCGCACGCTGAGTTTGCCCTTCAGCCGTATCCAGTTCACGCCGGATCTGATGCCCGCGGACGTGATCGGCACCAACGTGGTGATGGAAGATCCCGCGACCGGCCGCCGCAAGTTCGAGTTCCAGAAGGGCCCGATCTTCGCGCAGGTGGTCCTCGCCGGCGAGATCAACCGTGCGACGCCCAAGACGCAGTCGGCGCTGCTCGAAGCGATGCAGGAACGCAGCGTCACCGTCGCGGGCGTGACGTACAAGCTCGAGAAGCCGTTCCTGGTGCTCGCGACTCAGAACCCGATCGAGCAGGAGGGCACGTACCCGCTGCCCGAAGCCCAGCTCGACCGTTTCATCTTCAAGATCGTCGTCGGCTACAGCAAGCTCGACGATCTCATCACCATCCTCGACCGCACCACCGGCCAGGACAACCCCGACGCGAACAAAGTCCTCGACGGCCCGGCGATTCTGCAGGCCCAGGAACTCGTCCGCGGCGTGATCGTCGCGCCGCACGTGAAGGAGTACGTCGCACGGCTGGTGCTGGCGACGCACCCGGGGACGAGCACCGCCGCGGGAGGTGCCGAGGGTCCGACCAACAAGTACATCCGCTGCGGAGCCTCACCCCGCGCGGCACAGGCGCTCTTGCTGGGCGCGAAGGTGCGAGCACTGATCGAAGGCCGCTTCCACGCGAGCTACGCCGACGTCAAGAGCGTCGCCGCCCTCTCGCTGCGGCACCGCCTCTTGATGAACTTCGAAGCCGAGGCCGACAAGATCGATCCGGACGCAATCGTGCGGCAGATCCTGGAGATGACGCCGACGGGGGCGGAGAAGAAGTAAAGCGTCGCAAACTCTTTCATTCAGAAAGACATAGATATGAGCGAGATTCGCGAACTCGATGTTCCCGACGATGCGCTTGAAGACAATTCGGCGCACGAGGTTCTCCGAGTTTGGACGGGAAAAACGGAGTATGTGTGCATTTCGGGAAAACTCTATGGAAGCCCGGCGACCTGGGGTCATCTTCTTTGCCAGATCGCACGGCATGTCGCGCGAGCGTACAGCCTGAACGAAATCAGCTCGGAGGACGATGCAGCGTTCTGGATTCGAGAGCAATTCAATGCCAGTTGGGATGAACCCGACGAAACCACTGGCGAACTTGTGGACGACACAAAGAATCCATGATTGTTCAGATATGCATCGAATGACCTGACTTTCGCCTCGCCGCGTTCTCTCCCTCCCCAATGCTCAGAACCAGCTCCATCTCCCGCCCCACCAAACTGGAAGACCTCCTGTCTTCCAAGGAGATCGCTCGTCTCGACCCCCTCGACCTCGCCTCCCGCCGCGTCTTCTTCGGCAAGCTCAAGGGCGAGCGTCGCTCCAAGAAGCGCGGGCATTCCGTCGAGTTCGCCGATCACCGCCAGTACGTCAGCGGCGACGACATCCGGCACATCGATTGGAACATCTTCGGCCGCCTCGACAAGCTCTTCCTAAAGCTCTTCCTCGAGGAAGAAGACCTCTCGCTCCACGTCGTGCTCGATGCTTCCGCGTCCTCGGACTGCGGCGAGCCCAACAAGTACCTCTTCATGCAGCGCTGCGCCATGGCCCTCGGATACGTCGGCCTGGTCAATCTCAACCGCGTCGCGTGCACGATCATGTCGGGCGTCGATGCCGATGCCGCGGATCGCACCGGGAAACCTGTCAACGAGAAAGCCGCCTCCTCGCCCATCCGTGGCCTGCGTGATCTCCGCGGCCGCCGCCGCGTCCACGATCTCGCCCGCTTCCTGTGCGCCACCACCCCCGGCGGCACGCTGAGCTTCCGCGCCGCCGCCGAACGCATCGCGCTCTCGCGCCGCGGCAAGGGCGTCATGATCATCTTCTCCGACTTCTTCTTCAAAGACGGCTACGAGGACGGCCTGCGCCTGCTCAGCGGCCACGGCTACGACCTCATCCTCGTCCAGGTCCTCAGCCCGCAGGAACTCGAGCCGCCGATCAAGGGTGATCTTCGCTTGAAGGACATCGAGGACGCCGACACCGCGGAGGTGACGATCAGCGCCCCGCTCTTGAAGCGCTATCAGGCGAATCTGGCCGCGTACTGCAACAAGCTCCGCGAGTTCGCCCATCGGCGCGACATGGCGTTGCTCACGGTCAAGAGCGACACGCCGGTGGATCTGCTGGTGGCCGATCAGCTTCGAAGACTGGGGGTGCTGAAGTGAAGAACACCATCTTCATGGTGCCACCAGTCCGCCGGCTCTGCGGCGCGACTGGTGCGTCTGCAACCGACGCGTCCGGCGGATCGTTCGTGTCCGCTCCGGACGGCATCAGTCGCGCCGTGCCGAGCCACGGCGGACTGATGGCACCCGATCGGGCGGAGGCCATCGCATGAACTGGTCCTCCATCAGCTTCATCTCCTGGCCTCTGGCCCTCGGCGTCGCCGCGGTCGCTGTCCCCGCGCTCATCCTGCTCTATCTGCTCAAGCTGCGTCGCCGCGACATGGAGATCTCGACCACGCTCCTGTGGAAGAAGGCCGTGCAAGACCTGCAGGCCAACGCCCCCCTTCAGCGGCTCCGCAAGAACATCCTCCTGCTCCTGCAACTGCTCGTGCTCGCGGCCCTCATCTTCGCGCTCGCTGAGCCGGTGATGAAGTCCGCCTCGTTCACCGGCACCAAGCACGTCATCCTCATCGATCGCTCCGCCAGCATGGCGACGCTCGACGCCAGCGACAACCCGAACCGACGCGAGACGCGCCTCGAGGCCGCCAAGCGTCAGGCGATCGAGATGATCGAGTCGCTCCGCGAGCCCGGGCTGATCGCCAAGGCCACCAACGCCGTCGGCGACGAGGCAATGGTCATCGCGTTCGACAACGTCTCCGACGTCCGCCAGAGCTTCACCAGCGACAAGCAGAAGCTGCGGGCGGCGGTCGAGAGCATCACCCAGTCCGACGCACCCACCAGCATGGCCGAGGCGATGCGGCTGGCCAAGGCCCACGCGCCCAAGCGATTGCACGTCGAGAACAACCAGACGCAGGTCATCGAAGGTCTCAGCGCGGGGGCCCCGATCACGATCCATCTCTTCAGCGATGGACGCGTCCCCGATGCCGACGCCGCCAAGCCCAGCCCCGAGGATTCCTTCGTCTTCCACCGCATCGGCAGCGAGAAGAGCGGCAACGTCGGCATCACCAGCGTCCGGGCCCAGCGCTCGTACGAGAATCCCAACGCGCTCTCGTTCTTCGTGGGTTTGCAGAACTCCGACCCCGCCGAGCGCACCGTCGATGTGGAGCTCGTCGTCGAGGGCTCGGTCGCCGCGATCAAGCAGGTCACCATGCCCGGGGCCACCAAGCCCGTCACCGACGGCGGCCCCGGCCCCGCGGCTCCGTTGCCTTCGACCACCGAGTCCAACACCGGCGCCAACGCCCCGACGCCCAGCGATCAGCAGAAGCTCACCCCCGATCTCAACCCCGGCGTCGGCGGCGTGGTCTTCAACGTCGAACGCGAAGACGCGCTGCTCGCCGAGATCCGCCTCCGCGCTCCGACCGGCTCGGGCGGCGACCTTGACGCGTTCCCCACCGATGACCGTGTCTACGTGAACGCCGGTCCGGCGAAGAAGCTCCGCGTCGCGATCGTGACCAACGGCAGCCTGTTCCTTTCGTCCGCGCTCGCCGGTCTGCCGCTCGCCGAACTGAAAACCATCGCGCCCGCCGAGTTCAACGCCCAAGTCGAAAAGGGCGCGATGCCTTCCGCCGACGTGATCATCCTCGACGGCGTGCTGCCCCCCGCCGGCAACGTCGGGCCGGCCGCGGGGTTGCCCGCCGGTCGCTTCCTGATCCTCAACGCCGTGCCTCAGCCCAAGAGCGCCGGCCCGCAATCGCCCGCACCGATCACCGACAAGGGCACGAGCGGCAACGCAACCATCGTGGACTGGCAGCGCACCCACCCGGCGCTCCGCAACGTCGGGCTCGATTCGGTCTTCATCGCCGAGTCCCGCGAGGTCGAGGTCCGCCCGGGGTCCACCGCGGTGTCGCTGGCTCGCACCGAACGCGGCCCGGCCATCATCGAGCTCGCGAGCGGCGCGACCCGGGCCCTCATTGTGCCGTTCGATATCGGCGCCACGAACTGGCCCCTGGATGTGAGCTTTGTTGTCTTCCTTGCCTCGTCGATCGACTACCTGGGCGGCGAATCGCTGGCGGGATCGACCGACACGCCGCAAATGGGCTCGACGATTTCCGAAAGACTCCCCGCCGGTGCGACCGACATCCGTCTGATCGCCCCGGGCGAGACAACCGAATCCACGCTCACGCCGCTGCCCGACGGCTCGGTGGTCTTCGGCCCGGTCCGCCGCGCCGGGGTCTACCGCCTGTCGTGGAAGGGCCCGCCCGCCCCCGGCGATCTGGCCGAGGGCCTGCGGACGACACGGCGTGTGCCGGCGAATCTGCTCGACGCGCCCGAATCGGTCGTGGCGAGCAGGAGCCAGATCGCGCTGGCGAGCCGCCTCGTCAACGCGGCGGGCTCCGACGCCTTCAAGGGCGACCAGAAGCTCTGGCCCTGGTTGCTCCTCGCGTGCGCCGCGATGCTCATGATCGAGTGGTACGTGTACAACAAGAAGACCCACCTTTGATCGAATCGTCGAATCAGCTCCATCGCGGCGGTCCTTGCGGCGACATGGAGGTCGGCGCGTGACTCGCGGCGTGGCGATCATCTCGACGCTCGCGTGCGCGCTGCTCGCCGCCCAGGCTTCGGTCGCTCAGATGACCCGGCCCTTCCTGAGCGAGGAGGAAGTCGTTCCTCCCGCGCCGACGACGGATCCCAAGCGCCCCGCGACCATCGAGGCGGTGCGCCTCGGCTGGCGCGGGCACCTGCTCGCCGATTGCTGGGGGCCGTCCCGGGTGTTCATCAGCGGCAACCCACAGGTCAACAACGGCGCCTTCGGCGGCACGCTGGAAGTGAGTTACGCGCAGGACGGTTCTCAATCGGCGGTGATCCGTGTGCCGATCGCGACCACGCCCGGACGCGTGACGCCCGTGGAAGTCGCGATCGCCCTGCCGCAGAACGCGGGCCGGCTCACCCTGTCGCTCCTGGACGACAAGGACCGCGAGGTGCACGGGCGGCAGTACTGGCAGAGCAACAGCCTCCCGGCGACGATCGTCTCCGGCACGCCTTTGGTGCTCGCGGTCGCCGACCGCAGCGGCGTGGCGCCGACCGTGGCCAAGGTCTTTTCCGCGCCCGGTCTGGCGAGCATCGGCGTCGCCAACAACATCATCGAGTTCGGTCAGCCCGCCCCGGCCGTCAATCCGCTCGACGAGACCGCGTGCGTGGTCATCAGCAGCGACGACCTGCCGGAGACCTGGGCCGCCTACGACGGCGTCGTCGCGATCGTCATCGGTGCCGACGAGATCGCCGCTCTTCCCATCGCTCGGCTCGGCGCGCTCCGCGACTGGCTCCGCAGCGGCGGGTGCGTCATCACCCGCGTCGGCACGACGCCGCTCGGGCTGACCAAGCTCCTCGAAGACACGCCGGGCCGAGTGCAAGTGGGGGACCCGCGTCCGCTCACGCTCGGCGCGGAGCTCACCCAGGCCTTTGCCGAACCCCTGCGGGTCGAGAAAGAAGGCAAGGTCGTCGAGGCTCGCGCCAGCCTGCACGAGCGTGTGACCGCGCGCCCGCTCCGGCTCGGCGACAGCGAGGACCCCGACGCTGGATCGTGGCGGATTCGCTGGGCGGCGGCCGATGCCACCCGACGCAACGGCGTTGAGACCGAGGGCCTCCTCGCCGAGGGACCGGTGGGGTTCGGATGGGTCGTCGTCCTGGGAGTCGATCCCGCGATGCTGGGCACGGGCGCCGACGACGCCGCCGCTCGCGCGGGATGGCGTGACGCTCTGCGTTCCCCCTGCGCCGAACTGGCGACCCGCTCGCGTGCCGCGGGCTCCTTCTGGGGAGAGCGCGGCAGCGGGCCCGACCGCGCCGCTCGGATCGCGCTCCGATCCGTCCTCAACCACCTCAGCGGCACGCCCTCGCTGGGCGACGGCGCCTTCATCGTCGTCTTCCTTAGCCTGATCGCCCTTGCTCTCGCGATCGGACCTTTCGACGCGTTGTTCCTCGGCGTCAAGAAGATGAGGCAGCGTTCCTGGGCGAGCTCCCTGGGATGGATCGGTGCCGCGTCGCTCATCGCCGCCGTAGTCCCGCCACTCTTCCGAGGCGGTGACTCTCGGCTCCAGCGCCTCCGCGTGGTCGACGCCATCGCCAGGCCCGACGGCTCCGTCGACCAGGCTTGGCAGACGGGGGTGACCACGCTCTTCGCCGGCGCGGGCGGCGCGGTGCGGCTGTCGCCCGTGAACGCGCCAACGCACGACTCGATGTGGTTCCGAGGTGTCTCGCCCCTGTTCGTCCAGCCCTTCCAAGCCGATCCGCTGACCCGTCTCGCGACCCATCAGCAAGCGCCCGCCGGCGGCACGGACATCGTGGTGGGTCGATCCAACCAGCTCGCCCAGAACGCCGCGCTGCAGATGGGCCAGTGGACCTTCCGCACCATGTCCGAGCACGGCCCGGTGCGGCCCGACGCTGGGCTGGTGTCGGTGCGAAGGGACACAGTCTCCGATGCCTGGGCGGTGGAGTTCGCGAACTCGCTCGGGACCTTCGTCGACGGCGCTCTCAGGATCGGCGACACCTGGCGCCCTCTCGCCGGGGCGCAGCGCCACGAGCAACGCACCATGGTGCAGGCGCGCATCGCCAAGGAGATCGGAGCGTGGTCGGCCCGCGACGCGATCGCCCGGGCCGAGAATTACCGCGACCTTGATTTCCAGAGCGGGATGGCTCTGGAGTTGCCCGGCACCCGCGAGCGTTCCCGCACGCTCGACGCTCGGCTCGCCAGCGGCGAGTGGGCGGTGCTGTATCTGCGGCTCAAGGACGTGCCGCCCTCGCTGCTCTGCCAGCGGCGCACCTGGACCAGCGCGGGCGAGAGCTACACCTCCAGCGAAGAAGCCGTGTATCGGGTGCTCGTTCCCTTGGGTGAGAACCGCGTGGAGCGGACCACCTGGAACGCGACGCTGCCCAAGACCGTGTGGCCCAAGGACAAGCCGGGGCGTCGCAAGGGCACCAGCGCGAACCCCCCGTCGCCGCCTCCGCCGCCCGGCACCAACGACGGCGAGCAGCCCGACGACGAACCAAACGACGAACCAAACGACGAACCCCACGACGAACCCCACGACAAACCGATGGCCGACGAACCGAGCAGCCCCGACACCTCGCCCAAACCGGAGCCCAAGCCATGATCGAGATCAAGGGCCTCACCAAACGCTTCGGCAAGCTGATGGCGCTCGACAATCTCACCCTCGACATCGGCCCGGGCGAGATCTTCGGCTTCATCGGCCCCAACGGCGCCGGCAAGTCGACCACCATGAAGATCCTCGCCTGCCTGCTCAAGCAGGACTCGGGCGAGGCGATGGTCTGCGGCAAGAACGTCCGCAAGGACGCCGATGCCATCCGCCGCGTCGTCGGCTACATGCCCGACTTCCTGGGTGTCTACGACGATCTCACGGTGGACGAGTACCTGCAGTTCTTCGCCGCCGCGTTCGAAGTGCCGCGGGCCCGCCGCCGCTCGGTGATCGATCAGGTGCTCGAGCTGACCGACCTGGTCGAGAAGAAGCACGCCATGGTCGATTCGCTCAGCCGCGGCATGCAGCAGCGCCTGGGCGTCGCCCGCGTGCTCATCCACGAGCCCCAAGTGCTGCTGCTCGACGAGCCGGCCAGCGGCCTGGACCCGCGGGCCCGCATCGAGATGCGTTCGCTGCTCATCGAGCTCCGCAAGATGGGCAAGAGCCTGATGGTCTCGTCGCACATCCTCAGCGAACTGGCGGAGATGTGCACGTCCATCGGCATCATCGAGCGGGGCAAGCTGCTCTACGCCGGCTCGATCGAGGACGCGTACGCGAAGGTGCGGTCCGCCGCGCTGGACAGCGGCGATCCCTCGGCAACGGGCCAGATCAGCGAACGCATCGAGATCCTTCTGCAGCCCGATTCGGTCGTGGCCGCTCGGCTCGCCGAACGACTCAGCGGCGACCCGCGGATCGCGGCGATCAAGAGCGGGCCGTCCCGACTCACCGTCGACCTCCGCGCCGGCGCCGAGGGCGGCGGCGGCCATCACTTCCTGATTGAGTCCATCCTCCACAACGGCGGCCGCATCCACAGCTTCGCGCCGGTGGAGGTGAAACTCGAAGACGCGTTCCTCAAGCTCACCACGGGGGCGCTGCAGTGAATCCAATGCGTCCGACGACAAGGGGTGCCATCAGTCCGCCGTGGCTCTGCACGGCGCGACTGATGCCTTGCGGATGTGGCTGTCGTGGTTCCAGCCGCACCAGTCGCGCGGCTCGGAGCAGCCGCGGACTGGTGGCACCCTTGGATCGCATCTCTAAGACCCGAGGTTCCGCCTGACCTCTCCCCTCTCCATCTTCACCCGCGGCCTCTTCGGCCCGGTCTTCCAGCGCGAGGTCCGGGCCTCGGGGCGTCGGCTCTCCACCTACTGGATCCGCGGCGGGTACGTGCTCGTCCTCGCCGGCATCGCCGCGATGGTCTACTTTGCCACCACCGCCGACTCCCGCTTCGGGAACCGCGGCAACGCCGAGAATCTGCAGCAGCTCCAGATGTTCGCCCCCGTGCTGGGTGGGTTCTACGTCTGGTTCCAGTACGTCGTCATGTGCTTCGTCGCCTCCACGCTCACTGCGCCGGCGATCTGCGACGAACGCCGCAAGGGCTCGCTCTCCACCCTCATCGCCACGCCCCTGACCGCGACCCAGATCGTTCTGGGCAAGATGTCGGGGCGGCTGTCGCAGCTGGTGATCCTGCTGCTCGCGGGCGTGCCGCTGCTCCTGGCGATCCGCGTCTTCGGCGGCATCTCCGCCTGGTTCGTGGTCTCAGCCACGGCGCTCACGCTCAGCACCGCGCTGCTCCACGCCTCGATCGCGATGGCCGCCTCGGCCCGCGTGCGGTCCTCCGCCGTCGCCAGCGGCGCGGGGTTTGTCTCCGGCATCCTGTTCTGCTTTCTGCCCATGTTCATCGCGCTGTTCGTGAACGTGATGGGCCTCAAGGTGCAGTCCGAGATGCTGCTGGGCGTCTCGCCCTACGTCGCGCTGGGCTTTGAGACTGCACGCTTCGTCGGTGAGACGCCGCCGCCGGGAGTCTTGGCATGGTCCTGGGCGATCGCCTGTGCCTACGCGCTGGTGATCGCCGCGCTCTTCTTGTTGCTCGCGATCTACCGCTTCAAGCAGCTCGCGGCCATGGCCGGCGAGGGCGGGCTGGCGGTCGAGCCCAAGCGCAAACAAAAGTCCAAGAGCTCCTCGCGCGCCGCCGCGAAGCGCGAGCCACGCGTCCTTGAAGAAGGTCTCGCTCCCGTGGGGGGGCCCGGTCCCGGTTTCGATGCCGCCACGACCAGCGTCGGCATCTCTTCCGCGTCGCTCCCTCGGACCCGCGCCTCAGCCGCGGACGACGACATCGCCATCCGCGGCAACCCGGTCCTGTGGCGCGAGCTGCGCCAATCGATGTTCCTCCGCTGGTGGCACCCGTGGGTGGTGGTGGTCTTCATCGGGAGCCTTCTCGCTCTCGCCTACGCCCAGGCCGGGCTCCGCGAGCCCGTCCCGATGTTCATGGCCCAGATCGCGCTCACGGCGATCTTCCTCTTTCAGGCCTGCGTGGTGGCCGCGGGATCGATCGCGGGGGAGCGCGAGAGTCGCTCGCTGGAGACCTTGCTGACCACCCCGCTCACCGCTCGCTCGATCGTGCTCGCCAAGTGGCTGGGCGCGGTGCGCCGGATGTACCCGCTGCCGCTGCTCTCGGTGGCGATCATCTTTATCCTCGGCGTATTGCCGGGCACGTTCCACTGGAGGATGCTCCCGCACTACGCCCTGATCGTGCTGCCGCCCGCCGCGGCTCTGGCCGCCAGCGGGGTGTGGCTGAGCGTGGTGACCCGCAAGACCTCCGTCGCGGCCACGCTCAACGTGCTGCTCGCCTTCGCCTTCTGGGCTGGCGTCCCGTTCGTGATGTCGATGCTGATGCTCATTGTGAACTTCGGCCGCGGGATGTCCAACGCCGGCCAGACCGTGCTGGGCACGGTGCTCATCTCCAATCCCGGCCCGATGCTGATCACGGCGTTGATCGGGGCGAGCGAGCCGCGCCGGGGCAGCAGCTCGTACCACACCTTCCTGAACTTCACCCCCGAGACCTTCCTGCTCGCCTGCATCGGGTCGACGGTCTTCTTTGGCTTGGTCTCCGCCCTGTTCCTGCACCTGGCCGCCCTGGGGCTGAGCCGCCGAACCAACCGGCGGGCGTGAGTCCTCGGAAGCTCGATCCCCAGGCCGCGGCTGGCCGATAAGTCAGGACCGGCGCCGAGGGTGCGCGCCGATCCGACATGATCCGATCCGCCGCCAACTTCGTCCTTGCTCTCGCCGCGACCGCGGGCACCGCTCTGGGGCAACAGGTCATCGAGATCCCCGCGACCGGCGGCACGCCCGCCGCGCCCAAGCCCCACCCCGATCGCCCCGCCGCCAGCGGCCGCCTCGTCCGCATCTACAACTTCGAGGAGCGCGACACCAACCCCTCTCCGGTTCCGTTCCACTGGACCCGCTTCCAGGATCAGGACGATCGCCCCCGGCCCGGATTCCCCCGCTACAACGTCTCCGAGCTGGTGGAGCTCAACGACCAGCCCGCGGCCAGCCGGGGCTGCGTCCGCCTGATGACCCGGGGCGGCTCGACCGCGCTGCGCCTCGATCCCGGTGTGCTGCCCGTCTTCAGCGACGCCGACTACCTGATCGGAGCCCGCGTGCGCACCGAAGGCCTGCGCAACGCCCGTGCCGTCATCGCCTGCCGCTTTCTCAACGAGACGCTCGAACCCATTCCCGCCAGCGAGCGGATCTCCAAGCCCCTGCTCTCCGAGGGCCGCTTCACCACCGTTTCGATCAACATGCCCGCGGAGTTCTCCGACGCCCGCTTTCTCCAGATCGAGCTGTTGCTGCTGCAGCAAGAGATGATCGCCAGCGAAGGGCGGGGTGCACCCGCCCCCGCGCCGCCGGGGCAGCTCTACATCCCCGACGTCTCCGGGGCCGCGTACTTCGACGACGTCAGCATCGTGCAGCTCCCCCGCCTCGAGCTCTCGACCCAGAACCCCAGCAACATCTACACCGCACCCGACAAGCCCGCGCTCGAGCTGCTGGTCCGCGATCTCACCGGCGAGTCCCTCACCGGCACGCTGACCGTGCTCGACGCCTCCGGCCGCACGATTGATACCCGGCCGCTCCGCCTGGGCGAGGGGCGCAGCAAGTCCTCGTGGACGCCCAACCTTCCGGGCTTTGGGTGGTACCGCGCGGTGCTGGAGATGTCCAACGGCACGCTCCGCGTCGGCGCCACCGCCGTCGACTTCGTCTGGCTCCCGCCCAAGGAATCCGCCGCTTCGCCCGACGAGTTCCGCTTCTGGGTCTTCTCCGGTGAGCTCGCCCCAGGCGTTTACCCGGCGATGGCCAACGCGATCCGCGCCCTCCGCTCCACCGGCATGAGCGTCCCGGTCTGGACCGCGGACCTCACTCCCGACGCGGTCAGCCACCGCGTCGATGAGCTCCGCCCCCTCTCGGATTCCTTCCGCAACGAACGCCTCGAGCTGGGCATGAGCCTGCCCCGGATCCCGGTCACGATCTTCGGCGGCAAGGCCGGCGATGTGCACGACCCCTGGGGCCTGCTCACCCGTCAGCCCGCCAGCGCCGCCCCGCTGCTCGACGAGTTCCTCGACCGCTACGGCCCGTCGGTGCAGCGCTGGCAGATCGGCTCCTTCGACGGGCGATCGCTCTTCAACCGCGACAGCGTCGCCTCCGGCGCCGCCTCCATCGAGTCGTTGCTCGGCAAGCTCGTGCCCGGTCCGATCGTCGTCGCCCCCGCGACTCTTGAAGACGCGACCGCACTCGGCTCGCTCGGTCGCAGCAGCCCGTTTATCGATCCCGCGATGTACGCGCCCGCCTCGGCGCTCGCCGATTCCGTCGGGCTCGCGGTCTCGTCCTGGCGACGCACCGGCAGCGCGGGGTTCGGACGCCGGGCCACCCTCGCTCTGGACACCGCCGACAAGGACGAGCTCGACGCGATCGACGCCGCCAACGCCATCGCCAAGAAGCTCGTCCGTGCCTGGGCCGCTTCCGCGCCCTTGTCGGGCCCCGCCCCCGACCAGCTCCGCCTCGCCTTGGTCGATCCCTGGACCATCCGTCCCGGGAACCACCCGCAGCTCATGCCCCGCCCCGAAGTGGCCGCCTGGCGCGGGATGATCGACCGCCTCGCCGACCGCGAGTTCGTGGGCACCCTGCCTCTGCCCTCCGGCGCCGAGGGGTACATCTTCGCCAATCGGCGTCCCACCGACCCCAACCGCGGCGGGTTGCTGGTCGTGTGGAACGACACCACCCTGCCCGATCGCGTCGAGCTCCGAAACTACCTCGGGCCGGGCACGCCCTGGGTCGCCGACGCCTTCGGCAACCGCTCCGAGTTGACCGACCCCTCGCACCGCCCGCTCCCGTTGTCCTCGACGCCGCTGCTCATCGAGGGTGTCGACGCGGAACTGCTCCGCTTCGGCGCCACCATCTCGATCGACCCGCCGCTGCTCTCCATGACCCAGCCCGAGTCGCAGCACCGCCTCAAGATCACCAACCCCTGGCCCACCACCATCAGCGGGCGGCTCGTGCTCATCGAGCCCGGCGGAGGCGGCGGCAAAGGCGCCCGCGACCGCTCCTGGCGCATCTCGCCCCGGCTCTTCCCCTTCTCCCTCGCCGCCGGCGAGACCGCCGAGTTCCCGCTCACCGTCAGCTTCGGCCCCTCGGAAGAGATCGGCACCAAGGCCTTCATCTTCGACACCGACCTCACCGCCATCCGCGCCTACGACATCTTCAAGGTCTCCACCCAGATGGAACTGGGCATGAAAGACCTGTCGTTCTCCGTCACCGCCACGCCCCGCGGCGACAGCGTCGAGCTGGAGGCCACCGTCAGCAACCAGACCAAGTCCGCCCTCACCCTCGAGCTCACCGCCTTCCCCCCCGGCAACCCGCGGCAGAACGTCGACATCGGCGAGGTCCTCGCCGGCAACCAGGCCATCCGCCGCTTCAGTGTCCCGAACATCTACCCCGCCAAGAAAGGCAAGAAGATCGCCGTCACCCTCAGCGACGCCGAGAGCAGCATCCGCATCACCCGCACGGTCGTCATCCCGTAGTCCCAGTCATAGTCTTCGCCAGTGGGACCTGCCTCCGGCCGGTCCAAACCAGGCGAACCCAGTCGCACCATCTATCGGGCTGCTCTCCGCACCGCCCCTCTCTCGAAAGAAGCACCTATGCACACCGCTGCCCAACCCAAGTGGATGACCATCGTCGGCTGGATTCTCTCCGTCGCCCCGTGCGCGATGCTTGGGATGAGCGCGACGATGAAGTTCATCCGCCCGCCCGCCATGGCCGAGCAGTTCGAGAAGTTCGGCTACCCCGGGGGTGTGTGGACCCCGCTCGGCATCGTGGAGGCGACTTGTACGGTGCTCTTCCTCTTGCCACCGACCCGCGTGCTCGGCGCGATCCTGCTCACCGGCTACCTCGGCGGCGCGATCGCCACCCACGTCCGCGTCAGCGATCCGTTCCTCCCGCCGCTGATCCTCGGCGTGGTCCTCTGGCTTGGTCTGTTCTTCCGCGACGCTCGCTTGCGGGCGCTGCTGCCGATCACGCGGTGATCACGCCGGCCTCACGCCAGCAGATCCATCACGATCCCCACGATCAACTGCTCCGGCGACTTGCCCATGTTCTCCAGGATCTTCGCCGTCTGCTGGAAGTCGATCACCGACTGCGCCAGCTTCAGCGACTTGGCGCCTTCGCTCCGCAGCTGTCGTTCCTGCTGCACCGTCGCGGGGACGCTGGGCATCGACGCGATCCGCACTGCCAGGTCGCTCGCGGTTTGGCGGCTCTGCTGGTTGCTCTTGGCCAGATGGGTGTCGAACGGCGTCGGCACCGTGCCGTCGAGCAGATAGCGCAGATACGCGTTCTGAGAAACCAGCACCACGTCGAACGGCGGCTGCGCCCCCGGCGGGATGGCCGCCGAGTACTGCCCGTCGTGGCGCACGATGACCGGGATGACCGTGGGGGTCACCCCGTTTCCCTGTTCTTGTCTCACCGGCTGGATCAGCACGGTGAGACCTGTTCAACGCCCATGCCGCGATCGTCAAGACGTGCCAGGCCGGCGTCCACCCGATAATGACGCCCGCGATCGAACCCGCGGGCGGTTCGAACGCGAGCACTCCGAGAACACGGGTCCGTTTATTCCGTCCGTCCCGCGCCCGCCACGCGCCGCGTCGCTCCTCCGCGACGCCGGAACCTCGGGCCGAGGTCTCACACCACGCTCGCCCGCTTCCATCCGTGCCGCGCGATCAAGAACAGCGGCACGATCCAGATGAGATCGGTAAAGACCGCCGACGCCGCGAACGCCGGCGGCATGATCTTCATGACATACACATTCTGCAGCACGCCCAGGAACCCCAGCACCTTGGTGCCCAGCCCGACATAAACCAACCCGCGATGGGTCACCGGATCGGTCGACGCGATCGCGTAGCCGATCCCGAGGAACCCGATGAAGAAGCCAAGCCCGGGCCACAGGAACTCGTAGTTGGGCCGTGCCAGCCCGAGCCAGTCCCACCACGCGTGCGGCATCGCCGACATGAACACGGCCCAGCCCAGGTTGTGCAGGGCGGCGATCCGGAGGGTCCAAGTCATCCAAGCCGGGGTTCGATCGCTGAATCGCATGGCCAATCTTTGCCGCTCTTCCGCCCGGCGCGAACCCGCCCGCATACGCCCGCGCTCCATGCCCGCACCCGCAGGGAGGCCCGATCCGCCGCGACGAAAACCGCCGCCGGGACAGGCCTTGGGGTGATAATCTCAGGGTCACGGCGGAGCCGAAGCGTCCGCGGCGCACCACCGCGCCGGGATCGCCAAAGGCACGGAGTGCGCCACGAATGGGTCTTGCTCAACACGACACGCCGATCTCTCACACCTCCGCCCCGCGCCGCCTCGCGCTCCTCGCTGGCTGCTGCGTCGGCGCCGCCGCTCTCGCGCAGGGCCCGCAGCAGGCGCAGCCCACCCAGCCCGCACCGGTGCAGCCGCAACCCGCGCCCGGACAGCCCGACCGCCCCGAACAAGCCGACAGCCCCACGCACTCCGACGTCGCCCCCGGCACCGAGAAGGTCCAGCCGAAGTGGAAGGCCCCCAACCCCGCGGCCCAGTCCGGCGAGGGCACCAAAATGCCGCCGCGGGTGGCCCCGACCAAGCCCGTTCCGGTGCAGGGTGCCCAACCCGGCGCTCAGCCCGGCGGGCCGGCCAATCAGATTCAACCCAACCCCGCCCAGCCGAACCCAGCCCAGTTCAATCCGCAGAATCCGGGCGACGCTCTGCCCACCATGGGCTCCGATCCCAACATGATCGAGCTCGCCGCGTTCAGCGCGCCGGTGGAATTGACCACCCTCGTGGACATGCTGGTCAAGCAGCTCAACATCAACGTCGCCATCAAGGGCAACCTCAGCGGCAGCGTCTCCTTCAACGCGCCGGTCTCGGTCCCCAAGGACCGCTTCCTACGGCTCATTACCGCCCTGCTCGAGCAACAGAATTTCACGATCACCAAGGAGCAGGACACCGGCTTCTACATGGTGCATCCGCTCAACGAGGTCGGCGTGGGCGTCGGCGGCGACAGCGCGACCACCCGCGTGATCCCCACACCCAACGTCCGTCCCAGCGCCCTCAAGTCCGCCATCGAAGCCCAGTTCGGCGGCGGCGGTGGTGGGGGAGGCGGCGGGATCATGAACCCCGGCAATCCCGGCGGCGGCATCACCACGGGCTCGGGCGCGCTCGGGCAGGCCGCGTACATCGACGAGCTCGGCGTCATCGTCATGACCGGCTCGTCACGCAAGCTCGACGCCGTCGAGTCGATGGTGAAGCTCCTCCTCGACGAGTTCAACAAGGCCAAGTTCCACCGCTTCGATCTCAAGTTCGTCGCCGCGTCGGTCGCGCGGGAACGCGCCCTGCAGCTCATCGGCCAGGCCGGCCAGTCCCGCAGCCAGGGCGGCATGAACCTCAACCCCGGCGGCGACCCCGCCGCGGCGATGGCCGCCGCCGCCCCCGGCGGCCGCGCCGCCACCTTCGACAACCTCTCCGATCGACTCACCATCGACCCGCAGGGCAACGCCCTGGTCTTCCGCGGCGTCCCCGACGAGATCACGAAGGTCCGCGAGGTCCTTGAAGCCATCGACGTTCCCAGCACCCTCACCAGCACCAAGTACGAGGTCGGCCTCGCCGCCAAGCAGATCGCCGACCTTGCCCGCCAGCGCGGCCTGGGCGAGGTCACCACCATCGCCTCCACGGGCGGTCGCAGGGGAAATCGCTTCCAGCAGCAGTTCTTCGGCGGCGAGTTCAATGACGGCAGCCAACGCAACCAGAGCCGCACCACCGCCAGCGCCGGCGGCCCCGTGATGGTCGTCGACGAAGACCGCGGCCTCATCATCTATTACGCCACACCCGAGCAGCAAAAACTCCTCAAAGACCTCATCGACGGCATCAACCTCGACGACGACATCGTCGTCGTCAAGGAATACAAGCTCAAGTACGCCTCCGCCGAGAAGGTCGCCGAGATCATCAACGGCCTGCTCACCAACCGCACCCCCGCCGCCGAGACCAGCCTCCTCCCCGGCTCGGGCAGCAACTCCACCAACGCCAACAACCGCTTCAACCGCAGCAATTCCCAGCCGACGCAGCAGCCGCAGCAGCCCGTCAACGTCAACCTCGGTCCGGACTTCGGCGGCGGCTCCGCCGGCGCCGGCACCAACGAGGGCGGCATCGGCTTCAGCGGCGGACCCAACGTCTTCGTCCTCCCCGACAAGGCCAACAACCAGATCCTCGTCAAGGCCCCCGCCCGCCAGCAGCGCGAGTTCTCCCAGCTCATCGAGAAGCTCGATCTCCGCCGCCCCCAGGTCCACATCGAGGCCCAGCTCATCGCCGTCACCGCCGGCGACGACTACCGCCTCGCCTTCGAGACCCAGCTCGTCAACGCCAACGGCAGCGGCGGCGTGCTCAACACCAACTTCGGGCTGTCGTCGTTCGGCACCAACGGCGCGATCACCGGCGCCAAGACCGTCGCCACCGGACTCAGCGGCCTGACCTCGGCCGTCATCAAGAGCCAGTACGTCCCGATCGTGCTCAACGCCCTGGCCTCGACCACCGACACGCGGGTGCTCTCCAAGCCCTCGATCATGGTCAACGACAACGAGAAGGCCAAGATCGAACGCGTCGACCAGCAGCCCACCACCACCAGCAACCAGGGCACCTCGACCACCTCCACCAGCTTCGCCGGCTACGAAGACGCCGGCACCGATCTTGAGATCACGCCCCGCATCAGCGGCAACCTTGTGACCCTCGAGATCGCCGCCAATCTCTCCGCCTTCGAGGGCACCGGCTCGGGCGGCATCCCCCCGCCGAGGAACAAGGCCGGCATCAGCAACAAGGCCGTCACGGTGCCCAGCGACATGACCGTCGTCATCGGCGGCATCACGCTCAACTCCCGCACTGACAGCGTCCGCAAGGTGCCGCTTCTGGGCGACATCCCGCTCGTCGGCTACCTCTTCCGCGACACCAACAAGACCGAACGCAAGACCGTCCTTTACATCTTCATCACGCCGCGGATCGTCAACGACCCGGGCTTCGAAGACATGCGACTGCTCACCAGCGGCCCGCAGCAGGTCGTCGAGCTCGATCGCGATCTCCCACCCATCAAGCCCGTGCTCGTCGACTTCTTCGTCCCGCTGGGCAAGGGTGAGTCCGATCGCCCCAGTCTCTACGGCGCTCCGCAGGAGAAGAAGCCGCCGGGACACGAGCCCATCCACTCCGACGACCCGCTTCCGCCGCCGCTGCCTATCAAGCTGCCGGGAACGGCTCCGAAGAAGGAGTAGTGGAAGAGAGGACTTAGGTCTGAGGGCTTAGGTCTGAGAGAAAGACGTCCATCCACGGCGATGTGTTTCGGTCCCTAAGTCCTAACCCCTAAGTCCTCCCATGTCCGCCCGCCCCACCAACCTCCTCGCCAAGCTCCGCCCCGGCGATGCCAACGGCAAGCCCAACGGCACGCCAGCCGGCGACACCAACGAGATCGTGGTGGTGCGCGAGTGGTCCAAGGTGGCCGAGGCCTTCGGCGCGCTCCGCGTCACCGGCGAGCAACTGAAAGCCTTCCAGCAGACCGAAGGCTCCGACGAAGAGCCCTGGGACACGCTGCTCACCACGCTGGCGATGGACGAGCATGTCGCGCTCGAGCTGCTCGCCCGCCGCACCGGCCTGCCGTTCCAGGGCGAGCCGCGGCTCACCGAGACCGCGGCGAAGTTCTACGAGCTCGTCCCACCCGACACCGCTCGCCGCGCCCATGTCGCCGGCCTCGAGTCCGACGGCGTCTCCATGACCGTCGCCACCGCCCAGCCCTTCCAGCCCGCGGTCTTCAACATGCTGGAGGATCTCCTCCACATGCCGCTGAAGATCGTGCTGGTCCCCCGCGGCGCGGTCGGCAATCTCATCAACCGCGGCTATGAGCGTCGCCAGGACCTCGTCACCGAGATCATCGACGAGCTCCCGCTCGACGAACGCACCATCGCCAGCGTCGCCGGCAGCGTGGGCAGCTCGACCGACCTGCTCCAGCTCGCCCGCCAGACCCCGGTCATCCGCCTGGTGAACATGATCCTGTTCGAGGCCCTCCGCCGCCGGGCCAGCGACGTGCACATCCACCCGATGGAGAGCAAGCTCGTCATCCGCTTCCGCGTCGATGGCATGCTGGTGGACGCCTTCAGCCCGCCGCTGAGTCTCGCGCCCGCCATCAGCTCGCGTCTCAAGGTCATGACCGAGCTCGACATCGCCAACCGCCACAGCCCGCAAGACGGACAGACCAGCGTCCGCATCGGCAGCCGCAAGATCGATATCCGTTTCTCCTGCATCCCCACGATCTACGGCGAGCGCCTCGTGCTCCGCCTGCTTGACCAGAGCCAGACCCAGCTCAGCTTGGATGCCGTGGGCATGACCAAGCACATGCAGGCCGAGCTGCTCGACCTGGTCGAGCGCCCCACCGGCATCATCCTCGTCACCGGCCCGACCGGCAGCGGCAAGACGACGACGCTCTACGCCGCGCTTGGTCGCATCGATCGCACCAGCCGCAACGTGATGACGATCGAAGACCCGGTCGAGTACCACCTCGACGGCATCAGCCAGATGCAGGTCAACGTGAAGCGCGGCGTCACCTTCGCCGCCGGCCTCCGCAGCCTCCTGCGTCAAGACCCCGACGTCATCCTCGTCGGCGAAATCCGCGACCCCGAGACCGCGCAGCTCGCCATCCAGGCCTCGCTCACCGGCCACTTGGTGCTCGCCACGCTGCACACCAACGACGCCCCGAGCGCGATCACGCGACTCATCGACATCGGCGTCGAGCCCTATCTCGTCACCTCGACCCTGCTCGCCGCCATGGCCCAGCGACTCTTGCGCCGCACCTGCCAGATCTGCCGCGGCACCGGTAGCCACGAGGGCCACGTCTGCGAGACCTGCGGCGGCAACTGCTACAAGGGCCGCGTGGGCGTCTACGAGATCATGAAGATGAACGACGAGCTGCGGACGCTGACGCTGAAGAACGCCGACGCCGGCGCCCTCTTTGACGCCGCCCGCCGCGATGGCTTCAAGATGATGAAGGACGACGCCGCGGAGAAGGTCGCCCTCGGCCTCACCGACCAGGCCGAGGTCTTCCGCGTGCTCCACTAGCGCCTCGAACGCATCTGCACCGCCTCACCAATGAAAACGGGGCCGGACCATTCGTCCGACCCCGCGTGAGGCGTTGTCCGGCGATTCAGAGATTGACCGTGCCGCGTGTTGCGTTGCGGGTGACCACCTCAGGCGCCTCCGTCGAAGCGGGCTTGGGCACCGATTTCTCCGCGGTGCTGGTGATGTCGCTCGCGCCGGCCTTCTCGAAGATGTCCTTGGCCGAGGCGATCTCTGCCGACGTTTCCGCGTGCACCGAGATCAGGATGTTGCCCTCGCTGATCTTGCCCTCGCTGATCTTGCCCTCGTAGCGCTTGGCCTCGATCTCCGGCATGCCCATGCCGATGAGCGCGCCGGCCACGCCGCCGGTCGCGGCCCCAAGCGCCGCTCCGCTGAGCGCGGCCATGATCGGCCCGGCCGCGATGAACGGCCCCACGCCCGGGATCGCCAGCAGGCCGATGCCCGCCAGGAGACCCAGCGCCCCGCCCACCAGCCCGCCCGCCGTCGCGCCCGTGGCAGCGCCCTCGGGGGCCTTGGTGTGCTTCTCGTGCGCGAAGTCGCGGGAGCTCCGCTTGTCAGGGAACAGCGCCGAGATGTCGTTCTCGCGGAAGCTGGCTTGTTTGAGACGCTCGACGATGGTGTTCGCCATCGACTCGGAGGTTGCGATGCAAAGGACTGAAGTTGCCATGATGACTCCTGTAAGAGGATGGGCGATGCGTTGCGGACGTGGTGCGAGTGAGAGTCCCCGGCGAGGCCGAGGCCCGACGCTCACTTGACCTTGACTTCGAGCTGGTTGTCGACGCGGGTCACACCGGCGACGGCAGAGGCCTTGGCGCCGATCGCGTCCTTCTCGGCCTGGCTCGCCACCGGGCCGCGGAGCGTGGTCACGCCCGCTTCGGTGATGATCTTGCAGTTCTGAGCGTTCATCGACATGGACTTGTCTTCCATGATCGACCTGCGGATCGCCGCGGTGATGTCGATGTCGCTCTTGCTGTTGGACTGGTCCATCGGCGTCTTGGTCGGCTCGACCCGATCGACCTTGTTCTTCGCGGTGTTGTCCGCGGCGGGCGCAGCCGGGGCCGCGTCCACGGGGCGTGCATCGGTGCTGGACACCGGCTTGTCCGCGCGGCGTTCGCACGCGCCCATCATGGCGCACAGAGCCAGCGACGAGATCAGGATCCGAGTTGACATGCGCCGTCCAATCTGCCGCATCGCGCGGCGTGGGTTGCGTGGGGGACCCATGAGCGACACCCTCACGAGGGCGATGCCAGCAACTCCGCGGCACCCGCGATGCGGGACGCCGCTGGGTTGTTGCAACATCTCCTGCCACACCATGCCGCAGCCGGCGCGATTCGCCACGCCGATCGGGTCGAATAGACCCAAGTCCGTTGGAAGGGGGACTCGTCCTCGCGGAACTCATCGGGTCACAGGACCGCTGGCGGAGCTCCCGCGCACATCGGCGCGGCCGATCGGTTGGACTCCAACGGCCGCAGTCTCGGCCCGCGAACGCCCGAGAAGTCGACGCAAATGTTGCTTCCGGTCAGAACCCGAGGCCACCGCCGCACGTTCGATCAACGCACGGGTTTCACCTCGCCGATGCTATAGTCCGCTCCACGATTCGGATCACGGCCGTTTCGTGGGGGTTTTGGGAGGGGGTAGGCAGGCATACCAAGCCCAACAGGCCTGGGCTTGCCTCGCGAAGGCCTCGGAGGAGGGTGCCCGTCACACAAGCGTGCCGGGCAGGAAAAGGAACAGGTCCAGGGCCCTCGGGCCTCCGGAGTTTGAGTCGTGCGGATCTGCATCCCCGGCGGGTCGGGGTTCATCGGGCGGTACTTCCACGAGCAGCTGACCGCCAAGGGTCACGAGGTCGTCATTCTCGACCTCATCAAGCCCGAATGGGACACCACCGGCGTCGGCGGCAAGCCCTCCGCCTTCTTCCACGGCGACATCCGCGACCCCGCCATCGTCCAGCGCGCCATCCGCGGCTGCGACCGCGTCCTGAACTTGGCCGCCGCGCACCACGACTTCGGCATCGCCGAGAAGACCTTCTTCGACGTCAACGAGAACGGCGCCCGCGTCCTCTGCGACGCGATGGACAAAGAAGGCATCAAGGAAGTCGGCTTCTACTCGACGGTCGCTGTGTTCGGCGATGCGCCCGAACCGCATCACGAAGACGCGCCGAAGGTGCCCGTCTCCAACTACGGCAAGTCCAAGCTCGCCGGCGAGAAGGTGTACGAGGCATGGGTCAACAAGGGCGACGGCCGCCGCGCGCTCGTCATCCGTCCGACCGTGACCTTCGGTCCGCGCAACTACGCGAACATGTACTCGCTGATCCGCCAGATCAAGAGCGGCAAGTTCGTGCTGGTGGGCGACGGCAGCAACATCAAGAGCCTCTCCTACGTCGAGAACATCGTCGATGCGACGATCTTCCTCTGGACGAAGGACAACCGCAAGAACTGGGACGTGTTCCACTTCGTGGACAAGCCCGATCTGCAGAGCCGCCAGATCAGCGAGCAGGTGTATGTCTCGCTGGGCAAGGCGCTGCCGAAGTTCCACATCCCGCTCTCGCTCGCCTGCCTGCTCGCGCTGCCGTTCGACATCGTGATCAAGCTGACGGGCAAGAACCTTCCTGTCTCGAGCGCCCGCATCAAGAAGCTCTTCGCGATGCAGACCAAGTTCGAGGCCCAGAAGATCCTCGACGCGGGCTTCCGCCCGAAGATCCCGCTCGCCGGCCCCGACGGCGGCATCGACCGCATGGTGAAGTGGTACCTCGCCGAGGGCCAGCACAAGAAGGCCGTGTGGCACCTGCCGCCGCCGGACGTGCAGCGGTTTGGGAATGCGGAAGCGGGTGCTTCGGCCAATCCGAGCGCGGGCGGCGCCGTCAGCGCGGCATGATGAGCACAGGGGGCGGGGCCTTCCAGGCCCCGCGCTCAGCGTAGCGGTAGGACCGGCTTCCAGCCGGTCTACCTCGTTCTTTCGTTTCCCCCTTCACCCCGCAACGAGCCATCGCCCCGGCAGGCTCGCGCCATCATGGAGCCGTCGATTCTTCCAAGATCGCGCAACACGCGTTCGGGCGCCACGTCCATGACGTGACAAGCCTCGCGCGTCCGTAAAGCTGCAGCCGCGATGCCTTCAACAATCTCCGCACGTTCGTGGAACGCATTCCTGAGCGTTCAGGCATTTCGAGAATCCCCATGCCCATCTCCCATCTCGCCCCCATCTTGAACGTCCGCGATGTCGCCGCCAGTGTCGCATGGTTTGAAAGCTGGGGTTGGACGCGGGCTTGGATGTGGTACGACCAGGTCGGCCGCATGGACACCGATCCGGAGTTCGACAAGATCAAGCGTGCGAAGGAGGTGGGCACGCCGAGCTTTGCGTCCGTATGTGCGCGGCCTTTGGACTCTGAGCAGAACTCGGCCGTGTTCCTCTGTCGCAACGGTCAAGGTGGGCGCGAGACCGCAAGCCCGATGCCCGGCGCGCCAGGTGCACCGCAGCGCGACTACGAAGCCCAATCCCGCGGCGTGTGGATGAGCGTCTTCGTGTCCAACGTCGACGAGATCCACGCCACCTGCGTGCGGCTTGGTTACGAAGTCCTCATGCTACCAACCAACGAGCCCTGGGGCGTCCGCGAGTTCCACCTGCGGCATCCCGATGGTCATGTGTTCCGGGTGAGCGGGGCGACGAAGGCGTAAGCCCACTCGGGGGCGGGGCCTTCCAGGCCCCGCGCACCAGTAGGACCGGCTTCCAGCCGGTCCGTTCTCGATGGCGGCGAATCACGAGACAAACACAGGAAGATCGGCCCGAGGCCGGTCCCACTGGTCGTATTCGGGTGTGTGCTGGCAAGCGCGGGGCCTGGAAGGCCCCGCCCCCAGCGTGTCTTACGGGCACGTCAGCGTGTTGTACCCGTCCGCAAACGCCACGAAGTCGGTGTCATCCACCTGTCCGTCCACGTTCTGATCAGCCAGGCACAGCGACGGCCCAGGGCCGCAAAGCAGCGTGTTGTACGCGTCGGCGAAGAGGACGAAGTCGGAGTCGTCCACCTGCCCGTCGTCGTTCAGGTCGCCCGGGCACGAGCGCTGCCGCATCGCCAGGTCCAGGTCCGGCTGGTTCAACGTGCCGTCGCCGTTGAGATCGTACAGGTGCTTCACGCCCGCGAGCGCAGGCGTGCCGCCCCAACACTGGGTGAGAGCGGTCAGGGCTTTCACCCCGATCTTGCGGCCTTCACCAAAGTGCCAGCGGAAGAACTCTGCCTTGAACAGCGTCCAGTCGCTCTCGTTGATGAACCCGTCGCCGTTGTAGTTGTACCGCGCGTTGCCGCCCGCCGAGCTCACCGGCGTGCCGCTGTACACCACGGTGAACATCTGCCAGTCGGTCGCGTCGATGTAGCCGTCGTTGTTGAAGTCGCCGCGCTGCTTGGTGGCGGTGTTGGTCACGAAGTCCGAGAGCGTGGTCTGGTTGGCGGCGACCGTGAACGTCGGCCCGCTGAAGAAGATCCAGTCCTGGATGCCGACGCCGGTCGTGCCCGTCGCGTTGCTGCACGCCGTGAGCTGCTGGCTCATCGTCGGGTGGCCGCTGGTGCTGTCGGTGTAAACGCTCGCGATCACACGGCGGCCGTTGGCGTTGGCCTTCACCGTGTTCAGGTCGGCCGTCATCGCCGACGCGGTCGAGTTGTACACCATCGGGCACAGCCAGTCGATGTAGCCGTTGGTCGCCCACGTCTTCCAGTCCTGACACTTGGCGGTCTCGGGGTTCGCGAACATCGCGGCAGAGAACTCCACGCTCGGGTCCTCGCCGTCGATGCCCAGCTTCATCTGCCGCGCCGCCTCGGTGGTGCCGGCCTTGCGCCAGTTGATGAAGTTGGTGTACTGCGTCCCGCTCGCGCCGTTGGTCGCGATCGCCTTCGTCAAGGGGTCGGCGTTCGCGCCGTAGATCGCCATGAACGCATTGCGGCTCCAGGTATCAAACGACCACGGCGCCGGGTTGCTGTCGGCGGTGTTGTCGTCGAGTGCATAGCGGTGATAGTCGGTCATCACGCCCCACACGCCGGGATACGACGACAGCTCGGCGAAGTAGTTGCGGAGCTTGGCTTGGAGACCGGGGTGGGCGAGGTTGCCGAAGATCTGCCCCGCGGTGCCGTCGCCGCCGCCCGCGCCGGTCGCGGACGAGATGCACTTCCAGTCCGGATTGCCCTCGCTCTGCCCGGGTGCGTTGACCGTGAAGTTGTACGCGCCCGTGGATCCGAACTGCAGGTACGCGCTCTCGCACCAGGCGTGGACGCGGATGCCGTAGCGGGCGGAGCGGACGATGGCTTCTTGCAGGTAGTCGTACCCGAAGCGGGCGTTGAAGACGCCCTGCTTGCCGGTGCTCACGCCCCAGTACAGCGTCTCGAGGAACAGGTCGGTCGCCTTGGCGTTGGCCATGTTGGCGAGATTGCCCTCGAGCCCGCTGGTGCCGGTGAGCGAAGCGGGCGGGCGGAGGTAGACGCCGCGGACGGGGCGGGTAGCGCGGTACGTCTGCGCGAGCGCGACGTCCGCACACAGGGCCAGACCGGCGAACGCAAGGGCGGCCGCGGCGCGTCGGGTGATCGTGGTGGTCATGAAAGCCATCTCCTCCAGCAAGCCCCCGGGCCCGCGGTTTCCCCAGCACGCAAGTGCCGCAATTCCGGACAGTAGTATCTTCGGATCAGGGAGAATACTGATCCTGTCAAGTCGGGTTCTCGGAACGGGAAATCGCAAAAAGGACAGCGGCCCGGGGGAGTTGTGTCCGGGCCGCCGTCTGGAGACACGTGGGGGTGGGGAGGGCTGAGGTTTGTGAGAGAGGAAGCGCGAGCCCCGAGCGTGAGCGAGTGGGGAACAAATGGTGGGGGTGCCTGGAGGAGAAGAGAGAGAGTTCAGGCGACCCACTCGCTGACGCTCGGGGCTCGTGGATCGGGGCTTGGGCGGATCGCGGATTCCGCCCGCGTTCCGAGGCCACCGATCGAGCCCTCCGGGTTTAGCGGCGGCGGCGACGCATGGCGAAGAGGCCCGCACCGGCGAGAGCCGCAGCACCCGACGGCGAGGGGATCACCTCGACCCGCCAGTTGTCGATGCCGCTCTCGGTGTTGAAGGTGCCGCTGGTGACGTTGCCGCTGGAGTTCCCGCGCCAGAATCCGAACTGCATCACGCCGCCGGAGATCGAGAAGTCGGGGTTGTTGCCAGCGAAGATGTTGCCGGCGTTGTCGATCTCGTAGAAGTCCGAAGCGACCAGACCGGGCGCGGGGTTGGGTGCCCAGTTGCTGAAGCCGCTGAAGGGCATGACGAGGATCGGGTTGCGCTGCAGGTAGGTGCGGCCGCTCTGGATGATCACGCAGCCGGAGCCCTGCCCGTTGCCGCCCTGGCTGGAGAAGTTCTTGGAGTCCTCGCTGTAGTTGATCTGGGTGATGGCGCCCGAGCCGGGGTTGTAGAACGCAAAGTTATTCATGTGCACGCCGACGACCGACGAGTTGGCGCCGTTGATGCTCAGGAAGTTGCGGATGATGCGGTACTGGTTGGGATTGCCGCCCACGGGCATCTGGAACGCGCCGACGATGCTGCCGGTGCCGCCCGCGTTGGTGATGGTCGTCAGCGACCAGTCCGAGTTGTTGAACACGCCGTCGAAGAACACGACGGCCTGGGCGTTGACGGTGGCGAGCGCAGAGATACCAGTGGCCACGGTGGCGAGAGCGATGCGGTTCATTGTCTGTCTCCTATGAAGAATCCTGAGCGGGTCGGGCGGTACACAACTCCCCGACAGACAGACTTCACCCGTCACGCGGCAACCTTGCAGCGATCACAAGATATTTTTCCGTCGTCGGTTGGCGAGCGGGACCCTTGTCAGTCTGGAGCCGTCAGGCTTTCCTCGCAAAGAAGCCGGTCATAGGCACGGGCAAAGATCGAGAAATCACTATCAGAGACCAGCGAGTCCCCGTCTAGATCTGCAGGGCATTCTGCGGGCATGGTCGGATCGTCGCAGATCAGCAGGTCGTACGCAAAGGCGAACATCTCGAAGTCCGAGTCCGTGACGATTCGATCGCAGTTGAGATCGCCTTGGCAGACGGAGGGCGAGAGCTGCAAGGACCGAACGGGTCCACAATCCGTCATGACGAGACAGTCAAAAGACGACTCGTACAGAAATCGGTCGAAACGCGAAATCCTGAGGCTGCTTGTTCGTCCGTTCGGAGAGTTGATCACCGAGTATGTACCTGCGGTGGTATCGATCGGAATGGCGTTCCGCCGCCAGACGAAGGAGTGAGTGCCGCTTCCCGGTGCCGCAACGGACAAAGTCATTGGCTGTCCGAGGCACGGAGGTGAAGTTGTAACGGTCGGTCTGAGCAGCGTTAAGCCGACATTCGGGTCATCAAGCCACACACCTCCGACGGGTGCGGCTTGCTCGCGCAATGAGAACGCTATTTCGTCGAGCGAGCCAACGCACGTCGTTGTGTCAATCGCGACTAGCTGCGGGGTCTCCGGTTGGATGCTGACCGTTCCGGCGGCGAGAATGCTCCACGGCGTTACCGTGGCGCGTCGCAATCGGGCAACTACCCAATCGACACCTCCGACATAGCCTTGGCCGGGATGAGGTCGGATCACGGCGTTGCCAGACACGCGGACGAATGCAGCCTCCGCGAGTGGGTTTTGCCATGTGACAAGTGGGGCTGTGTCGCCGCCTTGATTCAGTCCTGTGCGGTTGACGCCTGGGTTCTGATTCAGGCCCCGACGCCAGTAATACCAGTCGATCCCGGTGTTTCCGAACCAAGATGTTTGCCACAGCAGTGGCGTTGAGGGCTGGATAAACCAGGGCGTTGGGCTGCCTAGTCCGCCGCCGCCAACGATCCACGAGTATCTCCAGACTGGCGATCCGAGCGAGTCAGAGTCTGGGTTTCCTTGAAGCGATTGAGCTGTGTGGTTGTATGTCCAGTCGGCGAATCGATTCCAGCGGTGACCATTCGCATAGTCCAAGAGTTGGTCATATCCGGCCAAACGCTCGATCCGTGGACCGGAATTGCCGCCAGTTCGCGTCTGGAAAAACTCCGCTCTGAATCGCCGCCCCGTGAACGGTATTGGCAGTCGAGCAGTCAGAATACGAGGCTTCACACCGACGTACTGATAAGGGGTTACGACGTCAGTATCCCAAAGGATCACGTCAAAGCCTGAAAAGTCGCTCGATGAGGCAAGCAGGCGAAAGCGGCGAAAAGTTCGATCGCTTGGAGCACCCGGCTCGTCGCCAGACGCATCCAGTTCGATGCTTCGAATCGTCGACGCGACAGGCGTGGTCCATTCAATTGCTGATACCGATCCTGCCGGGAATCCATCCGCAAAGATTGTCCGCGTCGGTTCAGGTCCCCATCCTAAAGAGCCGCCGAACATTCCCAGCGGCCCCGAATTCGCCTGCAGCGGGGTTGAGGCGGTCACGGTGAGTCCAGCGTCAACATGCCAAACATTCCGTCGCCCTGAACCGGTTACTTCGGACGCTAGGACTGTCGTGGAGATCGCGCATAGCCCGGAAGCAATCGACAGTGGTGTACGGCGTTTCACGTCAAACTCCCCAAACATTTGAATCGGTTTCTGAGGTCATCAGCGGGGACTGACGGCGCCGGCCCCTTGAGAACCTCTGAAATCAGTCTACAGAGGAGCGGCCAATTTGACATCGCAGAATCCATCGCTCTGGTCGCGACATTCGATCAATACACTCCCCCATGCAGCGCCCCGGCACCGACGAGAACAACGTGCAGATGTCTGACATCCTCTGCGACTTCTGCCGCCGGGAGTGGACCATGGAACGCCCGATGGTCGAAGGCCACCGCGGCTCGTGCATCTGCGGCGACTGCCTGCGCCTCTCGTATTCCGCCCTGGTGCTCGAAAAACAGGGCAACGCCCCCGCCGGATACCTCTGCACGCTCTGCCGCGAGAACCGCGACGAGATCGGCTGGGTGCCGGCGACGATCCCGGCGGACCAGCCGGCCGACCAACCGCTGGCCGCCTGCCGCCGCTGCGTGAACCAGTCCGCCGCGGTGCTCGCCAAGGACAAGGAATATGGCTGGAAGAAGCCGCAGTAGGACCGGCCTCCGGCCGGTCAACGAGCCGTCGTGAACGCCGATGACTCACGCCAACCCACCCTCAACCCGCGGCACCCTCTCCCTGGGGAAGGGGGCTTCAGGGCAGCAGCAGCCAGCCCAAAAAGAACGACGGAATCGAATCTTTCGACTCGATCCCGCCGGTGGTGTAGAACAGGCATGTTGGCAGCCGGTCGGCTCCGGATAGGGAACCAGCCAGCGGGGAGGCCGCGCGACGCCTCCATGCACAACAATGCCACCAACCCCCGGTTTTGCCAGTTTTTTTCCCGGACGGCATTCATTTGTTGTTGACAATCGAAGGGTTTGTTGCTCGGGAAGGTTGGGTTCGCCCAAGACCGGATAACACGCCCCCCACGCCGCGCCCGAGCCTGATTTTTCGGACGCGAGTGCCGCGAGCGCCCACTCGGGAATCCCCAGCCGCGGCGAGCCATCCGCCGGCCGGCCTCTCCACAACCGCCAGCTCACGGCTCAGAACCCAGAAAACCCCCCGCGCCTTCCCCTAGAATCGCGCGTTTTCCGTGGTTTGTCCTCCACGACTCCCCCCAGGTTCGACCTCCATTCGGAGCCCCATCATGGTCACCCCCGCTACCCCGTCCACCAATGTCCGCGAAGTCCTCGGCGCCGAGGCCGACGCCCTGCTCAAGTACGAGTCCAAGACCGTCAGCAAGAGCCAGATTCACCTGCCGGGCCCCGACTTCGTGGACCGCGTCTTCAGCCAGACCGACCGCAACGGCCCGACCCTCCGCAACATGCAGCTCATCCTGAACACCGGCCGCCTCGCCGGCACCGGGTTCGTCTCGATCCTCCCGGTCGACCAAGGCATCGAGCACTCCGCGGGCGCGTCGTTCGCTCCGAACCCCGCGTACTTCGACCCCGAGAACATCGTCAAACTCGCCATCGAGGGCGGCTGCAACGCCGTCGCCTCGACCCTCGGCGTGCTCGCCTCGGTCAGCCGCAAGTACGCCCACAAGATCCCCTTCCTCGTCAAGTTCAACCACAATGAGATGTTGACCTACCCCAACATCTTCAAGCAGTCCTATTTCGGCTCGATCCGCCAGTGTTACGAGATGGGTGCGGCGGCCGTGGGCGCGACGATCTACTTCGGTAACGACTCGGCCCGTGACGAGATCGCGTACGTCTCCGACATGTTCGAAGAGGCCCACAGCTACGGCCTCGTCACCGTCCTGTGGTGCTACACCCGCAACGCCAACTTCAAGGTGAAGGGCGCCGACGGCAAGAGCGTCGATTACCACGCCTCGGCGGACCTGACTGGCCAGGCCAACCACCTGGGCGCGACGATCAAGGCCGACATCATCAAGCAGAAGCTCCCCACCAACAACGGCGGCTACGCCGCCCTCAACACCGGCGGCAGCGCGTACGGCAAGTGGGACAAGCGGGTCTACACCAACCTCTGCGGCAGCGACGAGGCCGGCCACGGCGGGCACCCGATCGACCTGTGCCGCTACCAGATCCTCAACAACTACATGGGCCGCGTCCCGCTGATCAACAGCGGCGGCGAGAGCAAGGGCGCCGGCGACCTGCAGGAAGCCGTGGCGACCGCGGTCATCAACAAGCGCGCCGGCGGCATGGGATTGATCTCGGGCCGCAAGGCGTTCCAGAAGCCGATGGGCGATGGCGTGAAGCTCTTGAACGCGGTGCAGGATGTGTATCTGGACAAGAGCGTGACCGTTGCCTGATTGGCGATCGTGCGACGACGCGATCGGTGCATCGCATGGTGATCAAATGAATGCCGCGGGGCTCCGAGCCCCGCGGTTTTTCGTTGATGGCGAGCGGTTACTTGGGTTTGGCCTCGCTCTACGGGACCTCGGGGACCGCAGCGGGCACCTTTGCCTTCCACTCCGCCGCCTTGGCGTCGTGGCCTTTGCCGGGTTCGGCCTTGTCCCAGGCGTCGTAGAACATCTGCAGTTGCAGCTTCATTTGCGTCGCGACGGGGCTGTGGGGTCCTTGGATCTTTTCGATCAGCGTGTGGGCTTCGAGCTGGGCCGCTTCGGCCTCTTCGAATCGCTTCAGCGACGCGAGGCAGCCGCCGTACCAGCCCAGCGCGTAGGCGGTGCCGGGGTTGTCGGGGGAGAGCGAGCGCCGCGAAGCGTCGACGGCGCGTTTCAGGAGGACCAACGCCGGCTCGAACTTGCCGCGATTGCGCAGCAGATTGCCGCAGTTGGCGATCGACACGATGGTGTCCGGGTGATCCTCACCAAGCACGCGGGCGCTGATGTCGAGCGACCGGAATGCGAGCACCTCGGCCTCGTCGAGGCGGCCCTGCTGTTTGTACATCGTCGAGAGGTTGCTCATCGACGCCAGCGTGTCCTTGTGCTCCTCGCCCAGGATCCGCAGCCGCGCGTCGAACGCGCTCTTGGTCAGCGCCGTGCCCCGCGCGATGCGGGCCTTGCTGCGTTCGGATGTAGGCTCGCCGCCGTTCATCGACGTCCAGTACAGCATCCACCCCATGTCGCTCTGGAGCCCGATCGAGAGTGGGTGTTCCGGGCCGGTCAGCTTGGATTGCGCCGCGATCGCCTGGTCGTACAGCCGCTCGGACTCCTCGACGTTTCCCAAGTCGGCGTTCGCGATGGCGAGCATGTTCATCGTGCCGATGGTGAGCGGGCTTAGCGGCCCCGGCGACTTCATCCGCGCGTCCAGCAACTCGCTGGCGATCTCCGCTTGCTCTTTGGCCCGGTTCTGTAGCGAGCAAAACTGGCCCAGCGCGTCCAGTGTCTCGAGCGTGATCGGATCGGTGCGCCCGAACAGCCGCTCGTGCAAAGCCAACGCGGCGCGCGTTTCGTGCTCCGCCTCTGCAGAACCCGAAGTGACCTTCCACAGGCACAGCGCATTCCGCGCCGCGGCCGTGTCGCGGTGATCCGGCCCGAGCTCCCTCAGCCGCACGTCGTACGTCCGCTTCACATGCACGCCCGCGGCGTCGAACATCCCGAGCCCCGAGTACGTCCGCCCCAGCGTCTCGTGCAGCCGCGCCGCCACCAGAGGCCGCTCCGCAAACCGCGTGTCGATGTTGCTCGAAGATTCATCGAGGATCGCACGCACCGTCACGTCCTTGCCCTTCGAGAGCGGATCGGCGGCGGCCAGCATCTCGTTGAGGAAGTCCACCGTCGCCTCGGATTCGGCCAGGCGCGTGCTCGCGGCCTTCTCGGCGATGCCCGCCCGGCGGGCAGATTCCACCGCTTCCGCCGCGCTGCGTTCCGCCGACGCCCGCTCGCGCTGCGCCTCGAACAACGCCAGCGTCGTGCCCAGCACGCCCGCCACCAACGTCGCCGCCACCGCCCCGCCCGCGATCACCGCGACGCGATGGCGGCGAAGGGTCTTTCGCAGCCGATACGCCTGGCTTGGTGGGGCGGCGAGGACTGCCTCGCCGCGCAGATGTCGTTTGACGTCGTCTGCCAGCAGGGCGGGCGAGTCGTAGCGTCGGTCGCGCTCCTTCTCGAGCGCCTTCATCACGATCCAGTCGAGCTCGCCGCGGATCATTCCGGCGAGATCCGTTGAGCCTGCGCCGCGGAAGCCCGCCTCCGCGGGGCTCGCCCGCCCGGCTCGATCGCTCGGCCGCGGCGGATCGACCTCGCGGATGATCCGTTGCACCTCCGCATACCCCGCGCTGCGGAGTGTCGCGGACTCGAACGGCAGCTTGCCGCTCAAAAGTTCATACAACACCACGCCCAACGAGTACACGTCGGTCCGCGTGTCCACATCGCGCACGTCCATGCTTGCCTGCTCGGGGCTCATGTACTCCGGCGTGCCCAGGAGCGTGCCGCGTTCGGTGAAGATCGTGACATCCGTCGCCTGCTGCGTGATTGCTTTGGCGATGCCGAAGTCGATGACCTTGATCTGCACGGTGTCGGGCAGCCATCCCTTGGCGGCTCCGGGTGCGTCGGTCCGTGCCGCGAGGACGTTGCTGGGCTTGATGTCGCGGTGGATGATGCCCTTGTGGTGGGCGTGCTGCACCGCTTCGCAGACGGCGATGAAAAGCTCCAGCCGCTCCGCGATCGTCGCCTGGTGTGCATCGCAGAACCGCGTCAGCGGCTCGCCCTTGACGTACTCCATCACGAAGTAGGGGAGGCCTCGCTCGGTCACGCCGCCGTCGAAGACCCGGGCGATACCGGGGTGGTCCATCACGGCAAGGGTCTGCCGCTCCTGCTCGAAGCGAGCGACCACCGCGCGCGAGTCCATGCCCGGCTTGATGATCTTGAGGGCGACGCGCTGCACCATCGGTTCGCGCCGCTCGGCGAGCCAGACCGTGCCGAAGCCGCCCTCGCCGATCATCTCCACCAGCGTGTACGGCCCGACGCGATCGCCGGGCATTGACAGGTGCGCCTCGTGCCGCGGGTGTGGGGACTCGTCACGCGTCGCCATCTCCTGATCGACTCCCAGCACGCGACCACCCGAGCCGCCCGCGGTCGGTCCGGATGTGTTGGGGTCGCTCATGGGGGCAGTCTATCGGAAGGTGTGCCGGAGCGCACCGATGAATCATCCCGTGCTCTGCATCGCCGCGGCGACGGCGCCGACGCTCTGGAACAACAGCTGCTCGATCGCGCCGCGGTCATCCTCCGCCGCGGTCCGCCGCCGGGCCAGCAGCTCGATCTGGATCAGGTTCAGGATGTCCGTCCACGCGTTGCGCTCGCGGATCGAGCGGGCGATGATCGGCGACTCTTCCTCGAGCGATGTCCGCCCGCTGATACGCAGCACCGCCTTCACCGCCGCGGCGTGCTCGGCGGCGAGCGTCTCGAAGAACCGCGCACCCACCTTGGCCGACTCGGCCGTGCCGCTGGTCGCGTACCGCTTCACGATCGCCAGCCGGGCCCGCAGCAGCTCGAGCGTCGCGTTGTCCACGACCGCGCGGAACCAGTCGCTGCTCCTGTACTCCGAGGCCAGCAGTGCCAGCTCCCGGTCGCTGGCGCGTCCGATCGACGCCCCGACGCCGAACCAGCTCGGCGCGAGGCACCGCATCTGCACCCAGGTGAAGACCCACGGGATCGCACGCAACTGGTCGAACCCGCTCTGGGTGCCGCCCGCGGCACCGAGGCCCGAGCCCTCCGCCCGCATCACCGGACGGCTGGCGATCGGCAGCCCCGCGATCGGGCCGATCGGGCCCGCGTTCACGAACCAGTGCCAGAACTCCGAGTCATCGATGAGCCCGCGGTACGCCGCCATCGACTCTCGGCTCAATCGCTCGAACAGGGCCGTCAGCTCCGGTGAGCGCTCCGTCTCGTGCTGATCCGCCGAAGCGATCAACGCCGCGTGCACGATCTGTTCCAGGTGCCGCTCCGCGATCGCGCTCATCGCGTACCGGAACGAGATCACCTCACCCTGCTCGGTGAAGCGGATGCGCCCGGTTCGCGCCGGCGCCGGTGCGCCGAGGATCGCGCGTCCCGCCCGTCCTCCGCCGCGCCCGACCGTGCCGCCGCGGCCGTGGAAGAACCGCAGCAAGATCCCCCGCGAGCGCACCGCATGGGCCACACGCCGCTGGGCTTTCTCGAGCGCCAGGTTCGCCATCAGGAACCCGCCGTCCTTGTTCGAGTCGCTGTAGCCGAGCATGATCTCCTGCACCGGCGCGCGGTTCGGCGATCCCTGCGGGATGTCGCTCGGCACCAGCGAGTCGAGATGCGAGCGATACAGCGGCTCGTCCAGCATCGCCGCCACCAGCCCCTCGCCCCGCTCCAGATCGTCGATTGTCTCCAGCAGCGGCACGACGTGCAGGTCGCTCGCCAGACGCACCGAGGTTCCCTCGCGCACCGCCCGCGTCAGCCCGGCTTCCTTCATGAGCAGCAACACCTCGAGGATGTCGCTCAGGCCGTGCGTCATGGAGATGATGTATGAACGGACGCTGCGCCGATCCAGGCTCACGCTCTGACGCACCGCCCGCAGCGTCTGCATCAGCTCGGCGGCCGCGGGCGACAGCGGCGCATCCACCGGACGCAGCGGCCTCGTCTGCGACAGTTCCGCCCGCAGGATCGCCACCCGCTCGCTCTCGCTCAGCGACGCGTAGTTCGGGCTCACGCCCGCGAGGGCGAGAAGCTCCGCCACCACCGTCTCGTGCACGCGGCTGTGCTGGCGGATGTCCAGCGTCGCCAGGTGCGTGCCGAAGACCCGGGCCCGCACGATCGCGTCGGCCAGCCGCCCGCGCCGTGCCACATCGCGGAGGCCCGCGTGCTCGACGGCGTCGCGGATGACGAGCAGGTCCTTGAGCAGCAGCCCGCCGTGGTACGACGGATCACGCTTCAGCCGCCCCCGCATCTGCATCAGCCGCACCCGCACCGGCTCGTGCTGACGCTGCTCGAGTGAAGATGTGTCCTCGATGAAGCGATCACCTTCGTGCCGAACCAGCTCGACGAACGACCCCGGGATCGCCACCCGGCGCGTCGAGAGGGTCAGCTCCTGCTGCAGCTCGAGCAGCTCCTTCTCCCACAACTCCACCGCCGCGGCTCGCAGGATGTGCAGCGTCCCGCTGGTGACATCGTGCGTCACCTTCGGGTTTCCGTCGCGGTCGCCGCCGATCCAGGTGCGGTAGCGCACCAGCGCCGGCAGCTCGGTCAGGTCCAGCGTCCCCGGCCCGAACGTGTCGTTGGCCGCGTCCACCGTCTCCCGCAGCAGCCGCGGCACCGCGCCCCAGACCGACGACTTCAGGAAGAACAACCCGTTCTTCACCTCGTCGATGACCTCCAGCCGCTTCATCCGGACGTCGTCGGTGGCGAGAAGGAGCTGGGTAAGACCCTCCAGCCGCTGGTCGCACTCGCGTCGATCCCGGGCCGCGAGGCGATCGTCCTCGGCCTTGATCAGTTGCTCGGCGATCCGCACCAGATTGTCGAGTACGCTGCGGCGCTTGGACTCGGTGGGATGGGCCGTCAGCGTGGGCTGCACGTCGAGGCGCTGCACCAGCGCCCGCACGCCCGCCGTGTCGAGCCCGAGCGACTTGATCTTGGCGAACGCCTCGGGCAGCGACTCGGGGCGCGGCGATTGAGGTGTGGCCTTGGCGGCCCGCTCGCGGTTGACGCGGATGATGCTTACCTGCTCGTTCTGATTGAGCAGGTAAAACCGCGTCGTCACGAATCGCAGCACGTCCCCGAGCTGGCCCTGGGTCATCGCCGCGATCGCTTGCGAGGCGCGGTCGCGCTCCGGGTGATCGATCGCATCACCCGCCGCGGCGCACAGCTCGTGGAGCCGGCCCGCGGTCTCTCCCGCCGACGCGATCCCGCACGCCGCCGCGGCACGCTTCAGCAACGGATCCAACAACTGCTCATGGGGCGTGACGGGATGCATCGCCGCGATTATTGCCCGCGGCGGCGCTCACGCCGCTTTCGCGCTCGACGCCGCGGCCGCGAGCGTGCTGCAAGTCCTCGACCGCAGCCTCGCCCGCGGCAGCAGCGTACCCCCGCACGTTCACCCAAAGTCCCGCGATTCCAGCACCGTGTCGGTGGCAGCGCCCACTTCGATGGCGACCCGCTTCCGCACCTCCGCTGTCTCTCCGACAAGCCGCGCGAGCGACTCGACCTTCGCCCGCGTCCCTCCACCGGTCTCGACGCAGAGGACCTCCCGCGTGTCCTCCCGCTGAGCACCCTGCGAGTCGTGATCCACGTTCAGCGCGTGCACGTCCGATGTTCGCGCCAGGTCCACCGCGTCCTCGAACTCCAGCCGCACCGTGTGCACGCGCTACGTCGGGTCGCCGCAAGGCTCCGCGGCGTCGTGTTGGCGATCGGTGTCGAACGTCGGCCACGTCCGGTCGAGTCGCTGGCAGAAGGCTGGCCTGCCAGCGAGCCCTCCTCCGCCGAGGCCACACACCCAGCGGCTCGAACCAGCCTTGGTCGGACGGACCATTCGCCATATTCAAGATCAGTCGATGCCAATGTCACAATCTGGCGATTCGCCCGAGCGGCCTGTTTCTGTGAGCGAGCTGGCGGAGGGCGGCACATCGATGCGGTCGGGATCGCGATTGTGGAGCCGCTGAAGCTCCCTCGCATCCCGTCCGGGGTCGTCGTAAAAGTGCCTAATTTGCGGTGAAAATGGGGATTCTTAACTAAGGAATGTCATCGAAATGAAACAGTTCAGTGACACCAAGCCGAAAATGGACACCGATGCCCGGAAATGCCTTCCGATTCCAATTCTCTCTCCAGAACATTGAGGCGATTGCTTCGTCTCTGTTCCTGGACTCCTCATGCCGAGTGATGATCGTTCGACGAACGACCGAGCTCCTGGACATCAACGAGGAAGGGGCGCGGTTGTTGAAGTCCTCGCGGGACGCACTCGTTGGGACCCTGCTGGTGAATCACTATCCCGTGGAGGTGTGTGACACGGTCTTGAAGTGGTTCAATCAGCCCTTCGATTCCCCGGAGGGCACCGTCTCGGGTGAGTACATCCTGGGTGGCCAGCGCTGGCAGTCGAGGGGCCGGCGCGTACCCATGGCGGACGGCGACGAGGGCATCATCTGCGTCAGCCAGCCGCGCACCGATCTCATCCCGCTCGCCCGTCTTCAGGAAATGATCGGGATCTATCGCGATCGGGCCGTCCCGCTCGGTCCCATAGCCGCACTCACCGATCGCGAGTTCGAGGTCGCCGCGCTGCTCTCGGCGTCGCTCACCGACAGCGAGATCGCCAGCGAGCTGCACCGCAGCATCCGCACCGTGCACGCGCACCGCCGGTCCATCGGTCAGAAGCTCGGGCTGCGGCGTCGATCCGAGGTCGCCGAAATGATGCGTTCGCGTGGCCTGGCCGCCTCACCCGTGCTGCACGCCCGTGCGACGGAGGACGACCTGGCGCGGTCGGTGGCGTGACGCGCCCGCGCGCCGTCCGTCTGCCCAATCTGCTTTCTGTTCGTATCGCCACCCGTCGTTGCGACCGGTCTCAACACGCCGCACCCTTGGCGTTTCTGGCGGCGACGCCCCGTGCTCGTGAGTCGTCGGGAAGGGGCGTGATTCACCGGTCGGATCGGTCGTTCAAATGCGGAAAGTTATTAGGCGCAGCTACCTACAGATTTTTGGGTGTTCCCGGCGATCATTCTTTGGCCGTTGATGCGGCCTTGGAGTGCTTCAGCACACAGCCCCTCGCCATGGCATCCCGGCAAACGAACACCTCATCAACGACCAACGCGCTGCTCGACGCGAGCGGGCAAGGTATGTGGGCCGCGCTGGCGGAGGACACCGAGTCCAAGGCAGCCATCCTCTCGACCCGCGGCGTCGTGCTGCTCTGCAACGAGCTGGCCGCCAAGACACTCGGGCGCCGCGTGAGCGAATTGATCGGTCACCACCTCACCGGCTTCTGCCCCGAAGAAACCCACGCCACGATCACCAAGTGGCTGGCGTCGATCCGGGAATCCTCTCAGCGGCTGCCCGATCCTGCCACCAAGTACATCATCTGGGGCTGTCAGTGGCGCTCCACGGGACGCCGGATTCAGCTGCTCACCAAGGAATCCGCCCTGCTCTGTGTTGGACGCCGCGTCATCGAGCCGACGCCGATCGGGCGGCTGCTCTCTTTGGTGCACACGTTCTCCGATCGCCGGATGGTGCTGGGGGATCTTGCGGTGCTCACCGATCGCCAGCTTGAGGTCGCCGCCCTGATCGGGGCCGGCCTGACCGACGCGGAGATCGCGTCGGAGATCCATCGCAGCGTGCGCACCGTGCACGCCCATCGCCGCAGCATCGGGCAGAAGCTCCGCATCGGCCGCCGGGCCGAACTGGTCCGGGCGATGGTGCTGCGCGGGATCATCGGCGAGACCAAGCCCGCCCGCCGCGGGTGAAGCGGCCGCACTGCCGCGCCCCAACCGTCACACGCTTCCGACCCGACAGCCCCGCGCCGCCCATCCGAGGCCCCGTGCTGGACGCCCCGTCGGTTTGCCAGTGGCGCCCGACCGAACCGCCGCGGGCCGGGGATAAGCACAACCGGCGAACGGCATTATGGGTCGTATATGGTCAAATATGCGAAGAAATGGCATAAGAACAGACGGAAAGTCTGTTCTGATCAGGAAAGCAGAATAAAATACGGTCATGTTGGACGACGTTGATCTTCACATCGTCGCGGCTCTCCAGGCCAACGCCCGCACCACCAACGCCGAGCTGGCCCGCGAGCTCGATATGGCGGCCTCGGCCGTGCTAGAGCGGGTGCGCAAGCTCGAGGCCCGCGGGGTCATCACCGCATACGAAGCGCGGGTCGCTCCCAAATCTGTTGGCGCCATGCTCACCGCGTTCATCTTCGTGCGGGCCGAGGAACGCCCGTTCACGGGCGAGACCGGGAAGGCCCTGGCCGCGGTGCCGCAGGTGCAGGAGGTCCACAACCTCGCGGGCGAGGACTGCTATCTGGTGAAGCTCCGCGTCCGCGACACCGACGAACTGACGCGGGTGCTGCGCGAGCGGTTCTCGGCGATCCCGTCGATCACCAGCACGCGAACCACGATCGTGCTCGAGACGGTGAAGGAGACGGGGCGGCTGCACCTGCCCACGTCCGCGCGGCTCGCGTCCGCCGGAGCGGGTTCGTGACGTGGCGAACGGTGGTGGAGTGGCTGGTGTTGGGCGCCATCTGGGGCGCGTCGTTCCTGTTTGCGCGGGTGGCGGTGCCGGAGTTCGGCGCGGTGCCGCTCGTCGGGGTGCGGCTGGTGGTGGCCGCGCTGGCACTGAGCGTGCCGTTGCTGATGGGTGGACACGCCCGCCTGATCCGAGAGCGGTGGCGGGTGCTCCTGCTCGTGGGCGCTCTCAATTCGGCGATCCCGTTCTCGCTCTTCGCGTGGTCGCTGCGCTCGCTGTCCGCGGGTGAGGCCTCGGTGCTGAACGCGACCGCGGCGCTCTTCGCGGGGCTCATCGCCGCCGTCGTGCTCGGGGAGCATCTGTCTCGGCGCCGAACCTTGGGGTTGGTGATCGGGTTTGTCGGGGTCGTTTTGCTGGTGTGGCACAAGCTCAGCTTCAGCGGGAACCTGCTCGCGCTTGGGGCGGGTCTCGCGGCGGCGTTTCTCTACGGCGCTGCCTCGCACATCATCACCCGAAAGCTGCCCGGCGTCGCCCCCGTCGCGGTGTCGGGCGGCAGCCTGGCGTTCGCCAGTCTGCTCATCCTTCCTCTGGCGCTGGCGAGCGCGCCCGCGGCTGTGCCCAGCCTCAAAGCCTGGGGCGCGGCGCTCCTGCTCGGCGTGCTCTGCACGGCCGCCGGCTACCTGATGTACTTCCGGCTCGTCAAGAGCATCGGCCCGACGCGAGCGATCACCGTGACCTACGCCATCCCCGCTTTCGGCATTCTGTGGGGCCATCTGTTCCTCAACGAACCGGTCTCGATGCTGATGCTGCTGGGAGGCGCGGTGATTGTCGTCGGCACCGCGATGGTCAAGCTGCCCGATCGCGTGCGTGTCTCGGAGCAGGACGCTGTCGTGCCCGCGAAGCCGATGATGAATCAGGATGCTCGAGCGGAGCGGTCGGTGTAGAGGTGGATAGACATTGCTGGCGCCGAGCAGGAACAAGGCGCGTCGCCACGGCCAAGCCGCGACGGACAGGGCGAAGTGAGAAGCCGCATCGAAAGCGAGCGCGCCGCACGCCGCGGAAGTCGCACGACGAGGTCCCCTGGTCTTCACGCGGAAGAAACGCCGGGAACATCAGGTATGCAGTGATCGGGACTCACCCGCGAGAAACGGTCCAGAAGCCCGAGCGGTGCGGCGAAAGAAGTCGGCCCGACGGGGTCTGAGAACGCAACGCGCACGAAAGCTGTTTCCAGAAACACACGGATGGCTCACCGTGCACGGCTTCGTTCCCTCGCTATTCGCTCCGACGCGAATCCGGTTCTCGGAATGAAAACTTTTCCGGCAGCCGCGTAAGGAGAGATGCAACCGGCGCATCTCGTAACCCATATCACAATGAGTGTGGGAACTGTCCTCGGACACATCCGCCCAACCTGTCTGAGGAAGCGCCGGACATGGCCACACGCGAGGATCGCTTCGCGTGGAAGGGAAGATGTGGGGGAGAAGTTGGGCGTTCGGGTGAAGGGGCGTTGTTGCCAGGACGTTCGCAAGCAACGTGGGGCAAGTGGGTGGGGTGAATCGGGTGGGGCGCGTGGGGATGTAGGGAGCTAGTTATGCAGGGGATTCGTACCGCATCGTTGGAAGAGCATCTGACCGAGGCCTTTGAAGCGCTCCGCGGCGCTCTGGAAGACGCGATCCGAGGGGTGGGCATGACGCCGTCCCAGCCGCAGGTGATGGCCCGCAAGCTGGGCGTGAGCCGCAATCTCAC
Source organism: Phycisphaerales bacterium (assembly GCA_019744815.1). Lineage (GTDB taxonomy): Bacteria > Planctomycetota > Phycisphaerae > Phycisphaerales > UBA1924 > JAFEBO01. The sequence goes on from JAIEUA010000009.1 coordinate 54,228, forward strand.
CTGGAAGATTTCCAAGGTTGTCTGCCACCGCGATCTGTACGCGGCGTTGCAGCACCTGCCCGGCGACGAGGGTGTGCAGATCTTTGTCGCCGCCCTGATGAGGATCGGAGCCGCGTCCGAAGCGGTGGACCGCATCCGCGAGGCGTGCGACAACTTTCGTCTCTTTATCCAGCGGCACGCGGGCGATCGCCAGACGCTCGACCTGATGCTTGAGGGCTTGACCAACGCACACGACGGCGACCGGCTCGAGCAGTCCCGCAAGATGGCGTTCCGGGGCAACAGCGGCATCTGGGGTGCGCAGGCCCGCGTGCGTCTGAACACCGCGATCCTCGCGCCCTCCAACCGCAGCGCCGATCACATCGATGCCGCCCTGATCGGCGGACTGATCGACTTCCGCGTGCTTCGTCCGGGCATCCGCTGGCCGCTCTCGAGCCCGCGGTTCTACACCGACGACGGCACCCCGTTCTCCAAGTCCGGGGACGAGGAAGCGCTTGATCCGATCTTCGCCGCCAGCGAGGGTCCGCCGATGCTCGGCTCGTTCTGCAAGCCCGGTCTGCCGAAGATCCATCGAGCCAAGACGGCGTTGGGGTATGTCTACGAGCTCGAGGCCGACTCGATCGGCAACACCGGGCAGCAGACCTGCATGTTCGGGAGCATCCAGCGCCGCGCCTTCCCGCGCAAGCGGACGTCGCGCGACGAGTTCGGTGAGTTGCTGACGCACGTCTCGCTGCCGGTCGAGAACCTGCAGTTCGACGTCATCGCGCACAAGGACCTGGCGTTCGTGCTCGAGTCGCGCCTCCACGTCCGAGGCAGCTCGGACGGCTCGGCGGCGGGCCCGGGTTCGGACCAGCTGAGGATCCCGATCTCGGAGCGCCCCGCCGAGCTGACGGGACGCCCGGTCGTGCTCTCCTCGCCCCTGGTCGCCAGTTACGACAAGCTCGTGAACATGGCGATGGACCGCTGCGGGTGGAATCTGCGAGATTTCAGGGCTCTGCGCCTGATCGTGCCGTTCCCGCCGATGCACTCGAGCTTTGTGATGAAGTTCCTGCTGCCGGCGTGAGCCGACGCCGGGGCGCCGCACGAACCGGTGGTTGCTGTCTGTTCGGACGGATTTTTCACTTGCAAAGATTTCTGTTTCAACACAGATTCGGCTTGCATCTGACCGGCGATACGCAAAGATACCTATTGAGGAGGGGCGTCGTCCTGAGAAGGAGGCACGACCCATGGGTACCGCATTGACCGAATCAACCAACGGCTTCGCCGCGCATCAGCCACCTCATCGCACGCAGAGAATCCACGATTCGTGGGCCCGCGTGGCCAACGCCGCGGGGTGTTGCGTGTTCCTCGTCACCCGAGAGGGTGTGTACCGAACCGGCGCAAAAACCACCGCTGCGGCCTTGAACATCGGCGTCGATTCCATGGTCGGCAAGTCGGTGAACGACTTGTTCCCGCCCGAGATCGCCGCCGCGTTCCGCGAGGGGATTAACGACGCCCTGGACGCCGACGCCCGCGGGGAGAGCGAGCCCCGGCGGCACTACATGGTTCTGTTCGGGCGGGTCTGGTCGATCCTGATGCACGCGACCGACGACTGGGTGGCCCCGGGGCGCATCGTAATCGTCGCCGCCAGCCCGTCCGCCGAGCCGATCGATCTCGCCTTCCTCGTGAGCGAGGCGCGCCGCGCCCGCGATCGAAAGCTCACGCTGGGCAACATCGCCGTGCTGAGCGAGGCCGAGATCGAGGTTTTCGCGCTGGTCGGCGCCGGCATCCGCGACGTGGACGTCGCCAAGGCCCTGAGCCGCAGCGTCCGCACGGTCAACGGCAACGTCCGGCGCATCATGCAAAAGCTCGGCTTCGAACGCCGCACCCAGATGGTCAAGCTCGCCAACGAGATCGGGATGGTGGCCAAGGTCCCGGCGTGATCAGGCCGGCGCTTCCACGCTCCGCACCCTGAGTTTGTCCGCGCCCGCCCGAAGCAAGAGCCCCAATTCGATCATCGTCCAGGCGAAGAACGCCGGCACGAGCCACCAGCCGTACGGGTCGATCGAGCTGGCGATGCGGGCCGCTGCCGCGGGGATGGTGCCCTTGTACACACCCTTGAAGAGCCCCAGCAACGGATGCGGGCGTGTCAGCACGCGAGCGGTGGGGGAGGCCAGGAAGCGGGCCCCGGCCGGACCTTTTCGTGCGGCGGTCAGCACCAGGTCGTCCGCGATCCGCACGCCCGGTTCGGCGGCACGCACCAGCGCGGAGCCCTCACGCCCCGTGATCAGGAGCGCCGCGCCTCCCTTGGCACCGTTGCGTTCGGCGAAGGCCGCGAGCTTGGCGAGGTCGGCCTCGTTCTCGGCGAAGCGCAGGATCCGCAGCGCCCCCGCGGGGGAGGCGTGGGTGGCGAGTTTGGTCGCGTCGGCGCACGCCGCGGCCAGGGCCTCGGTGCGCTTGGCCTTGATCGCGCGGAGGAAGAACTCCTTCAACCCCTCGGTCACAGCGCCCGCCTTCCGCGCCACCTTCAGCAGCGCGGGGGCCCAGTCAATCTCCGGCGCGAGGGTCAGGATCACACCCAGCGAGGAGAGCGCGACGATCAACTCGTCCGGGTCGCCGCCGCCGGCGTAGGTCATGCCTTGGATCACCAGGTCGCGGATATCGCCGACCACAAACAAGTCCGCGGCGATCGCGCCGAGCAGTTGTTCCAGGCTCTCGCCCTTGCCGGTGACGGCGCCGTAGCCCGCGTCCTTGAAGCGGCGGTACCAGCTCGCTTGCTCATCGACCGTTGCCTGACGCTCGCGCTCGATGACGGCACGCGTCTCGCCCCGGCCGGGGCCGTCGGACCACGACAGCCCGGCATCGGCGATCACCACCGCCTCGGCGTAGCGCCCCTGCTCGCGGAGCGTGCGCACCTCGGCGGCGTAGTCCATGTCGGTCATCGAGGCCAGCGCCAGGCGGGCGGTGCGATGCGCGGTGTCGACGCCGAGGATCGCCAGCAGCACCAGCGCGACCGTCAGGCGGGTGAGATTCCACCGCCGCGACCAGAGGAAGAAGATGATCTGCAACACTCGCTTCATGCGATCGGTCTCGGTGGGGCCGGATTGCGGCCCGTCTTCCTCAGTGGGACCGGCCTCCGGCCGGTCTTGGCTGTTGCATCCCTTGCCTCACTCCGACCGGCCGGAGGCCGGTCCTACTGGTGCTCCGGGGGTGCTTCCGGGGGTGCTTCGGCGGCGGTCATTCGTCTGGCCGCGTCCTCGAACGCCGACGGCTGCTCGTCCTCGAAGACCACCCGCACCACCGTGGGCTCGCCCAGCATGGTGCGCACCACGCCAGCGATCTGTTCGCGTGCGGTGGCACGGATCTCGTTCATCTGCACCGGATTGGGGCGGAAGCGTGCCGCCTGCTCGTACAGACGTGTGCGGGCCAGCCCGAGCTGGTGCTCGCCACCGATCATGCGCAGAGCCAGCCCCCCGACCTCGACGCTGAACTTCTCGTCACCGGTCCGGACTTCGGTGGCGATCCGTGTCGGCGGCGGGACGGTGAGCACGCAGACGCCGCCCACGCCGCTGATGCGGATGCGCGACGAGTCCATGCGCGAGAGGTCCACCCCGTAGCTGAGGATGGCGGGGGCTTCGACCGTCGCGACGACGGTTCCGTTCCAGCCGGTGTCGGCGGTCTGGGCACGCACGCTGGTTTCCAGGCGGCTGGTGACGAGCGACGCCGACCGGACATGGCGAGCGACGGCGGCGGGGGTCGGGGCGCTCTGGCTCGCCGCGGTGGCGATGGTGCGGCCGGCCTCGATCACCGACGCTTGCTGCACGTACAGCCCCAGAGCCATCAGCAGCGCCAACGCGGCGACGGCCCCGGCATAGATCAACGCGGCACGCTTGGAGCGCAGGATGTCCGTCGTGGTGCTCATGCCCGTTCTTGGGATCGGCTCGATCGAGGGTTCGGGGAGAGAACCGACGGGCGGACAGATGCCGTATCGCGTCACCTTGCACCGGCAGACCGGAGCACGGAAACCCCGCTGTACACTGGTCCGATGACCTGTCTGCTCCGCCTCACCGCCTTGCAAGGCACGCCGCTCGACGACGCCCTCGTGCGGCGCAACGTCGAGGCGGCGGCACGGGCCATCGGCGAGCGCGAGGGGATTGCGGTGCAGGGCCTGGAGATCGCGCCGGATTCGATCGCCATCACCATCGACGCGGATCGACTCACGGGCTTGGGGTTCGCGGCGGAGCTGCGCCGGGTGACCAACCAGTGGTACGAACAGAAGTACCGCGACGGCCCGCTGTGGGGAACGCCCAAGCCCGGAGAGGAATCGGGCGAGGAGTGGGGCCAGTAGAGGGGCCAGTAGAGGGCCGGGTGATTCCTACTTCGACGCCTTCCAGCCGTAGTTCATGTACTGGTGCTGGAACGTGCCGTCGGCGTAGAGGTCGATGAGGCCGTAGCCCTCGGCGGTCTGGCGCTTGGAGCCCTTCCATTTCGCGCCGCTGACGGCGCCGTCGCAGATGTAGGTGATGCCGTTGTAGACGCAGGTGTCGAGCAGATGCAGGTGGCCCGAGAGGCAGAGCTTGACGTTGCCGTGGGAGCGGAACAGGGCGTCGAGGTCGCGGCAGTCGACGTGCATGCGTTTGGCGGCGATCTTCAGATCCGGGGACTGGGTGTCCCACTCCTCGTCGTCCTTGTCGAAGTAGTTGGCGACCGACATGATGGGAGCGTGGCTGAAAACCACGATCGGCGTGTCTTTCGGCGTCCGCGTCAGGTCGGACTTCAGCCAGTCGAGCTGCTCGCCGGTGATGCGGCAGACGAACTCGTCGCCGTCGGGGAGCAGATCGATCGAGTCGAGGATGATGAAGTGCCAGCCGGCCTGATCGAAGGAGCGCCAGGTGCGCTGGTAGCCGAACTGCTCGAGGAACCAGCGACGCCCGTAGTTGGGCTCGCTCCCGGTCGTCTTGCTGGCCTTCTTATCACGCCCGAAGATGTCGTGGTTGCCCAAGGTGTGATGGATCGGGACGCTCGAGGGCACCTCGTCGCGCAGCACCTTAGTGAAGAGGTTCCACTCGAGGCGTGAGCGTTCCTCGGGCGTCGAGGCGGTGTCCATCGGGAGATCGCCGCCGGTGATGATGAGGGCGGGTTTGTCGTCGAGGGCCATCATGTGCTTGAAGCACGCGGCCATGCCCTCGGCGCCCTTGCGCTCGGGCTGGACGTGAATGTCCGTGGGGTGGGCGAAGCGGAGCACACGCTTGGCCCCGATCGAAGGTGCCGCGGCGAGCGGCCGCGCGGCGGCGCCGGCGGCCAGCCCCAACCCGAGTCCGATGATCCCGCGACGTGAGAAGCTCGGCGTGTCGTTCATGCCAACATCGTACCGGCCGCGACGCCGCGCTCGACGCAGGTCCGCGTTCTTCGCGAAATCCGAACACGCCCTTAGCCGTGGTTTGGCGCAACCTTGTCGTGATCTCTGTCCGGCGCGCGGGCACGATTCAGTACGGTTTCGCCATGATTCGACGGGGCCACCATCGCGCGTTCACGCTCATCGAGTTGCTGATCGTGATCGCGATCATCGCGCTGCTCATCGGGATTCTGCTGCCGTCCTTGGCGGGGGCACGGAAGATCGCGCGGGAGACGCTCTGTGTGTCGGGTTTCCGGCAGTACGGGCTGGCCACGGCCATGTACGCCGCGGACTTCAGAGACTTTCTGCCGGCGCAGGGTGTGAAGGGCGGCACGACGCAGGCGGAGCATGTGGGACCGTGGGACGATGGCTCGTTCTGGTTCAACGCGATCCCCAAGTATCTGGGCGATCGCACGTACTACCAGATGGCCAAGACCCACGCCGACGGCGGATCGCCGGTGCCGAGCAAGGGTGTGAAGAGCATCTTCGTCTGCCCCGAGGCCCAGCCGGCGACGCCCGCGCTCGACGCGAACATCGAGCTCTACGCCGAAGGCTACTTCAAGATCTGGGGTCTGGAGCCCGGTCAGCCGGCGAGCGGCAAGAAGGTGGCGCTGCCCGCGTACTGGTCGTACGTCACCAACTCCGGGCTTGACAACGTCGTCGACAACGGCGACCCGAGCGGCATCACGTCGCGACGCTTGGGCGTTGCTGACAAGTGGAACGTGATCCACCTCAACTACCGCGACCTGTTCTATCCGGGGATGATGATCCAGATGGCCGAGGCGATGACCAGCCCGGCCGAGACACCCGGCGTGGTGTTCAAGCCCAAGGACTGGCTGAACGCTTCGAAGACCAAGGGCCAGTCAAAGGCCAACGGCAAGGACACCGCCAGCCGCTTCTCCGCCCGTCACCGCAAGGGCGGGCAGCTGCTCTTCACCGACGGGCACATCAGCTGGCTGAGCCGCGATGAAGCGACGACCGACATCCGCGGCGGCGAGACGTGCAACATCCCCGGCCGCCTGTACTGGGTGCCGGAGAACAAGTGACGCCGGCGGCACGTGCCGTCGGAGTGAGTGGTGGTTCGGCTTCGTGTGTTCGAGCGATCCGTGCGTTCAAGAGAGAAGGAGATCGAAATGACGATGCGCATCTGTTCCGTGCTGCTGAGCGTGTGTGGTGCGACGGCGGCCATGGCGGCCCCGCTGACCCCGGGCAATCTGGTGGTGATGAAGGTCGGTTCGCTGGGCACCGCCTCGGGCGAGGTCTCGTTCGAGGAGTACACCAAGGCGGGCGTCTTCACCGGCAACGCGATCGCCGCCCCGTTCAGCGGCTCGGACGCGATCTCGATCCCGACCATCTCCAACCGTGATCGCCACCTGCACCGCTCGGTCGACGGGCGCCTGATCACCTTCACGGCGTACAACGAGGCGCCCTCGGCGAACGACCCTTCGGTCGGCCCCGCGGCCACCATCCCGCGCACCGTCGGCATCCTCGACTTCCACGGCGGTCTGGACCTGTCCACTCGCTTCACCGCCAGCTACGACGCCACCAGCATCCGTTCCGCGGTCACCGTGAACGGCTCGGGTCTGTGGGTCGCCGGTGACAACGCCGGCGGCGGTACGGTCACGGGCGGCACCGTCTACACGACCCGTGGCTCGAGCACCGCCAACAACCTGAGCCAGGTGCAAGTCAACGGCGGCGTCAAGACTCCGGACAACATCCGCGACCTCGCCATCTTCGGCGGCGATCTCTACGTCTGCTCCGGATCCAACGCCAGCATCGGCCGCGGCGTCTTCCGCATGACCGCGGGCGGCCTGCCCACCACCGGCTCGCAGATGCTCGCCGCCATCACCCCCGACGGCCCGGGCACCACGCAGTTCCAGTTGCTTGACCTCAACTCGAGCGAGCCGGGCTTCGACGTGATGTACCTCGTCGCGACCAACCCCGCCGACAGCATCCGCCGCTATGTCAAGACCGGTGGCGTGTGGGCGTTCCGCGGCGTCATCGCCAGCACGGCCCTGACCGACCACATCCTCGCCGAGGCCAACGCCTCTGGCGGCGTGGACATCTACATCGCGACGCCGTCGAAGGTGGCGAAGTTCACCGACCCCTCGCCCCTCACCGGCAACGCGGCCCAGTTCGCGGCCCTCTCGCCGCTGACGATCATCACCCCCGCCGCGGGCACCACGCTCGGCGGCATCGCGTTCTCGACCCAGTTCTGCATCGGGGATCTGAACAACGACGGGTTCGTCGATGACTCCGACTTCGTGCTCTTCGCCAGCGCGTACAACCTGCTGGTCTGCTCTGATCCGGCGATGCCGTACCCGTGCCCGGCGGACTTCAACAGCGACGGCGGCGTCGACGACACGGACTTCGTGGCCTTCGCGTCGGCGTACAACGATCTGATCTGCCCTTGAGGCATTGATCCTTTTGGTGCGTGACCACAGCGGCGGGCCCCCCCCGCCGCTGTTTCTATTGGAGGCGATCGTGGATTCGGATTGCTTGCCACCGCAACCGCAACCGCGGCCTCCAGCGCCAGCAGCGTCCGGCGAGGCGGCTCTCGTGGCCCCTGAATCGCACTTGACTGATCGTTCAACGTCTGGTATCGTGACTTTGAATGATCATTCAAGGCACCCTTGGGTACGAGCAGAAAGGACGGAAGGGCTGATGAAACGGACACGGTTTCGGAAGTGCGGGGCGATGGCCGGCGTGGTCGGGGCGGCCTTGCTGCTCCTGGCGGCGGGCGATGCGACGCTCGGGCCCTCGGCCGCGAACACGATGAAAGGTCCGACCGGGGAGCCCATCGCGGTCGACTCCGCGATGTTCCCCAACGGCGGGATGAGCGTGAGGGGCTTCGAGGTCACGCAGAGCGTCCACGCCCCGGTGGCGGCGGTGTACGAGCGGTTCACGACGAGTGCGGGATGGAAGAAGTTCCTCGGCGCCGAGACGGTCATCGATCTGCGCGTCGGCGGGGCGTGGGAGATCTACTTCGGAGACGACAAGATCGGCAGCAACGGCTGCCAGGTGCTGAGCTACATCCCCAACGAGATGGTGAGCTTCAGCTGGAACGCGCCGCCGAAGTTTGCCGAGCGAGCGCAGCGCACCTGGTGCGTCGTGCACTTCACCAAAGACGGCGAGGGCAAGACGACGATCCGTTTCCAGCACTCGGGCTTCAGCGACTCGGGGAACTGGAAGGAAGTGCAGGGGTACTTCGAGAAGGCGTGGCCGAACGTGCTGAAGGCGCTGGCGGACTCGTTCGAGGAGCCTTCGAAGTAATCGGTACACTCGGGCGATGATCCGCAACGCTCGCGTCGGGGAGATTCGGACCGTTCTTGTGTCTGCCGCTGTTCTCTCGGTCTCGGCGTGGCTCGCCGGCTGCGGGGCGACGCGTGCGGCCTTGAGCAAAGAAGAGCTCGCCGACCGGCGGCTGGCGCAGATCGAGCAGATCCGCACGGACTTTGTGTCGCTCTCGGCCAAGGTCGTGCGGCGGCTCGATGCCGAGGAGCGGGCGTACGAGGAAGCGATCAAGCGTGGCGAGACCGCGACGCCTCCGGTGCTCGACGTGCTGGCGATCTCCGGCGGCGGCGACTGGGGCGCGTTCGGCGCGGGCGTGCTGCAGGGCTGGCGCGAGGTGAAGGGTGAGCTCGCGCTGCCGCGGTTCGACGTGGTGACGGGCGTCAGCACGGGTGCCTTGATCGCGCCCTTCGCGTTCCTGGGCGACGACGCGTCGCTCTCGGTCGTCGATGATCTCTACCGCTCACCCAAGTCCGACTGGGTGGTGCTGAAGGACTGGTTCGTGTTCCTGCCCTGGCGGGAGAGCTTCACGGACACCAGCGGCCTGCGCCGCGAGCTGGAGGTGAATCTCACCGCGGAGCGCATCGCACGCATCGCCGAGGAGAGCAAGAAGGACCGCGCGATCGTGATCGGCGCGACGAACCTGGATCTGGGCCTGCCGCGGGCGTGGGCGCTCGGGCGCGAGGCCGAGCACATGGACGAGCGCGGCGGGGTGAAGCGGGTGCACGACATCCTCATGGCGTCGGCCGCCATCCCCGGGATCTTCCCGCCGGTGGTGATCGACGACACGCTCTACGTCGACGGCGGGACGACCGCGAACGTGCTCCTGGGCGCGAACCTGCGGAGCGAGCAGTCGGTGCTGGGCACCTGGCGGCGGACGTTCCCGGGGCGCAAGCCGCCGCGGCTGCGGTTCTGGGCGATCATCAACAACACGCTGGGCGATGCGCCCAGCATCGTGCAGCCGAGCTGGCCCGACCTGATGAGCAAGAGCCTGGTGACGCTGACCCGCTCGGCGACCAAGTCGAGCCTGCGAGCCTTCTTGAACCAGGCGGAGCTCTTGCGTCGGGCCGAGGGCGTGGACATCGAGGTGAGGTTCATCGCGGTGCCCAACGACTTCGTGCCGCCGGTCGAGGGACAGTTCAAGAAAGAAACGATGAACATGCTGGCCGACATCGGGCATCAGCTCGGGCGTGACCCGGCCAACTGGCGCACGGACCTGGCGGACTTCGAAGAGCCGGTGCTCACCATCGAGAAGAAGGTCGAAGAAGAGAAGAAAGCTTCGGAGAACGCGCCGATGCAGCCGGAACCCGCGGCGTCGGCCCCGCTCCAACGATGAGCACGATGTCGAACGCGGAAACAACTTCCAAGGTGCCCGCCCCGATCCGAGTTCGGCCGGTGACGCTCGAGGGCGCGTTCGTGCGGCTCGAACCTCTGGGCGAGCAGCACGCGGCGGACTTGCTGCAAGAGACCGGGCGGGACACGTTCCGCTATTTCCGCGGCCCGCCGCCGGTGTGGACGCTGGAGGGTTGGAGGCAGTTCATCCGCGACGCGATCGCGACGCCAGCCCGCGTGCCGTTCGCGGTGATCGAGCGGGCGAGCGGTCGGTGTGTCGGCAGTTCGTCGTACTGCGATATCCGCGAGGCGGACCACGGCGTCGAGATCGGCTTCACGTGGTACGCGGAGCGCTGCCGCGGAACCAAGGTGAATCCGGAGTCGAAGCTCTTGCTGCTCGGGCACGCCTTCGAGACGCTGCGCTGCGTGCGGGTGCAGCTCAAGTGCGACGCCCGCAACACCCGCAGCGCGGCGGCGATCGCCAAGCTCGGCGCCAACCACGAGGGCATCATCCGCAGCCATCTTTACATGCACGACGGCCATCTGCGAGATACGTCGCAGTTCAGCATCATCGCTTTGGAGTGGCCCGCGGTAAAAGCAGGTCTTGAAGCGCGATTGCGTGGGTGATCGCGCAGGCATACGCGAGCCGGGGCGTCCTCGCCCCGGCGCTACACGCGAACGTGATGGCCACCGCGTCGAGACTGTTCGACACACCGCACGGGGCGAGGACGCCCCGGCTCGCTTTCTGTGGAGAGCCCCCGCGGGTGTCGCGCATCAGAGAAGAACCGCCCATCACACCGCCGCGAACTGCGGCTCTTCGTTGTTCAGCACCCGCCAGACATCGCGGACGACCCAGGACATGTTGACCTGAGCCGCGTCGGTCGCCGCCGCGATGTGGGGCGAAAGGTGGACGTTTTTGATATCGAGCAGCGGGTAGGTGGGTCCGAAGGGCTCGGGCTCGTGCACGTCGAGCATGGCCGTGGCGGCGGGGTTCTTGATGAAGAACTCGGCGCACGCCGCGGCATCAACGAGGAAGCCGCGGGCGGCGTTGATGAAGACGACGTCGGGCTTGAGCAGCGCGAAGGCCGCGGCGTTCACGATCGCCCGGTTGCTCGGGCGGTCGTCGACATGGATGGTCAGGATGTCGCTCTGGCGGAGCAGTTCGTCGCGTGAGACTGGCTGGGCGCCGTAGCGATCGGCGACCGGCACTTCCAGAAGATCGTGGTAGAGCACTTGCATGCCCAGCGACGTTCCGACCCGGGCGACGCGCCGGCCGATCCGGCCCATGCCGAAGACACCGAGCACGCAATCGCACACCTGGCGGCGGGCGCGGAGCTCCTTGCGGGTCTCGCCCCAGCGTTTCTTGTCGAGGGCTTCGGTAAGGAACAGCCGCGGGCGCAGGGCGTCGAAGACCAGCGACCAGACGAACTCGACGACGGCCTGCGAGTTGGCGTCGGGCGTGTGTACGACCCGCACGCCCCGCCGGCGGCAGGCCTCGAGGTCGATGTTGTCGAGGCCGACACCGGCGCGTCCGACGACTCGGAGGTTGGGGGCCCGCTGCAGGAGTGCCTCGTTGACCTGCGTGTAGGTCCGAACGACGAGCGCAGCCGAGTCTTTGAGCAAGGCCTCAAAGCCCGCGTCCCCGGGGGCCGCCCGCACGAGGCGTGCCCGCTCCGCGAGCCAGGAAGCGGGCGCGGGATCGAGCTCCTCGGTCTGCAATACGAGCGATGGTTGGGCCGGCACCATGGGGAACAGTATGGATTCGCGAGACCGCTGCGTCGGCGTCCACGGTGTTGCGTGGACTTCATCACGCGGCGCGCGAGGAGCGAGCGGCCTTGGCGGAGGAAACGCCGAGCCATCTGGCGCACGTGTCGAGCAGCGCTGATTTCTCGATCGGCTTGCTCGCGTAATCGTCGCAGCCCGCGTCGGTGCATCGCTGGCGATCCTCCGCCATGGCGTGAGCGGTGAGGGCCACGATCGCGATCCGGTTCCCGCGCTCGCGGAGCGTCCGGGCCAGGGTGTACCCGTCCATCTCCGGCATCTGGATGTCGGTCAGCACCAGGTCGAACGAAGCCCCCGGGGCTTCGAGCATCTCGAGCGCGCGTCGGCCGTTCTCGGCGATCTCGACCGTCGCTCCAGCCCAACGCAGGTGGTGCGCGATCAGCCGCTGATTGTCCACGCCGTCTTCCGCGAGCAGGATCCTGCCCCGCAGCGAGACCGTGGCCTGAGCGGCCTTCTCATTGCGGCATTGCACCACGTCGAACGAGCTCACGAGCGGCGCGCCGGACGCGCCCTCCATGGGCAGGTCGAGACGGAAACGCGACCCCGCCCCAACCTCGGTGCTCACCAGTGTGACGCTGCCGTCCATCAGCCCGGCGAGGCGGCCGCAGATGGTCAGGCCCAGACCGGTTCCGCCGTGCTTTCGTGACACGGTCGAGTCCGCCTGGGAGAACGCGGAGAAGAGGGCGCTGGCCTGCTCGAGGGTCATTCCCGGTCCGGTGTCCTCGATGTCGATGAGCAGACGACCCTGCTCCATCCGCGTCGCCATTGTGATGTTCCCCTCCTCGGTGAACTTCGCGGCGTTGCCCACCAGGTTCATCAGGATCTGGCGCAGGCGCGTCGGGTCGCTCTTGATCCGCTCGGGCACAGGGGTGTCGAACCGCGTGGTCATCGTGACGCCCTTGCCCCGGGCCCGCGGCGCGATGAGGCTCTGCACCTCGTGCAGGATCTGGACCAGCGGCGTCTCGATCTTCTCGACCGTCATCTTGCCGGCCTCGATCTTGGAAAGGTCCAGGATGTCGTTGATCACCGTCAGCAAGTGCTGCCCGGCGCCGCGGATCGTGTCGACCATCTCCATGCGACGCTCGGGCGAGAGGGCGACCTCTCCCTCCTCGCGCAGCAGATCCGCATAGCCCAGGATGGCCGTCAGCGGCGTACGGATCTCGTGGCTCATATTCGCGAGGAACTCGCTCTTGGCTCTGGTCGCGGCCTCGGCGATCTGCTTCGCCTCGGAGAGTGATTCCTCCAGCTTCTTCGCCGAGTCGATGTCGACGTGCACACCCGCGGCACGGAGGGGCTTGCCCTCATCGTCTCGTGCCGTGACCTGGCCCACGTCGAGGATCCACGCCCATGTCCCGTTCTTGCGCCGCAGCCGATGCTCGCAGCGATACTCCCGCGTGCGACCTTCAAGATGCGCGGTCAGCACAGACATGACACGATCCCAGTCGTCGGGATGGACGAGCTGCTTCCAGGCGCTCACGTCCTGGGCGATGTCTCCCGGCTGATAGCCGAGCATCGTGCACCAGGTCTCGTTGAACGCCACCTCGCCGCTCACGCAGTTCCATTCCCAGGTCCCCAGCCCGGCCGCACGCACGGTCAACTGCAACCGATCCGCCTGCTCTCGGGCGGCGATCGTTTGCGAAACCTCCAGGGTCACGTCCTGGAGCGCGCCCACCAGCCGCGTGACGCGGCCGCCCTCGACCACCGGCTCGCCCTGGGCGCGCACCCAGAGGTGCTTGCCCTTGGCGGTGACGAACGGAAGAACAAGGTCGAACGGCGTCTGGCACTGGATCGCGTTCCGGATCGCCTCGTTGATCTGGGTGTTGGCGTCGTTCGGGTAGGCCGCGAGCGCGTTGGTCATCTCGACGGAGTCGCCGGGAGTCACCTCGTGAATCGCGTACACCTCCTCCGACCAGGTGGGCGTCATGGTCTCGACGTCCAGCTCCCAGCCGCCCACGCGGGCCATGGCACCGGTGCGGCGCAGCATCTCGCTGGACGTTCGGCTCTCCTCCTCGGCACGCTTGCGGGCGGTGATGTCCGTGCGGATCGACACGTACTTCACCATCCGCCCGTCCACGTCGTGGAAGGGCGCGATCATCGAATCAACCCAGTACAGCGAGCCGTCCTTGGCCCGGTTGCACACCTCGCCTCGCCACGGGCGGCCGGCGGCGATCGTTCGCCACATCTCCACCCAGAACTCTTTGGGATGAACACCCGAGTTCACGATGCGGTGGTTGTGCCCGATCAGCTCTTCCTTCGTGTAGCCGCTGATCTTGCAGAAGGCCGGATTGACGTCCACGATCCGTCCCGAAGCGTCGGCGACCGAGACGATCGCGTGCTCATCGATGGTGGCCCGCAGGGCGCGGGTCTCGCAGAGAGCCTCCTCCGCCAGTTCCTTGGCGGCTCGCAGGGATTCGCGCTGCTCCACGATCTCGGTCACATCCGTCTGCAAGGCGACAAAGCTGGTCAACTGGCCGGCCTCGTTGTGGATCGGCTGGATCTCGAGTTGGACGGTGTGCAGCTCGCCGCTCTTCTTGCGGTTGACGATCTCGACCCGGCAGCATCGCCCGGCGCGGATGGCCTGACGCATCGTCTCGACCGCCGCGGGGTCGGTCTGCTCGCACTGGAGGACCGAGCCGGGACGCCGGCCCAGGACTTCCTTCAGCTCGTAGCCGGTCAATCGCGTGAATCCCTCGTTCACCCAGGTCACGGCTCCCTCGGCGTCGGTCACCACCACCGCGTTGGTTGTCTTCTGGGCGACCAGGGCCAGGTGCTTCAGGTCCGCCGTCATCTGCCGGGCGCGGGTCAGCGCATCGATCTGTGAGTTCCGCAGAGCCGTGAGCAGCGCGGCCGTCATGGCACTCAGGCTCAGCCCGGCCAAAAGAATGATCGTCGGCTCGCCGCTGCTGGCGGCGGCTTCAAAGGGCGGGGTGGTGCTGGTCACCAGCCGCCAGGTGCGCCCGCCCAGATCGAAGGCGGTGGACGCGTGGAATGTCCTTTGTGCAAACCCAGGTTCGTTTGTCGCGCGGGCCACGACCGGCGATGTCCCGTGGAGCACCGCGTCATCGGACGAGCCATCGGCTCGACCTTCGTCCACGATTCGGAAGTCGAGATCCGTGCCAGCCGCGTCCGTGGCGCCGGCGACCGCGTCTTCGAGAGCCACGGGAGCAAAGAGCACTCCCAGCAGCGCGTCGCGACGATCCTCGACCGTGCTCGCCGCGGCGCCGCTGCGGTACACCGGCAGGTAGTAGGTGAAGACGCCGCGAGGCAGCGAGCCCGGCGTGAGCTGCCCGCGGCCGGTGATGATCAGCCCGCCCGTGTCGATCGCCCGCTTGATCGCCTCGCACTGCGAACACACCGAGCCCACGTCATACCCCCAAGATGCCCGGTTCGCCTGCCGCGGCTCGATGAACTTGATCACGTAGAGCATCGGATCCGATCCATCGCTCCGAACGGCGAACCCCTCTCCATCGTCCGCTCGTTCGCCGCTCGCGAAGGAGTCCGCGCCGTCTCGCGCGACCCGCTCGATGAGCCCGAGGCTCGTCGCACCCGGGAACTCGCGCTCGAGGTCCATGCTGGCGACCAGCCTCTGAAACTCGCCGCGTCGGATCGGGCCGCTGGCCGCGTACGCTGACCGAACCTCGTGCAGGGCGTTCTCGGTCCGGGCGAAGCGGCGGGTGATCTCGGTCTTCAGCCGGGCGGTCTCGCGTTCGAATCGCGTGCGCGACTCGCTCGTCTCGCTCCGAGTCACCGCGTGGCTGGCCAGGATCGAGAGCCCGGTGCCGAGAATCAGGACCAGAAGCGGGAGCGTCCGCAGCACCGCGCTCGGCCGCCAGGGCACCCGGGCGATCCCGAAGGTTGCGATGCGCCGCTTCGGAGGGGCGTCGTTCTTGAAGTGATGGCGGCCCATGGATCTCGCAACCCCTCTCGCGTGCGGAAAAGCAGCGACCGCCGAGAAATCGGAGAAGCGTGTCCGGGACTCATGCGAACAACCCCAGATGAAGACCCTTGCAGGTCCAGGCGCGACACAGTTTCGCCATGTTCCGGGCGGGCATGAAAAAGCCCCCGTCTCCGGGGGCTTGGGGTGGGCAGGATTGCGCGGCTGGTGAATTAGGTGGACTGGCCGGCCGCGGCCTTGTCGTTCTTGTCGGTCTTGGGGGCCCGGCTGTCCGGCTCGGCCGGCGGGACCGGCAGCTGCTCGGTGTTGAAGTAGAGGTGGTCGTCGGCCTTGGTGGTGGTGTCGCCCTCGGCCGGCTTCTTGTGCGTGATCGTGATCCGGCACGGCGGGGTGAAGTCGCCCTGGAGCAGCATCTCCGAGAGCGGGTCCTCGACGTACTGGCCGATCGCGCGACGCAGCGGGCGGGCGCCGAACTCGGGGTTGTAGCCGCGATCGATCAGGAACTCCTTGGCCAAGTCGTCGATGGTGATCTCGATCTTCTGGGCCTTGAGCCGCTTGGAGACCTTCGCGACCTCGTAGTCGATGATCGAGGTGATGTCGGCCTTGGTGAGGGGCTTGAAGACGATCACGTCATCGAGACGGTTGATGAACTCGGGGCGGAAGAAGCGCTCGATCTCCTTGAGCAGGACGACCTTGATGTTGTCGTAGTCGCCCGACTCGGTCCGCTTCTGGAAGCCGAAGCCCGCGCCGCCCTTGATCATGTCCGCACCGAGGTTGCTGGTCATGATCATCACGGTGTTGCGGAAGTCGACGTTGCGGCCGAAGGAGTCGGTGAGACGCCCCTCTTCCATGATCTGCAGGAGCATGTTGAACACGTCCGGGTGCGCCTTCTCGACTTCGTCGAGCAGGACCACCGAGTACGGCCGACGGCGGATGCGCTCGGTGAGCTGGCCGCCTTCTTCGTAGCCGACGTAGCCCGGGGGCGCGCCGACCAGACGCGAGACGTTGTGCTTCTCCATGTACTCGGACATGTCGAGGTGCACGAGCGCCTCCTCGTCGCCGAACATGAACTCGGCCAGAGCCTTGGCGAGCAGCGTCTTGCCGACGCCGGTCGGTCCAAGGAAGATGAACGAGCCCATCGGACGCTTGGGGTCCTTCAGGCCGGCGCGGGCGCGGCGGATGCTCTTGGCGATCGCCTTGATCGCGTCGTCCTGGCTGATGACCTTCTTGTGCAGCTCCTTCTCGAGCTCGAGCAGGCGCTGGGCCTCGTCCTTCTCCAGACGCTGGAGCGGCACGCCGGTCATCTTGCTGACGACCTCGGCGATGACTTCTTCATCGACGGTGCCGTCGACTTCCTGGGCCTTGGTCCGCCACTGCTTCTGCAGCTCTTCCTTCTCGCGGCGGCTCTTCTCGGCGAGGTCACGCAGCTCGGCGGCCTTCTCGTAGTCCGCGGCCTTCACGGCCTCGTCCTTCGCGACCGCCAGACGCTCAATCTCGGCCTCGATCTCCGCCAGGTTCGGCGGCTTGGTCATGCTCTTGATCCGGACGCGGGCGCCCGCCTCGTCGATCACGTCGATCGACTTGTCGGGTTGCACGCGACCGGAGATGTACCGTCCGGACAGCTCGACCGCCGCCTTCACCGCCGCGTCGGTGATCCGCACGCGGTGGTGCTGCTCGTAACGGTCGCGCAGCCCCTTGATGATCTCGATCGTCTGTTCGTCGCTCGGCGGCTCGACCGTGATCGCCTGGAAGCGACGGGCCAGAGCGGCGTCCTTCTCGATGTACTTGCGGTACTCGTCGAAGGTGGTGGCGCCGATGCACTGGATCTCGCCGCGGGCGAGCGCGGGCTTGAGCACGTTGGACGCGTCGATCGCGCCCTCCGCGCCGCCGGCGCCCACCAGGGTGTGCAGCTCGTCGATGAAGAGCATCACGTTCTTGGCCCGGCGGACCTCGTTCATGACCGCCTTGATGCGCTCCTCGAACTGGCCGCGGTACTTGGTGCCGGCGACCATCATCGCCAGGTCAAGGACGACCAGGCGCTTGTCGTGGAGGATCTCGGGGACGTCGCCGCTGATGATCCGCTGGGCCAGACCCTCGACGATGGCGGTCTTGCCCACGCCGGCTTCACCGAGCAGGACGGGGTTGTTCTTGGTGCGACGGCAGAGGACCTGCACGACGCGTTCGATCTCGGTCTGACGGCCGATGACGGGGTCGAGCGTGCCCTCGCGAGCCAGCTCGGTGAGGTCGCGGCCGAAGGAGTCCAGGGCCGGGGTCTTGCTCTTGCCGCCCTTGGCCGAGGCGCTGCTGCCGCCGGCCGAGGCCGACGCGCTCGCGCCCGACTGGCCGCCGCCGCCGGCGCCTTCCATCTCTTCGGTGCGCTCGTTGCCGGCGCCGAGGAGGTTGAGGACTTCCTCGCGGACTTCCTCGAGCTTCAGCCCGAGGTTCATGAGCACCTGGGCGGCGACGCCGTCGTGCTCGCGGAGCAGGCCGAGCAGCAAATGCTCGGTGCCGACGTAGTTGTGATTGAGGTTGCGGGCCTCTTCGATGGCGTACTCGATGACCTTCTTGGCCCGGGGAGTCTGGGGCAGCTTGCCCATCGTCACCATCTCAGGCCCGGCCTTGACGAGCTTCTCAACCTCAAGGCGGACCTTGCGCAGGTCCACATCCAGGTTCTTGAGCACGTTGGCGCCGACGCCCGAGCCTTCCTTCACCAGGCCGAGCAGGATGTGCTCGGTCCCGATGTACTCGTGGTTGAAGCGCTGGGCTTCCTGGTTGGCGAGGGCCATGACCTTGCGGGCGCGATCGGTGAAGCGTTCGAACATCTCTGGACTCCACGGGGAGCTGGGTGGCTTGCACGGAGCAAGGCCCAACGTCCCACATCTTTATTCGCACGCCGGAGCGTCCCGCTTCGGGGGAATCGGGGCGATTCCCCGGTGTGCGATGCAAGTGCCGTGCTGAACTGCCTTTGACGAGTCAGTCAGAACCGCACCGGACCACCCCCAACCCTCCAGAATCGCCTTCCGTTCGCCTTTCGCAAGGCAAACCAGGGGGGACACCGGAGGACCGGACCGGTCCATTCCATCAGTATCGGCAGCACGGGGCATGCCGATCGGCAGATCTGAGATGCGGCAGAATCTGATTCGAAACACTCGCGCGGGAGCTTCCCACGCCCCGCCAGCGAGTCAGGGCGCGAGAAATCCCGTTTCCTGCTGCCGTACTGGCAGACTTCGCCCTCCTTCCTCAGTGGATCGACGCGATGAGCCGCCCGCGCCCGTGCGATCCGCGGCCTCGACCGTCCCCACCCACGTTCCCCAACAATGTCCCGGTGAAGATCGCGATGCTTGTCAATGCCAGTTCGGGCCGGGGGCGGGGAGCGCCCACGGCCGATCGCCTCCTGGACCACCTTCGCCAGCGCGGGCATGAGATCACAGCCGTGCCCATCGGGCAATCCGAGGCGCTCGCCCAAGCCACTCGCGACGCCGCAGCTCTGGTCGTGGTGGGGGGCGATGGCAGCATCGCGTCCGTGCTCGCGACCGCGGAGATCACCAAAGTCCCCCTGTATCACGCCCCGACCGGCAACGAGAATCTCTTCGCCCGGGCCTTTGGGCACACCGCTGATCCGGCCCACGCCGCCACCGTCCTCGAACGCGGGACCCCGCGCTCCATCGACCTGGGCATCGCGGCCCACACCAGCGATCTCGCGACGCCCACGCGTTTCGCGATCATGCTTTCGCTCGGGCCCGACGCCTCGGTCATCCACCGCCTCGGCGCGATCCGCACCAAATCCTCCGGCCATTTGGCCTACGCCCGCCCGGTCGCGGACGAGCTGGTCGCGCTCGTGCGTGGGCAGCGCCTCCCGGCGGTGCGTGTCTGGGTCGATGGCAAGAAGCTCGCCGACGATGCCGGATGGCTCGTGGTGGCCAACATGCGCCAGTTCGCGCTGGGCATCGATCCGGCGGCGGCCGCGGGAGAGGTCGACCCCGCCGACGGCTTGCTCGATGTGGCGTTCTTCCCGATGCGTTCGGCGCTGGGACTGATCCCCTGGGCCGCGCGCTGCCGTCTGGGTTGGGCGGGGGCTCACCCCGCGTTTGTCTCGGGTCGGGGACGGGAGATCGTGGTCGAAGGCGACGGCCCCTGGCAGTTCGATGGCGAAGTCGGCAAGGTCCTGACGAGCCCGGATCGCCTTCGCATCGAGTCGCGCCAGGCCGCGGTTCGCGTGCTTGTTTGATATATGTATAATTTTTGATTGGTCTTTGATCGGAACAGATCCCGGGTTCGGCTCATCACTCGGCGTTCCTGATACGATGTTGGTCCTGCCACGAACCCGCCACGCAGGGACGCGTTGGACCTTGTGACTCCCCGCGGACTCACCACTGTTCAGGCGTCGGCAGCCCGTTTCGTCCAGGAACTCCATGTCCCGATCCAGCTCTCCAAACCCCGGCCCTGCGACCTCCGTCCCCGCGGTGCGACTCGATCTCACCGAGGCGACTGGACGGCTGCGCGCCTCGGCCGTGGAGCGGTTGCTCGATCTGCTCGCCCGGGGGATCGCCCGGGCCTGCCAGCGCGAGGCCCATCGAACGCAGGGCCATGCCCGCGCCGGCGAGGTCCGGGTTCGCATCGTCGACGACGCGGAGATGAGCCGCCTGCACGAGGAGTACTCCGGCATCAGCGGCACGACCGACGTGCTGACGTTCGACATGTCGGGCGAGGCCGACGACCGGGGCGTGGCGCTCCTGGATGTCGACATCGCCGTTTGCCTGGACGAGGCCGAGCGCCAGGGCGCCAAGCGGGGCCACGCGCCCGAGGACGAAGTACTTCTCTACGCCCTCCACGGCGTGCTGCACTGTCTGGGCCACGACGACCACGACGACGACGCCTTCCGCGCCATGCACGCCGCGGAGGACGAGATCCTCGCCGCCATCGGAGCCTCGGTTCGCTTCCACGCTCCCGAGGCCGGTTCGAAGGGAGGCGCATGAACACCCTCCTCCCCGCCGAGGCCTGGCTGTTTGCGACGCTGCTCTCGCTGCTGGCCTGCGGCGTCTTTGGCGCGATCTTCCACTCGCTCCGCGATCACTCCCGCTCGGCCCTCGAAGAGATCGTCCAGAAGCGGGCCGACCCCGAGCGGGAGCGGCGGCTCCGCAAGATCATCGATGATGTCGACGGGCACGCGGCCTCGGTCGCCCTTGCCCGTGTGGCGCTCAGCGTCGTCACCGCCATCAGCGCGGTGCTTTTCACCGTCGAGATCACCCCGACCGGTTCCGCCTCGAGCCTGCGCTGGACCGCCCTGATCTCGTGTGTCCTCATCGTCTCGGTGTTCGTGTGGATCGTCGGCACCGTCATCCCCACCAGCATCGCCCGCCACCTGGCCGAGCCCACGATCTACGGCCTGGCCGCGGTGGTCCGCGCGATGTACGTGATCACGGCGCCGCTGCGGGCCCTGGTCGCCTTCATCGACCGCATCGTCCGCGCGCTCTCGGGCCGGGCCGAGGGCGACGACTCGGGGGAGATCCAGGCCGAGCTGCTCGACGTGGTCGAAGAGGCGCGGCAGGAGGGCCAGCTCGACGACACCGAGATCCAGATGATCCGGGCCGTCGCTCGCTTCCGCGACACCACCGTCCGCGGGATCATGACGCCCCGAACCGACATGGACGTCCTGGAGCTGACCAACGACCTGGGCAAGGTCACCTCGATGATCCGCGAGGGCGCCCACAGCCGCATCCCTGTCTACGAGGGAACCGTGGACCGGGTGGTGGGGGTCTTCTACATCAAGGACCTGCTCCGCTGGCTCGCCGGCGCGGGCACGGCGGGCGGGCGCAAGATGTTCGACCTGCGCAGCGTCCTTCGCCCCGCGCTCTTCGTGCCCGAATCCAAGACGGTCCGCGAGCTGCTCGACGAGATGCTCGAGAAGCGCGTGCACATCGCGGTCGTCACCGATGAGTTCGGCGGCACGGCCGGCCTGGTCACGCTCGAGGACATCGTCGAGGAGTTCTTCGGCGACGTGCAGGACGAGTACGAACGCCCCGAGGACATCCCGCTCGCCAAGACCGACGAGGCACGGCGTGCCGTCGAGCTGGACGGGCGTGCGTATGTCGCCGACGCTAACACCAAGCTCTCCGAGCTGAAGCTCTCCATCCCCGAGAGCGCCGACTACGCGACGGTGGGGGGGTTCGTCACCGTCGCGCTCGGGCGCATCCCCAAGAAGGGCGAAATCGTCACCGTCAGCGAGCAGGAGCTCGCCGAGATCGTGCGGCCGCTGCGTGTCACCATCCTCGCCGCCGAGCCGACTCGCGTGGTTCGGCTGCGGATCGAATCGCTCGACGCCGCACCCGATGCCGCCAACCCCAAGCCGGGCATCGTTCCGCCGCCCGCGCCCGCACCGGTGGTGGTCCGCGACGGCAGCGCGACGATGCTGCAATCCTCCGCCGATTGGTCGGAGTCGGGGAAACGCTGATCACCGTGTCCGACGCTTACGCCGCCTGTCGGCTCGATTGCTCGGCCCCACGGATCATCGCCGCGGCCACCGCGTTGAGCGCTTCGCCCCACGCGTGTCCGATGGCGGGAGTCCACGCCGGGCCCGCGACGTCCTGGATCGCTCCCAGCATCTCGTCCCGCACGATCGGATAGTGCTCGGGCTTGGCCCCGTAACCAACGTGCCGAGCACCCATTTCCATCAAGGGCTTCTCGAGCGCGCCCAGGTTGTCGGCGTGCTTGACCACCAGCCCGACTGCGGCCGCGAGATGGGCCTTCTGCTTGCTGAGGTCCTGCGGGAACATCGCCCGCACCTGGGGCGCCCGCGCGAAGAGCCGTTCGTAGAACCGATCCATGAGCTTCGGCGCGTGCGGCGCGATGAGCGCGAACGAATCGCGGATGACC
Organism: Phycisphaerales bacterium; assembly: GCA_019744815.1. GTDB lineage: Bacteria > Planctomycetota > Phycisphaerae > Phycisphaerales > UBA1924 > JAFEBO01. The sequence continues at coordinate 76,772 of JAIEUA010000009.1, forward strand.
TGGGCGTTTTGCGAGCCGGGGATTGGGGCGTGGGCCATGGGTGGACTCCTGGGGCCGCTGGCGCGGGTGTTGGTCCATCGGCCGCCGCTCCCGGGGGCGTCACGCCCGGTTCTGGCTTCGACTCATTCCCAGCGGAACCGGCAGGATCACCCACTCCCCGCGACGGCAGATTCCGCCCGGTGGCAAGCTGCGCAATCCCGACGGCTGCTATCGCGTGGCCAGAGCCACCATCATCTCCACCCCGGTCGCGATCGCGTCGTCGTTGAAGTCGAACTCCGGCTGATGCAGCGTCGCCGGATTCGAATCGCCCGGGCGCTGCAGGCCCAGCACGAAGAACACGCTGGGCACCTTCTTGGCGTAGTACGAGAAGTCCTCGCCGCCCATGGTCGGCTCGGGCACCAACTGGACGCGCTCGGCACCGACGGCGGCCTTGGCGGTCTCGAACCAGCGCTCCGTCAGGCTCGGGTCGTTGTACGTGACCGGATAACCCTCTTGCCAATCGATGTGGGCCTCGCAGCCGTGGGCGGCGCACACGCCCTGAACGATCTCAAAGAACCGCTTCTTGGCCAGGGCCCGGGTCTCGGTGGTGAGCGTGCGGATGGTGCCGTGGAACTCCGCCGAGCGGGGGATGATGTTGTTCGCCGTGCCGCCCTTGATCACGGTCATGGAGCAGACGATGGCGTCGAAGGGCGAGGCATTGCGGCTCACCAGTTGCTGCAGGCTGACGATGCACTGCGACAGGCACAGGATCGGGTCCTTGCTGTAGTGCGGGTACGCCGCGTGGGACTGCTCACCCTTGATCGTCACCACCACGTCGTCGGTCGCCGCCAGGAGCGGGCCGGGGCGCGAACCCACCACGCCGACCGGCAGCGTGGGCCAGCCGTGCAGGCCGTACATCCTCTCGACCTTGGGCCCCAGCACCTTGCCGTCGAGGACGCCGTCCTGGCACATGGCGTTCCCGCCCGCGCCGCCTTCTTCCGCGGGCTGGAAGACGAAGTGCACGCCGCGGGGCCGGTGGGTCAGGCGGCTCAGCACCCGTGCCGCACCGAGCAGGATGGCGGTGTGCCCGTCGTGCCCGCAGGCGTGCATGACGCCGGGCGTCGTGCTGCTGTACGGCTTGCCGGTGTTCTCGACGATCGGGAGCGCGTCCATGTCGGCCCGGAGCCCGATCGTCGGCGAGTTCGGTCCCTCCGTCGCCGGCAGGTACGCCAGCACGCCCGTGCCCTTGGCCAGGCCACCGATGTACTTCAGCCCGTGGCGTTCGAGCTTCGCCAATTCGGCCTGCACCATGCGGCTGGTGCGGGTCTCGTGGTACGACAGCTCGGGGTGCGCGTGCAGATCACGGCGGAACGCGATCAGCTCCGGCAACTCGCGGGCGACCGCCTGGCGAACGTCTTGGGACATCGGTTTGACCTCGGAAACAGCCACTTCAGATGGGATCGTCGCGGGCATCGTCAAGGGTAGGAAAGCGATCCGGCTTCCTCGGGCCCGGGCCCGAAGGCCTCTCCGCCCGCCGCCGCAACCCATACCATGCCCCGATGATCTCTTCCCCTCTCCTTGCCGCCGCCGCCGTCCCCGCCAACGCCGGGCTGTGGGGCCTGTTTACCCAGTCGTTCGACGTCTTCACGGTGCTGCTGCTGGTCGGCTCGCTGGTCGCGGTCGCGATCATCGTGCGGTGCATGCTCGACGTGCGGGAGAGCCGCATCCTGCCCGAGGTGAGCATCAACCGCATCACCGATCTCGCCCGGGCGGGGCGGGAGGAGGACCTCCGGGCCTTTGTCCGGGGCGATGACAGCTTCCCGGCCCGCGTGATGCGCGAGGTGCTCTCGTCGGGTCGGAAGGACCGCAACTCGATCCGCGAGACCGCCGAGATCGCGGCGAGCGACGAGTGCTCCCGCTGGTTCCGCACCATCGAGCCGCTGAACATCATCGGAAACCTGGGCCCGCTGATCGGCCTGGCGGGCACGGTCTGGGGCATGATCATCGCGTTCACCTCGCTGGGTGAATCCGGCGGCCAGGCCGGGCCTTCGGACCTTTCCCTCGGCATCAGCAAGGCGCTCTTCCACACGCTGCTCGGCCTGACGCTCGCGATCCCCTGCTTGTTGGTCTTTGGCTTCTACCGCTCCATTGTCGATCGCATCTGCACCCGCGCGATGGTGGTCTGCACCCAGCTTGTCGACCTGCTCCCGGCCGAGGGCACGGCGGGTCCGGTGGATGCCGAGCCCCGGGCAGAACTGAAGCCCGCCCGCGAGAAGGCCCGCGTCTGATTGTCCTATGCGCCGCCGCCCCAGCAATCTCTCCGCCGCCGCCCCGCACGTGAACGTCACGCCGATGATCGACGTGGTGATGTGCCTGATCATTTTCTATTTGATGGTCGGGCATCTGGCCTCGGGGCGCAGCGGGCATGTGAATCTTCCCAGCGCCGGGCAGGGCGAGCGGGTCGAGCAGTCCTCGCCGATCGTCATCAACCTCTCGCCCAGCGATGAGCCCGACGCCGCGCCGGACGCCGAGCCGGTGCTGCTCATCGGCTCCGAGCGAGTCGCCATGACGAGCCTGGCGCAACGACTGAAGGATCTCGCCACGCTCTCGCCGGGTGCCGAGGTGCAGGTCCGGGCCGATCGGCGGCTGGCCTACGGCAGCGTCTCCCCGGTGCTGACCGCGTGCCGCGAGGCGGGACTGCTCTCGGTGAAGCTCGTCGCCCAGCGTGGCGCGCCGGTGGCTCCGACCTCGGGAGGCAAGCCGTGAGCCGCCACGTCCTTCGACGCCGCAACGCGCTGGCGACCCACGAGCTGCACTACGGCCCCAACATGACGCCGATGGTGGACGTGGTCATGGTGATTCTGGTGTTCTTCATGGCCAGTGCCAGCGTGCTGGGCCCCGAGTGGCTGCTGAAGACCGCGCTGCCGCCGAGCAAGCCCTCGCCGATCGCGCCCAGCCCGGACATCACCCGCGTCGAGCTGCAGCTCGCGATGAACGCGGGGGTCGTGGTTGCCCGTGTGCGAGAAGGGACGAACGCCGCGCCCGCGCTCGACGCCGCGGGGATCGACGATGTGATCCGCTATCTGAACGACACCGCCAAGCGCCTCAACCCCAAGCAGCTCGCGGTGGTCGTCCGGCCGCGGGGTGAGGTGCCGTACGAGACCGTGGTCCAGCTCCACGAGCTGTGTGCCCGGCTGGGGATCGAGAAGATCGGCATTCTCGATCCGGCGAAGCCGTAGCTCACGCCAGCACAAACGAACGCTCGTTCCAGAGCTTCTCGACCAGCGCGGGCACCGCTCCCACGGGTCGCAGCCCCGGGCCCAAGGGATTGGGATTCTCTTTGCTGTTGAGGCGCGGGTCCTGGCCGCAGGCGATGAGCAGGTCCACCAGGCCGTCGAAGTCGCTGACGCTGACGAACTCCGGCTCGATCGTCGCCGGGCGGGTCGCCGTGCCGTCCTGGATCGCCTGCAGATCGCCCATGTTGTGGTAGTTGCCCAGCGGCAGACAGACGCAGGTGGCGTCGAAGCCCGCGGCACAGAAGACGCTGGCCTCGCACGCGCCGCCGGACATCAGCTTGCGCTGCCACTTCCATTGACGCGATTTGTCGGTCTTCTGCGACGCGGTGGGAGTGGCGGGGCCTCCGGCGAGGGCCTCGGCGCACTTGGCGATCGATTCGCTGAGCGTGGGGGAGAAGATCGTCATGCGGTCGCCGACGCGGACGATGGGTCCGCCGCCGATGGGGGAATCGTGCGGGAAGCTGCGGCTGTTCTCGAGCGCGATGACGGTCGCGTTCTTGGGGATCGTCCCCTCACGGCTCGCCGCGATGGCGCCGATGAAACCGACTTCCTCGGCGCGGGTGAAGAGCAGGCGCACGTCGCGGGCCGTCTCTTTCTTGGCGGCGATCACGTCGTAGGCCGCGAGCGCCGCCGCGAGGGCCGCGAGGTCGTCGCACGCTTGCGTGTAGATGTTCCCGTGCTCGATCCTGGCCGGCGGCAGGTCCCACACGGCGACATCGCCGATCGCCAGGCCGTTGGTCGTGTCGTTGGTGTTGCTCAGCTCCGCGAGGTAGTGCTTGAAGGGCGGCTGTCCCACGCCCTCTCGCGCCGGCGCGGGCGTTTCGCCCGTCAAGACCGCCGCGTGGCGGGTGTGCGTCGAGGAATGCACCGCGACTTTGGCGTTCTTGAAGTACTCGTCCATCACCCCGCCGCGGAAGGAAAGCTCGACGCAGGACGGGCTGACGATCCGCTCGATGACGAACGCGGGATGGTCGAGGTGGGCGGTGAAGTAGACCGGGGGCAGGTCCGTCCCCCGGGCCTCACGCATCGAGATTGTCATGTTCCCGACCCGGTCGGTCGTCAGCGCCAGCGCCGGGCGCTGCTTCACCCACCGCGTGATCCAGTCGATCACACGTTGCTCCCGCCCCGCCGCGGTGGGGATCTGCGTCACCTCGAGCAGCCAGCGGTGGTGTTCCTCGCGAACAGTGGCGGAGAGCGTGGGGGGCATGGAAGATGGTACGACACAAACTCTCGTTTCCCGATCTCCGGCGCGAGGGCTTTGGAGTTTCGTCGCCGGGGGGTTCGATTGTGTCCGGAGTCTCCGCAGAGGTTCCCCGCGCAGGTTCCCCGCGCAGGCACTCCGACGAGTTCCTCCCCGGCCCGCGCCGGAGCGCAAACAATCCCGAGTGACTAGCCGCCCCATTCTCCTCACCGGTGCCGCCGGGTTCATCGGTTCACACACCGCCGAGGCGCTGCTCCGCGCCGGGCGCCGCGTCGTGGGACTGGACAACTTCGATCCGTACTACGACGCCAGTCTCAAGCGAGCCAACCTGAGCGAGGTCGAGGCGACCGCGCGCCGGCGCATCGACTCCCGCTTTGAGTTCGTCGAGGGCGACATCACCGATCGCGCCTCCATGAAGGCCCTCTTCGCCCGCTTCCGTCCCGAGGGCCTGATCCATCTCGCCGCCCGGGCGGGCGTCCGCCCCAGCATCGCCGACCCCGCTGGCTACGCCCACACCAACGTCACCGGCACCAGCGTGCTCCTCGATCAGTGCGCCGCCCTTGGTGTCGATCGCATCGTCGTCGCCTCCTCCAGCTCCGTCTACGGCACGATCAACGCCGGCGAGAAGCCAAGACCCTTCCGCGAAGACCAGAGCGTCGAGCAACCCATCAGCCCGTACGCCGCCACCAAGCGGGCCTGCGAACTCGTCGGCTACACCCACCATCATCTCACCAAGCAGCCGGTCGCCATGCTCCGCTTCTTCACCGTCTTCGGCCCCCGCCAACGCCCCGACCTGGCGATCCGGCTCTTCCTGACCAAGATCGCCAAGGGTGAACCGATTCAGCTTTTCGGCGAGGGCTCCACCAGCCGCGACTACACCTTCATCGACGACATCGTCGGCGGCGTGCTCAGCGCCTACGACCGCATCCCCCAGCACGGCTACCGCGTCTGGAACCTGGGCAACAGCCACCCGATCACGCTCGATGAGATGGTGAGCACCATCGCGAAAGTCGTCGGTAAGGAGCCGAACGCAACGCGAGCCGCGGCTCAGGCGGGCGACGTGCGTGCGACCTGGGCCGACCCGGAGCGGGCCGCGGCCGAGCTGGGATTCCGGGCCAAGACCAGCTTCGAGGACGGCGTGCGCAAGCAGTGGGAGTGGCTGAAGACGCGGCTTTAGGTGCGTGGCATGGCCGCAAGGATTGGTCGCAAAAACCGAAGGAATAAGCTTGCAAAAGTAGCGAACTTTACCTATAATTTTGTCGAAGAAGAATTAGAACTACCCCTACGCCTCGGCGTAGGCTGCGAGGCCACCTTCACGGGTGGCTTCTGCTATTTTAGAGGGCGTGCGAACGGCCATCTATGTCGACGGGTTCAACTTGTACTTCGGGGCGGTCAAGGACACCCCGCTCAAGTGGCTCGATATCCACGCGATGTGCCGGATGCTTCTCCCGTCTCACGAGATCGTCCGCATTCGCTATTTCACGGCAATCGTGAGTGCTCGGGAACCGGGCGATCAGTCTCCGGTTAATCAGAACGTCTACCTGCGTGCGCTGCGAACGTGTCCATTCCTCTCGGTTCATCTGGGCCATTTCCTGACACACGTCAAGAAACTCCCGCTGGTCAATCCGATCGGTGATCAAACATTCGCGAAAGTGCTGAAGACCGAGGAGAAGGGATCAGACGTCAATCTCGCCACATATCTGCTTCGTGACGCGTTTCGAGACGAATACGACGCAGCTGTTCTCGTGACCAACGACTCAGACCTGCTCGAACCCGTAAAGGTCGTCAAGCAAGAGCTCCGGAAAACAGTCGGTATCATCTGCCCTCACAAGCATCCATCCAAGCAGTTGTTGGCTCAGGCGACGTTCATGAAGCAGATACGCCAAGGAGTGCTTGAGGCTTGTCAGCTTCCACCGATTTTGACAGACTCAAAGGGAACAATCCACAAGCCGACGGATTGGTAACCGCGTCGAGCAATCGTCGAGATGGATTTGCGATGTTCTTCCACGAAGCACTCCGCACCGACCCTGCGCTGTCGAGTCCAATCTGCTCAGACATAGTCCTCTTCCAGCACCTGCCGCCAGTCGTTCATGTCCTTCACCGCGATCATCTTGAGGCGCACCGTCTCTGCTCGCGGGTGATGCACGCTGAAGCGCACGCCGAACTTTCGCATCAGGCGTGCGGCGTGCCTCTCGCTCCAAGTCGGCTTGCCGTCGGGTGAGACTTTCGGTGAACCCGGCCGCATCGTGCCGTTGACGGCGACCAGCAGCTTGAAGTGCTCGTCGAGCGTGCTGCGCTGCTCCGCGATCGTCGGCGGCCTCGGCGCCTCGCCCCGCATGAGCGCTCGCGCCTGGGTGAAGATCCACGGGTTGCCGATGCAGCCGCGGGCGACCGACACGCCGCTGACCCCGGCGTAGCGGATCATCAGGAAGATGTCCTCGGCACGCCAGATGTCGCCCGAGCCGAAGAAGATCTTGTCCGGATGCCGCTCGCGGAGTTCCTTGAGGAACGTCCACCGCGACGGCCCGACGTAGCGCTGCACCACCGTCCGCGCGTGCACCGTCGCCCACGCGTACCCGATGTCGTACGCGGCGGCGAAGATCTTTTCGAAGTTCTCCGCCATCTCGGGCGTGTCGTCGAAGCTCCGCCGCAGCTTCAGCGTGCAGGGAATCTCTTTGGGCACCGCCTCGCGCACCGCTTCCAGAATCCGGATCGCGCCCAGAGGCTCGGCCAGCCAGTGCCCGCCGCGGGCCTTGGCCTTGATCTTCTTGACCGGGCACGCGAGATTGACGTCGATGGCTTGGAACGGGAGTGGAGCAGTGGAGGAGTGGGGCAGTGGGGCAGAAGACGACAGTGGGACCGGCCTTCGGCCGGTCTCTTGATCCAGTGGGACCGGCTTCCAGCCGGTCTCGGGCGTGTCCGTGTGCGAAGCAGACCGGCCGGAGGCCGGTCCCACTGAAACCGTCACTTGGAAGCCGCCAGGAATGCTGAGGTGCTCGCCGGGCTTGGGGAACTGGCCGTCTTCGTACGCCAGCTCGCGGTACGCGCGGTCGGAGCGGGCGCCCTGCTCGATCATCTTCACCGCCGATGCGGCCATCTCGCGCGGGTCGCTGCCCATGATCTGGCCCGCGAGGGGGTGATCGTCCTCGCCGCCGGGCACGTTGTCGTGGATCTCGCCCAGGTCGGCCTTCGCGAACCCGCGGCCTCCTGCGAGCAGAGTGCGATCGAGCAGGGCCTCGGTGACGCAGAAGGGGCAGCCGTGCTTGCGGGCGATGAGCCGCATGGCGGCGTCGGAATAGCCCGCCAGACCGGCCTGGAAGAACGGCGCGTCGAAGCCGGGGACCAGCGCCGGGATCCGCGGGTCGATGCCTAGCCCGTCGTGCGATTTCCCGATCTCGGCCGCGGCACGCCGGGCGTCGATGTCCTCGATGCCCGGGGCGATCGCGGGGGCCGGAGCGGTGGCGTTGTTGGAGATAGACTCTTCGCCGCCCTCGCAGGAGATTTCAGAAGAGTCGTCGGGTTGGGTGTCTTCGCGAGCCACGCGGGAAAACGGTAGGGTGTGGCGGGAAAGCCGAGAGAACGCGGCGAGGCGGAGTTGGCGGAGTTTTGCGGAGAGGATTTCAACTCAAAGGGCTCGAAGGACTCGAAGTGATCCCGCGGGCCGCGATGATTTGAACGCGATTTGAGATGCGATTGCTGGTTCCTGTCTGCCCCACTGCCCCACTCCTCCACTGCCCCACTCCCTCTTTGAGCCCTTGGAGCCCTTTGAGTTGAAAACGACTTCCATCGAATCCATCGCCGCGAGTCTCCGCTCGCTCCGCGCCCTCCGCGTTCTCTCTCTCGCCGCCGCGGCGTGCGTGGCGGGGTGCAGCAGCACGGCTCCGGTCGACTACGCCCGCCCGTACCCCAAGGAGCTGCCGCCCGGGCCGGTGCTGGACGTCCAGGTCTTCCGCCGCGACAAGACGCTGGAGTTCACCAACACAACGGGTGCGGCCCTCGGGCCGGGGACGTTGTGGCTGAACCGGCGCTTCAGCCGCCCGGTGAAGGAACCGATCGGCGTGGGCAAGAGCGTCGCGATCCGCCTGGACGAGTTCCGCGACGAGTTCGGCGATCCGTTCAAGCCGGGTGGGTTCTGGGCCTCGGAGAACCCGGACTCGGTGGCGCTCTGCCAGCTCGAGATCGCGCCCGAAGGGCAGAAGGCACAGATGATCGGCCTGGTGACGGTGCAGAGCGTGGCCGAGGATTGAGCCAACGCGGGGAGCGGGATCAGCCCTCGTTGGGATCAGGCCTCGGCGAGGTTGGGGTTGGGTTGAATGTGCCAAGGCGTGCCGAACAAAACCCGCCTTTGTGCTGTCGTACACTTCAGGTCTGAAACGCGGGCGTCCGATTCTCCGTAGAACATGGAGTCGGGAGCATCTCCGGGGGTTGCCGCGCGCTCCAAGGGTGGGTGATGCGGCCGGGGTGCGGCGGGGTGGCGGCAGAGTCGCGAACAGCAGGAGCGTGTCATGCAGAACGTCAAGGCAGCGGTGCGAGCGGCACAGTGGCGGTTGTGGGCGGTGCGGTTCCTCGCTCGCTTCGCGTTGTTGCTCACCTCGGGCGTGATCGCGCTCTTTGTCGCGACGCTGATCGACCGGCTCTTCGGCGTGTTCATCGATTGGACCATCGCGCCCTACGCGGCCGTCGCGGCGGCGTTCCTGGTCGCGCTGGTGTGGACCACGGTCACGCGGCCCAAGACACTGGCGGCGGCCCGCGAGCTCGACGAGCGCGCCGGCCTGCGCGAGTCGCTTTCGACCGCGCTCTGCGTCGAACACCAGACCGACACCTGGTCCAAGGCCGTGGTGCTGACCGCTGAAGAAAAGGCTCGCACGCTGCGCGTCGGGCAGGCGATCCCGATCGAGGCGCCCAGCCGCTGGTACGTCCCCGCCTTCGCGATCCTCGGCACCACCATCCTCTGGATGAGCCTGCCCCGTTACGACCTGCTCGGCCTCTTCGCCAAGCGCGAGCAGACCACCGTCAACCAGCAGGAGATCCTGCAGGTCAAAGCCGAGGTGAAGGCCAAAGACGACAAGCTCGCCGAGATGCTCGCCAAGGCCGGCGTCGAACTCAAGAAGGAAGACAAAGCCGAGGACGCGGCGACCGCCAAGCCGCCGACCGAGCTCACCGCCGAGGAGATCCGCCGCGCCGCGGTGCGCAAGCTCACGGACGTGAACGAGAAGCTCAACCAGATGCAGCAGAGCGAGCGTCAGCAGCAGCTGCAAGGGCTGAAAGATCAAATGAAGCAGCTCAAGCAGCCCGGCCCCGGCCCGCTGCAGGAGCTCTCCAAGAACATGGCCAAGGGCGACTTCGCTAAGGCCCAGGAAAACCTGCAGGACCTGCAGAAGAAGCTCGAAGAGTCCAAGCTCTCGCCGCAGGAGAAGGAGCAGCTCACCGAGCAGATCAAGAACCTGGCCGAGCAGCTGAAGAACCAGTCCGCCAAGCAGGAGGAACTGAAGAACCTCATGCAGAAGGCGGGCATGGACAAGAAGTCCGCCGAGGAGCTCGCCAAGCAGGCGGCCAAGAACCCCGACGCCGTCAAGAAGGCCCTCGAGCAGATGAAGAACCTCTCGCCCGAGGACCAGAAGAAGCTCGCCGAATCGGCGATGGCCATGGCCAAGTCGATGCAGCAGAGCGACAAGATGAGCCAGGCGATGCAGCAGGCCGCCAAAGGCATGTCGCAGGAAGGCATGAGCAAGGAAGGCCAGCAGGCCATGCAGCAGATGGCCCAGCAGATGAGCGAAATGGAGCAGATGGCCCAGGACGGCAAGGCCCTCGAAGCCGCCATGAGCGAGGCCCAGCAGCAGATGAAGGAAATGGGCGGCAAGTGCGACAACCCCGGCGAGTGCAAGGGCTGCAAAGAAGGCGGCAAGTGCGAGGGCGGCAACTGCAAGGGCAAGGGCAACGGCATGTGGCGCCAGGGTGACTCCGCCAATCAGGGCAAAGGCAGCGGCGGCCCCGGCAAGGGCGACGGCGCCAGCCCCGAGCAGCAGGCCGCCGACTACAAGATGGAAAAGAAGAAGGCCAACACCAAGACCGGCGCCGGTCCGATCATCGGCACCCGTCTGGTCTACGGCGAACAGGTCCGCGGCGAGTCGCAGGCCGAGTTCGCCAGCGCGGTGGAGAACGCCAAGGGCGAGGCCGCGGAAGCGCTGGAGGCGATGCGCGTGCCCCGCGAGTACCAGGACGCGGTGAAGAGCTACTTCGGCACGCTAGAGAAGAAGGCGGCGGACGCCAAGAGCGAGCCCAAGAAGTCCGAGCCCCAGAAGTCCGAGCCCGCAGAGAAGAAGTAGGGGGCACGGCCTTCCAGGCCCCGCCGAAAAGCGCAGCGACGCCGCAAGCACCAGTAGGACCGGCTTCCAGCCGGTCGACACCCGCTTCCGTCACGCCATGGATCGGGCCAGCCTTGGTGCTCCTGTGCCGCGCGAACACACGCCCGTCGACCGGCCGGGAGGCCGGTCCCACTGGTTCCATGAGGAGGGTGCCATCAGTCCGCCGTGGCTCGGCACGGCGCGACTGATGCCGTCCGGAGCGATCGCCCCCATCCACACCACCCACGCGGCCCACAGCAGCCGCGAACAACGGACACCGCTCGCACTCCCCAACTCCGCGGCAACCTCCCACCACACCGTGCGAATCAAAGGGTGCTGGGGGCATGACAGGAGGCCGTCATGACACGCCGCGCGTTCACCGCGATCGAGATGGTTTTCTCGATTCTGATAATCCTGATTCTCATCGCTTTCATACTGCCTTCGCTGGGAAGAACGCACAGGGGTTACCGTTACATCAAGGACGGCACCCAAATCCGCAGCATCCAGCAAGGCATGGTCACCTGGGCCGGCAATTGCCAAGACAACTACCCGCTACCCAGCCTGATCGACACCCTCGACACCATCCCCGGCATCGACACAGCATCCGACCCAAAGCTCCGCGACACCAAAAACATCCCGCGCTGGTTCCTCTCGCTCATGCTGTACAACGGCAACTTCGGCCCCGAGCTCCTCGTGAGCCCCGCGGAAGTCAACCCCGCCATCGGCGTCAACTCCGACTACGAGTTCACCAACCCCACCGCCGTCGCGGCCGACAAGCGCACCAAGGCCATCCTCGATCCCTCCTTCGCCGCCTACCCCAACGAACCCGGCGGCGACTCGCCCATCCCCGGCGCCAACGCCGTCGCCCCCGGCGCCGGCTGCTCGTACGCGTTCCTCCCCATCCCCGGCGCCCGCCGCCAGATGTGGCAATCCACCTTCGACGGCACCCAAGTCGTCGTCGCCAACCGCGGCCCGTGGTACACGCAAGACTCCAAACACAACTGGTCCCTCAACACCACCGACCGCCGCGGCGCGAACAACATCCACGCCACCGAGTCCAACACCCTCCTCATCCACGGCTCACGCACCGCATGGGAAGGCAACGTCGCCCGCAACGACGGCTCGGTCCAGTTCGAGATCCGCCCGGATCCCGAGAGCATCCCGTTGCTGTTCGTCGAGCCCGGTTCCGATCAACGCCGCGAAGTTCGCTCCCGCTACGACAACCTCTTCGCCAACGAGGCCGAGGACTCCGAGAAGTCTGTCTACTCCTCCGCCGCCGACGACATCACCGAAGCCACCAACTCCCGCCGCAACAACTACCTCCGCTGCTTCGGCGACCGAGCCACCCGCCGCTTCGACGACAAGACCGGCCAACTCATCGCCCTCGGCAACTTCTGGTACGACTAAGCAACGGTGACGGGCAAGGCGGGGGCGGGGCCTTCCAGGCCCCGCCGAAAAGCGCAGCGACGCCGCAAGCACCAGTAGGACCGGCTTCCAGCCGGTCGACACCCGCTTCCGTCACGCCATGGATCTGGCCAGCCTTGGTGCTCCTGTGCCGCGCGAACACACGCCCGTCGACCGGCCGGGAGGCCGGTCCCACTTGTGGCATCGACGCTGGTTCCCGGGCTGCAAGGCCGGTCCCGCAGAATGTGTTGGGCGCGTGGGTGTTCAAGGCCCGTGAGGCGACGAGCAAGTTAGACTGCACGGGCGTCGTCGCTTGGTGTGGCCGGAGACCGCATGTGAAGGATCGCCTCATGAAGACGGCGGGATGGATCGCTGTGGCGGCAAGCCTGTGCTGGATGTTGTCAGCATGCGATCGAGCCCCCAACGCGGGCGGCTCCGTCGCATCCAACGGCGCATCCAAGAAGTCGACGCCTCAGATCGTCCTGTATGTCTCCGCCGACGACGCGCTCTATCGGCCGGTGATCCAGACGTTTGAAGCCGCGACCGGGGCCAAGGTCAACGTCGTGCCCGACACCGAGGCGACGAAGACCTTCGGCTTGGTCCGCAAGCTGCTCGACGAGAAGGACGCGCCGAAAGCAGATCTCTTCTGGGCCAGCGAGCCCATCGGCGTGGTTCGTCTGGCGAACGAGGGGGTGCTCGACAGTCTGGCCATCGCTGACAAGCAGGGCAAGGCGGTGCCGGCGCAGTGGGTGCCGCTGGGGTATCGGGCCCGGGTCATGGTGTTCCACAAGGAGCGGTTCAAGCCCGGCGAGGAGCCGCGGCGGCTGGGCGATCTGCTGGTGCCGGAGCTGAAGGACAAAGTCGGCTTTGCGCGGCCGCAGTTCGGGACGACGCGGACGCACTTCGCGGCGTTGCTCGCCGCCTTCGGCGAAGAGGCGTACGAGAAGTTCCTGGTCGCGCTGCGCGACAATGGAGCGCGGGTGTACGACGGGAACTCGATGGTGGTGCAGGCGGTGGCTCAGGGCGAGATCAGCGCCGGGCTGACCGACAGCGACGACGTGGAATCGGGGCGGCAGCAGCGCTGGCCGATCAGCGCCCGGGGCGGAACGGCGGACCTGAACGCGTCAAAGCCGGGCGAGGGTGCCGGCGCGGTGCTGATGATGCCGCACGTGGTGGCGGTGGTGGCGCGGAAGGACGCGAGCGCGGAGCAGAAGCAACTGGCGTCGCGGTTTGTGTCGCACCTGTTGAGCGACGAGGTGCAGAAGCTGTTGCTCGCGACGCATCAGGCGTTGCAGCCGAGCGAGGCGGGGGGGTTGCCGCGGAACGAATTGCCGCCCGAGGCCAGGGCACGGGCGGGCGAGGAGATGCTGCCGGACTACCGGCGGGTGGAGCCGTTCGAGGCCAAGGCGGTGGAGATTTTCGAGCGGGTGTGGCGCGGGAAGTAGGGCTGCTCCGCGTCGTGGTGGGTGGCGAAGCCGACCGGATATCGGACGGTGGGCTGTCGTTCCGCCCCACTGGGGCCGGATTCGCGATTGTCCGCGGCATTCTCGGACAGTTTGTTGTTGTTCGCCGGGACAACGTCCGGTAGTCTGGTCCGGTTGCCACTGAAACAGGTGGGTCCCAGCGGACCCGTGGCGTGAGGAAGGGAGCGGCGCGAGCCGCGTTGGAAGGAACCAAGGAGATCACCATGATTCGTCGCAGTGCGGTTCGTATGGGTGCGGCAGCGTTGTGTGCCGCGGTCGCGGGCTTGGCCATGGCGGCCCCGCCTTCGGGTGAAATCACGTATCAGGGCCGCCTGAGCGACAACGGCGGGAACGCCAACGGGTCGTACAACCTGGTCTTCCGGTTCTTCAGCGTGCCCTTCGGCGGCACGGAGATCTGCAACACCAGCAAGCCGGGGACGACGGTGACCGGCGGGGTGTTTACTACCTCGCTCGGGCCGACGGTGACGGACGGGCCGAGCGGCGGCGTGTACACGGACCTCGCGGACGTGTTCAAGACATTCTCGACGCTGTACGTTCAGGTCGAGGTGAACGGCACGCCGGTCACGCCTCGCACGAGGCTGCTCGCGGCCCCCGCCGCGGTGAACGCAGATCGGGCGCACAGCCTCGCCGACGTGGCGGTGGTGAGCGGCAGCACCTGGACCGTGGACGGCGTAGCTGGGGCGTTGACCATTGCCGGCACCAATCTGCGGCTGCAGCTCGGCGACACCACGCTGCTCACCGGTTCGCTGCGCATGCGGGCGCCGTCGCTGGGCGATGGGACGCAGAGCATCTTCTTCCTGGACGGCGGCAGCGAGACCGCGGAGTCGTTCTCTTGGGATGATGGTCAGGGTCGTTTTGAATTGACCGATCAGTTCGCGATCACCGGGCCGCTGTCGGTTGGCTCTCTAACCGGGGCGCTCGACGCTTACAACCGCTTCGGCACGCAGACATCGACCTCGGGCGCGATGAACAACATCGCCGACGTGTTCGTAGGCGGCGATGTCGAGGTCGCCAGCAACCTGATCTCGCAGGGCGACATCCGCTTGCGTTCAGGCCTGGCCGAAGGCGACGGCGTGATCTATTTCCGCGAGGACGCCAGCGACACGGGCGAGAACTTCCGCTGGGACGACTCGGCCGATGGTTTCGCGATGACCGACGACCTGTTCGTCGACGGCAACATCACCTTCAACGGCAGCGGGACCGGTGTCGCCAATCTCCAGTCCGCCGGCGGCGTCACCATCCGGTTCGATACCGACAACAACGAGAGCGGGCCGAACGCGGGTGTGTTCAGCCTGAACATCCACGCCCCCAACGTGCTGGGCACGCCGCTGCTCCGCATGCAGAGCAGCGACGAGGCCAACCTCGAGCTCGACGCCGGCGTGACCACCAACGCGTTCGACTTCGCCGAGGCGTTCCGCCCGGTGGCGCACGAGATGGACATGGAGCCGGGTGATGTGGTGGCGCTGGCCGTGGGAGGCGCGAACAAGGAGCACGTGGAACTCACCACGCAGGCCGGCCAGGCCATGCTGCTGGGCGTGGTGTCCACCAAGCCGGCGTTCACCTGCGGCATGGGCATCAGCGCGGTGCAGGAGGCCGATGCCGATCTGGCGGCCTTGCAGCAGCACCTGTTCGAGTCGGGCGATCTGAAGGGCGTTGCCGCGGTCGGCGAGCTGCTCGACGTTCGCATGCGTCAGGAGTGGAAGCCGATCGCCATGCTCGGCCGCGTGCCCTGCAAGGTCGACACCCAGTTCGGCGTGATCAAGGCTGGCGACCGCGTCACCAGCAGCCCGACCAAGGGCCACGCCATGAAGCAGACCGGCCCGGGCATGTCGCTGGGCATCGCGATGGAAGACGCCAATCAGCCCGGCAAGATCATGGTGCTGGTGCGTCCGATGTGGTACGGCGGGTCGGCGCAGGACTTTGGCAACATCGCCGATCGCGTGGGCGATCATGCGAACAGCGCGGCGGTGATCAACGCCTCGCACACGACCAAGGCGAGCGAGCAGCCCGCGCAGGACTCGGCCCGGATCGCCGAGCTCGAGGCTGAGACCAAGGACCTGAAGGCCCGCCTGGCCGATCTGGAGCGCTTCGTGACCGCCCAGATGCAGGGCAACAAGGTCGTCAGCCAGCGCTGATGCTGATTCTGAGACGAAGGCAGTTGTGAACTCCGACGCCTCGGCCGAACTCGGCCGGGGCGTTTTTCATGGGGTGGCGAGCTTGCGGGCGCACCAGTCGCGCCACAGCGAGCGCACGGCGTCGGACCAGCGAGCCGCGTACCCCTTGGCGTCGCAGAGGGTGGACGCGAGCAACTCGTCGCGGAGCTTCTCGCGGAGCGGGGCAAGGGCCGCGGGGTCGTTGGCGAGCCGCACCGCGATGTCGACGTACTGCTCGGGTGTCTTCGCGAGGAACTCGCTGCGTCCCACGGCATGCAACAACGACACGCCCACGCGAGCGGCGTGGGTTTGGCCCTCAAGCGCGACGACCGGCACGCCCATGAAGAGCGATTCACAGGTCGTGGTCGTGCCGTTGTAGGGAAAGGTGTCGAGCGCGATGTCGACCTTGTCGTACATCGAGAGGTGGTCGATGGACTCCTTCTGCAGGCCGACGAGATCGACGCGAGACGGAGCGATGCCGGCGCGTTCGAGGCGGGCGGCGATGTCGGCGCGGCAGGATTCGCCGTCGAGGGCGGCGGTCTTCACCAAAAGGCGAGCCGTGGGCACGCGCTGCAGGATCTGGCCCCACAGCGCGAACGCGGCGTCGCTGAACTTGGTGATCTTGTTGAAGCTGCCGAAGGTGACGTAGCCGTTGGTGGCGGCGGGCGACGGCCCGGGGCGGCGGGTGTGCAGCGGGGTGTAGCAGAGGAAGCATGGGTCGAGGCGGACAAGCTTCTCCGTGGCGAAGGCATCGGCGTCGGGAGCCGGATCGGTGTGCGCGTCCACGAAACGGGCGTCGATCGTGGACATGCCGGTGGTGTGCGGGTAGCCGATGGCGGAGATCTGGATGGGCGCGAGGCGCGGGGCCATGGCGAAGAGGGGCGAGTTCGCCGTCAGGCCGCAGATCTCGAGGAGGACGTCGAGGTTCTCCTTGCGGATGACGTCGGCGATGATGTCGGGCTTGCTGGTGCGGATGGTGCGCCAATCGGCGCACAGCGACTGCAGCTCGGCGGTGACCTTGTCGTCGGTCGGGAAGAGATGGAAGCCGACGAGGTGGATGCGCTCACGATCGTGGTGGCGGAGGATCGCGTCAGCGAAGCGGGCGACGGGGTGCTCGCGGAAATCCGGCGAGATGATTCCGACGCGGATGGGGCGATCGGGGTCTGGGGTATTGGCGAACGAGAGCGGATCGACGACCGGCTTGCCCTGTTCGATGGAGCGTCCGAAGGCGCGATGCAGCTCGAAGCACTCGCGCGGGTCGGCGTTGGGGAGGTAGTTGAGTGTGCTGGCGAGCAGGCCGGTGGCGGCGCTGTCGCCGGGGACGAACTGGAGGAGCTTGCGGAGGACCTGCTCGGCCTCGGGTGCGCGGCCGAGGTTCAGCAGCACGGCTCCGAGGTAGGTGACGAGATTGGGAGCGAGCCCGACCTGATTAGTGAAAGCCTTCAGCAGCTGCTCGGCCTTGGCGTACTCGGCGATCGCGACGTACGCGGAAGCGAGCGAGAGGACGAACTGGGCCTCACGCCCGAAACGCGGCAGCAGCAGCTCGCCCTTCGCCACCGCGTCCTTCTTCCGCCCGGCGAGCGTCAGCATGTGGATCAGGTTGCCCGCCGCGACCCGGTCGCCCGGCGAGAGCGCGAGGCAGCGTTCGACGTGGAAGATCGCCTGCTCGTAGCGCCCGGTCTCGGCGAAGCACTTGCCCAGGCCGTTGTGCACCGAGGGGTCGTTGGGGTTGACGCGGAGCAGGGCGCGGAGCATCTCCTCGCCCTTGGCGTAGCGACCCGCCTGAAGGTGGGCGATGGCTTCCTGGAACTTGGTGGGGCCGAGTTGGGGGCCGTGGGAGGGAGGCACGCGGGGAACGGTACGGCGACACGAGGGCGGGATTCGGAAACCGCTCCACCCGACGCCGTGAACCGGTTCCGATGACATGCTTGGTGGTGCGCGCTACCTGTGAGCCGGTTGGCGGTGCGGACGATGCCGCCGCTCGCCCCGATCTTCTTAACCGTTGCGGGGGCGTTCCAGAAGCAGCTCGGGCCGGATTGATGCAGCATGGGGCCTTTCTCTCCAGACCGACGCGGTGACGCCGCCAAGATCTTCGAGAGGGTGCGGATGGCGGCGTCCTTGATTGAGCGCAGCGTGAATCTTTGTTCAAAGAGGAGATGTTCCCCGATTTTGCTGGTCAATCGACGGGTATCTCGTATCTTTTTATGCAGTGCTCTTGGGGTCGGAGGTGTCCATGAACCAGAAGACGTGTATCGCGTGCATGGTGGCCGTTGTCGGAGGCTCCGCCGTCTCGAACCCGGCTGGTGCGGCCGTGACGATTGGCTCGGTGCTTACGAAGCTTCGGAATTTCTCCTACCCGACGAGCAGCGGCGTTGGTCCTCCCGGGACCTGGGATGATTCCGTGTCGAACAGTGTGGCGGGCGCGTCCTCCTTGTCGCTTCGCGGAAGCGTGCTCAAGACCAATGTCACGACTAGCCAGATCAGTGGAACGTTCTTTGGCGACTACTACTCGTCCAACGGCAACGCCAGCGGCACCAAGACTTCGCTGGATGTCACGCTCTCCGTGACTGCGGCGCCCGTCAACATCCAGATCAAGTTGAACGGGGATGCCACCCCCGGTGGGCTCAAGCCCTTCCTTCCCGAGAACCTGAACGCGTACTTTGTCATCTACAACGCGGTGACGAACGCGATTGTCTTCGATTCGTACACCGTCGGCGTGCATGCCGCCACATCGGAGTCGAACGACTTCACCCGATGGACCAATGTGGTTTGGAACGGCCAGCTCGGACCGGGTCAGTACCGCGTGCTCGCAGGAGCGGACGGCGATCAGACCCTCCGCTTCGGACCGGGTGCACCAAGCTCGGGTTCTGGCCGTCTCGACGCGTCCATGGACATCGTGATCCCCGGGCCGGGCGGAGTGGGCCTGTTGCTGGCGTCCGCCACGCTGCTCACGCCAAGGAGGCGACCCAGAACCGGCCACGTCTGAACCGCCTCGTCGAGCCGATCCGCGCCGATCGCGTCGTTTTCCGGTCGCCTTGCACGCGTCGGTCTTCGCTACACTCGACGCCGTGAACCGGTTCCGACGACATGCTTGGCAGTACGCGCTCCTGGTCAGCACTCTGGCGGTGCTGACGCTGCTGCTGCTCTATCCGATCTTCCTGACCGTGGCGGGCGCGTTCGAGAAACAGCCCGGTGGCGGGCTGTCGGGGAGCGGCGCGTTCCTGTCGAACCTGACGCTCGATCACTTCCGGCTGCTGTGGGAGAACCCGAACTTCTTCCGGGCGATCGGCAACTCCGCGCTGCTGGCGGTCACGACGACGGTGGTCGCGACGGCGATCGCGCTGCCCTTGGCGCTGTTGGCGTCGAGCTACAAGTTCCCGCTGAAGACGTTCTTTAACGCGGCGGTGCTGGTGCCGATGATCCTGCCGCCGTTTGTCGGGGCGATCGGTGTGCGGGCGATCCTGGGGCGGGAGGGTGCGCTGAACGCGCTCTTCGGCTCCGACTTCGACATCCTCGGCAACGCCAAGTTCTGGGGCGTGGTGGGCGTGCAGGCGCTGTCGCTCTATCCGATCGTGTTCCTGAACACGACTGCGGCTCTGGCAAACCTCGACCCCGCGCTGGATGAAGCGGCAGAGAACCTCGGCGCGGGCTGGTGGCGGCGGTTCTTCAAGATCACGCTGCCGCTGGTGCGCCCGGGCATCTTTGCGGGCGCGACGATCGTGTTCATCTGGGCGTTCACCGAGCTGGGCACGCCCCTGATGTTCGATTACTACGCGGTGACCAGCGTGCAGATTTTCTACGGCCTCAAACAGGTCGAGACCAGCGCGGAGCCGTACGCCCTCACGCTCGTCATGCTCGGCATGGCGATCGTGATGTACGTGCTGGGCAAGTACTTCTTCGGCCGCTCCGGCTACGCGATGTACAGCAAGGCGAGCCGCGCCGGCGGGGAGAAGGAACTCGTCGGCTGGCGGGGCTGGCTGGCGAGCCTGTGCTTTGCGGCAGTGTTCCTGCTGGCGATTCTGCCGCACGTGGGCGTGGTGCTGACGAGCTTCACCGTGCCGGGGCAGTGGTACGACAGCGTGCTGCCGACGTCGTGGACAACCTCGCACTATCGCGAGGCGCTGACGGCCCGCGACTCGTTCGGCGCGATCGTGAACTCGCTGAAGCTCTCCGCGGCGGCGATGCTGATCACGATGGTCGCGGGCGTGGTGATCGCGTACCTGATCGTGCGGACGCAGGTGAAGGGGCGTGGTCTGCTCGATGCACTGTGCATGCTGCCGCTGGCGGTGCCGGGACTGGTGATGGCTTTCGGTTACGTCGCGATGAGCCTGCGCTGGCCGTTCGCAGGAGATCCGATCGCGCTCCCCTTCGGCATGTTCCAGGTCGTGAACTTCTCGGTTGGCTGTCTCGCCGGATTGATAACCTGGGTTCTTTCGTCGTCGGCGATGTCGAGCGTCGACGCTCGACGCCGACCCGCTCTGGTGATTTCTTGCGTGATTGGGCTTGCTGCCGGCGTGCTATGCGCGTATCGAGCGTGGCCTTTCTTTGGGCTGAGCGACCCCATCACAATCACTCCCTTCATGTCAGCATTCCGCATTTTGTCCGCCGAACCCAACCCGGTGCCGCTCTTGATCGCCGCGTACGCCATCCGCCGACTTCCCTACATCGTCCGCTCCACCGTCGCCGGCCTCGAACAGACCAGCGGCGAGCTCGAAGAGGCGGCGATGAATCTGGGCGCCTCTCGCTTCACAGCGGTGCGACGGGTGATCGTGCCCTTGATCATGGCGAACCTGATCGCCGGCGGCATGCTGGTCTTCAGCTTCTCGATGCTGGAAGTGTCGGACTCCATGCTCTTGGCCCAGCAGAAGCACCAGTTCCCGCTGACCAAGGCCATCTTTGCATTCACTGAGCGTCTGGGCGACGGTGTCTACATCGCCAGCGCGATGGGCGTGTGGGGCATGGCCCTCCTGACCGTGACGCTTTTCGGCGCGAGCGTGCTCCTGGGCAAGAAGCTCGGATCGATCTTCAGGGTGTAGCGGCCCGCTGCGTCGGGGTCGACTCGAAGACCGCGGCCACACCCAACAGCCACGCGATCACGAGGCAGCTGCACAGTCCCGCGACTTCCTGCCACCACTGCCTCAGCTCGCGAGTCGCCTCGCTGGCGGGCGGGAAGATGATCCCGAACCACATGACCGCAAGCCCGGCAAGGCCCAGCCAGCGGGCTCTGGGCGTGCGGGCGCCGATGATCGTGCCGGCGAGCAGGAAGGCGAGCGGCAACATCTGCACGATGAACCGGGCGTTGGTCTGCGGGCTGAACGCCATCGCGATGGTGATGAGCCCGACGAACTCGACGAGCATCAGGTGAGGGCGGCTCAGCTCGCGGCGACCAAACCGGGCGATCCACATCGGCTGTCGGAACGCGGCGTAGATGACTTGCGTGAGGGCGTAGGTGACGAGCAGCAACAGGCCAGCGAAGATCGGGCCGAGGATCGGCTTGCTCATGCCGTCAGCGACGCGGACGCACGCGGTCGTGATGGAGATGCCGAAGGTCCGGGCATTCATCAGCCGGGCCTTGCCCTCGACGCGCACGCCGCTGGCGTCGGTGGCTTGCACCAGCCCGGCGAGGGCCCCGCGCCAGAGGAAGGCCATCTTCTCCCAGCCGATGAAAAGGGCGGGGAGCAGAGCCCAAAAGAGCGTGCCCAGCACAATGCCCAGCGCCAGCTTCCAGTGCCCGCGGAGCAAGAAGTACGGCAGCGTGATGAGCGCGAGATACTTGAGGTTGATGGACGAGCCGAGGGCCAGGCCAACCGCGAGAGCGATGAAGAATGTCGGATGTCGGATAGCGGATGGCGGATGTGAAGCAGGCAATGCCGGGTTCGTTCCATCCGACATCCGCGCCAGCCCCCAGAGCCCGACGACCCAGGCGAACAGCATGGCCGAGTTGACCTGCTGCATCTTGAAGTCGCTGAGGATCTTGTCGGCTAGGACGATCGTGCCGATCGCGGTGATGACCGGGGCGGCGTGCATCGAGAGGCCGAGCAGCCGGGTGACAGCCCGGCCGCCGAGCCAGGCGCTGGAAGCGAAGAAGGCGGTGTTGATGAGCATCCAGATGATGCCCGAGGTCTCGATACCCAGCCGCGCAAACGGGAGCATGAGCGTCACCAGCATGGGCGGGTAGATGTACCCCATCTTGCCGGCCTTGAAGACGTCGCGCCCGTTGGCCAGCGAATCGGCGGCGTCGAAGAACTCGTAAAAATCGCGGAAGCGCTCGTCGAGCACGCGGTCGCTGGTCATCATCCGATAGCAGGAGATCGCACCCCAGAGGATGATGCCAAAGGTGATGGCGTGGGCGATGCGGCGAGTGTGGATGGAGGACCACCAGGGCGACGCGCCTGGAGTTTCCTGCGATGGTTGTGGTGTCGATTGATCGTTCAACGCGACGGCCTCGTGTATGGCATGTCTTTGGATCGGTCCCCCTCCCTGAGGGAGGGGCTAGGGGTGGGTTGGTTTGAATCCGATATCGGCGCTCGAACACGAATGCAAGGGACCAAGATAGAGAGCAAACCCACCCCCCTGCCCCCTCCTTCGGGGAGGGGGTGTGGCGAACGCTCCGATTCCTACGCCGTCGCCAGCTCGCTCCCCACAAGCTGCGTCCGCACCAACCGCTGATACACCGCGCAGCGACCGAGCAGCTCCCCATGCCGCCCGATGTCCACGATCTTGCCTTGATCCATCACCACAATCCGATCGGCCTGCACCACCGTGCTCAGCCGGTGGGCCACGATCAAGCACGTGCGGCCTTTGGTGAAGTCGGTGATCGCCTCGCCGATCAGGTGCTCGCTCTCGGCGTCGATCATGCTCGTGGCTTCGTCGAGAATCAGGATCGCCGGATTCCGCAGGATCGCCCGCGCGATCGCGAGCCGCTGACGCTGGCCGCCCGACAAACTCAACCCCTGCTCCGCAATCGGCGTGTCCAGCCCCAGCGGCAGCCGCTCGATGAACTCGAGGGCCCGCGACTTCCGTGCCGCGTCGAGGATCTCAACGTCGTTCGCATCGGTCGAGCCGTAGGCGATGTTCTGCCGGATCGTGCCGCTGAAGAGCACGGTCTCCTGCGTCACCACGCCGATCTGCCGCCGCAGCGAACGCACCGAGAAGTCGCGGATGTTCTGCCCGTCGATGAGCAGCATCCCCGCGTCGGGGTCGTACAGCCGGGGCACCAGCGAGAGCAAGCTCGTCTTGCCGCAGCCGTTGGGCCCGACGAAGGCGACGGTCTCACCGTGGGCGATGTTGAGCGAGATGTCCTCGACCGCGGGCTTGGGCTGCGACGCGTACTGGAGCGTGACGCCCTTGAACTCGATCGACCGCGCGTGCCGCGGCAATCGGGCGAGCTTGTGCCCGTGCCCGGGCTCGGGTTGCGACGCCAGCAGCTCGGTCAACCGGTCGGCCGCTGCCGCACCGATCTGGATGTCGGTGATGATGCCGGTCAAGGGCTTGAGCGCACCGCCCGCGACGCCCAGGCCGCCCAGCGCGACGAGGAACGTGCCCGGTTCGACCGCGTTGTCGATCATCGCCTTGATGGCGATGAGGGCCAGCGTTCCCAGGGCGATGATCGCGATGGCCTCGGTGAGCGGGCTCGCCAGGGCCCGCGCCGTGCGCACGCGGTTGAGCTCCCGCAGCATCTGCTTGTTGGCGCGGTGGAAGCGGCCTTCCTCGATCCTCTCGGCCGTGTGCACCTTGACCACCCGCATGCCCTGCAGCGCCTCGGTAGAGACCCGCAGCAAGTCGCTGTGACTGCGCAGCGCCTGCTTGGACGCCTTGCGGATCCGCCGCGACAGCACCCGGATCACCACCGCGATCACGCCGCCCGCGATCAACGCGATGAACGCAAGCCGCCAGTCGAGGATCACCGCCACCACCACCGCCGCCACCGCCTTGGTCGTTTCAGCGAGGCCCTTGCCCAACAGGCTGTTGAGCGCCCCGCCCAGCGACCCGGTGTCGTTCACGACCCGGCTCACCAGATCGGTCGCCCCGTTGCCCGCCGAGATCACATCCCGCAGCGGGCGCTTGAGCACCCGCCGGAAGGACTCACGCCGCACCTCGGTCACCACACGGTTCACCAATGTCTGCGACAGATACGCGTGCAGGAAGCTCGCCGCGGCACCCAGCACCGTGAGAACGCCCAAGCCCACGAAGATCCACAGGGCCGCGGCATACGCGCCCCGCGGGAGCGCCTCGATGACCGAATCGGGGATGACCTGAGGAATCATCGGTGCCCGCTCGGCCACTCGCTCGTTGATCTGTCGAGCCAAGATCGGCAGATCGCGGATCTTCGGGTCATCGCGGTTGGACGCCGCGTAGACCACGTTCTGCAAGACCGGCACCACGGCGAGCATCGCGGTGCCGACGCCCAACGCCGAGAAGAACGCCAGCACCAGAGCTCCGAACAGAGCCGCCGGGTACCGCGTCATCCGCTTGGCAAAGGCAAAGAAGTTCCGCATCGGGGAAGGATGAGTTTAGGTCGGACGCGGGGGCGTCCCGGTTCGGTCCAGTCACGCTCGCCGCGCCTCCTCTCCCCGCCTGCGGGGAGAGGACGATTCGACGCGAAGCGTCGAATTAGGTGCGGGGACCGCTGGCACCTGCACGCTGCGACGCTCGAACGCCCATTGCCCCTCCCCGGCCTCGCCAAGCCTCGACCACCCCTCCCCGCTGCGCGGAGAGGGGAAGCGCGCGGCCTCCACCCCGACAACAATCCCCCCGCATGACCACCATCAAGACCGTCGCTGTCACTGGGGCCACCGGGTTTGTCGGCCGCGCCATCGTCGCCGAGCTGTTGAAGCAGGGCTACAACGTCCGCGCGCTCGTCCGCAGCCGCGTCAAGGCCCGCGAGGTGCTGCCCCGCCCCACGCCGAACGCCGCCACTCTCACCCTCGTCGAGGGCGACATCCACGACGACCGCTCGCCCGCCGAGCTGGTCGCTGGGGCGCAGGCCTGCATCCATCTCATCGGCATCATCCGCGAAGAGCGCGGCGGCGTCACCTTCCACCGCATGCACGTTGCCTCGACGCGCGTCATCACCGAGGCCTGCAAGGCCGCGGGCGTGAACCGCTATCTCCAGATGTCGGCCCTGGGCGTGCGCGACGACGCCGACTGCGCGTACCGCACCACCAAGTGGGACGCCGAGCAGATCGTCCGCCGCAGCGGGCTCGATTGGACCATCTTCCGCCCGGGTCTGATCCACGGCCCGGGGAGCAGCTTCCTGGAGATGGCGGCTCGGTGGTGCAAGGGCGAGGCCCCGCCGTACTTCTTCCTGCCGTACTTCCGCGGCGGTCAGGAGGACACCAGCGTGCCCCTGGGCGGCGTGAACTACCGCGACCCGGTGGTGCAGCCGGTCGCCGTCGATGATGTGGCGTCGGCGTTCGTCCGGGCGCTGTCGCGCGAGCAGTCTGTGGGCGAGACCTACAACCTGGTGGGCAGCGAGCAGCTGACCTGGCCGCAGATGCTGGTCGAGCTGCGCGACAACATCCACGGCGCCAACACCAACCTCCAGCCCTGGGGCGTGCCGGCGGATCTGGCCGCGCTGCAGGCGCTGGGCGCGTCGTACGTGGGGCTCGGCGGGCTCCTGCCCTTCGACCACGGCATGGCGGTCATGGGCGGACAGGACAGCGTGTCCGAGACCAAGAAGGTGGAGTCGCACCTCGAGCTGAAGGCGCGGCCGTTCCGGGCGAGCTTCCGGGCGTACGCCGGTACGCTGTGAGGCACCGCCCCCACAGGGAGAGCAGAGGCCGGCGACGGCCTGGCGCTGCGCAACGGGCTGGACTTCGCGCTGACCGATGCGACCGTGGAACTCGCGGCGATGGGCATCGACGGAAGCGTGGTGAAGCGGTACTACTTCCTGCCTCATTGGAAGCCGGGTGAGCAGGTGCTCCCGCGGGCTTCGGCGGAGCTTCGCGGCGTGGGATTCCGCGGCACGGTCAAGGGCAAGGTCAAGGGCAAGGTAAAGGGCAAGCTGCGGGTGCTGGCGAACGAGTGGTCTTCGGAAGAGCTCGGGTTTGTCATCCCGATCGACACGGTGGCCGCGGTGCGCCGGATGATCGGTCCGCTCTCCAAGAGGGTCACCAAGCAATCCATCGCCGGTCTCAGAAAGGCCAGCAGCCTCGCCGGCGACAACCGCGAGCTGCGCCTGGAGATCAACGAACTGTTCACGCACACGCTGCAGGGGATCCTGTGAGACCGCCATCGGAGAGTGTCGTCGCGCCGCGTCCTCGGAACCTTCATCCCAATTCTTGCATTGTGACGCCGCTGCTACTTGGGCGGCGTTTCTTTCTTGTCGCCCGGCGTCGGCTGATCGTGCTTGTCGGAAGGCTTGTCGTCGGGCTTGTCCGGCGGCTTCTCTCCGCGGCCCTCGATGCGTCGCACACCCTCTGGGTCGAGCGCCACGACGAGGGCGCGGACCTTGGACGCAACCCAAAAGACCGCGAGCGCGAGCAGCAGAATGATGGCGATGACGACGACGAGCTCGATGAGCGTCAGTCCGCGGCGGGGAAAATGACGATGTGGCACTTTCACCCTCGCTCACACCGATCTCACGAGATCTTGACCATCGAGTACCGGCAATCCCGTTCGTCTCGCCGAAAAGATGCCGCGCAAGAACTCCGCAGCGATACTCATCGCTTGCGCCGCACCCGCGGGAGCCACAGCTTGGTACGCGTCTCCATAAATTGCGGTTCCATACCACCACAAACCGCTTGCATTCCACGCCTCCTGACCCGA
Source organism: Phycisphaerales bacterium (assembly GCA_019744815.1). Classification (GTDB taxonomy): domain Bacteria; phylum Planctomycetota; class Phycisphaerae; order Phycisphaerales; family UBA1924; genus JAFEBO01. The sequence continues at coordinate 103,403 of JAIEUA010000009.1, forward strand.
AACTCTCTTTCGCGGATCCGGCTTCTCTCGTCCTTGTGCGACTCCCGTTCGAGGAGTCCGGGACGCAACCGGGGTCGTCGACTCGCGGGGTTTTTGGAGGGGTCGTATGAGAACAGCGCTTTGTCGAATCGCGGCCGTGTGTCTGGGAACGATTGCGATGGCCCAGACGCCGGTGTGGATGAGCAAGACGCCGATCGAGCGCAACCGCGCTTCGATGGCGTACGACTCGGCCCGCAAGGTCTCGGTCATGTTCGGCGGCTTTACCGATGTCGGCGCCAACGCCATCCGCGAAACCTGGGAGTGGGACGGCAGCGCCTGGAAGTTCCGAACCGCATCCGGCCCCTCGGGGCGCGAGTGGGCGGCCATGGCCTACGACCCCGTCCGCCGCGTCGTCGTCCTCTTCGGCGGCAAGAGCGACGAGTTCTCGTGGAACGACACGTGGGAATGGGATGGGCACACCTGGACGGCCAAGGCAATCAGCGGCCCGTCGTACCGCTACGCCTCCGCGATGTGCTACGACTCGAACCGCAACAAGATGGTGCTCTTCGGCGGCAGCGACGGCAGCTTCTTCGGCGACACCTGGGAGTACGACGGCGCCTCCTGGACCAAGGTCGCCACTACCGGACCCGGCGCCCGATACGCCGCCGGAATGTGCTACGACCCGGTGCGCCAGCGTGCCGTGCTCTTCGGCGGGCGCAACGGCACCGGCGTCTGGGGCGACACGTGGGAGTGGAACGGCACGTCATGGACCTCGTTCGGCAACGGCGGGCCGCAGGCGCGGTGGGACATGCCGATGATCTTCGATCCCGTGCTGAACAAGCCGGTGCTCTTCGGCGGCGACTTCACTTCCGCGGCGGGCGTGGTCGGCCCGCTCGCCGACACCTGGGTTCGAACCGGAACGACCTGGTCTCAGGCGTCCACCGGCTCGCCCGCGGCTCGGACCGGTCACTGTGGGGCCTTTGATGTTGCGAGATCGGCGTTCGTGGTCTTCGGCGGACGCACCGGCAGCAACTCCAGCGTCCATGACACTTGGACGCGCTTGGGAGGAGCCTGGGTTCCCACATTCGATTCCCGCCCGGTCCCTCGGGGCCGATTCGCGATGGCCTACGACTCCGGGCGGGGGCGATCCGTCATGTACGGCGGGCTCTATGGCTACGCGGGCGATCCCTATCCGTTGCGCGATACGTGGGAACGATCTGGCGATATGTGGCTGCCCCGTTCGGCGGGAGTGACCTATCCCCAGGCGAACATGCTCCCGCAGATGGTACACGACCCTGCACGGTCGGTGACGTTGCTCATCGGCGGCACCAACACCACGACCTTTGCCAACAGCAAAGAGATGTGGACGTGGAACGGATCGGCCTGGACCAAACTCGTCTCACAGGTTCCGCCGGCGGCCGGCGACGGCGGCGCTCTCGCGTTCGATAGCGCCCGCGGCGTCGTGGTCCGATTCGGCGGTGGTGTCAACGGCCTCATCAACTCCGACACCTGGGAATGGAACGGTGCTTCCTGGTCCCAGCGCCTGGTCGCCGGACCACCCGCTCGGCTCGGCGCATTGGCGTACGACGCGGCGCGCGGGGTCTGCGTGCTGTTCGGCGGAACCAACTCGTTCGGAACAACGTTCACCGACACCTGGGAATGGAACGGCACGGTGTGGACACAGAAGTTCATGACCAGCCCCGGAACATTCGAGACCGCGTACCTCACCTACGACACGTCCCGCCAGAAAGTCCTGCTCTACGGCGTGCCGCCGCACGACACGCTCTTCCGGCGCACCAGCCAGGTCTGGGAATACGACGGCGTGTCGTGGACGCAGCTTTCCGCCGCGGGCCCGCTGGGGCGCGACGGTGCCCAGTTCGTGTACGACGCGGCCCGGCGCTCGGCCATCCTCTTCGGCGGCCAGCCACGGTCGAGTTCGTACAGCGACGAAACCTGGGAGTTCCGCGTCCCCTGCGAGGCGGACCTGAACGATGATCGCAACGTGGACGACACGGACTTCGTCTCGTTCGCGACCGCGTACAACGTCCTCGACTGTGCCGCCGCCGCCATGCCGTCGGCGTGCCCGTCGGACCTCAACCACGACAATTTCGTGGACGACTCCGATTTTGTGCTGTTCGCGGCCGCGTACGACGCGCTGGGGTGTCCGTAGCGGCGAGGCCGGCGAGCTCGGATCAACAGCAAAGAAAAACCCCCGCACGAGGCGGGGGTTTTCGTTGGCAGTCTTGAGATCAGACCGACACTGAGTGAAACTCAGGCCAAAAACTCAGGCCAGCTCGATCGTCGCACCGGCCTCGGTGAGGGTCTTCTTGAGCTTCTCGGCCTCGTCCTTCGACAGGCCGGTCTTGACCGCCTTGCCGGGGGCGTCGACGAAAGCCTTCGCCTCGGCCAGGCCCAGGCCCGTCGCCTCGCGGACGACCTTGATGACCTGGATCTTCTTGGCAGCATCGACGCCCTTGAGGACGACGTCGAAGCTGTCCTTCTCCTCGGCCTTGGGGGCTGCAGCGCCACCGCCGCCGGCAGCCATCATCACGGCGCCGCCCGCGGCGGCCTCGATGCCGTAGGTGTCCTTCAGGTACTTGCCGAGCTCAACCGCGTCCTTGAGCGAAAGGCCGGCGAGCTTGTCACCGAGTTCTTTGACCGCGGCGGAGAGAGTGTCAGACATGTTCAAACCTTTCGAAAATCGAGACTTGCGGCGTCGCCGTAGCCTCGCACAGGCGTCCAAGAGGTCGCGGGTCAATCCCGCTCTTTAACCCGGTGCCAGCTCAAAAGAGCGGCGGTGGGCCAGTCGGACGTGGGGAGGGATTTATGGCCGCCCAAGCGTGCGGGTCAACCGGCGGGAAGATAGACTGGTGGGATGTCGGATTTGGGATGTGGGATGTCGGATTTTGTTTGGATTCGACACGCATGAAACCCGCCCCTGCCCCCTCCCTCTGGGAGGGGGAGTGGCGACTGGTTTTCTGAACGCGTTGGCCGTGCGGCCAGTGGCTCGAAGGAAAGGCGTTTGAAGAGCAAGGGCAATCAACCTCCGGTTCCGCCGCCCGATGGGCCCAAGGGGGTCTTTGCGGGCGCCAAGGGCGCTGGCAAGCTGCCCGGGGCCAAGGCGCCCTCGAATCTGCGTGGGGGGATCGGGGTCGGCGGCGGGCTCATCCCGCCCGATTGGGAGCCGCCGGAGTACGCGGCTCAGAAGATGCAGATCATCAAGGGCATCGGCGTCTCGCCGGGCATCGCCATCGGCAAGGTTGCCATGCTGGGCGACGACCCCCGTCGCATCCTGCGGCGGATGATCCCCGAGAAGGGCGTCAAGGCCGAGCTCGAGCGGCTCGACGCCGCCATCAAGGGAGCGATCGAGGACCTCAACGCCGTCCATGTCCGGGCCAAGGAAGAGATGGGCGACGAGGCCGCGAAGATCTTCCTGTTCCATGTCGGGATGCTGAAGGACAAGTCGCTCATCGGCCCGCTGCGGAAGATGGTCGAGACCGAGCGCGTCGGGGCGGAGTACGCGGTCGGCCAGGTCTTCGGTCAGCAGGCCGACAAGCTGCGGGCGATGCCCGACTCGGTCTTCGCGACCAAAGTGAACGACATCGACGACCTGGCGAATCGGCTTCTGAATCGTCTGCTCGGCCGTGCCGAGAGCCGCATGGCGAAGATGGCATCGGGCAGCATCCTCGCGGCCCGCGACCTCACGCCCAGTCAGGCCGCCACGTTCGACAAGTCGCGCATCATCGGCTTCGCCACCGACCTGGGCGGCAGAACGAGCCACACAGCGATCGTGGCCCGGGCGCTGGGCATCCCCGCGGTCGTCGGCTGCAAGAGCCTCACCGCGGCGGCGATGGACGGCGCGTCGATCATCCTCGACGGCGACCGCGGCCTGATCATCCTCAACCCCGACCGCGAGCGCCACGAGGAATATCAGCAGTACATCAAGCAGCGGGCGACGTTCGAGTTGTCGCTCGGCGAGCTGCGCGACCTGCCCGCGGTGACGCTCGACGGCACCAACATCGAGCTCGTGGGCAACATCGAGTTCCCCGACGAGGCCAAGCAGGTCCTCGACATGGGCGGCGTGGGCGTCGGCCTCTACCGAACCGAGTTCCTCTACCTCACCAGCAAGAACGAGCCCAGCGAAGAAGATCACTACAAGAGCTACGTGCGCTGCCTCGAGCTGATGAAGGGCAAGACGCTGACCATCCGCACGATGGACCTGGGCGCGGACAAGTACACCCAGGAGCGGGCCGAGACGCCGGAGCGCAACCCCTTCCTGGGTTGCCGCAGTATCCGATACTGCCTGCGGAACCTGCCCATGTTCAAGCGGCAGCTTCGGGCCCTCTTGCGGGCGAGCGCCAAGGGCCCGCTGAAGGTGATGTTCCCGCTCATCACGAGCACGTCGGAATTCCGGCAGGGAAAGTACCTGATCAACGACATGATGGAGGAACTTGATGAAGAGGGCATCAAGTTTGACCGAAATCTGAAGGTCGGCATGATGGTCGAGGTGCCGTCGGCGGCGTTGATGGCCGACGCGTTCGCCCGCGAGGCGGATTTCTTCTCGATCGGCACCAACGACCTGGTGCAGTACACGCTGGCGGTCGATCGCACCAACGAAACGATCGCAAACCTGTACAACCCGGCCCACCCGGCGGTCATCCTGCTGATCCGCGACGTGGTGCGTTCGGCCCGGCGGCACGACACCCCGGTTTCGTGCTGCGGCGAGTCCGCGGGCGACCCGGAATACGCCCTCCTGCTCATTGGGCTGGGGCTGCGTACCCTTAGCGTGAGCGCGGGAGCCATCCCCCAGCTCAAGAGGCTCATCCGCGGGGTGAACCTCAAGCAGTGTGAACAGATCGCTCGACAAGCGCTCTCGTTCGATTCAGAGACACAGGTTTCGAGTTACCTCCGAGACCGTGCTCGCAAGTTGGTGCCCGAGTTGTTCGACGGACGTTCCGGCGATTGACCACGGTCGTGTGACCAGGGCGAAGAAACACGAGGGCCGGCGACGCGTTGTGCGTGTGCCGCCCGAGGACAAGCATCCGTCCCCCTTTCCGAGCGGCTTTGCCGCGGGTGAAGGGCGCGGGACGAGTCAGGACGCGTGAGGATTCACGCGTCGCGGGACCGATCGCGGGCGCCGCCGAGTCTTTTGACCGGGAGCGCGAGCGATACGGGACCCGGAGCGGGCGAGCGTTCGTCCGCGTGCGGGCACACGGCGGCGCATGAAGCGTCGGGTGTGCAAAGCCTCGGGCCAATCCGGTTGCCTCGTCACGGTGCGCGAAAACTCGCGCCACGTGTTACGGACGCGCTGTGGCGCGTCGGATCGGTTCGATATGGCCAAGCAGGCAAAGTCCAAGACCCAGATGCTCATCAACTACGTCCCCGGCGAGGAATGCCGGATCGCGATCGTGGAAGACGGCAAGCTGGAAGAGTTCACAAGCGAAAAGTTCGCCACCCAGAGCCGCGTGGGCAACATCTACGTCGGCAAAGTCATCAACGTCGAGCCCGCCATCCAGGCGGCCTTCGTTGACTTCGGCGTCGGCGACAACGGGTTCCTGCACATCAGCGACCTGCACCCGCGCTACTTCCCCGGCGAAGAGGCCGACGCGACCGAGAAGGTCGGTCACAAGACCCCGCGCCGCGAGCGCCCGCCCATCCAGGCCGCCCTCCGCCGCGGCGACGAGATCATCGTCCAGGTGCTCAAGGAAGGCGTCGGCACCAAGGGCCCGACGCTCACCAGCTACCTCTCGATCCCCGGCCGCTTCCTGGTGATGATGCCGCAGATGGACAAGGTCGGCGTCAGCCGCAAGGTCGAGGACGAGGACCAGCGCCGCAAGATGCGAGAGATCCTCGATCAGCTCGATCTCCCCGACGGCTTCGGCTTCATCCTCCGCACCGCGGGCATGGACCGCACCAAGCTCGAGCTCAAGCGCGACCTCGCCTACCTCGTGCGTCTCTACAAGGACATGGAGAGCCGCCGCGCCCGTGGCGACAAGCCGCGTCTGCTCTACGCCGAGAGCGATCTTCTCGTCCGCGCCCTACGTGATCAGCTCACCACCGACGTCGACGAGATCGTCATCGACAACGAGGAAGCCGTGCAGCGGGCTCGCCGGTTCCTGAAGATCGTCGCCCCCCGCACCAGCACGCGGCTGCTCCACTACCCCGGCCAGACGCCCATCTACCACTCCTTCGCGATCGAGGAGCAGATCGCCCACATCCACGCCCGCGAAGTCCCGCTGCCCAGCGGCGGCCGCCTGGTCATCGATCAGACCGAAGCTCTCGTCGCCATCGACGTGAACAGCGGCAAGAGCCGCGACTCGCGCGACGCCGAAGAGAACGCGTTCCAGACCAACCTCGAGGCCGTGGACGAGATCTGCCGCCAGCTCCGCCTTCGCGACCAGGGCGGCATCGTGGTCAACGACCTCATCGATATGCGGCACCTCTCGCACCGCAAGGAGGTCGAGGCCCGGTTCAAGGAACGCCTCAAGCGCGACCGCGCCCGCACGACGGTCGGCCTCATCAGCCAGTTCGGCATCCTCGAGATGACCCGCCAGCGCATGCGGGCCAGCGCCGAATCCGTGCACTTCTCTGACTGCCCCACCTGCCGCGGCCGCGGCCTCGTGCAGAAGCCCGAGAGCGTCACCGGCGACGCCCTCCGCGAACTCGCGGCGTTGCTCGACGTTGACAAGGTCGGCCGCGTCGAGATCGTGGTCTCGGCCCGCGTCGCGGGCGAACTGCTCTCCACCAAGCGCCACATGCTCAGCCGCATCGAGCGATCGAGCGGCAAGCGGGTGGACGTGCGGGTCAGCGAGGCTCTCCCCCTCGACCGCGTGACCTTCTACGCGTACGACGCGATGGGCGCGGACATCGACCTGACCCAGCCGCTCCCGCGCAAGCGCCCGAGCGAACTCATCGTCGTCGAGGAGCCGGCCGATGACCATGACGACAGCATCAGCAGCGACGCGGTCGCCGAGCGCGACGCGGCAGACCAAGAGGACACCGAACTCTCCGCCCCGCGCGAAGAAGTGACCGAGATCGGCGATGTCGATCCCGAGCTGCTCTCTGACGAGGAACTCGATCAGCAGATCCGTGCCGATGCGCAAGCCGCCGCGGCCTCAACCGCGGAAGCGGGCGAGATCGGCGGACGCCGACGCGGTCGCCGTGGACGCGGACGTGACGGCGGACGCGGCGGCGGGCGTGGAGGTCGTGATGGCGCGCGTCCGGCTCAGGGCGGACGCGATGGCGCTCGCCCCGTCGAACGAGATGGCAACCGAGATGGCAATCGAGATGGTGGCCGCGACGGCGGTCGAGGCGGTCAGCGCGGCCCGGGGCGCGGACAAGGCGGCCCAGCCCAAGGTCCGGCCCAGCCCGCGGCACCTCGTGCGGCCGGTCCGGTCGCGGACGTGCGCCGCGTCGAGACCCAGCGCGGCGTGATCATCATGGGTGATCACGGCGATGACGATCTTCCGGGCGTGGCCCCTGCTGCCGCGGGCGGCGGTGAACAGAACGGCTCCGGTGATCATGGCAACGAGCATCCCAATCAAGGCGTCGAAGCCCACGCCGGGCACGAGGGCGAGTTCATCGAGGGCGGACCCGAAGCCAAACCCAACGGCGATCCGAACGGACCTCCGGGCGAAGGCGGGCGTCGTCGGCGTCGTCGGCGGCGTGGTCGCGGCCGCGGCGGCGCGCCGGGCATGGACGGCGGGCCGATGGGTCCGGCCGGACCGGAAGGCGCCAACGACGGCGCCGCGCTGAACGCAGGCGACGGCGGCGGAGCACCGAGTGATGACGCCGCTGGGCCCGAAGGTGATGCCGAAGGCGGCACGAACGAGCAAGGCCCGGAGGGCGCGCCGGTCGAAGGCGGCCCACAGGGCGAAGGTGGCGAAGGCGGGCGTCGTCGCCGTCGTCGCCGTCGCGGACGTGGCCGCGGTCGCGGCGGCGAGGGTGCGCCGGCAGACGGTGCCGCGCCCGTCGCGAATGCCGGAGGCGGAGGTGGGGGCGGTGGGGGTGGTGGCCAGCGCCCGCCGCAGCAGCAGGGTGGCAATCGCGATGGAGGCCGAGGCGGCAATCGGGACGGTGGTCGTGACGGTGGTCGCGGCGGCCAGCGGTTCAACGATCGGGGCGAACGGCCTCGGAACGAGCCGCGGGCCTCGCAGAGCGGCAACGGCGGCAACACCGGTGGCGGGAACAGCGGCGGGAACTCCAGCGGCGGGGCTGGCAACGGTCCAGCGCCCCAGGGCAACAACGCGCCCAAGCCGCGGCTGCTGTTCGCGTCGCGCCGGAAGCTGACGCCCGGCGAACTGAACAAACGGCCCAAGCCGGAGTAAGAACGCAAGAACCAGTGGGACCGGCCTCCGGCCGGTCTCCTTTTTTCTGTGGCAAACGCGAACGATGTCGAGCCCTTCTCGGAATGTTGCTCTTGCAAGCCGGCCGGCCGGAGCCCGGTCCCACTGATGGAAGCGCGACGCATGGCCACCCGCCGCCTCATCATCCTCGGCTCGACCGGCTCCATCGGCACCCAGGCGCTCGAGGTGGTCACGCACCTCAACGCGCTCCACGAGCGTGGCGGGTTCAGCCATCGCTTCGAGGTGGTCGGGCTCGCCGCGGGCAAGGGTGCGGCCCTGCTGGGGCAGCAGGCCCAGCGGTTTGGCGTGCGTGATCTTGCGATCGCGGAACCGAACGGAGTGTCCCTCGGCGACGGCCGCGTGAGGGTGGGCTCCGACGCGGCGGAGAAACTCGTCCGCGAGGTGGAGTGCGACCTGGTCCTCGCGGCCATCGTCGGCAGCGCGGGCTTGCCCGCGACCCTGGCCGCGGTCGAACTCGGGCGTGATGTCGCGCTGGCGAACAAAGAAACTCTGGTGGCCGCGGGATCGCTGGTGGTGCCAACGAGTCACCGAACCGGCGCGAAACTGCTCCCGGTCGACAGCGAACACGCGGCGGTATGGCAGTGCCTGCAGGGTGTTTCGACGGAGGCGCCGGCCCTGCGATCCGCGCCTCGGGGCGTGCGACGGGTGATCCTCACGGCCAGCGGCGGGCCCTTCCGCACCGCGAGCCGCGACGAGATCGCCGGTGCCACACGGGAGCAGGCGCTCAAACATCCGACCTGGACGATGGGCGCGAAGGTCACGATCGACAGCGCGAGCCTGATGAACAAGGCGCTCGAGATCATCGAGGCCCACTGGTTGTTCGCGTTGCCGGGCGAGAAGATCGAGGCGGCGGTCCACCCGCAGTCCGCGGCCCACGCCGTCGTCGAGTTCGACGACGCGAGCATGGTGGCCCAATTGGCGACGCCGGACATGCGGGGTCCGATCCAGAGTGCCTTCACCTGTCCGAACCGGGTCGCATCGCTGGTCACGCCGCTGGCGATGGGCAGCGGCGACGGGGTTCGTGCGGCTCGTTCTCAGTCGTTGCAATTCGAGGCTCCCGACGGCTCGCGATTCCCGCTGCTGCACACCGCGTACCGCGTGATCCGCGAGGGCGGGACGAGCGGCGCGATCGTGAACGCGGCCAACGAGGAAGCGGTGCTCGCGTTCCTCCGTGAAGACTCGATGAAGTTCGGGCGGATCGCGGAGCTGGTGCTGGAGGCGATCGAGTCGGTGGCGGTGACAAGGCTGACGTGCCTGGGCGATGCACTCGAGGCCGATCGACGGGCGCGAGAGTGGGTGCGGTCTCGGCTCGCCCGCCGGATCGGGTGAGCAGTCGCACGCACGCCGGGCGGACGGCTCCAACGATCCGACGATGCAAGCGCTCGAACAAGCACGCATGATGCTGGCGCAAGGGAACTGGGCGGAGGCCCGGCCGCTGCTCGAACGCGCCGTGCGAGCCGATCCACGCAACGTCGACGCGGCCTTCCTGCTGGCGCGGACGCTGCAGATGCTGGGCGAGCGCGAGCCCGCGGCCTACCAGGCCTCACGCTGCGTCGAGCTGCGACCGAGCGACGTTAACGTGCGGATCGCGGCGGCCGAGCTGCTGCAGGCGGTGGGGAAGCTGACAGACGCCGAGCGTTTGTTCCGCGAAGGGGCGGCGAAGTTCCCCGCGGTGTCGTCGATGCACGCGGGGCTCATCAACGCGCTGCGAGCCCAGGGCAGAGTTGGTGAGGCGGGTGACGCGGCGATCGTGGCGTGCACCAAGTTCGATCGCGATCCCTTGCTGGCCACGATCGGCGCGGGAGCGCTCGGCGAAAGCCTGCGAAGTCGAGAAGCCACGGCACTGATCCGGAAGGCCGCTCAGCTGGCGCCCGCCGACGCCCGCATCCTTCGCGCGGCGGCGACCATGCTCCTGTACGCGGATGATGTCGATGACGCCGAGCTGGCTCGCGTGCATCTCGCAGCGGCCGCGGCCATGGCGAAGGGGATCGATCCCGCGACACGACCGATCGAGGCAGACGGTGCGTTCAACCCCGAGAAGCGGCTGCGGGTCGCGTTGGTGTCGCCGGACTTTCGGGATCACGCGGTCGCGCGGTTTCTGGAATCCTGGATCGGACAACACGATCGCTCGCGGCTGGATCTGATCGGCGTCTCGCTCCTCGGGCCGGAGGATGCGGCGACCCAGCGGCTGAGAAGCAATCTGGACGGCTGGCTCGACGTGTCGCGGATGCCCGACGACGCCGCGAGCGCGGCGGTGCGTCAGCTCGGCTGCGACCTCGCGATCGATCTCGCAGGCTGGCACGTGACGGCCCGGCCGGGGCTCTTCGCCCGCCGCGTGGCGCCGGTGCAGGTGAACTGGCTCGGATACGCGCACGCGACGGGCCTCTCGACCATGGACGCGCGGCTGGTGGACGCTGCGACGGATCCAGATGCAGGATCTCTCGGATCCGCGGGCTTCAGCCCGCGCGGTGATGGTGTCGTGGCCCGGAACACGACCGAGCCACTGGTGGGAGTGGAGGGCTGCTTTGTCTGCTTCGCGACGGACGCGCGAACGCCGGAGATCACTTCGGGAAACGGGGAGAGTCACGCGCGGCCGGTTCGGTTCGCGAGCTTCAACGCCCAGCAGAAGATCTCGCCGACGACGATGGATCTCTGGTGCCGCGTTCTAACAAGCGTGGAAGGGTCCGAACTGGTTCTCAAGAGCCGGGCGCTGGGGGATGCACGGACGCGTCAGGTTCTCGACGAGATGGTGCGAGCCCGGGGCGTGGACCCGTCGCGGGTGCGGGTGCTCGCGCACGCGCCGGGCTACGCCGAGCACATGGATGCGTACAACGGATGCGACGTCGCGTTGGACACGACGCCCTACGCGGGGACGACGACGACCTGCGAGGCGCTGATGATGGGGCTGCCGGTGGTGACGCTGCGGGGCCCGCGGCACGCGGCGCGGGTGGGAGCGTCGCTGCTGGGGGCAGCGGGACAGCAACAAACCATCGCGAGCGATGCAGCCGAGTTTGTGCAGATCGCGGCACGGTTGGGCGGAGAGATCGCGGGTCTGGATGCCGCGGCTCGTGCGGCGGCGAAGCGCCAGCGGCGCGCCGAGGTCCTGGCATCGAGCCTCTGCGACGGGGCGTCGTTCGCGGGCCGGTGGGAGCGGGCGATCCGCGCGATCTGGAACGGAATCACCAGGCGCGGGGCTTCCGGCGGATAACTCGCGTCCGACGCGGGTTATCTTGCGGGGAGCGCGTGGAGTTGCCGCTGGGGATGTGGTGGGACCCCGATCGCGTGGTATGTTCTGAACATCGACGGTTCAAGAAGGGGAAGACGGTGGCGAAGACCTGCGCCCGGATGTGTGCGAGCCTGCTGGCCTTCGCGGCCTCGGGTATGGCGTGCGCCGGGCTGACCTACTCCAACGACCAGCGGTTCGTGCGGGCCCAGACGTCCTTCGGCGGCAATCAGATCAAGCAGCCCCCGGTGGCGCTGGGTGTCTTCAGCGAGACGGCCGTGGCGAACTCGGTGCTGCCCTCCGGCTCGTGCCACGGCGAGGCGACGCAGACCTCGTCGCTGGGCGTCAGCGGCATGACGGCCAGCGGCAACGCTTCGCCGAGCGTTAACACCACGGAGAGCAGCGGTTTGATCTTCGGCGCGACGGGCGCGTCGGTCTTCCGCGTGTCGTTCACGCCCGACAGCGACGGGATCATGGACCTGCAGGGATCGTTCACGGGGTCGGCCGCGGGAGAGTTTGTGCTGCTCTTGAAGGCGGGCGAGGCGACGCTGGTCTCGAGCACGACGGGCGGCGCGTTCGATGTATCGAGCCTGATCTTCGCGGGGGTGACGTACACGGTCGAGGTGTCGGCTCGGGTGAGCGCGTTCGCGTTCTACCTGGCCGCACCGGTCTCGAGCAGCGCGAACGCGGGGTTCACGCTCAACGCCGGGACCCGCGCGGCGACCTGCCCAGGCGACCTCAACGCCGACGGCTTCGTCGACGACGCCGACTTCTCGATCTTCGCAGCGGCGTACAACCTGCTCGACTGCGCCGATCCGGCGATGGTGCCCGGATGTCCGGCGGACCTGAACAACGACGGGCTGGTGGACGACGCGGACTTCACGGTGTTCGCGCCGGCGTACGACGCGCTGCTCTGCGGGTGAGTGGTAGCGTGCGGAAGTCAGGCGCCGGAACCTGAATGGCCCCGCCCCCGGATCTTCGCGCGACGGGTGCGGCACTTGATCCAAAAACAAAAACCCCGAGGCTTCGGGCCCCGGGGCGTGTTGGTCGTTGGGAAGCGTGTGCTTACTTGTCCGCGGGCTTGCCGGGAGCGGTGCCGGGCGCAGCGCCGGAAGCGTCGGTCTTGTTCTCCGGGGTCGCGGGCGCGGCCTTCTTCTCCGCGGCCTCCTTGAGAGCGGACTCGATCGCCTCGCCGATCTCCTTGTTGGTCTGGTCCTTCAGGTAGTTCATGACCATCTTGACGTTCGCCCCGTCGGCGCCCATGACCAGCACGGTGGGAACGCTCTGCACGTCGATCTTCTCGGCCAGCGTGTCGGCCTCGAGCAGGACCGGGATGGTGATGTTGTTTTCCTTGACGTACGCGGCGATGCCCTCGGCGTCCTTCTCGCGGACCGACGCCAGGAAGAACTTCACGCCCTTGTCCTTGTACTGCTCCGCGAGCTGCATGAGCTCGGGATGGCTGCGCTTGGAGGGGTTGGACCACGTGCCCCAGAACTGCACGACCGCGACGCTGCCGGCCAGCGAGGCCTTGCTCACCTTGGTGCCGTCGGGCTGGGTGAGATCAAACTCGGGGACGCTCATCTTGGTGAGCTGCACCGGCTTGGGCGCGACGGGCTCGGTCTTGTCGACGGCATAGCCCTCAGGGGTCTTCACCTCGATCGTCTCGCGGCTGATCGACTCGTCGAGCTTGAGGTTGGTCAGCTCGAGCGTGACGGTCGCGGTGATCAGCTTGCTGTCGATGATGTTGTCGATGCGGCGGGGGATGGAGTCGCTCTTGGCGATCCAGATCTTCTTGCGGTTGCCCTGGCCCTCAAGGGAAGTACCCGCGATGACGACGTCGCAGGGAACGCCGCCGACGTCCTCGGTCCCGACGATCTTGAGAACGGACTGGGAGAGCTCCTCACCGAGCGGGCGATCGCCGGTGATGTTGGGCATGCGGAGCCCGTTGATCATCTGGAGCGACTTGAGCTGACGGGCCTGGCCGAACGGGCGGGTGTACACGGTCTTGGCCTGGTTGTCGATCCAGGTGATCGCCTGGCGCTCCCAGAAGACGTCGAACTCGGTGGGGGCCGTTTCCTTGGCGACCATGCCGGTGCCGGTCATACGCATCAGCCACTGGCCGGTGTCGTTGCGGACCAGACGCATGTTGGCCTTCACGTTCTTCGGGCTGCGGTCGCCGCCCATGAGGCCGATCTGGGGAGCGGTCACGTCGAACTGAAGGGTCTTGGCCTTCATGATCGCGTCGCGGGATTTCTCCAGAAGCGCCTTCGCGTCGGCGTCCTGCATACCGGCGCCGACCTCGGGCTTGGCGTTCGTGCCGGGGTTGCCACCGGGGCCTGGGAGGCGGGCATCGATCTTGCCCCGGTCGGCCTGCTGGTCGTTGTGCTCCTGCGCGAGGCAGGTGCCGCTGACGAGGGCGAGCGAGAGGACGGCGGAGACGTGAAGGAGTGATTTCATTTCGACCGGACTCCAGAATGACAAGGCGATGGGGAAGGCTGGGAATAAAGCGGCGAGTGCGACGCCGCGGGTTGATTGTTCGCGAGAGAAGTCAGGCAATCATCATCGGCGAAGCGGGGCCGGAACTTCGGTGCTGTTTGGGGAACGATTGGGTCAGCCAGCGCCCGAGGGTCGATCAGGACACCGATTCCGGGTTCAGCATCGCCGCAAGTGCCTGCCCCGGCTCGGCTTGACGCATCAGGTGCTCGCCCACGAGCACAATCCGGATGCCCTGTTCCCTTAAGCGCGCCAGGTCCCGATTGGTTCGGATCCCCGACTCGCTCACCAGGATCGACCGGTCGTCCGTCAGGTCCGCCAGCCGCAGCGTGTGGTTGATGTCCACCGTCATCGTCGCCAGATCCCGGTTGTTGATCCCCAGGAGCGAGTACGACCGGTGCGGGAACCCCACATGCGGCCGCACCCGCAGCAGGCTCTCCATGTCGTGCACCTCCAGCAGCACCGTCAGCTGCAACTGCTGGGCGAGGATCATCAGATCCAGCATCTCCCCCTCGTGCAGGCACTCGGCGATCAGCAGCACCGCGTCCGCCCCCGCCGCCCGAGCCTCCCACAACTGGTACGGATCGACGATGAAATCCTTCCGCAAGACCGGCAACGGCACCGCGTCCTTGATCCGCCGGATGAACGACAGATCGCCCCCGAAGTACTTGGAATCCGTCAAACACGAGATCGCGGCGGCCCCGGCGGCGTGATACTTTTTCGCGATGTCCTCCGGGCGGAAGGAATCGCCGTCGTACTCCGGCCGGATCAGGCCCGCGCTCGGGCTGCGCCGTTTCACCTCGGCAATCACCGCCACATCCAACGCGTTCCGCTGCTGGTGCGTCACCGCCGCAAAGAAGTTCCGCGGCGGCTCCTCCTGCGCAACCAGCAACTCCAGCTCGCTCAGCGGCAGCTTCGCCTTGGCGGTCTCGACCTCCCGCCGCGTGTTCTCGACAATCTCCGCCAGCACGCCGCTCGCCACGCCGACCTCCGGGAACGCTCTCTCTCGTCTAAACACCTGTATCGCCCTCATTGTTGCCCTGCTTGTGTGCGTCCCGACGGTTTGGGCGCAAGACATTCATCACCGACGCACGGCGTCACACAGAGAGGCGTCGGACCAAAGCCCCGCAACCACCGAGCCCATGAGCCGCGCCCGGGTGCCACTGCCCGGCGGCTCGGAGCCGGGCAGTGCGAACGCGCACATCCTCGCCATCACCTTCGAGCAACCAGTCGTCAGCGTCGCCTTTTCTCCGCCCGTCCCGTTCCTCTCCGCGCTCTCCGCGTCCTCCGCGGTGCAACGCCTTCCCGATCAGTCCACCCCCAGCACCGAGGCGAGGACGCCCCGGCTCGCCGAGAGTGCCCCCACCCTTCTGCTCGCCCAACAACTCCCCAAGCCCAAGACCGAAGCCCCGCCCGTCCAGGAGCCCAGCACCAAGCCGCCCCGCATCTCCGCCCAACAGTGGAAGTGGCTCCAGATCGCCCTCGGCGTGCTCATGCTCGCCATCCTCTGGTTCGGCAACGTCATCAAGCCCTCCGCCCTCGGCGGCGGCAAAGGTGGTGGCGGTAGTAGTGGTGGGGGGAGTGGTGGGGGACAGCCCTGGTGGGCCATGCTCTTCGCCGCCCTCGTCATCTACTTCGCCATGGCCCTGGGCGCTCAGGCCATGACGCTCCAGGTCCAGAATCAGGCCTGGCCCTTCCTCGAGAAAGTTGCCACTGATTCCACAAAGGGACGAGCCTTCATACTGCTCGCCAACTTCGGCGCCGGCCTTCTCGCCGGTGGCGCAATGCTCGCCCTCGCCCTCGGCGGCCTCAAGAAACCAAGTGCCTCGCAGCTCGGCCTTGGCGTCCTCGCCATTCTGGTCCTCTTCCCCATCGTCAACGCCACCGGTCTCGTCTCCGCCGACGTCTACCAGATGATCAAGAGCCAGCCGCCGCCGAAGATCTCGCACACAACGTTGCAAACCCTCGTTTCCAACCGCAACGACACCTGGGCGTGGGTCCAGATCGGCTGTGCCGTGCTGCTGGCACCGGTCGTGGAAGAGATCATCTATCGCTACTTCCTGCAGAACGCCCTCGCCGGAGTCCTCGGCCGCGCGTGGCTGGCGATCGTGATCGGTTCGGCCTTGTTCGCCTCGGCCCACATCGGGTCGGTGCCCCTGCAGGCCCTGCCGATGCTCTTCGTCCTCGGCCTGGGCCTCGGCGTCGCCGTGCAACGCACCGGCTCGCTGGCCGTGCCAATCGTCATGCACATGGTCTTCAACGCGGCGAACGTGGCCCTGGCCGTGTGGGGGTAGCTCCGCGGCATGCCCGGTTTCCGAAACCGGGGCATCCCAAACGCCACACGCCGCGTATCGCCCTGCGGCTGCGGTGATTTTCTGCCAAGATGGGTGCGGGAGTTTCCATGGACCGCCGCGGGTTCACCTTGCTGGAGCTGCTGGTGACGATCGCGATCATCGCGGTCCTCCTCTCGCTCTCCCTCATCGCCCTCCGCTCGGTCCGGGCCGCGCTCGACAACACCCGCTGCCTCAACAACCTCCGTCAGCTGATGCAAGGCGTCAATATCCTGAAGAACGCCGAAGGTGGCTTGCTCCCCTTCGCGTCGTACGCGCCGACCGAGCCGGACGGACCCGCCAGATCGTGGCAGGCGCTGCACGCCCGCTGGAGCGAAGCCATCGGTGTTCCCGCACCGCGCCCGCGTCCGGGTGAGCGCGACGCTCGGAACTGGAAGATCTACGACATCATGACTCCCTGGCTTTGCCCGCGCGACAAGCCAGGTGCCGTGCGAAGCTCCGACTTCCCCGGCAGTTCGTTCTTGCCGGATCCGAACTTCTCATACGCCGCGGTGACGCTGACCAGCTACGAGTACTGGCCAGCGGGCCACATGGCGGGCTTCGTCGTCCGCGGCTGGGACGAAACCTCGGCCCGCCGAATCGTGGGCCTCGCGTACGAAGAAGAGCCCAACGCCGCCGTGCTCGAAGAGGCGTACCGGTTCCACGATATCGGTCGCCCCACACGCTTTGGAAATGCCGGCTTCATGGACGGCGGCGCCGGCAAGCCGCGGATGACCGAGGCGCACCGCAACGAGTTCTGGGCGAGCATCGTGAAGAAGCACACCAAGCCCAAGTAGTCCGATGCATCAGAGAAAAGGCCATCCGGCGTTCACCTTGATCGAGCTCCTGGTCGTCCTCGCGATCATCGCGATCCTCATCTCATTGCTCGCCGTCGCCATCGCCCGCGTCCGCGAGTCCGGCAAGAACACCATCTGCCTCAACAACCTCCGCACGATGGGCCAGGGGCTAGAGAACATCCGGAATGCCGAGCAAGGCTTGCTCCCGCTCTGCGTGGTCGAGCAACCGTTGACGGCGAACCCCGGCCCGAGCGCGATCGCGTACTGGACCAAACTCGCCGCCGCTCTCAATCTGCCCGCGCCAACGCCCGACACGATCAACCCCAAGACGCCCTCAGGGCGGGCACGGTTCGTGACGCCGCCCGCGTTCCGCGATCCGTTCGATGTCGCTGGGCTGTTCGGGCCGGGCGACCCGTGCACCATCCAGCAGTTCGGCGGCGACAAGGCCGACACCGTCGCCAGCCAGTTCCTCAGTTCGTATCAGCCGCTGGCGAGCCTGACGAGCCCCGACGAGATCGCCAAGAACGGCGAGATCACCGTACGCCGAGCGATCACGACCGCCGTCGAGGAAACCCGCGCTGTCCCGCTGCTGCAAGGGATAGACCTGTTCCACCGCGCCCGCAGCACGAGCGCGTACGACAACATGTACACGATCGACGGCAGCGCGAAGCGGCTCTTGTGGCGCGACAACGAGAGCCAGTTCCAGGCGTGGGTCGATCGACGGAAGAGGGGCCTCAAATGATCCGGTCGCGTCGATGCCGGGCGTTCACCGTTCTTGAACTCTTGATCGTCATCACGGTCATCGCGATCCTCATCGCGCTATCACTCGTGGCGCTCCGTGGAAGCTTGCAGCGAACCAACGAGGTTCGCTGTCTCGCCAACCTGCGGCAGCAACTCGTCGGCCTCTCCATTCTGCGGTCGCAGCAGAACGATCTGCTACCCATCATTCCGGTCGAGTTTGACACGGCCGGCAAGCCGAAGTCGCTCTGGAAGGAATTCCAGCGCGATTGGTGCGAGGCGCTCGGTCAGGATCCGATCCGCGCCGTTGACGGCGTGTTCGACTCGTTCGGGAACCAAGTGTGGAGCGTCGGCCCGCCGTGGAAGTGCCCTGGTGATCGACCCGGCACACGCGACGATCAGTTCGACCCCGCCTACTCCGTCGCTGAGGTTCAGCAATCCAGCTATCCCTACTGGCCAGCGTTGTACGCGCTCAACGCCCGTCTGCGCCGAGTCGAGCATCGTGACATTCAACGATTGGTGACTCGCCACTGGGACACGGACCCGCGAGAAGAAGTTCTACGCGACCAGAACTGGTTTCACAGCAACGGCACGCGCACCTTCGCGAACTACGGATTCATCGACGGCAGTGCTGGCGCTGCCCGCCTCAGCCCGGAGGCCAGCAGGGAATGGGTCCTCCGGTTGGTCGAGGCGAGAAACTCCCTGCAAGGCAAAGCACCACCTCGGCAGTGAAGGAACCCAGAAGTGCACCGGGTGCCACAGCCGAGCGCTTCGCTCGGCAGTGCCTTCGCGCACTTCAACGCCACGCCCACACTGCCCAGCGAGGCACTGGGCAGTGGCACCCGATGATGCGACGATCCCCCGCACCCCCTCGAAACCTACCCTTGCCTCCCATGAGTTCCGCCCCTTCCGCGTCTGGCAAGCCCCGCATCCTCACCGGCGACACGCCCACCGGGCGGCTGCATTTGGGCCACTGGGTCGGCAGCGTCGAACGCCGCGTTGCCCTCCAGGACAAGTACGACTGCTATTTCCTGCTTGCGAACATGCACGCGTTCACGACGCGGTTTGACAAGCCGCAGGACATCCGCCAGGACACGATCGAGATCGTGAAGGACTGGCTGGCGGCGGGCATCGACCCCAAGAAGTCCACCATCGTGCTCCAGACCGAGATCCCCGCGATCGCGGAATTGACGTGGTTCTTCGCGATGCTGCTGTCGTTCAACGACGTGATGGGCAACCCGACGCTGCAGCACGAGCTCGAGACCAAGGGCCTGGGCGATCAGCACAGCTTCGGCTTCCCGATGTACACCGTCGGCCAGTGCGCCGACATCCTCGCGTTCCGACCGGTCTACGTGCCCGTCGGCGAGGATCAGGCCCCGCACATCGAGATGTGCCGCAAGGCGGCCCGGAAGTTCAACCAGCTTTATTGCAACGTGCCCAACCGCACCGAGGACAAGGACTACGTCACCGCCGGCGGCGTCTTCCCGATCCCCGAAGCCCTCATCGGCCGCGTCGGCCGCCTGCCCGGCGTCGGCGATGGCAAGCAGAAGATGAGCAAGAGCCTCGGCAACGCGATCTTCCTGTCGGACAACGCCAAGGACGTGCAGAAGAAGATCAACAAGATCACCACCGGCCGCCAGAGCCCGACCGAGCCCGGCGACCCGACCAACGTGCTCTTCCAGTTCGTCGAGGCGTTCATCACCAGCGAAGCCCGCGTCGCCGAACTCAAGGACCGCTACCAACGCGGCGACAACCTCGGCGACGGCCACGTCAAGCAGGAACTGGCCGAGGCGATCAACACGCTCCTGGAACCCATGCGGGCCCGCCGCGCCGAGTACGAAAAGCCCGGCGGCGACGACGTCATCATCGACATCATCAAAGACGGCGTGAAGCGGGCGAATCTGGTGGCGGAAGAGACGCTGTACCTGGCGAAGACGGCGATGAAGCTGGACTTTGGGAAAAGGGTGGTGGGATAGTCACGAACGCGTGGAAGGGGTGGCCGTGATCGACTGGCTCGTGCAAACGGCAACCGAGAGAATGAACGCGCCCGGGACTCGGTTGCCGGGCGATATTTGCGCCGTTTACATGTTTGCAGCCCTTCCCATCGTGTTCCTCTGGATGGGACTTGACGTGATGATTGTGGAGCCGGTGTCGCGGCGACTTGGACTGCGTGCCAAATTGAGCGAGAGAGGAACTCGGCGATTCGTCTTGGCCGTTCGAGTGGGGCACATGATGCCCTATGCATTGTTTCCGCTCATTCTCGGTGTCAAGATCGTGATGGCCGTTCAGGATGAGCGAGATGTCGTTGAACGTTTGTTGGGCCAAGCCGGTCTGATTGGTGTTGCCGCTTTTCTCGGGTATGCCGTGTACCAGGCTTGTTTTCGAGCAAAGTCGCATTCGCGCACGTGCGATTGAGAATGATGCCGACATGATCTGGCCCGAACGATCTAAAGGTGTCCACGTCTACGCGAACCCCGAGTTCGGGCACACGACGTTCTCATTGAACGCCAGCGCACGCCTCATCATGGCGACGGCCTGCGTCGTGATCGGTGTCGTCGCGGCGATGGCGTGTTCGGCGATGTTGACAGCCGCTCAGGCGCGAACCTCGCTCGGGGCCGCGGCTGTTCTCGGTGTCGGGACTATCGCCGGTGCTGTCCCGCTGGTGATCAGGGGTGTGTGGCGTTGGAGCCGGGGTCGCGGCGATCCCGAGTTGCGACGGGCGAGGCTCATCGAGCGCATCGAACACGACGGCGGTGGAAACGGCTACTCGGAGCTGATCGCGGACCACCTTGTCGAGCATTGGCTGCGGCTGGGCCGATCCCCGGGCGTCGGCCCGGTGCCGCTGAGCGAGTGGCGGCAAGATGTCGAGGCGGTCGAGAAGCGGTTCGGGGTTCGACTGCCGCGGATGTATGTGGTGGGGTCTCGGCTCGCCGCGGACCTCCGGGCGCTCGCCAGCGACCCGAGGATGCCAGCCGACACACCTCAGGAGAGCATCAAATTCAGATCGGTGGCCAGAACCCGATTCAAGTCGTGGTTCTGGCTCGCGGCTGCGGCGGGTGTCACTGCCTCTGCGTTGGCTGCGGGGGTCATCTCACGTGCGTACGGATGGCAGAGGGATTGGCTACTGATTGTGATGTGCGGCGGGACCGCGGTCGGAGCGATCGCGATCTGGCGTTGGCTTAGTGTCAGCGGCTTGTTGCGTGACGGCGCACGTCGAATCGAGTGGCGACGCCCTGCGTTGAACCGTGTCAACGGAGCCTCCGACATACAGGATGCTGTTGCATTCGTCATGCGGGTTCCAGACCCGCTCGACTTCCCTGCGCGGGCGAGTCTCGACGGTCGTTCGATGGACGGTGATTCGACCCGATCCCCATGAGCCGATCATCATCGATGACATGCACCCCGGCGGCACGCCGTGGGCGGAGTTTCTTCGCGATCACGAGCCACGTTGAACGGGATCGTCCTTGCCCCCGCCCCTTCCCTCCGGGAAGGGGAGCCGCCGCCTACCTCAAAACCTCATTCATCTGCTTCCTCTCCCGCGGCGTCGCCCCGTCCACCGGAATCTCCTTCAAGAGATTGTCGATGATCGCATCCGTCGTCACCTGATCCGCCTCGGCGTTGAAGTTGGTCATGAGGCGATGCCGCAGCACCGGCTTGGTGATCGCCTGCACGTGCTCGGGCAGGACGTGCGTCGCGCCGCTCAGGATCGCCTTGGCCTTGGCGGCCAGGATCAAGAACTCGCTCGCACGCGGGCCAGCACCCCAGGCGAGATAGGTCTCGACGAGCTTCGGGCGCGGGCCGCCGCCGTCCATGGGTTCCTTGACCCGCGTCGCGCGCACCAGCCGCAGGGCGTAGCGGATCACGTGATCCGGCGCGGGCATCGCGCGGACAAGGTCCTGGACCTTCTTGATATCCGGGGCCGACAGCACGGCCGTCGTCTGCACGCTCGCCCGCGTCGCGCTCCGCTTCACGATCTCTTCTTCCTCGGTCGCGGTCGGATACGAGATCTGCACCTGGAACATAAACCGATCCAGCTGAGCCTCGGGCAGCGGGTAGGTGCCTTCCTGTTCGATCGGGTTCTGGGTCGCGAGCACGAAGAACGGCGAGGGCAGGTCGTGCTGGATGCCGCCGACGGTGACGTGGCGCTCCTGCATCGCTTCCAGCAGTGCGGCCTGCGTCTTCGGCGGCGTGCGGTTGATCTCGTCCGCAAGGATCACGTTGCCGAAGATCGGTCCACGCACGAACCGCAACTGCCGATGCCCCGTCGCCTTGTCTTCCTGAATCACCTCGGTGCCGGTGATGTCGCTGGGCATCAGATCCGGCGTGAACTGGATGCGGCTGAACTGCAGGCTCAGCGTCTTGGCGAGCGTGCTGATGAGCAGCGTCTTCGCCAGCCCCGGCACGCCGACCACCACCGCATGCCCGCGGCAGAAGATGGCCATCAAGATCTGATCGACCACATCATCCTGTCCGACGATGGTCTTGCGGATCTCCTCCCGCAGCTTGGCGTACGCCGCACGAACATGGGCGATGTCCTCCGCGGTGGCGTGGAGTTCGGGGGAGGGAGTGGTGGGGTCGGTGGTCATGTGGGAAGAGTCTCCGTGGAGATGGTACGGAATCGGCGGCGAACAGGTGCGGGAACAGGGCGAAACAACCCGAGACTCGTGCAGTAGCAAGAAATGTCATCTGGTACCATGACGCCATGGAGTTGGGGATTCCCACGCTTGAGCCGATCGCGACGGTGGACGTCCAGGTCTCGCCGGACGGGTCAGTGCAGCGGCCGTATCTGCAATTCGCTGGCGATGGCCTCATCGTGGTCTCTCGGGAATGGAACCAGTGGACCTCGGCTTGGTTGCTGTATCACGCGCCGACAGCCATTGTGACGACCGGCGTCATCTGCACCATTCTGTTGCTGCGGTCCATCAACCGCAACAGGTCGGCGGGTCGCTTGGTGGGAAGGGTTTACTGCCGCCGGTGTCGGCACGAACTGGTGGAACCGCAGATCCGGCTCGCCGCGTCTGGGCAGCCCGCGTGGGCGGACGTAGAGGCGTGCTGTCCGGAGTGCGGGCGCCGGGAAGCGTTGCGGAGATGGCCGCGAGCGTTCCGGCGATTTGCCCCGGCGATCACGGTGTTCGCGATGGCGCTTGCGTTGATCGTGTTGGGATTCCGGGCCACAACCATGAAACCGAATCCCAAGATGGCTTGGGCGGACGGGCTTCCGTGGCCTTCCCCGAAAATGGCTGTGGTCGCACCGCGCTGGGCGGTCCTGACGAGGGTGCGAGAGAACGATCTGGCGAGAACAACGGCCCTGCGTGTGTCGCTCACGACCGGGGAGATTGAACATCTGTTGCAAGGGGGCCAATCGGCTTCGCAGGCAATCGCGAGCCAGAACGGACGAGTGGTGGCTTTGGCGTCCGGTTCGCCGCCGCGAAGCGTTCGATACATCGATCGAACGTCCAGGATCCTTCGAACCGTGCCCATCGGAGAGTTCGACGATGACTTCTGCCAAGTCATCGGTTACTCGCGTGACGAGCAAACCATTTACGCGCAGCGGTTCTTGTCGCGCACTGCACCGAAGTCCCCGTTGCGACCTCGGAACGAGATTCTCGCGGTCGAGGTGAAGACGGGCCGCGTGACGTCGGTCGCGCGAAGCGAGTTTGACCGGAAGGACATCGACATCGTCGGATGGACCACTGCCAAGGCAATCGAAGATGATCAAGGCCTTCGCTGGTTCTTTGTCCTGCATGAACTGAACCGCGGCGGACCGCAGCGGATGCTCGGTGTGCTCGGGACGCCCCAGGGCGAGTCACGCTATTGGGTATCGCCCGCTCCGATGGGTCTTGGGCAATGGGACGGCGATCCCGACTCCATGCCCCTTGAGCTAGCCGATCCCGCGCGGATCATGAAACGGAAGCGCTGGATGTTCAAAGACGGCACGATCGTGACCGGACCCCCGCGGGGGGCGAGTCCGAGCGGCGGCGACCGGATCGTGATATCTCCGGGTTCGATAACACCGAATAGCAGCGACGCTGGCGTGAGCGACATCGACGCGACCACGCCGTTCGCCGCGCTTCGGGTCCCTGGTCAGCCGACATGGTGGTGGGTCTCGCCCGATGGGCGTTACGTGGCCGCAACCGTTACCACGTCCGAACCGTCGTGGATTCGAAGCGTCATCAAGACTTGGCCTCCGACCCGGAATGCGACGCTGGCAGTCTGGGACCTCCAGCAGGCGCGCGACTCGGTGATCGCACCGTAGCCGCCGCGGCCTGGAACACCCCGCCCCCTACGTTTCCGCATGCCCCGTCGCATCCTCGTTCTCTGCGGCCATCCCACGCCCGACAGTTTCTGCGAGGCGATCTGCCGTGCGTACGAGGGCGGAGCCGCCGCCGGCGGCCACGAGTGCCGCGTCACGCTGCTCCGCGAACTGAAGTTCGACCCCATCCTCCACGGCGGCTACCGCAACCGCATGGAACTCGAGCCCGATCTCGTCGCGGCACAGGACGCCATCAAGTGGGCCGAGCATCTCGTGTTTGTCTACCCAACCTGGTGGGGCTCGCTGCCCGCGCTCCTGAAGGGCTTCGTCGATCGCACCTTCCTCCCTGGCTTCGCGTTCAAGTACCGCGAGAACTCCCCGTTCTGGGATCGCCTGCTCGCCGGACGCACCGCACGCCTCATCGTCACCATGGACGCCCCGTGGTGGTACGACACCATCATCAACGGCGCCACCTCGCGCCACACCATGGCCACCCCCATCCTCAAGTTCAGCGGCGTGCGCCCCGTGCGATCGACCGTCTTCGATCAAGTCCGCAAAGCCAGCGAAGAGAAACGCGCGAAGTGGCTGAACAAGGTGCGGCTGCTGGGCGCGGCCGCGGGGTGAGCGGGGATCGAAGCAACGCGCCCCGGCATGCCAAGCCAAGCCAGCCAAGCCCACGAAGTCCGTCATGTCAGCCAACTCTGCAAAGTGTCGAACAGAAACCCTCATGCACGGGTATTCTGACAAGCCATCCGCCCGGCACCGGCCGGGCGTGGCATCGGATGGGAGGCGGCATGCAGGACGGGGTAAACGTGCCGATGATCGAGCCGCGGGTGGTTATGGATTTTCCATCGAATCCGGATGGATCGGCACCGTCCGCGATGCTCCGATTCGCGGGCGACTCTCTCTATGTGGTCGATTATGTCTGGAACGACCCGCCGACGCGGATCTTGTGGTGGTACGCAACGCCGGTGGCAGCGGTGCTTCTGCCCTTCGCGGCGGCGTTGGCTCTGTGGTTGTTGTGGCGCTTGGTCTCGCGCCCGCGGCGCCGTGGGCTGATTTATTGCCGCGGATGCAATCACGAGTTGTCGTTACCCAACGCGACGATCGGACCCGATGGCCGCGCGGCATGGACGAGCGAGAATGCCCGCTGTCCGGAGTGCGGGCGTCGATCGAAGCCGCCGTTGGTCGCGGGGTCGAAGTGGCGGCGGATGACGCCGCTTGTTGGCGCGATGCTGCTGATGGTTGGGTGTGTTGGGACTCTGGGGTCCACCTTGAATTGGTACGTGCCGCCGCGACCTAGTTACGAGCAGACGTGGCCGGTCCAGGGGCTGGAGAAGTACCTCGGCTCATGGTCGGTAATGCGACGCGATAGGGGCTTCGTCGATTCCATCGGGGTCTCCCGCGTCGTACGCGTTCCTTTGAGCTGTGGTGCACCACGCGAAGTCGCAAGAGTTCGGATGCCGATGCTTCAGGGAGTGCTGACGTCGCCGAATGAGAGGTATGTGGTGCTGTCGCCGTTGAAGCAGCGAGCGAGTATTCGAATTGTTGAGCCGATGACGGGGCGATCACGGTTGGTCAAGCTCGGCGATGTCGATCGAGGCTACGCCATGCCGGTCGAGTTCTCGCAGGACAGCCGGTTTGTATACGTGAGCCTGATTCGGTATCGGAGCAACGAGCCTGATGAACTGGTTCGCGTTTCCCTTGAGACGGGCGAGCATGAGATCATCGCTTCGGAGTCCGCTGGCGTTCCGAAATGTCCACCCTCCGATTCTTCTGCTCGCTTCGTTGTACAGGAGCGCGACGGCAATCTTCGATGGGCGTACGTCACATGGCTTGAGTCTCAGCAGCAAGGGCCGCTGGTGGTTCGGTGGATCGAGAACAAAGAAGGACGAGAGACGCGAGTGCCGTTCGGGGCCAGCTACCTCACGCGGTTCTCCTGGCACCCCAGCCAGCCGCGGATCCTACTGCACGGAAGAGATGGGTTGTTCCAGGAGCAACAAGTTCCGATCGACGGAAGCAGACCCCGTTCGCAGCAACGGCTGTTGCCGTATCAGGGCGTGGAGCGGGGAGCGATGCTCTTTCGCGTGGACAACGACCAACAACTGACGACGCGGATGGACGTTCCACTTGGCGTGCTTCGAGGTGGATCCGCATTATCGTCGGCTTTCCTGTCTGGGGAGGTCTCGGCGGACGGCAAGTGGATTGCAGTGTTCGTATCGACCGGCGATCCAAACGTTGTTCGCCCCGCCTCGCTCCCGCCCCCGCGGCCGGGCATCCGCGGCGAGATCTGGCTCTGGAATCTCTGCGAGGGCAACCCGATTCAAAACTAGTTGAGCCGCAACTTCTGCGGGCACGCAAAAAGAAAGGCGGGGCCTGGAAGGCCCCGCCCCGGATCATCTCGAGTTTATCGCACCGACCGACTCGCTTACCGAGCCGCGGCGAGCTTCTTCTTCGCGGTGTGCGTCACCCGCTCACGCCCCACGGCGGCCACCGTCTTCTTCGCGTTCTTGATCTTGATCTCGCGGAGCAGGCGCTCGGCCTCCTGCTTGGCGTACATGTCCGCAAACTTGAAGGCCTTGCGCTTCTTCCACTCGGCGCGGTGGTAGGCGTCGCTGGCGAGGATCGGGAACAGAGCCGACAACTCGCCGAAGACCATCTGCTCGTGCACCACGTCCACCTTGCCCCACGAGCAGGCCTCGCGGAGGGTGGAGCCCGAGAGCGCGCCGTCGCGGCTGTCGGCGACGGTCATCTGGATGGCGTACTTGTGCATGCCGATGTCGCCGCGGGCCTTGCCGCCCTTGCGCTCGCTCAGCAATTCGGCGGCCACCACGATGTCCTGGGCGAAGTTCTTGGGCACGCCGCCGCCGAGCATCAGGAGGCCGGTGTCACGGCACGCGAGCTTGATGTCGGTCAGTTCGCGGAAGTCCTTGCCGCTGTCGAACGCGACCTGCCCGCGGCCCTGCTCGATCGCCTCGGTCTGCTGCAGCACGATGCCGAAGCCGGCCGAGCAGTCGCTGAACGCGGGGCAGAAGATCGGAACGCGCTTCTGGAACGCCGTCTTCACCAGCGACTCGTTCTTCGGGTGCTTCTCGGCGAGGTACTTGCCCATCGCCTCGATGAACTCGCGGCTCGAGTACGCGCCGGGCGCGAACTCGTTGAAGATCTCGTAGGTGGTGTCGTCGCAGTCGCGGAGATCGTCCTCGTTGATGTAGGTGTCGTAGATGCGGTCGATCATCCAGTTGCGCAGCGTCATGTCATCGACCGGCGGCGCCTCGGGCGAGCCGGGGGCGATGTAGTGCTTGAAGCCCAGGCCCTCGAAGAAGTCCTGGTCGACGATGTTGGCGCCGGTGGAGACGATCGCGTCCACCATGTTGTTCTCGAGCAGCGTGATGATGGCCTTCTTCAGGCCGGCCGAGATCAACGAACCCGCGAGGGTCAGGATGACGGCGCACTCCTTGTCCTTCAGCATCATGGAGTAGATGTCGGCCGCGTTGGCGAGCGTGCGGCTGGAGTACGCCATGTTGCGGTACGAGTCGACGATCGGCCGCGCGTCGAAGGCGGTGATGTCGATGTGCTCGATCGGGCGGGAGAGGAGTTGCTTCTTGGTCCAAGACGTTTTGGGGGCGTTCTTTGCCATGATGAAAAACCCTTCGGCGCGATTCGCCGATTCTGGCCAAGCCCCCCTGGCCGGATTGCGGATGTGTGGAGTCGCGGGGGTGACGCGACGAGGGATTATTCGCAGGAAAGGTGGTCGAGTGGCGCGGGAAGCGGGAAAAGAAAGCCCCGAGGCTCGGTGCCTCGGGGCTGCATCGATGTGCTTTGAAAGTGGGGGTCAGTTGCAGATCAACCCGTCGTACGAAACGGCGAAGATCTGGAAGTCGAGGTCATCGACAAACCCGTCTTTGTTGAAGTCGGCCGGGCAGCCCTGGGGCATCGCGGGGTCGGCGCAGTCGAGGATGTTGTACGCCGGGGAGAAGACCTGGAAGTCCAGGTCGTCGACGCCGCAGTCGGGGACGAGGTTGGCCGGGCAGTTGGTGTTGAAACCGGTGATGACGATGAGGCGGTTGCCGCTGAAGGTCGAGAAGACAAAGTGCCCGGTGCGGGGGTCCCGGGTGCCGCCCTCAGGTCCGCCGAAGCCGGTGAGCAGGGTGCGTTTGGAGGCGAGCACGGGATCGCCGTTGGAATCGAGATCGAAGACCTCGATCTTGCCGCTGCCGTAGTCGCTGATGAGGACCGAGTGCTTGGTGAAGCCCGGATTGCCGGGCTGCACGAAGACGATGCCCTCGGGCGCGATCGGGTTGATATTGATGATGGAGTTGGCGGGGCCGAGGATGTCGTAGGTGCCGTTGCCGTCGGCGACGTAGTTGATGTCGGCCCACAGACGAGAGTTGTACGACAGGACCTTCAGGCGCCCGGCGCCGGGATAGCCAGGGGGGACGAACTGCAACGAGCCGGTGGAGCCGGCGAAGATCGACGCGAGCGGCGTGTCCTTGCTGGGCGTGGTCTGGCCCGGCTTGATCTGACCGATGGCGTGGTTGCTGTAGCGGGTGAAGAAGAGCACGTTGCCGGGGCCGTACGTCAGCCCGCCGTCGATGTTGGGTGCGTCGGCGAACTTGGTCGCGTTGCCGACGAAGCCGTTGATGATGCCCTCGCTGTCGCGCGTGACCCGAATGGAGTAGACCGCGGCTCCGGAGGAGTTGGCGGCTCCGCCGATGAGCAAGAGGTCGGGGTCGTCGTACTTGAAGCACACGCCGCCGTAGGAACCGGGCACGCCCGGGATCGAGCCCACGTTGCGGATGTTGTAGCACCCGCCGAAGTCGGGGTTGATGGTCTGGCCCTGTGCGGTGCTCGCGACCACGGCCGTGGTGGCCGCGACGAATCCGGCGCGAATCATGATCTGCATGTGAACTCCACTTTCCCCGTCCGGCGGCGGACCGCGGCGGTATCAACTATTCTGTCAGCGTTACGCCACGCCGCAAGCTGAAAAGTCTGTCGATGTCGAGATCGTCTCAGCGTTTTCGGACCAAGATGGTGTCCCTAGAGCCCGCGTCACGAACCTCAACGGCCACCCCCGCCCCCTCTGGAAGCCCCCATGGAACTCGCTTCGCTCCAGTCCTTTATGCACGCCCGCGGCATCGACGCCTGGCTGCTCCACGACTTCCGCAACTCCAACGCCGTCTTTCTGAGGCTCTTTCCTCATGCGGCCTCCGATGGTTCCCCGGGCAAGCGGCACGTGACGCGACGAGCCTTTGCGGTCGTCCCCTCAAGAGGGGAGCCGCGACTGATCGTCCAGTCCCTCGACGAGGGCGCGTTCGCCACCAGCGCGAGCACAAAGGCTTTGCCCCGGAGCGTGTACTCCGGCTGGCGCGATCTGCACGCGACACTCGCGAAGGAACTCGGTGCGTTCGGCCGCGTCGCGATGGACTACTCGCCCGGCGACTCGCTGCCGGTGATGGACATCGCGCCCGGCGGCGTGGTGGAGATGGTGCGGGCCTTGGGCGTGGAAGTCGTGTCGAGCGCCAACCTCGTCCAGGTCTCGGCCGCACGGTGGGGGAGTGCGGCACGGGAGCAGCACGCCGTCGCCAGCAAGCACTGCGGCGAGATCATGCCCGGCGCGTTCGCGTTGATCCGCGAGCACATCAAGGGCGGCAAGGAGATCTACGAGCTCGACGTGGCCAAGCACATCCGCGCCGAGTTTCAGAACCGCGGCCTGGAGTGGCCCGACGGCCCGATCGTCAGCGTGAACGCACACGCCGCCGACCCGCACTACGAACCCACCGAGCGCACCCCGACGAAGATTCAGAAGGGCGATTGGGTGCTGATCGATCTGTGGGCGCGGGTGAAGGCAAGCCGCGGCGAAGAGAACGTGTATTCAGATATCACATGGACCGGGTACGTCGGCAGCCAGATCCCCAAGGGCATGCGGCGGATCTTCGACAGCGTCCGCAACGCCCGCGACGCAGCCGTGAAAGTGGCGCAGGAGTCGTGGAAGGCCGGCAAGGCCGTCCAGGGCTGGCAGCTCGACGACGCCGCTCGCGGCGTCTTCGAGCGCGACGGTCTCATCCAGCATGTGAAGCACCGCACCGGTCACAGCCTCAGCCCCGGCGCGATGGTCCACGGCATGGGGATGAACCTCGATAACTTCGAAACGCACGACACCCGAGAGATGCTGGCCGACACCGGGTTCACGATCGAGCCCGGGCTGTACCTGTCGAAGGAGGCCGCGGAAAAAGAGTGCGGCCCGGGCACGCCAAGCTTCGGGGTGCGGAACGAGATCAATATCTATGTGGATGAGAAGTCGGGGCCGGTGGTGACGAGCTGCGTTCAGGACGAGCCCGTGCTGCTGATCGACTAGCCCCGCGAATCGCGCGGCCCAAACCGGTTCGCCGCCGAGGCTACGCAATCTCACCAAATACGGATAATCGGCTCCGCTTTAAAAAGCGGCAAAGTGGCCCCTCCCGTGTGAAGCCGGCGACCTTTTATCGCGCTGCAGATGTCCGGGAGACCGGAAAGGGCCAAATTTCCCTATTCGGATGAGAATGCCTCTATTAGGACGCCGACTCGTGGCTCCAGCCGCGGGTCGCAGGGTGCGAGCGCGGACCAGTTTCGAATCCGGAGAGGCTGACATGCACATTCGAACCGCGTTGTTGTCTTCGTTGGTCCTGAGCACGATCGCACTGGCGGGAGAGGTCCCGAGTCCGGCGGAGGCGTTGGCGCGGCTGAAGGAAGGCAACGCCCGATTCGCCTCGGGCAAGGCCAACAACCCCAACACCGGCGCGGACCGGATCGCAGAGACCTCGAAGGGTCAGCACCCGTTCGCCGCGGTGCTCGGCTGCGCCGACTCGCGCGTTCCCGTCGAGCGCGTGTTCGATCAAGGCATCGGCGACGTCTTCACGGTGCGGGTCGCGGGCAACGTGGCCAAGGTCGATGAGATCGGCTCCGTCGAGTACGCCGCCGGGCACATGAACGTGCCCCTGCTGGTCGTGCTGGGTCACACCAAGTGCGGCGCGGTGACGGCCGTCGTCAACAACGCCAAGGTCGGCGGGAGCATCCCCGGCCTGGTGTCGAACATCGTGCCCGCGGTCGAGGCGGCCCGGCACGAGCACCCCGACGCCAAGGGTGAGGCGATCATCCCGTTCGCGATCGAGGCGAACGTCTTTGAGACCATCAAGACCATGCTGGTGACCAGCGAGGAGCTGCGTCACCTCGTTCATGAGGGCAAGATGCAGATCGTCGGCGGCGTGTACGACATCGCCGACGGGAAGGTGAAGTGGCTGGGCGAGCACCCGGACCAGTCGAGCCTGCTCAACGCTCCGGCCGAGCACGAGGAGGAGAAGAGCACCGCGTCGGCCGACTCGGGCAAGGAAGAGCCCGCGAGCGACAAGAGCGAAACCCACGCCGAAGCCGCGAACGCAGCGGCGATCACGTCGAACGGCACCTTCGCGGCGCCGGCGCTGAAGCTGCCGGAGCTGCCTGAGTACGGCCCGGAGCACGGCAAGGCGGCCGCGGTCGAACATGTGGACGATCAGGAAACGACCTCCAACACGACCACCATGCTGTTCGGCGGGAGCGCCGCCGCGATGGTGGCCCTGACGCTGGGCCTGGCCTTCGCGTTGAGCAGCATCCGCCGCTCCGACGGCAGCACCGTGCGGGGAATGACGCTGGGCACCAAGCTCTCGCTGGGATTCGGCGGCATGGCGGCCATGATCATGGTGGTGGCCACCGTGTCGGTGAGCGGCGAGACCAAGCTGGCGAACGCCACGGTGACGGTGGCGGGCCTGGCCGAGAAGAACGCTTTGAGCAACAAGGTGAGCGAGGACCTCGGACGTCTGCGGGTCAGCCTGCGTGACTTCCTGATGAGCAACAAGGGCGAGGACGTGCAGAAGTGCTCCGACGCCGCGGCCACGCTGCACGCGCGCTTGCAGGAGGCCGAGAAGTCGTTCCAGGTTCCCGCCCGCGCCACGATCGTCAAGCAGCTCGCCGGAGCGGCCAAGGAGTACGACGTCGGCGCGAATCGGATCATCGATCTGATCGCGCAGCGCAACGGCGTGATCGACTCCCAGATCGGGCCGACGGCGGCGCGTGCGTCGGCGCTGCTCGAGATGATCAGCGAGACCGCCCGCAAGGACGGCGATCTGAAGGTGGCCAACGAGGCCGGGCGCATGGGCATGGACCTGATGAAGGCTCGCCTCAGCTTCTTCAAGTTCCTGCGCTCGCACAACCACGCCGACAGCGACTCGGCGCAGGCCGCGATCGAGCAGGGCTCGAAGGAGATTGGCGAGCTCGAGAAGATCGTCAAGAACCCCAAGCGCAAGGCCGCTCTGGCCGAGGTGAAGCAGGCGTTCGCGTTCTACTCCGATCGCGTCGGCGAGGCGCTCAAGCTCGCCGCCCAGCGCGATGAGGTGTGGAAGTCGATGCTGACCGAGATCGGACCGAAGATCGTGACGGCGTCGGCGGATCTCGAGAAGTCGATCAGCGGCTCGACCCGCGAGGCGATCACGACCGCCGCCGCGGTGTCGACCGCGACGCGGTTCCAGACCATTCTGCTCGTGGCGGTGGTGGTGGCTGCCGCCGGCTCGATGAGCTTCTTCCTGGTCCGGGGCATGCTGCGGGCTACCTCGCAGGTGCTCGGACAGCTCGGCCGCGTCGCCGATGGCGACCTGACCGGCCCCACACTCAACAGCACGGCCAGCGATGAACTGGGCGAGCTCTCTCGCGCGACGGACCGCATGAGCGTGTCGCTCAAGCAGCTGATCGGCGAGGTCTCGGGCTCGACCCGGGACGTGGCGGCCGCCGCCACCGAGATCGCCGCAAGCTCCGAGGAGATGGCGACGGGCATGCGCAAGCAGCAGGACCAGGCCACGCAGGTCTCGGCCGCGATCGAGGAGATGTCGTCGTCGGTGTCGGAGGTGGCCCGCAAGTCGTCGGAGGCGGCGGCCAACGCGTCGCAGTCGGGCGAGAAGGCCACGCAGGGCGCCGGCGTGGTCGCCAACACCGTGACCGAGATGAAGGCGATCGCCGAGCAGGTGCAGGAATCGGCCCGGGCGATCGGCGAGCTGGGCAAGAAGTCCGAACAGATCGGGCAGATCATCGGCGTCATCAACGACATCGCGGAGCAGACCAACTTGCTCGCTCTCAACGCGGCGATCGAGGCCGCAAGGGCGGGCGAGCACGGCAAGGGCTTCGCGGTGGTCGCCGACGAGGTGCGGAAGCTGGCCGAGCGGACCACGACCGCGACCGAGCAGGTCTCGGCGAGCATCCGCGAGATCCAGACCGAGACCTCGACGGCGGTCACGCAGATCGAGAGCGGCTCCAAGCGGGTGAGCACCGGCGTCGCGTTGGCCAACTCGGCCGGCGAGTCGCTGCACGCGATCGTGGACGGGTCGAAGAACGTGAACGGGATGATCACCGCGATCGCGGCGGCCGCCGAGCAGCAGTCGTCGGCGAGCGAGGAGATCGCCCGCAGCATGGAGTCGATCAGCGCGGTCACCAAGGAATCGACGCAGGGCGCCGAGCAGGCGGCCCAGGCGGCGACGCAGCTGAGCCAGCAGGCCGAGAAGCTGCAGGCGATGGTGGCGAAGTTCCGGGTGTAAGACTCGGGAAGCAACGTGATACCCAAGGCCCGGGCGAAAGCCCGTGCTTTTTCGTTGGTCGCGATCGATGCGGCCGGCGAAGGCGCAGGGCGGCCCTCGCGCCGGCGTTGCGGTGGTTGTTGGTTGGGGGTGGGGTGGGGTTGGTTGTGGGTGAGCCTGTCAGGGTGCGCCGGCAGGAGCGCACGAGGGAGCGTCTCGCGCTCGGGACGGCGCGCTGTGGTCGCGGTGTCTTGCGCCGCTATGGGAGGTGGAGGTGGAGGTGGAGGCGGGGAGATCGCGGGCGTCGGTGGTGATGGTGGATGGGGGTTGGAGGTCCGATGCGTCCGCCCACTCACTTGTTTGGCCTGAGGCCGAGCTGTCCGCTCCCTCCGCCTGGTGCTGGGGCGGGGCGAGGAGGCGCGTGACGGGCGCGGTGGGTGGGGTTGTGGGGGTGGGGGTGGCGGCTGTGTTGTTGGGCGCGGTGGTGGCCCCACGCTTGCGCGTGGGGTTCGTTGTGAGCTGCGACGTGACGATGCGGGGGGTGAAGTTCGCGACCTTGAAGAGCTGGGCGGCGGCGCGGCGCGCGGACTCCTGGTGGATGAGATCTTCGCGGCGGTTCTTGGGGGTGTCGCGGCGGACGGCGATGGTGGTGTCGCTGATGTAGCGGTCGAGGATCAGAGACAGGGCGTGCACGCACTTGTCGAGCTGGGCGGTGGCGGCGAGTCGGCCGCGGCGGGCGTTGGCGAGCTCGGCTTGGGCGAGGATCTCGATGGCGTCGTCGCTGGCGAGATACACGGTCAACGCGGCGACGGAGGAGCGGAGGGCTTCGGCGATGTCTTCGAGGCTGCAGTCGGCGCGCTGGAGGAGATCGAGGAGCAGTTGCTGCTGAGGCGCGGTGGGTCGGAAGATGTCACAACGTTCGATCCGCTCCACGACCCCCACCCCCGCTTCATCGAGCCCTGCCGGAGCTCGGTGCTGCTGTTCATCTACTTCTCTGCGTTCGTCTCGCGAGATTGTCTCACGGATCGCGGGGATGAAGCAAGGGATGGGGAGAGGTTGCGAGGGGAAAAGATGCGGGAGCGTCACGGATGGGCGCACAACGACGACGTTGTGCGCGCGGGGAAGGAAACAAACCCAAGGACACGACCCCACGGGCTGGGGCCCGTGGGCTTTGGTGGTGGGACAGAGGCGAGGGTTGTTGAGATGGGTGGCGCGCTGCAGAAAACCACGTTTGGTGATCTGGCAGCGAACCATGCCGCTCGTTCAGGGCAACGAGTGGTGGTACGGGTGTGGGTGGTGGCACCTGCCCCCGACTAGACGTGGCCTGTCGATCGCTCAGTTGATGTGACAGGTCTGGGTTGAACAAGATGCAGCGTCTGTTCCGCGACGGTGATGCGAACGGACTGACCGCTCACGAACTCGAGACGATCCGTCTCGATGCCATCAGCAAAGATGGTGCCGCCGTCGCCCATCTCGGAGATGATCTCGACCCAGGCGTCGTGTTCAATGATGCCACGGCGTAACGAGGTTCCGGTGCTGACGGACGGGAACGGCTCGCGGACAAACCACGCCAGGCGTGGGTCCTCGGGATCGGGCAGGGGGTCTTTGCTCCGAAGCTGAGCCGAGATGGAACGGGCCCATCCTGTGCACCCGGTGCCCGTCGAACAGATGACTCCGGACGATGACTGCTTCTCTTCACGCGGCTTCCCGGCGTCGGCAAGACGAAGGCGGTAGCGAGCAGACTGATGGGTGCGATGGCCGACGAAGACTTCGTTGAGCGACAGAAGCCGCTGCCCGTCTTCACGGGTCGCTGCGGCCATGGCGCGGTGTTGCACACGGAATCGATCATCGCGGCGGTCGAGCCAGGCGATCAATTTCGGCATGGTGACCGGGGCGTGCACGCAGAGCACGCCGTCGTAGGACTCCGGATCGGGGTTGATGCCCAGAACAAGCTGTCCGGAGAGGTACTTCGCGGTGTTCGGCACTAAGCCGTCCTGGCCCACGATGACGATCACATCATCGTCTGCGAAAAGGAATCGCTCGAGATCATCGCGGGAAACCCGAGCCCGTCTCCGATCTGGTTCGATCGCTTCAACGACGGCGTTCAATGCGGCTTCCAGAAGATCGTGAGCGCGAACGACCGGTTCGATCGGCTGTCCGCGGCTCCTGAGGTAGTACTCGGTTTGGCCGAACGTGCCGTGACGTTCGAGGAGTTGGGTCAGGAGCGAGGGGCGAGACACGATGACGAGCCGCTGCTTGGCGGTCTGGGGCGGTCGCGTCTGGTCATCACGTGCGACGTGGATCATTTCCCCGCTCGGTTCCGGAGCAGAGAGGTGAGGCCTTCACCGAGCATGTCGGGCGTGATGTTCAGGTGATGGATGGACTCGACCTTGTCGAGACCGGCGCGGACCGCGAACCCTATTGCGACCGCGGGCTCTACGCCTCTCCAGGCGTTGATGCGAGCCGATTCGCTGGCGGCGTCGGCTTCTCCGATGGCCCGACGCGCGTCGGCGTCGGCGGCGGATTTCATGCGCACGTCGCGGGCGTACGACTCCGCCGCGAGGGCCGCCAGGGAGGCATCCGCCTCGGCCTTGGCTTGCTGTCGCTCGTTCTGAGTCTTGACTTCCAGCATCGCGTTTGCGGCGGTGCGGGCGATGAGATCCTCTTGGCGGCGAGCGATCTCGATCTGGGTGGCGAGTTCGTTCTCCTTGATGGCTCGTTCCTTCTCGACGGCCAGGGCGCGTCTCTGAAAGACGGCTTCGTCGGCCTTCTGTTGCAAGGATTCGCGGGTTGGCGCCTCGATCGCCTTTGCGAGTTCCGGGGTGGTGGTCAGGGCGACCACCTGCACGCCGACGACGTTCAAGCCCATCTCCCTGACCGCGTTGTCAGCCGCGAGCAGGTCGTTGATCGCGCGGCGGATGCGATCGGCGCCCGTCCGGGCTGCTTCGATGATGGTGACGCCCGCGAGGTACTCGCGTGCGGCGGGTCGCGCCTTCATGGCCCAGAAGTCGTCGAGTTTCTCGAGCGGTTTGTCGATCCAAGATCCGCTGTCGAGCGAGATCGAGAAGTTCACACGCTGGGCCGCTCGCTGCGGGTCGACGAACCGGTACTGCACGACGCACTGGACGCCGGCTTCCTGGAAGTCCGCGGTTCGTTCCTTGAGCAGGAATGTGGTCTCGCAGTCTTCGGTGGGCACCTTCGCGATCGCGGCGGACAGCGGGTTGAACCAGTACGCAAGGCCGTGGCCCTTTCGAACCAGTTGGCCGCGCTTGTAGTGCAGCAGGAACTCGTTGGATTGGGCCCGGATGTGGCGAAGGAAACCGAACTTTGAAAGCGTCGTCATAGCACCCTCGTCGCGGCGCGAGCGATTGGTCGCGTCGCTGCGTGGGAGTGTACCAAATGAAGTATGCGTCAACGCCAGCGTTGATCGCGCGGCGTGGACAGCATGCGAGGTGACAACGTGTTAATGGCGCGGGCGCGGTGGGCCGCGGAACCCGCCGCCGCCGCCCCCACGCGGGGGGCCGGAGCGTTCGAGGGTGCCGCCGCTTTCGATGACCTGGCGCTCGTAGCGGAACTTGCCGGCCTTGTAGTCCATGAGGAACAGGACCTTGTCGGCCTTGCTGCCGGCGACTTCCATGAGGCGCTTGCGGGCGTAGCCGAGGTCGGTGCGGCGGGAGACGTGGCAGAGGACGAGGCTCTGGCACTGGAGGACGCGGAGCCACTCGGCGATGTTGTCGACGTGCATGTGCATGCCGACTTTGGCGCGGTCTTTGTGGTCGGGCTCGAAGAAGGTGCACTCGCAGAGGACGATCTGGGCGTTGAGGACGTCGTTGCGGAGCAGCGCGGCGCAGGGCTGGGTGTCGCCGAGGTAGGCGACGAGGGGGATTTCGAGGAAGCGGGTGATCTCGATGCCGCGGTCTTTGAGTTCCTTGAGCTTCTCCTGGGGCATGTCGACGAACTCGGGCTTGAGCTTGCTGCGTTTCTCGACGATGGAGTAGCCCATGGAGGGGGCGGTGTGCTCGGTGTGGAAGCCGCGGAGGAAGATGTTGTTCTTGATCTCGACCTGACCCTCGGGGGCGAGCTTGATGAGCTCGTAGGGGGTGGTCTGTTGTTCGAGGTCGACGAAGCCGGCCATCATGCGGTCGATGGCGGGGGCGATGCGTTCGTCGCAGATGATTTTGGCGTCGCCCATGCCCTGGAAGCGGCGTTGGGAGCAGTAGTAGGCGAGGCCGCCGATGTGGTCCATGTGGCCGTGGCTGATGGCGCAGTACTTGGCGGAGAGGGCGGCGCGTGGGCACTGGCCCATGTCGAAGCAGACGTCGAGCTCGGGGATCTGGATCGTGGTGACTTCACCGGCGATCGAGAAACCCTGGACGCGGTAGGGCGGGATGTAGTAGAAGCCGAGGGAACCCTCGCGCGGCGGCGGCTTGGGGATCATCGAGAAATCTCCGTCATGCGCGGGCTCTCGCCCGTGCCGGCTGGGTCGCGAGAACGGGCACACGCCGCTCGCACAACTGGTGAGATGGTAGCAAGTCGTGCTCTCGTGGGGTGGCGGGAGGATGCTCGGGGGCGCGGAGCGGCTGGTTGTTGCCAACCCGTGCGAGCGCGCGGCGATCGGTGGGGCCAGCACTGCTGGACCGCCGAGCCGGCGCAGCGGTGGCACTCGACGCGGTGTCGTTCAACCTGGTTGCTTCGCCTGCGAGTGCGATCACTCGTCGAGCAGCACGCCCTTGATGCTGAGCTTGGCGGTGGTCTCTTCGTCGCACAGGGGCTTGTTGCTCTTGGGGTCCATGAGCAGGTCGGCGAGGCTGACGCCTTTGTAGATGTCGATGACGGCGGCGGCGGCCTGGTCGGCCTTGCGGTGCAGCGGGCAGAGGTAGCTGCCGTGGTTGGTGAGACCGAGCGGGCAGCTGGTGATGCGCTGGACGGGATCGACGGCGTTGATGACGTCGAGGAGTTTGATCTCGGTGTTGGGGCGGGAGAGCTTGTATCCGCCGCCGACGCCGCGTCGGCCGGTGATGAGTCCGGCGGCGGCGAGCTGCTGGAGGACCTTGGCGAGGTAGTTGCTCGGCACCTTGGTCTGGGTGGCGAGGGTGGTTGTGGGCACGAGTGTGCTGCCGTGCATCGCGAGGCAGGACATGGCGCGCAGGGCGTATTCGGCGGTGAGCGAGTGCATCGAAAACTCCGTACCCCGGAACGGTTCGCGGGCGACGC
This sequence comes from Phycisphaerales bacterium, assembly GCA_019744815.1. Lineage (GTDB taxonomy): Bacteria > Planctomycetota > Phycisphaerae > Phycisphaerales > UBA1924 > JAFEBO01. The sequence continues at coordinate 142,371 of JAIEUA010000009.1, forward strand.
GCCCATTTCCCGGGAGTGAGGATACACAACCGAGGCGAGATGTGCAGGAGGCGTTCGGTGGGGGTGGGGGGTGGGGCACCCGTTGCGTCACGCTCGGGCGTCGTTGGGATTGGCGAGCCAGAGCAGGCGGAGGGAGTTCAGCACGACCAGCAGGGTGCCGCCTTCGTGGGCGAGGACGCCGATGCCTAGGGGAACCCTGTGCCCGGTGAGGGAGCCGACGAGGGTGGCGAGGCCCATGAGGGCGATGACGCTGAGGGCGAAGATGATGTTGGCCCGCACGGTGCCGCGGGCGCGGCGGGCGAGGGCGACGGCCCAGGGCACGGTGCCGAGATCGTCGGACAGGAGGACGATGTCGGCGGATTCGAGAGCCGCGTCGCTGCCGATGGAGCCGATGGCGACCGAGACGTCGGCGGCGGCGAGGGCGGGGGCGTCGTTCACGCCGTCGCCGATGACGGCGACGCCCAGGTGGGTGTCGCCGGTGGTCTGGGCGTGGTGCTTGAGGTCGTTCTTGAGGCGGGCGACGGCGTCGAGCTTGTCCTGCGGCAGCATCTCGGCCTCGAAGGCGTCGAGACCGAGGCTGGTGGCGACGCGCTCGGCGGTGACCTTGTTGTCGCCGGTGAGCATCTTCACCGGTTTGACGCCAAGCGCGTGGAAGCGGGTGACGAGTTCGCGGGCACCGGGGCGGACGGCGTCGGACATGATGAGCACCGCGGCCTGGCCGACGGTGGCGGACTCGATGGAGCGTTCGTCGCCGGGGTGATCGACGGCGATGACGACGCCGATCTGGCCGCGGTTCTGGATGGTGCTGAGCACGTCGTGCACGCGGTTGCGGAGGCAGACGGGGGTGACCTCGTCGGTGTGGGCACGGCTGCCGAGGCGGACTTCGACCTCGGTGTCGCCGATCGGGAGCTTGGCGCTCATGCCGCGGCCGGTGGTGTGGGTGATGCTGCGGAGCGCGGTGCTGGGGGCGATGCCGCGGATGACGGCGGCCTCGCGGATGGCGGCGGCGATGGGGTGGGTGCTCTCGCCCTCGATGGCGGCGGCGAGGGAGAGGAGTTCTTTGCCATCGGACCAGGCGACGGCGTGGACTTGCTCCAGGCGGGGGCGGCCCATGGTGAGGGTGCCGGTTTTGTCGAAGCAGACAGCGCCGATGTTGGAGAGGCGGGTGATGGCCTGGCCGCCCTTGAAGAGCACGCCGCTGCGGGCGCCGCGGGCGATGGCAGAGAGTGTGGCGGTGGGCGTGGCGATGATGAGGGCGCAGGGCGAGGCGACGATGAGGAGGGTGATGGCGGTGTAGACGGCGTCTTCGAAGGGACGGGCGAGCGCGAGCCACCAGATCAGGAAGACGGCGGCGCTGATGAGCATCACGCCGATCGAGTAGGGCTGGCTGAGGCGGTCGATGACCTGCTGCACGGGCTCGCGCTGCTCGCGGGCGGTGGTGACGAGGCTGAGGATCTTCTGGAGGCTGCTCTCGGAGGCGCGGCGGAGGACGATCGCTTCCACCGGATCATCGAGGTTGATCGTGCCGGCGAAGAGCTCGTCGCCCTCTTTCACGGTGCGGGGCATGCTCTCGCCGGTGATGGCGGATTGGTCCATCTCGGTCGCGCCCTGCACGAGGCGGCAGTCGGCGGGGGCTTTCTGACCGGGCTTGATCTTGACGCGTTCGCCCAGGGCGAGCGATTCGGGGGAGGCCTCGACCCACTCGTTGTTGCGGAGGACGGTGGCCTCGGTGGGCATGAGCTTGTGCAGGGCCTCGACCTCGCGCTTGGTGCGGGCCATGGCGAGGTCTTCGAGGGCGCCGGCGAGGACGAAGAGGAAGAGGAGGAGTGCGCCGTCTTCGGGGTGTCCGATGGCGGCGGCGGCGATGGCGCCGACGACCATGAGGACGTCGATGTCGACCTTCTTTTCGAGCAGGGCTTCACCGGCGGCGCGGATGCCGTGGATGAGGCCGAGGGCGAGGGAGGCCCAGATGAGAACGTCGCCCCGGGGCCAGCCGGCGAACTTGTGGAGGACGAAGCCGAAGAAGAGCCAGACGCCGGCGAGGATGGCGGAGTAGAGCTCTCCCTTGGTGGAGAAGAACGCCGAGATCAGGCGCGGGAGCGCGGGTGCCGGAGTGGTGGCCGATGCAGGAGTTGGCGTGGCCAGGGTGGACATGGACGCGAGAGCCTAGCCGCGGAACTCCGCGTGGAGGCAGCTGCGTCGCAGTCTCACCGGCGCACGTCGGGCGGGGCGTAGAAGGCCTTCAGGCTGGTGGTGATCGCGTCGCCCTGGATGGGCGAGACGCGTTGGAAGGCCTTGGGGGCGGTGGCGCCGTCGGGGACGAGCATGGCGGCACCGGTGAAGCGGGGGTTGGCGAGGACGACGGATTCGAGCCGGGCGCGGAGGAAGTACATGCTCTCGGAGAGTTCGAGCGGGTAGGAGGTGATCTCGCCGTCGATGCTGAGGTCGAGGGCGGGGTCGCGCTTCTGGAGAGCCCGTTGGAACTCGACGGTGTTGAGGGGCCTGTCGTCGAGGGTGGGGACGACGTTCTTCTGGGCGTCGACGAAGACCCACTTGCCGAGGTCGCGGAGGTACGCCTCGGCCACGACGTGTGACGAGCCGAGGAGCATGGTGTCGACCTCGGGGTGCATGAGGATCACCTCGCGGGCGGAGATTCCCACGGCGTTGAGGCACGCGGTGACGACGCTGGCGTACTCGGAGCAACTGAAGCGTTCGCCCTGGCGGCCGGCCTCGATGATGTCGATGGTGTTGGTGAGCGGCTTGGTGGGCGTGTTGCTGTGCTGCCACTGGGAGTGGACCCAGTCGCAGATGAGGCGGACGCGGTCGAGATCGGTGGTGGCCTCGGCGATGAGTTCGTCGAGCTTGTAGACGTCGCGAAGCTTGCGGGCGAAGGCGCGGTCTTCGACGCCGCAGACGAAGGCGGGGAGCGGGTCGCCCTCTTCGGCGTAGGTGACTTCGGGCAGGCCGCGGTCTCGGACGCGGGTGTAGCCCTCGGGGGTCGGGAGGCCGGTGTCGCACTTCTCAGAAGCCTCGAGGGAGAGGATGTCGTGGGTGATGTTGCTGTTCTGGTCGTAGCGGCGGCGGGGCATGGCGTCGCTGACGCGGATCCACCAGCGCACCTGCCTCCCGTCGCGGGTGAGCACGTCGATGATGTCGCATTCATCGGCGCCGATCTTGGTGCGGCCGGGCGAGGTGACTCGGAGGGCGCGGAGGGCCTCGGCCATTGGTGCGCCGGAGGTGAGGTCCCGCATCATCAACACCGACAGGAAGGAGGAGGCGGACGCCGCCGCGTCGGCGAGGCGGCCTTCGTGCACGATGTGGCGGTAGTGATCGACCACCTCGAGTGTGCGGCCGTTGTAGGAGATCGTCTTCTTGGTCTCGGGTACGAGGTTGGTCGAGAAGTTCGTCTGCTCGGCGAGGAAGCCGGGCGTGCGGCCGGGGCGGCGCCACTGGCAGACCTTGACCTCGGCCGCCGCGGGCACTCCGCGGTCGGGGTCGCCGAAGTAGCAGCGGGCGAGGTAGTCGATGCGTTCGACCTTGCGGAGGGCGGCGTCGCAGCGTTGGAGGACGGCGCGGGGGTCGGGATCGGCGATTCTGCCGAGGGACTCGGCGTGCGCAAGGGCGAATGTCTGGGCCAAGAGCCCGATCGCCAGGAGACGCGCGATGCCCCGCGTGTGTGAGTGCAAGCCATTCTCCGCGTCGACGGGTGGGATACGCCGCGATCGCTGAGATGTTGCACCCGCGGGTCGTTCCTGGCACAACATTTGAGAATGAGGGCTCGGGTGAACCCCGGTTGGCGGCTGGGCGCCGTGTGTGGTTTCGCTATTGTTTCCCGATGGAACCACAGGACGTTGCACGACTTGAAGAGGAGCGGCTGGCGGTCGGCGTGGCCGAGATATCGGAGCATGTGCGACCGGTGCAAGGCGGCGGGGTCGCGTGCCGCGGCGTGCCGGGATCGTGGAACAACATGACAGTGGGCGTCGGCATGCGCGGCGCGCTGCCGGACGACTGGCGCGATGAGCTGCGGTCGATCTGCGGGTGGTACGAGGGCGCGGGCGTGGAGCCGCGGCTCGAGGTGGCTCCTTTCGCGGACATGAGCTTGCTCAAGCACTGCGAGGCCGAGCGGTTCGTGGTGCGGAACTTCGACAACGTGCTGTACCGCGTGCTGCGAGCGGGGGAGAGGGCGACGCCGGCGCAGACGCCCGACCCGCGGATCCGCGTGCGGCTGGTGAACAAGGACGACGATGCCGAGGTGCGAGTCTTCTCGCGGATCGCGATGACGGGGTTTCATGCGCCGGGCCACGAGTTCGCCGAGTCAGACTATGAGCTGTGCGCGAAGATCGTGAAGCACCCGCGGACGCGGTCGGTGCTGGCGAGCGTTGAGACACCCGAGGGCCTGGTGCCTGCCGGCGCGGGATCGCTCGAACTGCACGGCGAGATCGCGTGCCTCTTCGGGCTCAGCACCGCGCACGAGTACCGGCGGCTGGGGATCCAGCAGTCGCTGATCGCAGCGCGGCTGAATCTGGCGATGGAGCACGGCGTGAAGGTTGCGACGATTGGCTCGCGCCCGGGCGCGGGCACGGAGCGAAACGTCCGCCGCATGGGCTTCCAGACCGCGTACACCAAGGTGATTCTGGCGCGGCCGGGTCCGGGCTTGGTGGCGGCGCGGGGCTGATATTGGTACGGCGTGGGGCGTCAACAATCGCGCATGGCGAATCCGGCTCACGTGGTGCATGTGGTGGAATCGGCGGCCGAGGTGGCGACGGCGGCGGCGCAGCGGGTTGCGGCGTTGATCGGTGCATCGATCGCGGCTCGCGGCACGGCTCATGTCGCGCTCGCCGGTGGCGGAACGCCCAAGGCGATGTATGCGGTGCTGGCGACGCTGGGGGGCATCGACTGGAGCCGCGTGCACCTGTGGTGGGGTGATGAGCGGTGTGTGCCGGACACCGATAAGGACAGCAACCAGCGCACCGCACGTGAGGCGCTCCTCTCAAAGGTGTCGGTGCCGGGGGCCCATGTGCACCGGGTGCGGACGGAGTTGACCCCGGCGGCGTGTGCCGAGGAGTATGAGATTGAGCTGGGTCGCGTGATCGGGGCCGGCGTGCCCGTGATCGATGTGCTGCTCCTGGGGATCGGAACCGACGGGCACACGCTGAGTCTCTTCCCGGGTTCGCCGGCGCTGCAGGAGCGGCAGAAGCTGGTCGTGGCCACGCACGCGCCGGCGGCGAGCCCGGTGCGGGATCGGGTGACGTTCACGCTGCCTCTGGCGCGGGCGGCGCGGCATCGGGTGTTTCTGGCGACGGGTGCGGAGAAGAGGCCGCTGGTGGCGGCGTGTGTGGGTGGTGGGTCGGAGGGTCAGTATCCGGCCGCGATGGTGGGGGCGTCGGAGTGGTTCCTGGACCGCGCTGCTGCGCCGTGACGCGAACAACAATCGGGCATGGCCGCGACGATCCGCATGGCGATGGTGAGCGACGCACGGGAGGTGCTGGCGATCTACGCGCCGATCGTGCGGGAGACCGCGATTACGTACGAGACCGAGGTGCCGAGCGAGAGCGAGATTGCGGGGCGCATTTCCTCAACGCTCGAGGCGTATCCGTGGCTGTGCTGCGAGATCGATGGGCGATTCGCGGGGTATGCGTACGCGAGCCGCTTTCGGACGCGAACGGCGTATCAGTGGACGGCGGAGACGACGGTGTATGTGGCGGAGTGGGCGCGGAAGCGCGGCGTGGCGCGGGGGTTGTATGCGTCGCTTTTGGAGTGCTGCCGCGTGCTGGGGTACCGCACGGCGGTGGGGGTGATCGGGCTGCCGAACGAGCCCTCGGTGCGGTTCCACGTGGCGATGGGGTTTGTCGAGGTCGGGGTGTTTCACAGGTGCGGCTACAAGTTCAACCGGTGGCAGGACGCGGGGTGGTACGAGCGGGCGATCGGGGCGTATGAGATGGAGCCGGCGGTGCCGCCGGCGCTGAAGACGCCGACGGTGTGCGCGGGATCGGCGGAGTGGTTGGTGGCGATGGGATCGGGGCTGTCGAGCATCGGAGCGTGAGTCGGGTACGATGGTCCCACCGCCGGGGCGAGGACGCCCCGGCTCGCTGTTGTGGACGCGATCTGCAAAGGTTTGTGCGTCTCTTCCCCCGGCCCCGCTGCTCCCCTGCACCCCTTCTCCCCTCTCCCCACCTCCCCCCATGCCCTCCCTCGACATCGTCTCCAAAATCAACTTCGCCGAGCTCGACAACGCGATCAACAACGCCAAGAAGGCGGTGATGGCCCGCTTTGACTTCCGCGGCTCGCACACCGAGATCGAGATCGTCAAGGAAGGCGAGAAGAAGCAGCCCGGCATCAAGCTCACCGCGGACGACGAGGGCAAGATGAAGGGGCTGAAGGAGATGTTCGAGTCCGCGTGCCTGAAGCGCGGGCTGCACGTCCGCAGCTTCGAGTGGGGCGAGGTCGAGCCCGCGCTCGCCGGCAAGGTGAAGTGTCAGGCCAAGATCAAGAACGGCATCGAGCAGGAGCAGGCCAAGGCCATCGTCAAGATGATCAAGGACACCAAGCTCAAGGTGCAGGCCTCGATCCAGGGCGACGAGATCCGGCTGAGCGGTAAGCAGATCGATGATCTTCAGTCGATCATGACGATGCTGCAGAAGTCGGTGGAGCTGCCGTTGCAGTTTGTGAACATGAAGCGCGACTGAGCGCCCGACCGAACGCCGGGAGAGCCGGGCGGGGGTCCACCCTGGGTTGTCGGGGTGCAACTGCCCAGCGCTTCGCTGGGCAGTGCGGGTGCGTTGGCGTCGACCGCGGTCATCGGGCTACGGAAGTCTCGGCACTGCCGACGCCGAGCCGTCGGCAGTGGCACCCTGTCCGGCGGTGCGGGGGTCGTTATGGGGCGACATTCTTAAAAAATCGAGCGGTCGATGAGGGTCGGAGATGCGGGGGGCCGCCGGTATGCTGACACTCGACCGACAGTGGTCATCAGGAGCCGCCCATGCGTACCCGGGTTTTCGTGGCGTCGATGCTGGTCGCGATGTCTGCCGTGGCGGGTGAGCCGCAGGGCCGCATCGATCCCGAGCCGCCCGCGGGGCCATTCGAGGATCGGTCCGCGCCGAGCACGTATCGGTACGACAGCCCGGCGTATATCGGCGCCGGTGGTGCCGCGGGCCGGGAGTATGTAGGCGTCAACATTTTCGACGCTCTTGGCGGCAGCGACCTGCTGACATCTGTGTCGTGCGTGTGGTGCGGCGAGGGGAACGGATCCACGCAGCTTTAGAACGCAAGGCGTGAGCGGGGCATCGCACGTCCGTGCAGCCCCGACCGATCTTGTACAACTGAGAAGAGTTCACCAGACGCAGGATTCGCTGATCGGCCTGCCGCTCGACGGAGTTTCGAAGAACACCCAACAGGAGTTCCGACTATGCCAAGTCCGTCCATGAATCATCTGCTCGCGCCGATCGTGCTGTCGATCCTGGCGCTGTGGAGCTTCGCTGAGCCCGCGGCCGCACAGTCCGTCCGTGGACCGCTGGTGCAGTGGGGCAACGCGTTCAACGGACAAGGCAACAACCAGCCCGCTCTGGCCGGGCCGTTCACGGCCATCTCGGCAGGGAACACCCACTCGCTGGCCCTGCGTGCCGACGGCTCGCTGGTCCAGTGGGGAGATACCAGCAACAATCAGGCCGTCGGCCAGCCCGCGCTGGCCGGGCCATACGCGGCCATTGCGGCGGGTTCCTTCCACTCGCTGGCCCTGCGCGCCGACGGCTCGCTGGTCCAGTGGGGCGGTACGAGCTTCGGACAAGCCCTCGCGCAGCCCGCGCCGGCCGGGCCGTACACGGCCGTTGCTGCGGGGAACAGTCACTCGCTGGCGCTGGGTGCCAACGGCTGGCTGGTGCAGTGGGGTGGTACGGGTGCCGGACAACTCAACAACCAGCCCCCGCTGAACGCGGGCTACGTGGCCATCGCGGCGGGAGGCGCCCATTCGCTGGCTCTGCGTGCTGACGGCTCGCTGGTCCAGTGGGGAAGTACGAGCGCCGGACAAACCAACAACCAGCCTTCGCTGGCTGGGCCTTATGTGGCGATCGCGGCAGGCGCCTATCACTCGCTGGCCCTGCGTGCCGACGGCTCGCTGGTGCAGTGGGGCGACACGAGCGCTGGACAAACCAACAACCAGCCTTCGCTGACTGGGCCGTATGTGGCGATCGCGGCAGGCATCTATCACTCGCTGGCCTTGCGTGCCGACGGCTCGCTGGTGCAGTGGGGCGACACAAACTATGGTCAAGCGAACAATCAGCCCGCGCCGGCAGGCCCGTATTCGGCCATAGCCTGCGGCGCAACGCACAACCTGGCGATCGCGGGCCCGCCGGCGCTGGTGACCTTCACCTATCAGGGCGTTCTGGCCGGTGCGAGCGGGCCGGTCGATCTGCGGTTCAAGGTCTACGACACGCCCAACGCGGGCACGGCGATCGCCTCGTCGGCCGTGAGCGGTATCACGCCCGGTGCCGGCGGCGTGGTGACGGCGTCGGTGATCTTCAGATCCGTCGACTTCTCGGGGCCGAGGTGGCTGGAGGTGGCCGTCGCGCCGGCGGGCTCGGGCACGTTCACCACGCTCACGCCGCGGCAGCCGATCAACCAAGCCCCCCGCGCCAACTACGCCGACCGCGCCGGTGCCGTTCCCTGGTCCGGCATCAGCAATGTCCCACCAAGCGTGAGCAACGCCTTCAGCCCCTGGAACGCCGGACCGGAAGACTCGATCAACTACCTGGCCGGCAAGGTCGGCATCGCGACGACCACGCCGGCGCTCCGGCTGGATGTGAACGGACGGATACGGCTGCTGGGGCCGCTTCAGACTTCTTCCACACCCACACCCACGACCGACTTGGGCCTGTACAGCGCGACCGAGGGCAACTGGCTGCGGCTTGTCAGCAATAACGCGTCCATTCAGTTCTACACAAACTACAGCGATGGATCGGGGGCCACCAACGGCACGGCGGCGATGACCGTGGCCGCCAACGGCAACGTCGGCATCGGAAACAGCGGCCCGACTCAACGGCTCACCGTGAACGGCAACGTGCTCGCCAACAACGTGGCGGTGCCGTCGAGCATCCGGTTCAAGGACCATGTCTCGACGATGGATGATGCGCTCGAGTCGCTGATGAAGCTCGAGGGCGTGCGGTTTGATTGGAAGCCGGACTGGGCGAAGCAGCGGCCCGGTCGCGAGCACGACATTGGGTTTGTGGCCGAGGACGTGGCGAAGGTCTTCCCGGAGGTCGTGTTCTACGACGACGACGGGAACGTCACTGGCATGGATTACTCGCGGCTGACGGCGGTGGCGGTGCAGGCCATCAAGCAGCTCAAGTCCGAGAACGACGACCTCAAGGCCCGACTCGAACGTCTCGAACGCGCGATCGGCACATCACGCTGAGGGCGGCAGGGCGGGTCTCACATAAGGCAAAGTGAGATAGGTTGAGTCTTGCCCGATTCGTCGATCACTGCGACGGCACTTGCAGGTTCCATTAGACTACCACCGCTGGCGTGTCCCCCAAAAGACAGCTATGAGTACTCGTGCGTTTCTGGCCCTGGCCTTGCTGCTCACACTCTGCGTTCGTGCCGAGCTGCCGGTGATTCTCTCACCGGTTTCAGGTCCGGCTGCGCCGTGTGACGATCGGTGGGTGCCCGGTGTGCGGCTCGCCACGATCACGAGCACCGCCTCATCGGCGCAAGGTTCAAGGCCCGCCCCGGTTGACGCCGCGCGGGGCCGCTTCGGTGGTCGTTGTCAGGGCTCCGCCGCCTGGCGGTACAAGGGATAAGACATGGTCGCTCAACGTGGACGTTGGCACGCTTTGTTCGTGGGTCTGCTCGCGGGGTTGGCGACCGTGTCGGCGAGGCCGGCCCAGGCGCAGGGCGGCGTGTTGGTGCAGTGGGGAAACCCGTCCCAAGGTCAGACGAACAACGCGCCTCCACCAGCCGGGCCGTACCGTGCCGTTGCGGCGGGTGGGAGCCAAAGCCTCGCGCTCCGAGCAGACGGGTCGCTGGTGCAATGGGGCGACACCTCCTTGGGCCAGGCGGACAACCGGCCGCCTTCCTCCGGACCCTACACCGCCATTGCCGCGGGTCCGATCCATAGTCTCGCGCTGCGGGCGGATGGCTCGTTGGTCCAGTGGGGCAACACACAGAACAATCGAACGGCCAACGCTCCGTCGGTGGCCGGGCCTTACATCGCCATCGCGGCCGGCGAATCGCACAGCCTGGCGCTGCGGGCGGATGGCTCGCTCGTCCAGTGGGGAAACACCGCGCAGGGGCAGGCCAACAACGCCCCGCCCGCCGCCGGGCCGTACATCGCGATCGCCGCGGGCGGCGTCCACAGCCTCGCGCTGAAGGCCGACGGCTCGTTGGTGCAGTGGGGGAACAACCAGTTCGGCCAAGAGGACAACCAGCCGCCCACGACCGGGCCGTTCATCGCGATCGCCGCGGGCTCGGGCCACAGCCTGGCGCTGCGGGCGGATGGGTCTCTGGTGCAATGGGGTCCAACCGGATTCGGGGAGGACATCAACATGCCGCCCCTCGCCGGACCGTACATTGCGATCTCCGCGAGCTTCGCCACGAGCTTGGCGCTGCGGGCGGATCGCTCGCTGGTGCAGTGGGGGCGCACCTTCGAGTTCCAGGCCAACGGCGCTCCATCCCCGGCCGGACCCTACTTCGCCATCGCGGCTGGGTCGTCTCACAACCTCGCGCTCCTCGGTCCACCGCCCGGCTCGGTCAGCTTCACGTACCAAGGAGTACTCAAGGGTCAGAACGGGCCGGTGGATATGCGCTTCACGCTCTTCTCCGCCCCCAGCGGCGGTGCACCGGTCGGCGCGGTCACGCAGGTCGCTGGGATCACAACGGATCCGCAGGGCGTCTTCACGGCGCTGGTGCAGCCCGGGACGATCGACGCGTCGCGCCCGCTGTGGATCGAGGTCGGTGTGGCGCCCGCCGGGTCGGGAGTGTTCACGACGTTGACCCCGCGGCAGCCCCTCACGGCGGCGCCGGTCGCGTCCGTTGCGCACACGGCCGGCACGGCTCTGACCGCCACGAGCGCCTCGTCGGTGCCCTGGTCCGGAATCACGGGCGTGCCGGTGAGCGTCAGCAACCCGTTCTCGCCGTGGGTCGCCGGCGCCGGCAACTCCATTTCCTACACGGCCGGCAACGTCGGCATCGGCACGACCAGCCCCGTGACCAAGCTGCATATCCAGGGCGATCTCAATACGGTGAACGTTTCGCCGCTCATCAGCACCCTTTCGCTCATCGACAGCCGATCGGGCGGCTACTTCCAGTTCATGTCCGACACGGGCTCCGAGACCGGGTTGATCTTCGGCCGCTCCAACTTCGGCCCCGTCGAGTCGGGCATCATCTACAACAACCCCGCGTCACCCGGTGGCTTGCAGTTCCGCACCGGCAACAACATCGCCAGGATGACCATCAACAGCGCCGGCAACGTCGGCATCGGAACCGATACTCCGGCCCAGCGCCTCACCGTCGTGGGGAACATCCAGGCCTCGGGCACGATCACGCCGTCGAGCGTTCGCTTGAAGGACCACATCGCGCCGATGAGCGACGCGATGGAGAAGTTGTTGCAACTCGAAGGTGTGCGATTCGACTGGAAGCCCGAGCAGGCCAAGGAACGCGGCGGGCGGGTGCATGATCTGGGGTTCGTCGCGGAGGAAGTCGCCAAGGTCTTCCCCGAGGTGGTCTTTCGAGACGCTGAGGGCAACGTCACCGGCATGGACTACTCGCGGCTGACGGCGGTCGCGGTGCAGGCGATCAAGCAGCTCAAGGCAGACCAGCAACGGGAAGTGCGTTCGCTTCGTGAAGAGAATGTGGAGCTGCGGGCGCGGCTGGAGCGGCTAGAAGCCAAGATCAAATAAGTGCGAGGTATGGCATGATGAAGCGTGTGTTGAGCGTGATCGGGATGTGCGGCGTGCTGGCGATGGGCGCGGCGGCGCAGTCGTCGACGGTCTTTACCTACCAGGGACGGCTGGAGTCGGCGGGCAGCGGCGTCAGCGGGACGGCGGACCTGAAATTTCGGCTCTATGCCCAATCCGCCGGCGGGGCGTCGGTCGGCGCGGAGCTCGTCAAGAACAGCGTCGCGGTGGACGCGGGGGTCTTCTCGACCGATCTCGACTTCGGCGACGCGGCGTTCCTGCCGGGCACGGCGCGATGGCTGGAGATCGACGTGCGCTCGCCGTCGGGAAGCGGCGGGTTCACCACCTTGGGCACGCGGGTGCCGGTGAATCCCACGCCCTTGGCGCAGGGCCTCGCGGGCGCGACAATCACCCGGGCCGGGCCCGCGAGCGTGGATCAGAATCAGTACGACAACCAGTTCAACGGCATCCTGCCGCTGCGGCTGGATCTCACTCCGATCTGGCAGTCCTTCACCGCCGGGCGCGGCGGCACGCTCACGCAGGTCGATCTCAACGGCTACGGCCTTGTGAGCGGGACGGGCGACAAGCCGATCACAGTGCGCATCCGCGCCGGCGTGGGGACCGGTGGGGCGCTTCTAGGCACCGGAACGGCGATGGTGCGGCAGGGCCAGAGCACGATCATCCCGGTCTCGTTCAGCGGGATCTCCGTGGTCTCGGGCGAGACGTACACGATCGACCCGACCGGCCCGATCTTCATCATGGGCGCCCAAACCAACATTCCCGGGGCGCAGGCCGGCCCGCCGGATTATCGCATCGCCTTCCGCACATGGGTCGCGCCCGAGGCGACCATCAGCCTCAAGGCGCTGCGGGCCGGGCTCGCCGACACGGCGCGGAGCGTGGATTGGGCGAACATCGGCAACGTGCCCGCCAACGTGCTCGCCGCGTACTGGCAGAGCGCGACCGGCGGCATCACCTATCCAAATCGCGTCGGCATTGGCACGGCGTCGCCGGCGACCAGCCTGCACATCAAGGGCGAGGCGGGGATGCTGAACCTCGAAGGTCAAACGCACGCCTACGTGCAGTTCTACCCGCAGGGGACCGGCGTCGGACGCCGCGCGTACATCGGCATCCCCGGTGCGGGCAGCAACGGCTTCACGGTGGCGAACGAAGTGAGCGGCGGCACGCTGGCCCTCATCGGCTCGAACGTACAGATCATCGGCAACTTCATCAACAACTCCGACGCCCGCGACAAGCACAACGTGCGCGATATCGACGACGCGTTGTCGTTGGTGGAGCGCCTCCGCGGCGTGCGCTTCGAATGGAATGAGATCGACGGCTTGCCGCTGCCCAAGGGAGAGCAGGTCGGCTTCCTCGCGCAGGAAGTCGAGCGGGTCGCGCCCGAGCTGGTGGCGACCGGCAGCAACGGGCACAAGGGCGTGTCGTACGTCAGCATCGTGCCGCTGTTGACCGAGGCGATCAAGCAGCAGAAAGCTCGGTTCGACGCGGAGATCACCAAGCGTGATGCGGAAGCGGCGGCGAAGCAGCGGGAGATTGATGATCTCAAGGCGCGTCTCGAACGTCTCGAGCGGGCGATGAACGTCGCTCGCTGAGTTTGTGTGGGCGTGGCGTCCGATAATCGCTGGGAGCACTTGGAAGCGAGTTGGAGCGACCTGGGAACTCGGGACGTGCATGGGCGCTTTGTTGTGAGCGCTCTTGCATCTTGCGTTCAGGCGATCTCAGAGTATCGTTGATGTGGTCGCGGGTTGAACGCTTCGGCACTCGAACTCAACGTCCGAGTCGAGATGTCGTTCGCGGTTCACCGCGTCGTCGCCCTTTGCATCTTCGTTCTCAGGTCCGCACCCGCATCCCGGAGTATCCAATGGCCCGTTCCAGCCGCGTTTCCTTCCCGCTTCTTGGTCTCGTCGCGGCGCTCAGCGCCGGCGGTCCCGGTGTGATGAACGCCCACGCGCAGACCACCAAGGCGTTTACCTATCAGGGCCAACTGCTGACCGACGGCACTCCGGCCACGGGTTCGTACGACCTGCGCTTCACGCTGTTCAACGCGGCGATTGACGGTGTCGCCCAGACCGCCGCGATCACGGTCCCGAGCGTCGACGTCACCAAGGGTCTGTTCAGCGTCGAACTGAACTTCCCGATTCTGCCGAACGATGGGCGAGCGCTGTTTCTTCAGGTCGAGGCCGCGCCCGCGGGCACGTCCGACTTCGTCGCGCTCTCGCCGCGGACGCGGCTGGCGGCCGCGCCTTACGCCTCGGGGCTTGCCCTTCCCATTTCCGTGAGCACGCCGGCTTTCTCTGCGTTCAGCATCACCTCGACCTCAAACGGCGGGACGGCCATCTTCGGCCAGTGCGACACGGGCTCGAATGCGTGGGGTGTTGCCGGCTTCTCGAGCCAGGGCCGGGCGATCTACGGAAGCTCGAGCTCTGGCTCGGGCGTGTACGGATCGTCGTCCACGGGCGCCGGAGGGTTTTTCAGCGGCTCGCCCTCGGTCTACGCGAATTGGTCGGGTTCCGGCGTGGGAGTCTTCGCCGGCAACCTGAACCCCTTCGGCTCGTCGTTGATCGAGACCAATTCTTCGACGACCGGCGTGCCGCACATTTTCTCGGCGGTGAACGGGACCGAGGTCTTCTCGGTGCGGGGCTCGGGTGACATCTACTCGCGCGGCCTGGACTTCCGGCTCTTCGGGCGAGGTGGCGGCCAGGGCAACAACAACGCGAACGCGCGGGCGGTGGTCGACGGGGGCTGGGGTGCCAACGCCGTGCTCGGCGGCGGGCTGATCCTGAACTTCGGCAACGACTTTGGACGCACGGTGATCGACAGCACGTTGACGGTCAGCCTGCCGGTCACCGTCAACATGCCCGCGAACTTCTCGGGCGGATTGACGGTGCGGGCCGCTGTCGGCAACTCTTCGACCGCGATTTCCTGCATCGCCACCGACCTCGGGTTCTCGACCTTCAACGTCTCCGCGGCGGGGAGCATGCAGATCAACGGCTCGGCGATCAAGCCGGGCGGGGGACCCTGGTCGGCCATCTCCGACGGTCGCCTGAAGAAGGACATCCGTCCCTTGGTCAGCACGCTCGATCGCTTGCTGGCGCTGCGAGGCGTCTCGTTCGAGTTCATTGATCCCGCTGCTATCCGCGAAACCCCGGGCCCGCACATCGGCTTTGTCGCTCAGGAAGTCGAGACGGTCTTCCCGGCGTGGGTCGATGTCTCTCCCGAGACGGGATACCGCTCGGTGGCGCCCAAGGGCTTCGAGGCCCTGACCGTTGAGGCGCTGCGTGATCTGCGGGCTGAGAAGGACCGGCAGATAGCGGCCCTCAAGGCCGAGGCCGCGCAGCGTGACGCGGAAGCGGCGGCGAAGCAGCGGGAGATCGACGATCTCAAGGCCCGGCTGGAGCGGCTGGAAGCGCGGTTGAAGTAGCCGCGTTCTTGAGGGGAATGAGGGGCGGCGCAGATGGATTCCGCAAAGGCTGTGGGGTGGGGTGCCCCCAGCGAAGGAATCTGTCATGCAACGTCGATTGCCTGCTACGCGTCGTCTCGGTGTCTTGTGGCTCTCGATCGCCGTATTCCAGGCGGTTGCGGAGCCTCTTCCGCCCCTGAAGATCGCGCCCCTGACGATCCCGCCACCGACTCCTGATGTGCAGGTCTCGACGGGGGCCGCGTTCGAAGATCGCTCGGCGAGTCGGCTCTATCGCTACGACACGGTGGCGCCAACCAGCGTCATGACGTCTTCGTATGGTGAGGAGCTCGTCGGCATCCACGGCTTCGACGCGGTCGGCGGCGAGGACACGATCACTTCGATCTCCTGCATGTGGGCGAACGCCAACAACGGCGCGACGAGCCGCATTTACATATGGCAGGCAGACAGCACGGGGAACATCCGGACCGCCGTGCCGCTGCTGGTGCAGAACGTGACCGTTCGCAACGCGAACACGGGCATCTACAACCGGTACCCGCTTTCGACGCCGGTTCGGGTGACCGGACGGTTCTATGTCGGCTACTCGGGCATCGAAGTAGGCTCCGGCCCGTTGCCGCTGGTTCCGGTGCAGACCGATCCACCGCCGCCCGGTCGGGCGTGGACCGGCTTTGCCAGGGAGGACGCGACCCAGATCACCGCGATCGCGTTAGCGTTGGACCCTCTTCGGTACTGCTATCCCCTCCGTGCCCATGGGCTGTCGGGTGCGTTCACGTATCAGGGCAAGCTCACCGACAACGGCAGCAATTTCACCGGCGTCGCCGACGTGACCTTCACGGTGTACGACAGCCTCACGGGTGGATCGACGCGTTCGCCCGGGCTCCAGGTGCTCGGGGTGCCGGTCAACGCTGGCTTGTTCACGGCGGAGGTGCCGGGTGACCCGGACTGGTTCACGGATGCGGCGGATGCGTATCTGGAGATTCAGGTCAAGCCCGCGGGCAGCGGGGACTACACCGCGTTGACCCCGCGGCAGCGGATCACCTCGACGCCCGCGGCCCTGTACGCGACGCACGCCACCTCGGCGGATTCGGCAGCGGTCGCAGATTCTGCGACGACGGCGACGACGGCTAGCGTGGCGCAGAGCGTTGCATGGTCGGGCGTCACCGGCGTGCCGGCGAGCGTCTCGGGCGCGTTCTCGCCCTGGACCGCGGCGACCGGCGGGATCGCATACGCGGGTGGACGTGTCGGCATCGGGACGAGCGTGCCCGCTTCGGCGTTGCATCTCAGCACCGGCGGGGTGGGCACCGGCTGGCAGCTTCAACTCACCAATGCCGCTGCCGCGCCGAACTTCGAGACGGGCATGCGGATGTCCGACAGCGGGTTCTTTGAGATCACCAACCGCATCAACGGCTTCACCAAGGTGGCGAGGCTCGACAGCAGCGGGGCGTGGACCGCGGCGTCGGACGCGCGGCTGAAGACCGACCTGTCGCCCTTCGGTGATGCGCTCGACGCCGCACTGCGGCTGCGGCCGGTGCGGTTCAAGTGGATCGGCGACGGGATGGCCGACTTCGGCGTGATCGCGCAGGAGCTTCGTTCCGTTCTGCCCGAGGCCGTGAGCGGCGATGAGTCGAAGGACAGCCTGACGGTCAATTACTCGAAGCTGTCGGTGGTGGCCATCGGAGCGATTCAGGAGCAGCAGGCGCAGATCAAGGTGCTCCGAGAGCAGAATGACACGAAGCAGCGCGAGATCGAGGATCTCAAGTCTCGACTCGAGCGCCTGGAGAGGGCCGTGGAGCGGGTCCGGCCCGTCGCGACGCGTCCTTGATCGTGAGCCAATCCGAATGCCGATCAGCCGCATCATCTTGGTGCGGCTTTGGTTTCATCGCGACTTCGGCACGCGATTCCTTGGAGTTCACCTTCGCGATGCGGGGCCGAGAACGCTCGCCGGGAGTTTCCCGAGGCGTGGCCGCGGCAGCGTAAACGCCCGCGATCTGGCACGAAAGTTCCGGGGTGCGTGAGGGAATCGTTCCGCCCCCGACGCATGGTGCGCGCAGCGGACGCGCTCGTCGTCGCTGCACATTGGAGACGCAGCGATGCAGAACACGCACCATGGTCGGTTGTTGGGCGCCTTGGCTCGTCGGACGCGAGGCTCGATCGCGGGCACGATGTTGAGTGTGGCGTGCGCCGCGTCGGCGTTGGCGCAGCCGAGCGGGACGCTGGTGCAGTGGGGTGCCTCCAGCCTCGATCAGCGGCAGAACCAACCGGTCCTCGCTGGCCCCTACAAGTCGATCGCGGCGGGCCAGTTGTTCAGCATCGCGCTCAAGGAAGACGGCTCGCTTGTGCAATGGGGATCGACGAGCAGCCGCGAGGGCGACAACGTGCCGCCGGCTGCGGGGCCCTACAGCGCGATCGCGGCCGGAGCCTCGCACGCGCTCGCGCTTCGAAACGACGGCTCGCTGGTGCAGTGGGGTCGCGTCTGGGACAACCAGGCGGTGGGTCAGCCTCCGGTGGCGGGGCCCTACAAGGCGATCGCCGCGGGGTTCTTCCACAACGTCGCGATCAAGGCCGACGGCACGCTCGTCCAGTGGGGCGACACGTCCGTCCGACAGAGGAACGGATTCCCGACCGACGCGGGGACGTACATCGCGATCTCGGCGGGCGCGACGCACACGTTGGCGCTGCGGGCCGACGGCAGCCTGGTGCAGTGGGGCAACACGTTGAGCGACCAAGCCGTAGGCGCTCCGCCGGCCGCCGGACCGTACATCGCGATCGCCGCGGGAACCACGCACAGCTTGGCGCTGCGTGCCGACGGCTCGCTGGTGCAGTGGGGCGACAACTTCTATGGCCAGCTCGACAACCCGCCGCCGTTGGCGGGCCCGTACGTTGCCATCGCCGCGGGCGCGGCGCACAGCCTGGCGCTGAAGGCCGACGGCACGCTGGTGCAGTGGGGCCGCACCAACGCGGGACAGCTCAACGACGCGCCGTCGTTTACTGGGCCGTTCCGGACCATCGTGTGCGGCGGGTACCACAGCCTCGCCATCACCGGCATGCCGACCTCTCCGGGGAGCTTCACCTATCAGGGTCGGTTGAACGGCGCGACGGGTCCGGTGGACCTGCGCGTCGGGCTCTTCAACGCCCCCAGCGGCGGCAGCCCGGTCGGTCTCGCCACGGTCGCGCCGAGCGTGACCCCGGCGTCGAACGGTGTGTTCACGGTCACGGTCAATCCCGGCTTGATCGACGCGTCGCAGCCTCTCTGGCTGGAGGTCGGCGTTGCGGAGGCTGGCTCGGGGAGCTACACGACGCTGAGCCCGCGTCAGCCGCTGACCCCGACGCCGCAGGCGCTCTACGCCACGCGGGCGGGGATCGCGCAGCTGGCGTACACCGCCGAAACTGCGAAGACTGCCACGACCGCGCTCACGGCGGCCAACGCGACCAACGCCGCCAACGCGGCCAACGCCACGAACGCCACCAACGCCGTGAACGCGACGAGCGCGAACTCGGCGCAGAGCGTGCCGTGGGCGGGCGTGACCGGTGTGCCGGCGAACGTGGCCAACGCCTTCTCGCCGTGGATCAACGGCGGCAACGGGATCATCAGCTACACCGGCGGCAGCGTCGGCATCGGCACTTCGACTCCCAACGCACGCCTCGAAGTGGCGGGCGGGCCCATCGGTTCCGCATGGCTGGCGCGCTTCACCAACCCGGCGGTCGGGAACACCAACTTCCGCACCACCGGGATGCGGGTCAGCGACGACGGGTTCTTTGAAATCTCCAATAGCGCAGCCGCGGGTGCGCCGAACTTTGCTCGCCTCAACGGCAACGGCGCGTGGTCGGCGGTCTCTGACGCACGGCTCAAGACCGATGTCACGCCGGACGACCCCACCGAAATGCTGGCGGCGGCGCTGAAGCTGCGTCCGGTGCACTTTGTCTGGAAGCGTTCGGGCGAGCGGGACGCGGGGCTGATCGCGCAGGACGTGCGGGCCGTGATGCCGGAGCTGGTGACCGGCGACGAATCCCGAGGCGTGCTCACGGTGGATTACACCAAGGTCGGCGTGATCGCGGTGGGGGCGGTGCAGGCGCAGCAGTCGGAGATCCGGACGCTCCGTGATCGCGTCGCCAAGAGCGAAGCGGAGAACGCGGAGTTGAAGGCACGGCTCGAGCGCTTGGAAGCCAAGCTGAAGTAATGCGAATCCGTGGTGAGCGTGAGGGCAGACGCGGACGGAATTCGCAGGACTGCGGGAGCACGTGCTCCTTGTGGGAGATCGACCATGAAGTCCTTTGCTGCTGGTGTTGCTGCTGGTGTTTCGGGTCGGGCTGTGCGGGCTGCTGGGCTGTGCGCGGTGCTGGGGCTTGCCCTGGTTGCGGGATCGGCCAACGCACAGACGCCGACGTTTCAGGGGACGTTGCAGGCGGCTGGTCTGAAGGCAGACGGGCTGTATGACTTTCGGTTGTCGCTGTTTGCCGCGGCGAGCGGCGGCAGCGCTCTGCAGACGCTCACCAAGACCGGCGTGACGGTCGAAGGCGGGGTGTTCACGCTGCCGTTGGATTTCGATCCGCAGCTTTTCTTGGGTGGTGGGCCGAAGTTTGTGGGCGTGGAAGTTCGACCGGCGGGAAGCGGGTCGTACACCGCGATCACGCCTCGCCAGGCGGTCGGTGCGGCGGCCGTGGCGCTCAGTGTGCCCGGAATCGTGAGCGTGCCGACGCTGACGCCTGATCAGGACATTGCTGGAGATGCGACCGAGACGAATGCGCTGTCGGGATTGGTGTGGCAGTCTTTCACGTGCACGGCGTCGGGGCGATTGCGGTCGGTTGAGTTGACACTGAACAACGAGCTGATCACCGCGCCGCGGAGCATCACCGCCACCCTCTTCCGAGGCGAAGGAACAAGTGGTGCGGTACTCGGCACCGGTGTCGCCAGTGTGCCGGGATCGTCCAGTGCACCGCGGCAGGTGAGGTTTGATTTCAGCCCCGGTATCCAAGTGATCCCGGGGGACAAGCTGACGGTTCGTCTGAGCAACGACGGGAGCGTGAACTGGTACATCTCGGCGACGGACTCCTACGCAGGCGGACGCTCGAGCGTTTCAGCCACTCGTGACTTCGCAATCAAGAGCTTCGTCGATATCCCCGGAAGCCAGCCCGCGATCTCTGTTCCCAGCGGACTCTCAACCAGCGACTTGGTCGTGGCTGGCTCCGCGGATATCTCCGGTGAAGCAACCCTCGGCGCTGCGATCGTGTCGGGCTCGACGAGTATCGGCGGCACCCTCGGCGTCGGCGCCTACCAGGGAGGCAAGGCCGTCAGCCAGGTGAAGGACTTTGCGAAGCAGCTCACCCTTGGCGGTGCGTACGACGCCGGTCCCAACACAGGAAACGCCGTCAAGGTGCTGATCGCTGACTACAACAACGACACCAACAGCACCATCTACCCGATCTACATGGAGGACGAGGACAACACCGTGGACTTCTTCGTCCGCAAGCAGGGCAACGCGAACGGCGGAGTCACGACGGGCTTCTTGAACGGCAATCTCGGCCTGGGCACGCTGAGCCCGGCCGCGCGGTTGTCCATCAGCTCCGGCTCGATCACGTCGACCGGGTACCACATGCTGATCACCAACACGGCCGTGGCGAACAGCTCGTTCAACACGGGCGGCGTGCGGATGACCAACGACGGCTTCTTCGAACTCACCAACAACGCCAACCTCGGCGCCTCCGCGGTGCTGGCTCGCCTGAGCTCCAGCGGCACATGGTCATCCACTTCTGATCGGCGCATGAAGTCGGACATCAAGTCCGAATCACCCGCGACGCTGCTCGACGCGGCCCTGCGGCTGCGCCCGGTCACGTAATACTTCAACGCCGAGAAGGAGCAGAAGCGACTGCCCAAGCAGCCGCACCTGGGCCTGATCGCGCAGGAAGTTCAGGACGTGCTGCCCGCCCTGGTGGATTCCGGCAGCGAGATGCTGACGCTCGACTACTCGACCCTCGGCGTCGTCGCGGTGGGCGCGGTGCAGGAGCAGCAGAAGCAGATCGACAAACTCGCCGACGAGAACCGCGAGCTGCGCGAGCGGCTGGAGCGGCTCGAAGCCGTGTTGCGTGATTCCGCGACGAAGCGTTGATCGCTCCGCATGCCGGCGTGCTTATCGAGGTCCCTTTCCCGATCACCTATGCCCAGCCGCGGTTGCGGTGCGGCCCTTGAGATTGACAGGAGTGTGCGCGATGCAGAATCTTGCCCGTTGGACCAAAGCCCTGGCCGCCGCCGCGATGCTGAGCGTGGTCGGGACCGCCAACGCCCAGTTCCAGCCCACGGTGCAGGGCCAGCTCCGCACCGACGCGGGCGAGCTCTTCAGCGGCACGGTGGATCTTCGGCTGTCGCTGCACACCGCCGCCTCCGGCGGCACGCCTTTGCAGCAGTTCGTCCAGAGCGGCGTGGCGGTGTCGGGCGGCGTCTTCTCGGTGAAGCTGCCGTTCGATTCGCTGAAGTACAACAACACGAGCGGGCTGTACGTCGGGATCGAGGTCAAGAACCCGTCCAACGCCTGGGTCGAGCTCACGCCGCGGCAGGCGCTCGGGGCGGCACCGGTGGCGCTCACGCTCCCGGGACTGACCATCAGCTCGGGCGAGGTGGTTGATGTGAACGTGACTGCTTCAGGCGGCACCTACTCACTCGTACGCCAAGGCGCATGGCAGTCCCTCACTTGCACGACCAGCGGCGAGCTGCGGGCGGTGGTGCCGGCGCTGCTGAATGTCGGCACCGGTCTGGTGACCGGGACACTCAACATCCGCCGTGGTACGGGCATGTCCAATCCGCCGCTGGTGACGACAACCTTCACGATCCAGCCGAACTCGAGCGTCGGGCGGATCACGCTGCCGACCGCGGTGGCATTCAGCCCCGGCGATGTCTACACCGTTGAGGTGCAGCCGTACCCCAACGACGATCTGCGGTGGATCAGCGCGTTCGGCGATGTGTATCCCGGCGGCACATCGGGAGCGTCATCTCCGGCGATCTCCGATACGAACGACAACTACATCGCGACCATCTTCACCTCGCTCAGCGCACCACGGACCTACGCCTTCGGCGGCGACCTGCGGTCGTGGAACTTCACCACCGAGGGCACGGCGTACATGGGTATCGCGGACGCTGGCGCGCTTGTTGCCAACCAGGCCACGGTGAACGGCGCATTCACCGCCGCGAGCGCGACCGTGAACGGCCCGCTCGCCGCCAACGACGCCACTGTCAGCGGCAAGCTGGGAATCGGCGCGACGTCGCCCACGGCCCAGTTGCAGGTGCGGGCACCCAGCGTGCCCACCGGCTTCCAGGTCCACGTCACCAACGACGCAGTGGCCAACGCCTCATTCCGCACCAGCGGCATGCGGGTCAGCGACGCGGGCTTTTTCGAGGTCTCCAACTCGATCACCGGCCCCAACTTCGCGCGCCTGTCCAGCACCGGCGCGTGGTCCGCGGTCTCCGATGCACGTCTGAAGTCTGATGTTTCTCCCGCCGAGGGCCTGCTTGAGGCCGCACTCAAGCTCCGTCCTGTGACGTTCCGCTGGAACGCGGATGGCACGAAGGACACCGGCCTGATCGCCCAGGAAGTGCGTGCCGTGCTGCCGTCGTTCGTGGTGGGCGATGAGTCCCGCGAGATGCTGACGGTGGATTATCCGCACCTGTCCGTGGTCGCGATCGGCGCGGTGCAGGAGCTTGAGGCCAAGGTTGGCACGCTCGAGCGGGAGAACCGGCGGCTGCAGGAGCAGGTCGCCCAGATCCATGCGGCGTTGCAGGAGATGCAGCGGCAGAAGCAGCCCAAGTAGGTGAGGGTCCGGGGGGCTGCTTGACGCGTTGGTTGTGTTCGACCCGCTCGCATTCACGGGAGTTGACAACATGGCGATGAACCGATTCAAGTCTGGCTCGCAGATCCTGGCCGCGGCCGCCCTGGCCGCCTGCGTCGCCGGCGCGGCCCGGTCCCAGAGCCTTCCCTCGATGCAGGGCGTGCTGCGGACCGACACCGGTCAGCCGGTGAACGGCTCGAACTTGCTGAAGTTCTCGCTCTACTCCTCGCCCACGGGCGGCACGGCGCTGCAGGAGATCTGGCAGACCGTGGACGTGTCGCAGGGAGTGTTCACCACAACGCTGGGGTTTGATCCGCAGCTCTTTGGAGCGGCGGAAGAACGCTGGGTGGAGATCGGCGTGCAGACCGGGCCGGGCGTGTTCCAGACCTTGACCCCTCGGCAGCGCATCGGTGCCGCTCCGTTGGCGCTGACCATCCCGGGGTTGCAGGTGACAGCCAGGCTGGTGGCCGATCAGACGGTGGAATTTTCCGGTCCGCTCGCGTTCCCGACGCTGAACGACGCCATCCGCTGGCAGTCGTTCACGACGGGCGGCGCCGGCGAGATCCGCGCGGTGGAGGCTTCGCTCCAGAACACGACCAACACCGGCGCGACCATCACCGCAACGCTGTACCGCGGGGTTGGTGTCAACGGAACCCCCGTCGCCGTCACCACCGCAGTCCTTTCGGCCTTGACATCAACGTCGCTCCGGTTCACCTTCCCCGCGGCGGTCTCGGTCGCGGCGGAGGAGGTTTTCACGCTCCAGTTGAGCTCGCCCGCTCCGGTCCTGTGGTTCGTGCAACCAAACACCACCTATACCCGCGGCGAGTCAAACTTTGAACCAAACGCCGACTTCGGGATCACGACCTATCTCTCCAATCGTGCCGCCGGCTCCGAGTTCACGTTCAACGGCTCGATTACCGCCAATAACGTCCGCGGCGCGTACGGGTTCTTCAACCAGCTCGTGCAGGCCCCGGCCCTGAGCGCGAGCAACGCGACCATCACCGGCAACGTGAGCGCCAACTCCATCAACGCCGACAGCGTGACCGCCAACACATTCAATGTTCCCACGCTGACCAGCAGCTTCTTCGTGGGTCAGTCGATGTCCCTGACGACCAACGCCGGCATCGGGCTGACGAACCCGAGTGCGGCCGTCCGGCTGGAGATTCTGAAGCAGAACGTCGGGAGCGGGTGGCACCTGTATCTCACCAACCCCACGGCCGCGGCACAGTTCAACCGAACCGGCATGCGGGTGAGCGATGTGGGCTTCTTCGAGATCACGCCCGCGATCAACTCCGGCCAGTTCGCGCGTCTCTCCGGTGCCGGTAACTGGTCCGCCGTCTCCGACGCACGCCTCAAGACCGACGTGACTCCTGCGGAGGGCCTGCTCGACGCGGCGCTCAGGCTCCGCCCCGTCAACTTCCGCTGGAACTCCACGGGAGCCAAGGACACCGGCCTGATCGCCCAGGAAGTGCGGGGCGTGCTGCCCTCGCTGGTGGTGGGCGACGAGGCGACCGAGATGCTCACCGTGGACTACTCGCACCTGTCGGTGGTCGCGATCGGTGCCGTGCAGGAGCTCGAGGCCAAGGTCGCGCGGCTGGAGCGCGAGAACCGCGAGCTGCGGGAGTGCCGCGAGCGCATCGAGAAGCTCGAGGCGGCGATGAAGCGGTTGCCGCCGGTGAAGAACAGCGCGGAATGAGTGAGGGTTGGCGTGCACGGAGCACGCGTGATGGACGGACGCTGTCCTCGAACGCTCAACGGAGAATCCAACATGCTCTCGATTCGAACCAAAGCCGCCACGCATCTCGTCGCCGCCGCCGCCCTTGCCGCGTCGCTTGTGGGCTACGCCCACGCCCAGGCCCCTGCGTCGATTCAGGGCGTGCTCCGCGCCGACGCCGGTCCGGCGTTGAACGGCCCGACCGGGCTCAAGCTCTCGCTCTACGCCACCGCCACCGGCGGAACGCGGCTGCAGGAACTCACCGAGTCGGTGACCGTGGACAACGGCGTCTTCACCGTGTCGCCGCCCTTTGATCCCGCGTTGTTCAATGCGGGCCTGGATCGCTGGGTCGAGATCGCGGTGCGGCTGGGGGACGGAAGCTACCAGACCCTCTCGCCCCGCCAGCGCATCGGCAGCGTGCCCGTCGCCATGACCCTCCCGGGTCTTTCCATCCTGCCGACAACGGTCGCGGACCAGGTCATCCCCAGCACCGGGACGTTCGGCGGGACTGCGTACCTCAACAGCGGCATCCGCTGGCAGTCCTTCAAGGCCGGTGCCGCGGGCGAGGTGCGGGCGGTGGAGTCGCGGTTCTGGAACTACGGCGCGGCCGATGCGGTCGTGACCGCCACGCTGTACCGGGGCATCGGTGTGGACTCCACGCCGATCGGAACCGCGAAGGCGACCATTCCCGCCAACTCCTCGCCGCCGGTCGTACGCCGATTCACCTTCGACCTGACGGTGACGGCGGCGGTGGACGAGGACTTCACGGTCCAGTTCAGTTCGCCCGCTCCGCTCCCGTGGTACGCCACGGTCGGCGGCTACACCCGGGGCGTCTCGAACTACGCACCCAACTACGACTTCCCGATGACGACCTTCCTCTCGACCCGTGCGTCGGGAGCGACGTACGACTTCAACGGCAACGTCGACGCCAGCAACTACACCGGCACGACCGTGTCGCTGACCGGCGACGTGAACGCCCAGAACGTGAACGCGACCAATGGCGAGTTCTCCGGGATTGTCAGCGCCGACACCCTCTCGGCCAGCAATCTGAGCGTCTCCACCTTTAGCGTCAGCGACTTCTCGACCACGTTCTTCAAGACCGTGACCTTTGCCGCCACCGGCTACGGCGGGTTCGGGCTCAGCAATCCGGATCCGAGCGTGAAGCTGCACCTGGCCAAGGGCAATGTCGGCGCCGGCTGGCACATGTACATCACCAACCCCAGCGCGCCGTCGCAGTTCAACTACACCGGCCTGCGGGTCAGCGATGCCGGGTTCTTTGAGGTGGCCAACGCCGTGGGAAGCAATCAGTTCGCCCGCCTCTCGGGCAACGGCGTCTGGTCCTCCGTGTCCGACGCACGCCTCAAGTCCGACGTCTCCCCCGCCGACGGCTTGCTCGACGCGGCTCTGAAGCTCCGTCCGGTGAACTTCCGCTGGATCGCCGACGGCAAGCGCGACACCGGCTTCATCGCCCAGGACGTCAAGGGCATCCTGCCCGGCTTCGTGGTCGGCGACGAGAAGAAGGACATGCTGACGGTGGACTACTCGCACATGTCCGTGGTGGCGATCGGCGCGATCCAGGAGATGCACCGTGAGCTGAAGGCCGAGAATGAGGCCCTGCGGGCCGAACTGCTGAACCAGGCCGCCCGCCGCAGCGAGGACGCGAGCGAGAAGCAGCGCGAGATCGACGCCCTGAAGGCCCGTCTCGAGCGGCTCGAGTCCATGGTGGTGTCCAAAGCCCCCGCGACCAAGTGATCGAACCACAGAGAAAGGAAACACCCATGCGTTGCACGCACATGATCGCCGCGTTGGTTCTTGGCTCGATCGTTCACGCGGCCCTCGCCGGCTTCACGCTTGGACCGGTCGTCGTCGCCGGCGGCGGCGGCCCGATCGCGGGCGGCGGATTCCGCGCGACCATCACCGTCGGTCAGACCTCCGCCTCCGCTCCGCAGTACGCCACCGGCGGCGGCTTCAAGGTCGCCACCGGCTTCTGGGCCGCGGTGAAGGGCTGCCCGGCCGACCTGAACACCGACGGCTTTGTGGACGACACCGACTTCGTGCTCTTCGCCAACGCGTACAACCTGCTCCTCTGCTCGGACCCGGCGATGCCCGCCGGCTGCCCCGCGGACTTCAACTCCGACACGCTGGTGGAGGACTCGGACTTCGTGATCTTCGCCGACGCGTACAACCAGTTGATCTGCCCGTAAGCGCCGGGAGCACACGCCGCCGGGTGTTGAATCGACGCTATCGGACCATTGTGTTTCCGCGAGCTACCTGTAAACTGGAAGAACCCGTCGCGTCGCGGCGGGTTTTCTCGTTGATCGGAGCTACCGCATGCGCTCGACGACTGTGGCGATCCTGCTTGGAATCACGACTTTGGCCGCCAGCGCCGTTGCCCAGACCGGCTCTCCTTTCACCTACCAGGGTCGTGTCGCCAACAACGGCGCCCCTGTGAATGGCACCGTCTCCGTTCAGCTCTCGCTCTGGAGGGACGCGTTCTCCAACAGCATCGCCGACCGCATCGGCAGCGTCCAGACCCTCAACAACGTCGCGGTCAACAACGGCGTGTTCACGGTGATCGCGAACTCGCTCCTGGAGTTCGGCACAAACCCATTCAACGGCGAGGCCCGCTGGCTGCAGGTCGCCGTCAACGGCCAGACCGTGCTCCCGCGCCAGCAGCTGCTCAGCACGCCCTACGCCAGCGGACTCACCGGCGGCGGCGGCGCGATCAACAACTCCAGCGGCACCACGACCTTTTCCTTCACCAATCTCAGCACCAACACCACAGCCAACACCGCCAACGCCCTGCTCGTGCGTCGCGGCAACGCCAGCGGGATCTCGCTTGATGGCTTCTATCCCGCCGCGCTGTCCGTCGATACGGCGAACGTCAACGGGGTGGTGTCGACTAGCTCCGCCGCGAGCGCGTATTCCATCTTCGGTCTTTCCAGCGGCAACGGTGGCTCAGGTGTTGTGGGCCAGGCGTCGGGCGCCAATTCGAATGGAGTCCTCGGAATCTCCACGGAGCCGGGCACTTCAGGCGTGCGCGGGATTGCGAACGGGGGTTCCGCCAACGCTGTCTACGGCACGAGCAGCGGGAGCTTCGGTGCCGGTTTGTACGCGGTTGCGACCGGTCCCAACGGTCTCGGTGTTCTCGCCTCCGCGAGTGGGACCGATGGCCGCGCCATCTCCGCCTCGATCTCCGGGGCCGCGACCCATGCAGGCTACTTCAGTGGCCCGGTATTCGTATCCAATCGACTCGGAATCGGCGTGCTGTCCCCGACTGTGCCGTTGGATGTGCAAGTTGGCTCCAATCAGTCCATTCAGTTCCGTCTGGATTCGATCGTGCCCGGCATCAACGTCAACACCACCGGCGGCAACGCCGGCATCATGCGCCTGCGCAACGGCTTGGAGATCTGGCCCAACGACGCCGGCACCAAGGCCGGGCGCCTCGACGTCCGCAACACCACCGGCGCGACCACCATCGTCCTCGACGGCGCCACCGGCAACATCAACGCCACCGGCACGATCACGCCCTCCAGCGCTCGCCTGAAAGAGCACGTCACCCCGATCGACGATGCGCTCGAGCGGCTTCTGCGTCTCGAAGGCGTCCGCTTCGACTGGATCGCTCCCGAAGCCGCCAAACGCGGCGGTAAGACCCACGACCTCGGCTTCATCGCCGAATCGGTCGCCAAGGAGTTCCCCGAGGTGGCGGCCTTCGACCCTGAAGGCCGCGTCATCGGCGTGGACTACGCCCGCATGAGCGCCGTCGCGGTCCAGGCCATCCGCCAGCAGCAGGCCCAGCGCGAACGAGACCGGGCCGAGATCGACCGCCTCGCGGCCGACAACGCCGCCAAGCAGCGGGAAATCGCGGACCTCAAGGCCCGGCTCGACCGCCTCGAAGCCCGCCTCCGCTGAATCGGCCCGCAAGGCACCGCCGAAATCAGAACGCCGAAGGCCGCAGCCTCGGCCCGTCCCGGCGTTCATACACTCTCACCGCATGTCCTTCCCTCCCATCAACCCGAATCTCGACGGCCCGGTCCTCACCCAGCGCATCCCCTGCTGGCCTTACGCCGACCCCAAGGGCCGCCACATCGTCTCCTACGACGAGTACGTGCAGACCGGCGGCTACGAGGGCCTCAAGAAGGCCATCAGCCTCAAGCCCGATCAGGTCACCGACGAGGTGAAGAAGTCCGTCCTCCGCGGCCGCGGCGGCGCGGGATTCCCCACCGGCCTCAAGTGGACCTTCCTCCCCAAGCTCAAGACCGATGAAGCGGGCCAGGAAGAAGACCCCGGCCAGCGCTACCTCGCCATCAACGCCGACGAGTCCGAGCCCGGCACCTTCAAGGACCGGCTGCTGATGGACTTTGACCCGCACCTGATGCTCGAGGGCATCGCCATCTGCTGCTACGCCTGCCGCATCAAGACCGCGTACATTTTCATCCGCGGCGAGTATCACCACCAGGCCAAGGTCCTCGAGAACGCCCTCAAGGAGGCCTACGCCAAGGGCATCTTCGGCGGCAGCGGCCTGCTGAACGGCGCGTCCAGGGGCCGCGGCGGAGCGTTCAAGGTCGATTGCTACGTCCACCGCGGCGCCGGCGCGTACATCTGCGGCGAAGAGACGGCGCTTCTCGAAGGCATCGAGGGCAAGCGCGGCTGGCCCCGCATCAAGCCGCCGTTCCCGGCCATCAAGGGCCTCTTCGGCCGCCCGACCATCATCAATAACGTCGAAACCCTCGCCCACCTGCCCAGCATCATCACCCGCGGGGCCGAGTGGTTCATGAAGCAGGGCGTCGTCAGCAAGATCCCCAACTCGCCGCCCAGCCACGGCACGAAGTTGATGGGCGTCAGCGGGCACGTCAACCGCCCCGGCGTGTTTGAACTCGAACTCGGCATCACGCTGCGACAGCTCGTCGAAGACCCAAAGCTCTGCGGCGGCATGCGCAACGGCAAGAAGTTCAAGGGCGCGATCGCCGGCGGCATCTCGATGGGCATCCTCGGCCCGGATCAGTTCGATGCCGAGATGGATTTCGACATCGGCCGCAAGTACAACGTGCTGGGTCTGGGCACCGCCTGCCCGACCGTCTTCGACGAAGACACCGACATGGTCGCCGTCGCCCGCAATATCGCCCGCTTCTTCAAGCACGAGTCCTGCGGCCAGTGCACCCCCTGCCGCGAAGGCTCGGGCTGGCTGTACCAGCTGCTCAGCCGCATCGAAGAAGGCAACGGCAAGACCAAGGACCTCGACCTCGCGCTCGAGATCGCGACCAGCATGGGCAGCATGCCGGGCACCACGATCTGCGGCCTGGCCGACGGCAACAACTGGGCCGTGCGGACAATCATGAACAAGTACCGCGAGGAATTCGAGTCCCGCGTGAAGCCGACGTTCGTGCCGGTGAAGATGACGGTGGGAGCGGGGGCCCGGTAACCACGGTTACGAGTCGCGAAAGACAGAGGTTCGGTGAACCGCGAATGCGTTCTCCGCTGGACGGAATCGTCGTGGCAATCGCAGGGTGCGGCCATGAGGCTCGATCAGGGCTGCGCGATGAACGTCGCAAGCTGTCGACAGCCGCAACGACTTCGCGAAGACCACTCGCTGCTCGGCGTCAACGGTCATCAGCCCTTGATCGAATGCGCGATGATGAAGCACGCAAAATGCGACGCCATTCGCTGGATCGAGGCGCGACGATTGATCGCCACTCCAAGGAGTGATGTGCGCCGCGTCTAGGAGCTCTCTTCGGGAGAGGGAACAGACGGCGCATGCGTGCTCGTAACTGACCAAGACAACCTGACGAAAGAGCGACTGCAATCTTCGAACACGTTGTGGCCGCGTCTGGTCCGTTGCAGGGATCGTCGAAAGAAGCCGAGCTGCGTCGGAATCGAACGTGTCCTCGCTTTGTTGGCCAGTTGCTTCTGGTGAGTCAACCCGAAGAACGGTGAGCGCCTCTTGCTTCGCAAGGTCAAGCTGCGCGAGATCGTGCGCCAATTGACCAAATAGCTGGCGGTCCGCTTCCGAAGTGCCCTTCAGACCCCGAATTCCGCGTTCGCGTTCGTGCGGGTCCAAGGACGCGAAGTTGCAGCACTTCATCGCGACGGAGCTTGGCGTGCGGCCAACCGTCTTGGCAAGGAGGACAATCTCGGGGTTGTTCCTGTGGAGCCTTCCAAATGGAGTCCGGCAATACAGATCCAAAGCGAGTACGAGCTCGTGATGAGTCCAAAGTCGCCCTCTAGCCATGATCGCCCCAAGTGTCGTTCGTCGCGTCTCCGCAGGATATCAAGCTCGCGTCGGGCAGACATGCTGGCTGAATATCCGATTGCCTAACCGCGTAAGGGGCAGCGAAGCGAGAGCTCTTGACCAAATATCCATCGCCATGCTCCACCACCTCCCCGCCATCCGCTCCCTCTTCCCCGGCCTCTCTTCGAGCCTCTCCACCGGCACCATCATGCTCGACAACGCCGGCGGGTCGCAGTTGCCGCGGGTGGTGATCGACGCGATGCGGGAGTACAAGGAGAAGTCGTTCGTGCAGTTGCACGGCGACTATCCGTTGTCGAAGTGCGCGACCGCCGTCATTCCGCGGGCGCGCGAGGTGGTGAAAGTCTTCCTCGGCGGGCATGAGGCGGCGGGCGGGCGTGCCGCGGGCTCGGCGATCGGTGCGGGGCTGGGTGATGTCTTCTTCGGCTCGTCCTCCACCGTGCTCTGCTACGAACTCGCCGCGGCGTACGCCGATGCTCGCGATGCGTGCCGCAATCTTGATGCGGCGCCCGCGGATCTGCGGGAGCACTTCGCCAAAGCGCGCGGCACGACGTCCGGCTCCAACCTCGGCGGCACGCACGGCTCGCTCCGTGATCGCCTCCTCTCACGCGATCAGATCGTCGTCTGCACCGCCGGGCACGAGGCCAACGTCGGTCCGTGGATGCGGCTGGCGCTCCGTGGCTACACCATCGTGCCGTGGCACGTCGAGCCTGTCCGCGATGCCGAAGGACCGAGTGCCGGCCAGACCAACTGGCGTCCCTCGCTCGACACGCTCAAGAAACTGGTGAACAGCCGCACGCTGCTGGTGCTGATGCCGCAGGTGTCGAACATCTTGGGCGAGGTCTGGGACGCGCGCGGCGCGGCGGAGATCGCCCACGCCGCGGGCGCCCGCATCGTCGTTGACGGCGTCGCCTACGCCCCGCACCGCGCCCCGCGCGTGAGCGAGCTCGGCTGCGATTGGTACGTCTACTCGACGTACAAGGTCTTCGGCCCGCACATGGCCGCCATGTTCGGCACGCACGAGGCGATGGGCGAACTGGTCGGCCCGAACCACTACTTCCTCGACAGCAAGGTGCCGTACAAGTGGGAGCTCGGCAACGCCAGCCACGAGGCCGCGGCGGGCGTGGCGGCGCTGTGGGACTTCATGTGCCAGCTCGCGGCTCTCGATGGTGGAGCCGCAACCGCCGCGATGAACAAGCCGCGGGGGTGGTCCACGCCTCCGACCCGCGAGGTCTTCGATCGCGCCTTCGCGATCGTCCGAAACCTGGAAGACCGGCACACCGCCCAGCTCATCGACTACCTCAAGAGCAAGCCCAGCGTCCGCATCGTCGGCCCCAGGCACGCCGAGTCCAGCCGCGTCGGCACCATCTCGTTCACCAGCACGAAGGCCACACCGGTCCAGATCTCGCAGCACCTGGGCGCACGCAACATCGCGATGCGCCAGGGCCACGCGTATTCCAAGCGCCTCGTCGAGCAGCTCGCTACCGACAAGGACCTGCACATCGACCCGGCAGTGGGCGTTGCACGCCTGAGCATCCAGCACTACAACTCGCCCGAGGAACTCGAGTTCGTTTGCCGAGCGCTCGATGAGATTCTGTAGTCGGGCATCGGCAAGGCGCTCGCCGTCGGGCTGCTGCTCCACCCGATCTCGCGGGCAGAGCGTTGATGGTGCGCTCCTGTGAGCCTTCATGGCTCTTGTTCCAAGGCACTCAACGGACCGTGAACGCACACACCGTCCGCAGCGTGGCGCCCGGCTCGAGCACCACCGTCCCTGTCGGGTCGCCCGGATCGCCCGGTTCGTGACCGAGCGACTTGGCCAGGTTGAACGCGTCGTTCACCTGCGACTGCGGCTCGACCGCGATGAACGAGAGCGCTCCCTTGTCGTGCGGCGCGAACACTAGCAGATGCGACAGCTCCTTCGACGCTTCGATCCGCAGGCTCACGCCGCTGGAAGGCCAGCGCAGCGTCGCGGCACCGTCAAACCCCGCAAAGACCGCATCGAGCGCCTGCGGTGGCAGCGGCCGCATGGCTGCGAAGTGGGACGACAACGGATCGCTTGCCGCGGGCCCGGACGCACACCCGCCCGCGAGCGGGTACTTCCCGCCGACGCCGGCCTGCAGCTCGATGACGTCCGAGTCGTTCCACAATCGCCGCGCGAAGTACGGGTGATGCCCGCATCCCGCGGGGAACGCCGACGTGTCGGTGTTGGTCACCGAGAGCTCGATCGTCATCGTGTCCTTGGTCAGCGCGTACGTCGCCCGGCACACATACGCCCACGGCCAGTTGGAGTCCGTCACACTCCGGCTGTCAAACTCCAGCGACACGCGGTCGCCGCTCTGCTCGAGCACCCGCCACACCCGCTTGCGGACATCGCCGTGCTGCGCCAAACCGTCGGCGGTGGTGGGGCGGAGCTGGTGCTCCTTTCCTCGGAACACAAACCGCGCCCCGCGGATGCGGTTGACCCACGGGGCCATAAAGAAGGATCCGAGCAGCGATGCGTTGGTCTCGCCCGGTGCGGCGCGGCGGATCAGCGGGAAAAAGAATCCCGTGGGACCCTTGGTCGAGAAGTCGGCGATGCCAGCGCCGAGGTTTGGATCGATGCCCAGTCGGAGGGTGTCGTTGGCGAGCGTGATCATCCCGCATCGTTGCCGCGGTCCGAGAAGGGCGTTGCCTCCCCTTTATGCTGCACGGCCGCGAATGCACCCGGGCAAATCATAAGATTCCTTTGCGAAAGCCCCTTCGAGAGGTAAGCTGTTGGAGGCCCCAGTTGGGGCAGGGAAAGGTGCGTCCATGCCCGATCAGTTCAACCGCCGCCAGGTCCTTGCCGCGGGTGTTGCCGGTGCCGCTTCGATCGCCGCCGCGCGGGTCGGGGCCCATGGCATCGGATCGACCGTCGTGCGCGATGGCTCGGCGATTGATCCGCTGACGCTCCCGCCCGCTTCGATGGCCTTCGCGTCGCTCGACCCGCGCTTCATCGGCACCGCCAGCACGTCACCGCGGCCGATCGCCGAACCCGTCGCTACCGCGCTGCTCCGCCGCGTGCCGGGCGGCGAAAGTCCTGGCCTGACTCGTCGAGTCCGCGTGCTCGGCTGCAGCGCCGCGCCGGATGAACTCATGGGCCTCTGTGTGGATCAGCTCCAGCCCGTCGGCGCTTCCTCCGCACGCCGCATCTTCCGCCGCTGCGTCCTCGCCGCCGACGTCACCGGTACCGTGGCACCCTCCGCGTTCGCACATCCGTCACCGACGCTGTCGCTCGTCGTCCGCTCGCGCGGCGTCGAGCGGCTCGCCACGCTCTCCCGCCGCGGCGTCTACATCATCTCGCTCGCCCGCCGCGCCCCGCTCTGGCACTCGCTCCGTCTCGCCTCCATCCCCACCGGCGACGGCTTCACGCTCGCGCTTCTCTCGTACCACCAGCCCGCCGACGTTCCCTGCCTGCTCGTCGCCATCGACTGAGGTCTTCCCATGCCCCTCGATCCGTATGTTGGTGAGATCATGCTCTTCGCCGGCAACTTCGCCCCCCGGGGTTGGGTCGAGTGCGACGGCCGCCTGCTGGACATCGCCACCTACGACCTGCTCTTCAATGTGATCGGCACCACCTACGGCGGTGACGGCTTCGATAACTTCGCCGTCCCCGATCTCCGCGGACGCTGCATCATCTCCCAGGGCACAGGCCTCGGCCTCTCCACCCGCGTCATTGGTCAGCTTCTGGGCGAGCCATCCACCACGCTGAATGTGAACCAGATCCCCGTCCACACCCACAGTGTGCTGGCCACCAGCGCCGCCGCCGACGCACCCACGCTCGCCCAGCGCGTGCCCGCGCTCGCGGAATCGCCCGCGTACGCGGCGTTCGTCGCGACGAACACGGAACTCGCTGCCGGCGCGGTCTCCAGC
Organism: Phycisphaerales bacterium; assembly: GCA_019744815.1. Classification (GTDB taxonomy): domain Bacteria; phylum Planctomycetota; class Phycisphaerae; order Phycisphaerales; family UBA1924; genus JAFEBO01. Next base: position 177,359 of record JAIEUA010000009.1, read on the forward strand.
GTCGGCGGCTCGCAACCCCACAACAACCGTCAGCCCTCGCTTGCTCTGGTCTACTGCATCGCCGTCGAAGGCAACTTCCCGTCGCCCGGCTAATCCCGCCACGAGTACCAGCTATGCCCCTCGACCCGTTCCTCGGGACCATCATGCCCTTCGCCGGCACCTTCGCCCCAAGAGGGTGGGTGTTCTGCAACGGGCAGTTGCTCCAGATTCAGACCAATCAGGCCCTGTTCGCGCTCCTCGGCACCACCTTCGGAGGCAACGGATTCAACAACTTTGCCCTGCCCGATCTCCGCGGCCGCTGCGCCGTCAACTTCGACGCAGCCCCCGGGCTGACCCCGCGCTACCTCGGCCAGTCCTTTGGCAGCGAGTCCGTCAGCCTCATCGTCAGCCAGATACCCAACCACACGCACACCCTCCGCGTCGTTCCGGTGGAGGGCACGACCTCCAACCCCGCCAACGCCCTCATCGCCAAATCGGCGAGCGACACCCGTCGCTACGCGTCCGCCGGAGCGCCGGTCGTGATGTCGTCCAATCTCCTGGGCGCGAGCGGCGCCAACCAGCCTCACAACAACATGCAGCCCAGCCTCACCATGAGCTTCATCATCGCCGTCCAAGGCCCCTTCCCGCCCCGTAACTGAGCCACACCATGGCAAACTATTTCATTGGCGAGATCGTCAGCGCGGGGTTCAACTTCAACCCCAGGTCCTTCCTCCCCTGCGACGGACGCTTGATCAATATCCGCGACAACACCGCCCTCTTCTCCATCCTCGGCACCCAGTTCGGCGGCGACGGGCGCGACACCTTCGGCCTCCCCGATCTCCGCGCCACCGTTCCCATCGGCCGCGGACAGACCCCCGAGGGTCGGTTCTACTTCATCGGCGACCGTGACGGCGCAGAGACGCACGTCCTGAGCACCCAAGAGCTGCCCGCCCACACACACCGTGTCCGTTCGTCGTCCGACGCCCCGGACAAAAGCCCCACCAACCGGGTCTTCGCCGTCCCGCCGACCAGCGTCAACGAGTTCGCCCCCGAGGCCGCCGCCCCGCTCGGCGCAGACTCCGCGGCCGCCTCGATGATCCTGCCCGTCGGCAGCAACCAAGCCCACGACAACATGCAACCCACCCTCGTCGTCAACTACTTCATCTGCATCGCCGGCGTCTTCCCGCCCCGCAATTGATCGTGCCGACACGCGCTTCGTCCGCGAGCATAATCATGCAAAACCGCGTCGCCATCCTGCTCGCTCTCGCACCGCTGGCCGCGGGCCTTGCTCGGGCCGACGACCTCTCCGTCTTCGACCTCGGCCCGCTCTCGCCGCGCATGGATCGCCTCAGCGACGCGTACGTCAAGAACTCGGCCGTCTGCAACGCCGTCGCCATCCCCTCCGCCAACACCGGCGTGCCGTATCGCCTGTTCCGCCTGCGCGTCACCGGCCTCGCGCCTATCACGATCACCGCGGAGCCCGACGCGTCCACGCCGCGCTTCGATCCCTTCCTCGCCCTGCACTGCTCGCCCAACGGCCTGGGCACCAACAACCCCACGCTCGATCTCGTCGCCGCCGACGACGACTCCGGCGGCTATCCCAAGGCCCGCCTCCTCTCCGGCGTGAACCTCCCCAACACGCTTTTCATCCGCGACTACTTCCTCTTTGTGTCGTCGTACTCGGCCCGCACCGATCGCCGCTCCGGGCGCGTCCGCCTCACCGTCAAAGGCCCCGCGACCCTCATCGGCTGTCCCGGCGACCTCAACAGCGACGACCAGGTCGACGACAGCGACTTCACGATCTTCGCCAAGGCCTACAACATCCTCGACTGCGCCGACCCCGCCATGCCCGCGGGCTGCCCCGCCGACCTCAACGCCGACGGCTTCGTGGACGACATCGACTTCCAGATCTTCGCCACCGCCTACGACGCGCTGCTCTGCTCATAGCCCGGTCGCGTCATCTCCCCCTCCGGGTGCCACTGGCTGGCTGCTCGGAGCCAGCCAGTGTGAACGCCCCCGTCTCCGCTGCAACCTCCACCCACCCCAGAGTCTTCCTGCGCCTCGACGAGCCCCGATCGTGAGCGAGCGGGTCGGCCTCTCCCCATCTTCACACCCAATCTCTCACGCCCGCGCGAGCGCGTGCCCGATCCAACCTCCGAAGAGTCTCACGTTCTCTCAGGGGTCCCGGAGGGCCGCACCCGCGGCACGCGCATGCAACCACATCTGTCCCGTCTCGCGTCCCGCCTCACCGCCGCCGCGGCGATGCTCGCGGTCGCCACGATCGCACACGCCGCGGAGAAGCGGGTGATCTATGTGGACAAGTCGGCCCCGCCGGGAGGGGATGGGACTTCGTGGGAGAAGGCGTTTCAGGATCTCGGCGTGGCCTTGCGGTCGATCGAGGACTATCGCGGAGGGAACAGCGAGGTCCGCATTGCTGACGGCACGTACACGCCGGATGTCGTGAACGGTGATCGCGATCGATCGTTCTCGACACCGATCACGAGTTCCGCCGCGAACTTGTCGATACTTGGGTCATTCGCTGGCTTTGGAGCACCGGATCCAGATAAGCGGGACTACGTGGCGACTCGCACGATTCTCTCGGGTGATCTGAACAACGATGACGGACCAGAGTTCACGAACCGCGGGGATAACTCGGCGATCGTCGCGAGGTTCTGGACCAACGGACGCCTGACCGTGGACGGCTTGACGGTTCGAGGGGCCAGTGCAGAGCCGCCAGCACGTTGGGCGTACGGAATCAGCTGCGGAGCGGGTTCGGATTTGTTCGGGCGCTGGACCGGATCAGTCCTGATGACCAACTGCACGGTCGAAGACAATGACACGATGCAAAGCGTGGCCGGTGCAAGTGTGTACGGCGCGGTGGTCGAGGTCGCCGACTGCACCTTCCGCGGCAACCGCAATCGTGACGGCCTCGGTGGCGGGCTGACCGTCGCGAGCTCGGATGGCAATTGGGCGCTCGTGCAGCGATGTGTCTTTGAGAACAACCAAGCCACATACGGTGGTGGCGCATACGTCGAGATTGCGCGCCTCGAGCGCTGCGTCTTCGTCGGCAACAAGGCAAAGTTCCAGGGCGGTGGCTACTTCGGGACCGGAGAGGTGCGATCGAGTCTTTTCGCCGGAAACCAAGCCGGTTCGAGCGGCGGTGCGATCGCCGGACGGCCAGGCATGATCGCGAGTTGCAGTATCGTCGCGAGCCTTGCTCCGTCCGCTTCCGCGATCAGCACATTCAACGCTTCGCCGTGGATACTGAACAACATCCTCTGGGGCAACGAGTCCTCGCTTGGCGGGCCGACGGTACAAGTGCTCCAATGCCTATGGCCAGGGATCTTCTCCGGAAACGTCATCGAAGGCGGACTTGCTGTCACGGAGTTCTCCGGCGCAACACCGTTGATCGAAGGCAATAGCGCCTCCAACCCGCGATTCATTCGGGAAGCAGGTCAACCATTGTCAACGTCTGATTGGCGAACGTTGAACTACAGACTTCGACCGGATTCGCCCGCGATCGGCGCAGGGACGCCTCGGTTTTATCTGCCGGTCGATCTTGACGGCTCCGTCTTCTATTCGGGATCGGATCCGCGGTCCCCTGACGCCGGCTGCTACTTCATCACCCGCTCCAACTGCTTCGCCGACCTCGACCGCTCCTGGCCCTTCCTCGTCGACGACTCCGACTTCCAGCTCTTCGCCGCCGCTTACGACCTCACCATCGCCCCACCGGCCAACCCCCTCGCCGACCTCAACAACGACGGACTGGTCGACGACGCCGACTTCTCCCTCTTCGCCGTCGCCTACGACGCATTGGTCTGCCCGTAACGGCTTCCGCTTCATGGGTGTCAGAGACCGTGGGACGCCGAGGCTGACGAGTCCGCGAGGAAGCCTCGGTTGACTCGGAGCGAAGGCGTCCGAGCGTGCTTGATGATCGACGGTTCGCGCTCGATGCACCCGAGGCTTCGTCGAAGACTCCTCAGCCTCGGCGTCTTGATGGCATCGGGGTCCCTCCGCTCGAATCCGATCTCGGGCCGCCTGTACCACGCAGCATCACACATTCCATGGAACCGCCGCCGCTCTTTCGCCAATAGAGCAAGTCTGCGCGGCGTGCGGCGTTGGTCCTTGCGATCCTCCCCCCGCCGCGGCGTCCTCGCGGGAAGTGCTGAAGTTCGGGTTCGGTCTGGTCGAAAGTGGCCGTCCCACCGGGCTTTACGCAAGGTGCACCCGATGCAGGACGTTCCCGTCCGGTCTCTTCTACACTAGAGACCGTTTCGGGGCAGGCCCCAGCGGCCGGTGCCGCCGGGTGGCGGAGGGGGGAACCGGGTGAGGGGTGCGGGGAGCGGAGTCGGTCGGTACGGGTCTTTGGTTGTCCTGCAACCCCAGCCCTCGAACCTTCCAACTCCCGGTGCCGCCCGTTCGGGCGAAAAGGGCACCGGACCGTGGGCGGTTGTCGATCTTGGAGTTCGCCGGGCGTGTGTCCCGGGGCTTCCAGCGTCGCACCGACGGGACAGTTGTGAGTCACCACGCCCTCGGGCGTGACATTGCGGGGACGGATCGAGCGATGAGCCGCGGCGGGACCGAATACAAGAAGGGCGACACCGTCGAGGGCATGAAAGTCCTCGACGAGCTCGGCCGTGGTGCGGCCTCGATCATCTACCTCGTCAAGGACAAGAACAACCACATCTGGGCCCTCAAGCACGTCGAGAAGGTCGAGCCCAAGGACCAGCGCTTCCTCGATCAGGCCGAGGCCGAGTACCACGTCGCCCAGGCGATGGACCACCCCGCCATCCGCAAGATCGAAAAGATGATCAAGCGGGGCAAGAGCATGCTCAGCCTCGAGACCATCCATCTCTACCTGCTGATGGAGCTGGTGGACGGCATCTCGATGGAAAGTAAGCCGCCCAAGACCTTCGAAGAGGCCGTGTACATCTTCGAGCAGACCGCCGAGGCCCTGCACCACATGCACACCAAGGGCTTTGTCCACGCGGACATGAAGCCCAACAACATCGTGGTCACGTCCGAGGACGAGGTGAAGCTCATCGACCTGGGCCAGTCGTGCCGCGTCGACACGGTGAAGGAACGCATCCAGGGCACGCCCGACTTCATCGCCCCCGAGCAGGTGCACTGCCGCCCGATCACGCCGCGGACCGACGTCTACAACCTCGGCGCGTCGATGTACTGGATTCTCACCCGCCGTCACATCCCGACGGCGCTGGGTGATTCCAATTCGCTCCTGGGCAAGATCGACGACAACCTCATCGAGAAGCCCAAGCCCGCGATCGAGCTGAACCCCCGCATCCCGGCGATGCTGAGCGATCTCATCATGCAGTGCCTCGAGATCGATCCCGAGAAGCGCCCCAAGGACATGAAGCTGGTCGCCGACCGGCTCAACCTGATCCGCGCCAAGCTCCACGCGATGAAGAACGGCCCCGCGCCCGAGACCGCCGAGAGCCGCGACGATTCGGAGCCGTAAGCGAGTTCCAATAGCCAGTCACCGCACCAGCGAGCCGGGGCGCCCCCGCCCCGGTGCCGCGATCGCACGCCCGCAGCATTCGCCCGAACCCGTCATCCCGCGCCCAACATCACGCGCCCATCATCCGGCAACTCCTCCGCCCCTCACTTCCGCGCCTCATACGGCACATACCCATCCCACTCCCACGGCGAGTAGGTATCGCCGATCAACGTCGCCTGCAGCTCCTTGAAGATCCCCTCCGCGTTGTTGCTGTTGGACATCATCACCAGCGCGGTCTTCTTGTCCGGGAACACCACCATGTGATTCCGGAAGCCTTTGTCGTTGCCTTCCTTGAACCACGCCCATCCGTGCGGCGACTTGAACACCCCGACGCCGATGCCGTACGACAGCTCGATCGCATCGTCACGCGTGGTCGTTGCTTCATCCAGCGTCGGGAACTGCCGCACCGATCGGATGCGGATCGACGGCGAGAACATCGCCTGCCGCGCCTTCTCGCTCAGCCCCTCGCCCCGCATCGCGCCGCGGGCAAACAACACCATGCCGTGGATGTCGCTCGCCGCACTCCCCGCCGCCCGCGCCCCGGTCCTTCGCTTGTACCCGACCGAGGTCCCCGCATCATCGTGCCCGTCGGCGTAGTTCGCCTCGAACTCCTTCTCCCACACCATGCTGGTCCGCTCCATCCCGAAGCGATCGAAGATCCGTTCTTTCATCAGCTCCTGCAAGCCACGGCCAGTCACCGTCTCGACCACCAACTGCATGAGATTGATCCCCTCGCCCGAGTACGCGTAGCGCGTCCCCGGCTCGAAGTGGAACCGCAGCTTCTCGTCGGGCTCAAGGAAGCGAAAGTTGGCGAACCCGGTGGTGTGGCTCAAGAGATGCCGCGAGGTGAGCCGCTCCACCCGCGGATCGCCCTTGAGGTCGGCGTACTTCTCGATGTCGGTGATCGGCTTGGCGAAGTAGCTCGCGATCGGGCGATCGAGGTCGATCGTGCCTTCATCGACGAGCATCATGACCAGGTACGCGAACATCGTCTTGGTGTACGACGCCGCGTAGGTCACCGTGCTGGCGTCGAACGCGTTGCCCGCCGAGCGTTCGCCGAAGCCGCGTTCGAGCACGATCTGGTCGTCGTTGAGGATCGCGACGCCCAGACCCTTCACTCGGGCCGCTTTCATGAGCCGCTCGATTTCTGACACCGCGTGCTCGACCGTGATCGTCGTGCCGTCGAGCCGCCGGATCAGAGTCGCGTTCGCCGGCGTCGACTTGGCCGCGTCGTTCGTAGTCACGACCGGCTCCGCCGCAAGCGACGGCAGGCCTGCGCCCATCGCCGCCGCCAGCGCGATCCGACATCCCGCTCGCAGCGCCCACGCGCGTGCCCGGTGCTTCTGCATGTCCAGCTCCTTCGAGAGTGCCCATTCCCCGAGATTCCCAGCGCAACCGTTCCCGTCGAAATCGCCCGAATCCTCTGACAACCGCCAACATCTCCAACATCCGCCGCATGCCCCGCCCGCGGCCGCTGTCCCGGTATTCTTACAGGTTCGACCACATCGCTTGTACCACACCGCCGCGAGGTCCACCCGTGTCCCGCTCACTCTTCGCCCGTCTTCACGACCGTTTCGAACGCCCGCGTCAACTGAGCCGCGAAGGTCTCTCGCGCCGAGAGTTCCTCGCGAAGCTCGCCGCCGCTTCGGCCGCCACCATCAGCCTGCCCGCGCTCGCCACCAATCCGATCCGTCCCCGCGAGGGCGCCATCGGCAACGTTCTCATCCTCGGCGCCGGCCTCGCGGGGCTCTCCTGCTCGCTGGAACTCTGCAAGGCCGGCGTGCCCAATCTCGTCATCGACGCCCGCGGCGTGGTCGGTGGCCGCGTCCGGACCATCCGCGACATGCTCCCCGGCCTCACCATCGAAGCCGGCGGCGAGTACATCGGTGCCAACCACCCCCGCTGGCTCGCCCACGCCAAAGACTTCAAACTCAAGCTGCTCGACGCGCGGGACAAGAACGAGCCCGAAACCATCCACTTCCTAGGCCGCACGCTCAGCGACGCCGAGGCCGAGTCGCTGTACCACGAGATGGACGAAGCGCTCGCGCACCTGACCGACCTCGCTCGCACGATCGACGCCCACCGCCCGTGGCAGAGCGCGAACGCCGCGGCACTCGATCAACGCTCCCTCCACGACTGGCTCGTCGAGCTCGACGCCTCGCCGCTCTGCAAGCACGCGATCGCGACGCAGGCAACCGCTGACAACGGCGTCGAGCCTCACCAACAAAGCCTCCTCGCCGTCCTCGCCATGATCAAAGGCGGCGGCCTCGAGAAGTTCTGGACCGATTCCGAGCTCTTCCGTTGCGCCGGAGGCAACGACCAGCTCGCGATGCGCCTCTGGCAATGCATCGGCGAGCCGCAGTTCCACCTCGGCACCCGCGTGCACACCATTCAACGCAAGGGCGACCAGTTCGTGACGCTCGCCAACAACCGCCCGCCGCTCTTCGGCACGCACCTCGTGCTCGCCCTGCCGCCGAGCGCGTGGAAGTCGATCCGCTTCGAGTTCGATCTCCCCGAGCTCCGCGCCCCGATCCAGATGGGCGGCGCCTGCAAGTGGATCGCGGCGTTCAAGAACCGCGACGCGTGGAACACCCGCTCGCCGTCGTCGGCTCTCTACGCCGACCGCGACTTCCACTTCTCCTGGAACGCGACCCTCGGCCAGGACGAGACCAAGGGTTCGGCGCTGACGTTCTTCGCCGGTGCCGATCTCGCGAAGAACTTCTGCGCCCTCGACCCCGCCTCCCGCGAGAAACAAGGCCGCGCTGTTCTCGACGCACTTGCGCCCGCCGCCGCGCCAACCATGACCCGCACGCTCGACTGGCCGAACGACCCGCTCACCGCCGCCGGCTACGGCGTTGCCGCCCCGTGCCAGTGGACCGGCATCCTCCCCGGCCTTGTCGAAGCTCCCGGCCCCGTCTACTTCGCCGGCGAATGGTGCAGCCCGGCGTTCATGGGTTACATGGAGGGCGCACTCGACAGCGGCGCCCGCGCCGCCCGTCGCGTCATCGAATCCAACCAATAACAACCTGAGCCGCCCGTCGTACTTCGCCCCCGCGCCTCCCCTCCCCGCTTCGTGTACAGACCGGAGACATGGGTGGCGCTGTTCGGAGACATGGGTGACACCTTTGGCGGGAACTGTTCGGCATTCCT
>JAIEUA010000013.1 GCA_019744815.1 Phycisphaerales bacterium
GGGTGAGCGCCACCCATGTGTCCGAACACCCGTCACCCATGTCTCCGGCCTAAACACGAAGCGGGGAGGGGTGGTCGAGCGCAGCGAGACCGGGGTGGGGTGTGCGACACACCACCCATCTCACGCACACAATTCTCTGAGTCCCTTTACAAGCCTCGGCGACGCCGCGATCCGGCAGCCCCGCGCGCTCACGCCTCTCCACCCCTTCACCGCCTTGGTATCCTCTCCCCATGGAATCCCGCAGCCTCCGCACACTCGTCGGCGGCCTCATCGACTACGCCGGCCTCTTTCCCCCCGCCAAACTCGACATGGCGCCCGCCGCCGAGGCCTACGCCCGCGCCATCCGCGGCGAGCACGAGTGGCTCCTCTCCCGCTTCGTCTGCCCCGCCGCCCGCCTCGCCGAGCTCGGCACCGCCGCCGCCAGCATGATGCCCGGCACCAACGCCACCAGCGGCTACCGCGAACAAGCCTCCATCGGCGAACCCTGGCGCATCTCCGCCCTCGTCGACAAGCCCGACGACCTCGAACTCATCCACCGCTTCAACGAAGCCCACGCCCGCGAAGACGCCGGCCAGGCCGTCGTCGATGTCGTCGAAGTCAAAGTCGCCAAGGCCGACGACGTCGACCCCATGCTCGACCAGATCCCCGAAGACATCTTCCCCTTCTTCGAAGTCCCACCCGCCGACCAACTCCCCGGCGGCGACCCCCGCGGCTTCCTCGCCGCGCTCGCCGGCAACACCTGCGGCGCCAAGATCCGCACCGGCGGCATCGCCGCCACCGCCTTCCCCACCCCGCTCGCAGTGGGGGAGTTCATGGTCGCCTGCCGCAATTGCGAGATCCCCTTCAAAGCCACCGCCGGCCTGCATCACCCCGTCCGCGGCGACTTCCGCCTGACGTACGAGAAGGACAGCCCCTCCTGCACCATGCACGGCTTCCTCAACGTCTTCGTCGCCGGCTGCTTCGTCTTCTGCAAAGGCATCCGCGCCGAAGACGCCGCCCAGGTCCTCTCCGACACCGACCCCAAAGCCTTCATCTGCACCGACCAAGGCCTCACCTGGCGCAACCACGTCCTCGACATCACCGAAATCGCCCGCGCCCGCGAAGCCTTCGCCCTCACCTTCGGCAGCTGCTCCTTCGACGAACCCGTCGAAGACCTCAAGCGCCTCGGCCTCCTCTGAACTCCCTGCTCCGCTCCTCCCCTGCTCCCTCCTCCCCTTCCCCCATGCACTTCAAACCCGACGACACCCACAACCCCGATCTCCAATCCTGGGTCGAATCCGCCAACGACCCCGCCTCCGACTTCCCCATCCAGAACCTCCCCCTCTGCGCCTTCGAGGTCACCCACGGCGAGGGCGAGCACCGCCACTCCCACGCCCACCCCGGCGTCGCCATCGGCGATCAAATCCTCGACGTCGGCATGCTCGTCGAATCCGGTTGGATGGACCGCGAAGCCCCCGAAGACCTCATCGACGCGCTCCAGCAGCCTTACTGGTTCGGCATCGCCCGCTCGCCGCGCTTGGTCCACGACCTCCGCGTCGTCCTCCAGCGCTTCCTCGCCGCCGGCGCGGGCGGCGGCCAGCAAATCCGCCGCCTCCGCGACAAGGCCGTCCGCCCGCTCGCCGAAACCAAGCTCGTCCCGCCGCTGCCCATCTTCAACTACACCGACTTCTACGCCTCGGTCCATCACGCCACCACCGTCGGCAGCATGTTCCGCCCCGACAACCCGCTCCTCCCCAACTACAAGCACGTCCCCATCGGCTACCACGGCCGCGCCTCCTCCATCGTCATCAGCGGCACACCGATCACCCGCCCCAAAGGCCAGCAGTCCCCGCCGGATAGCGACCCGAGCGCCGGCCCCTCCTTCGGCCCCTGCAAACTCCTCGACTACGAACTCGAAGTCGGCGCCTACATCGCCCGCGGCAACGAACTCGGCGAGCCCGTCCCCATCGCCCTCGCCCACGACCACCTCCTCGGCCTCTGCCTCGTCAACGACTGGTCCGCCCGCGACATCCAGAAGTGGGAGTACCAACCCCTCGGCCCCTTCCTCGCCAAAAACTTCGCCACCAGCATCTCGCCCTTCATCGTCACGATGGACGCCCTCCGCCCCTTCCGCCGCGCCGCGATGGAGCGCCCCGCCGGCGACCCCAAGCCCCTGCCCTACCTCTCCGACCCCGACGACCAATCCCACGGCGGATTCGACATCACCCTCGAAGCCTTCCTCCTCACGGAGCAGATGGAAGCCAAAGGCCTCCCGCCACACCGCCTCAGCAAGGGCAGCTTCAAAGACATGTACTGGACCTTCGCCCAGATGCTGACCCACCACGCCAGCAACGGCTGCAACCTCCAACCCGGCGACCTCATCGCCAGCGGCACCGTCAGCGGCCACACCCCAGACAGCCGCGGCTGCCTGCTCGAGTTGACCTGGGACGGCACCAACCCCGACGGCAAGCCCAAGCCCCGCAAGCCAATCCAATTGCCAACCGGCGAAACCCGCACCTTCCTCGCCGACGGCGACACGGTGATCTTCAAGGGAGCGTGCGAACGCGAAGGCTGGAGGAAAGTCGGGTTTGGGGAATGCAGGGGGAAAGTGCGGGGTTGACCATTTCAGCGGACGTTCGCACGAAGGAGTGTAATCGCAAGTTATGCTGAGTCCGAGTCTCGCAATCTTGCTGGTGCTCAGCGGCATTGCGGGAATGGCGCTGCTCATAGTGGATTCTCTATCTCGCAAAGGCCGGGCTCGTGCGACCGGGGATGATCAGGATTTGCAGAAGAGATCGGAAGGCCAGTCCATTGGAGCCTGGGAAGGAAAGCAGATTGGTGCTGGCGGCGCTGCCATCGCCTTTCTCGCGTTCGTTCCTGTCGCCGTTGCGAAGGGGTGGAATGTCGCCGATTTGGCCATCATGTCAGTGTTCACGCTTGTGACGATCGTCTTTGCCGGCGGCTTCGTAGGAGTGTGGGCGACTCGCCGACAAGCAATCTCAGCAGTCGGGACGTCCGGAGCTGCCGCATTTCTGGCAGGGCTTTACTGGATCTCACACGAGTTCCGTGACCGCAACCCCGACGGCATGGAAAAGGCCTTTCGCGATATGTTCGTGGTGGTATTCGCGATGCCAAGCTCCGTCGGGTGTGGTGCGTTGCTCTGGTGGCTCGTGTACACGTTTCGATCGGCGAAGCGATAAACGCGGGGAGAAGATCGTTCCAACGATCCTTGAGCCATGGAGAATCTTCTGATCTTCGCGTGGTTTGGGGGCTTTGCGCCTTGGAGCGTTTCGATCGCGCTTTACTGGGGATTGCGACGTGATCGAACCTCGGCGAAGCAACAGAACTGCGTGTGCTGTGGCTACTCGACCTTCGCCGAGATCTGCCCGGAGTGCGGAGCGAGCAAGGACGACCGCCTGAAGAGGATTGCGAGCGAACACGCGAAAAAAGGACTCGTTGCGACCGCCGCATGCGTCCTCTCCATGCTCGTAGCGATGGGAGTGCTGGCGTGGTTTGATCCCGGTGTGCTGATCTTCGGGTTGGTCTGCATTCTGCCTATCCCGGGTGCCGTGCTATCGATTCTCCTGCTGCAGCGTTCCGTGGTCTCCGTCCGCGTCGCGGCGTTGACCGCGTGGTGCCTCGTGGCGCTCTTCGGCGTTCTTTACTTCGCTCTTCTGCACGGCGTGCATGGCAGCACAGATGGTCTCGCGTATGCCATGACCTATGCTCTGGCATCGATCATCATCGCGCCACTTCTTGGCTACGCGTTGGTCCCGAGTATCATCGTTTTGCTCTTGCGAAAGGGATCGAGCGTGCGATAGCGACGCGGCGGGTAACCCGGCCATCCCGTGTGTTATCTTAATTGCCCGCTGCTTTATGCGGCAATCTAGTGGGAGAGCGGTGAATGGGGACCAGTCATGCGAAATGTCGTGCAATAAAAGCCAATCGGGCACCGATCGAATTGGCAGTCGGAAGTGCAGTTCTTATTTGTATAGCAGTTTCATTTGGACGCTCTGCATGCGGCAACTATGTTGATGGAAGGCCATCTGAGATTGGCTATCGAGACGGGCGGCGTGTCGTGTCCGCATCGGAGGCTTTCCGTTGGAATGCCGCAGTTTCAGGAATTGCGGTCGTAGGCGCTGCTGTTTGTGCGTTGCAAGCCGCGCGTTCCTGGTTTCGATACCGACGGCATCGCTGCCGCGATGGGCTTCCATGTTCGACGTGTCCACATTGTCGCTTTCCACGAACTGGTCTCGCGCCGGCGGCGAGGTGTCCCGAGTGCGGGTTCGATGTGACGGCGGCCGTCGAAAAGATGAACGAGCGAGATCGTGCTGCGGAGTGAAGCGATATGCGTGATGAGAATAAGTAGGCAGGTGGCCCGAACACGCAGCGGCGGGGTGGCACCAACCCGTGCCACTGACCTTGGCTCCGCAAGGTCAGTGCGGCTCAGTCCCCATCGTCCATCCAACTGCCCACCGCTACTTCACCCCCGGGTCACGCGTGACCACGACCGCGCCTCCGAAGTCTCGGTACGTGAGCTTGCCGTCCGCTTCGTCAACCCGATGGATCGATTTGCCGGCGGCGTTCACAAAGTCATCGATCAGCGTCCACGTGTCGCCCACGCCGCGGTACACCACCACACGCTCGCGGTCCGACTGCGGCACTTCAATCGAGTGTCCCGAGAGCATCGAACCGTCGGCTGCCGCGCGGTCACCGAACTGCCCCGATCCGAAGCCCGGAAACGAAAGGTCGCCCACTCCCTGGGCGAGATCCGACCGCGACTTGTAGATAGGCGTCACCGGCTTCGACTCGACCGCCTTCTGAGCCGCGGCTAACGCTTCGGGCGCCAACATCGGCGCGCCCTCGTACTCCTCCCAGCTCGAGTACGTCCGCGCCAGCTTGTACGTCTCGCCCCGATACGGGAACTCGTCAAAGTGCTGAGACCCTCGGCGAACCGCAGAGATCCCCAACCCCACCAACACCATCACCCCGATCCCAACCAGCGACGAATAGCGCTTCATATCGCCTCCTCACCACCGACGAAGCCAGTGTACCGACCGCGCGAGGCGGAATGAAGCCCCTCAGGGCCCTCTCCCAACCCCAGGCCGCACAACCCCTTCCACTCCGTCTCTTCGTCTCTCCGTCTCTTCCCCACTTCCCCTCTTGAATCATCCACCCGACTCGTGGGAAACTACCCACCATGTCGGCCCTCCCCTTCACCCCGCTCACCATCACCCCGCGCCCCGCGGCATCACGGCGCCCTATCTCCCCCTCCCAGAGGGAGGGGGCCGGGGGGTGGGTTCCAAGCGTCCCGAACAACACAGCATCGCCCAATCAACCGCACGCGCTCCCCACGTCCCACGATGCGGCCAGCGAGGAACCCAAGAGCTGGCCCGATCCCGATTCCCCCGCTCCCCTCTTCCCCTCTTCACCTGTTCCCCTCTTCTCCCCCTCCGACCAAACCGCCGCCGCCATCATCGACGACTTCGCCGCCCAGGACGAAACCCTCCGCGGCATCGCCCTCAAGTACGACACCACCCTCGAGTCCCTCACCCTCTGGCTCGCACGCCCCGACATCAAAGAGCGGATCTTCGCCCTCGAATCCGCCTGTGCCGCCCGCGCCCGCCTCGTCGTCGCCAACAACCTCGCGGCCATCGCCAACAAGCTCCTCCACCTCCTCACCGAATCCAAGCTCGACCACGAATCCATCCACCGCGTCCCAGTAGCCACCCACCACGCCTTCGCCGCCCGAATGCAAAGCCGCGAAAGCGCCCGCAAGACGGCCAACCTCCTCCTCCGCATCGCCCGCTACGTCCCCAGCGCAAACCCCACCCCACACGCGCCGCCCTCCAAAACGAACCCCACGCGCCAGCGTGGGGCCACCCCCGCACACCTCGCGCAGCAAACACCCGAAGATCAACAACATCCCCCCGCGCCTCCTCTCCCCGCCCCGCGGCAGGTGGGGGGAGAGGACCGCTTGGCCAAAGGCCAAGCAGGTGAGGGGACCGACGCTCACCTGAGCGCCCACGCGGTCCAAGCCAAAGCCGCCGCCCGCACAACAAAACCCCCGCGCCAGCTTGATATCACAGCGCCGTCGCTCCCCGCCTCACCATCCGACATCCCAAATCCGACATCCGACATCCCCAATCCCACATCCGACATCCCCGCCTCAACGAGCCCCGAGCGTGAGCGAGCGGGTCTCCCCCGCGCCGAATCCTCGGCCCTCGCCCACATCTCCGCCGCACACGCCGCCGCAACCGATGCAACGCATCACACATTTCCACCCTCCGACCATCATCCACGAACTCGCCCCCGAGCAACCGCCACAGCACCGTCTCGTGCTCCCCCCCCCCCCCCCCCCTCTAGCTCGGGCGTAAACGCAGCACATCGCGCAAAGCGGCGCGAGGAAGCCTGGCACTGCATGATCAAGCCGCCCCGCCAACCCGCGACCCACCGAACCCGCCACCAACCCACTCGCTCACGCTCGGGGCTCGTCGCGATTGCCCCGTACGCTATCGCATGCACTGGCTCCACCTCATCCTCGCCATCGTCTTCGAAGCCGGCTGGGCGATCGCGATGAAGAAGTCCGACGGCCTGTCCAAACTCCCCTGGACCGCCGGGTTCATCGTCATGTACCTGCTCTCCGCCGCGTTCCTCGCGCTCGCCACCAAGAAGCTCGAAGTCGGCCTCGCCTACGCCATCTGGGCCGGCTGCGGCATGGCCATCATCGCCGTCGTCGGCATGCTCTTCCTCAACGAGTCCGCCTCCGTCCTCCGCCTCGCCTCCCTCGCGCTCGTGCTGGTCGGAGTCGTGGGCCTCAAGCTCAGCGCCAGCTAACCGCCCCAGTGGGACCGGCCTCCGGCCGGTCAACGAATCGTCCGAAGCACGATCCGATAGAGCCTCTGGCGCAAGCCAGAGGTCGGCGAGACTCCGAAGCACAACCGACCTCTCGCTCACGCGAGAGGCTCTACGAAACCGGCCCGCATTCCGCCTCAGCGATGGAACAACCAACCCCGCTCACTCATGCCCGTGCGCGCACGCCAGCGCCGCCATCCGCAGGTCCGGCATGTACGGGAACGGGTTGAACTCCGGCGGCACCACGGCTCCGATGCCCGCCTCCGCCATCCGCTCCTGCTGCTCGATCGCCGCGAGCTTGCTCAGGAACCGGGCCTTGAACTCCGCCTCGCCGGTCTTGTAGGCCGGGTTGTTCTGGGTGTACTTGTACGTGGTGTCCAGCAGCTGCTGGGTCCGCTTGATGCGGGTCTCGGGCAGCGGGTGGGTCGACATGAACTCCGGCTGCTTGCCGCCGCCCGATGCGGCCTTCAAGATCTGCATCACCTGCATCTGCCCCACGGGGTTGTAGCCGACCTTGGTCATGTACCGCATGCCCAGCTCGTCGGCCTCGCTCTCCTGCCCGCGGTCGTAGCTGAGCAGCGACAGCTGCACCGCCTGGCCCGCGAGTCCCGCGACCGCGTCGCCGCCGCTGCCGATCGCGACGCCCAGAATCCCCAGCCCCGCGTTCGCGATCGAGGATCGCGTCATCTTCTCGTTGATGTGCCGAGCGGTCACGTGCCCGATCTCGTGGCCCAACACGCCCGCCAACTGGGCTTCGTTGGTCATCTTCGCCGCCAGCCCGCGGCTGACGAACACTTTGCCGCCCGGGATCGCGAAGGCGTTGATCACGTCGCTGTCGAGGAGCGCGAACTCCCACGGGAGCTTGGGGTTGTCGGCCTCGGTCTGGGCGGCGAGCTTGTTCCCGATCTCGATGACGTAGTTGCGCAGGTCGGCGTTCTTCACCTCGCCGCCGTATTCCTTGATCATCTGCGGCCGGGCCTCGGTCCCGAGCTTCACCTCGTCGTCGTGCGAGAGCAGGTTGAGCTGCGACCGACCCGTGGTCGGGTTGGTGCTGCACGCGCCCAGCCCCATCGAAGCGAACGCCAGAACGACGCACGAAAGCCGACCCATTGAGAGCTTCATGAAATCCTCCAACCGCAAGAGCGACCCACTTGATGCCCGTATGCCGCGCGCCCGGATGCCTTCCCGGTCGTCGCCGCCTCGGGGTGGCCGGTGCGACGGGATCGGCCCTTCGGGGTGGCCCGCGGCCGCAGTCTAGCATCGGCATCCAGACCCGAATCCCTACGATCGTGGGCGTCGAAACGATCGGGTCTGCCGTGTGTTTCTGTTGCTCCGACCAATGCCTATGACCGCCTCGCACCCATCCTCGCCCGCCGTGCCGACGACCAGTTGGAGCGACGCCGACCTGGCTCGCAACCCGCACCAGCACGAGCAGAAGGCCGCCAAGGTCCGGGGCATGTTCTCGGCGATTGCGGGCAGTTACGACCTCAACAACCGGGTGCACTCGCTGTGGCGTGATCAAGCCTGGCGCCGCTACGCGGTGCGGGTCGCGGGTGTGAAGCCGGGTGAGCATGTCCTCGACTGCGCCTGCGGCACCGGCGACCTCACAGAAGCCTTTGCCCGAACGGGTGCCGCGAAGGTCAC
This sequence comes from Phycisphaerales bacterium, assembly GCA_019744815.1. Lineage (GTDB taxonomy): Bacteria > Planctomycetota > Phycisphaerae > Phycisphaerales > UBA1924 > JAFEBO01. Next base: position 8,479 of record JAIEUA010000013.1, read on the forward strand.
CGGGCTCGACTTCACCGCCGCGATGCTCGATGTCGCGCGGCAGAAGCAGCCCAAGAACCTGAGCCCCGCGGACGCCGCCAAGGTGACATACATCGAGGGCGATGCGATGGCGCTGCCCTTCGCGGATCAATCGTTCGATGTCGTGTCGATCGCGTTTGGGATTCGCAACGTTTCGCAGCCGGCCAAGGCGCTGGCCGAATTCCGGCGCGTGCTGCGGCCGGGCGGGCGGCTGATCGTGCTGGAGTTCGATCAGCCGCAGTGGTTCCCGATGAAGCAGTTCAACGACTTCTACTGCGGCTGGATCATGCCCCGCACCGCGACCCTGATCGCCGGGGACACCTCCGGCGCGTACAAGTACCTGCCCAAGAGCGTGGGGACGTTCATGACGCGGCAGCAGATGCGGGACGCGATGGCGGCCGCGGGATTCCGTGATGTTTCGGCGAAGGCTCTGACGATGGGGATCTGTGTGTGTTACCGGGGCGTGGTGGGCTAGGCCGCGGCGATACAGCGAGCGGGCTTCCTCCAACAATCATCCGAACCCGCTCCGGCGGCGAACGCTATCGTGCAGGGAGTTCCATGCGCCGCGCCTTCACCCTCATTGAACTGCTGGTTGTCATCGCGATCATCGCGCTGTTGATCGGCATCATCATCCCCGCCCTCGGCGGAGCCCGCGAGAACGCTCGGCGGGTGAAGTGCATGGTGAACCTATCCAGCGTCGGCAAGGCGGTGCAGCAGTACATGGACAGCCGCAGCAAGGGCGTGCTGCCGATCGCGGTGGGTCTGTTGGAAACGCCCGACCGGAAGCTGCTGGCGTATGAGCTGCGGGAGTTTTTGGACTCGCCGGTTCCAACGAAAGGCACGGATGGTCGCTACGACGTGGCCGACCCTTGGAAGTGCCCGTCGGACGTGAAGTCCGATGACGCCGCAAGCAACTTCGAGCCGAGCTATCGCGCCACCGGCAGCAGCTACGAGTACTGGCCGGGCTCGATCATGCTCGTCACTGAGTTCATTGCCCTCGATCTTGCCCGCCCCGAGTTCAGCTTGACCAAGATGTATCAGACGAGGAAATGGCCAATCGTCTCGGATTACAACCAGCTTCACACAGGCCGCGCGCCCGGATTGGATCGTCGAAACGCGTTGTACCTCGACGGGGGAATGCGGGTCGATTGGTCGATCGCCAAGCCCGAACTTCCGGAGATTCAGTCGTTGTTCAGCGAGCTTTTTCGTGAGCCTAAACGCTCCAAGTAGGCGACGCCACCGGATGGGGCGTCTCTTAGCTAGGTGCGAGCGAACAATGACGGTGGAAGAGCCGAGCTCTCAGTGGACTCACGCATGACGAACCGACCGGGACAATTCGAGCCGCTGCTGTCGGATCAGGAACGTGCCGGGGCGGTCGTCACCCCCGCGGGCCCCTCGCTCGGCCAGCGTTTGCAGGATGCGGTCACGCCGTACACGAGCTCGCCGAAGTTCATGCAGCGACTCGGGGCGGGCGTGGTCGCCGCGACGATGCTGGCGCTTGGCGTCAGCGGCTACCTCTATTGGGAACGCCACCACAAGCCCAACTACGCGCTTGATCCGATCGACGACGTCGCGGAGTTCACGTTCCTGCGCGATGACTTCAACAACCTGTCCATCGAAGAGCGGCTGAAGCTCATCCGCGAGTTTGCGGATCGCCTGCGTGACGCGAGCAGCAGCGACTCGGCGATGCTGGCGTCGTTCGCGGCGGGGATCAGCGGCAAGGCCCGCGAGCAGATCGCCGCGAACGCGAGCCGCCTGATGCTCGACATGGTGGATCGCAGCGCGCTTGAGTACGCGAACCTCACCGGGACGGAGCGCGAGAAGTTCCTGGAGAAGTCCGTCATCGAGTGGACCCGGATCGCGGATCAGGTCGCGGGCCGCGGCGATCGGACGGACGCGGAGATCCTGGCGGACGTCAAGAAAGAGACCGAGCAGCGCGAGAAGGTGCGCGAGCGCATGGGCCCGGAGCGATCCGCGCGCATGGCCTCGGGGATCATGTCCTTCCTGAACAGCAACGTGGCCAAGCACAGCAACCCCATTCAGCAGCAGCGGACACTGCAGATGATGGCGGATGTGAACAAGCACTTCTCCCGCAATCGGTGATTCCCCTGGTCCCAGAACGGTTCTGTGAGGGGTGAAACGAATTTTCGCGGTTTGCATCTAGACTTTGGTTGAGAACGCGCCAAGAGTCTTCTTCATGCCGCACGTTTGCACCAATCTCATGACGCGTCTCGCCGCAGGAGCGGCCGATGCGCTGTGTACGTGCGGCCGTCGCGGCTGCTGAGAACTGCGAGAAAACAGGGCCTTTCGCCCGTGCTCGCAAGCCTGCCGCGTCCCCGGCCAACAGAAGAAAACGACTCAACCCACGCGTGTGTGACCGCGCGATGTGATTGAGGCGTCCCGATGCCTGAGCGTGGTTCGAATCCTTCGAACCGCTGCTCGAACCGCTTCTGAGTGTTCTTTCCTGTCCAACGCACGCGGCGCTCTCACGCGCCCGTGTCGGGGGTATCGCCATGAACCACAACACCCGCGTCTACGACTCGATCATCGAGATGCTGCCGAGCGAGGAGAACCCCTCGCCGTTGGTGCGTGTGAATCGGCTGAACCCGGCGCGGGAGACGTTCACGCTGTACGCGAAGCTGGAGTGGCAGAACCCGTTCGGATCGGTGAAGGACCGGGCCGCGTGGCAGATGATCCAGGATCTCGAAGCCCGCGGCCAGCTTCAGCATCCCGAGTCGCGCGAGAAGAGGGAGACGTCCGGACGCGGCATCGTGGAGCCGACCAGCGGCAACACGGGGCTGAGCCTTGCGGCGCTCGCGGGCGTGCGCGGCTACTCGATGCGTGCGGTGGTGCCGCAGAAGGTGCCGGTGGAGAAGCGGGTGCTGCTCCGCTTGCTTGGGGCGGATGTGGATGTGATCAACGACCAGATGTGCCCGAGCCCCGGCATGGGCGAGGGCTCGATCGGCATCGCCCGCTCGTACGCGAAGGCCCAGGGCGAGCGGTATGTGATGCCGAATCAGTACGAGAATGACCTCAACGTGCAAGCCCATATCCGCACGACCGGGCCGGAGATCTGGCGTCAGACGGATGGAAAGGTGACGCACGTGTTTGTCTCGCTGGGCACCAGCGGCACGGCGACGGGGCTTTCGAGGTTCCTCAAGGCCAAGAACCCGGCGATCAAGATCATCGCGGTGCAGCCGAGCGAGGGGCACGACGTGCCGGGGCTGCGGAACAAGAGCGAGCTGCACGTCACCAAGCTCTTCGACGAGTCGCTGATCGATGAGATCCTCGAGATCCCGTTTGAACTCGCGTACACGCGGGCGGTCGAGCTGGCGCGCACGGAGGGGCTGCTTGCCGGCCCCAGCAGCGGCCTCATCTATGAGGGCGCCCGCCGCTTCCTCGAGCGCGACACGAACCAGAAGGGCGTCGGCGTCATGATCTTCTGCGACAACGCGTTCAAGTACGTGTCGAGCTTTGCGAAGCATGTTCCGGAGCTTGCCGAGTGATCCGAATCGAAACGAGCCCCGAGCGTCAGCGAGTGGGTCACTGACGTTCTGAATCACAGCTGCATTGAACCTGGCGATCGCCAGGCACCAGAAGGAGAGAGGGAGTGGGGGGAGTGGAGAGAGGTTCGAGAGGGGAGAGAGGGTCTGGGGGGAGAGAGGAGTGGGGGAATGTCGGAGGTTGAAGAGAGTTTTCAGGAGGTTCGCATGTCGGAGAATCGAGCCGCGCGTCGGCCCTCAGTCCGCTACTACCACGAGCGCCGCGGGCCGCTGAAATGTTGGCGCTTCCGCGCCGACGGGGAGAAATGTTGAGCTGGCTCCTCGAGGTCCCTGATTCGAGTCAGGGCCTCATCCCGTGACCGGCGGGGCGCCGGTTTTCCGTTCCCCGGCGTCCCGCCGAGTTTTTCTGCGTCCGAGACCCAACCCGCGTCGTGCGATCGCTCGCCGGCGCGTTCCGAGATCACGATTCATTCACGAAGGAGCATCGCATGTCCACGATTTCATCCGCGCCCGCGAGCAGCACGATTCAGGGCTCCGCGGCCGCACCGTCCATCGGCAGTGTTTCCATTGGCACCTACGCCCATCCCGAGGTCCTCGTTGATGTCGCCTGGGCCAAGGCCAATCTCACCAACCCGAGCGTGAAGTTCGTCGAGGTTGATGTGGATACCAAGGCGTACGACGTGGGGCACATCCCGCGGGCGGTGGCGCTCAATTGGCAGACGGAGCTGCAGGATCAGGTCCGCCGCGACATCATCGGGCGTGATCAGTTCGACGAGCTCTTAAGCCGCAAGGGCATCGCCAACCACGACACGGTCGTGCTCTACGGCGACAACAACAACTGGTTCGCGGCGTACGCGTTCTGGCTGTTCAAGCACTACGGGCACGAGGACGTTCGTCTGCTCAACGGCGGGCGCGTCAAGTGGCTCGCGGGCGAGAGTCTGCCGCTGACGCCCGAGCGTCCGAACATTCAGCCGACCCGCTACCGGGTTGTTGGCGTGAACGAGAGCCTGCGTGCGCGGCTCACCGACGTCATCGAGGTCGCCCGCGGCGAGCCGGGGTATCGCAAGGCCAACCTTGTGGATGTCCGCAGCACGGACGAGTTCACCGGCAAGGTGATCGCTCCGCCGGGCATGACCGAGACGGCGCAGCGGGCCGGGCACGTGCCGGGCGCTGCGAGCGTGCCGTGGGCCAAGGCGGTGAACGCCGACGGCACGTTCAAGTCGGCGATCGAGTTGAAGCGTCTCTACCTAGAAGAGGCGAAGGTGAACCCTGAGAAGCCGACGATTGCGTACTGCCGCATCGGTGAGCGCAGCAGCCACACGTGGTTTGTGCTGAAGTACCTGTTGGGCCTGCCGCACGTGCGGAACTACGACGGCTCGTGGACTGAGTACGGCAGCGTGATCGGCGTGCCGATCGAGCGCTGAGCCGGATTCGCTTCTGATTGGAACCCCCGTACCCCGTCGCGGTGGCGAAGAGCCCTTTTCCCAAGGGGCGAACGCCGCCGCGACGGGTCTTTTGTTGCGCCCAGGCGTGTGAAACTGGGAGAAATGGGCGGATTGTCGGGCGCGATTTGAGGGGGTGGATGGGAAGGGGACCGGCGGAAGTTATTATAGGACGTACCTGTCAAGTACCGAGTATTGGCCTCGAAGAGATTCAGAGTTTGTTATTATCGGACATAGCCTGTTGTGCGCCCGTTTCTTGCCGAGGGGTGCAAACTTCACGCTTCGCGGCGGGGGCTCCCGATCACCAAGCACCGGACGAGGAGCCTTGTCCGCCCGCCGAGGATCAGCGGGTCTTCGAAATCAACCGCCGGCTGGTCGGGACCGACCGCGGCGGGCTTGAGATCTGCGGACCACCCCCCTCCCCGCAGATCTCACTGGCGGAGATCAACCGAAATGGCTCAGGAAATTCTTGTCGAACGTCTCTTCGAAGCCCTGGTGAACGGCGACCGCCCCGCGGCCCGCCGCATCGTCGAGGAGTCGGTCGACGGCGGCGCCGGTCCGGCCCGCGTGCTCACCAATCTCTTCTGGCCTACGCACGAGCTCATCGATCGCATGCACCGCGCCGATCAGCTCACCCGCATCGGGTATCACTTCTCGACTCGCCTGCTTCGCGTGCTTGTCGATCAGACCGCCGCACGTCTGCCCCGGCAGGCGTTCAACGGCAAGACCGTCTTTGCATGCTGCGGCACGGCGGAGGGTGAAGAACTCGGCGCCCAGATCGCGGTGGACATGCTGGAGGCCGCGGGCTTCCGGGTGACCTTCGGCGGCGGCGGCATCCCGGCCGACGAGGTGCTGGCGCACGTGCAGGAGAATCAGCCGACCTATCTCGTCATGTTCTGCTCGGCGGCGAGCGACCTGCCGGGCGTGCGTTCGCTGGTCGATCAGCTCAAGGAAATCAACGCCTGCCAGAAGACCCAGATCGCGGTCGGCGGCGGCGTCTTCAACCGTGCGGAGGGCCTGGCCGACGAGATCGGTGCCCGTATGCACGCGGGCTCGCCGCTGGAGTTGGTGTCGCTGCTGATCAATCCCGAGCAGTTCCTGTCGCTCCGCCGCGAGCGCGAGCAGCAGGAGCAGGTGCGTGCCATCCAGGCCCGCGCGGAGGCTCGTGCGGCGATGAAGAAGCGTCGAGCGGCGTAAGCCGGGATCAGAAACGCTGGAAAACTGGAACTCTCTCCCGCCGCCCCGCAGAGAACGTGGGGCGGCGGTGTTCTTGGAGTGGGGGAGTGGGGCAGCAAGGCTTGGTGAAACTGTTCGCATCAATGGTCTTCGCTGACCGGCACGTTGCGAATGACGATGTCCGGCCCCATCCAGACAGACTCGAGGTCAGGAGATTGCTCGGCCGCCTTCATCGACGGACGGAGCACGACATCGACGGTCATGCACGGAAACTCGGCAGGCATCTGGGTCGACTGGCCGTAGGAACCGTCTGCGCCAGCGGCCAGGACGAGCGTGCCGATGTTTCGCTCGGGGAGCGAGCCGTATCCATCAGCGCATCGCACGAGAATGTCCGCTGCAAAGTTGATTGGCAGCGAACTGATGTTGATATCGAACATCGCGGATCGCCCACCGGCTCCGGCACGCGACAACCGACTGATGCGGATCGATGACTGAATTCTCGGAGCGAGCGAGTCGTCGCAGACTTCCTCGATGATCGGCTCGTCTGCCCCAACACAGATCATGTCGGCGGTCAGCGTTTGCTCCCAAGCCAGCAACGGTTGCTTGCTCCCGCTCACAGCTATCTCGTGCTGCGCGATGACGGTGACGCGTATCGGTCCGACCTTCCGCGCGGTTGGACCGAGGAAGCTAGTCCAGCCCTTGCCGCTTTCCCAAGCTGTGTTCTCGGAGGAGATTCCATGAAGCCTGGGTGTGTCACCGAGGATTTGGGACTGAACGAATCGAGCGCGTTGAACAAGCGAAAGCGAACTTGAGCCGCTCATGGCACGGTCTGATTCACGCACGATCTTCAGTGGAATGGCGGTTCCTACACGCACTCGCTTCCGGGTGACAAGGGATTTCTTGGTACCTTGCTTCGCGACGGTCGCAAGCTGCTGCGGTGAAACAAGGCCCGCGCTATCCGCTGCAAGCACAAGTTCTGCCCACGACTTGTTCCACAACACGCTTGAGTCAGTCTGCAACTTCGCGATCGTGTTGAATATCGGATCGAAATCTTGCCTGCTCACGCTCCCGCTGGAGAGACGAGAAGCGACCTCTTTCGCGGCCGCCGACTGAACCTTGGGCGTGGCCTGAAACAGCTCGAAGTGAAGCAGCCACAGAGGCTTGAATCGATTCAGATTCGTCGTGGGGGCCTTCATGGCGACGCCGGACCCGGTAGCGAGGAGTCCAAGTACGGTCACAAGGAACACGAAGAGGCGATGCACCGGTTTCTTCACCCTGCGGTTGCTTGTGTCGGCAAGACCTTGCACCGCGCGGCCGCACTCGGGGCATGCGAAGGACTGTGGGACACGGGCATCGGAGAAATGGGTCGCAAGATCAAACTTGCATCCGCGGCACACCGTGGTGCCCGGCACGAGCTCGGCTCGGCGAGTCATCACGCCTGTCGCAATGCCAATCGCGACCACGAGCAGCCCCATAGCAATAAGCAACCCCGCCATGGGATCATCCTATCGGAGATTGAACTGAGCGGGGCGAACCCCGAAGAACTGCTCTGCGTAGCTCGACGATGCTCTTCATGGTCATCGAGCGCTTCAAACCCGGCCGGCAGGACGCGATGGGGGAGCGGTTCCGCACCAAGGGGCGGCTGATGCCCGAGGGTGTGACGTATCACGGGAGTTGGTTGCCGCTGGATGGGTCGCGGTGCTTTCAGATCATGGAGTCGCCGACGCGGGCGCTGTTGGATCAGTGGGTGGCGGCGTGGAGTGATCTGGTGGACTTTGAGGTGGAGGAAGTGCTGCCGTCGGCGGAGTACTGGAAGAGGAAGAAGGACGGGGAGGGTGGGTGAGGGGTAGCGAATGCTCGATCGGGTCTTGAGGCATTCGACTGAGCGGTCGATGGGGGTGCCTTTCGCCCGGAGGGCGAGCGACTGTTGCCGGCGGTTTCAACCGCCGGAAACGTGACGCCCGTTTTCTGGTCCCGCCCCGGAGGGGCGGGCGAGTTTCAATGGCTTGGTTCGTCCACCCCTCCGGGGTGGGTTGGAATTGGGGGGGGGGGCGGTCACCGGCAGATGAATCTGCCGGCAACGGTCGTGCGCCCTCCGGGCGGGAGGCAGGGAGGCATCGAGGCATCGAGGCATCAAGGCATCAAGGCATCAAGGCATCAAGGCATCAAGGCATCAAGGCACCGAGGCACCAAGGCACCCAGGCACCCAGGCACCTGCTTGGGCACTGGAACCTGTCCGGGGTGGTTCCCTATACTTCCGCCCTTCGGAGCCGTCCACGACGGACGCCAGCGGGGCCTTTCGGGGCTTTGCCAAGGCTGAGGCGTGGCTCGGGCGTTCCCATCGCGGCTGATGGATCGTCCGGCTCCAGCTCGAAGTGCTTGGTCTGACCGGGTTTCCGGCGGGCCACGCGGCGAGCACCTGTGCCGCGGCTTTCTTTCCTTGCGAGTGTGTCGCCAGGGACGAGACCGCGAATGGTCTGTCCGTTGGTGAACCCACCCGATCGCGTGCATCTAAAGCGACTCGGGGAACGCAAGGAGTCTTTGTAGCCAACTCGGTACGCTGGTCTTGGCAGACCGCCGACGGGAGTTCTTCCCGGCACGCACCATCTAGCGGATCAACGCCCGCGGGCGTCTTCTTCCGTTCTGATTTTCACTGGGCGATGGTGTAACGGTAGCACAGCAGATTTTGGTTCTGTTTGTCCAGGTTCGAATCCTGGTCGCCCAGTTTCTCTTGAGTGGGAAGGGGTGAGGGGTGAGGTGTGAGCACCTCGATCCCGCACTCTTTCTCACCCCTCGGTCCTCACCCCTTCCCGCTCTCACTGATGTCAAACACGCACGCCGCCAACTCGCCTTCCGCCATCATCCTCGCCGCCGGCAAGGGCACGCGCATGAAGAGCGACCTGCCGAAGGTGGTGCACCCGATCGGTGGACGACCGATGGTGTGCGCGGTGGTGGATGCGTGCCTGGCGGTTGGGTGTTCGCGGATCGTCGTGATCGTCGGCTACAAGCAGGAAGATGTTCGCGCGGCGCTCAAGGGGTACGACGGCACGTACAACATCGAGTACGCGGTGCAGGATCAGCAGCTCGGCACCGGCCACGCGGTGCAGTGCTGTGCGCCGGCGTTCGAGAAGACGGGCTTTGCGGGCGACACGCTGGTCCTCTGCGGCGACGGGCCGCTGATCCGGCCGGTGACGCTCGAGAAGGTTCTCAAGCGGCATCGGGATCACAAGGCGAGCGCGACGCTCGCGACTGCGGTGCTGGATGACGCGTCGGGCTACGGCCGCATCTACCGCGGGGCCGACGGGAAGTTCAAGGCGATCGTCGAGCAGAAGAACTGCACGCCCGAGCAGCTCGCGATCAAGGAAGTGAATCCTTCCTATTACTGCTTCAACACGCGAGACCTGTTCTCGTCGCTCAAGAAGGTCACGAAGAACCCGGTCAGCGGCGAGTACTACCTGACGGACACGCTGAGCCTCCTCCTCGACGAGAAGAAGACCGTCGAGGTGATCGAGGCCGTGCCGCCGGAGGATGTGCTGTCGATCAACACCCTCGAAGACCTGGCCAAGGTGGACGCGATCTATCGGTCGCGCCCCGCGGTGCAGGTCCCGGCAGGAGTCCACCGATGACCGCGACGATCTCGAGTTCCAGTTCGGGTTCATCTGGGGGTTCATCTGCCGGGAACGCTGGAGCCCCAACGGGCAATCAGCCCAGCGGCCAGTCCGCGCTGCAAGCGGGCACCAAGCTCACGCTCAACGGCGACCTGCGGATCTTCGCCGGGCGGAGCGCGAAGCACCTCGCCGAGCGGGTCTGCTCGCACCTCAAGATCGGTCTGGGCCACTCAAGCACGATCGAGTTCCCCGACGGCGAGATCATCGTGAAGGTCGAGGAAGACGTCCGCGGCCGCGACGTGTTCGTGATCCTGTCCACCTGTCAGCCCGTGAACGACAACATCATGGAGTTGTTGACGTTCATTGACTGTCTGAAGCGGGCGAGTGCGCACCGCGTGACGGTGGTGATGCCGTACTTTGGCTACGCCCGCCAGGACCGCAAGGACGAGGGGCGTGTGCCGATCACCGCGAAGCTGGTGGCGAACATCATCACCGCGGCGGGCGCGGATCGCGTGCTGGCGATCGACCTGCACGCCGCGCAGATCCAGGGCTTCTTCGATCTGCCGGTGGACCACCTCTCGGCGACGCCGGTGTTCGTGGAGTACTTCCAGAGCATCCGCAAGGAGCTGTCGGACCTGTGCCTCGTGAGCCCGGACGTGGGTAACGTCAAGGTCGCCGAGGGCATGGCGAACATGCTGGGCGGCGAGCTGGCGATCATCAACAAGCGTCGCCTGAGCGGCTCGACGGTGACGACCGGCAACCTCATCGGCAACGTCGAGGGCAAGACGGTGCTGATGTTTGACGACATGATCTCGACCGCGGGCACCGTGGTCGAGGCGGCGAAGCTCGTCATGGAGCGCGGGGCCAAGCAGGTCATCGCCGCGGCGACGCACGGCGTGCTCGTTGGGCCGGCGCTCGAGCGCCTCGCGAAAGACTCGATCACCAAGGTGGTCGTGACCAACACCATTCCTCTGGGCGATCGTGTCGCCCCGATCAAGCACAAGCTGGTGGAGCTCTGCGTGGGCAAGCTCCTGGGTGAGGCCATCGGCCGCATCCACAACAACCAGTCGGTCTCGGCTCTATTCAACAAGGGCGCCGGAACCAAGCGTTAGCGAACGGCCCACTTCCACAGCAACCAAAGCGTTTCATTGACCAGATAGAAAGGAACTGACTCATGCTTCAGAAGACTCCACTCCTCCAGGCCAAGACCCGCGAGCACACCGGCTCGCGCTTCTGCAACCGCGTCCGCTCGCAGGGCCTGCTGCCCGCCGTCGTCTACGGCCACAAGCAGGACCCGGTGGCGATCACGCTGGACATGAAGGAAGCCGTCAGCCACATCAACAAGGGCGAGAAGATCTTCCGCCTCGACTTCCCGGGCGCGAAGAACAAGGACGAGGGCCAGGTCGTTCTGCTCAAGGACCTGCAGTTTGACTACCTCGGCACCAACATCGTCCATGCCGACTTTGCTCGCGTCGATCTGACCGAGCGCATCCGCACCCGCGTCGCGATCCACCTGATCGGCGAGGCCAAGGGCCTCAAGACCGCGGGCGCGATTCTCATGCACCCGACCAACGAAGTGGTCATCGAGTGCGTGGTGACCGAGCTGCCCGAGTTCATCGAGCTGAACGTGGCCGACCTCGACGTCGACCAGCAGATCACCGCGGCTCAGCTCAAGCTGCCGTCGGCGAACATGAAGATGGTCACCGACCCGCACTCGATCCTGGCTCAGATCGTGATCCAGGCCGAGATCGTCGTCGGCGAAGCGACCGCCGCCGAGGGTGGCCCGGCCGAGCCCGAAGTGCTCACCGCCAAGAAGCCCGAGGGCGACGAAGCCGCGGCCGGCGCCAAGCCCGCTGCCGGCGCGAAGCCCGCCGCCGGTGCCAAGCCCGCTGCTGGCGCCAAGCCGGCCGCCGGTGCGGCCGCCGCCAAGCCCGCGGGAGGTGCGGCGAAGAAGTGATGACGAGGGCATTGGGCATCAGGCGTCGGGCTATCGGGGAAACCCGTGTGCCGGATGTCTTCCTGATGCCCGATGCCCGATCCCTGATGCCCTTTGTCTCTGCCATGAAACTCATCGTCGGTCTCGGAAACCCCGGCTCGGAATACACCAGGACACGGCACAACGCCGGGTTCATGGTGATCGACCGGCTTGCCGAGACGCACGCCAAGGGCGCGATCCCCAAGGCGCGGTTCAAGGCGGTGACGATCGATGCGGAGCTCAAGGGACCGCAGGGGACCGAGCGCTGCGTGCTCATGAAGCCGACCACGTACATGAATCTGTCGGGGCAGGCGGTTGGAGAGGCGATCCGCTTCTTCAAGCTCCAGCCTTCGACGGATCTCCTGGTGCTCGTGGACGACTTCTATCTCCCGGTCGGCGCGGTGCGTATCCGCGACGCCGGGGGGACGGGCGGGCACAACGGGCTGTCCAGCATCGATTCGAATCTGGGCAGCGGCGTGTATCCGCGGGTGCGCATCGGGGTCGGCGAGAAGCCCAACGGCGGCAAGCCCGCCAATTGGGATCAGGCCGACTACGTCCTCTCGGCGTTCCGGGAGGATGAGTGGGCGGACCTGCAGCCCGCGCTCGAGACGGCGGCCAAGGCGGTGGAGGTGTTCGCGACCTCCGGCCTCACCAAGGCCATGAATCAGTTCAACGGCGCCGCCGCCGCGCATCAGGCGCGACAGGCGTCGAGACCAAAGCCAGAAGCTAGACCAGAAATCAAGCCAGAAACCAAGTCCGAAACCAAACCAGAGACCTCGGTCTCGCAAGCCAATCAGAAAGTGGAGTGAATCATGCCCGGTAAGCGCTTTTACAACTACGAAGTGATGTTCCTGTTCGGTCAGTCCGCCGCCGCCGACCTCGGCGGGTGCGTGGCCCACCTCAACGAGATCTTCGCCCGTGCCCAGGCCGAGGTGATCGGCATGCGCAAGTGGGACGACCGTCGTCTCGCCTACGAGGTGAAGGGCAACAAGCGCGGCACGTACATCCTGGCCTACATCAAGGCTCCCAACGAGTCGATGCAGGGCTTCGAGCGCGACCTGAACCTCTCCGAGAAGGTCCTGCGGCACATGATCATCCGTGCCGACCACATGACCCTGGAGCAGATGCAGGCCGCCGACGGGCGTCGCGAGCTCGAGGTTGAGGCCAAGCTCCGGGCCGAGAAGCCCGCCGAGGCCGCCGCCCCGGCCGCCAGCGAGCCGGTCGCCGCCGCCGACAACGCCTGAGTGGGGGTGTTGGTGGTTGGCGTGTTGGTGCTGGAGGTGTCCTGGCCCGGTTTTTCCGGGTTGTGACGCCACAGGCTTGCAGCCGAGTTGGTTTCCTAATACACTCCGAACGCCGTGCGGCCCGGGCACACGCCCGGGCCGTGCTTTGTTTGCCGGAACGAACGCGAGTGCGATGTGGACTTTGAAGGTGTGATCTGAGAAGGAGATACGTATGGCCAGCTCTCTGAACAAAGTGATCCTGATGGGCAACCTGACCCGCGACATCGAGCTGCGGGCGGTGGGTGGCGGTGGTCAGCAGGTGGCTCGCATCGGGCTGGCGCTCAACCGGAACTACACCACGCAGAGCGGCGAGAAGCGTGAGGAAGTCACGTTCGTCGACTGCGAGGCGTGGGGCAAGACCGCCGAGATCATGGCCAAGTACCTGACCAAGGGCCGCCCGGTGCTGGTCGAGGGCCGCCTGAAGCTCGACCAGTGGGACGACAAGGACACGGGCAAGAAGCAGTCGAAGCTGAAGGTGGTCGTGGACAGCTTCCACTTCGTCGACAGCAAGGGCGGCGGCGGTGGGGGAGGCGGCGGTGGTGGCGACTCGGGCGGCGATTACGAAGATCGGCCCGCGGTCCAGACCCGCGGCAACACCCGTCCGGCGAGCACGTCGGCGGCTCCGATCGCGGAGGACGACATTCCGTTCTAATCAACGGTGGGGTTAGTTGGAATGCATCGGTGATCGAACCATCAAGGGGATCGGCCTGCGGCTGATCCCCTTTTGCGTTGGTTCGCTGGACGATGCATGCGGCGGTGGGTTGCGATGGTGGGGGGTGATGCAGATGTGCGGGAGATTCGTTGACCGGCCGGAGGCCGGTCCCACTGGCGGTTCGCGGGTCCCACTGGCGGTTCGCGGGTCCCACTGGCGGAAAGAGGGTCGCATTGGCAGGAAGCGGTGACGCTGAGGGCTTGCGCCTATCATCTTGGCCCGCGGCGGATTCGCCCGGGTAACAACTCGCATGAGCGGGCCCCCTTCAGGGATGGCCGCTCGGATGTTGGGGTCGCTTCGGGCTTGTGCCCGGCGGCTCCTAACTGACCCCCGGCTGGCGCCGGGAGAAAGGACAGCGGCATGCCGACCAACGTCAAGCTGCTTCTGACCGACAACGTGGAAGCCCTCGGAATCGTGGGCGACGTGGTGAACGTGCGTATCGGGTACGCCCGCAACTATCTGCTCCCCCGCAACCTGGCCACGCAGCCCAGCGAGGAGAAGATCAAGGCTCTGGCCGCCAAGCGCATCGAGGCCGAGAAGCTCGTTGCCGCCCAGCGCAAGGCCCGCGAGGAGCTGATCGGGAAGCTCCAGGGCGTCGAGATCAAGCTGGTCAAGCCCTGCAACGACCAGGGGATTCTCTACGGCGCGATCACCCAGCAGGAGATCGCGGCGGAGCTGAACAAGCTCGGCCACGCCGTCAAGCCCCGCGACGTCCGCATCATGCAGGCGATCAAGCGCGTCGACCACTACGACGTGCACATCAAGCTCGACAGCGACCTGGACGCGACCATCAAGCTCCACGTCGAGGCCGACCGTCCGCTCGACATCAAGAAGGCCGGCGACACCAGCGAGGAGGGCGCGGTCTCCGCGGCTTCCAGCAGCAGCTCGAGCCTGTCGCCCATCGCCACCGAGTCGGAAGGCAAGGGCACCTTCGGCACCATCAAGAAGCCCGAGCCCAAGGCCGACCGCAAGGGCAAGGGCGACCGCGGTGATCGTGGTGACAAGGGTGGCGACAAGGGTGGCGAGAAGGCCGCTGAGAAGGCCGCCGACGCTCCCGAGCCCAAGGCCGAGAAGAAGGCCGACAAGAAGAGCGAGGGCAAGTCCGAGGCGAAGGGCGAGAAGAAGGCGAAGGCCAAGTAAGCCTCGCCAGCTCGACTGGTCCTTCCGTTTGGCCAGTCCTCTGGCCGAGATCTTCACCAACACAAAGGCCCGGCGAGCGATCGCCGGGCCTTTTCGTTGGTTCAAGCTGTCGACACAAGCCTGTGGCGCGACCGCCACGCGTGGCGGAACGATCAGCGCTGCGTGTTGATGGTGAGGCCCGGGACGTACTTGGCGACCAGCTTGTTGCCCACGCCCCAGCCCACGATCTCGACTCCCACGGTGGGGGCGAAGATCAGCTGCATGCGCTGGTCCGGGCGGCTGCGCGACAGACGCGGGATGTCGTTGGTCGAGCGCACGGGTTCGCCGATCGAGTACTTGATGTTGAACTTGCTCGAGTCCTGGTAGATGTAGCCGATCGCGTCGTACTTGACGCCGTTGGAGTCGATGACGAAGGGCGTCGCCGGGACCTTGGGGTCGGACTCGGCGTCGCGAACCACGCCGCCGAGCAGGCTGTTTTCTCCCTGAGCCGCGCCGACATCCAGACGCAGCAGACCGACCTGCTCGGGGTGCGCGAACTTGTCGACGCGGAGCGATTGGTCGAGGCCACGGCCCTGCGTGTCCTTGGGGTCGATCGTCAGCTCGCCGTTGGAGATGCGGTTGTTGACCACGGTCATGCCCGAGCCGAGCGTGCCGTCCTGGAGCGTCACGCCCAGGGCGTTGGTGATGTTGACGCCCGGGATCGGCTCGTTGCCCGAGGCGGTGAGGCGGATCGCGCGGGTCTCGTCGATCTGGCCGCCGGCCTTGCCGCTGGTGAGCTGTCCGGCGGTGATCAGAGCGTCTCGGCGCACGCGGTTCTCGAACGCGACGGGCTGGAACTTCTCGTCCTCGTCGAGGCGCACCCGGGTGCCCTTGACCACCACCGCCTTGGGCTCAAACTGGGGCGGGATGAAGAACTCGAACGCCCAGTTGCTCTCCGAGTCGCCGCCCAGCGAGGCCAGGTGCGTGTCCTTGGAGTCGAAACGGAAGCGTGCGATCGCGACCTTTCCCGCCTCGGCCTTGCAGATCGCCGCGGAGGGGAAGAAGATCTCGTGGCGGCCCGAGTCATCCTCGGCGATGATGTAGATCTGTCCGTTGCTGATGATGAACTGGCCGCTGCCGCGCTCCTTGGCGCCCGCGCGGAACTTCACCAGCACGCCGTGGAGCTTGGCTTCCTTGGTCGGGGCCTCGCCGTCGAACATCTTCACGCTCTGCGGGCCGGGATCGAGCATGTCGGCGCGCAGATCGTTGAGGTCGACGGCCGGCGGGGTCGGTGCGCCCTGCGGCAGATTGGCCGGCTTGGGCGGCGGCGGCGCGGGGGTCATCTTCGCCGGGTCGAGCACGTAGCGCCCGATCACCTCGAAGTCGGCGTTCTTGATCGAGTTGCGTCCCTTGCCCTCGCCGAAGGAGAAGCGCGTGCTGGCGAGCTGGGCCGCGGGGTCGGGGTTCCAGACCGCCATCGGCGTGGAGCTCGCGAACGTGCCGCGGCTGAGACCCGAGTAAAGCCAGTTGGTGATTCGATCGGTGGGCAGGATGAGCCCGGCTCCGCGCTGCACGTTGCCGCTGTTGTCGCTCGAGATCGCGGCGTACCCGAGGGCCTCGTTGCCCACCCGCAGGCCGCTGATGGTCTGCACGCTGACGCCCGAGATGACGAGGCCGGAGACGGCGCCGAAGGTGCAACCGACGATCCAGTCGCCGGCGGGGCTGAACTTCAGGTTCTTGCGAACCGCGCCGTCGACGATGCCACGCAGCACCGCGAGCGAGAGGGCGAAGGGAATCGCCAGCCCGGCGCCCCAGGCGATATCCGCGAAGAACGAGCTGAAGCCGCGCGGGCCGGCGGACTGGATGAGCCAGCCGGCGACGTGCTCCCACAGCCCGTAGCCGATCGCACCGGCGAGCAGCACGCAGAAGCAGTTCAGCATCGACGAGAACCCGCCGCGGGATCCCCAGGAATACGCGATGCCAGCCATGATGCCGATCGCTAGAATGCTCATGATCATGATGCAGGTCCTCGTTCGTGTTCGATCGAGCGGGTCGAGCCCGCGTTCGTGGATTCAGGGAAGGGTCGACTCGGTCACTGGGCCGCCGGCTTGGCCGCGGGCTTCGCCGGTGCGGCGGCGGGCTTGGCGGCCTGCGGCTCCGCGGTGATGCGGAGCACTTCTTCCACGCTGGTCACGCCTTCGACGGCCTTTCGCAGCGCGGCCTGCTGGATGCTCGGGAGACCGCCCTTGCGCAGCTCGGCCTTCAGACCCGACCAGTTCTGGGCCTTGATCATCTCGCGGGCGCCGTCGGAAACCTCGAAGACTTCGAACGCGGCGTCACGCTGCTGGTAGCCGGTGCCCTGGCAGACGGGGCAGGTCTCGGGCTTGTTCTTGACGAGCACCTCGCCGCCCTTCTTGAAGAGCTGCTTCACCTTTTCGGCGGGGAGGCCGAGCTTCTTCAAGACGTCGGGCGCGGGCTGGTAGGCCTGCTTGCAGTTGATGCACAGCTTGCGGAGCAGCTTCTGAGCGACCACGCCGCGGACCGAGCCGGCCGCCGCGTCGGCGTCGCCGACGAGCTTGACCCACTGCTGGATCGCGCCCACGGCGCCGTCGGCCTGGAGCGAGACCCACACGCGGCACTTGTCCTGGTCGGCCTTGAGCACTTCCTTGGCCGTCTGCGCGTCGGGCACGTCCGCGACCGCGACGATGTCCGGATCGCGACGGAGAATCGAACGCACCAGCGTCGCGAAGTCGGGTCCCTCGGCCTGGGCGTCCCAGCGGTTCTGACGCACGCCTTCGATCGCGTCCTCGATCTCGGCCTCGACCGTCTGCACGTTGTTGGTGTAGGCGTCGTGGATCTTCATCGTCGTGTACAGCGTCGTCGTGCGGCCGCCCTCGGGTCCGCCCGCGAGAAGGATGACCCCGCCTCGGGTGTTGGTCCAGGACTTGATCAGGTCGCCCTGCTCGGCGGTCCAGCCGATCTGATCGGCGTTCTTGCGAACCTGCTGCTCCGGGTCGATGGTGATCGTCAGCTTCTGACCCGACGGCCCGCCGACCGTGTCGACGTGGAACTTGTTCTTCACCGAGCCGCGCTCGACGGTCACGTCACCGGACTGCTTCTTGCGTCGGTCGTTGACGTCCAGCTTGGCCGCGGCCTTCCAGAAGTCGATGAGCCTCACGCCCGCCGCCGCCGGCATCGTCTCGCCCGGCACCTTCATGCCATCGATATGGAACACGGTCTGGTACGCGTCCTTGGCGGACTGGATCAGGTCAATACGGCTGGAGCGGTTGTCGAAGCCCTTGATCGCCATGGTCTCGGCCGCGAGACGCAGCTCGAACTCCGGCGAATCGGCTTCCGGCACCTCGACCGCGCTCTTGTCGGGCCGACGGAGCGTGAGCACGGGCGTGCCCAGTTTGCCCTTCACCGCCTTCTTCTTTCCCGGCTTGTCCGACGTCCCGATCGCCGACTTGATGAAGTCCAGGCTCACCCGACCGCTCGCGGGCACGCGCTCGTCCTTGTTCGCCGAGGCGACGTACGCGCCCACGCTCGCGAACAGGATCAGCGGCACCGCGACGAGGCTGACCACCCAGGACAGCGAGCCGCCCTCGCCGACGGGGGGCATGAAGACGATCGCCGCGAGCGCCGCCAGGCCCGCGCCGCAGTGGATGAAGTTCCACCGCTCCCGCTCCAGATAGAACTTCGCCGCGTGCTTGTCCAACACCGCGGAGATGATCCACGCCCAGGCGACAAACGGCGGCACAAACAGCAGCGGTTTCCACCAGCTCACCAGCGTGAGCGCCTCGCCCAGAATGAGCGGGGAAGGTGTCTGCGAAGCAAGTAGATCAAGGCCCATGCGGGTCTCCGAGTGAGGACAGATTCAGGGAAGAGAAGGATAACACACCGCGGCGAGGCGGGGAGCAGTGGGGCCGCGGAAAACCGGGAAAACGGAGCGGGTCGGCGTCGTGTTCGGCGCGTCGCGAGAAGAAAAAACCGACCGCGCTGGGCGGTCGGTTCTGCGGAGTCCGAAGGTTGGTCCGGTGTCGGCGTTGCGTGGGCAGACCTTACTTGAGCTTCTTCAGCATCATGTTCAGCTCGTCGACGTTCGGGCTGTTCTCCTGCGCGACGCGGAGGTGGATGTACTCCTGCTCGACCAGACGCACCAGTGAGCGGTTGAAGTCCACCATGCCGGTCTGCTCGGCCTCGACGCTCTTGAGGTACTCGCGGAGTTCACCTTCGCGGCCTTCGAGCACGAACTTGCGCACGACGCCGTTGTTCACGAGGATTTCCAGCGCCGGGATGCGCGGGATGTCGGGGTGCAGCGTGGGCAGCAGCTTCTGGTAGACGAACGAACGCATCTGGTACGCGAGGATCTTGCGGACGGCGGGCACTTCTTCCTGTTCGAAGAGTCCGTAGATGCGGCTGAAGGCCTGCGTGGTGCTCGAGGCGTGGATGGTGCCGAAGACCAGGTGTCCGGTCTCCGCGGCGTGCAGGGCGGCCTCGAAGGTCTCCTGGTCGCGCATCTCGCCGACCAGCACGATGTCCGGGTTCTCGCGGACGAGAGCGCGGAGCGCGATCTTGAAGTCCAGGCAGTCCAGCCCGATCTCGCGCTGGTTGATGGTCGCCTTCTTGTCCTCGAAGATGTACTCGATCGGGTCTTCGATGGTGACGATGTGGACGCTCTTGCGCTCGTTCACGTAGTCGAGCATGGAGGCGATCGTCGTGGACTTGCCCGAGCCGGTGACGCCGCAGAGCAGCACGATGCCCTGGGGCTGCATCGCGACCTCGGCCATGATGGGCGGGAGGTAGAGGTCCTCGAACTTGCGGATCTTGCTGGTGATCAGACGGGCGGCGACGGAGAGCTTGCCGCGGGCCATGAACAAGTTGATTCGGAAGCGGTTCTTGGCGTCGTAGTCGTACGCGAAGTCGACCGAGCCGAACTTGTGCAGGTCGGCCATCTGCTCTTCGTCGAGGATGTGCTTGGCGATCTCCCAGAATTCCTCGCGGGTGCAGGGCTCGCAGTCGAGGCCCTTGAGGCCGCCGCGGATGCGGAGCTTGGGCACCTGGTCGGACTTCATGATGAGGTCCGAGGCCTCGAGCTTGATGGCGGCCTGGAGGAACTTGCCGAAGCGGGTCGCGTGCGGATCGTGCTTCTGATCGGGCATCGAAACGACGTGCCCCACGGGTGCTGCTTCGGTCTGCGTGTCGGAAGAAAGTGACATTCCTTCGGGTCTCCCACGACGAGGGTCGGATCGAGATTCGGCCCTGGGATCGGCGGCCGCGTTGGTCGCGGACGCCGCCCGCCCCGGGGCGGTTGGTTCAGACGTTCCAGATGACGGGCTCAACAGTACCTCTCTGCCCGCGTCCTGGCGGGCGAATCCGGCGCACTCACAGATGGTTTCCTTCCCGAGCCGGGCAAGGTCCATACGCGGACGCCTCGGGTTGGATGCGGCGATGGCGGGCGCGGGGTCGCGTTTTCCGGCGTCCCTTGTGGCGGTGGCGCGGAACTCTGTTCGGTCTTTGCGGGGTGCGCAATCTTGCACATTTCGAGGTTGAACTGCGGGCTGGGCTGGCACCCAAGCCCCCTGTGGGTCATGTTTCAGAGAGGGTTATCGGGGGCGGCGTCCTGCGGCGCCGGTGCTGGCGCGGGTTTGTGCCCCGTGCGGCTGCGTGGTGTAGAGGCCTTGAAGGAAGTTCCAACATGCTCCGATCTGTTTCGCTCGTCAGCGTCCTGCTCTCGGCGTGCGCCAGCGTCGCCTCGGCCCAGGCCATCATCCCCGCCGCCTCGCGCGTCGGCGACATCCCCGGCTTCGGCGGCAACGGGCTGCAGGGCGAGATCTGGACCTCTTCGGTCTCGTCCATCGCCGGCACCCGGAACATCATGAACTCCGCCGCCAACGCCACGTTCCAGGCGACCAACATCAACTACCTCAACAACGGCATCGGCACCGCGATCTCAGACTGGCTCGGCGCCGACGCCGCCAGCTTGAATGGCATCAGCGGGACCACCACGATCGGCTCGCTCTCGATCCGCCTCACCGGCTACATCGCCATCGCCAAGGCGGGCACCCTCCGCTTCAATGTCGAGTCCGACGACGGCATGGAACTCAAGATCGGTGGCGAGTCGGTCACGTCCTTCGACGGCGATCGCGGCTTTGGCGGCTCGCCCGCCAGCGCCGAGTTCTCCGAGGCCGGCCTGTACCAGATCGAGCTCATCTATTGGGCCAACGGCTCCGGCTCCAGCGGTTTGAAGTTCTCCTGGAACGCCGCCGACCCCGGGAATCTCGATGTGGTGCCGCAGTCGTCGCTTTACTCGGTGATCCCGGCTCCGAGCGCTCTGGGCGTGCTGGGTCTGGCGGGCCTGGTGGCCGCTCGGCGTCGGCGGAACTGATTGCATCCCCCTTCACACTCGAAATGAAAAGGCCCTGCCGCGATCGGCAGGGCCTTTGTGTTTGGTGAAAAGAGTCTCAATCAGTTCTGGGCGACCTGCGTGATCGTGTACTTCAGCTCCGCCTCGGCGAACGAGATGGGAGGAAGGACGACGCCCTCGCTGGGGTTGCCCTCGCCGTCCAGGGGCGGGAGCTCGGTGGGCTTCATGCCCAGGAAGTTGATCTCGAGCTGGCGCTTGATCTTCTCCATCGCCTTGTTCTGGATCTGACGCACGCGCTCCTTGGTGACGCCGATGATCTGGCCCACCTGCTCGAGCGTCATGGGCTTCTCCTCGTCGCTCTTTTGCTCGAGGCCGAAGCGGTGCTCGATCACGGTGCGCTCGACGTCGGTGAGCTCGGCGCGGTTCTCCTGAACGATGCGACGGACTTCCTCCGCTGCGTCCTTCTCGAACGTCGACCGCTTGGTCTCGAGGAAGTTGGACTTCTCGAGCTTGGGGTCAAAGTCGGTGGGGAAGCGCTGGCGGTACTTGCTGAGCTTCATGCCCTGGCGGCTGAAGGCCTTCAGGATCGCTCGGCAGGCGTAGGTGCTGAACTTGTAGCCACGCCCCGCGTCGAACTTGTCGACGGCGCGGAGCAGGGCCATGTTGCCCTCGCTGACGAGATCGGCAAAGTCCACCTCGCTCATGCGGGTGCGCTTGGCCATCGCCAGCACCAGGGCCAGGTTGGTCTCCGCGATCTGCTCGCGGATCCGCTCGGCCCGGCGGTGCCAGCGCAGAATGTCGTCGGCCTGCTCGGGCGTAGGCAGGCGGCTGGGGCGGGCCCAGACATCCTGCTGCAGCTTCCACACGCGGTAGCGGGCGTAGTTGAACTGGTGGAACAGCACCCGCTCCTCGGCGCCGGTGAGGATCACCTGCTGGGTGCTCTTCACGGTCCGGGTGCGCGAGGTGCTGGACAGGTCGTCCATCACCGGGTGGTACCACGTGGTGTCGGGCTTCTGAATATCAGGAGCGTCGTCGTAGATCTTGGTGGGCGCGTTCTCTTCGTAGAACGCGGGGCTGTCGATGAAATCCTGCTCGGCGGAGAGGATGGTGGCGAGCAGACGCTCGTCCTCGCCGCTGAGGCGTTTGCGAACCACGGTCTTGCTGACCACCGCGGGCACGGCGTCGTCGATCGACGCCTTCGCCGCACGCTTGCGCTTCGCCGCCGGGGGCTCGGCGGTCGCTGCCACAGACACCGCGGCGCGATTGCGCCGACGCATCTGCTCGAGCGGACCGACCGTGCGTTTGCTTCCTGCCTGCTTCATCGTGCCCTTCCTGACCCGAAAACCCTGGGCCGTCCTTGTGCCGACTGTTGTTGTGCCGTCTGTTGTTCGCCCGCGTGGTCGCGTGCGTCTGATGTTCCGCGAACTCGTTCCTGCGATGCCGTCGGTCGTTTCAAACTACGTTCCAATCCGTCCAGTCTTCGATCCCGGTCGCCCCATCTTCCGATGCTCGGCCAGCGCCACCAGTTGCGGCAGTTGGTCGAGCAGGCGATGTTTCACCACCGATCCCACGCGCCAGCCATCGCACGGAGCGGACACCGACGCAGCGGATCGCTTCGATCGGTATACGCCGTCAACCCCGGAAAAGTTCCGAAACCGGAACCCCTCGGGCCGCACTTCCTGACGCTCTTGCTTCGAACACGCCGGGCCACAAGATGTACGTACGCACCGCCGTCCAAGGCACGCCGCTGTTATTCGCACCGCCTCACGATTCCTCGCAACGCTGGATCCTCCAGCACCCCGGACACGGCACGGACTCCGATTCTACCGGAAATCACTGACCTCGCCAATGGACCCAACACGTTATCCACATCTTTCTTTGTTTGTGTTATATTTGGTATCCGATATTCTGGAGTTTTGGATCCGCTCGGTATCGTCCGCCTCCGCGCTCCGGTCGCCGCAAGAATGCCTCGACGCGCGCTCCGAGCGTGCGCGAACACCTTTGCTCATTCCTTCGCCCGCGAGGCGAAACCTCCAAGGAGTCAACCCATGCCCATGACCCTCCCCGCTCTCCCCTACGACAAGGCCGCACTCGAGCCGCACATCGATGCCGCGACGATGGAGATCCACCACGGCAAGCACCACAACGCGTACGTCACCAACGCGAACAACGCGCTCGCCGGCACCAAGTGGGCCGACGCCGACCCGGTCGCGATCATCAAGGCGCTCGCGGAGCTTCCCGACGACAAGCGTGGCCCGGCCCGCAACAACGTCGGCGGGCATGTGAACCACTCGATGTTCTGGCAGCTCATGGCGCCCGCCGGCAAGGGCGGCGGCGGCGAGCCGGGCGGCGCGCTGGGCGCGGCGATCAACGCGACCTTCGGCGGCTTTGCCCAGTTCAAGGAGAAGTTCCAGGCCGCGGGCGCGGGTCGCTTCGGCAGCGGCTGGGCCTGGCTCATCGTCAACGCCGGCAAACTCGAGATCGCCAGCACCGCCAACCAGGACAACCCGCTGATGGGCAAGGCCATCGCCGGCTGCGAGGGCACGCCGATCCTCGGGCTCGATGTCTGGGAGCACGCGTATTACCTCAAGTACCAGAACCGTCGCCCGGACTACATGGCCGCGTGGTGGAACGTGGTGAATTGGGGCAAGGTCGCGGAGCTGTACGCCCAGGCCGGCGGGAAGTGATCGCTCACTCTCATCGCGCATGGTCGTCCGCATTTGCGGGTTCGAGGCACCGGTGCTGAGACGCCGAGGCTGAGGAGTCTTCGACGAAGCCTCGGATCGTCTGGAACACGTGACTTGGGTCACTCCAAGGGATAGGTGGCGGCGCAGACCGATCCGAGGCTTCCTCGCGGACTCGTCAGCCTCGGCGTCTGGGGGACAGTGGCGAAGGTCGACGCGATGGGGCTCGAACTGCTTCGGGTTTCGCTGTGGATGCCTTGGCGCGTAGCGATCGACCGCGCGTCAACGCGACTCGACAAGGCCCACGGCCAGTGCCTCGCAGAGCTGTCGCGTGGAGATCGCATCGAGGCGATGCACCCGATCGCGCACGCGATCGACGGTGTCGTCGTCGATCACGCCGAGGGCGAGCGAGCGGAGCTTGGTGTCGATCTCGTCCCACGTCAGCGGGTTGCGCGGATCGCCCTTGGGATACTCCACTTCCGCGGCGTGCTGCGAGCCGTCGCGCAGCGTGATGGTCACGCGGCTGGGTTGCGACGCGGGGAAACGGGCCTCGAAGGCCTCGTTGGGGACCACCTTGACGCTGTCCATGAGCGGGACGAGGCGCGGGTCGCGCACGCGTGCTTCGTCGAACTGGGCTGGCCCGAGCACGCCGTCGGCGAGCAGGGCGGCGATGGAATAGGGCAGGGAGTGGTCCGCGGTCTCGCGAGTAGTGGGGCGGTACTTGGCCGGGTCGCCGAGAATGTCCGCCGCACGAGCGATCACCTCGACGCGGACCTCGTGGATGTCGGCGGTGGCGAAGTTGTGCGCGGCACGGATCTGCCGGATCGCGGAGAGCGGCGAGTGCATGAGGGCCTCGACGGGGAACGACTTCATCGAGCAGCGCTCGATACGCCATGCGTCACTTGAGCCGCGGGGCAGATCGCGGGTCAGGCCCTCGGCGTCGAACGTACACGGCGAGCCGCGTGACACGGCGTGCCCGAAGACGTGGAACAGCCCCTCCTTGCCGTCGATGATGTGGGCCGGACCGGTGTAGCCGCGGGCGGCGAGCAGGGCGGATTCGACTCCCATGCGGGCGGCCCAGGGATCGACGGTGTTCTTCATCATCGTGAGATTGCCGGCGGTGACGGCGCCGAGGGTGCCGGTGCGGGAGGCGCAGATGCCGATCGCGTGCACGAGCTGCTCGGGCGTGAGGCCCAGCACGCGGCCCGCCGCGAGACCGGCGGCGAAGCCCGAGAGCGTCGCGTGGTGCCAGCCGTACTCGCGAATGCCGGGGCGGCCGATCTCGGCGAAGCGGCACTGCAGTTCGTAGACGATCGCGGTGGCGAGGATGAGATCGCGCCCGGAACGATCGTGCAGTTCACATAGGGCGAGCGGGCCGCAGATGAGGTCCGACGGATGGCAGGGATCGGCCTTCCAGTAGATGTCGTTGTAGTCCATAGCGCGGACCATGTGGCTGTTGAGGAACGCGGCGTCGACGGGGTTGGTCCGCCAGTCGCTCAGGAAGACCGAGCACGGGCCTTCGACGGATGGAGACATCTCGCGGTGATGCTCGAGCAGGATGTGAGCGTCCTCGGTGCGCGAGCCGCCGATGGCGCAGGCGAGAGAGTCGAGCCAGAAGCGCTTGGCGGATTCGATCGCGGCGGGGCTGAGATCCTCGAAGCGGAGCGATGCGGCCCAGCGGGCCAGATCAAGGGAAATGAAGTTGTCGGTGCGGTAACTGGCCATGGGTGTCTCGGTTCAGGCAGTGCTGGCGGCGAAAGGTCTGTTCGAACGGTCGCGTCTGAGAGTGGACGAAGGTGGAACGTGGCTACGCGGGTTGGTGAGCGAGTCGCTCGATCAGCTGGCGGGTGATGCTCTCGGTCGTGCCGGGGGCTTCGGGGCCCGCGACGTCCGGCGTGTTCACGAGGCCGTCGGCGATGAGCGACGCGACGGCGGATTCGACGCGGGCGGCGATCTCGTGCTCGCCGAGCCATTCGAGCATCATGCGTGCCGCGAGGATGGCGGCGATGGGGTTGGCGATGCCGCGGCCGGCGATGTCGGGTGCCGAGCCGTGCGTGGGTTCGAACACGGCGAAGCGATCGCCGATGTTGGCCGAGGGCGCGAAGCCCAGGCCTCCGACGAGACCGGCGGCGAGATCGCTCACGATGTCGCCGAACATGTTCTCGGCGACGACAACGTGGAAGCGGACCGGGTCGGTGACCATCTGCATGCAGGCGGAGTCGACGTTGGCCTCGCGGGCCTCGATCGTGGGGAACTCGGCCGCGATCTGGCGGAAGACGCGGGTGAAGAGGCCGCCGGTCTCGCGGAGGACGTTGGGCTTCTCCAGCAGCGTGACGCGGCGGCGGTCGTTCTTGACGGCGTACTGGAATGCGGCCCGTACGATGCGTTCGCAGCCGGCGCGGCTGATGAAGCGGGTTGAGAGCGCGACGTTGTCGAGGCCAGCGTCGAACCAGCGGCGCATCTTGGCGGGATGGCCGTGGGTCTCGTCGGCCATCGCGCGGGCGACGGACTCGGGCATCGGATGCCACTCGATCCCGCCGTAGAGGCCTTCGGTGTTCTCGCGAAAGACGACGATGTCGATGTCGTCGCGGATGTTCCGCGGGTTGCCGGGGTACGCGCGGCAGGGGCGGAGGGCGGTGTGGAGATCGAAGAGCTGGCGTAGCCGCACGATCGGGCTGGAGTACTTGAGGCCGCGGGAGCGGAGCGCGGGGGCGAGCTCCGCCGCGGCTTCGTCGCCGGGCTTGCTGGTGATCGCGCCGAAGAGCGCCGCGTCGCAGCGGCGGAGCAGTTCGACTGTGCGGGCGGGCAGGGCGTCGCCCTCGGTACACCAGTAGTGCCAGCCGACGTCGCCGCGGAGGTATTCGGCCTCGAATCCCGCGGCGTCGAGTACGCGGATTGCAGCCGAGATGACTTCGGCCCCGATGCCGTCGCCGGGGAGCAGAGCGATGCGACGAGTGGTCAAGCGGAGACTCCTTCTGCGAGAGGGCGGGCATCGCTGCGCGATGCGACTTGAGCTTCAAGTGTGGGTCGAAGGGAGCCGTTGGACGGCGCTCGATCTGCGAGCATGAAACGTGTGAGACTCTCCAGCCCGCCCGCGACGATGAGACGCTGTGCGGTCTCGTTCAGCGGAGCGAACGTGAAGATGCGGTCGGCGAGTTGGATGGTGGACGTGACAAAGTCGATCCGGAGCGACGGGCCGATCGCCGTGCGTGCAGATGAGTCACTGAGCGGGGCACGCAGCGCGTCGACCAATTCGGGGCATTCGATCACGACCAGACCGTTGTTGAAAGCGTTGCGCTGGTACGTCTGGCTCACGCTCGCGGCGACGATGAAGCGGATACCACAGCCGAGGAGCGCGGTCGCGGCCTGTTCGCGGCTGGAGCCGCAGCCGAAGTTGCGGCCCGCGACAACCACGTCGCCGCTGCGCACCAGCGAGCGGAAGGACGGGTCGTAGTTCCGCATCGCGTGCTCGGCCTGCTGCTCGATGGAGAGGTCGTCGCGGTAGGTGACGTCCTTGCCGTAGATGCCGTCGGTGTTGAGGTCGTCGGCGGTGACGACGAGCGAACGGCCGGAGATCTGACGCGGGAAGCCATTGATGATCTGCTGCGGAGTGGGTGCCGCGGCCGTCGTGCTTCGTTCGGTGCACGTGGCGTGCACCGCGATCGCACCGTCGCCGCTGGACGCGATGAAGCCGCGGACGGCGGACTCCGCGACGATGCGGGGGCTTGCCAGGTAGCACGCGGCTTCGGTCGATCCCATGCGGCCTTCGAAGTTGCGATTGGTGGCGCTGATGCCGACCTCGCCGGCTTCGAGCGTGCCGGCGCCGAGGCCGATGCAGGCGCCGCAGCCCGAGGGCAGAACGATCGCGCCGGCGTCGATGAGGCGCTGCCACGTGCCGTTCTGTTCGGCGGCACGCTGCACGTCGCTCGATGCGGCGGCGAGGTAGAACTTCACATGCGGCGCGACGCGGCGGCCGCCAGCGAAGACGGCCGCTGCGGCCTCGAGATCGGGCAGACGGCCGTTGACGCAGCTCATCAGATACGCCTTGTCGATGCGGATCTCTTGGCGGGCGAGCTGGGAGGCCGGCACGCCGCGGGTGATGCTGTTGGGGCCGCAGACGTGTGGGGAAACCGTGTCGAGATCGAGTTCGATCTCCCGAACAAACGTCGCGTCGGGATCGGTTTCGAGTTCGTGATGCGCGTTCCACCAGCGGGACACGTCGGATCGCGTGAATGCTGGTGTGGTGGTGTGCGAGAACAGATCGGCGCGGGCGTCAAGCCACTGCCGGAGCGATGCGTCGAACGGGAAGAAGCCGACGAGGGCGCCCCACTCGGTGGTCATGTTCGCGATGGTGAGGCGATCGTCGATGGTGAGGCTCGCGATGCCATCGCCCGCGAATTCGACCGCAGTGTTGAGCACTTCGCCGTTGCTGAAGTGAGAGCAGAGCGTGAGGATGACGTCCTTGCCGGTCACGCCGGGGCGGAGCGAGCCCTTGAGCGTCACGCGGACCTGCGGCGGGATGGTCCACCACATGGTGCCGGTCGCCCACAGCGAGGCGGCGTCGGTGCGGACGACGGGCGTGCCCAGGGCGGCGACTCCGCCGTACATGTTGGAGTGGGAGTCCGACCCGACGACGAGCGAGCCGGGCGTGACGAAGCCTTCTTCGATCATCACCTGATGGGCGATGCCGCGGCCGGGCGGGAAGAAGCGGATGCCCTGGCGCTCCGCGAACGCTCGGATCTTCGCGTACTTCCCGAGGTTCTCGGCGCTGTGGTTCTGGATGTCGTGGTCGATCGCGAAGACGGGCTGCGTCGGATCGAGCACGGACGCGTCGGCACCCGCGATGGAGCGGAACTTCGGGATCACCGCGCTGGTGTTGTCGTGGGTCATCACGTGCCTGGGGCGCAGCGTGACGAAGTCGCCCGCCCGCGGCGGTTGTTCCGCGGTCCAGCCCACGGCGTGGCGTGCCGCGATCTTCTCGATGGCCGTGCGTCCGTTCATGAGCGGCGCTCCGTTGCGCGGCGGCCTAGGAACCCCGCGATGTCAAAGTCCACGAAATCGGCGTGGTGGAAGATGATGCACTCGATCGAGCGCTCGATCTTGTCTCCCTCAAAGCTGTGGGCCGCGATGATGTGCAGGACCTCGTCGGGGATGCCGTGGCGGGCCGCCACCGCGACCCCCGAGAACGGATGCCGCACCAGCCTGCCGGAGTCTGACTGCGACGCCTGTCCGCGGTCATCGACCCGCAGCTCGTACAGCTTGCCGATGTCCGCCAGCAGCGCGCCGGCGATCAGCACATCGAGATTCACCGGCACCCGTGCCCCGAATGTCTCTTGCAGCACCCGAGCGATCGCCCGACATTGTGCCGCGCAGCTGTTCAGGTGCTCCACGAACAGCATCCCGTTCTCTCCGGCCTTCAGCGTGAACGGCAGGCGACGCAGCTGCTCGGCGCTCCAGCCCTTCGACTCGTTGCCGGTCGCCATCGCCTCTCGCCAGCAGGCCGCGACCCGCCGTCTCAGGTCGTCGTTTGCGATGTGACGCAGCGACGGGAACAGCTCCGCGATCTGCTCCACCGAGTCTGTATCGCGGTGGACCACGGTTGGCGCGTTCGTTGCGATCATGGCGTCACCTCCGCCGGCAGGTCGCGGTCGACCGTTCGGTCAAAGCCCGGGTCCTCTCGCGTCGCCAGAGCCGTGAACCGGTTCGGGGTCTCGCCCTGTTCCTCGGCGTGCAGCCGCGCGATGTTCGGCAAGCGCCCGATCATCACAAACAGCAGGGCCGACTCGGGCGTGAAGCCCATGTCGAGCAGCAGCCCCGCTGCCAGGCCGTCGATGTTGATCGGGATCCGCTTGCGAGTGTGCAGCAGGCGTCCGATCTCGCGGACGCGCGCCGTGTGCCGCCCCGGCCAGCCGATCTCATCCGCGAGCCGGATCAGCCGTCGCACCCTTGGGTCGGCGTCTTCCTGCAGGCTGCGGCTGGGGTCCGGCTCTCCCGTGCTCTTGTGGAATCGATGGCCATATCCCCAGATGCGATGCCCCTCGGCCGCCCGCCGGTCCAGGAACGCCGGCACCGTCTCGCCGCTGGAATCCAGGTCGAGCAGCTCCTGCATCGCCAACGGCAGCGCCCCGAAGTGATACGGCCCCATCGCCGTCGCGATGAAGCTGATGGCGGTCGCGGCAAACGGCGCCCGCACGCTCGCCGTCACCCGCGGCCCGTGCGTCGAAGGCGACGTCACGCCGTGCTCGCAGAGGGAAACGAGATACGCGTCCATCATCCGCCGTTCCAGCTCCGTCGGCCGCCGGGACTGGAGCTGAAAGAACAGCATCTCGACGAAGCTGAGCGAGCCCACCAGCTCGCCGATCGGCACGCCCCGCGCGAGGATCTCGCCGTCGCGGACCAGGCTGGGCCCGTCGTAGCCAGGGGCCCGTTCCCGCGGCTCGGCCAACGCGGGAAGCACATCAGCGATCACATCACGGACAGCGGTGGTCATGCGTGGCTCCGGCAGCGTGGGTTCGAACAACACAGGGCGGACGTGCCGCGGCGGCTTCTCATCGCGGAGCGTTGAACAGGCGGAACGGCGAGTGGCGAGGCGTCTTTGTGGTTCATGACGTTCGAGGGGTTGAGAGACACTGAGCGGCGAGAGGCACACACGACCGGCAGGAAAGCAAGGGCACGACAAAACGAACAACCCCCGGCACGAGTCCGGGGGTTGAAGAGGTCCTTGATGCTGGTGAGACGCGTTACACGCTCGCACCGATCAAAGCCACCATCACAGCCCGGACGCCGAGGGCGTCTTTGGCTTTGAGTTTGGTCGCTTTGGTCGAGGAGAGCATCACGCGGGAAAAGACTAGCCGCTCGCTTGCGAGAGTCAACACCCGCGACACGTTCGCGCCGGCGAAGCTCCCCGCAAAACGACAGATCCCGCGGCTTCCCGCGGGATCGTCAAGTGGGCGAGGAGGGATTCGAACCCCCGAAGGCGTTAGCCAGCAGATTTACAGTCTGCCCCGATTGGCCACTCCGGCACTCGCCCGGTTCATGTTCCACGCCCCCGTTTCCATGCCCTTCGGCACGGTCACGCGGACGCAGGGAGCAAGGTTAGGACCTCTGCCCCGATTCGGCAATCCCGTTCATCGTGCCGGGCGGCGTCTGAATCCAGATCAAGTGGCCGCTTCCGCCACTTCCCACGCAGGCCCGGAAAAGCCGCTGACAGGACTTGAACCTGCGACCCGCGCTTTACAAAAGCGCTGCTCTACCAGCTGAGCTACAGCGGCGTGTCGGGAATCTTACGTCGTGTGTCCGGCCGCGACCGATGCCCGGACCGCGCCCAGGGCGCACACCCGTCGCCGCGATGCCACCAATGCCGGAGGAGGGAGTTGAACCCACAAGCCTTTAAGGGGCGGCGGATTTTGAATCCGCTGCGTCTGCCAGTTCCGCCACTCCGGCGAGTCAGAAGAGTACGCCGCATCGAGACGGCGTGCCATCGCGGTTCGCCCCGCGACGTCGGTGCCTCACGATTGGACAGGTCCGGCCCGTGGACGCGATGCTCAATCCCGACCGGCCGCGTATCGCACCGCGCCGACGGCCAAGAGGTCGGCGGCGTCATAGAGCTTCGTCGGAGCGCTCTCCTGCGTCACTACCAGCGGCACCTCGCTGCACGCCACGATCACACCCTCGCAGCCGCGCTGGATCAAGCGGTCCATCACGCCGTAGATCGCCGCACGGCTCTCCGGCCGCGCGGTGCCGTAAATCAGTTCGCCGAAGATAATCTCGTCCAGCAGCTCCGCCTCGTGCGTGTCGGGCGCGATCACCTGAATGCCCTTCAACCCCAGATGCGTCTGATACGTCGAAGACATCGTGACCAGCTTGGTCCCGATGATGCCGACCTTTTTGCGTCCGTCCGACTCGATCGCCTTCGCGACCAGGTCCGCCATCGTCATCCACGGGATCGGCGAGTTGGCCTGCGCGAGGTGCAGGCCGTGCTGCACGATGTTGTCCGGCGTCATGCACACGCGTGCCCCGCAGCGGGCGAGCATCTCGGCCGAACGGCGCAGCAGGTTCCCGACCGTGTGCCAGTCATCCTTGCGGATCGCGTCGATGTACTGGTTCATCGGCTCGTTGTGCACCGAGATCGCCGGTTGCTCGTTGGGTGGCAGGAGGTGCGAGCACGCCCGGGAGATCTGGCGGTAGAAGATCGCCGCTCCCTCGGGGCTGACACCAACAATGCCAAGGTGCTTCAGCATGAGGGACACTGTAGAGTCCCGCCCGCCGTACCACCCGTCTTGTCCCTCGCCCCACCAGCCGCATGTTCGATCCCTTCGCCA
Organism: Phycisphaerales bacterium; assembly: GCA_019744815.1. GTDB lineage: Bacteria > Planctomycetota > Phycisphaerae > Phycisphaerales > UBA1924 > JAFEBO01. Next base: position 40,687 of record JAIEUA010000013.1, read on the forward strand.
TCCTCGGCCTGCCCCGCCGGTTCGACCTCACCGACGCCACCGTCCGCCGCGCCTTCCTTGCCAAGGTGCAGTCCGCCCACCCCGACGCCGGCGGCGATCAGGACATCGGCGCCGACCTCACCAAGGCCCGCGACACCCTCCTCAACCCCGAATCCCGGGCCGACGCGCTGCTCCAACTCCTCGGCGGCCCGGCCAAGGACGCCGACAAGTCCCTGCCCCCCGGGTTCCTCATGGACATCATGGAAACCCGTGAAGCCCTCGACGCGGCACTGGCATCCAACAACGCAGCCGAGCTCGAACGTCTCAAGGGCTGGGCCCACGCCGAACGTCAGAACTACGCCCAAGCCGTGGCCGCCGCCTTCGCCAGCGGCGATCTCAAGAACGTGCGAACAACTCTCAACGCCTGGCGCTACATCGAACGCATGATCGAACAAATGGACCCCAACACCAACGCCCTCGACCTCTGACCCCACTCGATGCCTCGATGCCTCGATCCCTTGATGCCTTCCCTTCCCCATGAACCGCCTCTTCAACATCCTCGGCGTCGCCTCGGCGATCATCGTCTCGATCCTCCTGATCCAACGCCTCGCCGGCGGCGGCGTCGCTCCGACGCCCGAGGTCTTCCAAGGCCGCACCTCGCTCGAAGACGCGATCACTGAAGCGTCGAAGTCCGACAAAGTCGTCTTCGCGTTCGCCACCGCCGACTGGTGCGGCCCGTGCCAGCAGATGAAGCGCACGCTCTTGGTCGAGCCCTCGATCGTGGCCCAGATCAACCGTGACTTCCTTCCGGTGTACGTCAACGTCGACAAGGACAACGCCGCCGCCGCCCGCCTCGCCGCGTTCAGCATCCCGACGACCGTGATCCTCAAAGACGGCAAGCAAGTCGCCCGCATGGAAGGCCTGATCCCGCACGACGCGTACGCGCAGTGGCTCACCGCCGCGTACGAGCAGGCCCGGAGCGCCACACCCTTCGTCGAGCGTGCCAGCGACGAGTTCCTCAAGAACATCGAGAAGATCGTGAAGTCCGCCGAGCAGCCGGCAACTGCGCCTGCTGAACCGCCCAAGTAACCGAGGGCCACTCCCCTTCCCGGAGGGAAGGGGCAGGGGGAAGGGTTGTTTTCCTCCGCTCGGGTGCCACTGCCCGACCTGCTCGGAGGTCGGGCAGTGTGAACGCATTCAATCACGCGGCTCGCTCACGCCACGGCTCGATCGCAGCGACTCGCAACGCCCGGTCTCGCGCAGCGATCGTCTCCGCGATACGCTGAAGCCGTGCCGGAGCTGGACGCTCTCATCGCCGAAGCCCACGCAGCCCTCGCCGCGATCCAAGCCGCGGCTGACGCGCGTCGATCCACTCTCGCCGCCCTCGCATCACACCGCAGCACCCTCGCCCCGACGGATCGCCTCCATCTTTTCGCGATCGGAAAAGCCTCGCTTGAGATGACGCTCGCCGCCATCGAAGCAGTGGGGGACCGCATCGACCGCGGCCTCGTCGCCGCCGTGCCCGAACGCCTCGCTGCGCTTGACCCCGATGCTCTCGCCTCGCTCGCACACCACCGCATCACCGCGATGCCTTGCGATCACCCGCTCGCGACGCATCGAAATCTAGACTTCGCCGCCGCAGCACACACGGTTGTCTCGGCCGTGCCCGCCAACACTCGCCTGCTCGCCCTCATCTCCGGTGGCGGCTCCGCGCATCTCGCATCTCCGCCGCCGGATGTCTCGCTCGATGACCTGCGGCGTGTCACCGACACCATGCTCCGCGCTGGCGCCACCATCGCCGAACTCAACGCCGTGCGCAAGCATGGCGAAACCCTCAAAGGCGGCCGCCTCGCCGAACGCTGTCCCGCGCCGATCGACAGCTTCGTCATCTCCGACGTCATCGGCGATCACCTCGACGTCATCGCATCCGGCCCCTTCACGCCGGATCCCACCACCTTCGCCGACGCGCTCGCCGCCCTGCAACGCCGCGGCGCAACAAACGCCTCCCCCTCGATCACCGCCCACCTGACCCGCGGTACGCTCGGCGCGCTTCCCGAGACACCCAAGCCCGGATCGACCGTCTTTGAGAGGGTGAGAACGTCGATCATCGCGCACAACGACGTCGTTGTGCGCGCCGCTGCTGCGGCGATCGCGCACAAGCGTGACGTTGCGTTCCGCGAGGAACATCGGGTCGAGCGTCCGGTCGAGGATGTCGCTTCCCAATTGGTTCACGACATCGCGCCGGATCGCGCCGTCGTCCTCGGTGGCGAGTGGTCGGTCAACGTCGGCCAGACCCGCGGCCTGGGTGGCCCCAGCCAAGAGCTCGCGCTCCGGGTCGCTCTGCTCCTCGAAGAACGCGGTTACGCACGGCCGTACGCGTGTCTGTGCTATTCCACCGACGGCATCGACGGGCCGACCGACGCCGCCGGAGCGATCGTGACCAGCGAGACACTGCGACTCGCGCGAGCGAACGCGATCGATCCGGTCGCGGCTCTGCGGGAGCACAACAGCTTTGGGTTCTTTTCCGCGATGGCGAAAACTGCGAGCACAGCCTGCGAGCATCTGCGCCTCGGGCCGACCGGGACCAATGTGAACCACGTCGCGGTGCTGCTGACGTAAGCATGATTCAAGGCGCGCCGGATGGATGACGTTCGCGGGACCGATTCGGGTGTCGGTCTTCGCGTGCGGCGGATGTGATACGCTGCTTGCAACTTCGGGAGGTTTGCATGATCACCGGAAGCCTCACCATTCAGCGTCTGCTCGCGGGCATGAAGAAGCTCGACGCCTCGGACCTGCACATCAAGGTCGGCGTGCCGCCGACGTATCGCATCGGGGGCCTGCTGCGTTCGGTGGACTCGCCGCCGATCACCGAGGATGAGGCCGATCACCTGCTCGATCCTGTGCTGACACCGGTGCAGAAGGAACGCTACGAGAACGGCGGCAACCTCGACTTCTCGACGCACCTGCCCGACGGCGATCGCTTCCGGGTCAACATGTTCCGAAGCGGCGGGCACACGCACGCCGCGATTCGGCGGGTGAAGGCCGAGATTCCCAGCTACGAGCAACTGCACCTGCCGCCGATCTACTCCAAGCTGGTGACGGAGAACACCGAGGGGTTGATTCTCGTGGTCGGCGTCACCGGTTCGGGCAAGTCGAGCACGCTGGCGGCGATGGTGGAGCAGATCAACGCGACGCGCAGCGACAACATCATCACGGTTGAGGATCCGGTCGAGTACCGCTTCGTGCCCAAGAAGTCGATCGTGAGCCAGCGTGAGATCGGGATCGATGTGGTCGACTATCCGACCGCGCTGCGGTATGTGGTGCGAGAGGACCCGGACGTGGTGATGATCGGCGAGATCCGGGATCAGGCGACGGTGCTGGCGGCGATCCAAGCCGCGGAGACCGGGCATCTCGTGTTCGGCTCGATGCACACGGCCGACACGATGCAGGCGTTCAGCCGCATGCTGGAGTTCTTCCCGCGTCAGGACCACGGCTTCATCCGTAGCGCGATCGCCAACACCCTGCGGGCGATCTGTGCCCAGAAGCTGCTGCTGGCGCTGGAGGGATTCGGCGCGAAGGTGGTGCCGGCGACGGAGGTCTTGATCGGCACGCCTTTGGTGAAGGAGAAGATCCGCGAGGGCGCCGACGATGACTTGCCGGCGCTCATCAACAGCAACACGGGCTCGGACCCCGGCGAGGGGATGCACTCGTTCCTGTTGTCGCTGGCGAGCCTGGTGAAGAAGGAAGCGATCAGCCGTGCGATGGGCATGGACCATGCCCCCAGCCGCGAGGCGTTGGATTCGATCCTGAAGGGCGTGGAAGTGAAGGCTTCGACGCTGGTGTCGAGGCTCAAGAAGCCGGGCTAGGGCGGCTGCGGCGGCACGGGCCGGCGGGGCGAATCGGTGCCGGGAGAGTCTCTCGCGGTCGCCGCTCCCACTACGCTTTCGCATGGCCGGGAGCGTTGCCATCACGATTGGGAACTTCGACGGTGTCCATGTCGGGCACGCGGCGTTGATTCAGCGTGCACGCTCCCACGCCGGCACGTCCGGGCGCGTGATCGCGCTGGCGTTTGACCCGCACCCGTTGACGAAAGTCGCGCCCGCGGCGGCGCCGGCCCGTTTGACGTCGTTCGAGTTCCGTGCCTCGCTGTTGCGGGAACTCGGGGCCGATGAGGTCGTGCGCTTGCAGCCCAGCGACGAGTTTCTGAGCACCTCGCCCTCTGAGTTCATCGAACGTGTGGTTTCGACGTACCGCCCTGGAGCGATCGTCGAAGGCGCCGACTTTCACTTCGGCAAGGGGCGTGCGGGCAATGTGGCGACGCTCAGGGAGCTGGGCGGGCGCATGGGGTTCGCGGTGGATGTGGTGGACGCCGTCGGTGTGGCGATCTCGGATCACTGCGTGGTGCGGGCGTCGAGCACGATGGTGCGATGGCTGATCGAGCGCGGCCGGGTCGGTGATGCCGCGGCGTTGCTGGGCCGCTGTTACGAGATCCGCGGCACGGTAGAGCGCGGCGATCAGCGTGGTCGCACGATTGGTTTCCCGACGGCTAACCTGCATCAAGACGGCGAGCCGCTGCTGCTTCCCGCCGACGGCGTGTACGCGTGCGTGGCACGGATGCCCGATGGGCGTGAGCTGCCCGCGGCGGTGAACATCGGGACCAGGCCGACGTTCCAGGGCCAGGATCGACGGGTCGAGGCGCATCTGATCGACGCCTCCACGCGTTTGCCGGCGTCGGGTGTGGGCGAGTACGGGTGGCCGATCTCGCTGGCGTTTGTCGCGTTTGTCCGCGACCAGGTTCGGTTCTCGGGGATCGACGCCCTGAGGATGCAGTTGGAGCGTGACCGTCGACGCGTGGTGGATCTAATAGAGTCCGACGCCCCGGCGGCGATGGCCCCGGTTGATGCAGGGGAATGTGCACGATGAGTTCAAGCCCGTCTTCGTTGGGTGCAGGCAACGCGAAAACCGGCGCGTGGGTCGCCACGCCCGACGTGGCGGGTGAGATCGCCCGTCTGGCGGTGTGGCTCGCGGACAAGAACAAGGTCGTCGTGATCACGCACGTGAAGCCCGACGGGGATGCGGTCGGATCGTCGATCGCGCTGACACGGGCGCTCAATCTCGCGCAGAAGAATGTCGGAGTGCCTCTGCCGCCGCGGGCCAGGGCGTGGTACTTCGGCCCTCGACCGGCGTGGATGAAGCGGGTGGTGGGGGAGACGCCCTCGATCAACATCGAGAGCTTCGATGAGATCGAGCACGAGTCCTGCGACGCGGTCGTCATCGTCGACACCGGCTCGTGGTCGCAGCTCGAGATGGTGAAGCCCTGGCTGGAGCAGCAGAAGGGCAAGATCGCGATTGTCGACCACCACGCCCAGGGCGACACGGCGATCACGGAGCGAAGGGTGGTAGACATCGCGAGCGCCGCGGCGTGTCAGCCGGTGGCGGAGCTGTGCCGCGTTGTTCTCGGGAAGAGGTCGCTGCGCGAGCTTCCGGTTGAGGTCGCGGAGCCCTTGTATCTGGGGCTTGCAACCGACACCGGCTGGTTCAAGCACAGCAACGTGAAGCCGAACGTGATGGAGACGGGCGCGGCTCTTTTGGCGACGGGTGTCGATCACGCGGCGTTGTACGTGAACGTCGAACAGCGGGAGCGGCTGCCTCGGCTGAAGCTGCTCGCCCGGGCCCTTGCTTCGCTCGAGCTGCACGACCAGAACCGCATCGCGGTGATGTCCCTGACCAAGAAGGACTTTGCGGAGACGGGCGCTCAGCCCGCCGACGCCGGGGGCTTCGCCGATCACTCGCAGACGCTGGAATCCGTGCTCGTGACCGCGGTCTTGACCGAGGCCGATCCGGGGGAGTTCGGGATGCAGGCCGCGGCTGGCGCGATGCTGACCAAGATCAGCATGCGGAGCAAGGCGGTGAAGGGCTCGGCGGATGTGAACGCGGCGGCGAAGGAACTCGGCGGCGGCGGGCATGTGCGGGCCGCGGGCGCCAAGGTGTACGCGGGGTTGGCCGAGACCAAGGCCAAAGTGCTGGAATCGATCAAGCGTCATTGGGAGAAGTAGCTGGTGTGTATCCACGCCGCAGAGAGTGAAGCATGAGGCCCATCCGGCCCCGACAAGATGGCGACAAGGGCAAGCCCGGCGGGCGGCCGATGCGACCTGCGCCGACACGACCTGCGCCGACGCGGGGTGGTGAGCGTGCGGCAGCCGGCGCTCGCGGCGATCGATCTCGGTCCGGGCCGGTGTCCGACGCCCCGATGCCGCTGCTCACGACCACGCTCTGGGAGTTTCCCAGCCAGCACTACGTCGGCTCGGACGGCTCGCGGATGCAGGGTGACAAGCGGTATGTCGGAGCCAGCCCGTCTTGGGTCATCTGGCAGTTGCTGCAGCGCTACACCGTTCCGGGCGAGACCGTGCTCGACCCGATGGTCGGCAGCGGGACGACGATCGACGTGTGTCACGACACGGGTCGCAAACCCATCGGCTTTGATCTCGCGCCGTCGCGGGCCGACATTCGTGCGGGAGATGCGAGAAAGATCGCGCTCCCCAATGCGAGCGTGGACTTTGTGTTTGTCGACCCGCCGTACTCGACGCATGTGGATTACTCCGACAGCCCGGCGTGTATCGGCAAGCTCGATGCCTTGGGCGACGACGGCGGACGTGCGTACTTCCAGTCGATGCAGCAGGTCATCCGCGAGATCGCGAGGGTGCTGCGGCCGGGGCGGCACATGGGGCTGTACGTCAGCGACTCGTTCCGCAAGGGGCGCGGTTTCTCGCCGATCGGGTTCGAGCTCTTCGCGATGATGCGTGAGGTGCTCGAGCCGGTGGACATCATCGCCGTCGTGCGGCACAACCAGAAGCTCGAACGGGGCAATTGGCACAAGGCGGCGGAAGAGGGGAACTTCTTCCTGCGCGGGTTCAACTACCTGTTCATCATGCAAAGGCCGAGCCGCGGGTGATCGCCTCGCGGATCGCACTCGGGATTGCCACTTTGCGGCCGGCCGCGTAGTCGTACGTCACGATCGTGCCTCGCCCCACCGCGGCGACGCCCTGAGTCTGAGCGTGCGCTTTGCTGCGGATGCTGTGAGCGAGCGTGAAGCGGTCGGCCTCGATCGCGACCAGCTTGGTGCCGACCACGATCGTGTCGGGGAAGACGAGCGGCACACGGAACCGAGCCTCCATTGCTTGGAGGATGAAGCCCACGCCGTCGGCCGCGCGGAGCTGCGAGCAGCCGGCCTTGCGGAGGAAATCGATCCGGGCGGATTCGAAGTAGCGGAAGTAGACCACGTTGTTGACGTGGCCGAGCGCGTCCATCTCGCCCCAGGCGATGGGGATCTCGAGGGACGTGCTCGGTGGATCGGCGATGTTCGAGGCGAGGTCGTTGCTTGGCATGCTCACACCGTGACCGGCTTCTTGCTCTCATTCAAGAGCCGCCGCAGCACGGTCTGCAGCACGCCGCCGTTGCGGTAGTACTCGGCCTCGACCGGCGTGTCGATGCGGCAGCGGGTGGTGAACTCCACCTTCTTGCCGTCGGGCTTGGTGGCTGTCACCTTGACCTCGCAGCGGGGCTCGACGAGGCCGTCGGCGCTGACATTCAGGTGAATGTCGAACGCCTCGTCGCCGGTCAGGCCCAGGCTCGCCGCCGTCTCGCCTTCCTTGAAGTTGAGCGGCAGGACGCCCATGCCGACGAGGTTGCTGCGGTGGATGCGCTCGAACGACTCGCTGATGACGGCGCGGCAGCCGAGCAGCAGCGTGCCCTTGGCCGCCCAGTCGCGCGACGAGCCCATGCCGTAGTCCTTGCCCGCCAGCACGATCAGCGGCGTGCCCTCGGCCTTGTAGTTCATGGCGGCGTCGTAGATGAACGCGATGGAGTTCGCGCCCTTCTTGCTCATGTCCTTGGTCCAGCCGCCTTCCTTGATCTTGCCGGTGGCGGGATCGATGGCGAGCTTGTTCTTGATGCGGACGTTGGCGTAGGTGCCGCGGGTCATGATGCGGTCGTTGCCGCGGCGGCTGCCGTAGGAGTTGAAGTCGGCCTTGCGCACGCCCAGCGTCTTCAAGTACGCGCCCGCCGGGCTGTTCTCGGCGATGTCGCCCGCGGGGCTGATGTGGTCGGTCGTCACGCTGTCGGCGACGTAAGCCAGCACCTTCGCGCCCTTGATCGCCGCGGGCTTGCCGGGCGTGGCGCTCATGCCGGCGAAGTACGGCGGGTTCTGGATGTAGGTGGACGCGTCGTTCCACTTGTACTGCTCGGACTTGCTGACGGGCACGGCGTTCCAGGTCGGGTTGCCGTTGAAGACGTTGCCGTATTCCTTGCGGAACTGCTCGGGGTTCAGGCACTGAGCCTTCACCGCCTGCACCTCCTGCAGCGTGGGCCAGATGTCCTTCAGGAACACCGGCTTGCCGTCCTTGCTGGTGCCCAGCGGCTCGGTCGCGAGGTCGATCGCGACGCTGCCGGCGATGGCGTACGCCACGCACAGCGGCGGGCTGGCGAGGTAGTTCGCCTTCACGCTCTGGTGCACGCGGCCTTCGAAGTTGCGGTTGCCCGAGAGCACCGACGCGACGCAGAGGTCACCCTCCTTGATCGCGGCTTCGACTTCCTCGGGCAGCGGGCCGGAGTTTCCGATGCAGGTGGTACAGCCGTAGCCGACGGTGTTGAAGCCGATGGCGTCGAGGTCCGCGCTCAGGTTCGCGCGATCGAGGTACGCGGTCACGACCTTGGAGCCGGGCGCGAGGCTGGTCTTCACCCACGGCTTGCGGGTGAGGCCCAGCGCGCGAGCCTTGCGAGCAACGAGACCCGCGGCGATGAGCACATCGGGGTTGCTGGTGTTCGTGCACGAGGTGATCGCGGCGATGACGACCGCGCCGTGGGTGATCTTGCTGGGAGCGGTGCCGTCGGCGTGCTTCACGGTGCCTGACGCGCCGAAGATCTTGTCCGCGGCCATGCCGAAGGACGTGTTGCCCAGCGGGGCCGCCATCGACTTGAAGAACTCGGCCTTGACATTCTTGAGTTCGACGCGATCCTGCGGGCGCTTGGGGCCGGCCATTGAGGGCTGGATGGTGGAGAGATCGAGTTCGAGCACGTCGGTGAACTCGGGCTCCGGCGTGCCGGGGGCCCAGAACATGCCCTGAGCCTTGCAGTACGCCTCGACGAGCGCGACGGTCGCCTCATCGCGGCCGGTGAAGCGCAGGTAGTCGAGCGTGGCCTGATCGACGGGGAAGAAGCCGATCGTCGCGCCGTACTCGGGGGCCATGTTGGCGATGGTGGCGCGATCGGGCACGCTCATGCTCGAGAGGCCCTCGCCGAAGAACTCGACGAACTTGTCGACGACGCCCTTCTTGCGGAGGATCTGGGTGACGGTGAGGACGAGGTCGGTCGCGGTGGTGCCCTCGGGCAGCTTGCCCTTGAGGCGGAAGCCGATGACGTCGGGCGTGAGCATGTAGATGGGCTGGCCGAGCATGACGGCCTCGGCCTCGATGCCGCCGACGCCCCAGCCGACGACGCCCAGGCCGTTGATCATGGTGGTGTGCGAGTCGGTGCCGACGCACGAATCGGGGAACGCGACGGTCTCGCCGTTCTCGTTCTTCTTGGTCCACACGGCCTTGGCGAGGTACTCCAGATTCACCTGGTGCACGATGCCCGTCGCCGGCGGCACCACGCTGAAGTTGCTGAGGCTCTGCTGGCCCCACTTGAGGAACTCGTAGCGCTCGTTGTTGCGCTCGAACTCCTTGCCCGCGTTGATCGTCAGCGCCTGGGCCGAGCCGAAGGCGTCGACCTGCACCGAGTGGTCGATGACGAGGTCGCACTGCACAAGCGGGTTGATCTTCTTGGGGTCGCCGCCGAGGGCCTTCATCGCGTCACGCATGGCGGCGAGGTCGACGACGCAGGGGACGCCGGTGAAGTCCTGCAGCACCACGCGGCCGGGCATGAACGGGATCTCTTCCTTGACGGGGGCCTTGGCGTTCCAGTTGGCCAGGCCGCTGACGTCGCCGGCGGTGACGACGAAGCCATCGAGATTGCGGAGCATGGCCTCGAGGAGGACCTTGATCGACACAGGCAGCTTGCTGATGTGGCCGACGCCCTTCTTGGTGACGGCGTCGAGGGAGTAGTAGATGTAGGTGCCGTGGGCGGTCTTGAGGGTGGATTTGCTGCTAAAGGGATCGGTACCGTGAGTCGTCATGGGATGCCCTTTCGGAGGTGATGGCGTGGTGAGGAACGCACAACCCTAGCCGAGCATCGGCATGAATCGAATCGATTGTGATATGCATCTCTATAGATGCAAGTTATGCGGTTAGCGTCGCGGATTCGCGGCTCTCGGCCATGCCCGATGGTTGTTCCGAGGACGAGCACCCTCGCACTGCCGGACCGTCGAGCCGGTCCAGCAGTGGCACCCGACCACGTCCATCCGTTGCCGCCTCAGCTCGTGGCCTCACGCGTGGCGTTCACAAATCTTCGCAGCTTCTCGGCATCGAGGCGGCCGTTGGTTCGAACGCCGGAGCACAAATCCAGCCCGAACGGCTGCACCGCCCGCACGGCGTCTCGCACGTTCTCTTCCCGCAAACCTCCCGCGAGGAACACCGGCACCCGCACCTGCCGCACCAACGCCGCCGAGACTGACCAGTCGTGCGTGCGTCCCGTGCCGCCCAGTTCCTTGATGGCGGCGTTGGGTCGGCCGCTGTCGAGGAGGATCGCGTCTACGTGCGGCTCGGCCTCGTGGGCCTCGTCGAGCGCCCCGCGGTCCTGCACGTGGATCACCTGCACGATCTTCACGTTGGGCAGCTCACGCCGGATCTCGGCGTACGTGCCCGGCTCCACCGTGTCCACTAGCTGAACGGTGCGGCAGCCTGTCGTTCGAAGCTGATCGATGATGCCCGCCGCGTCGCTGCGGCACGTCAAAAGAAACGTGTCCACACCCGGCGGAACCGTCCGCGTGATCTCCGCGATCAATTCCTCCGAGATCGGGCCCGGGCCGCTGGGCATCGCAGAGACTAATCCGAGCGCGTGAGCACCCGCGGCCACCGCGATCCGGGCCTCTTCGACCGACGAGATGCAGCACACTTTCAACCGCACGGGCCGACGATAGACGCTTACTTCCGCGGCTTCTCCGGGCCGGTGTCGGGCAGGCGTTCCAGCGTGACCTTCTGCGTCTGGTTCAGCGGCACGGTCTGCTGTCCGAGCTTCAGTTCTGCGCGGAGTTCCTGCTTGGATTGCATGGACCTCGGGAAGCCGTCTTTTTGATCCCACACGGTTGAACCGCTGTACGCGGCCTTGCTGAGCTTGAGGCCGCCCGCGCCGGGGCTGGGTTCGTCGCGGGGCTTCAACTCGCCCGCGAAGGCGATCTTGCCGGTGTCGCCGCGGACGTCCGAGAGGCGGTAGTCGGTGCGCAGCGAGGTGTCGCCGATCGGGAAGACGTTCATCGTCGTCGCGCTCGACCAGGACTCGCCCGGCTTGGCGTGCGGCTTGCCCGGCGTCCCGACGATCGACTTGAACAGCTCACGCAGGGGAGTGTCGCCGCCGACTTGCATCATCGCTTCGGGCGCCATTGGGTTGAGCGCCCGGACCAGCATCTCGCCGCGCTTGACGTCGACGACGTTGCCGTCGCGATCGACGGTGAGCGTGAGTTTCTCGCCCACCATGGGCCGCAAGGTCTCTTCGATGGATGGCGGCTGGGCGAGGGCGTCGAGCGCAGAGAGCGGGTCATTCGTCGAAGCGGGCTTGGGGTTTTGGGGGTTCTTCTTGGGGGCGGGTTTGGAGCTGTCGAATGTCTCGTCGACGCCCGGGCCTTCCACGTGCGACTTGATGCTCTCGAAGACGACATCGACCTCGGAGGTTTCGTCGGTGACCTTCACCGGGCGGAAGACGAGCACGAACTCCTGCTTGGTGTTCATCTCGCTGTCGCCCTTGGTCGTGCTTGGCTTCTTGGCGGTGTCGTCCGTCTCGGCGAGCAGGTCCGGGCGGCTCTCGCGGCTTTCGAGGTTGAGTTTCACGCGGCGGTCTTGACCCATGCGGAACTTGGGCCGCAGATCGAAGGAGCCGCTGGGGATCTCGACGGGCGACTGCGGCGATCTGGGGGGCGCGGGTTCGCGGGGTGCCGGCTCGGCCGCCGCGGGAAGCGAGAGCAGTCCGGTGAGCGTGCTGAGCACGAGAACTCGAACCACGCCGATACGACGCCGATGCTCCGTCATGGCTTTGGCCTCCGCGGGACCGCCATTCGCTACGCGGCGAGCGCCCCGGAGTTGCATCGACCTCGGAACCGTGGGCGCAAGAAAAAGCCCGGCGGGTTCGCCGGGCTCGGTGTGGTTCAGGATGGTGTCGTTCGGGCGGGAGGCGGCTCAGGCCTTGGGGGCCGGGGCGGCGGCGTCGGTCTTCTCGCCCGGGACCTCGATGTGCTTCATGCCGCGGCGGCGGTCGCGGAGGCGACGGCTCTTGCCCACGCGGTCGCGGAGGTAGTAGAGCTTGCTGCGGCGGGCGTCGCCGTGGCGGACGACCTCGATCTTGGCGATCAGCGGGCTGTTGATCGGCCACACGCGCTCGATGCCGACCTCGTCGACGACGCGGCGGACGGTGATCATGTCGGTCATGCCGCTGCCCGCGCGGGCGATGAGCACGCCGGAGTAGACCTGGATGCGCTCCTTGTCACCCTCGACGATGCGGTTGTGCACGTTGATGGTGTCGCCGATCGCCAGCGAAGGAAGGTCCTTCTTCAGGGCGGGGGCGTTGATGGAGGCGAGGATGGACTGCTGGCTCTTGGCGCTCTGGGACATGGCTGACTCTCTTTGGCTGCCGGAAGGAGGCCGGTCCGAAGGCCGGCCGGGCAGGGTCAGGATGATAGGTCGGGAGGGCGGACGGGTCTAGCGGTCGGGGAACGCCGTGGCCCTTGTTCGGGGTTGAGAAGGGACCGAGGCCCTGCCAGCGGCCCGGCTGCTTGCCACGAAGCGGTTCCGAGCGAACTCCAACGTCAAGCGGAGATGACCCGGGTCGACGCGCCGAGGGTGGAATCGACCTGGCTCTTGAAGTTCTCGAAGCCCTTCTTGCCCATGAGGCCGAAGGTGGCCTGCTTGCCGAGTTCCACGGCGGGCTGGTCGTAGGCGTCGATGTTGAGCAGGAGGCCGGCGTAGCTGGTGGTGATCTCCCACAGGGCGATGAACTGGCCGACGTGGTAGGCGTCGATCTTGGGGAAGTGGATGGTGTAGTTGGGGCGGCGGCTTTCGACGAGGGCGTACTCGGTGGCGCGCTTCTCGGCGTTGAGCAGGCCGCTCATGGTGGCGCCCTCAAGGTACTTGACGGCTTCGACTCCGAGCCCGGAGGGGATGGTCATGTCGCCGTGGACGCCGCGGGAGTGGTCGGCAAAGGACTCGACCTCGACGAGGCCGAGCACCTTGTCGTTGGGCCCTTCGCGGTAGAGCTGGACCTGGCTGTGCTGATCCGTCGTGCCGAGGGCCTTGATCGGCGTGAAGCCGGCGAAGACGGTCTGGCCCTGCAGGTCCACGCGCTTGCCGAGGGATTCGGCCCAGAGCTGGCGGTACCAATCGGCGAGCAGATACAGCGCGTTGCTGTACGGCATCATGACGTGGTTGATCTTGCCCTTGGTCTCGCCGAGCTCGACGAGCAGGTACGCGAGCATCGCGGCGGGGTTCTGGGTGATGTCCTCGCGGGAGCAGGCCTTGTCCATGTCGGCGGCGCCGTCGAGGAGGGCGTCGATGTCGATGCCGGCCATGGCCGCGGAGAAGAGACCGACGGGGCTGAGCACGCTGAAGCGGCCGCCGACGCCATCGGGAACGGGCAGGGTGGTGTAGCCCTCGCGGTCGCAGATCTGGCGCATCGTGCCCTTGGCGGGGTCGGTGACGGCGACGATGTTCTGGGCGTAGTTGGTGCCGATGGCTTTGCGAAGCTCGTCGCGGATGATCATGAACTGAGCGGCGGTCTCGGCGGTCTCGCCGGACTTGCTGATGACGTTGAAGAGCGTCTTCTGGATGCCGCCGTGTGTCTTGCAGAACTCGAGGATCGCGCCGAAGTAGGCGGGATCCACGTTGTCGACGACGAAGACGCGGGGCCCGAAGCGCTTCGAAGGATCCAGCAGGTTGTACGTCGGGGGATTGAGCGAGCTCTGCAGGGCGATGTTGCCCAGGGCGCTGCCGCCGATGCCTAGGACGACGAGATTCTCGAACTTCCCGCGGCAGCGTTCGACGGCGTTGCGGACGCCGGTGACGTGCTCGCGGCGCATGGGGTCGAAGGGCAGTTCGCGCCAACGCTCCCAGCCCTTGCCGCGGGTCGAGGCGAGCTTCTTGGTGTGAGCCGCGATCGCCGCGGCGGCCTCGCCGCCGGGAGCGAGATGGTCGGGATCGATCCCGTGTTCGCCGACACGATCGGACAAGCAATTGGCGTAGGAGAGCTTGAGCATGGGCAAGGCTATGCGGGCGATTCGCCCGCGAGCCGAGCGCTACGGCAAGACCGGCGTGGCCAAGGGGGCGGCGGTGGGGAGGCGCTCTGAAACGCCGGACGCTTGCAGGGCGAGTTCGATGTCACTTAGAACGGCGTGGGAAAGGCGGAAGGCTTCCTGGGCCCCGGCGGTGGCGGCGTCGCGCTGGGCGTCGGTGAGCGGCAGGGCATCGACGGCGGCTTTCCACTTCATCCAGATGGGCCGGACCTGGTTGCCGTGCGGGTTGATGAAGGCGGTGCCGGCGTCGGGGGCGAGGCCGAGCAGCTCGCGGACGCGCATGGCGATGATGGTGCCGCCGTTGGTGGAGCCTTCGAAGACGTAGAAGACGCCGAGGAGCGCGAGCCCGCCGTCGCGGGCGGATTGCTCGATGAACTGGACGAAGCGGCGGGTGCCGGGCGTGGGTTCGACTTCGGCGGCGTCGAATGAGGCGAGGTCGTCGCGGAGGGCGGCGAGGTGGTAGTGCTGGTCCTGTACCACGCTCGCGAACAGCGGCGAGTGCTGCGCCAGGGCGCGGAGCTCGCGTTCGAAGGCGATCTGGATGTGCAGGTGCTGCTGCAGCGTGCCGACGTAGGCGGCGCGGGCGGCTTCGACGCCCCGCGAGCCGAACATCACGGCGTGCAGGCCGTGGTGCTCCGCCTCATCGTGCTGCGGGCGGGTTTTCTCTTTGAGTTCCTGCGTCAGCGGCGGGCGCGGGGGTTGGCTGATCGGCGGGTGCAAAGACGGCGGACGCATCGTGGCCGGTAACAGGGCAGCGAAGGGGCATTTGCTGGACATCGATGGACTCCGACGAGGCGGGGGCGAGGGCGAACGTCGCGACGGCGGCGGGCGCGACGACGTAGAGCAGGACGCACTTGAGACCGGCGAGGGTGAAGAGGGCGGCGAAACCGACCCCGCCGCGCTTGAGAAGCACGGAAGGACGCACACCCCTGAGGCGCGACGGCAGCCACGCGTGGACGGGGCACTTGGAGGACGCGGCGGGCGCGATGCTCGCGGGTGAGGAGGAAGTCGGCGGCGTCGGATCGTCGAAGGGGGCGAAGGCCATGAGCACCTCGGAAGATTGTTGAGAATCAGTCTCAACAACATGATTGGCGGCGTGAAGTCAATCGTCAACCCGACGCGAGCGTCGGAGCCGGGAATGAATGAGAACAGGGATTTCGTCGTGCGGGAGCGTGGGAGCCGCTGGGTGAGGGTCGCGATTGCTACGCTCGGCCATGATCCATGCGTGGCACGACGTGACCCCGGGTATCGAGAACAAGCCGCTGCCGGGCGATTTCCGGGCGGTGATCGAGATCCCGCGGGGCTCGAACCTGAAGTTCGAGATCGACAAGGGTTCGGGGTTGCTGAAGGTCGACCGGGTGCTGTCGAGCGCGGTGTACTACCCCGCGAACTACGGCTTTATCCCGCAGACGCTGGCCGAGGACGACGACCCGCTCGACGTGCTCGTGTACTGCACCGAGGACATCCCGGCGATGACGATCTGCGAGGCCCGGGCGGTGGGGCTGATGTCGATGATCGACCAGGGCGACCCGGACCACAAGATCATCGCGGTGATGGCTCAGGACCCGATCTACTCGGAGTTCCAGAAGGCCAGCGACTTCCCCAAGCACATCTTCAAGATGCTCAAGCGCTTCTTCGTGGATTACAAGATGCTCGAGGGCAAGGACGTGGCGGTGGATGAGGTGATGCCTGCCGAGGCGGCCCACGCGATCATCGAGGATTCGCTGAACCGCTACTACAACGCGCGGCGGACCGGAAGCATGAAGGGTTTGTCGAAGTAAAGCTCAAAGCGATAGATCTCAAAGCTCAAATGGAGGCATTCAGGGATGGTGGATCCCTGACTTGATTTGAGCTTTGCTGCTTTGGGATTTGAGCTTTTCCCGCGCGGCAGGCCCGTTCCGCGAGGCGATTGGTGCCAACGAAAGAAAACACCGCAGGGCGCGGGCCCTGCGGTGTTGATTTGTGAGAACTGCGTGCGGCGGCGATCGCTGTGCGCCGCCTCTGAGCCTTACCGCTCGTTGGGCGGGATGCCCATGCCGTCGCGCTTGGGGCTCGGGGGGCGCTTGGGCGTGACGTAAGCCTTGGTCTCGAGCTCCTTGAGCAGGTGATCGATGGCGACGTCGAGCTGGGGGTCGCCCTCGCCGTTGACCATCTTGGACGGGTCGTCGATCACGTCGATGTCGGGGTCGGTGCCGTGGCCTTCGATGGACCACTTGCCCTGGGTGGGGTTCTGCGGATCACGCTCGTAGAAGCCGAAGGAGGGAGCGGTGACGCCGCCGCCGTCGATGAGCGGGCGGTAGCCCTCGATGCCGACCAGGCCGCCCCAGGTGCGTCGGCCGATGACCTTGCCGATGCCCAGGCGCTTGAAGTAGCCGGGGAACGCGTCGCCGCCGGAGCCGGCGAGGCCGTTGGCGAGCATGGCCTTGGGGCCGAAGTGGGCGTCCGGCGGCCAGGGCCAGTCCTTCCCGTCCTTGCGGGCCCAGTAGTTGATGTTGGGACGGTTGAGCAGCTCGATGAAGCGGGTGGGGATCTGCCCGCCGCCGTTCCAACGCTCGTCGATGATGAGAGCGTCCATGGCGCGCTGGCCGGTGAACATGCGGACGAGATCGCTCTGGCCGTCCTGTCCGGTGTTGGGCACGTAGATGTAGCCGATGCGTCCCTTGGACTTCTCGAAGACGTACTGGCGGTTCTTCTCGATCCAGGCGCGGTAGCGGAGGTTGGCGTCGCTGGCGATGGGCTTGACGAGCACCTCGCGGGTGTCGGCCTGGCTCGAGGCGGTCTTGCCGATGGTGAGGGTGACGGTGCGGTCGGCCATGCCCTGGAAGGCGGCCCAGATGTCCTTGGAGGTATCGACGGTCACGCCGTTGACGGCGAGCAGGTACTCGCCTTCCTTGACATCGAGGCCGGGCTGGTTGAGAGGCGAGCGGGCGTCGGTGTCCCAGACGGCGCCGTTGTAGATCTTGGTGATCTTGTACGCGGCGCCCTTGTCGGTCTTCTCCAGGACGTAGTCGGCGCCGAGCAGCCCGACGTTGGACTGCGCGGGCGTCTCGTAGGAGACCGGGGCGTTGTAGGCGTGGCCGATGTTGAGCTCGCTGATCATCTCACCGATGATGTAGTTGATGTCCTCGCGGCTGACGGCGTCGTCGACCATCTTGCTGTAGTGCTCGTGGATCTTCGCCCAGTCGACGCCGTGGAGCGTCGGCTCGTAGAAGAAGTCGCGCTCGTAGCGGTAGACGTCCTTGAGGACCTGGCGCCACTCGTTGCGGAGGTTGACGGTGACGCTCATGCCGGCGGTGGGGACGTTGGTGGAGTTTCCGCCTCCCGCGGCCGCGTCCATCACCGAGAGCGAGGGCCCGCGGCGGACGAGGATCTTCTTCCCGTCGGCGGAGAGCTGGTAGGCGTTGGCGGCGGTGACGGCCTTCTCTTCCTTCTTGTCGTCCTTGATGTCGAAGATCTTGATGCCCGAGTTGGACTCGCCGCGACGGACGTAGATCAGCTTGTCGTCGTGGGTGACGTTGAGACCGCCAAAGGAGCCGGGCGCGATCGGCAGACGCATGGCTCGGGCTTCCATGGCGTCGAGATCGATCTTGATTTCCTTGTCGTCCTTCTTGGCTTCGTCCTTCTTGTCATCCTTTTTGTCGCCGCCGGACTTGGCGTCGTCCTTGGCTCCGCCGGCGGAGCGGGTGGCGGTGAAGGTGCCGGACATCGGGCCCATGCTCCAGGTTCCCTCGAAGGAATTGCCGGAGACCTTGCCGGAGATGGTGCCGGCGCCGCCGGGCGTGGAGATCGAGATGGACAGCTCGCCGGTGGCTTTGTCGAACTTGCCACCGGTGATGGAGACGTTGCCCATGGGCCCGGTGATGGAGCCGGTGACGCTGCCGTCGGCGGCGAGCTTGAGGTTCATGGTGAGCGGGATGCCGCCGGGAGGAACGGGCGAGCCTTCGGCGCCGGTGGCCTTGCCGGACCACGAGCCGCTGAGGCCGTCGTCGGAGCCGTTGGCCTCGGGCTTCTTGTCGCCGTCCTTCTTGTCGTCCTTCTTGGGTTCGTCTTTCTTATCAGCCTTGGGCGCTTCTTCCTTGTAGGTTTCTTCGTCGCTGGTGGGCAGATAGGGGCTCTTGACGTCCTTGCGGAGCGGGATCACGTGGAGCACGCCGGTGTTCTGGTAGATCCAGGTCGTGTCGTTGGGGATCTCGCTGTAGGTGGGGCCGGTGATGTTGCGGGCGGAGTTGAAGTAGAGGAAGTCGCCCTTCTTGTCGAAGGCGGGGTCGCTGCTGTCGAACATCGGATCGGTGACGCGGGTCTTCTCGCCGCTCTTGACGTTGTAGAGCCAGACCGACTGCTGCGGCGTGTGCTCATCGGTGCGGTCGTAGGCGATCCAGCGGGAGTCGCTGCTGAACGAGACGGTGGGGGCGCCGCCGGCCCAGGGGTCGCGATCGATGACGACGAGACGCTCGGTTTCGACCTCAAGGAGGTAGAGCTTGCCGGTCTGCTCCCAGAAGGTGATGTACTTGGAATCCGGCGACCAGTGGAGCGACGAGCGCTGGCCCTCGCCCAGCGAGGTCAGGCGGCGGGGCTTGGAGAGATCGACCTTCTTGTCTTCCTTGGCCTCGTCCTTCTTGACCTCGTCCTTTTTCTCGTCAGCTTTGTGCTCGGCGTCCTTGGTGGTTTCGTCCTTCTTGGCCTCGTCCTTCTTGGCTTCCTTTTTCTCGGGGGCCTTCGCGTCGGAGGGACGGACCCAGATCTCGTACTCGCCGGACTCATCGGTGATGAAGGCCAGCCACTTGCCGTCGGGCGACCACTCGGCCTCGCGCTCGTTGATTGCTTCGGTGCGGGTGAGGTTGCGGATCACGCCGTCTTTAGCGGGTGCGGTCCAGATGTCGCCGCGGGCGATTGCCGCGACGCGCTTGCCGGTGGGGGAGATCGAAGCGTCGGTGAGGTTCTTGGCGGCGTCAAACGTGCGGGGGCGGATGCTCGGGCGGTCGCCGGGGATGGTCACGCTGATGGCCCGGGTCTTGGCGGTGCCCAAGTCGAGGACCTGCAGCCCGGTGCCGAGCTGGAAGATGATCTCTCCCTGGCCGTTGGGGCCGGGGCCGATCGACGGGAAGCGCACATCGTCGGTCTTGAAGTCGGTGATCTGGGTGCGCTTGCCGCTGGAGACTTCGTAGGACCAGACGTTGAGCCGGTGCTCGGGGCCGGCGTCGCTGGTGTAGTAGACGATGTCGCCCTTACCGGCCGGGTTGAACATCGGGAAGGTGTCGGTGCCTTCCCAGTCGGTGATCATCTTGGCGGAGTTGTCCTTGAGGTTGTAGAGCCAGATGTCGGTGGCCATGCCGCCGCGGTAGCGCTTCCAGGTGCGGAAGTCGGTGGTGTGGGGGATGTAGGCGATGGAGGAGCCGTCGGGGCTCACCGACGCGAACGTGCCGTAGGGCATCGGGTAGAGCGTGGGCATGCCGCCGTCGGGCGAGACGTGATAGAGTTTGTTGACGCGGCCCGTGCCGATGACCTGTCCGGCGTAGAAGACGATCTCGTTCTGGTTGGTCCAGCCGACGGTCATGGGCAGGCTGGGGAAGTGGGTGATGCGGGTGGGCGTTCCGCCGGCGGCGTCGATGGTGTAGAGGCTCTGCACGCCGTCGTAGTTGCCGCTGAAGACCAGCTTCTTCCCATCGGGGCTGAACTTGGGGAAGATCTCGACGCCCTCGGGTGTGGAGAGCGGGGTGGCGAGTCCGCCGTCACGCGACGCGGTCCACACGTCGTTGGCGTAGACGAACGCGATGCGGTCCTTGCTGATCGCGGGGAAGCGGAGCATGACGCCGCTGGGCGTCACGTCGGCGAGCGCCGAGACCGAGAGCGCGGCGCCGGCCACCACGAGAAGCGAAACGGCGGCAACTCCGCCACGACGAGCGTGCATCGACAAAGCGTGTCCTCCTTCGATCCGGGCGAGTTCTTCCGAGAAACGACCGGTCGGCGTTGACCAAGGCACGCAGTGTACTTGGAGATCGTTCGCTGCGATTGCCTCGGTCAAGGGCGATTGAACCGGTGGGAGGTTGATCGGATGCGGGAGACGCCATCACCCGCCAGGAATTCCCGCGCTCGGCGGGGAGGCACCAAAAGAAAACGGCCCCGTGAACCGGGGCCGCTGCGGGCGGAAAGTGGGCGATACTGGACTCGAACCAGTGACCTCATGCGTGTCATGCATGCGCGCTAGCCAACTGCGCCAATCGCCCATCGAGATGTCGGAAGCCGCGGGGCAGGCCCTTGGGCTTCGGGTTGAGAGTATAGCCCGGAAAAGAGAAAGTCACGCGCTCGGCGGGTGCCGGCGCGGCGAAGAAAGGAACGGGCCAGACAGTTGCCAGCCTCAGCCCTTGGTGGGCTGGGCGACGCAGACCCGGCGCTTCATGTTGGAAAGCCAGGTGCCGCCGGGCTCTTCGATGGTGACGGCGAAGAGGGCGGGTTGGCGGACGTTGATGCGGGGCTCGACCTCGACGTAGAGATCGTCGCCGATCATCTCGCAGCGGACCTGTCCTCGCCAGCCCGAGCCATCGGCGGTGAGGGCGGTGGAGGTGGGGGCGTTGAAGATGCCGCCGCTGACGCGGTGCTCGATGCCGCGGTCGTCGACGATCCAGAGCTGGTACTGCTCGCGGGCCGGGTCGTTCTTGGGCAGGCCGCGGAAGACCATGTAGCCCTTCTGCTTCGACTGGCTCCAGACGATCTCGCCCTTCACGCCGGCGATCTCGGGCTTGTCCCAGTCGGCCCAGGGCGAGCGGGTCGCGTCCTTGGCAGAGTCGACCTCGGCTCGGAGGCCGGCGAGCGAGACGGCGGCGGTGAGCTGCGGCGTCTGGCGAGCGCGGAAGGCGGGCAGCCAGCCGATCGCGGCGAACGCCAGGCACGCGGCGGCGGCCAGCCAGCCGAGCCACGCGGCGCCGACGCGACGGGGCTGGGGGATCGGGGCGTCGGACTCGGTGAGCCGGAGCGAGGGCGTGCCGAGGCGGAACGAGCCGTTGGCCAGCTCGCGCTGGTACAGCTCCGCGGTTTGGGCGGCGCGGGTCATGACCGACGCGGGCGCGGGCTGAGCCTTGCCGAGCATGGCCAGCAGGGCGGCACCCGCGGCGAGGTCCATCGACTCGTCCTCGGTATTCGCGTTCAGCCAGCGGTCGAGCTCCGCCTGATCCTGCGGCGAGACCTCGTCGAGGGTGCGGTCGGCGAGCAGTTCGAGCACGTGGTCGTTCGGAGGCATGTTGTCCAGGCGGGAACTCATGAGTTCACCTCCTGGCTGTTGCCCTTCCACTTGGTGAGAAGCTCACGCACCTTGATCAGGCCGCGGCGGGCGTGGGTCTTCACCGTGCCCAGCGGCATGCCGGTGGCGGTGGCGATCTTCTCGTGCGAGAGGCCCTGATAGATCGACAACCGCAGGACCTTCTGCTGGTCGGGGCTGAGCTGCTCAAGGGCGGTGGCGGCGATGCGGGCTTCCTCGCCCAACTCGGCGGTGGGGGGGACGCCGATCGCCCCGGACGGATCTTCGGGCAGGGCGCTGCGGTCGCGCTGGCGGTCGAGGCGGCGGCGGCGATCGATCAGGCGGCGACGCGTGACCATCGCGATGAACGCGGCCTCCGACGCGATGTTGGCGTCGTAGCGGTAGGCGTTGCGCCAGATCTCGACCAGGATTTCCTGCACGGCGTCCTCGGCCTCGGCGTTGTTGCTGGTCATCCGCCGCGCGAGCGACCAGACCAGACCGGCGTAGCGGTCGATGCATTCCTGCACCGCGCCCGGTTCGCCAGCGGCAACTCTCTGGAGGACTGGTGGACCCACGTGTCGGGGCGACTCCTTGCCCGACCGCACGCCGTTCCTGGTGGTGTGCCGGCGCTCCGGACAACCCGGGTGCGACCGACGCCTCTCGGCGGGCGGGGCAGCATCATACCGGGGACACGGGTTCAGGGAGCTCCCGGTGACAAAGTCTCGGAGCAATTGCGACGCGCTGGCGACCATCGAGCCGCCGCGGATCTCGGATAATGCCCGCGCGGTCAGGCAGGGGATCAAGTCGAGAGAGCAGGATGGGTGAACGAAAACAAGCATCCCCGGACATTCCTTGGTTCGATCGTTCGCTGGCGACGAGAGCTCAGAAGCCGGACCGGCGTTGAGCAGTGCCCGTTAGCTTTTCGCCCGTCGGGGTGGTCTGGATGTGGGCTGATGCTGCTTTCGTGCGGTCGAATTTGCGGGTTGTGAGGGCTGAGAACGCGGGCCTGGGGCTCCTCCGCCCTTTGTTTGGACCGGATTTCCGGGGCCGTTCGATCAGGAGGTGGCGTTCTGGACAGGGTGCTCAAGTCAGGGCGTTCAGGTCAGGGCGTTCGCTTCCGAGCTGGTGACCCGTGCGATCCATCCGCCGCCGAGCACGAGCTCGGGCCGAGATTGGGAATAGAGCACGAGCGCTTGGCCCGGAGTCACCGCTTGCTGCGGCTCCACGAACCGCACCTCGAACGCTCCGCGCCTGCCTGATGGCACCGGCCCCGGCGTCGTGTCTTCCACGATCCGCACTTCGGCCGCGACCGCGTCGGTGTTGTAGCGGTACTTCGCGAGCACGGGCGTCCACGCGTCCGTGCCGATCGCGTACGCGGCGGGCTCGACCAGCCAGTTCGCCTCGTTCGCGACGCACGACACGCTGTCCAGCAGCTCTTTGGGGCCGACCGTCACCGTGTTGGCTTCGACGTTTTTGGAGACGACGTAGACCGGGTAGCCGAGCGCGATGTTGAGTCCTCGGCGTTGCCCGATCGTGAAGCGGTGCTGCCCTGTGTGCGTGCCGACGACCTTGCCGCTCGGGTCGACGAACGCGCCTTCGCGGGCGAGGGTCGGGTCTCGTCGCTCAAGCATGCCCGCGTAGTCGTTGTCGGGGACGAAGCAGATCTCCTGGCTGTCGGGCTTGTCGAAGACTGGGAGTCCCAGCTCGCGGGCGACCTCGCGCACGCGGGGCTTCTCCATGCCGCCGATCGGGAGCATCATCGCGTTCAGACGCTCACGGGGTGCGCCGAACAGCACGTACGACTGGTCCTTGTCCGCGTCGACACCGCGGAGGAGGGTGGCGCGGCCTTCTGCGTCGCGCCCGATCCGCGCGTAGTGCCCGCTGGCGACGAAGTCGGCGCCGATCTGCAGGGCGTACTCGTGCAGCTTGCCGAACTTCAGCCAGTCGTTGCAGCGGACGCACGGGTTGGGCGTTCGACCGCGAGCGTACTCGCCCGCGAAGTAATCGACGATGCGCCCGAAGTCCTTCTTGAAGTTGCAGACGTAAAACGGCACGTCGAGCAGCGCCGCCACCGATCGCGCGTCGGCCGCGTCGTTGATCGAGCAGCAGCCCTGATGCCCGATGCGGATGGTCCGCCCGCCCTTGGCCGGAGTCGGGCACGCCGCCGCCTGCTCGTACGGCACCATCTCGTCGATCGCCTCGCCCGGCGAACCAAGCCGCATGAAGCAGCCGACCACCTCGTAACCCTCGCGCTGCAGCAGAGCCGCGGCGACGGACGAATCGACGCCGCCGGACATGGCGACGAGCACCTTGCCCTTGCGTCGAGTCGAGTTGTTCGAGCCGGCGTCGATCACCGCGAATCGTAGGGGAAACAGGTGTCCTTCAGGGACGCATCCGTCAGGTCGCTCGCTCTCGCCCGCACCTCGGAGCGACGCTAGAACCCAAACACGGTGTCGAAGAGCCTGGGGATCCAGCCCTTCTTCGACGCGTCGCGGACCTGGCCCTCGTTCTTGGAGGTCACCGTCAGCTCGGCGAGCTGGCTGGAGAGGACGGTGTTGCTGGTGGTCACGTCCTCGGTGCGGCAGTTGCCGGCGAGGAGGATGGTCGTGATCTCCTCGTCCTTGGTGATCGTCTTCTTGGCTTCGAGCACCAGGACGCCGTTGGGCTTGACGTCGATGACCGTGGCGGTGATCTTGGCGGAGAACTTGTCGGTGCGGTCGTAGTTGCCCTTGCCCTCCCACTTGGGCTTGCCGGAAACGTCCAGCTCCATCAGCGGGTTGCGATCCGAGGGCTGGGCCCTGGTCTCGAGAAGCGAGACGAGGTCGGGGAACTTCTTCAGCGCGGCGGAGAACGACATCGTCTTCTTGCTCTTGGCGTCGCTGTCGCTGCTCGCCTTGCTCTGCTCGTCGATCAGGATCGTGATGAGATCGTTCTTCTTGAACGACTTGGGCTTGGGCGCGGTCACGAAGATGAGGCTCGCCTCTTGCAATGGCTTCTGGCTCGCCTCGGGGGACGCGTCGGGCGGCGGGGCGTTCTGCTGGTCGCGGAGCAGGCTCTGCCCGCTCGCCACGCTGGTGAGCACCGCCATCAGGACCGCTGCTGTTGCGTTCTTCCGCATCGTCGATCTCCACGCTCGCGGCCGGGCCGCGGTTTGCACCCACTGTTCAATCATCCAAGGGGAGGAAACGCATCTTCTTCGTCGGCCTCTTCCCGTTGGGGGTCTTGGCTTCGACAATGAAGGAGCCGTCCGGCCGCTCGGTGACTTTCTGGACCTGGATCGTGCCGACGGTGGCGCTCTGCGTCGCTCGCGGCCGGTCATTCGAGGCCACCGGGGCTTCGTTCACCGGTGCGGCGTCTTTGTCGCCTCCAAAGACATTGTCAGCGGGTGGCTCGGCGTTGATGACGCCCTGCCCCGCGCCGATCACTTTGGCCCGCACCTTCGATCGCGGGTTGGCGGTCGGGGCGAACTCGATGGTGTCGCCTTCGCGGCCGTTGGCGAGCGCCCTCGCCTTGATGTTCAGCACGATGGAGCCCGAGAGGCACGCGATCGAGCAGATGTCTCCGCGTCGGATCACGACCGCGGGCTCGACGTCGTCCTCGACGAACACCTGGCCGGGCTCGATGCGGTTCTTGACCACCATGCCGACGACCTGCTCGCTGGCGGCGTAGCGCTCGCCCGGGGCGACCCAGCGGATCTCCTGCAGCACGCGGTCCGGCGTGACGGTGTCGCCGCGTTTGAGAGATTCGCGTGCCGCCACGATCGGGCGGCGTTGCTCGACCCGCACCCGCACCGTGCCCGCGGCGGCGATGCGTTCGCCCTCGAAGACCCGGATCATCACCGGCACCTGCGTGCCCAGTCCGGTGGGCTGGATGTCGAGCGTGTGCCCGTTGGCGTCGAGGTTGAGCAGCTTGTCATCGCCCGCGGCGAACGAGAGCCGCACCTCGGTCGCGTCGGCCTTCAGGAACGAGACCAGCCGCGACGCGACCGCCGAACGCACGGAGGAGTCGCGCAGATCCGACGCGGTGCGCCATTCTATCGACGAGGCTTTGCTGAGCGCCGAGGCCTTCGGCGTTTGTGGTTCGGGCGTGACCGTGGCGGCTCTGTTCGCACGAACGGTGCAGCGATCGCCGCTGAAGGCCAGGGCGCCGAACCGGGCGTTGGGGCGGGCGGCCTTGATGGCGTCGCGGACCTGATCGATGCCGACCTCGACGGCGTTGGCGGCTTGAGGATTTCCCGCGGCGACGATCTCGACATCCCCCAGCTCGTTGGCGTGTGCACCCTCGAGGACGGCGATGTCTCGCAGCAAAACCGGGGATCCGGGCTCGGTGCGTGCCCCGCTCTTGAGCGTGATGGTGTCCGCAGCGGCTCCGAGCGCGACCAGCGCCGCGAGCGCCATCGCTCGCCACGCCGCACCGAGATGGGACTGCTCTGCTCGCACCGACACGCCTCCTGCGACCGCTCGGGCTCCGCCCGATCACGGGATCACCGACGGATCTGGGCCACCGACCGCAGCGAGTCGTCCGCGGCGCGGATGCTCTGGCTGTTGAACTCAAAGGCCCGCTGGGTGCGGATGAGCTCGATCATCTCTTTGGTGGGATCGACGTTGGAGTTCTCGAGGAACCCCTGGCGGATGGTCCCGCGGTCGTCGGTGCCGGGCTCGCCGGTGGTCGGGGGGCCGGAGCCGGCGGTCTCGGTGTACAGGTTCTCACCGATCTGAAGCAGGCCGGCGGGGTTGGGGAACGAGGCCAGCTGGATCTGGCCCTGAAGCTGCGGCGTGGTGCTGGCCGCGACGGTGGCGTACACGCGACCGGCCGAGTCAATCGAGACCGCGGTGGCCGAGGGATCGATGGTGATGGTCGGTTGGATGCGCCGGCCCTGGTCGTTGGCCAGAACCAGCTCGCGATCGGCGTTGAGCGCGAGATTGCCCGCGCGGGTGTAGGCGGTGGTGCCGATGTTCTGCTCGACGCCGACCTGCAGGAAACCCTGTCCCTCGATCTGGATGTCGAGCGGACGGCCGGTCTGGAGCGGGGCGCCGTTGGTGAAATCGAGCTGGGTGCTGGCGACCTTGACGCCCAGGCCGACCTGCACGCCCGTCGGGGTCTTGTCGCCGATGGCGTTCTCGACGCCGGGCTGGAGCTTGTGCAGGTAGAGAAGATCCTGGTAGTTCACGCGGCTGGATTTGAAGCCGGTGGTGTTGATGTTCGCGAGGTTGTTGGCGGTCACGTCGAGGGCGGTGTTGAGTGCCGACAGTCCCGACGCGGCCGATTGGAGCGCATTGATCGCCA
Organism: Phycisphaerales bacterium; assembly: GCA_019744815.1. GTDB lineage: Bacteria > Planctomycetota > Phycisphaerae > Phycisphaerales > UBA1924 > JAFEBO01. The sequence goes on from JAIEUA010000013.1 coordinate 67,611, forward strand.
TGATGGGCTGCTACGCAACGGGTGTGCCGGGTGGGAGGATTCGGGGGACGCGCGAGCAGACGCCGAGGCTGAGGAGGCTCGGCGACAAAGGCTTGGCATCTATTGATGCGTTGCGGCGTCGTGATCTGCGACGTTCGAAGCAGGAAGCTCCGGTCCATCCGAGGCTTCCTCGAAGACTCGTCGGCCTCGGCGTCTTGGAGCAGCGTGTTGTTCAGCGTCTTAATCAGCGAACGCGGGGACTTTTAAGCCAGGCGACCGAACGTGTTGATCGCGCGCTCGAGCATGCGGTCGGTCGCCTGGATCACGCTGACGTTGGCGTCGACCTCACGCGACGCGCCCTGGACGGCCATCAGAGCCTTGATCTCATCGACGCCCGATTCTTCGAGCTGGCCCTGCTTCACCAAGCCGGCCGACTCGGCGGCGGTAACGACCTGGGAGGCCGGGGCTTCCATGACCGTCCCGCCCCGCTTGGTGATGGCGGCCTTGTTGGGAATGTCGTAGACGCCGATCCGACCGACCTCACGCTTGTCGACGAAGACACGCCCGTTGGAGGCGATCGAGACCTCGCCGGGAGGAAGCGTGATCGAGCGGCCGGTGTGGTCCAGCACCGCGGCCCCGCTGGCGGCCTGCACGAGCTTGCCCTCGGCGTTGCGGGTGAACCGTCCGTCGCGGGTCAAGAGCGCGGTCCGACCGGCGTCCCTGGGACCTCCCTGTAACTGGAAGAAGCCGTCGCCTTCGATGGCGACATCGAAGGGGTTGCCGGTCACTTTGGCCGAACCTTGCGCAAGATCGACGCGGGTCGGCATCGCCAGCACGCCGGCACCCAGCCGCTCGAGCATGGCGTCGGAAGGTGCGCCGGCGATGTTGTCCTCGACGCGCGCGACCAGCCGCTGCTTCATGGAGGGGATGTCGGGCTTGAAACCCACGGTGTCCATGTTGGCGAGGTTGTTGGAGAAGACGTCCTGGCGGTACATGGCACCGAGCAGGCCGGAGGCGGAGATTTGCAGGCCGTAGTTCATGGGCGGCTGGCAAGAAGCAAGGGGCGTGCCGAGGCTGCGGGAGGGCGGCCGAGAGGAGGGCGCGGGGGTGGTCGGGTGCGGGCCGAGTGTGCAATATGAAGATGGAGATGGCGGGGAAAAAGGACTTGCCGGAGTCCGGGGCGTTGGCTATTCTGTCTATTGAGAATGATTTCTCAATTTCGACAAGGCCGGAAAGTGTGCCCGTCCTCTGCGCAGACGCGGGGCTTCACCCTCATCGAGCTGCTGGTCGTCATCGCGATCATCGCGGTGCTCATCGGCGTGCTGCTGCCCGCGCTGGGCAAGGCGCGGCAATCGGCCCGCACCGTCGTCTGCCTCAACCAGGTCCGCCAGCTTGAGGTCGCGAATCAGCTCTACTCCGATGTGAGCAAGGGGCTCTATGTCGATGCGGGTCTTCCCCACGGCGGGCCCTCGAGCCTGGCCTCGGTGCGACGCTCGTTTGTGTTCACGCTTGAGCCGTACTACTCGGGCACGATGGCGCTGCGTTCCCCGGTGGACAAGAGCCCGCGTTGGGCGGTGAGCCAGGGTGGTGAAGACGACGGTCAGACGCTCGCCGAGGTGCGCGGCTTGCTCGAGCGCGGGCAAACGGTCAACCTGAAGAAGTTGGCGCGGTGGACAAGCTACGGCCTGAACGAATGGACCAGCCGTAGCTTTCCGCCGGGCTTGGATAAGCGCGAGCCGTTCGATCGGCAGAGCCGCGTCGAGACGCCATCGGCGACCGTGCACTTTGTGCAGATGACGCAGGGATTCGACAAGAGCTCGTTTGCCAAGAGCGACCACGTGCACGCGGCGGACTGGAGCAACGCGGGCGACGAGGGGGCGGCGACGATCGCGGCTTCGCAGGCCGACACCAACGCGCACGGCGGCAAAGCCAAGAGCAAGGACGCGCTTTCGAACTACTCGTTTCTGGACGGCCACGCGGAGACGCTGCGCTTCAAGGCGGTGTACGCGGGTGAGCAGACCAATCGGTTTTTTCCGCCGCGGGCTCGATGAGCGTCGCGGCTTTACTGGCTGACTTGAACGGAGGGCTCGACATGCGGCGGATGAACTGGGATCGTGCGGTTGTCGTGATGGCCGCGAGTTTCGCGGGCGTGCTCGCGCCGGTCAGCTCGGCGCAGCATCTGGAAGACATCGCCGTCGGCGTGCGCGACGGGCGGCTGGCGCTCGGCGTGTTCTTTGTCCAGGGAGAAAGCACCGTGCCCCTGCTGACCGAGCGCGTCTTCCGGGCTAGCTTCGATCCGCTCTCACCCACGTCGAACTTCACGGACGAACCCGGGTTTGAGTCCCTTGAGGGCACGTTTGCGCCGGGCCTACCGATCGGCTACACCTTGCAGTCGTCGCTCCGGCGCTGGAACGGCAGCGCCTTCGTGCCGACCGGCGGCGAACGCCTGCAGACGCGTCTTGGTGGCATCGACACCGTGCGTGTCTCGTCGCTCGATGGCACGCCGGTCGTCGGGACGTCGCGGCTGGTCACACCCTTCGGCGAGTTCCATCAGCATCTGGGATTCACCCTGCTCGACCCCGCCTCCACGGGCGTCTACGTGATCGAGATGCGGCTGTGGGCTTCGGGCGGTTCGCCGATCGAGAGCGAGTCGTTCTGGATGGTCTTCGACAAGGATGATCCGGAGGGAGCGCAGGGCGCGGTTGCGGCACTGAAAGCGGGGGAGGCCGTCGGGGCGTGCGCGGCGGACCTGAACGGGGACGGGCTTGTGGATGACGCGGACTTCACCTTCTTTGTGGTGGCCTACGACGCTCTCGTGTGCCCGCCGCCGGGCTGCCCGTACGACTTCGACGGCAGCGGAACGGTGGACGACGCGGACTTTTCCGTGTTCGCCGTGCAGTACGATCGCTTGCTCTGCCCGTGAGGACTTGTGCTTTCGAACAGGATGACTATGCCTGACGCCGCCCTTTGGATCCGGGATCTCGTCTTCAAGTACCGCGCCGCGGAGTCGTTCGAGCTGCGGCTCAGGTCGCTCGACCTCGCGGCTGGGGAGCAGGTGCTGCTCGCCGGCGGCTCCGGCACGGGCAAGAGCACGCTGCTGCAGCTCATCGCCGGGCTGATGGACCCGGTCGGCGGGTCGGTGCAGATCGCGGGTCGCGACATCCATTCGATGCACGGCGCGTCGCGCGATCGTTACCGGGGCACGCATGTCGGGATGATCTTCCAGACCTTCAACTTGCTGCAGGGTTTCACAGCGCTCGAGAACGTGCTCGCGGCTCTCATGTTCAGCGAGCTGCCCAGCGGGCAGCACCGCGAGCGGGCCGAGTCGTTGCTCCGATCGCTCGATATGCAGCGGATGCACGCTCGGGTCGAGGAACTGAGCGTCGGCCAGCAGCAGCGCGTCGCGGTGGCGCGTGCGGTGGCGTGCAAGCCGAGCCTGGTGCTGGCGGACGAGCCGACGGCGAGCCTTGATCCCGAGAACGCGGGGGCGGCGATCGATCTGATCCTCAAGACCTGCCGCGAGAATGGGGCGGCGCTCTTGTGTACGAGCCATGATCCGACGATGCGGCAGAAGTTCACACGGGTGGAGATGCTCTCCGAGCTGATCGCGGGAGGTGCGAGGTGAACGACTTCACGATCATCCGGCGAAGCCTGACCGCACGCACGCTGTCGACCGTTTTCACGACCCTGTCGGTCGCGGTCGCGGTGGGGCTCATGCTCGTCCTGCTCATGATGCGCGACAGCGGGCGCAAGGCCTTCGAGCGCGGCAGCGGCAACATGCACCTGCTCGTCAGCGCCGAGAGCGATCCGCTGACCAGCATCCTGAACTCGGTCTTCTACGCCAATCCGCCGCGGCGACCCATCGAATGGCCCAAGTTTCAGCAGCTGCAGCGTGTCGCGCCGTGGGAGTTCTTCATCCCGGTGCAGATGGGAGACTCGTACCGCGGGTTGCCGGTGATCGCCAGCACGCCGGAGATCTTCTCGAAGTTCAAGCCCGACGCCGAGCAGGCTTGGAAGCTTCGCGAGGGACGGTTCTTTGAGAAGGAGTTCGAGATCGTGCTCGGCTCCAAGGCCGCGGCCGAGACCGGACTCAAGATCGGCGACGAGGTTGCGCTCACGCACGGCACACCCAAGCGCGGCGAGGCCGACAAGGACGCGCCCGCGCCGCACGTGCACGATGAGTTCAAGTTCAAGGTGGTGGGGGTGCTCGAGCCGACCGGCAGCGCCCACGATCGAGCCTTGTTTATCGATGTCACCGGCGCGTGGATCATCCACGCCCACGACCGGCGCGAGGCCGAGGCCCACGCGGCCCACGGTGGCGACGCCGACGATGACCACGATCACCACGACCACGGCATCGAGACCACGGCGGAAGATCTGACCGACGAGGACCGCAAGATCACCGCGGTCTACGCCCGAGTCGCGACTCGGCCCGGAAGCGATGCCTCGGCCATGATCCCGCCGACGTTCGCACGCTTGCGGGCCGACCCGACCATTCAGGTCGCCCAGCCGACGCAGGAGATCAACAAGCTCTTCCAAATCGTCGGCAGCGTCGATCAGATCCTGCTCGCGATGGCGGGCGTGGTGATGGCCAGCTCGGGCGTGTCGATCCTGCTGGCGCTGTACAACTCCATGGAGCAGCGGCGTCGCCAGATCGCGGTGCTGCGGGTCTTGGGGGCGAGCCGCGGGAGGATCTTCCGGCTCGTGCTCGCCGAGTCGATCGTGCTGGGGCTCATTGGATCGGCGATCGGTGTGGCGGTCGCGTTCGTCGGTGTGCGGCTCGTGACTGCGGCGATGAAGGAGCGGCTGGGCCTGGTCATCGACGCCGGCATCGATCCCCGTCTCGGGGCCATCGTGGTCGCCGGAGCCATCGTGCTGGCAGGGGTCGCCGGGCTGCTTCCGGCCATCGTGGCGTACCGGACGAGCGTGGCGAAGAATCTGAGGCCGCTGGGGTGATTCGATGTCGGATCTGGGATGGGGGATGTCGGATGTGAAAGCAGGCAGCCGGTGGCTGCTTTGCCGGTAGATGATGAGGCGATCGACGTCCATCGCCGAGTGATTGCAAGGGAGCGAACATGCTGAGCCTGGTTGTGATGATGGGTCTTCACGTGTCGCTCGCGAGCGAGCCCGCTGCGTTGGCGTCCCCCGAAGCGAGCCGGGGCGTCCCCGCCCCGGCGCAGGTCGCGGTCGAACCCGCTCCGACCCCGGCGACGCAAGCGAAGACAGACGCCACGCCCGCTGCCGCCCCCGCGGCTGCAGCGCCCGCCGCCAAGCCTGACCCCGCGAAGACCGAGGCCAAACCGGAAGCCAAGCCGGAAGCCAAACCCGACGCCAAGACCGAAGAAGCCAAGAAGCCCGCCGCCAACCCGCCCGCGACGCTCGCCGAGCTGAAAGAGCAGTACCCGACCATCAAGGCGACCCAGAAGGACGACGGCACGTTCGTCATCGACGAGAAGTTCGCCGTCACGGGCAAGGGGACGAAGGACAACCCCTACGTCGTGACCTGGGAGCACCTGGTCTCGGTGTCGGAGCTTTACGACCCCAAGCGCGGCCAGAAGAAGCTGCCCGACCGCGTCATGTTCCTCGACGGCGCGTACGTCACCATCACCGGTTACGTCGCGTTCCCGCTGTACGTCGCGGAGCCGAAGGAACTGCTCTGCATGCTGAACCAGTGGGACGGCTGCTGCATCGGCGTGCCGCCGACGCCGTACGACGCGATCGAGGTGAAGCTGAAGGAATCGGCGACCAAAGAGCAGCGCATGACGACCTTCGGGACGGTGAGCGGCAAGATGTTCGTGAAGCCGTATCTGGTGGGCGACTGGCTGGTGGGGCTGTACCTGATGGAAGAGGCGAGCATGGGCAAGCCGAAGCCGTCGAACGCGGGGACGTGAGGTACCGCGGTGCGCAAAGGTGCGATCCGTTATTTGATTGCACGAGTTCTGATGATTCTCGTCATCATCGGTGCTTTTCTCGCCATCATCTTGACAGCGTTTCCGTCAAGTCTCGACCCACTCGGACCGTGGCGTGTAAAGGCGGTTGTTTGGGCGTCGCTTACGCCTCTTGGCGCGATCGCTGCGATGTTTGTTGTTCGAGGGCTCCGTTACGGCGACAGCTTGCACTGTCCGCATTGCGAGTATGAGATTGCGAGTGCGCCTAGCGACGCTCGCATCGGCTCGTCGAAGTGCCCGGAGTGTGGGCGTTTTTTGTTGGGAGGCTTGTCGATAGGAAAGCGAGGGCGTTCTTGGCGCAGCAATTGCACGATGGTCGCAAGCGCTCTTCTCGGCATCTGCTTTGTAGTACAACTGGTTCTGACAAACACAAACTACATGACGAGAGTCGTGCCCAACTGGTTTCTGATCAGGCAGGTTCGAGTGGCGTCGACGTCGCAATCTCCAGCAGCGCAGGCGGCTTGGGAGGAGCTGCAAGAACGCACCCTGAACCCTGAACAGGAACAAGACCTCGCCGAGCTGGCGATCAGGATGCTTCGGAGCACAAGTGCGGGACGCGAGTCAAGTCGGTGGCTTAAGGGACTCCATCTGAAAGGCCGGATGTCTGCCGAATTGGAGTCGCGATACCTTGAGGCCCGGCTCGAGATTAGCATCGAAATTGTCGAGGTCGATGGTTGGAAGCAGGCTTGGATCAACGTGTTCGATCACGACACCGGGGGCATCGGGAGTCTCGCGGCTGTGCTCGATAAGTGCTGGATCGAGCCCAGCAGCGTCCAGTTGGCTCAGCAGGACATTTGGTTCCGGCCGGATTGGGACGACGGGTCGGTCACACAAATCAAGATACTTGACGCGCATAAGAGCGAAACACAACCGTCCCTCGGCGTCGTGGTGCCGTACGAGTTCGTCGGAGATGTTCGCGCGAAGCTCTGGGTGTTCTGGAGTCCCATGGATCAGTGCCTCAGCCCAGTGTCGCCGCGCAAGTTAGCAACCGATTCCTCCCTTGACCCTCGTCTCTCGCTGGTCCGAACCGTCGATCTGTCAACGCCTTTCGGCGGAGCGCCGCAGTCGAGCCGATGATATTGCTTGAAGATCAGGTGGCGTTCTACCCTCGCCCATGCCCCTCACCCGTGAACAGATCACCCAGCGTGCGGCCAGGGAACTCCGCGACGGATTCATCGTCAACCTCGGCATCGGCATGCCCACGCTGGTTGCCAATTACGTCCCCGCGGGGATGGACATCTGGCTGCAATCTGAGAACGGGCTGCTCGGCATGGGGCCGTTTCCGAGCGAGGCCGAGGTCGATGCCGATCTCATCAACGCCGGCAAGCAGACCGTCACCGCCCGCACCGGCGCGAGCTTCTTTTCTAGCGCTGACTCCTTCGCCATGATCCGCGGCGGGCACGTCGATCTCACCATCCTCGGCGCGATGCAGGTGAGCCAAGAGGGCGACCTCGCCAACTGGATGGTCCCCGGCAAACTCGTCAAGGGCATGGGCGGCGCGATGGACCTCGTCGCCGGCGCGAAGAAAGTCATTGTCACGATGGAACACGTCGCCAAGGGCGACGCGGCCAAGGTCGTGAAGCAGTGTTCGCTCCCCCTCACCGGCAAACGCTGCGTGGACATGCTCATCACCGACCTCTGCGTGATGGAGATGGATCCGGCGAAGCGTCGGTTCGTTTTGACGGAAACGGCCCCCGGCGTGACGGTCGATGAGATCAAGAAGAAGACCGAGGCGGAGTTCATCGTGAGCCCGAACGTGAAGACGGTCGCGGTGTAGTGCTGCAGGCTTCATTTGTGGTTTGAGCGAGGGTACGAAGAGCGAGCCGGGGCGTCCTCGCCCCGGCGCCGAGGCCACCCGAGTGCCCCACACCAACTGGCACATCACCTTCGGCACCTACGGAACTCGTCTCCACGGTGAGGAACGCCCGACCGTGAATCGACGCCAGAATGAGGTGGGCCAGGCGTTTGTCGAACCCAACGAGCGCTGGGTCGCGGAGGAGCGGACGCTCATGAAGCGGAGCCCGGTCTGGTTTTCGCACGAGCAACGTGTTTTCGTCGAGGAATCAGTGCCCGCGCTTTGTTTGAGAGGCGGTTGGGTACACAAAGTCTGTGCCGCCGCGGCGAACCATGTGCACGTGGTTCTCGCTGCTGAGGAAACGATCCACGGCAAACAAGTCCGCTCACTGCTCAAGCGATGGCTGGGTCAGGCCCTCAGTTCTCGATGGTCGCGTCGGGCGGGGTCCGACGGTTCGGTGTGGTGGGCAGAAGGGGGATCGAACATCGCACTCAGCGATCGCCGGTACTACGAGAAGGCGTGTCTGTATGTTTCCAGACAGAGCACCTTCGAGCTTGATCGGCTTTCGCGCCGGGGCGAGGACGCCCCGGCTCGCTTTCGAGGGGCCGTTTCGCCAAACGCTGGACTTGACGCTCGAATCGACATCGACGACCAAAGAATCGGAGCTACTTCGTGACCTTCTTCGACTCCCATCTCGATCTCGCGTACCTGGCGGTCAATGGCCGCGACATGATGCACGCCGATCCGCTGGCTTCGGGCGGGCCGGATCAGCCGGGGTGTATCACGCTGCCTTCGCTTCGAGAAGGAAACGTGCGCTTTGCCCTTGGCACGATCTTCACCGAGGTCGGGGGCAAGGGGCCCGAGTCGTATCCGCCCGGGGATTCGGCCGAGGCGATCGAGCGGGCGTTTGCGGTGGGGCGGGCGCAGCTCGAGGTCTACCGCACCTGGCGTGACCGCGGCCTGATCGCGATGGACCTGCGGGAATCGCTGCGGGTGGAGCCGGGGACGGGCCGCGTGCGGGGCGGGATGGGCGTGGCGGAAGTCGTGCCGCCGTCGGTGCGGGAGCGGATCGACAAGGCGACCGGGCCGCGGCAGCCGGCACTCCGCATCGGCGTGCTGATCGAAGGCGCGGACGTGATCAAGTCCCCGTCGCAGCTCGAATGGTGGGCCTCGCAGGGCGTCGTCGCGATCGGCCTGTGCTGGGCCAAGGACTCGCGTTACGCGACCGGCAACGCGACCGACCCGGCGACCAATCGCGTCGGGCTGACGCCGGCCGGGCGTGAACTGCTCAAGGAGATGGACCGTCTGGGTGTGGTGCCGGACCTGGCCCACTTGTCGGATCGGGCGTGCGACGAATTGCTCGAGGCGACCGGCAAGCCGGTGATCGCGTCGCACTCCAATTGCCGTGCGATCGTGGCGAGCGAGCCGCAGGTGGCGTCGCCGACGGCCCCGAACCTCCAGCGTCATCTCCGCGACGAGACGATCCTCGAGATCGCCCGGCGGGGCGGGGTGATCGGGATCAACCTGCTCAGCCAGTTCATCTTGCGGGGCGGCCGTCGTGATCGGCGGGCGACGGTGGACGAGACGATCGCCCACATCGAGCGCCTCTGCGAGCTGACCAACTCGCGCCGCCACGTGGGCCTGGGCAGCGACGCCGACGGCGGGATCACCCGCGAGCGGCTGCCGCTGGGGATTGACCTGCCGCGCGACTACACGCGGCTGCTCGACAGTCTGGCTCGCCGCGGCTGGAGCGAGGACGAGGTGCGGGGCTTCGCCAGCGAGAACTGGTGCCGCTTCTGGGGCGGGTGAGCGGGTTCGGCACTTCGCATCTGTGCGCCAGCTGCTCAGCCTCCCGACCAAGGGGCGGGCGGATATCCGCGTGACCGTGAGCGGCCGGGGCGTCTGGGCCCCGGGTTCCAGTCCAACTTGCACGGCAGGGACTGTTACCGGTGAGGGCTCGCGCCTCCCGGGCCCGCCGACACCGAACGCCATCCGGACTTCCCAGATCGCTGCAAAACAAGGCTGTTTTGCGGCTTATTCCGTCTGTGACGCCCCGCCCGGTCGGGCAAAAACGGCGGCCTTTGACGAAAAGAGCGGGTTTTCTTTGAAGTTGGTTGGCAACGCGCAAATCCGGAGGCATGTTTGACACGGCAACCGCGAGCTGTTCGTGGAAGCCAGTTGTTGTCTTCCAAACGTGACTTGTGAGGAGACTTGAAGATGAAGAGCATGATTGCTGCTGTTGTTGGTATCGCTGGTCTCGCGGCTGCTGCGAACGCTGCCTGGGGCCTCAAGTTTGAAGTGTTCGATAACGTCAGCGCCTCCTGGAAGTCGTCGGTCAACGCCAACCCGGGCGATATCGTCAAGATCCGCTTCGGCGCTTACTTCGATGTCGGCACCAAGGTCACCACCGGTGACGGCACTGGCAACGCGGTCGCCCTCAACCGCTTCACCGGCTCGAACCAGATCACCAATCTGGGCGCCGGCGACGTGATCCAGAACCTCGTCCGCACCTCGTCGAGCGGCAACCCCGCCCTCACGCAGGTCGCTGGCAACACGATCGGCACGACCGCGGTCACCAGCTTCGGCGGCCAGCTCCTGCTGAACCTCCCCGCCGCTGCCGAGACCTACTACCAGATCTTCACCGGCGAAGTGAAGGTTGTCTCGGGCACCGTCCGCTCGATGGTCTTCCAGAACAAGACCTTCGGCTCGGGCAACACCAAGGGCCTGACCTTCTACCACGACGCGTCGCCCTCCAACAAGCAGTCGGCCGCCCCGGACGACACCGCTGGCCGTTTCGACCTGACCGCCTCGATCAACGTCGTCCCGACCCCGGCTTCGATGGCCCTCATCGGCCTCGGCGGTCTGGTCGCCGCCCGCCGCCGTCGCGCCTAAGTGACGCCGGCCTCGCTGAAAACCCTGCGGCGAAAGCCGTAACGCTCAGCAACCACATGTATTCATCGTCCGCCCCGATCTGCCGATCGGGGCGGATTCGTTTTTGGAGCAGTGGGGCAGTGGGGCAGTGGGGCAGTGGGGCAGTGGGGCAGTGGGGCACGCAAAAACGCGTGTTCCAGGCGGCAAAGACCGAGTAAACCACCGTACAGGATGCGATTTCCCGGACTCGCAACCTCACAGACGGGATTTTTTGTCAAAAAACGGTCAAACCGCGCAGAAAGGTCTTGAAGACCCCCGGTAGTGTCGTGTATCTTTCACTGGTCAGGAACGAACCGCCCGTTCCGTGGGATTTTTTACTAGAGGAGAAGAGAGTTATGAAGAATGTTGTTCTCGCCGTCACGGCTATCGCCGGGATCGCTGCCTCCGCCAACGCGGCTTGGGGCTACAAGTATCAGGTTTCCACCGACGGTGGCGCGACCTGGTCCAGCAACGCCGTGGTGAACGTCACCGGCGGCGCTGCCACCGTGAACTTCCGCGTCGTCGCGTTCGCTGACGCTGGCACCCTGTCCTCGCTGGCCCTTCCGCCCGGCGCTGACGGCTCCAGCACCAATCAGGTCGTTGCCTTCGCCCGTTACACCGGCTCCGAGAAGTTCACGAACTTCGGCGCTGCTGCCAACGGCGACATGCTGAACGCCGGCATGACCCGCGGCGAGCTCAGCTCGCAGGGCGCCACCTACCTCAGCAGCTCGCTCTCGGGCGGCTCGCTGATCGTCGGCGGCACCACCGCGACCTCGTTCGCCTCGCAGCTCCTGCTCGCCGGCCCCCTCTCGGCCTACACCCCCTCCTCGGGCGGCACCCCGGACCTCGAGTGGGTCATCCGCGCTGGTTCGATCAAGGTCGGCAACAGCACTGTTGGCGCCCAGAACCGCATCATCACCTTCACCAACAACAACCGCACCGGCGGCGGCACCTGGTACCGTGACGCTCTCGTCAACGGCGTGAACGACGTGAACGCTGGCGCTCCGGTCGGCACCCCCATCAACATCGACGGCACCATCACCGTCGTCCCGACCACGGGCTCGCTCGCCCTCGTCGGCCTCGGCGGCCTCGTCGCTGCCCGTCGTCGTCGCGCCTAATCGCGTGATGACTCGGTGAGAGATCCTCAGAATCTCACGTGAACCACTCCGCACTCATCGAAAGATGAGTGCGGTTCTTTTTGATGACCTCATTTCCGTTCTTTCTCGCGATATGAAGAAATCATCAGGGCGTGTTCGGTCACCGGCGCTGCACAGATGATGAGATGACTTCCCAGTTTTTCGGGATGGCGACCGCCTTCCGATTCGATCCGGCCCGTGTCCTGGCCGCGTGCACTCGCGCAACGGCAGAACGGAATGGGACGGCACGCCCTGTGTGTGGATCGTCTCGCACGGGTGATCTTCAGGCCGCGGATCGGGCGGCACGCGGACAACAAGCGTGAAAAGGGCTCGGTTCTTAGTGTGAAAACACGCGTATCGATCAGCACGACGCGTGCGCGATCGGTACACTTGGGAACCTCTGGCGGCGTTGTCCCGGCCGTTGGAGGCTCGATCCGTGCCAGAATCGTGTTCGTTCAAGGACAACTTCGTGTTATTTCCGAAGTTTGTGCCGAGACTCGAAACCGAGGGGCATCTTGATCGGAAAGAAGTGTGCCGGCAGGGTTGTGGCGTTTCCGCCGCCATGGCCCGCTCGCTAGATCTGTTGGGTTCGCTTGGAGCGATCACGGCAGGGATGGAGAGGCCGGCGTTGTTCGTGGGAAAGTAGGAGAAGAGAGATGAAGAATGGTTTTGTTTTGGCGATCGCCGTCGCCGGCCTTGCCGCGTCGGCTCAAGCCGCTTCGTACGGCCTGCTGTTTGAAGTCAGCGGCGACGGCGGCGCGAACTGGACGCAGAATCTGAATGTCGACGTCACCAGCGGCGCCGCGACCGTGAAGTTCCGCATCAGCGCGTACTTCCAGGACGGCGTCACCGTCAACGGCAACCAGGCTGTGGCGTTCAACCGCTTCACCGGTTCGAACATCATCACCAACTGGGGCAGCGGCTTCGCCGGCGATCAGCTCCAGACCTACACCCGTGACGTGTCCAGCGGCAACGCCGCGATTCTCAGCACGACGCAGACCGCCGCCGGGCGCCTGCTCGGCAACACGACCGCGCTGTCGTTTGCCAGCCAGCTGCTGCTGAACCTGCCCTCGAGCCCCGTCTACACGACCCAGATCCTCTCGGGTCAGATCAAGATCGGCAACACCGCCCCCGGCGCGTTTGTCCGCACGATCGAGCTGAAGAACAACAGCCAGATCTCGCTGAACTTCTACGGCGCCGGCTCGACCACCGCGGGCCCCGCCCTCGGCGACCTGGTGAATTCCAACGCCGTCATCAACGTGATCCCGGCTCCCGCCTCGCTCGCCCTCGTTGGCCTCGGCGGCCTCGTCGCCGCTCGCCGTCGTCGGGCCTAAGTCGCTCTCTTCTCGTCGGACCCCTCGGCGGAGGCCTCCGGCAGGGGCCGACAGACCGGTTGCAACCACGCCGTGCCCGTCTCACAAGGACGGGCACGGCTTTTTCATCAGTGGGACCGGCCTCCGGCCGGTCTGCAAGCGGCGGGGGCGGGGCCTTCCAGGCTCCGGCGCGAATGCGGGTGCCAGTCACTTTGCGAATCTCACTAGCGCCAGTGGGACCGGCCTCCGGCCGGTCTTGGACCAGCAAAGACAATGGTTCTCGATCGACCGAACAGGAAAGACCGGCCGGAGGCCGGTCCCACTGGTTTGTGTTTGCTTCACTCGGTCGGACTCCGGGGCCTGGAAGGCCCCGCTCCCGCCGACACCCAGCCGCAATCGCGGTTGACCCGCACCGGTTCTTGGCCTTTCATTCCCTCCCGCTCGCGGCATGTGCCCGGGCGTTTCCCGGATCGCCGGTCCCGAAGTCTCGGTACCCCGGCTCCAAGATCGCTGGCGCCGTCTCATGCCCCATGTGTGGGCGACGCCGACCAGCACCACCCGCGTTCAACCGGAGCATCCGCTCTGGCAGCGGGCAAGGACGGAGGTTCTCGTATGGCCCGTTACACCGGTCCCAAGCTCAAGCTGTCTCGTCGCGTCGGCGTGCCGATCGTCGACACCCCCAAGCACACGTCCAAGCGGCAGCTGCAGTCCAACGGCATGCACGGCTTCCGCGGCCGTCGCCTCCGCGACTACGGCATCCGCCTCAACGAGAAGCAGAAGGTCAAGTATCACTACTGCGTGCAGGAAGCCCAGTTCCGCCGCATCCTGGAGCAGGCGGGCGGCAAGCCGGGCAACACCGGCGACCTGCTCATGCAGCTTCTCGAGCGTCGCCTCGACAACGCCGTGCGTCGCGCCGGCTTTGCCCGCACGATCTGGGCCGCCCGTCAGTTGGTCGTTCACGGGCACATCCGCGTGAACGGCAAGAAGCTCAACCGTCCCAGCTACGAGGTCAAGGTCGGTGACGTGATCTCGATCCGCGAGAAGACCCAGAAGCTCGCCAAGGAGGCGATGGAGTCGCTCGCCGGTCTCGAGGTCGCTGGCTGGCTCGAGGTCAACCCCTCCGAGTTGACCGTGAAGGTCGTGGCTCTGCCGACGACGGACCAGATTCCGTTCGACGTGAACGCGAACCTGATCGTCGAGTTCTACCGCTAAGCAACCGCACGCCCGCTCCCCATACAAGCGGCCGTGGAAACACGCCGCGGGCGGGCCCTGAATCATCGACGCCCGATCGGAGAACCCGGTCGGGCGTTCTTCTATCATTCCGACCGTTTGACGTCCGTTGCCATTCCGACCCGCCGGCGCGGGGCAAGCAAGCCCCGATCCGCGGCACAAACAAGGCCCTGCCTGCATGCTCAAGTTCCTCACCAAGTACAAGCAGTACATGCTCGTGGTCTTCTCCGCGCTGCTCATGGTGGCCTTCATCGTGCCTCAGGCCAACATGCTTGTTGGCGGGAGCCCGGAGAAGCGGAAGGTCGCGACGGTCAACGGATCGAAGGTGACCGCCGAGGAGATGGACCACGCCATCCGCGAGTACGAAGCGCTCAAGGCTCTGCTCGAGCCGCTGCAGCTGGGCCGCAACATGAACGTGCCCGAGCAGTACTTCGGGGTGAAGGACGCCAAGCACTGGTACCTGATGACCCGGGCCGCCAAGGAGGCGGGTTTCATGGCCACCGCCGCCGACGGCGAGGAGTTCGAGCGCGACCTGCGCGAGGGGCTGATCCGCACCTACTCGATGCAGATCGCGGTGAGCGAGGCCTTCCGCAAGATGGGCGTGCCCGGCTCGATGCTCACCCGCGAGTTCCTGGAGCGCTACGCCGGGATGGTGATGCAGACGCCCGAGCAGCAGAAGCAGATCGAGGACGAGACGAATACCTACATCTCCCGCATCATGCCACGCGTGCTGGGGGCGGCGGCGTCGGGCGGACGTTTGAATCAGTCGCAGTTGCTTGAGGTTTTCGCCAAGGCGAACTCGGTCGGGCGGCTGCAGACGACCTGGCGCGAGGTGTCGCGCGTCTCCGACAAGCGCACCATCGCGACCGCGGACAAGAGCGGCGAGCTGGTGTACGTGGATCACATGCTGATGATGGGCAGCCAGCTCGTCGCCCAGGCGGCCGAGCCGAGCGCGGACACGCTCAAGAAGCTCTTTGACGCTCATCGCGAGCAGTTCAAGGGCTCGGGCACGCACGGGTTTGGTTACCGCCTGCCGCAGCGTGTGAAGCTCGAGTGGATGAAGATCGACCGGGCCGCGATCGGGGCGATGATCGCGATCGATCCGATCGACGCGAACAAGCACTACCGCCAGAACCCGCAGACCTTCCCCAAGCCGTTCAGCGAGGAGCGGTCGCGGGTGGAGGAGGACATGCGTCGCGTGAAGGTCGACGCGATCGTGCTGGCGATCGACAAGGCGTTCCGGGCCGAGGCCCTCCGCCTGATGGGCAAGGTGGACAAGAAGGACGGGCTGGTCGTGCTGCCCGCCGACTGGTCGACCCGCATGCCCCGGTTGGAGCAGCTGGCGCAGCTGGTGGTCGAAGACGTGAAGGCCGCGGCGGGCGCGACGATCCCGCTGCCGACGGTGGTGGTGAAGGGCGACAAGTTCCTGACCGAGAACGAGCTGCAGGCCCTGCCCGAGATCGGGGCCTCGCGTCTGCGGGTGGGCTCGCGCGAGATCGGCTTGCCGGAGTTTGTGTTCAAGGTCCGCGAGCTTTCCAACGACAAGGACTTCGCGCTGCAGACCGGGGTGGTCTACACCGAGGGCTTTGCCGAGGATGCCGCGGGGAATCGGTACTACCTGACGGTGCTCGAGTCTCGCAAGGACGAGCCGCCGCAGTCGATCGATGAGGTGCGTGAGCAGGTGGTGGTCGACGCCAAGACGGTCGAGCAGTTCGCGGCGGTCGCCGCGTCGGCGGAACAGTTCCGCATCGTCGCGGCGAACGAGGGGCTGGAGGCCGCGTCGCGGTTGTTCACCGACACGTTCCCGGGCGCAGACGCTCCGCTCATCCGCCGCAAGCTGGAGGTCTCGAGCCGGAGCATTCGCGCGGGGGATCCGACGTTCGATCGGCCCGAGTACCGCAACGCGGTGCTGAAGGCGGCGCGGGCGCTCGACATCAACAAGATGGTGATCGATCAGCCCGCCGACCCGCGGACGCTGACGGTGGTGCTGGACGACTCGCTGTCGGTCGCGATCGTGCAGTTGGTGGGGCGTGCCCCGCTGACGGTGGAGCGGCTGCGCAGCCAGGGTGATGCCCTGGCCACGGTCACCGCGAACGAGGACTTCAAGGTCGATGATCTCCGCAACGCGTTCAGCTACGCCGCGCTGAAGGAACGCTTCAAGTTTGTGGACCTCAGCCGCGGCAGCGAAGAGACCGAGAACGAAGAAGCCAAGCCCGCCGCGACCGCTCCCGCTGCGGCGCCGAAGGGTTCGTAAGGCCGTTGTGACGCTCGTCGCCCGGCCCCGCGGCAAGGCCCGCCGGGAGCATCGGCCGGCTCGGGCTCGTCTCCGCGGCGTGGGTTGTGTTCTCGAGAGGTCCGATACCAACGAAAAACCCCGGGCTCTCGCCCGGGGCTTTTGTTTGTTCAACTCACCCGATCTCTCGGGCCCCTGCGTTCAGGGTGGTCCTGTCAGGCTCGGGAATTAGCCGAGGAGCTGGAGGGCCGACTGGGGCGTCTGGTTGGAGAGGCCCAAGATGTTGGTCGAGGCGTTCACCAGGATCTGGCCGCGGGTGAGCTTGGCCGTTTCGGTGGCGAAGTCGGTGTCACGGATGATCGACTGAGCGGCCGTCGAGTTCTCGACCGCGACGCCCAGGCTGCGGACCGTGGCGCCGATGGTGTTGGACTGGAAGGCGCCCAGGCGGCCCGAGAGCGACGAGACCTGGTTGAGAGCGGCGGTGACAATCTGCTGAGCCTTGTCGGTGTTGCCGCTGACGACGTTGTTCGACTGACCCGACGCGAGGCTGTTGAGGTAGCCGAGGGCCGAGGTGCCGAGCTTGGAAGCCGCGACCGACTGGATGCCGATCGAGACCTTGCCGGCGATGTCGACGTTGCCGCCGAGCTGGAACGAGGCGCCGCCGCCGGTGATGGTCATGGCGTTGGTGCCGACGCTGCCCAGGGTGCGGGACTGGGTGTCGGTGAGGGTGACCTCAACATCGAGGAAGTCGGTGTTGATGCGGGCGGTCTTGCCGTTGGTGGTCGCGGCGACGCCGTTGATGGTGGCCTGAAGGTCCTTGCCCTTGTTGGTCTTGGTGTTGGTCACGGCGGTGAACTGCTGCTTGGAACCGGTGTTCGCCGCACCGCTGTTGGCGGCCTGGAGGTCGTAGATGCCCTGCTGGCCGGCCTGGGTGATGCCGCCGGCGTTCACGACGCGGAGGCTGACGTAGTTGGAGCTGCCGAACTCGGTGGCGTCGAGCTTGATGCCCGTGCCCGAGGTCTTGGCCGACACGCCGGTGATGCTGGTGAAGCTGTTGATGGCGGCGGCGATGTTGGTCAGGCTGGTCGACGAGGAGAAGGTGAGCTGACGCGTGCCGGCCGAGCCGCCCACTTCGATGGTGAACTGGCTGCCGGTGGCGGTGTCGATCGACGAGGCGCCGAACGAGATGAACATGCCGCCCTGCTGGGCCGAGCCGGTGACCAGGACGTTGACGTTCTGGCTGCCGGTGAACTTGGCGGCGTTGATCTTGTAGTCGCTGACGCCGGCGTTGACGCTGCTGGTCTTGAAGTCGAAGTTGCCGTTCAGGAGCTTGATGCCCTGGAACGAGGTCGACGACGAGACGCGGTCGATGGTCTGCAAGATCGAGTCGATCTGCAGCTGATTCGCGGCCTTTTCCGAGTCGGAGATGCCCGAGGTGCTGGCCGAGCTGGTCACCAGGCCCTGGAGCTGGGTGAGCAGGCCGGTGACTTCGGTGAGACCACCGGCGGCAATGTTCACGACCTGGTCGGCGCGGTTGGCGTTGCTGATGGCGGTGTTCTTGCCGACGATCTCAGCGCCGAGGTTGTTGCTGGCGATGAGACCGGCCGGATCGTCCTTACCGCTGTTGATGCGGAGACCGGTGCTGAGGCGTTCCAGCGAGCTGGTAAGGCTCTGCTGGTTCTGGCCGAGCACGCGCTGGGCGATGAGCGACTGAACGTTGGTGTTAATGCGTCCCATGGAACCGATTCCTCCGTGATTCGATCTGCACGCGGGCCGGACACTTGCCGCCGCGCCCTACTTGGTTCCGGTCCGGGACATCCGCCCGTTCCGGAGTCGTCGTAGCGGCCGCCCGCCCCCGACGCGCCCACGCGGAACCGATCCGCGCCGCGCCCGCCCGTTCTCTCCACGCGAAGAGAGCAGGCAGTCAGCATCGAGGATCGGGAACGCGAGGCCGCGCCGACAGCCCGGGCGTCGTGGAGGCGTCCTCGCGGGCCGGTCTGTGCAGGTTGGTCCGGAGCTTCCGAGTTGTTCTCGGATGCCCAGTGTGTTCTCGGGTCGAAACGAAAAACCCCGCGTTTTACGCGGGGTTTTGGGGTCGAAGTTACCGGATGGTGGGAGGGTCCGAGAGTTCAGGCCTCGGGACCTGCTCCTTCATTGATTAGCCCTGGAGCAGGCTGAGGACAGCCTGGGGCGACTGGTTCGCCAGGCCCAGCACCTGCGTCGAGGCGTTGACCAGGATCTGCGAGCGGGTGAGGCCCGCGGTCTCGGTCGCGAAGTCGGCGTCACGGATCACCGACTGAGCCGCGGTGCTGTTCTCGACCGCGACGCCCAGGCTGCGGATGGTGGCGCCAACGGTGTTGGACTGGAACGCGCCCAGCCGGCCGCGGAGCGAGGAGACCTGAGCGATCGACTCGGCGATGATCTGCTGGGCCTGCTCGACGTTGCCGGTGACGAGGTTGTTCACCTGACCGGCCGAGAGAGAGCCGAGGCGGCCGATGTTGGAGTTTCCGAGCACCGAGGCGGAGACCGCCTGGATGCCGATCGAGACCTTGCTGGAGATGTTGACCTGACCGCCCAAGGCGAAGTCCGCGCCGCCGCCGGTGATGGTGAAG
This sequence comes from Phycisphaerales bacterium, assembly GCA_019744815.1. GTDB lineage: Bacteria > Planctomycetota > Phycisphaerae > Phycisphaerales > UBA1924 > JAFEBO01. The sequence continues at coordinate 86,767 of JAIEUA010000013.1, forward strand.
GCGTGGGTGCCGACGGGGCCAAGGGTCTGAGACGCGGTGTTGCCCAGGGTGACTTCGACGTCGAGGAAGTCGGTGTTGATGCGGGCGGTCTTGCCGTCGGAGGTGGCGAGGATGCCGTTGACGGTGGCCTGGATGTCCTTGCCGAAGTCGCTGATGGTGTTCGTCGCGGCGATGTAGGTGCTGCGCCGGGGGGTGGCGGCGGCGCTGGTGTTGGTGGCGTTGAGGTCGTAGATGCCCATGTTGGCCGAGCCGGTGATGCCGCCGTCGTCAACAACCTTGATCGAGGCGTACTGGGAGCGGCCGAACTTGGTGCTGGCGAGCTTGATGCCGGTGCCGCTGACGGTGGCCTGCACGCCGAGGACGGTCGTGAAGGTGTTGATGGCGCCGGCGATGTTGGTGAGGCTGGTCGAAGACGAGAAGGTGAACTGGCGGGTGCCCAGGGCGCCGCCGACTTCGATGGTGAACTGGCTTCCCGCGGCGGTGTCGATGCTCGCGGCACCGAAGGACAGGAACAGGCCGCCCTGCTGGGCCGAGCCGGTGACCAGGACGTCGACGTTCAGGCTGCCGCCGGAGTACTTAGCGGCGTTGACCTTGTAGTCCGAGATCCCGGTGTTGACGTTGCTGGTCTTGAAGTCGAAGTTGCCGTTGAGGAGCTTGATACCCTGGAACGACGTCGCCGAGGCGATGCGGTCGATGGTCTGGAGGATCGAGTCGACCTGGAGCTGGTTGGCCTGACGCTCGGCGGCGGAGATGCCGGCGGTGGAGGCGGAGCTGGTGACCAGGCCCTGGAGCTCGGTCAGGAGGGAGGAGACCTCGCCCAGGCCGCCCTCGGCGATGTTGATCACCTGGTCGGCGCGGGTGGCGTTGGCGATGGCCTGGTTGGTGCCCTTGATCTCGGAGCGGAGGTTCTCGCTGGCGATGAGGCCGGCGGGGTCGTCCTTGCCGCTGCTGATCTTGAGACCGGTGCTGAGGCGCTCGAGCGACTGAGCGAGCGACTTCTGGTTGCTGGTCAGAACCCGCTGAGCGATGAGGGACTGAACGTTGGTGTTGATCCGGCCCATGACAAACCTCCCTGCGGGCCGGTCGGGACAGGCGAGTGTCGCCGCCGATCGCCGACCGCCGTCGAGAACTGAGTCCGGGCCAGTCGCCCGTCGACCCGAGGTTTGCAATCCGTTGCAACCCTCACATCTCGCCCAGGACGCACAAGCGTCACAGGCGTCATGCAGTCCGAAAATCGGCGGCAGCCGGGGGTGGTTTGAGTCGTCTCATAAAAAACGTGGCGAAAAGACCACACACGCGCAAAAACAAACCGGCCCCGGGCGAAACAGACCCGGGGCCGGCGTGAAGGACCGAAGTTGTTGTTCTTCAGGTACTTAGAGAACTAACGAGGGCTTATCCCAGGAGCTGCAGGGCCGACTGGGGGGTCTGATTGGCCAGTCCGAGGATGTTGGTCGAGGCGTTGACCAGGATCTGCGAGCGGGTGAGGCCCGCGGTCTCGGTCGCGAAATCGCTGTCACGGATCACCGACTGAGCCGCGGTGCTGTTCTCGACGGCGACGCCGAGGCTGCGGATCGTGGCTCCGATGGTGTTGGACTGGAAGGCACCCAGGCGGCCGGCGAGGGACGAGACCTGGCTGATCGCCGCGGTGACGATCTGCTGGGCCTGATCGGTGTTGCCGGTGACCAGGTTCTGTCCCTGGCCCGAGGCGAGGCTGCTGAGGTAACCCAGAGCGGCGGAGCCGAGCTTGCTCGAACCGACGGACTGGATACCGATCGAGACCTTGCCGGCGATGTCCACGTTGCCGCCGAGCAGGAACGAGGCGCCGCCGCCGGTGATGGAGAGGGCGGGGTTGGAGCCGCCGACGCTGCCGAGGGTGCGGGACTGGGTGTCGGTGAGCGTCACCTCAACATCGAGGAAGTCGGTGTTGATGCGGGCGGTCTTGCCGACGGCGGTCGCGGCGACGCCGTTGATGGTGGCGGCAAGATCCTGACCCTTGTTGGTCTTGGTGTTGGTCAGTGAGGCGAACGCGACCGAACCTGTGGTCTTGGCGACGTTGGTGTTGTTGGCGTTGAGGTCGTAGACACCCGTGCTGCCCGCGGCGGTGATGCCGCCCGCGTTGACCACGCGGAGGCTGACAAAGTTGGCCGAACCGAACTCGGTCGCGTCGAGACGGATGCCCGTGCCCGAGGTCTTGGCCTTGACGCCGGTGATGCTGGTGAAGCTGTTGATGGCGGCGGCGATGTTGGTGAGGCTCGTCGAAGAAGAGAAGGTGAGCTGGCGGGTGCCCTGCGAGCCACCGACCTCGATGGTGAACTGGCTGCCCGTGGCGGTGTCGATCGTCGCAGCGCCGAAGGACAGGAACTGGCCGCCCTGCTGGGCCGAACCGGTCACCAGCACGTTGACGTTGAGCGAGTTACCCGTGAACTTGGCGGCGTTGATCTTGTAGTCGCTGACGCCGCTGTTGACGCTGCTGGTCTTGAAGTCGAAGTTGCCGTTCAGGAGCTTGATGCCCTGGAACGAGGTCGACGAAGAGATGCGGTCGATGGTCTGCAGGATCGAGTCGACCTGCAGCTGGTTGGCCTGCTTCTCCGCCTGGGAGAGGCCGGCGGTGCTGCTGCTGCTGGTGACGAGGCCCTGGAGCTGCGTGAGCAGGCCGGAGACTTCGGTCAGGCCGCCGGCGGCGATGTTGACCACTTGGTCGGCGCGGTTGGAGTTGCTGATGGCGGCGTTCTTGCCGACGATCTCAGCGCCCAGGTTGTTGCTGGCGATGAGACCGGCGGGGTCGTCCTTACCGCTGTTGATGCGGAGGCCGGTGCTGAGCCGCTCGAGCGACTGAGCGAGCGACTTCTGGTTGCTGCCCAAGACACGCTGAGCGACGAGCGACTGCACGTTGGTATTGATACGGCCCATGACGAACAAACCTCCCTGTCTGCTGCGGCCGGGGCATTGGCCTTCACGCCGACCCCGAGCTCTGATACGTCCGTTTCCGAGCGTCCGCGTGGAACGGACGTTGAACTCTTCGGACCGGGCTCACCCGATCCGACGCCCGGGAAACACTCCCGGTCGGCCGCTGCTTTCGGACCATCCGAAAACACGCGGACAGACTCTGTGATCGGAGGCATGGGCTTCCGGGTTTATGGGCTGTAACGCGAGATGCAACGAGTGGTCCGTCTGTTCCGTCTGGTGAAGATGCTCCGCCCACGCCCGGTCCGGTAAACGAAAAACCCCGGCCATTCACTGGCCGGGGTCCTTTAACTTCGTCTCGATAACTCGCGCCCGCGCTTACACCTCACTCGTCAGGCGCGTTGGAAGCGGCGGGGGCGTTGTCCGCGGCTTTATCCCTGCAGGAGCTGCAGAACGCTCTGGCTGCTCGCGTTGGCCAGCTGCAGCACCGTGGTGCCCGACTGGCTGAGAATCTGGGCGCGGGTGAGGCCCGCGGTCTCGGACGCGAAGTCAGCGTCGCGGATCGCGCTGTTGCTGGCGGTGAGATTCTCGAGCGAGCTCGTCAGCGAGCGGGCGTTGGGGTCCAGCACGTTGCGCTGGAAGGCGCCCAAGCGTCCGCGGAGCTGGCTGATCTCGTCGATCGCCTTCTCCAGGATGTCGCTGGACTGGGTGAAGTCCTTGCGCGACACGGCCGCGGCGATCGAGTTGGCCTGACCGGTCGAGAGCGAGTTGAGGTACTGGATCGAGCCGTTGATCAGCGTGCCGCCGATGTTCGAGGCCGCGATGCTCTGCATGCCGAAGTTGGCCTGCTGGAGGGCTGACACGTCCGGTCCGAGCTGGAAGAGCGAGCCGCCGCCGGTGATGTAGAAGCTGCTGGCGGCGTTGGATGGATTGGTCGCGAAGCTGGCTGAGAGCAGCAGGTCCATCGAGAGGCTCGACGAGTTGACCTTGATCTTGAGGCCTTCGCCGGTGGCGAGGTTGCCGTTGACCAGGGCCTGCACGTCGCGTCCTTCGTCCCGCTGGGCCGGGGTGACCGTACCGGCACCGATGAGGCCGGCCCAGCCGAAGGGCGCGGCGGCCGGGGGTGCGGCGTTGTTGACCAGCTTATAGAGGTTGGGCGAGAAGGCGTCGTTGGCCGGGGCGGGGCCGCCGAGTCGCTTGACGGTGACGAAGCCCGCGCTGCCGTAGTCCGACGACGAGAAGACCATGCCGCTGGTGGCGTTGTTGTTGATGAGGCTGGCCTTGACACCGGTGAGGCTGGTCAGGTTATTGACCGCGGCGACGACGCTGGCGAGGCCGGTGCCGCTGGTGATCGTGATCTCCTGCACGCCGCGGGTGCCGCCGATCTGGATCGTGGTGGCGCTGAGGATGGTGCCGGCGACCGAGGGCGGCTTGAAGTAGAGGTTGGCGGTCTGGGCGGAGGCGACCACGTCGACGTTGACGTTGAGGGTCTGCTGGTTGACGAACGAGGCGTTCCAGACCTGGGCCTGGACCACGTTGGTGGGGTTGACGCCCGAGAGGGTGTAGTCCAGGCCGCCGTTGAGGAGCTTCAGGGAGCCGAAGCTGGCGGTGTTGGAGATGCGGGTGATCGACTGGATGGCCGAGTCGATCTGGAGCTGGTTGGCGGTGCGTTCGGCCTCGGAGTTGGCGCCGGTGTTGGCGGACTCGACGATGAGGGCCTTGATGGAGTTGAGCAGGTCGCTGACTTCCGAGAGCGATGCCTCAGTGGTGGCGATGACGTTGGCGGCGCGGTCCGAGTTGCGAATGCCCTGGTTGACGCCCTCGATGTTGGCGCGCAGGCGTTCGCTGATGATGAGACCGGCGGGGTCGTCGGCGCCGCGGTTGATGCGCAGACCGGTGCTCAGCCGCTCGAAGCGGGTCTGGAGCTCACTTTGAACGGTGCGCAGGTTCCGCTGCGCGATCACGCTCGGGATGTTGGTATTGATCCGGGCCATTGCAATCCTCCGTGATTGCGGTGTCTAGAACGGTCGGTCAGGCGGAAGGGGTGTCGGGGCCTGCCGGGATGGGACGCGAAGAGGGTGCGAGGGGGTGGGTTACGCCGTGCGGGAATCGATCCGCATCGACGATGGGGTTTCTGAGTTGGGCACGATCCGTGCCGGGCCGGCGGCGAGCCGCGCCGTCTTGGACGCGTTGCTCTTGGCCGGTCCGGGCGAGATGGCGGGGCGCTCGATCGAGGCGATCGCGGCGTCCGGGGACATCGACTTGGCGGCCTGACGGTTCTCCGCCTTGATCGCCTCGTACACCTCCTTGCGGTGCACGGCGATCTTGGTGGGAGCGGTGATGCCGAGACGGACCTTGTCGCCGCGGATGTCCACCACGGTGATCTCGATCTCGTCCCCGATCATGATTGTTTCGTCGCGTTGACGCGAGAGGACCAGCATGAAGAGCCTCCTTGCCCTGATAGCTGCCCGCGGGGAACGTATCCGGCGCGGGTGGGTGAAGGACCGGAGAAGCGCACGCCGGTTCGCCGTGCCACGCGGGCACGAAGCGAGCCGATGAGTTGGTGTCGTGCGTTCTCATCAAGAGTCCCCGGGGCGCTCCGTCGCCTCGGGGTGTGAAGACGAAGAAAACAGAATCAGGCCGAGATCGCGCGGCGAGGAACCGCGGCGCCGACCGTCATCAGCGGGTGGCGAACGGTCCAGCGCTTCTCGGCCAGGACCATCTGCTCGCCGACGCGGGTCAGCGTGTTGATCACCAGCGGACCCTGCAGGTTGCCGGTCAGCTGGCGGTCGATCTTGTTGACGACGACGAAGACCTGGGCGTCGTCGAGCTTGTCGAGGTGCAGGTCGCCCATCTGCTCGGGCCGGATCGGCACCGAGTAGTCGGGGACAAAGATCATCGGATCGGTGACCACGAAGGCCAGATCCGGGTCCTCGACGGACTGCAGCCAGAAGAAGCAAGCGTCTTCCGCCGGCTCGAGCAGGCAGAACTTCTTGAACTCTCCGAAGCCAAGGAGACCCTTGGGGAACGTGATCACCCGATCGTCCGAGATGGTGACTGTTCCAAACCTGCTCGTGCGCACTTCCATGTCGCGCTCCCGCGATGCGGCCGTCAAACACTGAAGATCGCTCCGGCCTCCGTGGCCGGCGACGTCCTGTCGCTCGAATCTCCCGGGGCCGTGCCGGGTCGAGCCTCTCGATCAATCTCGCGCGGGCGCCTGTCGGCGGGGTGCGAGCTAGCTGAGGAAGTCCAGGAGAGAAGTCGCCTGGGCTCGTGCGGTCGTCTGCAAGCTGGCCTGGAGCTGGGTCTGAAGAAGGCTGAAGCGGGTGGCCGCGGCGGTGTAGTCAACGTCCTGCAATTCGGAGCGAACCTTGGTGTCGATGGCGTTGCGGTCGTCCTCGATCTTGCTCGCGAAATCAACCCGCTGGGCGTAGCCCCCGACCATGCCTCGGGTCTCCGAGATCAATCCGATGATCCGATCGATGTTCTCACCAGCAAGCTGGATGCCAGAGACGCTGTTGGTCTGGAGGGCGTCGCGCAGATCGATCAGATAGGTGACCAGGTTGTCGGTGCGCACCTTGGCGGTGTCGGTGCCCGAGAAGGTCGAGGTCGCGCCGTTGTAGCTGCCGCCCACGAGGCCGAGTTGCGTGCCGGCGGTCGAGTTGTTGGCCTGCTCGACCTTGATGGGCTGGCCGAAGGTGTTGTTCTGGACCAGCGTGATGCCGTTGGCCCCGTCGGCGAGCTGCGCGACCAAGTCCGTCGCGAGCAATCCCTGCCCGGGGAGTTGTGAGGCGATCTGGCTGTTGATGCGGGCGAGGACGGTCTGGACGTTGGTCAGGTCCTGCGGGCGCAGATCGACCTTCACCACCGCGGCGGTGGGGGTGTTGCCGAGGGTGATCTTGAAGTCGTAGTTGAGCTCGGGATCGACGAGCCCGGTTGCCGGGTTGGTGACGTTGTCGACGACCTGCACGCCCTTGCCGTTGTTGAAGACCGACAGCGGCGTGGTGGCGGCAAAGGTGCGGATCCCCAGCCGGGTCGCGGTGGAGTTGTTGCCGGTGACTTCTTCGATGGACAGGGCGAGATTCGCAGAGGTGGACACGTCGCTGAGGACGTTGATGCCCTTGCCGCTGGGGTCGAGCTCGACCCGCAGGCCGATGTCGAGCGACTCGATGGCGCTCTTGACGTCCTGCAGGGTCGTCGCGGTGGAGAGGTCGACGACCGCGGAGCGACCGAGTTGATTGATGCGGATGCTGCCCAGGGCGCCGGTGACGCCCGCGAGCGCCGAGACGGGGGTGGTCCAGGCGAGCTTGGGATCGACTCCCGCACCGTTGGGCGCGACGGGCGTGAAGGTCGAGTTGAGGCCGAGATCCTGGGCCGTCACGCCCTTGCCGACGTCGCTGACAACCAAGGAGCCGCCCGCGGCGACGTTGATCTGGAGCCGATCGGCGTTGACGGTCACGCCCGCGCCGGCGAGGACGGTGACGCTGTTGGTGGTTTCGTAGGACTTGATGGCGTTGGTCAGCTTGGTGGCCACGTCCTGCACGGTGTCGGAACCGGAGAGATCGACCGTGGCGGTGGGCCCGCCGTTGAAGGAGAACTGGACGGTGCCGAGGCTGACGCCCAGTCCTCGGGCGCCGCGGAGATCGGTGATCTTGGTGCCGGTGGTGAGGTTGGGGTTGAGATCGACATCGCCGCGGACGCGGGCCGAGGTGCTGCCGACGCCGGCGGAGGGGCCGAGGGTGATGGGCACGGTGTCGGCGTAGCCCAGATCGGCGAGGAGGCCGTTGCCCTGGGCCATGAAGCGGTAGCCGCCGTTGATCTCTTTGAGGGGCTGGGTGCCGGGATTCGAGCCGCCGAAGACGTAGCCGCTGACGCCTTCGCGGTTGGCGGTTTTGACGAGCCCGGTGATGAGCTGGTTGACGATGGTGGCCTGGCTGGAGCGTTCGGTCGCGGTCGAGAGCGAGTTGACCTGGGCGAGCGCGATCTGCTTGGCCTGAAGGGCGACGTCGTTGACCTCGCTGAGGGCGTTGTCGAGCACGCCGAGGGAGGCGTTGGCGTTGCTCAAGTTGCGCTGGACCTGCTCGCTTTGCGCCTGGCGACGCGCAAGAACCTGGATCCCCGCGTAGCGGATCGGATCGTCGCTGGGCCTGGAGATCTCCTTGCCGGTGGAGAGCTGGTTCTGGACATCCAGCAGCGACAACTGCGTGCGGCTGATATTCCCCAGCGCCAGGTTCGTCCTGAGCAGGTTCGGCACGCGAGCGATGTTGGCGGGGATGTAGGTCATGGGGACGAGGTGGGCTTACGCAAGGGGCGTGCCGCGGAGGAAGTGGGGCAGTGGAGCAGTGGGGGAGTGGGGGGAGTGGGGCAGCAATGACAAAGAGCAGCCGAAGCAGTGCCTTTCACTGCTCTGCTGCGCCAATTCCCTACTGATCAATTCCCGCAGTGCTCTGCTTCAAACAAGCTGCATGAGAGTCTGCAGGAGCTGATTCGACACGTCGATCAGGCGTGCTCCGGCCTGGTACTGGCGCTGGTAGTTCAGGAGGTTCAGCGATTCCTCGTCCAGCGACACGCCACTGACAGCCGAGCGCTGGGCGTCGAGGCTCTCCTTCACCGCGCTCGCGGCGCCGGCGGCGGTCTTGGCCGCGGCGGTTGCTACGCCCACGCCCTGCACGGTGTCCGACCATGCCCCGACGATCGAACGGTTCTGCAGGTCGCTGAGGGACTTTGATTGGAGCTTGGCCAGCTCGAGCGCGGTGGCGTTTTCGACAAACTTGCCGTCGACCATGCGGCCGACCTGCAGCTTGCTGGGATCGGCCTGGATGTCGGCGCGGACGTTGATGTCGCTGGCGCTGCTGCCGGTGAAGAAGCTGTTCACGCCGAGCACCGCGAGCGCCCCGGAGGTGTCGTCGCTGAAGCTGAACGAGAACCCGGTCTGGGCGTCGACCTTCAGCTTGCCCTCGGCGTCGAAGGTGGCGGTTAGGCCGGGCACGGCGGCCAGGGCGGCCCGGATGTTCTCCGGCGTGGTGTCGTTGGTGTAGCCCGGCAGGCCCAGGTTGTTCACGCCGTCGAGGTCGACGTTGACGCGGACGGTCTGGCTCGCTCCGGTCGAGTTCTGCTTCACCGTGACGTAGAACCCGCCGCTGGTGGGCTTGAACGGGAGCTTGTTGGTGGCGTTGTTGGTCGGGTCGTTCAAGGACAGCGTGCGGTCGCTGGTGGCGACGGCCAGGGAGGCGATGGCGCTGGTCAGGCCGTCCTTGTTGGTGCCGGTGGAGTGCAGCTTGTTAACCTGATAGATGAGCTGGCTGGCGACGTTGTCGAGGGCCGCGGCGGTCTGGTCGACGCTGGCCTTGCGGTCGCTGAGCAGGGCTCCGAGCTTGCCGGACTGCACGGGCAAGGTCTCGCCGTTGTCGGTCGTCTTGAGAGCGGCTTCGAGCGTGCCGTTGTTGTCGGTCAGTTCGAGCTTGATCCCGCGGGTCTGGCCGGCGAGGATGACCGGCGTGCTGCCGATCAGGATGTTGACGGTGCCGTTGGGCTGATCGATGACGGTCAGGTCGACGAGCTTGGAGAGCTCGCTGACGGCCTGATCGCGCTGGTCGCGGAGCGAGTTGGCGATGCCCTGCCCGGCCTCGCTGTTGGCGACCTGCAGATTCAGCTTGGAGATCGACTCCAGCAGCTCGTTGGCACGGCTGGCACCGGTGGAGAGCTGGGCGTCGATCTGGGTCCGCAGGGCCGCGACATCGCTGCGGGTGCGGCGGAGGAACTCGGCGATCTTGGTCGCCTGCTGCACCACCACGCTGCTGGATTTGGAGAGGTTGGCGCGCTCGGACCAGACGTTAAAGAACGACTGCATCTGGCCCGTGAAGTCGTTGCCGGAGAGCTCGCCGAGGGTGGATTCGAGGGAGGAAAGCGTCTGCAACTGCTGGCTGGCGGCGGATTCGTCGGCGACGCCGTTGTTGAGCCTGTTCTGCAGGGCGGAATCGATCTGGCGGCGTACGTCGCGGACGCTGACGCCGCGGCCGCTGCGGCTGGAGATGTCGTTGGCCGAGCCGCCGACGGGCTCGAGGTAGGCGAGCTGCCGGTTGTAGCCCGGGGTGCCGACGTTGGCGATGTTGTTGCCGCTGACCTGAATACCCAGCTGGCTCGCGGTGAGCGCCGAGCGGCCGATCAACATGGCGGCGGTAAGGCTCATGGGGGATGGGGGGCAGGGAGGAGCGGGGCAGGAGAGGAGGGTTAGAGGCGTACGTCGAGGCTGGTGACGATCTGGCTGCTGGCGACCACGCCGCGCTGGCCGTAGATGCCGGCGTGAGACAGCGTGCGGGCGACCTGGCGCATCAGGCCTTCCATGTGGGCCATCAGCACGCGGCTGACGACTCGCAGGAGGTTCTGTTCTTGCTGCAGATTCTCGATCGTGCGGCGGAGGCGGGCGCTGAGCTCAAGCAGCTCGGGTCGGGTCGCGTCGGGGCAGTGCAGGGCGATATCGCTCAGTCGCGTCAGGCTCTTGGGGGTGGGCACAATCTCCCGCATCGCCCGGGCGACCAGCGACTGGCGCTTGAGTTCGAGATCGGCGATCGCGGCCAGAGTCGCCTGTTCATCGCGCACAATCTGCTCGCAGCGGCGGACATCGGCCTGGCGGATCGCTTCGTGGTGCTGCTTGGTGTGCCTGAGCAGCGCCTCGTGACGCTCCAGGAATGCGATCAGCAAGTCTCGCAGGTCCTCGCACAGCGGCTTGGCGGGCGCAACGCCTGTCAGCTTCAGACCTGCGTGCGAGCCTGCAAAGTGGTTTGAGGCGGTCATGGGTGGTGCTCAGGCGGTCGGATGCAGGGCGAACGACTCACGGCGTCAGGCTCAGCTCTTCCGTCCCCGGGGTCGGAGCGGCGGTGCCCATCGCCTTCTTCAGCATGTCCTGTGCCAACCGATCCACCAGCGGCCAGTTCGAGGATTTCACCATCTTCTGGGCCAGCTGGGCGTCGATCATCGACTGGAACTGCTGCTCGGCCTTGGTGGGCGCGAAGGGGGCGACGGCGTTGTTGGTCGAACGCAGTTGCTTGAAGATGGGCTGCACCAGCGCGATCGCGACGAAGTTCTCGGCCGCCTCGCGGGTCTTGGCGGGATCGGGCTTGCCGCGCATCCGCTCGACCTCGCGGCCCATGATCTGGGTGAAGGCCTTTTGGTCGTCGCTCGAGAGGTGCGGGCGAGACGCCAGCGCGGCGGTCTCTGGATTCGGCGCGGCGATCGCGGAGGTTGGCAGATTGAAGGTGGGCATGGGTTGGAAGACCGGCCGGAGGCTGGTTCCACGGGGGCTTAATCGATCACGAACTTGGCGTGCAAACGCCCTGTTTTGTGGAGCATTTCGAGGATCTCGATCTGGTCACCCACCGACACATCGAGCTGCTTCATCGCCGCCATCAGGTCCGCCAAGCGGGCGTTGTCGCTGACGCGGCCCTTGGTGTTCACCGTGGCGAAGCGGTTGCGCTCCGTCAGCGGGTTCTGCGGCGTCGCCTGAGGCGGGGGCGTGGTCGTGTTGATGATGAGGTCTTTGTGCGTGACCAGTCCCGGGCTGATCTCGACGTCCCCGGTGATGATGATCACGCCGCTGCGGGGGTTCACGATGACCTGGGCGGGCAGATCCAGGTCGGCGACGCGGACGTTGGTGGCCATCACCGCGGCGATGAAACCGGACTTGGCCGCACGCTCGGCCTCGGGGATCTCGACCCGGATCGTGCGTTCGTCAACAACGGTTGCGGCGCTCGTGGCTTGGCGGACGGAGGGATCGCTGCCGAGCGAGGACTGCGGAGAGGCTTCGGAGTTGATGGCGCTGGCGATCTTCTGAGCGCTGGACCAGCCGCTGTAGTAGGGGTGGATGTAGATCTCGAAGGTGTCGCCGACCTCCGGGCCCATGACATCGCGCACGAGCTGCGCCCCGCCGCGGATTCTGCCGCTGGTGGTGATGGACGGATCGGGCAGCTCGATCGAGCCGTTGGCCATCGCGTAGACCGGGCTGGAAATCAGCGGGCCGCGGAGGGGCACCAGGATCAGACGCCCGCCCTTGAGGCTTGTCGCGCTGTAAACAGTCGAGATGTACGCGTCGAAGCGATCGTCGGAGCGGCCGCCGATCTCGGGGATGGTGACATCGACCCAGACCACCGCAACCGACTTGGCGGCCGAGAGTTCCTCGATCTTGCCGGGGGCGTTGCCCTCGTTTTCCAGCAGCTTGGCGAGGGGCCGAGCGAGGATCGGCTCCTTGCCCGCGTCGCCGGTGCCCTGCAGGCCGACGACGAGGCCGAGGCCGCGGAGCTTGAACTCGCCCTGCCCCTTGATGCGGGTGAGATCGGCCACCTTGCTCGCGAAGGCGGCGGGAGCGATCAGGGCGATCAGCGTCAGAAAGAAGAAGGCGCGGCGGAGCATCGGCGGTCAGAACGCAATGGGTGTGCCACGACCGCAGCCCCTCATTCCCCTCCCCGCGCAGCGGGGAGGGGTTGCCGAGCGGAGCAAGGCCGGGGCGGGGTGCCTCTCGGTTTCACCTGCGGCTTCGGAGTTCCGAGGGTGCCATCAGTCCGCGGCTGCTCGGAGCCGCGCGACTGATGCGGGGGACGCTGTTGTTCCAGACGGCATCAGTCGCGCCGTGCCAAGCCACGGCGGACTGATGGCACCCAGAGTCCGCACTCCGACATGTGCGGTATCGCCAAGACCTTTGCCTTCAGACCCGAAGGGCCGGCCGTTCCAAGCCCGGGGCGCGAGTCCCAGGTCGAATGGCGATGGATGACCGAGCCGCGAAGCGGCGGTACATACAAGCCGACGAACCTGTCTTGAAACTCATCGCGAGCCGCGACGCGTTCGTGGCGCTCGCGTTGCCTCCGCGGCTCGAGTGGATTGCTGAATGGCGGCATTCAACCGTTCGCGCAAGGCTGGATCACGCAACAAGAAAATCTGCTCGTCACTCTCAGACTTGTAGTAGGCAGCCTCGCCCGGCAGAAACGAAGCCACTGCGTCCGCGTACGAGTCCACCGCTGCGATCGCCTCGTCAACCGAGCAAGACCCTTCTGCGAGAATGGGGCACTGTCCGAGGTAGTAGCAGCGGTCAACACGGAGTGAGTGCTGTACGAAAATCACGAGAACTCGCTGTGGAACGGCTGGAGAAACTGCGACAGCGAACTTCGGCGACAACGCGTTTGGAAGCTTGTGACAAAGATCAGCATAAAAACGCTGTGGTTTGGCGAGATAGCGATCTTGCTGATCGCTTCGCACGAAACCTGATACCAATGCGCGAATCTCGCGGTCCGATTCCGGCGAGATGTCGCGCGTTCGGCCCTTCATCACTGCCCCTGCGCCAAGCTGTACCCCTTCACCCCGTCAAACGTCCGCAGGAGTTCATACGAGCAGACCGTGAAGCTCTCCGCGATCTTGTCCATCAGGGCCACGCAGCGGCTCTGGCCGAACGCGCCAGGGGTCACGCCTTCTTTGATTTCGAAGCGGACGCGGTAGTAGTCCACGCACTCGGTGTACACGCTGCCGGTGGGCCACACCTGGGTGCCGCGGTTGCTGATCAGCGTGAGCTTGAACGGCGTGTCCGAGCACGCACGCTGCATCTCTTCCGCCAAGGCCAGCGGGCTCAGCGGGCTGTCGAGGTAGATGTCGCAGCCGACGACCTGCGTGACGAGGTTCTTGAACGTGCGGATGACCTGCGGCCCCGCGGGCTTGGGGGCGCGGACGAAGCACGTCTCGCCCGCGGCGGGAACTTCCACGGCGGGCACCGTCTTGGGCTTGTTTCCCAGGTTGTTCTTGATCGCGGCGGTGAAGTCCTTGGTGCCGACGCTGGGCTTGGACTTGTCGCCGAAGTCGCCGGTGTGGATGCCCGATTCGAGCGTCGCGAGCAGCGCGTTCTCGAGCGTGGCGGCTTCCTTGTTCAGGCAGATGTGCCGCAGCATCATCAGGCCCGACAGGATCAGACTCGTCGGGTTGGCGATGCCGCGGCCGGCGATGTCCGGGGCTGTGCCGTGGACCGCTTCGAAGATCGAGATGTGGTTGCCGATGTTGGCGCTCGGTGCAAAGCCCAGCCCGCCCACGAGACCGGCGCAGAGGTCGCTGACGATGTCGCCCTGCAGGTTGGGCAGCACGATCATGCCGTGCTGCTGTGGCTTCACCACCAGGTTCATGCACAGGGCATCGACGATGACGTCGCCTTGTTCGATCTCGGGGAAGTCGCGGCCGGTGACCTTGAATCGCTCAAGGAACAGGCCGTCGGTCATCTTCATGATGTTGGCCTTGTGGCCGCAGTGGATCTTCTTGACGCCCAGCTTGCGGGCGGTCTGGAAGGCGAAGCGGTGGACCTCATCGCAGCCGGGGGCGGAGATGAGCCGCTTGCACTGGATCATGTCGTTGCTGAGCCGGTGCTCGACCCCGCCGTAGGTGTCTTCGATGTTCTCGCGGACGACGGAGAATTCGAGATAGATGCCGGCCTTGGAGTAGACGGTCTCGACACCGGGCAGCGTCTTGAACGTGCGGAAGTTCGCGAAGGCGTTCCACATCTTGCGAGCGGTGACGTTGATCGACTTGCCGCCGCCGCCCTTGGGGGTCTCCATCGGGCCCTTGAAGAGGATGCCGGAGTCTTCCACGACGCGCACAGCGTCATCGCTCATGCCGCGGCTGTTGCCCTTGGCGAAGACGGAGGCGCCCATCTCGACCTCGCGGAAGTGGACGAAGTTCGACACCCCCGCCGCGGCGAAGAGGTCGAGCGTGGCGTCCATGATCTCGGGGCCGATGCCGTCGCCCTTGGCGACCGCGATTTGGAGGGTTTGCGACATGGGTGGTGGGGGTTGGTTGGAGGAGGGAGAGGGCGGAAAGCAAGGCCTCGATACACGAGCGCCCGAATCGCGTTACCTTGGTATCGGTTCGGTATCGGAGGGGCTCAAGGGTAGGTTTCCGCGTTGAAACACGCCGCCGAGACAGGCTGCGCCCCGCAACCATTCCGGACGCCCCGACCCGGTTCCCCCCGATCTCACCCAAATCCCTGATCCAACACAATCTCCGAGCAACACACCCCAGGAGCTCCCCATGTCCACCGTCCACCGCGATCGCACCCTCGCCCTTCTCGATTTCTCCCACGGCCTGACGCTCGGCCTGCTCAAGGATGTGCCCGCCGACAAGATGACCCATCAGCCCTCGTCCACGGATAACCACTTCGTCTGGACCTTTGGCCACCTTGCCTCGACCTATTCGTGGCTCAAGTCGCTGGTTGATGGCCAGATGCACCCGCTCCCCGATTCCTACAACGGCCTCTTCGGCATGGGCAGCAAGCCGACGCCCGACGCCAAGGCGTACCCGTCGTTCGCCGAGGTGAAGAAGCACAGCGACGAGGCCTACGCCGCGTTGGTGGAGGCGGTGAAGAAGCAGAACGATGTCGAATTGCTGAAGCCGACCGTCGCCGACTCGCACGGCTTCGCGAGCGATCGGCTCGATGCCGTTGCCAAGGGCGCGTGGCACGAGGGTTGGCACGCCGGACAGCTCGCGAACGTCCGCAAGGCGCTGGGCATCAAGAACCTGATGGGCTGATCGGGCTCAATCCGGACCGCGGATGCGTGGCCGAGTGGCGACTCTCGGAAACGCAGCAAGAATCCGGAATCGTCTTTCCAGCGAGCGGTGGGTGTCGATACGCGTCGTCCGCAATCGTTACGCCAGCAGATCGGGCCGTCGCGCCTTTGTTCGTTCGAGCGCCTGCTCGTGCCGCCACTTCGCGATCTTCGCGTGATCGCCGGAGAGCAGAATCTCCGGCACACCCACGCCCATCCACTCGCGGGGTTTGGTGTAGTGCGGGCAATCCAGCAGTCTCTTTCCATCCGCGGCGACGCCGAACGAGTCCTGCTCCGCCGAGTCTTCGTGCCCCAGCGCTCCCGGCAGCTTGCGGATGATCGCGTCCATCAGCACCATCGCCGCGAGCTCGCCGCCGCTGAGCACGTAGTCACCGACGCTGATCTCCAGCGGGGCGAGCTTCTCGATCACGCGCTCGTCGAGCCCCTCGTAATGCCCTGCGATGAGCAGCAGCCGCGGCTTGGTCGCCAGTTCCTCAACCATCGCCTGCTTCAGCGGCACACCCTGCGGCGTCAGCAAGATCCGAGTCGCCGGCCGCGGATCGAGCGCTTCCACGCCCATCACCGCGTCGTACATCGGCTGGCACATCATCACCATCCCCGGCCCGCCGCCGAAGGGGCGGTCGTCGGTCTTCTGGTGCTTGTCGTGCGTGTAGCCGCGGATGTTCGTCGCGTGCCACTCCACCAACCCCGCCGCCCGCGCCCGGGCCGGAATGCTCACCCCGAGCGCCGCCGGCGATTGGGCCGCGAACATTTCGGGAAACGTGGTCAGAATGTCAAATCGCAACGCCATGCCCGATTGTCTGCCAGCTTCCACCCCCACGCGCACCCCCGTGCGCAACCCCGAAGCGAATCTCCAGCGTCTAAGTCCTCAGCCCTAAGTCCTCGCCCCTTCCCCCTCCCCCTTCCTACTTCTTCACCACCCCTCCCGCCCGCATCACGAACTTCACATCCTTCAGCGTGTTCACGTCCGCCGTCGGGTCGCCATCCACCGCGATCAGGTCCGCGCTCTTGCCCGGCTCGAGCGTCCCGATCTCCTTCTCCAGCCCCAACAGCGACGCCGCGTTGATCGTCGCCGCGACGAGGCACTCGCTCGGCGTCATCCCGCCCTCGACCATGAGCGGGAACTCCATCCAGTTCTCGCCGTGCGGCGACACGCCGCTGTCGGTGCCGAAGGCGACGCGCACGCCCTCCTTCACCGCGATCTTGAACCGCTGCATCCGCACCGGTCCGGCCTCGAGCGCCTTGCGAGCGACAAACTCGTGGTAGAAGCCGGGAATCTTCGCGTTCTTCACCACCGTCGCGCTCGCCAGCAGCGTCGGCACCAGCCAGGTCTTGCCCGCCTTGAAGAGCCGGATCGACTCCTCGTCCATGTACGTGCCGTGCTCGACCGAATCGATCCCCGCCCGCAGCACCGCGTTGATGCCGTCGGTCCCGTGGGCGTGGGCCGCGATCTTGCGGCCCATCGAGTGCGTGGTGTCCACCAGCGCCTGGATCTCGTCGTCGGTGAAGTGCTTCGCCAGTCCCGCCGACGACAGCGACAGCACGCCGCCCGTCGCGGTGATCTTGATCACGTCCGCCCCGTTCTTGATCTGCAGCCGCACCGCCTTGCGGCATTCGTCGGGCCCATCCGCCACGCCCGCCTCGGGCCCCGGCTGCGGGTACACGTCGTCGCGCCAGCCGTTGCTCGGGTCCGCGTGCCCGCCGCTGACGCTGATCGCCTTCCCCGCCGCCACGATCCGCGGCCCGACGATGTCGCCTCGGACGACGCCGTGGCGCAGCGCAAACACCGCGTGCGACTCGCCCCCGAGGTCACGCACCGTGGTGAACCCGGCCTCGACGGTCTTCTTCGCGGCGAGCACGCCGCGGATCGCCGAGTCGCACTCGCTCTCGGTGATGCTCCGCAGCCGCGATTCCTTGTTGAATTCAAAGGTCAGGTGCACATGGCAGTCGATCAGCCCCGGCAGCACGAACTTGTCGCGCAGGTCGATCTCCTGCACGTTTGCGCCCGACGCCTGCTCTTTCGCGAGATCAATCGGGCCCAGCCCCTCGACCACACGATCCACCACGCCGTTTTTCACCACCAGCGTCGCGTTCTTCTTCGCGGGCGTTCCCGCGATGTCGAGCAGCGTGCCGCAGCGGATCACGCTGTAGCGGTCCGCGGGCTTGGCGTCCTGCGCGAACGAGAACGACGAAGCCGCGAACGCGGCAGCCAGCGACAACGTGCGGAAGAAGTTCATATCCGCAGCATACCGGCTTTCGCGGCACGAGTTTCAGCGGCACCGCGCTCGGGATGACGCGACTCCGGGTGCCACGGCTTGGCGGCTCTGAGCCAAGCCGTGCGGTCACCGTTTCGACGCACGCCGTCACACTGCGTGACCGCCGAGCCGGTCAGGCAGCGGCACCCGAGGCGGGATGGTTCACCGGTACCACATGTCCGAGATCGTCACACCCTTGGTCGCGTGCGTCGCGTAGATGCGTGAGCGGATCCCGCCGCGGCCTTTCCAGTCGGTGCGGATGACCAACCACTCGGGATTCATCAGCGCGACGAGATCATCGCGGATGCGATTCGTCACCGCTTCGTAGAAGATGCCCTCGTTGCGGAACGACTGGTAGTAGAGCTTGAGGCTCTTCAGTTCGACGCACGTGCCGCCGGCCTTGGACGCGCGGGGCTGGTAGATCAGCGTCACATCGCCAAAGTCCGGGTGCCCGGTCTTGGGGCAGACGCTGGTGAACTCTTCGCTCGTGTGCTCGATGACAAACGGCGAATCCGTCGGAGCGGGAAACGATTCCAGAAGGGATGCTTGAGGCATGCGAGAGGGTAGAGGTCTTCGTAGACATTGGGTCGGCTTGACGCCCACTCCATGCTTTGATTCGGACGAAACGTCACGGCCGAGCCCGGGGTGTGCGCCATCGCGCCTGCAAAGGGCGGTGGGTCAATCGGTCCAGAACTTCCAGGGGGTTTGGGCGTGCAGAATCGTCGTCGGAACCAAGCTCTCGCGGACGAGGTGCACGAGGTCTTGAAGGCCTTGGTTCCGGGCGACGCTCACATCGGCGTCGCTCTGCCAGGTGTGCGAGCCCAGATCGCACCGCAGGCCGATGCGCAGCGTCGGGGCTGGCAGCGAGAGCGAGAGCGGTTCGCAGGATGGGTCGCCGCAGTTGAGAACAAGCGACGCGTGTTGCAGGAGTCGCTGCGCCGCTTGGACCGACTCGGTTTCGATCGCGTCCGTGTCGGGGTCGAGACCCTCCCGAACGCCGGGAGTGTCCACGAATCGGACCCACAGGCCGCCGAGATCGAGGGTCGCTCCGACATGGTCGCGGGTGGTGCCGGGCTCGTCGGCGACGATGGACGCGCCTCGACCGGCCAGGGCGTTGAGCAGCGTGCTCTTGCCGATGTTGCTCGCGCCCACCGCGACGACCAGAGGCGGTTCGAGCAAGCGTTTCAAGATTCGATCTCTCTGGGGGTCGCTTGTGGCGCCGGGGGCTCGCCATCGGCGAGGCTGGTCGAGCAGCAGATCGATCGCGAGCGGGCTGGGAGCGTTGGCGAGCGCCGCGAGCGTGCGGGCTTCGATCTCGTCTCGGGCTTCGGGATACGCAAGGCGCGGGTCGGGTTCGCGGCCTTCGGGCACGCCGCGCCTGGTCAGTTCTTGAAGAATGGCGCGAACCACGCCGACCCCGCCGTGGGGCATGATCCAGGCGATGGTCTCGCCGAAACGAGCGATCAGGCCACGGTCGATGGAGAAGATGTCGCGGAGCACGCACGCGCCGGGCTTGATCGGAGCGAGGCCGAGGTGAGCGATGGTGCGGTCGAGCTGTGGGGGAGTGCCGATCAGCTCGATGATGGCGACCGCGCCCACCCCGGGGGGTGTGACCAGACGCCAACGCGCGGACTCGGGCACCTGTGCCCGCTCCGCGGGGTGAGGTGACGCGGTCTCGCGCGCGGCGTCGCTCACGCGTCGAGGTCTCCCTCTTCGGCGGCGGCGCGGCAGACTTCGGCGACGCCCAGCAGCTGCAGGTCGGTGACGATCCGATCGATGATCGGGTCGCCGTCGAGGAGGGCGGCGTCGCCTCCGGTGGCGATGACGGGCGGGAAGGCTTGGTAATGCTCGGCGTACTTCTCAACGGTGAAGCGGACGAATCCGATCAGGGTGTTGGTGACCCCCAGACGCATGGCGTGCGCCGTGTGTTTGCCGAAGGGGCCGAGCTCGGGCTTGGGCGGTTCGTAGGGGAGATCGGGGAGAGCGCTGGTGTGCTCGTGCATGGCCTTGAGCATCATGCGGACGCCGGGGGCGATGACCCCGCCGTGGAACGTGCCCTCGCCGTCGACGAAGTCGATGGTGATGGCGGTGCCCGCGTCGACGACGACGCAGGCTTCCTTGAGTTTGGCGTAGGCTCCGAGCGCGTCGAGGAGGCGGTCCTGTCCCACGGTGCTGGCGTCTTCGAGGGTGTGTGTGATCGGGATGGCGAGATCACGCCCGATGCGGTAGACATCGCCGTGCGGGGTGAGCAGCGTCTCGAGCTTCTCGGCGACCGGGCTGTTGACGCTCGCGATGATGAAGGCCCGGCCGGCGTAGCGGGCCTTGAGCTCCTTGGCGGCGGCGGCGATGGCGGAAGGATCGGAGTTCTCGATGGACTGGGGATCGTGGATCTCGACGCCGGCGAGCCACGCGATGCGTGTTCGGGTGTTGCCGACGCAGAGAGCGACCACCGCGACCTGCGACTGATTCTCGTTGGATCCGGGCTTGCTTTGCGATTGCATCGGTCGAGCGTACACCCAAGCGGCGGGCGAATCGACCTTCTGGTGGTGGGGGGGAGGAAGGGGTTTCTGACGACCTTCCGCCCCTAGACTCGTGGTCCGACCGTCTGCGTTCGCGAAGGAGTTCCATTGCCCCGCTGCAAGGCCGATCCCAGCATCGAGCGCGTCGAAGCCGACGCCTTCAAGTTCCCGCTCGGCGTCTACCCCGTGGAGGAGATGACGCCCAAGGCGGGTTACGCGTCGTTCTTTGAGCCCGCGGACGGGGGCGAGGACGCCGAGGCGGCCACGGAGTGGGAGGAATGGCCGGATCGTTATGTCTTTGACATCGTGGTGAGCGCCGAGCGGGTCGAGCCGTTGTGCCGCATGCTGTTCTCGCTGATGCCCGGGCGGGTCTACCCGATCCTGGACGTTCTGGGGCAGGACGCGTACCGGGAGATCGATCCGTACATCTCGTACGACCTGATCGGGCTGGATCGGTTCCTGGACGATGTGCGGGAGTACCGCGACCTGTTCTATGAAGATGGCATGGTCGGCTTCGGCGCGATGAGCGAAGACCCGTTCATGTACGTCTTCGTGGATGAGCACAAGATTGTCACGGTGCGGGTGCAGCCGGAGCTGAAGGAGCGGGTCGAGAAGATCCTCGCCGCGTTCGACTGCGAAGAAAACCCCGAGCCGGCGGGTGCCGACAGCGCGGCCCACGAGCATCGGGGCGTGCTGTTGTCGGATCGTTCCGCCGACGGGATGCGGTTCGACGAGATCGTGGAGATTCTGAAGGACGAGTGGCGGCTGCTGCTGAATGTGGATGCCGAGCAGAATCTCGATGAGAGCGGGAAGGATCTTGGCGTCACTCCCTGGCGGCTGGTGATCCGCTTCGATCCCGACGATCGGTCGTTGGCCTCGTATGTAGAGGTCGCGCTCGCCGCGCCGAATCTGCGGGAGGCCGAGGAAGCCGGGATCGACGCGGCGGCCCGGCTGCTGGGCGATGTGGACCCGGACACCCACCAGCCTTCGATCGTGGGTTCGGACCGGCTCAGCCGCGAGCAGCTGACGGACCTACTGAAGTCCGCGGCCAGCAAACGTCGGAGCCGGGCCAAGCGTCCGGCCGCCAAGGCGTCCAAGGGTGAGGATGTCTCGATCGATCCGCCGCCGAGCGAGACCGAGCCTTTGAAGGCCGGCCAGCTCTGGCTGGCCCGGATTATAACCTGAGTAATGACAGTCTTTTAGAGCACCCGATCTCGAGTGCGTGCCCGGGGTGACGGGGGAATCCGTGGCCGGGGTCTTGCGTCATCCGGGCTGATTCTGTATGTTGTGGCGGAGTTCCCGGATTTGCTCAACCGGTTGTCCCGGGGATGCGAAGAGGGACGCACGGCGGGCGGACCAGCGCGGTTGGTCCCTCGACCGGGAGCGTCGATCGGAGCGGGTCCGATGGGCGCGAGGGCCGGGCGTGAAACGTTCGCGGAAGCGACGGATGCACGCGAGGCCGACGCCGGCGTTGCCGGATCTCGTGCAAGAGATTGAGCCGGCCTTGGGGCGAAAGGGGTCGGCGCGATTGGTTGTTCGTGGGGAGCGGTCGCGTCGCAGCATCGACGCCGCCGCCGTTCGCCGATCGACCGAGGACGCGGCCCGGGTGCCGCCGAATCGAAACGACCGGCGAGAAACACGTTCGCGGAGTTGCTACATTCCGCACCTGACTTTGTGCCCCCTAGGTGGACCTGGCGGGCCGAACGCTTCGGAGCAGCATGATGAAGAGCCATCGGATCGGTCTCATCGCCTCGACGTCGATTCTCGCGGCCTTGGCCGGGACCTCGCAGACCTATGCCGGTCAGCCCAACGCTGTCGCGTCGGCGAACCCCGGCGCGGTGCTGGACGCGGCGACCAAGGAGCTCTCGTCGGGCAGCGCGGTGCGCGCTCGCGAGATGCTGCTCTCCGCCAGCTCGCTCAACATGACCGAGTCGGAGCGCACTCGCTCGATCGAGCTCTTGCAGAAGACCGACGAGAAGATCCGTTCGATGGACCCTCGCCAGGTCTCTCTGGAGCGGGCCAAGGTCGCGCTCGACTCCGACGACCTCCGCACCGCAGAGCGTCTGGCATCTTCTTTGAACAGCACCGACGCCGGCGCGAATCGCGCCGCGGCCCAGGGCGTGCTGAAGCAGATTGCTTCCCGCAAGTCGCAGGTTGCCAAGAGCGTGGACACCAAGCTCGCGGCGGCCAAGGTCGCGGCGGATGCCAAGGACTACTCCCGGGCCAAGGGCCTGGTTGAGATCGTCAATAAGTGGAACGTGGAGCTGACCCCGGCCCAGGCGGACACCGTCGACGGGCTGCGAAGCAAGATCGTTGCGGCCGAGCAGGAGCGTGGGCAGGCGTTCCATGCCAACGCCAACGAGACCGTGATCGCCGCCGCGATGCTGGCCGAGCCGGGCGTGATCGAGCGGCGCGAGCCGGAGGCTCCGGCTTCCCAGCAGGTGCTGGCGTCGGCGGCGACGACCGAGACCGTGCAGGTCCAGCCCGCCGCGGGCGAGGATCCGGTGGTGGCCGCTCGTCGCGCCGAGGCGACCAATCTGCTCGCCGAGGCGGAGCAAGCGTTCAACGACAGCAAGTACAACGAGGCGCAGACCAAGTACAGCAAGCTGCGGACGCAGTTCCGCGAGTTCCTGTCCGCGGAGCAGTCCAAGCAGGTCGATGACCGTCTCGCGGAAGCGCGTCTTCGTCTGCGGGGCAACTCGCCGGACGGCCGCGATCTGCAGGGGTTCATCGAGCAGGGCACGGTGGCGAGGCAGCAGGCTCAGGCCGAGTTCGACAACCAGCTCGTGCAGGCCGCCGATTCGCTCAAGAGCGGCGACACCATCCGGGCCCGCGACGCCGCGGCCCGGGCGCGTCTCATCCTGAACTCCAACCGCGAGCGTTTCGCGGAGACCGAGTTCCAGTCGATGCAGACCAAGGTGTCGGACTTCTTGAAGCAGGTGGACGGCGAGGAGCAGAAGCTGGCCGCCGCCCGGGCCGAGGCCGCGGCGAAGAGCAACCTCGAGGCGAGCCAGCGGACCGCGTCCGAAGGCGCCCGCGAGCGTGACCGCAAGATCCGCGAGGCGATCGATCGCGTCCGCGCGTTGCAGGTCGAGATGAAGTACGAGGAGGCCCTCCAGGTGGTGGATCAGATCCTGTTCCTGGATCCGATCAACCCCACCGGCCTTCTGCTCCGCGACGTCTTGACGAGCGCGAAGATCTACAAGACCTGGGGCGATACCCAGCGGAAGCGCAACGTCGCGATCGCCGAGCAGGCTCTGGACAATCAGAAGGCGACGCTGGCCGGTCGCGAGATCGTTTCGTACCCCGAGGATTGGCCGACGGTGATCAAGGATCGCGGCGAGCCGGTGACGCTGGCCGAGCCGGTCGAGACTCGTCAGGCGCTCTCCACGCTCTCGGGCACCCGTCGCCCGGTCGACTTCGCCGAGACGCCGCTTGAGAAGGCGTTGGATTGGGTGGCCAAGGCGAGCAGCGTCCGCATGGACATCGACTGGCCCTCGCTCGAGAAGATCGGCATCAACAAGGACACGCCGGTGACGGCGAACCTGTCGACGATCCGTCTCGACCACCTGCTGGATCTCTTGGTCCGCAAGGTCAGCCCCGATCCGACCAGCGCCGCGGCCTGGGAGGTGCAGGACGGCATCCTGCGCGTCGCTTCGGCCGAGACGATCAACCGCAGCACGCTGATGGTGATCTATGACATCAAGGACCTCTTGATCGTCATCCGTGACTACTCCGATGTGCCCCAGTTCGACCTCAACGCCTCGCTGCAGGCGGCGTCGTCGGGCGGCGGTGGCGGCGGCGGGCAGAGCCCGTTCTCGGGCGGTAACCAGAACCAGAATCAGCAGGGCGGCCAGACCCAGGAGCAGCTCACCGATGAGCTGGTTCGCCTGCTCACCGAGCAGGTCGATCCGGACAACTGGCGCGAGAACGGTGGCTCGGTCGGCTTTGTCAGCCGCTACAAGGGCAACCTGCTCATCACCAACACCCCCAAGAACCACCGCTCGATCGGCGCTCTCTTGCGTCGCTTGCGCGAGATCCGGGCGATGCAGGTCAACTCCGAGGCTCGGTTCCTGCTGGTCTCCCAGGCGTTCTTCGAGCAGATCGGGTTTGACGTGGACGTCTACCTGAACGCCAACCCCGGGCAGCTCAACGAGAACGTGAACAGCGTGCAGGGCGTGACAGGGACCTACGTTACACAGAACGGCGGGTTCAGCAACAACAACCAGACGCTCCGGGCGTCGGACTTCTTCGGCACCAACGGCCAGTTGCAGCGGAGCTTCGCCAGC
Source organism: Phycisphaerales bacterium (assembly GCA_019744815.1). Classification (GTDB taxonomy): domain Bacteria; phylum Planctomycetota; class Phycisphaerae; order Phycisphaerales; family UBA1924; genus JAFEBO01. The sequence goes on from JAIEUA010000013.1 coordinate 111,321, forward strand.
CGGCCCACGACCTTCCTTACCACGGCGGGTATCGTCCAGCAGAGCGTGCCGCAGACGACGCTCAACAACCAGGGCTTCGGACCCGTCGGGCTGACCCAAAACTCGCTAGGCATCACCAGCGCCCTGACCACCGCGCCGTTCGCCGCGGAAGTGCTGGGCGCGGGCCGCGGGTTCTCGGCGTCGGGCACCTTCCTCGACGACATCCAGGTCGACTTCCTGCTGCAGGCGACCCAGGCCGATCGCCGGAACGTCAACTTGCAGGCTCCCCGCCTGACGACGACCAACGGACAGGAAGCCAACATCCAGATCACCAACCAGCTCACCTACGTCTCGGGTCTCACCCCGATCACGAACCAGGGTGCGGTTGCCTTCCAGCCCATCACCAACTCGCTGAACACCGGTGTGCTCATGCGGGTTCGCGGGACGATCTCGGCGGATCGCCGCTACGTCACCGCGGACATCCTGACGCAGATCTCGCAGCTGGTCCGCTTCCGCACCGGCACCACCTTCGCCGCAGTCGGCGGCGGCGGCGGCCTGGGCGGCGGTTCGGCCGCGACGATCCCGTCGGGTCAGTTCCAGCTGCCGGAAGTCTCGATCAGCAGCGTCCGGACCACGGTGACGATCCCGGATCAGGGCACCATCCTCCTCGGCGGCCAGCGGCTGGTCGACGAGCAGGAGGTCGAGTCGGGCGTGCCGGTGCTCTCCAAGATCCCGATCATCAACCGCTTCTTCAGCAACCGTTCGACCACCAAGGAAGAGCGCACCTTGCTGATCCTCTACAAGCCCACCATCCTGATCCAGAGCGAGCAGGAGAACAAAGCCCACCCCGGACTCATCGACTCGCTCAACGCCGGCATCGGCGGCTGATCAGTGACCCAGCCTGAGTTGCTTCACGGCCCCGGCTTGAGCTGGGGCCGTTTGTTTCAGTCCTCACCCGTCCCGTCGTTCCCCGCGCGACCGACCGAGAATGTGCTCGGGGGAGGACTAGAATGCCGACCTCACCCTGCGGCGATTCCACGCCGCCCACGGAGACGCCCCTCGATGCCATCCGACTCCAGACTCCGCATCCGCAAGCAGGACAGCGTCGTCCAGATCGAGTTCATCGACCGCAATATCCTCGATGAGGGCAACATCCAGATGATCAGCGAGGAGATCTCGCGGCTCATCGACGCCGAGACCACGCCCAAGCTGCTGATCAGCTTCGCGAACGTGGATCACCTGTCGTCCGCTGCCTTGGGCGCCCTCATCACGATCAACAACAAGATCCGCCAGAAGAACGGGCAGCTCCGCCTCGCCGGGATCGACCCGCAGATCTACGAGGTCTTTGTCATCACCCGCCTCAACAAGCTGTTCCAGATCCACGAGTCGGTCGACGACGCCATCAAGAGCTTCGGCTGATCGTCGCGCCGGCTTTGCCGCCCGCTCCGTCCGTCCATGTTGTCCGATGTTGGCCCGCACGCTCGTCCGCCTCACCGCTTTGCGATGACGAACCAGCCCCGACATTCGCCCGACGCCTCGCACGCCGGTCACTCCGGCGGACCCATCCGCCACAGCGCGGTGGTCCACCACGACCGCGGTGAGGTCGAAGCGGTGCAGGACGCCCTCGAGGCCGCCATGGCCGCGTGCGGCTACTCCAAGGCGTCCCTGTTCGCCGTCCGGCTCTCGTTCCAGGAAGGCATCGCCAACGCCTTCAACCACGGCCACAAGCACCTCCCGCCGCACACGCCCGCCAAGGTCGAGTTCGCCGTGACGCCCGCCGAGGTGCTGATCGCGATCGAGGACCAGGGCCCGGGCTTCAAGCCCGACGCGGTCGCCGATTGCACGCTCGACGAGAATCTGGAGGTACCCCGAGGTCGCGGCGTGATGCTCATCCGGGCGTACATGCACGAGGTGCGGTACAACGACAACGGCAACCGCGTCGAGATGATCTTCCGCGCCAAGCCCTCCGCGTAGCCCGGATTCGATGGTCTGAGCCGCGGACCTAGGGCAAAGAACTTTTCCGTGATGCTATTGCAGACACCTACGTCGTAAATCCAACCGCGGCACAAGTTTGTGATCGCTCGCGGACGCGTCACGCTCATTCGCTCGCTACGCTCCCTCAGCGAGAATCGGTCTCAACCGCTTCGCATCCAACCAGCATCCAGACAGCCGCGCGGCGTCGAATCGCCGTTGCGGCGACGCTCGGAGATTTCCATGTCCACCACCCCACGCCTCCCGATCTACCTCGACCACGCGGCGACCACGCCCTGCGACCCCCGCGTCGTCGAGGCCATGCTCCCGTATTTCACGACCAAGTTCGGCAACCCCGGCTCGCGCAACCACCAGTTCGGCTGGGACGCCGAGGCCGGCGTCGAGACCGCCCGTGCCCAGGTCGCCTCTCTGCTCAACTGCGACGAGAAGGAAGTGATCTTCACCGGCGGCGCGACTGAGGGCAATAACCTCGCCATCCGCGGCGCGGCCCTGATGTACGAGAAGAACGCGGCGGGCTCGGGCCTCTCCCGCGGGCACATCATCACCTGCAACATCGAGCACAAGGCGGTGCTCGATCCCTGCAAGCGCCTCCAGAAGGAAGGCTTCGAAGTCATCTTCCTCGAGCCGCCCCGCGACGGCATCGTGACTGTCGATATGGTCAAGGCCGCGATGCGTGAGGACACCATCCTCGTCACCATCATGTGGGCCAACAACGAGATCGGCACGATCAACGAGATCAAGAAGATCGGCGAGCTGTGCAAGAGCCGCGACGTGATCTTCCACACCGACGCCACGCAGTGGGTCGGCAAGATGCCCACCGACGTGTATGGCGACAACATCGATCTGCTCTCGTTCTCCGGGCACAAGATCTATGGGCCTAAGGGCGTCGGCGGCCTGTTCGTCCGCCGCAAGAAGCCCCGCGTCCGCCTCACCCCGCTGGTCGACGGCGGCGGTCAGGAGCGTGGCTTCCGCTCCGGCACGCTCAACGTCACCGGCATCGTCGGCCTCGGCAAGGCCTGCGAGATCGCCCAGCAGGAAATGGCCGCCGACGCGGTGCGTCTGTCGCGGATGCGCAAGCGTCTCGAGGACACGATTACGTCGCGGCTCGACACCTGCGCGATCAACGGCCACCGCGAGCAGCGTCTGCCGCACATCACCAACATCTCCTTCGGCTTCGTCGAGGGTGAGAGCCTGATGATGGCGATCAAGGAGATCGCCTGCTCCAGCGGCTCGGCCTGCACGAGCGCCAGCCTCGAGCCCTCGTACGTCCTCAAGGGCATCGGCGTCGGCGACGACCTCGCCCACTCCAGCCTCCGCCTCAGCCTCGGCCGCTGGACGACCGAGGAGGAGATCGACTACACCGCCGAGAAGATCATCGCGGCGGTCAACAAGCTCCGCGCCCTCTCGCCGCTCTACGACATGCACAAGGAAGGCATCGACCTCAGCAAGGTCGAGTGGGCTCATCACTAGGAAAAGGGCCAAATGGCCACAGGGCCAAATGGCCAAACTCGGAAACACTCACACTCATTTGGCTCTTTGGCCATCTGGACCTTTGGAGATTTGAACATGGCCTACGGCCCCAAGATCATCGACCACTACGAGAACCCCCGCAACGTCGGCAGCTTCGGCACCCAGGCCGAGATCAAGCAGCGCAAGGACGTCGGCGTCGGCCTCGTCGGCGCGCCCGAGTGCGGCGACGTCATGCAGCTGCAGATCAAGGTCGACCCCGCCACCGGCAAGATCGCCGACGCCAAGTTCAAGACCTTCGGCTGCGGCTCGGCCATCGCCTCCTCGTCCCTCGCCACCGAGTGGCTCAAGGGCAAGAGCATCGACGAGGCCGAGGCGATCAAGAACACCGCGATCGTCGAGGAGCTCGCCCTCCCGCCGGTGAAGATCCACTGCTCGGTCCTCGCCGAGGACGCGATCCACGCCGCGATCGAGGACTACAAGAAGAAGAACGGCATCCCGACCGACGCTCCGACCGCGACGGCCAAGCACTAGAGAGCGTTTTCGGGGATCCCAGCCCTTGGGGGCCGTATCGATTTCTGGCGTGCGGTCCGCCTCTCTCGGCGTGTCTCGCGGCACGGCGGAGGCGTTTTCGCGTCCGTCCTGTGGCTCCGGCCCCACATAGACTTCTCCCCTGCCAGCCGCGTCGCGCGGGTTGACCGTGGATACCCGTTGCGTGCCCGAAACCGTTCCGAGAGAAGCATGGAAGAGAAACGAAACATCCAGATCCGTGAGCGAGCGGGTCTTGAAGAGTCGAGGCTGAATCAGGACTTCATCGACTTCCTGACCAAGTGGAGCACCCCGCTCCTGGTCGTGGTCGCTCTGTTCGTCGGCGGTCAGTACTTCTACAAGCAGTACAACCAGAAGCAAGAGGCTCGGCTCACCGCGGCTTTCGAGCAGCTCTCCAAGGTCGCCACTGTCGCCAACCCCAGCCCCGATTCGCTCCGCCAGGTCGCGACGGAGTTCGCTGGCGTCGGCAGCGTCGGCGAGATGGCCCGGCTCAAGGCCGGCGATGCGTACATGCGAGCGGTGCTGCGCGGCGTAAAGCCCGGCGCCGACGTCAACCCGGACGGCACGGTCAAGGAAGTCGGTGACGAACTGACGGCCGAGGACCGCGAGAGCTTCCTCACCCAGGCCGAGGAGCAGTACCGTCTGGTCGTCGAGTCCACCGTGAGCGATCCGAAGAAGGCGATGCTGCGAGTGGGTGGTCTCTTCGGCCTTGCCAGTGTCGCGGAATCGCGGGGCGACTCGGAGAAAGCCAAGTCCGCCTACGAACAGATCAAGTCCATCGCCGCGGGCAGCAGCGAGCTGAAGCACTTCGTCGATGTTGCCGGGAAGCGGATCGAATCGCTGCCGAGCGTGATCGCGGTGGCCAAGTTGCCGACCAAGGCCTCGCTGCCGGCTCCGTTCAAGGAAGACGCCAAGCCGCAGGGCCTGACGGTTCCGACGATTGATGCGCCGGGCTCGAGCTCGATCACGGGCCCGACCGTGCCGCAGCCGGAAGGCCCGGCGGCGCCCGCGGTTCCGCCCACTGACAAGCCCGCCGACAAGCCCGCCGAGAAGCCGGTCGAGCCGGCCCAGCCGAAGTGAGTCTGGTCCTGCACGCGACAGCGGAGTGACGCGATGTCGCGCGACGCGAAGAAGCCCAAGCACGACCACGCTCCAGAAGGCGCCGACGAGGCCGTCGAGATCTCGCTCGGGTCTGCCGGTGGCAAGCCGGGCCAGAAATGGGACCCGGGCCCGCTGGTGACGCCGGGGGGCAAGGTGGATCCCGCGGCTCTCGAACGCGCGATCGCGGCGAGCATGGCGGGTGCTGCGTCCAGCGACGCGCCCGCGGACGGCGAGGACGCGAACGACGATGCGGAAGGGACACTCACGACACCCGAGGCGGTCGCCGCTCGCACGGTGCGGTTCAAGCTGCTCCGCGATCTCGACAAGCGGCTCGACAAGTACCTCTGCGATCGCATCACGTTCATGAGCCGCAACCAGCTGCAGAAGTTGATCGACGAGGGCGGCGTGAAGGTGAACGGGCGTGCGCCCAAATCGTCGACCAAGCTGAACTCGGGCGACATCGTCGAGGTGGTGGTGCCGCCGCCGCCGCCGACGGAGATCCAGCCCGAGGACATCCCGCTCGAGGTGCTCTACGAGGACGAGCACCTGATCGTGATCAACAAGAGCCCGGACATTATCGTGCACCCGGCGCGGAGCCACAACAAGGGCACGATGGTGAACGCCTTGGCGTACCACTTCCGTTTTCGTAGCAAGCTCGGCGGGCACCTGTCGAACGTCGGCACCGAGTTCGCGCGCCCCGGCGTCGTGCACCGTCTCGATCGCAACACCAGCGGCGTGATCGTCTTCGCCAAAAGCGAAGAAGCCCACTGGAAGCTCGGCCACTCGTTCGAGCATCGGCGCGTGGATAAGCGGTACCTCGCCGTCGTGCAGGGCTGGGTCGAGCCGGAGATCGAGGTGATCGACCTGCCGATCGGTCCGCATCCGTCGCGGGAGAAGGGGTATCGCGAGAAGTACGTGGTGCGGCACGACGAACTGGGCAAGCCGTCGGTGACGATCTGCCGCGTGCGGGAGAGGTATGGGGTGGGAAGTGGGGCAGTGGGGCAGGGGGGGAGTGGGGCAGGGGGTGCGGACAAGACGGCACGTGCGATGCCGAGGGTGGCGGCGGGATGGAAGCAAGCGGAAGGTGCGAGTGAGGCGCGAGACCAGAAATCCCTGCTCCCCTGCTCCACTGCCCCCCTGCTCCACTCTCTCGTGGAACTCGAACTCAAGACCGGGCGCACACACCAGATCCGCGTGCACCTATCCCACAACGGGTACCCGATCGTTGGCGACGACATGTACGGCGGGAAGCCTTACGAGTTGGTCGAGGACGGCACGCCCCACACGATCACGCAGCAGGCGCTGCACGCGTGCTCGCTGTCGTTCACGCACCCGATTCGCAATAAGCGGATGACGTTTACCGCGCCGCTTCGGGGTGAACTGGCGAAGCTGGTGCGAGATCTGCGGCGGCGGGCGGAAGAGATGGGCGGAGTCGATCGGCCTGTGGTGCCGGGGGCGACGTTGGATCTGGAGAAGGTGGTGGGATGACGCGTCGCGCTAGAGCCTCTCGCGTAAGCGAGAGGTCGCTGCCGTTCTCAATGTGCCATCGTGTAATTCACCGCTCCACGAACCGCTTCGTCAAAGAACAATGATCTGGTGCTGGACTGATTCGTCCAGAACTTCGTGCGACCGACGTGCCGTCCGCCCGCTCGAAGCGCCCTCGTCGCCCACGATTTCAGTATGGACGCAACATGCTCTGGGCTGCTTTCCGTCGAATTGAGCACGATGTGCACATGATTCGTTCGAACGGCCAATGCCAGAACGCTCCACTTGCGGATCTCGCAAGTCGTGCGGATGGCTTCCGCGACGGTCTCGCGGTCGACGTCGTCGAGCGTCATGGTCGGTTCGCTCTGGCGCTCCAGCACGCGCGATCGGCGGCCGCGATCCGGTTCTGCGTAACTCGTGCCGTATTGGTTGTGTCGATCGTCCACCGAGCCGCGGTCGTCGCCGTGGAGCCACGAGCCATACGTCGTCCACGTGATGAAGTAGGCGATCGGAGGCATGCGGGGATGGGAGCGAAAGTGACCTCTCGCTTACGCGAGAGGCTCTATCGGAAACTCACAGCGTGATTCGCTCGGCTCCGCCCAGATACGGACGCAGCGCCTTGGGGATCGTCACGCTGCCATCCGCGTTCTGGTGATTCTCCAGGAGCGGGATCAGGAACCGCGGGCTGGCAAGCACGGTGTTATTGAGCGAGTGGCAGACGACCGTTTCGTTCTTGCCGCCTTCAACAGCCTTGCGGTACCGCATGTTCAAACGGCGACACTGGAAGTCGTACAAGCGGCTGGCCGAGTGCGTTTCGCCGAAGTCGCCGAGCGGGCGGCCGTCGGGGCCGGCCTCGCCGCGGCCGGGCATGAAGGACTCGATATCCACCATGTCGGCGTTCTTGGGGCCCAGGTCGCCGGTGCAGCACTGCAGCAGGCGGTACGGAATCTCCAGACCCTGCAACAAGTCCTCGACGAACCCGATCATCTTCTTGTGCCACGCGCGGCTCTCGGCCTCGTCGGCCTTGCAGATCACCACCTGCTCCACCTTGTCGAACTGGTGGATGCGGTAAAGACCCGCGGTGTCCTTGCCCGCCGCCCCGGCCTCGCGACGGAAGCAGGTCGAGACCGTGACATACTTCAGGGGCAGCACGCTCTCATCGAGAATCTCGCCCTGGTGCAGGCCCATCAGCCCGACCTCACCGGTGCCGGTGAGGAAGAGGTCGTAGCCGGACTTGCCTTCCTTCTGGCCTTCCTTGGCCGGATCAGCGTCGGGATTGCCGCGTTGGCTCTCGGGGATGTGGTACGCCTGTTCGCGGCCGGCCGGGAAGAAGCCGGTGCCGATCATGGCCTCTTCGCGGACGAGCACGGGCACGCTGACGGGCGTGAAGCCGTTCTTGTCGGTCATGAAGTCGGTGGCGTAGCGCAGGATCGCGAGGTGCAGGCGCATGCCCCAACCGGTGAGGACGTAGGAGCGTGTGCCGGCGAGCTTCACGCCGCGCTCGAAATCGGCGAGTTTGAGATCGCGGACGATCTCCTGGTGCGTCTTGGGCTTGAAGCCCTTGTTTTGTTCGAATGACTTGGCGAGGTCGTAGCCGGTCGGGCTCCAGCGCTTGATCTCGACGTTGCTGCTGCTGTCCTTGCCGACGGGCACGTCGGCGTCGGGGGGCAGCGGAACTTGCAGCAGCAGCGCGTTCAGTTCGGGCTCGATCGCGGCGAGGGCGGGCTCGGCCTGGGCGATCTGGTCCTTGAGTGCCGCGGGCTTGGACTTGATCGCATCGAGCTCTTTCTGGAGAGCCGCGGCCTCGTCGCCGGTCGCCTTCTTGAGCTGACCGCTGAGCTTGCCGATCTGCGGGCCGAGATCCTTCTCGATCTTCTTCTGCTCGGCACGCAGCGTCTCGATCTTGGTCATCATCGCCCGGCGCTGCTCGTCGAGCGTCAGGATGCGGTCGATGTCGACGTGGATGTTTTTGGCCTTGGCGCCGTTCTTGAAGCGGTCGGGCGTCTCGCGGAGTTGGCGGAGGTCGATCATGATGGGAAGGGGAATGGGGTGCAGGAGGACAGCGGAGCAGGGAAAGCACGAAGAACCAATGGCCGATCCGGTCCCTGGCTGCGACCGAGAATCAGCAGTTCCTGCGGCTCGGACGGAACCGGAGGCGGATTGCCACCGGAATCGTTGCCGCGGGACCGGCGGGGCCACGCTTGCCGTGGGAACCGCGGGGCAGTGTAGGAAACACCATCGCTGTCCGGTCGTTACACTGCGGCGCAGGGGTCCGCAGTGTTCGTTGGGCGATGTTCGTCCGGAGGGAATCGCGTCCATTGGCTTCGTATTACCTCAAACCGATCCGTGGCAGCGCGGCGATGATCCGGCTCGGGAAAGAGCCGGTCACGATCGGCCGCCATCCCGACAACACCATTCCGATTGCCGACGATCTCGCCAGCCGTTTCCACTGCGCGGTCGAGCCCGACGGCGTCGGAGGCTGGAGCGTCCGCGACCTGGGCTCCCGCAACGGCACCAAGGTCAACGACCAGCGGGTGAAGGAAGTGCGGCTGAACCCCGGCGATGTGCTGCGCATCGGGGCCCACGAGTTCGTGATGGCCGAGGATTCCGAGAGCGATCGCGCCGGGCTGGTCGAGTCCGCCGAAGACAACGCGATGCCGGATGAGGAGAAGGAAGACAAGAGCTGGGTGGCCGAGCTGATCGAGGTCATCGAGGCTCTGCCGCCCAAGGACATGGTGATCGAGTCGCTCACGATCGTCGAGGCGAGCGGGCGGCCCTCCGCGGCCCTTGCCGGCAGCAGCGACGGTCCGGCCGCGGTGCGGCTGTTGTTGCAACTCGCGAGCAAGTCGCGTGCGACCGACATCCACATCGAGCCCAAAGCCGACGCGTACCACCTGCGGCTGCGCGTCGATGGGCAGATGGTGAGCATCGGAACGCTGCCGGGACGCGTGGGTGAGTTGGTGTATGGCCTCGTCAAGACCGCCTGCCAGATGCGCAGCGCGGCGAGAGACGCCGTGCAGGAAGGCCACTTCTCCGCCAAGTTCACCGACCGACGCGTCGAGTACCGCGTGAGCTTCACGCCCTCGGTCTACGGCCAGAAGCTCGTGCTCCGTGTGCTCGACGACCGCGCACTGCCCAAGTCGATCCATGACCTCGGCATGGCCGGGTACATGACCGATCGGCTCAAACGCATCACGTCGCAGGATCACGGCCTGCTGCTCGTCGCAGGGCCCACGGGCTCAGGAAAGACCACAACGCTGTACACGGCGCTCCGCGACATCGACCGCGAGTCGCGGAACGTCGTCACCATCGAAGACCCGGTCGAGTACCAGATCAGCAACGTCACGCAGATTCCGATTGACGAGAGCAAGGGCAACAACTTTGGTGCGCTCTTGCGCAGTGTGCTGCGTCAGGACCCCGATGTGATCCTCGTCGGCGAGATTCGCGACGAGGAGACCGCCCGCACCGCGATGCAGGCCGCGATGACGGGGCACTTGGTTTTCTCGACCGTGCACGCCAAGGACACGATCTCGGCCACTTTCCGGCTGCTGGACCTGAAAGTCGAGCCGTACTTGGTCGCCAATGCGTTGGACCTGGTGCTGGGCCAGCGGCTGGTGCGAGTGCTGTGCGACAACTGCAAGCGCGGCGCCCCGATCTCACCGGGTCAGGCAACGCGGCTGGGTCGGTTCATCGCGGGCAAGAAAGAGATGTTCGTGGCGACGGGCTGCCCGCGATGCTTGAAGACCGGTTACCGCGGCCGCCGCGCGATCTACGAGCTTCTCGATTTCAACGACGAGCTGCGCGACGTGATCCTGAAGGAGCCGACGATCGCCGCGATGAAGAAGGTGATCGAGCAAGGGCTCTTCACCACGCTGGCCCAGTTCGGCTGGAAGCTGGTGGCAGAAGGGATTACGACGCTGGAAGAGGTCGACAAGGTGGCGGGGCAGGGGTAGGCGATCGCAACGCTTCGACGGCCTTCCTTCACGATCGTCCCCTCTTTCTGGGTGTGCCTGCATTGGCCCAGCTCGTCAGTAGCGGGTCATGCGCTTCGTTGGAGACGCCGTCCGTGGCAGGACCAGATTGTTACAGCATGTGGGATGCAGTTTGGGTTGCGGACGCGGAGAATGCTGGGCTCGGCCTACGGACCCCTCCCAGACTCGGACGCGAGCGGCGATTGCTTAGTAGGCTCAGAAACTGGTCGATCGATCAATCGCGAGTCTCGCGGGTGATTGGACTCGTTTTTTCCCTTGCAACGATCGCTATTGTGATCTGGGTTTGCGTGCTTCTTTCGCATAGAGCGAAGCCGCTGATGCCACTCGTCGCCGCGGTTGGATTGACGATCCCGTGGATTCCGATTCTCTTTGACTGGAGCGGTCATCGACGCGTGCTTGCTGTCTGCGCGATGCACGACCGCGTGCGACTCGTGCGATCGAGGTGGGATCAAGCGACCGCGCAAGTTGTGCGAGACCGTCGGGAGTACTGGTTGTCGCGACTCCAAGGCGCTCATTCTGTCGGCGTTGGCATCTCGATGGATCGAAGCACACTCGTTTGGCGGCTTTGCTGGTGCGGGTGGATCGCGTGCGCTGCGTACGTTTGCGTTGACTATCGAACCGGTCCGGTGCGTGGCCCGGCGGGGATTCCGCTTTGGGCTTTGGTTGTTCTCGTAGCTGGGTTAGCCGGCTTCGCTGCGATGGACGGATGGCGAGGCCGACAACTGAAGAAGCGACTCATGCGATCGCTGAACGGCGGCGAGTGCCCCGACTGCGGCTACGAGATTGACCCCGGGCCGCCAATTCGATCGAGTTCCGGTGCGGACGTGTACGTCGGGCAACCAAAGTGCCCCGAGTGCGGGTGCTCTTGGCCCTTGATCCCACCGCCTTTCTGGATTGTTCAGACCGAGCAGGGCGAAAAGCACTGGGACGGGTCCGGGTATCTCCGGGCCGTGAGCAAATCGAGTCGCTGACAACGGGAGCGTGGCAAGCTCGCGGTCGCGATCACGTCTCTCGCCATGCCGGGAATCGTGTCCGCCAATCATCGAGCGTCCGCCGCGGGATCTCGGCACGGATGACTTGCTCGCGTGCATCGGCCTCGGCGAGCACGACGCCCATCGGGTCGATGGCCATCGACGCGCCGGGGTAGCGCAGCGCCGGGTCGGTCCCTGCACGATTCACGCCAAGCACAAACGCTTGATTTTCGATCGCGCGGGCGACGAGCAGCGCCCGCCAATGCGCGGCGCGGGTGTCGGGCCAGTTCGCGGGGACGACGAACATCTCCGCCCCGGCCTTCAGCCCTTCGCGGAAGAGTTCGGGGAAGCGGAGGTCATAGCAGATCACCGGGCACACGGCGATGGACTGATCGCCGCAGTGCCACGAGTACGTCACGCAGCGATCGCCCGCGGCGAACACGTCGCACTCGCGCTGGCCGGGCTGGCCGAGCGAGAACGGATGCCGCTTGTCGTACTCGGCGAGTGTCGCGCCGTCGGGACCGATGATGGTGGTGCGGTTCAGCCCGCGGCCGCTGGCGTCGAGCACCGTGCGCGAGCCGTGGACTGTGGCGCGGTACTGGATCGCCAGGTCACGCAGAAACCGCAGCGTGCTCTGGTCGCGGTCGGCGGTGATGTCGAGCCGGAACGAGAATCCGGTGTCGAACATCTCCGGCATCACGATGAGATCGCCCGCGAACGGCGGCGCGGCATCCAGCAGCGCGGCCACCTTGCGGTGGTTCGCCGCACGATCCTCCCAGGCGATGTCGAGTTGAACGAGGTGGGCGTGCATGGACACTCGCTCCCACTGCCTAGGGTGGCACAGGCGGGACGCCTGTGCCACCAGAAACAGTCTCAACCGATCGAACGGGCCGCCTTGCTCTGCTTCAGGCCCAGAGCCGCGAACGCTCCGAGCCCGGCCACGGCGACGACGATGAACATCGCGAGGATGGAATAGCTCGCGGTCCACCCGCCGCCGATCGATACCGGGAAGGCCGACAAGACGCCCGCGGTGAAGAAGGCGCTGCTCAGTGCGAGCAATCCCAATCGCGTCAGCACAAACCCTGCCACGCCTCCCGCGAGCAGGGCCGCGACCACGATGATCGGGCTGCCCGCGACGCCGGACTGCATCATCGCGGCCATGGCAAAGAAGATCACCAGGACCGCGAAGATCGCGGCACCGGCAAAGGCTTGGTTGTTGATGAGGAACCGCGGCAGCGTGCACACGAAGGTGATCGCCAGCGTGAGCAAGATCGCGCTGATCAGCGCCGAGAGCACAACGGAGATCGCAGGAAGGGGGCCCATGAGCGTGAGCTCGTTGATGCCGAGCGCCGCGGGTGTGCCTCCCCGGGCGGCGAACGACGCGACCCCTTGCACGACAAGCACCCACGCGACACCGAGGAACGAGCCGACCAGGATCTCGCGCCCGACCAGGGGATCGATGAAGGACCCGCTGAGCAAACGCGACCAACTCACAAGGCTCGTCGGCCAGCGCTTGCGGATGATCGGCTCGAGGCCGACGTAGAGCATCCACACCATCGCGGCCAGGTACGCCGAGAAGCTGAGAGCGGGGATCGCCGTGTCGAGCAACGCCCCGGGATCGGGCGCGTAGTGCGAGCGGGCGAGCCATGCGAGCGACGAAACGGCGAACGTGAGCACCGCCAGCCGCGTCGCGCCGCGGCGATCGGCCTTGCCCTGGCGGACGCTCCACGACGCCATCCACAGCGGCACGGCGTGCAGCAGCAAGACGAACAGCCCCAGCGTTGCGGCGACAATCCAATTGCCGTCGCCGGCCTCGGCCTTTGGAGCCGTGGGATTGCTCGCCGCACGCCCGTCGCGTACTGAGAGATATGTCACCGCGTTGCCAACGCTGGCGACATCGACGCGAATCGGTGACGCGCCGGCTTGGGCACCCTGGCGTGAACTCTCAAAGGACTGCCGAGCCGTCGCGAAGACGCCGGGCGCGAAGTCGCCCGAGTCCATCGGCTTCAGCCGCGTCTTGTCCGCGTCGGTCAGTTCGACAATGCGGCCGATCTCCGCGTCGCTGAGCGTCGCGGTGGAGATGGTGCCGGCCACGGGCGCGACGACTTCGATCACCTTGCCGCGGAGGTCCATCAACACCGTGCGCTCGCCGACCGCGGAGACCGGCGGGTTCTGACGCGTCACCACGCCGCCCGCGCCGGGCGGGATCGCGCGGTCGCTCTCGCGGTACCAGAACCGCATCCGCGGCGGGGGCGTGGGCTGTCCTTCGACCGCCTCCGGTCGAATCTCCTCGATCCCGAACGCGCTGTCGGCGCCGCGGCGGGGATGACCAAGCTGCTTGAGGGCCTCGCGGGCCTTGTCGGCCAGCGTGATGGGCGCGAACTCCATCTTGGTGCTCGCGAAGAGCTTCACTTTGGAGTTCATCGTCGCCACGCCGAACATCGTGAGCACGACCGCCAGCAGCATCGCCGCGACAAACGGCACGGGAATCGCGCCGCGTGAGCCCGACGCCGCGACGAGTTCGGGGCTCGGGGTCTCGCCCGCTTCGAGGGCCGCGGAAAGCGCGTCGCCGCCGAGCATCTGCGTGACCGCGAGCGCCGAGGCCGGACGCAGGTCCGGGTCGCGCTCCAGGCACTTCATGATCACCTTCTCGACCGCGGGATCGATCTCCGGCACATGGGTCGAGAGCGGCGGGATGGGCTGCTTGTGCAGGCGAGCCAGGTCCTGCATCGATTCGGGGCGGAAGACGGGCTTCCCGCTGAAGACCTCGTAGAACAAGAGGCCGATGGCGTAGACATCGCTCTTGGCGGTGACGCCGCGGCCGGCGAGCTGCTCGGGGGCCATGTACGCGGGCGTTCCCGCCCGACCGGTGTCGCCCTTGAGTTCCTCGGCGAGGCCCGCCAGACCAAAGTCCATGATGCGGACGTGGCCACGCCCGTCGACCATGACGTTCGCGGGCTTCAGGTCGCGGTGCAGCACGCCCTTCTCATGGGCGGCGGCGAGCCCCGACGCGAGCTGGCGTGCGATCTGCAGCGCCTTGTCGCCGGGCAATCGTCCAATGCGGCGGAGCAGGCTCGCGAGGTCCTCGCCGTCCACGTATTCCATCGAGATGAAGTTCTGGCCGCCCTCTTCGCCGAGGTCAAAGACGCGGCAAACGTTGGGATGGCTGATCGCGCGGGCGATCTTCACTTCGTTGACGAGGCGGATGAGCGCGGCACGATCCTGCGAGAGCTGCTCGGGCAGGAACTTCATCGCGGTGGGCTGGCCGAGCTTGATGTCGTCGGCGCGGTAAACGTCGCCCATGCCGCCCTTGCCCAGGCGGCCGATGATCCGGTAGCGGTTGCCGAAGAGCGTGCCGGGAACAAAGCGCCCGAGTTCGGCACCGGCGAAGATCGCGGTGCCCGCGCTCGCGCGGACGGGCGCGGAGGCGATTGGCTGGCGAGGGCGATCATCGCCGGACATCGGCATCGGGATCACCGAGGCCGGGCTCATCGGCGTGCTGGAGCTGGGCACCTCGTTGCCCGGCCGCGATCCGCCCCGACTCGGGCTGACGATGGTCGCGGCCATCTGCTCGTCGCGCGGCGAGATCGAGGGTGGGGCCGCTTGCGTCACGGTCGGCTTGATCGGCGGCGTGTCCTGATCGTGGATGCTGCCTGCGGGCATGGAGGCGTGGGTCATCGTCGGCGCGGGGCCGCTGGGAAGCGTCGGGTTGCCCGGCCGCGTGTTGCCCTCGGCGAACTTGGGCGTCATCGGCGGCAGCGAGACCGCCGTCTGGAGCATGTCCTGATCATCGCCGCCGGAGCCCGGGGCGGCACCACCCATCGGCCTGCCACAGGACGGGCAGAACTTGGCGGCGGCGGGGGCGTCGAAGGAACATGAAGGGCACTTGGGCATGGTGGGCTCGGGCGCGAGGCGGGCGCGGGGGTGGATGCGTACAAATGTAGTGAAATCCGAGGGAGAATGCCATGCCGCTCTACGAGTACGTGTGCGAAGCCGACGGAACAGTGCTGGAACTGATGCGGCCGATGTCGCAGGCCGACGCTCCCGTGCAGGACCCCACGGGCAAAGGACGGTCGTTTGTCCGCAAGATCTCGACGTTTGCGGCCAAGGGCGGCCCTGCCGCGGGCGGCGGACACGTTCACACCGGCGGGTGTTGCCCGTGCGGCAAGAACCAGGGCGGCTGCGGAATGAACTGACGGGTCAGCGATCCAGCGGGCTAGGCAACGCTGGGCTGGCCTCATACCTTTTCCCATGGTTGCCGACGTCGGGCGCATTCTCATCGATCGCGAGACCATCGCCAAGCGGGTCGCCGAGCTCGGCAAGGAACTCGCCCGAGATCTGGAGCACGAGCTCGGAAGCTCCGGCGGCACGCCCGAACAGGTCGTCTTCGTGCCGATCCTCACCGGTGCGCTGGTGTTCACCGCCGACCTGATCCGTGAGCTCAATCTGAAACTCAGCCTCCGCGTCGTCGCGGTGTCGAGCTATCCGGGCACCAGCGTCGAGAGCAAGGGCGCCAAGCTCGCCGGCGAATTGCCCCGCGACCTCGCCGGCAAGCACGTCGTGCTGGTCGACGACATCCTCGACAGCGGCCAGACCCTGGGCCTGATCGACGAGCTCGTGCAGCAGCAGCGGCCCGCGAGCGTCCGCATCTGCGTGCTGCTGAAGAAGCCGCCGGAGGTGCGCAAGCGTGAGGTGCACGCGCACTACGTGGGCTTTGAGATCCCCAGCGAGTTCGTGGTCGGCTACGGCCTGGATTACGACGGCTACTACCGCAACCTTCCCGACATCGGCGTGCTCAAGCCCGAGGCGATCGAGGCCGGCAGCGCGGGGAACGGGAAGGGGAACTAGCCGTGCCTAGCCCGACCGCGGTGCTCACGCTCCGAACGTTTCTCTTTACCGCCTGGGCGCTCCTGCTCGCGGCGGCTGGCTTGGTGCTGCTCCACCGCTCGTTGAGTGGCGTGGTCGATGATTCTTGGATCGGACGCCAGGGCTTCTGGATCGGGATCGCCGGGCTGTGCGCCGGGCAGTTCATCTTTATGGCGGCGGTCGCGGACCGGCTCTTTCCGGCCGCGGACCGCAGGATCTCGGGCGCGGGCGAGGCGGTGGTCTTCTTAAGCCTGCTGGCGGCTGTTGCGGGCGTTCTGTTCGCGTGAAGGCCAGAGTGCCGTCGACCGACATCCGGCCAGCGGCCGCGAACCGGGCCCCCGCCGCGGGGCTACGAACGGTTGTGACGATCGTGACTTTGAGCGCGAGACCCGCCCGCGTGCAGGATTCGCCGTGGGGGTGTCGGCGATCCGATGAAATGAGAGCATGCAGACCCGCGATCAGGACCTATCGATGAACGCAACAGCCATCCAACCCGGGCGTGTGGAAGTCCCAGCAGCGTCTCGTTCGTTCCCGCGGCTCCTGGCGCTGGTGGTCGGCGCCGGCGCGTGCTGCTCGGTGGCGTTCGGGCAGGCCAAGCCAGCCGCTCCGAAGCCCGCCGCGCCCGCTTCGCCGGCTCCCGATCAACTGGTGGCGGTGGGGGTGGGCGGATCCCGAAACGAGCCCGCGGCGGACGCGGCGGGGTGGTCGGCGCCGGAGCAGGCCGGGCGTGCGATCGCTCGCCTGGCCATTCTGGATCTGCGGTTGAGCCCCGATCCGGGCCCCCGCGAGTACAAGCTCGCGGCCATGCTCACGCGGATCGCGCAGCGGTACCTGCCTTCGGACGCCGATCTGGTCCGCCGCCAGGTGGAGAGCGAGTGGAACGCCGAGGACCAGGACGCCGCGGTCGAGGCGACGCAGCGGCTGCTGAAGCTCGATCCCCGGGACACCGTCGCTCAATTGAGGCTGGTCTCGCACCGCATCAACTCGATCCAGACGACCGAGGAGCGGCTCAACGCGTACGAGCGGTTTTTGTCCGACGCGGGCAAGGGGCTGGACCGCTCGATCCGAAGCCGGCTGGCGCTCGATTGCGCGCTCCTGTACCGGGAGCGGGGCGACGAAGAGAAGTTCGTGAGCCGGCTGAAGCTGGCGACCGGGCTGGACGGGACGAACAAGGAAGCCGCCCTGCTGGCGTTCACGTACTTCTCCGAGTCGGTGCAGGACACGCAGGGCAAGGCCGAGCTCCTGCTGAACATGCTCTACGCCGACCCGCTGGATTCCAGCGTGTACTTGCAGCTCGCCGAGCAACTGGCGTCGGGCGGCGCGTTCACGGGCGCGTCGCGGATGTACAAGATGGGCGAGAAGGTGCTGATCGGCGCCGGCTCGATCCTCTCGGGCGAGCAGGAGCTTAAGAAGTTCATGCTCTCCTGGCACGTCTCGGGCGCCAAGGCGGTCCGCGAGGAACTGGAGAAGTCGCTGGCGGGCGAGCGGTTCAGCGCGCAGCAGGCGGCCGACCGTCAGAAGATCATGAACGTCCCCGGCGAAGAGATCATCGATCCCATGGCGTTCCGCCTGCCCCGGGCCGCCGAGCAGATGCGATGCCTCGCGTCCTTCGGCGAGGGCAACGAGGCCGCGGTGATCACGTCCCTCAACGACCTCACCCTGACGGTCGAAAAGATGAAGGCCGACGTCGCAGATCCCGCCAAGCTGCCCAAAGAGATGACGCTGGAGGACGGCCAGAAGATCGCGCGCGACGCTCAGGTGGATCTCGCCGTGCTCCGCGCGTTCACCGGAGTCCAGCTCGAGAAGGTTGACGCGGGCCTTGAGAATCTGGTCTTTCCTCTCGAGCAGGGCGATATCCGTCCCGCGCTGGTCGGCGCGATGATGAAGGCCAACCAGGGCCAGCACGCCGAGGCCATCGCCACCTGCCGCGAGCTGATCCAGCGGGAGGGAACGCCCTCACCCGACGGCGTGATCGACGCGACCATGATGGCACGCCTCTCGATCGCCAAGAGCCTTGTCGCGACCGGGGGGACCGCCGAGGCGGGCGAGATCTACCGCGAGATCATCCGCGAGAGCCCGCTGAGCGCGATGGGCGCCATGGCGGCAACCCTGCTCGATAAAATGCGTGGCAAGAAAGAGGCTTTGTTCGCGCACACCGACGCGCTCGAGAAGCTCGCGGCCGGCGTGCCGCGGTGGGTGGAAGAGATCGTGACCCAGCCCCGGACCTTCGTGGGCCTCATCGCGACCCCGGTCCTCTCCAGCCAGGACCCGCTGGCCCCGATGATGGTGAAGATCTCGATGCGGAATCTCTCGGGCGTTCCGATGGCGGTGGGCTCGAGCCGCCCGATGAACAGCCGGATCTTGTTCACCTGCAATCTCGACAGCAAAGGGATCGACACCTCCAAGCACGCCAAGCCCGAGGTGATCGACATCGATCACCGATTGCGGCTGCTCCCCGGGGAAACGATCGAGACCACGGTCTGGGCCGACCCGGGGTATGCCGGCTGGTTCTCCGAGAACGTTGCCACCGGCGTTCTCCGCGGGAAGTACCGCCTCGTGCAAGGCTTCGTCACCACCCGGCGCGGGGTGATCGACCCCGGCCCCGGCTGTGTCCAGGCTGATCTGCCGGTGGTGGTGCGCACCACGCTGCGCGAGACCACGCTCCAAGCGTCGGAGCTCGTCGCCGAAGTCGCCAACGCCAACGAGAACTCCGTGGCCCGGCTGGCCGCCGCCGCCCGAGCGCTCGTCATCGGCGAGCCGCTCGCGACCCGTAAGCTGACCCCCGCGGATAAAGAGTCGATCGCCAAGGCCTTCGCGGCACGCTACGCGTCGCTCTCCCCGTTGCTGCGGGCGATTGTGCTCGCCACCCTGCCGCACGCCAGACAGTCGCCCCCGTTCGCCGAGTTCGACAAGGTCGCGCTCACCGAGCAAGACCCGGCTCTGCTCCCGCTGGTCCTCGCGACCCGCGTCGCCGATGTTTCGAATCCGCTCCTCGAGACGGCCAAGGCCAGCGCCGATCCGACCGTGAAGCTCTTCGCCACGCTGCACGCCGAGCGGCTCGAAGCCAAGTCGCCCTGCTTCGCAGCGGTCGGGCCGAGCACCGCGATCTCGTTCCTGCCCGAACCGACGCCCGGAGAGCCCGGCAAGTGATCGTGCCCCCCGACGCTCGCGGCACGCGCTGGCGATCGGTCGTGGCCTGGTCGCTGGGGTTGATGCTGCTGGCGGCGGCGATCGTCGCGGTGGTGCGCCAGTCCGACGCGGTCACGGCGGCATGGCGGGCGCTCGACCATCAGCGCTGGGCCGTGGTTCCTCTGGTGTTCCTCCCGGTTGTGTGCCTGTCGCTCGCGTCGCTGAGTTTTCTGGTGTTGACGCGACGCTTCGGACATGTAGGCGTCCGCGAGATGTTCGCGCTGCTCGGGGCGGCGTGGCTGCTCAACTACCTCCCGCTCAAGCCCGGCGTCGCGGGACGGGTCGCGTACCACGCCGCGGTGAACGGGATCTCGTTCAAACACTGCATCGTCGTGGTGGTCCAGACCGTGGTCGTCGGCGTTTCCTGTTTCGCGGCTCAGTTCGGGCTCGCGCTGGGCTTGGCCACCCTCTGGCCCTCCAGCTCGGAGCTCTCTCGCGCGGGCGTTCTGGTGAGCCCGATGATCGTGGCGGCGGCGGGCGTGCTGGCACTCCGCGGATCCACCCGGTGGCCCCACGCGTGGCGCTACGCCGCGTCGTTCATCTTTCGATATCTGGATTCGCTCGTTTGGGGCGTGCGCTACGCGCTGGTGCTCCACCTTGCGGGTGGAACACCCAGCGTCGCGGGCTGTGCCGCGATCGCCAGCGTGAGTCAGTCCTCGGCCCTCGTTCCCATCGGCGGCAACGCGATCGGCCTGCGGGAGTGGGCCGTCGGGCTGACGACCGACGCCCTGGGCGAGGAGTTCCTGCGAGGCGGCATGACGCTCGCCCAAGGGCTTTCCGCAGAACTGCTGAACAGAGCTGGCGAGATAGCCGCTTCGATCCCGGTCGGCGTTGCCTGTGTGCTGTGGGTCGCCCGACGCCTGAAAACGCACCGTACCCACGCCGCCTAGACCGAAAAGCGATCATCGTTCTCAGACCACACCCCCTGCAACCCGAACCGCTCGCGAGCCGCTCCGTAGGGAATGGCGGCTGCCGCCTTCGAGCGCCTTCCCCAACTTGTTCGCAGGACGCGAGCCGGGCGGGGCGGTCGGTCGATGGAAGAGAGGGGGTGGTTGCCCATGGTCAGCAAGATCGAACAAGATCACCAGCGCTTCCGCCAGATCGTGCAAGGCAAGATCCGTCGCGACCTGCGCAAGTTCCTCTCCCGTGGCGAGCTGATCGGCAAAGAGGGCAAGCGATTCGTCTCGATCCCCGTTCATGACATTGACATTCCGACGTTCCGCTACGGCGACAACTCCGGCGGCGTCGGCATGGGAGAGGGCGAGGAAGGCCAATCCGTCGGCGGCGACAAGGGTCAGGGTGGCGAGCAGGAAGGCCGCCACCTGCTCGAGGTCGACGTCACGATGGAGGAACTCGCCGACATCCTCGCCGACGAACTCAAACTCCCCCGCATCCAGCCCCGCGGCGAGCACCGGATCACGACCATCCGCGACAAGTACAGCGGCATCCGCCCGGTCGGTCCGGCGGCGCTGCGCCACTTCAAGCGCACCTACCGCGAGGCGCTCAAGCGTCAGCTCTCGATGGGCACGTACAACCCCGAAGATCCGATCATCGTGCCGATCCGACACGACCTGCGCTACCGCAGCTGGAACGAGATCAAGAAGCCGCAGAGCAACGCGCTGATCGTGTACATGATGGACGTCTCCGGCTCGATGGGCGACGAGCAGAAGGAACTGGTCCGCCTCGAGGCGTTCTGGATCGACACCTGGCTCCGCCGCAACTACGAGGGCGTCGAGAGCCGCTACATCGTCCACGACGTCAAGGCGCAGGAAGTCGACCGCAAGACCTTCTTCAGCGTCCGCGAAGACGGCGGCACCCGCATCTCCAGCGCGTTCACCTGCTGCAAGGAGATGATCGACCAGCACTACGACCCCGCCTCGTGGAACACCTACCTGTTCCACTTCTCCGACGGCGACAACTCCTCCGACGCCGACAACCGGCTCTGCGTCAAGCTCCTCGAAGAGCAGTTGCTCCCCATCTGCAACCTCTTCGGCTACTGCCAGGTCACGAGCGCCTACGGCAGCGGCTCGTTCCTGAACGTCCTCAACGACGCGTTCAAGGACGGCGCCGCCGACGAGCTCGGCCCGCGGCTCATCACCAGCAAGGTCAACGGCCGCGACGATATCTACGACTCGCTCAAGACCTTCTTCAAGGCCGGTCGCTGAGCCCAATACGAACCCCACGCGCAAGCGTGGGCTCACTGCCGCATTCCTCACCGCACGTCGCCCCGCGTGGAACCGCAACCCGATCCGCGTGTCCTCAATCCCCGCGCGGCATTTCGTGCATCTGATTCCGCCCCGCTGGCGTTACACTTCATGCACGCCCTCGCATGATGCTCTTCCCCGCCTATGCCCTGGTGGTGTGGTATTTCGCTATGAAGTGGCGGCGGATGTGGCGTGGGTTCGCCGCCGTCGCCCTGGGCACGCTGGGTGTGCACTTCGTTGCGATGTTGTACATGAAGATCGGCCTGCTCTTCGGCATGTCGCGGGTCGAGTCGATGCTGCTCTTGCTCTACCCCTTCGCCGGGATGGTCGCGGTGGTGGGGCTCTATTTGGCGATGCTCCCCCGCGTGGCTCATGAAGCCTGCCGCCAGTGCGGCTACAGCCTGCACGGGCTCGAAGAGCGCGGCCGAGACGGGCTCATCGTCTGCCCCGAGTGTGGCTGCCGACACGCGGTGGCGCAGCCGAGCGACCCGAACTGCACCCAGTGCGGCCACGCCGTGCGCCCGCACGGGCGCGACGACTGGATCTGCACCGGTTGCGGCGTGCACCACATCGAACGCGTGGTCGTGTACTCCAAGCCGCCGCCCGCGCCTGTCGGACGCGTTCCGCACGACACGCCCGAGCCGACTCCCGCTCAGAGCGCCGATGCGGCTTGATGTCCGAGCTCGCCCCGCACCCGTGTGATCAAATCCGAGACCTGCCGCTCCAGCGCAGCAAGATCCGCATCGTTGCGCACGACGTAACGGGACCGCCGCTTCTTCTCTTCGAGCGGCCACTGTGCCGCTTCGCGCCGGTCGAGCTCCTCTTCGCTCCACCCGCGGCCTTGCACGCGTGCCAGCCGTTGCTCCCGTGGCGCATCGACAAAGACCACCGCGTCGCACTCGCGATCCACGCCCGCTTCCAGGAGCAGCGGTGCATCGATGATCGCCAGGTCTACACCCTTCGCCTCCGCCTGCGCGAGCACGTCCGCCCGCGACGCGCGCACGATCGGGTGCA
Source organism: Phycisphaerales bacterium (assembly GCA_019744815.1). Taxonomy (GTDB): domain Bacteria; phylum Planctomycetota; class Phycisphaerae; order Phycisphaerales; family UBA1924; genus JAFEBO01. The sequence goes on from JAIEUA010000013.1 coordinate 134,130, forward strand.
CCAATTCCTCGAGCCGCTTGCGCTGGGCCGGGTCGGCGAAGACGATGTCCGCGACCTTGCGGCGATCGATCTCGCCGGTCGCATCCAGCACGCCATTGCCCCACCACGAAACCAACGTCCGCCGCACGTCCTCACGCCGCAGCGCTTCCTTGGCCTGCGTGTCGGAATCCAGCACCAGCGCCCCGTGCGACGCGAACGCCTTGGCCACCGCGCTCTTGCCCGAGCCGATGCCTCCCACAAGCCCGAGCACGATCGCCCGCTTGGGCGCACCGCCCATGGCCCGCGCGACCGCCGCCCGGACGCGGTCCAGCACCTTCTCGGGTTCGTCCACGCTGAGCCACACCGCCTCGACCGTGTCGGTACCGGCGGAGGCGAACCCGAGCGTGCCGACGCCCGCGAGCCGCTCGGTGAACTTCTTGCTCAGCACGCTGTGCTGGATGCGCCCCAGCGGAATCTCGACGGTGAAGCGTGAGAAGACGCCGTGGGTCGCGCGGAGGTGTGAACGGGTCAGCTCATACCGGGCGCAAGCCCGCCAGATGATCTCCCAGACGGTGCGCCCGACGACGAGCACGAACGCCGCCGCCATCAGCGCCGTCGCCCGCGCGCTGGGCGGCATGAACCAGGCCCACACGAACAAACCGACGCCGATGGCCAGCAGAGGAAGCGGGCGCAGCACGATCGCCGCCGCGGACGGGCGGATCACAAACTCCTGCGGCGTGCTGGGCGCGTTGTGCATCACGCGATCTTGACAGAGTATCGACTCCCCCGCACCCCGCGCGGGAAAATCGTGCAGTTGCCGCCCCGAATCGCCGACGCTATAGTGTGTCCGGCCAACGCGGAGGTTGCTCTCGACCTCCGAACGCCTCGCGGCGACGTGGCGACTTCCCCTGACTTTCGAGTGTCCCCGGCCCGTCACGTGCCCCTTCCCCAGAAGGCCGTCGTGCGAACCGTGGAAGGCATTCGCGATTCCCCCCACCTGTCACGCTGTCGCGGCCGCTCGGCCGCGGTACCGCAGCCCTCGCGGGTTTCCCTTCTTTTTCAACCATTCTGCGTTCGCAACGTCACGGCACTCGCCGCGACCGGGAGTATCGAGTTCATGGCCAAGTCCTCCGGCGATAAGTCCTCCGACAAGTCCAGCGACAAGTCCGAACGCAAGTTCCGTCCGGTCGGCCCGCGCCGCGACTCCAAGAAGTCCGCCGCCGTCGCCGAGGCCAAGCCCGAGCCGAAGTCCGAGTCCAGGGCCGAAGCCAAGCCCGCGCCCAAGTTCGAAGCCCCGATCGAGACGCCGCGCCCCGCCCGCGAGGTCGAAGCCCCGCGTCCCGCCGAGGCACCCCGGAACGATCGCCCGCAGCGCGACTTCCCGCCCCGTGATTGCTTCGAGCGTCCCCGCTATCAGGACATGCCCCCCGAGTCGCCCGCCAGCCCGCCGCGTCAGAACAGCGGCCAGGGTGGATCGGGCGGCTCGAACGCGGGTTCCAATTCCGGTTCGCACGCAAGTCCACAGCAGGGTTCTCAGCAGGGTTCACAGCAAGGCTCGCACTCCGGCGGCGGCCAGTACGCCCCGGGTCACCACGGCGGACACCGCGGCCAGCACCAGAATCACGCCAACGACTCCGGCGGCGACTCCGACGGCCCGTCCCAGGGCGGCGCTCCCAGCCAGCAGAACTCCGGCGGCCAGGGCGGCGAGCGTCCGTGGCAGGGCGGCGGGGGCGGCGGCCACGACCGCGACTTCGGTGGCGGTTGGAACGACCGCGGCGGTCGCCGCAAGCGCAAGAAGCGTCGCGGCGGCATGGGCTTCGGCGGTCCCGGCGGACCCGGTGGTGGGGGAGGCGGCGGAGGTGGTGGCGGCGGCGATCGCCCGCGGCCTTCCTTCGGCGGCGGGTACCAGCGGTACAACCCCGGCGAACTGCCCAGCGATGAGGAACTCGAACGCGAAGGCATCGAACTCGAGAAGGCCGCGAAGAGCGCCGACCCCGCGGCCCTCAAGAACGCCATCAGCATCAACGAACTCCAGCTCATGGAGATCGACGACCTCTTCAAGGTCGCGACCAAGGAAGGTCTCACCGACTTCCACCAGACCCCCAAGCAGGAACTCATCTTCAAGATCCTGAAGGCCCGCGCCGCCAAGCAGGGCCTCATGTTCGGCGAAGGCACGCTCGAGATCATGCCCGACGGCTTCGGCTTCCTCCGCTCCCCCGAGCAGAGCTACCTGCCCGGACCGGATGACATCTACGTCGGACCCACTGTCGTCCGTCGCCTCGGCCTGCGTCGTGGCATGACCGTCCGCGGCATGGTCCGCCCGCCCAAGGAGAGCGAGCGCTACTTCGCCCTGCTCCGCGTCGAGACCGTCAACGGCAAGGACCCCAAGGCCATTGCCGACATCGTCAACTTCGAAGACCTCACTCCTCTGCACCCCGAGAAGCGGTACGTCCTTGAAACGACGCCCGACGAGATCGAGTGCCGCGTGATGGACCTGGTCGCTCCCATCGGCAAGGGCCAGCGCGCCCTCATCGTCGCGCCGCCCCGCACGGGCAAGACGGTGCTGATGCAGAAGATGACCAAGGCGATCACCAAGAACTACCCGGACGTCAAGATCATCGTCCTGCTGGTGGACGAGCGTCCGGAAGAAGTGACCGACTTCAAGCGCCACTGCTCGGCCAAGAACGTGGAAGTCGTCGCCTCCACCTTCGACGAGCAGAGCCACCGCCACGTGCAGGTCTGCGAGATGGTCATCGAGAAGGCCAAGCGCATGGTCGAGTTCGGCGAGCACGTCGTGATCCTGCTCGACTCGATCACCCGCATGGCCCGCGCCTACAACGCCGAGATGCCGCATTCCGGCAAGATCATGACCGGCGGTCTTGACTCCAACGCCCTGCAGCGTCCCAAGAAGTTCTTCGGCGCCGCCCGCTACATCGAACGCGGCGGATCGCTCACCATCATCGGCACCGCGCTCGTCGACACCGGCTCCAAGATGGACGAGGTGATCTTCGAGGAGTTCAAGGGCACGGGCAACAGCGAGCTCCACCTCGACCGCAAGCTGGTCGAGAAGCGCATCTGGCCGGCGATCGACGTCGCCGCCTCAGGCACGCGCCGCGAGGAACTGCTCCTCGACGGCAAGGAGCTGGAACTGGTCCACCGCCTCCGCAAGGTCCTCAGCGACATGAACGTCGTCGAGGCCATGGAACTGCTCAAGGGCCGCCTGAAGAAGGTCAAGACCAACGCCGAGTTCCTTATGACGATGGCGCTGGGTTGATCGAGTGTGTTCGCGATGCGGTGTACAGGCTGATTGAGAAGGTCGACCGAGCCGGCCGACCCAAGACGCCGAGGCTGACGAGTCTTCGAGGAAGCCTCGGATCGTCGACAACGCGTGATCCCGATCGTCCCGTCGCTTCGTGCGTGGTTCCCGCAGACCATCCGCGGCTTCCTCGCCAAGCCTCGTCAGCCTCGGCGCCTCAGCCGGTTCGCTGTCCAATGGTCCGTCGTGATCGCCCGTGCTTCCCGCGGACGCCCACGCTCACCCAAACACCACGCGGTGCACCACGCCCAGCGCCAGCACAGTCAGCGGCACGCCCAGGATCAACAGCAGCCGCAGCACCAGCAGCCGCTGCGGATCGATCGCGCCAATCAACGGCACCGCGTCCGCCTGCGGGCTCTGCGCGATCAACTCGTCGCCCCCCGTCAGCCAAAGCACCGACGCGTCGAAGAGTTCCATGTTCCCCGGGAACTGCGCGACGACGCGGCCGTCCACCGACGCCGCCGCTTGCGTGATCGTGTCGAAGAACCACCCGCTCGATCCGACCACCACGACGCGCTGCTTGGAACCCGCGTTGGCACGCTCCACCACCGCCGCCAGCGTCCACGGCCCGCGCTCGTCCTGCCCCGCATCAAACTTCGGCATCTCCCCCAACCTCGCCCGCTGCTGCCGCGGCGTCTGCCACAACAGCAACCAGCGACTCTCGCCCCAAGCGTTGTCTGCGCCGGTGAGCGTGATCAGCCGCGTAATGTCCTTCGACTCCGGCTTGATCGTCAACCCAATCGGCCAGGGCAAGTAGGTCGGCAGGCCGCGGATCGCGCCGTGGATCGGGCTCGCGCCGTCTTCGTTCGCGAGCACCGCGCGATCCGTCTCAACGCCGCGACCGTTCTCGCCGGTCACTTCGGTCATGATCGGCTTCCCGCTCAAGGGCTCGATGCCCAGAGGCTTGAGTGCCGCCGCGACAGGATCGGTGTCGCCGTAGGTTCGTTGGATCGACGGGTTGACCGACAGCAGCACGTTCTTACCCGCGCCGAGCAGTTTCTCGAGCGCGGCGCCAAGCCGCTGGGAGCGTTCGATGCCTCCCCGCCCCTCGCTCGCCCGCGCCGTCGCCGTCGAATCCGGCGGCAGCACCACGTACACCACCGGCCGCTGACCCGATGGATCAAGCCGCGACAGCTGGCTTGGCTCAGCCTCCAGAAGCACCGACCACTCGACGAAGTCCATGCCCCGCATCGAGAGATGGTCACGCATCTTCTCGAGAAACGCCGCGTCCGCAACGTAGAGCTGCTCCTCCGCGTGCGTGAAGACCGCGATCGGGCGCGCCGGCTGCAGCGTCGCCGCGAGCGCCGCCGTGATCTGCTCCTCCACCCGCCGACGGTTGTCCGCCTTGGCCCCCGCCCGGACCACACGCTCGCTCTCCGGGAACAACTCATCCAGCGGCAGCGCCATCGGCTCCGCCTTCGCGCCCGCTGGCGGCAGCAGGATCGCGCCGGCATTCTGCGCGAGCGCCCGCGCCAGACGCAACGACGCGGGGGGACGCACACGCGAAAGTGCATCCGCGGCGACGCCGAAACGGTCACGTTCCGCGCTGAACCGCTCCGCGAGATTCGCGGCCCGAGCGGTGATCGCATCACCAAGCGGTTGCTTGGCCAATCGGCGCAGCTCCGCTCCCGTGACGCCCATCTGCTCGCCCGCCGACCGAAGCTGCTTCTTCAGCAGGTCCGCACCGCGATCCGCGGCGGTCACCTGCAGATCACCGATGGTAATCGCCATCGTTTCTTCGAGCTTGGCGAGCGAAGTCTGGAGATCGCGTCCCGCCAGCCGAGCGGCCGCGGCCCGTTGCTCCAGGGTCTGCCGCGCGGATTCACCGGCGGTGCCGCCGCCCCCGACCGCATCCCGCAGACCAAGCAGCAACGTGGAGAGTTCTCCCTGAGCCGCCTTTGCCAGGTCGACGGCAGAGATCGCCGTCGCTCGAACGCGCGCCGCCTGATCATCGAGCGTCGGCTTGTCCGCCTCGGTCAGATCGCGCAGCAGCGATTGGAACGAGCGCAGCCCATCTGCCGACGCGCTGTCGAGCAGCGACACCTCAACCTTGCCGCTCTTGGAGAATCGATCCAGCACGTCCGTCGTGTCCCGCATCGCCTCCGGGCTGACCCGGCGAAGATCCGTCGCGATCACCAGCCGAGCCGGTGACTCCAGCTTCGCAAGCACGGTCGTCGCCCGCGGGCTCAGGCGATGCTCGCCCGTCGCGGTGACGTCAAGCCGCGGCAGATACCGCTCCGCGAGCACATTCGCAAAGCCAATCGCCGCGCACGCCGCCGCGAGGCCGAGGAGCGTCCAGAACCAGAAGAGCACGCGCCGCATCACGCGAGCCTCCGAGCCCGGAGGGCGACGCCCGCCAGCAGCAGCGGCGGGATCGACGCGCCGACAAAGTACACCGCGTGCCGCGGATCGATCACGCCCTTGGCGAAGTCCTGGATGCGAGCGTCAAAGCTCAGGTACCCCAGCAGCGGCCGCCAGGCGATCGGTGCGAGGTTCGGAAGAAGCGCCGACCCGAGCAGCAACAGCAGCAGCACAAACAGCGTCGAAAGAAACGCCAGCGTCTGGTTCGCTGTAAACGCCGAGCACATGGTGCCCAGCGACAGATAGAACAAACCCGGCAGCAGCAAACTCAGATACCCCGCCAGCAACGGCCCGATCTCCGGCGGCCGCGCACTCACACGCCACAGCACCAGTGAGTACAACAGCGTCGGCACCAGCATGCACGCCAGCATCGCCGCCGCCCCGAGGTACTTCCCCATCACGATCGAACCTTCACGCACCGGGCTGGTGATCAGGGGCTCGATGGTGCCGCTGCGGAGTTCTTCGCTGAATAGCCGCATGCTGATCGCCGGCACAACCGGCAAGAGCAACCAGCCCGCCGCACCAAAGAACGCCCGCTGGCTCGCGGCCATGCCGGGGTTCAGCACCGCCAGCGCAAATACGCTCCCGCAGAGCATCAGAAACAGCGCCACCGTCACCCAGCCGACCGGCAGCCGGAAGAGCGACGCCCACTCACGCCGTGCGATCGCGAGCGTCACGCTCATGCCGCGGCCTCCGTGCGTGACTGTTCCAGCAGCTTGGTAAAGACCTGCTCCAGCGACGGAGCCTCGGCCTGCAGCGAGCGACACGGGATCGCGGCCCGCACCAGCGCCTGCCCGATCGCCGCGCGAATCCCGGCGGGATCGGTGCTCTCAACCACCAACGTCACCCACTCGGCATCGCCCGCGGCCGTCTGCACGCCCGCGACGCCGGGGATCGCTCGCAGCGCCACCTCCGCGTTCGCCGCGTCAGCCCGACCAACTTCAACGACAACCCGCCCGCGCCCCGCCGCGTGCTTCTCGCGCAAGTCCGCCGGCGTGCCGTCGGCCAGAATGGTCCCGTTGGCGATGATCACCACCCGGTCGCACGTCAGCTCGACCTCGCCCAGGATGTGCGAACTGAGCAGCACGCACGCGTTCTGCGCCAGCGAGCGGATCGTCTCTCGCATCTGGCGGATCTGCGCCGGATCCAGCCCGTTCGCCGGCTCGTCGAGAATCAACAGTCCCGGCTCGTGCAGCATCGCCGCGGCGAGCCCGACGCGCTGGCGGTATCCCTTGGAAAGCGTCCCGATCCGCCGCGCCCGCATCGGCCCGATCGCGACCCGCTCGATCGCCCGCTCGATCAGCCGCTTCCGATCTCCAGACGGCACCTCGAACAGCGACGCCCGGAACGCGAGGTAGCCATCCACGCTCATCTCGGGATAGAGCGGCGCCGACTCCGGCAGGTACCCGATCGCTCGCCGCGCCGCCTCGGGCTCATCCACCGTCGAGTGCCCATCGACATCGATCGCCCCCCGTGAGGGCGGGAAAACGCCGGTGATCATGCGGATCGTGGTCGACTTGCCCGCTCCGTTGGGTCCGAGCAGGCCCACGACCTCACCCCGCCGTGCCGCGAACGACACGCCGCGGACCGCGTGGACCGAGCCGTACCACTTGTGCACATCGCGAACGTCGAGCATGGGTCGTCAGGGTGGAGGCGGTCTACCAGGTCAGCTTCGGCCGGACCGGTTTTCGGACGCATGTGTCGGAGTTTGGCCGGCCGCCAGAATCCTCTCCGCGAGGATATGGGGGAGCCGAACCACCCGCTCATCGGATGAAAACCGATCGAAAGACGAATCCCGCGCATGGGATTGGACGCTTCCGCTACACTTGGTCGAAACGTGTTGGAGAGGTCCTGCGAATCGCAGGCAACACGTTGTCGCCCTTGCCCCCTGACCCCGACGCGGATGCCCGATGAACGGCCCAAGATCGTGGTCTTCCCCGGCGACGGCGCCGACCCGCAGCGGTTGCAATCGCGACTGGAGTCGTCCTTCGATGTGTCCGTCCGTCACGCTTCAAGCCCTGCCGACGCCCCGCCCCCTTCAGGCGGCGATCGTCCTGCCGCGGCAAACGGAGGCGCTGGCTTGACCGGACCAGCCGCCCAGCCCACGACTCCTCCGGTCCCCGGCACTCCATCCGGCGCGGGCGGCCCCTGGGCCACGGCTCTTCTCAACGCCATCGGTGAAGGCGTCTGCCTCAGCCGCCTCTCCGGCGAGGCGCTCTGGAGCAACGAGCTCTTCAACACCCTCGACGAAGGCACGCGCCGTCTCGCCAACGCCGCCGCCCAGGAAACCGCCCACGAAATTCTCGAATATCGCCGTCTGGGTTTGCCCGAGAAACCCGGCAGCCGCGGCAGCTCGCAGCGCCTGGAGCTCGCCAGCGCCGACGGCAGCCGCTACTTCGAGATGTACGTCTCCGTCGTCGACGCCGCCTTCGAGGGCAAAGCGACCGAGACGCTGATCTCCGCCGTCCTACGCGACGTCACCTCGGCCAATCGCGTCCGGCTACGAATGGACGCGATCGACCGGGCCGGCGCCGAGCTCTTCGCGATGGACGCCGACGCGGTTCGAAAACTCAACGCCGCCGAGCGACTGAAAGTTCTCGAAGACAAAATCGTTCGATTCTCCCGCGACCTGCTCCGCTTCGATCACTTCGCCATCCGCCTGCTTGACGCCAAGACCGGCCGCCTCGAACTCGTCACCAAAGTTGGTCTGCCCAGCGAGTACGAGGCGTTCGATCTTTTCGCCAAGCCCGAGGGCAACGGCATCAGCGGCTGGGTCGCCGCCAGCGGCAAGAGCTACATCTGCGACGACACCAGCAAGGACGACCTCTTCCTCCCCGGGCTGAGCGGCGCAAAGTCGAGCCTCACCGTCCCCCTCCGCCTGCACGACCGCGTGACCGGCATCCTTAACGTCGAGAGCGAGCGCGAGCACGCGTTCGATGACGACGACCGCCAGCTCGCCGAGATCTTCGCCCGCTACATCGCCATGGCGATCCACATGCAGGAAAACCTCGTCGTCGAGCGCACGGTGACGAACATGAACGTCTCCGGCCGCGTCGAGGGCGAGCTTGCCGAGCCGCTGTCGGACATCGTGAACCAGGTCGAGGCGCTGCAGAACATCGTCTCCGGCGACGCCGCGACGAGCGCCCACGTCGCCCGCATCCTGCGTGACGTGGAAGCCATCCGCTCCCGCGTGCGTGAAGTCGCCAGCGGCCCTCAGACGCTTTTGGGCGTCGAGAAGGCGATGGAGAACCGCACCACCGACCCGATCCTGTCGGGCCGGCGCGTGCTCATCGCCGACGATCAGCCCAAGATCCGCCAGATCATCGGCAGCGTGCTCCGCAACCGCGGCGCGAAGGTCACCGTCTGCAACGGCGGCTCCGAGGCCATCGCCGCCCTCGAGACCGCCGCGATCGAGCAGGAAGTCCCCTTCGACCTCGTGGTCTCCGACATCCGCATGCCCGACCACAACGGCTACGAGGTCTTCGCCGCCGCCAAGAAGTACCGCCCCGATATCCCGGTCATCCTGATGACCGGCTTCGGCTACGACCCGCACCACTCGATCGTCCGCGCCAGCCAGGAAGGCCTGCAGTGCGTGCTCTTCAAGCCCTTCCAGATCGAGCAGCTGGTGGACACGGTCAAGCAGGCCCTGAAGGGCAAGTGAAAAACGTCAGCCGCGATTCGAGTCGAGCGCCGCTCGCCCCATCGGGATCTCCATCCGATCCCGGGTCGTGCAGTACCCCATCCCGCCCATGCGCCCTATCGCGTCGAGCAGGGCGGGGTCGATGTGGTATCGCTCGTTGATGAGATCGTCCCGCACGTACACGCCGACGACTTCTCCCAGCACGATGTTGCCCGCGCCCGCCGCCGCCCCGTTGGTCCGGATGACCTGTGTGGTCACGCACTCGAACGCCACCGGCGATTCGGCAACCCGCGGCGGAGCGACCCGCGTGCTCTCGACCGGCGTCAGGCCCGAGAGATCAAACTCGGACTCGTTCTCCGCGAGCCGCTCGGCGCACGCCGCCATCTGCCGGGCGATCGCCGCCGGGACGATGTTGACCACAAACTCGCCCCGGCCGCCCTCCTTCACCGGCTTGGCGTTCCGCAGCGAGTCCTTCTCGGACCCGTCGGGCTTGTTGGCCGGGCAGAAGAGCAGGGTCATCGGATTGGACCCGACACCCGCGAAGAACGAGAACGGGGCGAGGTTGCGTACCCCTGCGGTCGACACCGTGGACACCAAAGCGATTGGACGAGGCACAACGCTGCCGATCAGGAGCTTGTACCGTTCCAGAGGGTCCAGGCGGGCGGGGTCCAGGTGCATGGTGGTTCCTTCGGGGGCAGGGTGGGAGGAGGGCGGCACGGAGTGCCGACCGGACGGATGCTCGGAGACGGTATCGATAATGCTCGCCACGACTTGCGGCCAGGAAAGCGAGGTCGTCCCAGAATGCAAAGATAGTATTTTGTTTGGTACTTTTCGGGTCGATCGGGCCTCGATCGCCTTGCATCCCCCGAAATCTGGCGCATCTTTGGAGTGAGCAGACTTTTGCCTTGATTCTTTTGTTCACACCTGCGATACTGCTCGTCGCGGGAACGAGAGAGCCCGTCAGTGGGTGTCGCTGCGCGACACACACATTCTAAGAGTGGAGGAGAGAAAGAGATGCGTCCCATGAAGACTCTTGCGATCGTTGCGGCCGCTGCCGCTGGCACGATGACCGCGGCTCAGGCTGCGACCCTCGTCACCTTCGGGTACAACAACCTGGAAGGCAAGTACACCGCCGTCAACGGCAACCTCGGCACCTACTCGGCGAAGGCCGTGGATCAGGGCGTCGGCGGTCTGCAGACCGACGGCTCGGTCGCCCGCCTCGTCCCCGGTGCTGGCGTGTCGAAGTTCGCTGCCGGCTTCAAGAGCCTGCCGAGCCTCGCCAACTTCACGATCTCGATCAGCTTCATCCGCACCAGCGCGACCGCTGGCAACGGCGCGGGCAGCTTCACCGCGACCGACGCGATCGGCAACACCGTCAGCGGCAGCATCGCCGGCGTGTGGAGCCTGCAGCCCACGATCGGCATCGCCTTCAACGGCGTGCTGAGCAACGTCAACATCACGTCCAACGCGACGTTCACGGGCACCGATGTCTCCAGCACCAACTGGAACACCAACCTGCCCGCCGCCGCTCCCTACACCGGCGCCGTCACGCAGTTGGTCTTCAACAGCACCAACATGTTCAACAGCAGCTTCGACAACATCGCCACCCAGGTGAGCGGCCAGATCGTTCCCTCCGCTGGCAGCATGGCTCTCTTCGGCCTCGGCGGCCTCGTCGCTGCCCGCCGTCGTCGCGCCTAAGCCTCGCTTTCCCGCCACTCAAAGGGCTCGCACGCAAGTGCGGGTCCTTTTTCGTTTTGGCAGTGGAGCGATAGGGCCGTGGAGCAGTGGAGAAGTGGGGCAGTGGGGGCGGCGCCTTCCAGGCCGCGCGCAAATCATCTCCGTACCTCGTACGCTCCCTTCGTGGCCGATACCCGCGCTCAAACCTGGTCCGCGCTCCTCGCCGGCTGGACCGACTTCGCCCGCTCCGCAGCCGCGTTGCCCAAGACCGGCGACGCCGGCCTCCTGCGCCGCAGCGTCCCAGCGATCATCGGCCTGCAGGCCCTGACCCACGCGCTGCGAGAGATCGACACGCTCCCGCCCGGCGAGTACGCGCCCGGCGTCGATCGCGCCTCGATCGGCGTGCGCACGCTGGTGCAAGAACTGCACGCCATCTGGCGCGGCGAGCCCATGCCCGAGGCCCTCGCCGAGATCATCGCCGAAGCCCGCGAGCACCTCGACATCGCCTCGTCGTCGGGCGTCGAGTTCGTCCCGGTCGACGATCCGTACCAGATCCCCTCGATCGATCCCGCGCTGATCGAGCGGTGGATCCGCGACTACACCATCGACGGCGAGCTCTGGCTCGCGCCCGCGTCGCTGGTCCTCCGAGCCTCGCTGCCGGTCTGCTTCTTGAGGGAACCGTCCGGCCGCCCGCCGGCCGCGGCGCTCCTAGGAGCGATCGCAGACGCCCTGCCGGGCTGCCTTTGGCGACGCGTGCCGCGGATGAGGCAGGTCTATCAGACGCTGGACGACGCGGGCGCGGTCAAGAGCTTCGTCGTCAAGCCGATGAACGAACTGCCGGTGGGCCGGCCGCTGCTGCGCCAGGTTGTTTCGCGCGGCGGCGTGCTGCTGGACCACGCCGTCAGCGGCTGATGGCCCGATCCTCTCGAAAAACTTGTCCTGGGAATCGGAACAAGCTCTCGCTCGTGCGGGCGTTGCTCGCGCCTCTCCTGCGACCCACAAGGAACGAACGATGCATCGGCAGTTGCTCACGCTCACACTCCTGACCTGCGGCGTTCTTGCCGGCTGCGCCTCCCGCGAGCCCGCCTCGCACGCCGCCGCCGAAGCCCCGCCCAAACTCGACGCGTCGCATGTCCGGGCCGAGGCACGCGCGCTCCTCGAGAAGCACCGCGTCGCGAGCATCGGCTTCGCGAGCGTCCGTGATGGACAGATCGTCACGGCGGGCGCCGTCGGCACTCAGTCTCCCGGTGTCGAAGCCAACGAGGCAACACTCTACAACGTCGCTTCCCTGACCAAGCCCGTGACGGCTGAGGCCGTGCTGCGCCTGGCCTCACAGGGCGTGCTGGGCCTTGATGAGCCCATGAGCACGGCGTGGATCGATCCCGATCTGCGAGACGATCCGCGGCACGCCAAGCTCACGCCGCGGCTGGCCCTCAGCCACCGCTGCGGCTTCCCCAACTGGCGCCGCCAAACCAGCGACCACTTGAAGTTCATCGCCGAGCCCGGGTCAACCTTCGGATACTCCGGCGAAGGATTCGAGTACGTCGCGCGCTTTGCCGCGAAGCGTGCCAACGAGCCCTTCGAGCCGCTCGTCGAGCGATTGGTCTTCCGGCCCATCGGAATGAACAACTCGGCGCTGACGGGTCGTCCGTGGTTCACGGGGCACGTTGCGGCTGCGTACGACAGGGAAGGCCGCGTCATTCCTGTGGCGGTCCCGACCGAGTACTGCGCCGCCGACGATCTGCACACCACCGCGAAGGACTACGCCACGTTCGCGATCGAGGTCACGCGGGGCCGCGCGGTGACGCCGGAACTCCGCCGCGAGCAGGCTCGGATCCAGATACAGACCAGCGCGACGACCGACACCATGACCGGCAAGCCGGTGCGCTCCGGCCCCGGCCTCGGCTGGTTCGTCTACGAGATCGGCGGCGAGACCTATCTCATGCACACCGGCAAAGACCAGGGCTGCTTCACAATCGCCGTGCTCCATCCCGCGACTGGCGACGCTCAGGTCGTCCTGACCAACAGCGACCAGGGGGCCGACGTCGTGCTCGACATGCTCAAGGCCCTGGGCGCCGACGACGATTTCGTCCGGATTCTGCGGGATTCCCGCTAGCGCCGTGGTCCCGGATCGTTCCCGGAACGCGACGTTGCCGGAGAGAACTCCTACCGTTCCCTCCCCCCTCAGCGATCGGGCCGTGTCGCCCGAACCCGAGGGCCTCGGAATCCGGAGACTCTCATGCGTCGCGCGAAAATCTCGATCATCGGCGCCGGCAACATCGGCGGAACCTGTGCGCACTGGGCCGCGGCCAAGGAGCTGGGCGATATCGTCCTGCTCGACATCCAGATCAAGGACAAGCCCGAGCTGCACATGCCCAAGGGCAAGGCGCTCGACCTCTCCTGCTGCGGCCCGATCGAGAACTTCGACAGCAAGATCACCGGCACCTTCGACTACGCCGACATCGCCGACAGCGACGTGGTGGTCATCACCGCCGGGCTCCCGCGCAAGCCCGGCATGAGCCGCGACGACCTCGTGCAGGTCAACGCCGGCATCGTCAAGAACGTCAGCGAGAACGTCAAGAAGTACGCCCCCAACTCGATCATCATCGTCGTCAGCAACCCGCTCGATGCGATGGTCTACGTCGCGTGGAAAACCACCGGCTTCCCGGCCCACCGCGTGCTCGGCCAGGCCGGCGCCCTCGACGTCGCCCGCTACAAGACCTTCCTCGCCATGGAGCTCGGGGTCAGCGTCGAGGACATCCAGGGCCTGCTCCTGGGCGGCCACGGCGACGACATGGTCCCGCTCCCCCGCCTCACCAGCGTCAACGGCATCCCCGTCAGCGACCTCCTGCCCGAAGCCAAGATCCAGGCCTGTGTCGAGCGCGCCAAGGTCGGCGGCGGCGAGATCGTCAAGCTCATGGGCACCAGCGCCTTCTACGCCCCCGCCAGCGGCACCATCGAGATGGTCGAGTCGATCGTTCGTGACAAGAAGCGCGTCATCCCCTGTGCCGCCTTCTGCGAGGACCAGTTCAACGTCAAGGCCCAGAACAACGGCAAGGGCTTGTTCGTCGGCGTCCCCTGCGTCCTGGGCAGCAAGGGCGTCGAGAAGGTGCTCACCTTTAAGATGAACGAGACCGAGCAGAAGTTCATGAACGAGTCGATCAGCCACGTCAAGGACCTGATCGGCGCCACCGTGAAGCTCTTCCCCGAGCTGGCCTGACCCGCTGGCGGCTGGCCCTCGGGACGCCCCGACGCCAAATGCCAGTGTCCGAGAACTTTTGTTCAAGGGCTGACGGAATTCGACCGAACTCTGCCGCGTCGCGGTGCGCTCTACCACATCGCAAGGAACCGAACATGAACACCAACTCCCAGAATCCCCGCCTCCCCTGGCTGCTCGCGGCCGCCGCGTCGGCCTCGATGGGCCTCACCTCGCTCGCCGACGACCCCAAGCCCGCGGGCCAGCCTGCCGCTCCGGAAGTCGCTCCCAAGCCCCCCGAGGAGCCCGAGGTGAAGCGAGCCCCGCTGGCGCCGATCACTTGGTCGGAATCGGAGATCGAGCGGATCTCCAAGCTGCTCATCGGCAGCTGGAAGTCGACCGTCACCGTGGCCGCCGGCACCAAGGACGAGGAGAAGGTTGACATCAGCCTCTCAATCGCCCGGGTGCGGTCCGTGGACGTGCCCGATCTGCTCTATGCCGAATCGGCCCGGGTCGACTCTCTGCAGGCCCCGTACCGCCAGGCGTTCTATCAGATCTATCGCTTCAAGGACGGCTACCGCCTCCGCACCTACGAGCTCGCCAGCCAGCTCGGCGGCGCGATGGTCGGTTGGTGGACCAACCCCGACCTCTTCCCGCCCGTCAGCCGCAGAGACCTGATCGCGACCATCGACATCGATCTCAAGATCGACGGCGACAGCGTGACCGGCAAGACGCCGTACCCCTTCCCGACCGGTCGAGGCGGCGCGGTCGAGATGACCAGCGAGGTCGAGTTCGGTACCAACAAGTTCATCACCGCCGATCGGGGCTTCGACGAGAAGGGCAACATCGTCTGGGGTGTGCAGGCCACCGACAAGCAGTCGTTCGCTCGCTTCGAGCCTCCGGTCAAAACCTGGACCGCCGATGGGAACGTCTTTGTCATCGAGTACCGTCGAGGCAACGACCAGCTCGTCTGCCAGAACAGCGACGCGATCACGGTGCACTACCTCGGTTTCCTCAACAACGGCTTCCGCTTTGACAGCTCACTCGACCGCACCCCGCCCAACCCGCTCAGCTTCTACGTGAACACCCAGCAGGTGATCCCGGGCTTTGTCCAGGCCCTGCTCGGCGCCAACACCGGCACCGTCCGCCGCGTCTACATCCCCTGGGAGCAGGCGTACGGGAAGTACGGCAACATCCGCAACCGCATCCCGCCGTACTCCGACCTGTACTTCGACTTCGAGGTCATGCGGCTGCGTCGCCCCGACCCCGCCGAGATCAAAGACAAGTCCTTCCCGGTCACGATCAAGGACAACCCGCGGGCTCAAGAGATCCTGCAGCCGATCGGACCCGACGGCAAGCCCATCCCGAAGGACACCCCGCCCGCCCAGCCCAAGTAATCGCAACGCGAATCCCAACAGTCGGCCGGGCACCATGCCCGGCCGACTATCGTTTTGGGCCCGGTCGACGAACACCCGGGTCACACACCATGAGCGAGAAGGACCTCTACAGCATCCTGGGTGTCTCCCACACCGCGTCGCAAGACGAGATCAAAAAGGCGTACCGCGCCCTGGCGCGCAAGCTCCACCCCGACGTGAACAAGGCCCCCAACGCCGCCACCGAGTTCGGAAAGGTGCAGGAGGCGTACGACGTTCTTTCCGACGAGAAGAAGCGTCGCTACTACGACCAGTTCGGCGTCGCCCCCGGCTCGGCGGCCAGCGAGGCGGGTTCGGCAGGTTCGCAGGGTCCCTGGGGCGCTGGCGGGGGCATGGGCGGCGGAGGGGGTCGAGGATCCAACGTCCGCGTCGAGGGACTGGACCTCGACCCCGAAGAGATCGGATCGATGTTCGAGTCGTTCTTCGGGCGCGGCGGCAACGATCCCTTCGCACGCGGGCCGTTCCCCGGCGGGCGAGCGGGCACCCGTGCCGGTTCTCAGGCCGGTCACCGCACCGCCCGAGCCGTCGAACCCCTGGAGCACGAGCTCTTCGTCAGCTTCATGACCGCGGCGCTGGGCGGCAAAGAGGACGTGCGCATCGTTGTAGACGACAAGCCCCGCACCATCGAGGTGAACATCCCCGCGGGCGTGCGCGAGGGGCAGCAGCTCCGCGTCCGCAAGGGCGCCGGCGAGCGCGACGTGGTGATCACGGTGAAAGTGGGGGAGCATCCGACCTTCCGTCGCGGCGAGGGGAACGACCTGCTGGTCGATCTGGCGCTCAACTTCGGGGAGGCCGCACTGGGTGCGACGGTGCCGGTCCCGACCCTCGACGGCGCGGTGGAGCTGACCGTGCCGCCCGCGACCTCCAGCGCCTCAAAGCTGCGACTGCGTGGCAAGGGCATCAAGCCCGCGAGCGGCAACGCGGGCGATCTCTACGTGGTGATCAAGATCATCGCTCCCAAGCCAGCGACACTCTCCGCAGCGGAGGTCGCGACGCTGCGAGCGATCGGCGCGAAGCAGGGGGACGTGCGGCAATAGAGCGCAGGCTCGCGCCTCCTCTCCCCGCCTGCGGGGAGAGGACGACGTGAGGCGAAGCCTCCAGTCAGGTGAGGGGACGGCGGGTACCTCGACGTCGGGGCATCCGTGCGCCCTTTGGCCCCACCCCGGTCTCGCGGCGCTCGGCCACCCCTCCCCGCGGCGTGTACAGACCGGAGACATGGGTGGCGCTGTTCGGAGACATGGGTGACACCTTTGGCGGGAACTGTTCGGCATTCC
>JAIEUA010000005.1 GCA_019744815.1 Phycisphaerales bacterium
GCCGCTGCGACCGCCGCCGAAGCCGCCACGACCGCCGCCGCCGCCGCCGAAGCCGCCGCGACCGCCGCCGCCGCCGCCGCCTTCACGCGGACGAGCCTCGTTGACGGTCAGATCGCGACCGCCGACGTTGGTGCCGTTGACGGCGTTGATGGCGGCCTTGGCCTGCTCATCGTTGGGCATCTCGACGAAGCCGAAGCCACGGGGACGACCGGTCTCGCGGTCCATCACCAGCGAGGCGGAGGAGACTTCGCCGTGAGCCTCGAACAGGGCCCGGAGTTCAGCCTCGGAAGTCTGGAAAGAAAGGTTGCCGACATAGAGCTTCATACGCGAATCCATCTGCCCTTGAGAAATTGAAACCGGTGCTTGAACTCGGGCAGAGAAAGCGTCGGCGATCCTGAACGGCCCCCGACTACCGGGAGCTGAGAACCTGAATCAGCAGAAGTGTAGCAGACCCCGGGAGACGGCGTCGGCACGGGTCCGAACGGGTCGGAGACGGGGCGAACCGGGGCGGGCGGTTTCATGCTCCAATGGTGTCGTCGTCCGGCTCGAGAGGCGTGACGACACGGGAGCGAAGATATGAGCACTGGCGTGGAATCGGACGACAGGGGCGGCCGGCGAGCCTTCTGGGTGGGTCTGGGGGCCGGTTTGGCAACCGGTTTGGGGGTGGCGGTGGGGGCGCTCGGTGCGGCCTCGATGCTCGGCTTGGGACGCGAACAGCCCGCGGGGTACATCGCCGAAGACGGGGTCTTGATGTACGTGCCCCGCGTGGTGGACCCGTGGAAGGTGATCGGATTCGCGTCCGCGGAGCGGAACGGGAAGGTGCACCTCTACCGGCTCTTCGAGAACGGCGCGATCGACTATGTGACGCCGCACGACGGGCCGAGGACGGCGGCGGGGATCGCGACTTGGACTCCGATCCCGATCGATCCGAAGCTGTGCCGACCGATCGAGAAGTGAGATCACTTCGGTTTGGATCTGAGGCGAGCAGTCTTCGAAGTGACTGCCTTTGGGCGGGACTTCTTCGGCGAGCTGGAGTCTGATGATCTGGGCGCCGAGACCCGGAGCTCGCAGGACTTCCCAAACTCGCGGCAGACTGGGTGCTCTCCGCAGGCGATGCCGCGCGCCTTGCACGCCCTGCGGCCGTGCCAGATGATCTGATGGCTCAGCTCGCACCAGCGGTCGCGGGGGAGCAAGGCCATCAGTCTCTTCTCGATGGTCTGCACGGAGTCGCCGGGCGAGGCGAGACCGAAGCGGACGGCGAGGCGCTGGATGTGCGTGTCGACCACGAAGCCGACGTTGATGTTGAAGCAGTTTCCCAGGACCACGTTGGCGGTCTTGCGGGCCACGCCGCGGAGCTGAAGAAGCTCGTGCATGTTCTGTGGCACGATGCCTTGGTGCCGCTCGACGAGCGTCTTGCACGCCTCGTGGATGGCCTTGGCTTTGTTTCGGAAGAGCCCGATGGAGCGGATGAAGGGCTCGATCTGACTCGGTGTGGTGCGCGCCAAGTCCTCGGCCGTGGGGAAGGCCTGAAAGAGGGCGGGCGTGACCTTGTTCACGCTGACGTCGGTGGCCTGGGCGGAGAGAATGGTCGCGACGAGCAACTGGAGCGGGTTGGCGAAGACGAGCTCGCAGTGAGCGTCGGGGTACGAGGCGCGAAGCGCGTCGGCGAGCCGAAGGGCCCGCTCGCGTGCGGGCTTGGAGACCGTGGGCAGGTCCAAGTCGATATCGTGCATGGGCGAACGTAGCCAAGTCGGACAGCCTTCGAAGGAGCTCTTCACAAGCGGGTCCGAGAACCGGCGTCCGGATAACGGATACCTGATGGGTCCGAGGTGCTTTGTGATTGACCGGTGAGCCTGTTTCCGCGAGAATATCGCACGGCAAAGGACTGCCGGTTTGTAGGAGAGACTCGACAATGCGATTTCATGCCCAAGTGACCGCGCGGCATCCGCGCTGGTGATTGGTGAACCCGCCATCGGCGGGCTGTGTCGCATACGAGCCGCCACGGTGGGATCGAGTGTCTCCGCGGTATGACGCGTTCTTCGGGCCGCCGAGCGAAGTGGTGTTTCGCTCGGCGGCTCTGTTTTTGTGCTGAGCGGTCCGGGTGCGAACGAATCAGTGCGCCCGACGGGCCCACTCGAACTCCAGAGGCTCCAGCTCCTTTGCGAGCTTGACTCGCTCGTCGCCCAGACGCTGCGATTTGGACTGGTCGCGCCAGGTCGAAGGGTCGTTGAGATCGGTATCGATCGCGGCGATGCGGCGTTCGAGTTTCTCGATCTTCTCTTCGAGTTGCTCGGTGGTCAGCCGTGAGAGGGCGTTCGCGCTCGGCCCGCTGGCTTTGGTCGATGACGCCTTCTTGCGATCCTCGGCCTCTTTCCGCGACCGCTCCGTTTGCTCGCGCCGGGCCTTGGCCTCGGCCTCTTCCCGGTCCGCGGCCCGCTTGCGCTGGACGTCCTTCTCGTGCCATTCGCTGTAGCCGCCGTGGAAGACCTCCACGTTCCCCTTGCCGTCGAGCACGATCAGGTGCTCGCAGGTCGCGTCGATGAGCGCGCGATCGTGGCTGATGAGGATCATCGTGCCCTCGTAGCCGCCCTCGTCGCAGAGGGCGTCTTCGAGGCGCTCGGCGCTCATGAGGTCCAGGTGGTTGGTCGGTTCGTCGAGCACGAGCAGGTTCTTCGCCGAGCACAACAGAGCGGCGATCGCCGCACGGCTGCGCTCGCCGCCGGAGAGCTGGCCCAAGGGCCTGTCTTGATCGGTGCCGCTGAACAGGAATGCGCCCGCCAGATCGCGGGCCGCCTGCTCGCTCATCGAAACCCCGGGCACTTCCTTCTTGATCGTGTTCTGCAGGTACAGATACACCGGCGACTCGGCTGGCAGGTGCTCGTGTGTCTGGCGGTAGTAGCCAGTCGCGACGTTGGAGCCAAGGCGGATCATCCCCGTGTCGGGCGTGAGGTCGCCGAGGAGGGCGCGGACCAGCGTCGTCTTGCCCGCGCCGTTGGGGCCGATGATGCCCCAGCGCTCCCCGCGCGAGATCGCCACGTCGAACTCACGGAAGAGCACCTTTTCTCCCCCGCCTTCCAGCGGATACTTCTTGGAGATCCCGCGAGCCGAGATCACCATGTCGCCTGAGCGGGGCGCCGACGGCAGCCGCACCTCGAACGAGTGGGCCTCGACCGGGCGCTCCAGCGTGTTGCTCGCCTTCTCGCGTTCGAGGCGGGTGTTTCGTCCTCGAGCCTGCGCGGCACGCTGACCGGCCTTGTACTTGCGGATGTACGCCTCCTCCTGGCGGAAGCGCTGCTGCTGATTCTCGTACGCCCGCAGCATCGCCAGCCGCCGCTCGGCTCGCAGCTCGCGGAAGGTCTCGTAGTTGCCCGGGTAATCGATCAGCCGCCCGTCTTCGGTCTCGATGATGCGCTTGACGACGTTGTCGAGCAGGTAGCGGTCGTGGCTGATGAGCAGCACGGCGCCGGGGAAGTCGTGGTTCAGGAAGTTCTCGAGCCACAGCCGCCCCTCGATGTCGAGGTGGTTGGTCGGCTCGTCGAGCAGCAGCACGTCGGGGTTCTCAAGGAGGAGCTTCGCCAGAGCGAGACGGCCCTTCTGACCTCCCGACAGCCCGCCCACCTTCATTTGGAATTGGGCATCGGTGAACCCCAGGCCGTGGAGCACCTCGGAGATCTTGTGATCGATCGAGTATCCGCCCGCGGCCTCCATGTCGCGTTCGAGGACTTCCTGGTCCTTCATCAGCTTCTCGAGCGCGTCTCCCTGCGCGGTCGCCATCTTCTCGAAGACCTCGTCGAGCTTCTTGTGAAGCTCGTGCAGCCGAGCGAACGCGCTCTCCGCCTCGCCCCACAGCGTCTCGTCGGGGTTGAGCTTCGGGTCCTGGTGCAAGTACCCCGCCCGTGCCCCGCGCTGCAGCGAAACCATGCCCTCGTCGGCGTTCATCAGCCCGGCGAGCATCTTCAGGAACGTGCTCTTGCCGACGCCGTTGCGTCCGACGACGCCCACGCGCTCCCCGGGCTCGATGGAAAAGGAGACCCCGTCGAGAATGACCCGGGTGCCGAACGAATGCTTGAGATTGGTGGCGGTGAGGACTGGCAAGGGGCCAATGGTATTGCATCGGACGCGGCGATCGTGGAATCTCATCCGGCGAAGCAGCCGGCTCTTGACGGGCCCATCGCTTTTCTGAACGCTCCGCGGCCGAATCTCACATCTCCCCGTAAGCTCAACCACCGCTCCGCCTGAGCGCCTCTTCATCTACTTGACGCCTCCACACCGCTACGATGGACTAAGCCGCGGCCGCCGCTGCGGCGTGAGCCTTGTTCGACCCTCACGGGCGGGAGCGGGTGTCGCGATGACAGAATCTTTTCGAGCGCTGTGCTCGGACTTCTACATCAACCAGAAGATCGCGGTCAAGATGGACCTGCCGCGAGGTCGTGACACCGTCCTCGAACTCTTTGAGCGCGTCCGCAAGCAGTTCCCCACCATGTCCACCTTCCGGCGGTACAAGGAAGAGCTCGCCCTGGAGTCTCCTCAGTCCGACGGCGTGCACCGCTGGCTTGCCGTCCGTCCCTCCAACATTCGCTCGGGGGTCGTCAATCCCGCCGAGCACAGCGAGGGTTACTCGCTCCACCGCCATGTGCTGGACGCCGCCCCGTTCTTTTTGAGCATCAGCCCGCTCGACATCGATTACATCGAGCTGCTCTACGGCTTCGACCTTGTTGCCGGCGGCAACCACGACGCGATTGTGTACGAGGCTCTGCTCCCCGGTTCGCCGCTCGCCCAGCTCGCCGACATTCACGGGGCTGTTTCGGTCGACTGTCAGCCGTTGCTGGGCCTGCGCATCGCCGGTCGCGAGGACACCGAGATCTACTTCGAGGTCAAGACCCGGGCCGGCACCGCCACCGGTTTCCGCGACGCCGATGCGCCGCCGGAGCCGATCAGCGTCTACCTGACGCTCCGGCGTTTCGGCTCCGTCAGCGACATCAAGGAACTCGGCGACATCTTCACCAAGATGTCCCGCCTGGGCGAGGAGCTCGTCGAATCCAAGGTCGTGCCCACGCTCTTGGTCCCCATCCGCGACGCCATCGGCTCTGGTCACTAGCTCGACGCATGCCGCTTGCAACTCTTCCAATGCTGGCGGCTCAGCAGGCCGCGTCGAACCAGATCCTGCTCGTGGCCGGGCTGCTGATCGCCGTCGTGCTGGTGGCTTCGATCGCGGTGCTCGCGCTGCGCAAGAGTTTGTTCGCGGCACCCGAGAAACCCGAGGACCCCGGCTCGCTGATGGACCAGGTCCGCGCCATGCACCAGCGGGGCGAGATCTCCCAGGAGGAGTACGAACGCGTCCGCCGCCGCCTGGTGGCCCAAGTCGCGGGAAAGCCCTCCCCGTCCGAAAAGCCCGCAGATTCGAGTGGAAAGCCTGTGGACGGATAATCACGAGGGGACGCTGCGAACGCGTCCGCACGCGGCTTGTGCGCGAGCGGCATCTCAGCAACGTCCTGTTTGTGTTTCGGTCAAGCCCTTGTGAGGAAGTCGACAAGGATGGCCGATAGACTCCTCGGATACGCGCCGATCCCCTTCGTGCACGAAAGCGACGCAAATGGCCAAAGGCAAGAACGACGACACCAACCCGCCCTCAACGACCTCCGGAGCGGGCCGAGACGACTCGTCCTTCCGCGGACGCAAGGTGACCACCTGCTCCTTCTGCGGCAAGACCAGCCGCGACGTCGGCCCGATGGTCGAAGGCCCCAGCGAGGTCTACATCTGCTCGTACTGCACCGAGCTGTGCCAGAACATCTTCCGCCAGGAACGCCGCCGCGTGAGCACCGTCAGCTCCGCCCTGCGTGAGGTCCCGGCCCCCCGCGAGATCAAGGACTACCTCGATCAGTACGTCATCGGCCAGGATCAGGGCAAGAAGGCCCTGTCGGTGGCCGTCCACAACCACTACAAGCGTCTGCTCCACCTCGAGAGCGCCGAGGCCGGCTCCGTCGAGCTGGACAAGAGCAACATCCTGCTCATCGGCCCCACCGGCTCGGGCAAGACGCTGCTCGCCAAGACCTTGGCTCGCATGCTGAAGGTCCCCTTCGCCATCGGCGACGCCACGACTCTCACCGAGGCGGGCTACGTCGGCGAGGACGTCGAGAACCTGCTGCTGAAGCTCCTGCAGGCCGCCGACTTCGACCTCGAAGCGGCCCAGCGCGGCATCATCTACATCGACGAGATCGACAAGATCGGCAAGACCTCCAACAACGTCAGCATCACCCGCGACGTCTCGGGCGAGGGCGTGCAGCAGAGCCTCCTCAAGATGCTCGAAGGCACCACCAGCAACGTTCCTCCTCAGGGCGGCCGCAAGCACCCCGAGCAGCAGTACATCCAGATGGACACGACCAACGTCCTGTTCATCTGCGGCGGAACGTTCGTCGGCCTCGAAGAAATCATCCGCCGTCGCCTCGGCAAGACCCGCATCGGCTTCAACATCGAGCCCGATCGCAGCCGCGCCGGTGACGAGGGGGCTTCACGCGTCCTGTCGCAGGTCACCGCGGACGACATGATCGAGTACGGCATGATCCCCGAGTTCGTCGGCCGCCTGCCGGTCCTCGCCCCGCTCATGCCCCTCTCGGTCGATGCCCTGATCAACATCCTGACCGAGCCCAAGAACGCGATCGTGCGTCAGTACCAGCACCTCTTCGGCCTCGAGGGCGCCAAGCTCACCTTCACCGATGGGGCCTTGCGTGCCCTGGCGCAGAAGGCCGTGAAGCGAGACACCGGTGCCCGTGCTCTGCGTGCGGTGATGGAAGAGCTGATGATCGACCTGATGTACCAGCTCCCCGAGCTGGACAACACCGGGGCCGAATACGTCATCGACGAGGAAGCTGTCCGGACCAAGAAGCCCCTCACCGAGATGCGTCGCCGCCGCGAGTCGGCATGATCGCTGCCAGTCCCTCGCAAGAGCGAGTTGAGAACCGAAACACAGAAGGCCCCGGGCGATGCTCGGGGCCTTTTTCTTGTCGTGTTAAGGCAGGGAAAGCTCGAACTCGATCTCGTCCCGGACGGGCAGGCCGCTCGGGCCGATCTTGGGGATGGGTGCGCCGCGGCGGCGGGCGTCCTCGACGATGCCCTTGTGGATGGCGGCGAGCGTCCAGCCGCAGCGTTGGTAGAAGCCGATGGCGCGGATGTTGTCGTTGGTGGTGGTGAGGAAAATGCGCCAGCAGCAGGCGGCACGGGCGATGTCGGCGGCGGCGTCGAGGAGGCGTTCGCCGACGCCGCGGCCTTCGTCGCGGGTGCTGAGGGTGACGACCTCGCACTGCGCGCGGCCGGGCAGGATCTCGTACGTGCAGAGGCCGATCGGCACTCCGTCGCGTTCGGCGACGAGCGCGGGGAGGCGGTCGGCGTCGTAGCCGACGTTGCGGGACCAGATCTGCGTGCCGGCCCAGTGCTTGGTGAGTTCATCGCGCACGAACGCGTCGTGGCGTGCTTCGCGGCGGACGGTGTGGACTTCGCTCCGACGCTTGAGCCACGCGAGCACATTGGTCGCGTTCTCGTTGGGAGGGAAGACGGGGTACCAGACTTTGCGGATGCGGGCGGTGGTGGGGGCAGAGCTGTCCGCCTGCGTGTCGGGCTCCACGTACCACGCCATCCGGGCGATGAGCGTCGTCGGGTTCTCGGGTTCAGTGGGGAACTCAAAGGTGGGCAGCCGGAGGGCGCGGGTGAGTTCGAGCCTGGAATCGCTCAGCAGCTCGAACGGCACGTGCATGCGTTCCTTGAACTCACGCTGATGCGAGGTCGCGTTGGTGCTGACGCCGAGGACGCGGACGCCGAGGGCGGTGAACTGGGAGTAGAGATCTCGGAAGCCGCAGCTCTGCGGCGTGCAGCCGCGGGCGCCGGGGATGGAGTCCCACTCTTCCCCATGGAACCCGAGCGACGGAGCGCGGCCGGGGACGCCGGTGCGTGGATAGAAGAAGAGAACGGTGGGGGAGGTAAGGGAGGCGAGGTTGATGGATTCGCCGCTGGTGGCGGTGAGGGAGATGGATGGCAGGAGCGAGCGGCGGAGATGGAGGCAGGCGCCGTCGTCCTTGGGAACGGGGAGGTTTGCGGGGAGTTGGGTGGGGTCGTGGGGCATGAGAAGGCAATTTACCACGGAGATCACGGAGAACACTGAGAAGAGATGTTGTTAATGCGGCGAGTGATGCCGTTCGTCAGCTGCTGGACATTAAAGTTGATGAGCAGGCCAACCGGCTTGTTGGCGAGGCGAAGGTACGTGAGCAACTGAGCCTCATGGATCGCGGCCGTCTTGTCGATCGATTTCAACTCGACGACGACAAGGCCCCCGACGAGCAGATCAATCCGATAGCCACAGTCGAGGGACTGCCCCTTGTACGTCACCGGAACTGCGGCCTGTCGCACGAAGTCGAGACCGCGAAGTCCGAGCTCGTGTGCAAGGCACGATTCGTAAGCACTCTCAAGAAGGCCCGGTCCAAGTTCACGGTGGACATCGATTGCGGCGCCGATAATCGTCTCGGTAAGGACGTTGCACCGCGCAAGCAACTCGGAGCTTGGCCTCACCCTCCCCGTCTCCACTCCGTGTTCTCCGTGATCTCCGTGGTAAATTGCCTTCTCTGAACGTGCGAGTCACATCTCCAGATACGCCTTCAACCCCTGCACACCACCTTCTCGGCCGAAGCCGCTCTCCTTGAAGCCGCCGAACGGCGAGGTCGGGTCGAACTTGTTGTAGGTGTTGCACCAGACCACGCCGCTCTTGATCTGCTTGGCGATCGAGAGCATCTTCGAGCCCTTCTCGGTCCAGATGCCGGCGGCGAGGCCGTACGCCGTGTTATTGGCGCGGCTGACGGCTTCCTCGGGCGTGCGGAAGGTCAGCACGCTGAGCACCGGGCCGAAGATCTCTTCGCGGGCGATCGTGTGCGACGGCTGCACGCCGGTGAAGAAGCACGGGCGGCACCAGTAGCCCTTCTTGGGCAGCGTGCTCGCGTTGGCGCGGCGGAGCGTCGCGCCTTCCTGCTCGCCGAGCTTCAGGTAGTGCTCGATACGGCTGAGCTGTTCCTTGCTGTTCACCGCGCCGACGTCGGTGTTCTTATCCATCGGGTCGCCGACGCGGAGCGAGGCGAGGCGGATCTCGAGTTTCTTCGTGACTTCCTCGACGATCGATTCCTGCACGAAGAGGCGCGAGCCGGCGCAGCAGACTTCGCCCTGGTTGAAGTAGATGCCGTTGATGATGCCCTCGACGGCCTGGTCGATGGCGGCGTCCTCGAAGATGATGTGGGGCGATTTGCCGCCGAGTTCGAGGGTGAGGCGTTTGAACTTGCCGTCGGGTCGCGGCCCGGCGGTGGCCTTGGCGATGCGCTTGCCGACTTCGGTGGAGCCGGTGAAGGCGACCTTGTCGACGAGCGGGTGCTCGACGAGCGCCTTGCCGGTGCGGCCGTCGCCGGTGATGATGTTGACGACTCCGGGGGGCAGGCCGATCTCTTCGAAGATCTCGGCGAGCCGCAGCGCGGTGAGCGGCGTGGTCTCGGCGGGCTTGAGGACGACGGTGTTGCCGCAGGCGAGTGCGGGGGCGATCTTCCACGCGGCCATCAGCAGCGGGAAGTTCCATGGAATCACCTGCCCGCAGACACCGACGGGCCGCACGCCGGGGGCGACTTCGGGAAGTGCTTTCTTCCCCTTGGTCGCTCCGTCGCGGCGTCCCTTCGTCGCGTACTCGAGCTTGTCGGCCCAGCCCGCGTGATAGAAGAAGTGAGCCGCGACGAGCGGGATGTCCACATCGCGGGATTCCTTGATCGGCTTGCCGCTGTCGAGGGTTTCGAGCACGGCGAGCTCGCGGCCGCGTTCCTGGATGCGGCGGGCGATGCGGAAGATGTACTTCGCACGCTCGATCGCGGGTAGTCCGGCCCACTGGGGCAGCGCGGCGTGTGCGGCCTTCACGGCCCGGTCCACGTCGGCGTCGCTCGCCTGCGTGACCTCGGACAGCGTCTCCTCGGTCGCGGGGTTGAGCGTGGCGAAGCGCTCGGCGTTCCGCGGCGTTTGGAACTTGCCGTCGATGAACAGGCCGTAGGTGGAGGCGATTTCCACCTTCACGGTCTCGGGCGCGGGGGAGTAGTCCCAGCCGGGCTTGGATGGCTTGGCGGGTTTGACCGAGGAGGCGGTGCCAGAAAGAGAAGGGGCGTTGGTGTCGGCTGTGGTCATTGTGCTGAGTCCAATCTTGTTGCAGAGCCGCTCGGAGCCACATGTGCAGCGACTGCCGAGCCGCACTCGGGACATCGAGACAATCCTCTTACGTCGTAGCCGCATTGAACGCATCCGCCGTGGCGCACCCGAAAGAAGCACAAAAGTCGCCTAACCGCGAGCGATATCGCTAGCACGAGGGAAGCGAAGAACGTGGCGTTCAAGGTCATGCCAATCGGCAAGACCGCTGTCGGAAAATCCTTGAGATCAAGGAAAGCGGTTCGATTCGACAACGCGGATGGAATGGGGATACCCGTTGTCCATTCTGCAGAACTCGGTTTGGCCACTTCCGGGTGATGCTCCCAACCATGTTGGAGTTGCATCGATCGAGATGGCCAGCCAAACTTCCAGCTGATAGCCACCTGCGTCGCCGCATGAAGAGTCGTCAGTTGTCTCGGATAATCTGAGCCCGCCCAGTGTGTTCGTTTTCCCTCAATGCCCCAGGCGGTGAGCAAATGCATCTCTTCTGGTTGATGCCAGTCGGCGGGAACCTGGGTTGGCCAACGTGGCTGGGAACGGTCAGCAGACCATTTCAATTTCGGTTGAGCGAGGATGAGACACCACGGCTCGATCAGGGCCAGAGTGCTTCCGATCACGCAACAGCCAAGAAGCTGTGTCCGAGACACACGCATCACGCCTCCGTCACGTCGTACTGGGCCCGGTACTTGCCGGTGTGCAGCCAGGAGATCTGACGCAGGATGTCGTTGGCGAGGGCGGAGGCTCCGAAGCGCCAGAGTTCGGGGGTGAGCCAGCCGCCGGGGTGCTGGTCGTCCACGCTCGTGCCGACGGTGGGGAGTGAGCCGAGGGTTTCCTTCACCATGACGAGGTAGTGCAGCGACTGCTTGGCGGTGCGGATGCCGCCGGCGGGTTTGACGCCGACGAGCTGGCCGGTCTGGAGGTACCAGTCGCGCACGGCCTCGAGCATGACGAGCGTGACGGGCATGGTCGCGGCGGGGGTGACTTTGCCGGTGCTGGTTTTGATGAAGTCGAAGCAAGGCAGGCATCCACCCGGAGAGGGGGCCATCGAGGCATCAAGGGATCGAGGGTCGGAAAGAGCGGCGTGGGTGCCGTTTGCCGTGCCGTTTTCTTTGGCTTTCACTCCGTCTCTTCGTCTCTCTGTCTCTCCGTCTCTTTTCGCTGCGTCTCTCTTCGCCTCTTCCATCGCCACGATCGCCAGATCACTCGCCCGCCGAACGTTGTCGAGGGTTTCGAGTTCGCCGGTTTCGAGGATGACCTTCAGCGCGATCGGGCGGCCGACGGCAGCGCCTTCGCGAAGGCAGGTGGCCTTCACATCGCGGATTTCGTCAGCAACGACGTCGTACTTGCCGCTGAGGAACGCGCCGCGGTTGATGACCATGTCGATTTCGTCCGCGCCGTCGCGGATGGCTTTCTTGGTGTCCTCGAGGCGGACGTCGAGCGGGTACTGGCCGCTGGGGAAGCCGGTGGCGACCGAGGCGATCTTGACGCGGCCGAGGGCGCCGAGTTCGTCGAGCGTGTCTTTGCAGAACTTCACCATCGACGGATACACGCAGACCGCGGCGACGCTGGGCAGGTTGTCGGGCAGGTCGCTCTGGCCGGTGCCAGGGTTGACGGCCTTGACGCACAGAGCGCGAACCTTCTCAGGCGTGTCCTTGCCTTCGAGGGTGGTGAGGTCGAGGGTGGAGAGGGCGAGGCGCAGGCCTGCCATCTTGGAGGATTTCTTGATCGAGCGTTTGGTGAACGTGGCGGCCCGCTCCGCCGCCATCACCGCATCGACGCGGGGAGAATGAACCTGTCGCAGCATGGAGCGATTGTACGCGAAAACACCGGGCGTCCGCGGTTATTGGCGGGCACGCCCGCGGGTGGAGGTGCTGCGGGCCGGAGGCAGCGGCTTGCTCGGGCCTTTTTCGAGTGGCAGGTTGGCGGCTTTCCACTCCTTGATGCCGCCGGCGAAGAAACGGGAGTCCGGGTACTCCATCGCGATCATGCGCTTGGCCACGGCACGAGCGATGGGGCTGGCGGGGTCTTCGCCGTAGACCATGACGTTCTCGTATGCCTCGATGCGAGGGTCGCGTCCCTTGTTGCCGTCGAGCTTGGTGAGCAGGATGTTGCGGGCCCCGGGGATGTGGCCGGCTTCGAACTCGGGCTGCGGGCGCGGGTCGATGAGCAGGAGCTTCATCGGGTTGCCTTCGGAGTCGCGCCAGAGCTCGGAGACCTCGCCCAGCTTGACGTAGACGATGTCCGAATCGCGGGTGTCTTTCTCGCAGCCGCCGGCGAGGAGGGCGAACGCGAGCATCGCCAGCAGACCCAGCGGCATCCAAATCGAGCGAACCCCACGCGAACACGCCTCGGCAAACGTCAGTAGCATGTTCGCAGGGTACACCGGTTCGGCACGGGCCGGAACGGAGAGCCCCCGCGGGCTGAAGCCCGCGGCTTTGGTTGTTGTCCAATCCTCTTCCCTGCTCACCCATGCTCACCACCATTCTGATGACCGCGATCGCTGCCGGGCTTGCGCTGCAGCCCGGTGCCGAGAACAAGAACCGCCCGCACGTGTCGCTGAAGTTGATCAGCGAGGAGACGCACCTCAGGCCCGGTGCCACGCAGACGTTGGGCCTGGTCTTCACGATGGAGCCGCACTGGCACGTGTACTACAAGGGGCTTGAGGGCGGCGGAAACCCGCCGAAGATCGAAGAAGCCAAGCTGCCCGAGGGGTACACGTTGGGCGAGATCCAGTGGCCCGCGCCGCAGCGGTATGTCGCGCCGGGGGATGTGTACGACAGTGTGTACGAGGGGCAGGTGACGCTGCTGGTGCCGCTGAACGTGCCGAAGGACGCCAAGCCGGGTGAGAAGGTGACGATCGGCGTGAAGATGAACTGGCTGGAGTGCAGCGAGGTCTGCGTCTTCGGGGCCGGTGAGTCGTCGATCTCGCTGCCGGTGTCGGCGGACGCGGGGAAGAAGTCGGACGATGCGAAGCTGATCGATGCGTCGCGGGCGAACATGCCGGCGGCGTTGCCGACCGATGGCAGCATCGGCGTCAAGGTCGTTGGCGGATCGATGACCGTGCAGGCGGCGAAGGCGACTCGGCTGGAGTTCTACCCCGGCCCGGAGTGCACCGACATCGACGATCCGGCCAACCACACCCGGGCGGACGGGCCGGCGTTGAAGGTGCCCTTTGCGGGTCCTGACAAAAACCGAGCGAGAGGATTCGGCGTTCTGGGCGTGTGGACGGGGTCGGGGGAGAATCCGGCGTATTACCGTATCGATACCTCCGAAAAGGGCGGCTGATTTCCAGCGAAATCGCGGCGTCGGAACGGAACCCGGACAGGCGGTGCGACGTCTCAAGGTCGCCGGGACGGAGCCTGGGTGAAGTCGTCGCGCGAACCCAAAAGGTCCGATACCGGTACTACCTCTGTCGCGGCGTGTCGCCGCGGAGGTTGAGTTCCACGCGCCCGGGCGATTCTCGCCGGCGCGTCGGTTGCACGTCTCGCGCACCACGGAGTCTGAACGATGAAAGTCTCGAAACTCTCGCTTGTCGCTCTTCTGGCCCTCGGCATGACCATCCCCGCCGCCGTCTCGCTCGCGGGCGACGACAAGGCCAAGAAGGACGACAAGCACGCCCAGCACGACAAGAAGGACGAGAAGAAGGCTGAGAAGAAGGACGAGAAGAAGACCGAGACCGTCGCGGTCGGCAGCGTGGCCCCTGGCTTCGAGCTCACCGACACCGACGGCAAGGCGATCAAGCTCAGCGACTTCGCGGGCAAGATCGTCGTCCTGCAGTGGTTCAACCCCGGCTGTCCCTTTGTGAAGAAGCACTACGAGGGCGCCAACACCTTCAACGAGCTGAACAAGAAGTACAGCGACAAGGGCGTGGTCTTCCTCGCCATCAACAGCGGCGCCGCCGGCAAGGAAGGCGCGGGCAAGGAGACCAACGCCGCCGCCAAGAAGGACTGGAAGATCGAGTACCCGGTCCTGCTCGATGAGTCGGGCAAGGTCGGCAAGACCTACGGCGCGACCCGCACGCCCGAGATGTTCATCCTCGACAAGGAAGGCAAGGTCGTTTACCACGGCGCCATCGACGACAACAAGGAAATGAAGGGCACGGGCAAGACCAACTACGTCGCCAAGGCCCTCGACGAGGTCCTGGCCAACAAGCCCGTGACCACCGCCGAGACCAAGCCCTACGGCTGCACGGTCAAGTTCGGCTCGTAAGCCGCCTCCACAGAACTCTCCTCTTCAGAGAGGGTCTCTTCACGTGCCGGTGGGCCCTCGATGGGCCCACCGGCGTTTTTGTTCGGGTGCGGCCGAGGTCGTCGATTTGTTTCGTCCCTCTCACGCGGCCGATAGCATCTGCTGGAGATCCTCATGCCTGAACTGCTCTCGATGCTCGGCCGTGCGTTCGATCTTGCGTTGGTGGTGATCGGCTTTGGCCTGATCATCTTCGTGCACGAGCTGGGGCACTTTGTGGCCGCGCGGTGGGCGGGGATCCGGGTGCTGGCGTTTGCGCTGGGCTTTGGCCCGGCGGCGTTGTCGTACCGCAAGGGGCTGGGATTCCGCAAGGGCAGCAGCGAGGAGGAGTATCTCCGGCGACTCAACGCGGTGGCAGCGGGAGTGACAACCGCGGAGGGCCATCGTCCGGCGCGGAACGAGATTTCTCCCACCGAGTACCGCCTCAACGTCCTCCCCTTCGGCGGCTACGTGAAGATGCTCGGGCAGGAAGACCTGAACCCCGAGGCGGTCAGCACCGCGCCGGATTCGTATCAGAACTGCGTCCCTTGGAAGCGGATGGTGGTGATCAGCGCCGGCGTGATCATGAACATCATCACCGCGGCCCTCATCTTCATGGTCGTCTTCAAGGTCGGGCTGCGGACCGAGCCGGCGGTCGTCGGCTTCGTGCGCAACGATTCGCCCGCGGCCAAGGCGGTCGCGATCAACGCCAAGGACCTGGGCATCACCGCGCCCGGGCTCCAACCCGGCGACGAGATCGTTGAGATCGCGGGTAAGGCGCCCCGGCAGTTCAGTGATGTGGTCGTCACCACGGCGATGTCCCGCCGAGGCGTTCCTCTGGAGATCACCGCCAAGCGTCCAGGCGTCGACAGGCCGCTGCAGTTTGCGATCAAGGCCGAGACCAGCGAGGCGCAGCGGATGCTCGACATTGGTCTGGTGCCGCCCGCTTCCAACAAGCTTTTTTCCGTCACCGATGCTGATCAGAAGAAGTTCTTTGATCGGGTGATGAAGGGTGCTGGAGCGGCTGGTGTAGCGCCAGGCTCCGTGCTCACCTCGGTGGGGTCCTCCGGATCGGTGGCGTATGCGCACGAACTCGATCTGGCCGCTCGAAAGGGAGAGCCTTTCCGGGCGACCTTCCGATCGCCCGATGGCGTCGAGACGAGCGTGACGCTAAGTCCGCGTGCCGAGTTCGAGGTTGGATCGGTCAAGATCGGTGAACGGGTGATGCCTCAGACGCATCTGCTCGGGCTGACCGGGGTGCTCTCGATCGAGAGCGTGGCGGCCGAGGGCAAGGCGCAAGGGTTGGAAGCGGGCGACGTCTTTGTGCGACTGGGTGCGGCGGAGTTCCCGAGCATTACCGTGGGCGTGCGAGAGATCCGGGCGGCGGCGGGGCGTTCGATCGAGGCCGTCGTGCGGCGTGAGAAGGATGGCAAGTCGGTGGACGTGCCGCTGACACTCCAGGTCTCGCGTGCCGGCACGATCGGATTCAACGTCGAGGACACGATGCAGCGCTCCACCCTGCTCGGGTCGCCGCTCACGCTCCGCCCGCTCGCCTCGGGCGAGTCGGAGTCAAAGGGTGCGGATGTCGATTCGAGCGACCCCAAGACGAGTCCGGAACCAACCGCGGCGGGCCGGCTTGTGCTGACTCCCGGTTCGGTGATTCTGGCGGTCGATGATCGGCCGGTGTCGGATTTCACCCAGATTCGTGAATCGATCCGTGAGGCGATCCGCGCCAGCGTGCGGGACGGCGCTTCGTCCGTTCGTCTCACGGTGCAACCCCCCGGCAGCGAGGGTTCGATTCAGGTGCAGATGCCGCTGTCGCCCCAAGATCTGGTCGCGCTGCAGAAACTCGGCTGGGTGAGCCCGATCTCCTCGGGCATGTTCGAGCCGGCCCAGATTCTGCTCCGGGCCAGCGGGCCGATCGACGCGGTGAGTGTGGGGCTGGGAGAGACCAAGCGGGTCATGCTGATGACCTACATGACCTTCGTGAGGTTGTTCGAAGGATCTGTCAAGGTCGAGCATCTCAAGGGTCCCGTCGGCATCGCGCACGCCGGAACCCTGATCGCCGATCGAGGCTTGGTGTGGCTGCTCTTCTTCATGGCGTTGATCAGCGTGAATCTCGCGGTGGTGAACTTCCTGCCGCTGCCGATCGTCGACGGCGGTCAGTTCCTGTTCATTCTCTACGAACAGATCTTCAGGCGGCCGGTTCCCGTCGGGTTCCAGAACGCCGCCACGCTGGCGGGG
Organism: Phycisphaerales bacterium; assembly: GCA_019744815.1. Classification (GTDB taxonomy): domain Bacteria; phylum Planctomycetota; class Phycisphaerae; order Phycisphaerales; family UBA1924; genus JAFEBO01. Next base: position 16,678 of record JAIEUA010000005.1, read on the forward strand.
CTGGTGCTGATCGGCTCCATGTTCATCGTGGTGACGTTCAACGACATCATGAACCTCTTCCGGTCGTGAGCTTGCTCGGCGCCTTCCCATGCTGAACGTTCTGCTCGGCTTGCTCCCGGTCTTGGTTCTGGGGCTGAGCCTGTACGTCGGAGCGCTCACGCTCCTCACCTTCCGGCGTCTGACGCGGCCGCCGCGACGGACGTACGCGTGGGCGGTGGCGAAGGGCTTGCCGGGCGAGCCGGGGGAGCTGACCAGGCCTCGGCCGTTCGAGCGGTTCGAGTTCGGCCGCGACGGCACGACGCTCGTCGGCTGGTCGATCGAGGGGGATACGCCGCACGGTCCGGTCGTCGTGCTGACGCACGGCTGGGCGGATTCCAAGGTGGGGGGGCTCGGTCGCGTCGAAGCGGTTGCGCCTCTCGCGTCGCGGGTCGTTTCGTGGGACCTCCGCGGCCACGGCGAGAGCGGCGGCACGAGCACACTGGGTCTTCTGGAGAAGGCGGACCTGCTCGCCCTGCTCGACACGTTGGAATCGGGCACGTCGATCGTGCTCTTTGGCTGGTCGCTCGGTGCCGGGGTTTCGATTGCGGCGGCGGTCGAGTGCGATCGGGTCGTTGGCGTGATCGCAGAGTCGCCGTATCGGTTGGCGACGACGCCGGCGAGGAATGTGCTGGAGGCGCGGGCCATGCCCTGGCGGGTGAATCTGCCGCTCGCGCTGAGGCTCGTGGGACCTGGAGCGGAGTGGCGAAGGTTCGATCGGTGCGTCATCGCGGCGCGGCTGAGCGTGCCGCTGCTGGTCATCCACGGCGAAGCGGATCGGATCTCTCCCGTGGAGGATGGACGCGATATCGCGGCGGCGGGGCGAGGGGAGTTTGTGCCTCTGGCGGCGGGGCACAACGACGTGTGGACGGGTGGAGACAGAGAAAAAGCAGAGCACGCGGTCTGCGCGTTTCTCGGGCGGGCGTGGCGGCGTCCGTAGTCACGACGAGCCCGCGCGTGCTCGTGGGCTTCGTCAGGCCTCGGGCCTGGGCTCCCCGATCGCGCCCGTGTCCGATTCGGGGACCTTCTTGACCGGGATCAGCAGCAACGCCACCACGCCCGCGGCGAGCGCGAACGCGATCACGCCCAGACTTACGCCGGTGCCGAAGTGGATGTGCCAGTAGGTCAGGATCATCTTCACGCCGATGAAGGCGAGCACGAAGGCGAGGCTGAACTTCAGCAGGCGGAACTTGTCCATCATCGCGGCGAGGGCGAAGTACATGGACCGCAGGCCCAGGATCGCAAAGACGTTGGACGTGAACACCAGGAACGGGTCCTGGGTGATCGCGAAGATGGCGGGGATGGAGTCGATGGCGAAGATGACGTCGGTGCTCTCGACGATGAGGAGCACGAGGAACATGGGCGTCATGAAGAGCTTGCCGTCGAGTCGAACGAAGAACTTCTGGCCTTCGATCTTGGGGTGCAGGGCGAACACCTTGCGTGCGGCTCGGTAAACGAAGCCCTCCTCGGGCTCGATGTGGTCCTCACCGCCGCGGAGCATCTTGAAGGCGGTGTAGATGAGCACGGCACCGAAGAAGTAGAGGATCCACTGGAACTCCTTGATGAGCACGGCGCCGACGCCGATCATGAGGCCGCGCATGATGAGAGCGCCGAGGATGCCCCAGAAGAGCACGCGGTGCTGGTACTCGCGCGGGATGCGGAAGTGGGCGAAGATCAGGGCGATGACGAAGATGTTGTCGAGGCTCAGGCTGTACTCGATGAGCCAGCCGGAGAGGAACTCCAGCATCGCGTGCCAGCCGGGGGAGATCTTCTGTGAGATTGGGTCCATCTCCGCGGCCGGCGAAGGCGACGGAGATGGCGTCGGCGCGGCGCTGCTCTGCGGCGGGGCGACCGGCGGCATGGATTCCGAGGGAATAGCGCCGGAGCCGGTGGTGCCGCTCCTACTCTGCAGCATCTCCGAGTGGCGGGCACGCATGGAATCGCCCAGCCCGTAGTAGTTCTGCTCGTAGATGTGGTAGACCACGCCGGAGAAGCCCAGCGCGAGGACGACGCAGACGCCGGTCCAGAAGAGGGCGGCCTTGGTGCTGATCGCGTGGGGCTTGCGGTTGACCACGAACAGGTCGAGCGCGAGCATCACGAGCACAAATGCGACGAAGCCGAGGTAGAGCGTGTACATCGGCGAAGCGTAGTGAAGTGTTTACGCGGGCACCAGCGTGCCGAGCGTCGTAGGCGTGAGCGGGAACGCCGCGGCGACCGATCTCATTTCATCAAGCGTGACCTTTGCGATGCGATCGAGCTCGGTCTCCAGCGATGAATACTTGCCCAGTGACGACCACAGTCTTCCGAGTCGCTGCATGCGATCGGAGGGACGCTCACCGCCGACGGTCGCGCCCGTGAGGATGCGGTTGCGGAGACGGTCGAGATCGTCCTGCGTCAGGCTCGCGGCCAAGTTGTCAATCTCGCCTCGGATGACCTTCTCGATCTCTTCGAGACGGGAAGGTTCGCCTGACGCGAAGATGAAGTAGTCGCCGATCCCGTCGTGAGCGTCAAAGCCGGCCTGGGCGTCCTCGGCGATGCCGGACTCGACCAGGGCCCAGTGCAGACGGCTGTTGTCCGCCGCACCCAGGACCTGTGTCAGCAGGCTCGCGGCGTAGCGGCGTTCGTCGTCGACCGCGGGTCCGGGCGACATGCCGAGCAGGTACCCGCGAGAGACCTTGGCGTCGGTGAGGGCGAGGCGTTCGATGGCTTGCTTGGCCGGGGGCTGTCGCGTGCTGCGGGTGGTGGGCTTCCACGACTGACAGAGCTGGTCGATCTGATCGCAGGCCCGATCGAAGTCCACCCGGCCGGCGAGCGACACGGTGGTGTTGTTCGCAGAGTAGCGGTCGTCGAAGTACGCACGCATCTGGCCGCTGGTCAGCGCGGTGATGCTCTCGGCGGTGCCCAGCACGCGATGGCCCATGGGGTGGCTGGAATAGTGCCTCTCCATGACCGCTTCGTACAGGACCCAGAACGGGTTGTCCTTGTACATCGCGATCTCTTCGAGGATCACGCCCTTCTCGGTGTCGAAGTCGCTCTGGCGGAGAGCGGGGCGCATCATGCGGGCCAGCAGCTCGATCGCTCGGGGCAGATGCTCGGGCAGCGTCGAGGCGTAGAAGCACGTCACCTCGTGGCTGGTGTACGCGTTGTTCTTGGCGCCGATCTGGTCGAAGGCCTGGTTGAGCTGCTCGGCGGAGATGTCGGTCGTGCCCTTGAACATCATGTGCTCAAGGAAGTGGCTCACGCCCATCACATTTGTGCTCTCGTCGCGTGCCCCGGTCCGCACAAAGAAGCCCGCGGCGGAGGTGACCGCCGAGGGGTCGATCTCCGCCACGATCGTGAGCCCGTTGGAAAGCGTCCGTTGCTTGAACTCGATGGCCATGGCGGGAGTTTAGTGGGTTTCAGCGAGGCCCGAGCGTGAGCGATCGGGTTTGCCAGCGCGGTCACGTGAGGGACCCGCTCGCGGACGCTCGGGGCGCATCAAGCCACGTCACCGAGGCCCTTGATCGCACGCGACAGCTCGCGGCAGACTTCCTCGGGCTTCTCCGAGCCGCAGACCACGCCGCTCACCGCGATGCCGGCGCAGCCCTCGCGCACGAGCTGGCCGATGTTCTGACGGTTGATCCCGCTGATCGCGAGGTGGGGCACGCGCTTGGTCGAGGCGTCCTCGAGATACGCCTTCAGGAGATCCGGCCCGCTCAGCGAGGGCTTGGGCTTGGTGGTCGAAGGGAACATCGGTCCCAGGCCGCAGACGTCGGCGCCTTCGAGGACCGCCGCCCGTGCCTGCTCGATGGTCGCGCACGAGATGCCCAGACGCAGGCTCGAACCGATGACCTTCCGCGCGTCGGCGATCGACATGTCGGTCTGGCCCAGGTGTACGCCGTCGGCGTTGGCGAGCATGGCAATATCGGGCCGATCGTTGATGACCACCGCCGCTCCGGCCCGACGGGCGAACTCGACGACGGTCTTGGCGCGGCCCAAGAGCTCGCGATCGGTCAGGCCCTTCTCGCGGAGCTGGATGCAATCGGCGCCGCCCTCGATCGCCCGGTGCACGACCTCGGTCCATCGGTGATGGGTGCACAAGGACTCGGTGACCAGCACGCAGAGCGTCCACTGCGGCCCGCGCCCGCCGAAGAGAGCCAGTTCCACCTGCTTCGTCGCGTCGTAGGAGCGGTAGCGGATCTGTTCGATCGCGCCGGCCACCGCGGACGCGCCGAGGACCTTGGCCGATTCCTCCAGCACCCGCAGGGACTCGGTCAGCCGCGAGGACGCCGCCGCGGCGAGCGCCAGCTCGGACTCGCGTTTGCCCTCGGAGGCCGTGGAGATGGAGGTCCCCACGTCGTTGGCCGCGTCCCGCCACGCCAGGATCTGTCCGCGATCGACCGGCAACTGCCCGAGCGCCAGCGTGATGTCGTGGCGCAGCTGCTTGAGCGTCGACGACAGCGCGGCGTGGCTCAGCCTCAGCCTGGCGAGGTCCTCAAGAACCCTCAGGCCCTCTCGGGCACGGTTGGCGTTGGCGTCGATGACTCGGAGAATCGCGGACATTCGCAGGGAGGCTATCCGCTCTGAGTCGTGGAGGCTTGCTACGTTCTGCCGTCGAGACCCGCATGCCCGACCACTCCCCACGAGATTCCCGCGATTTCAACGCTTCCGACGCCACCAAGCGGCTGCCCAAGCTGCCGGGCGTGGTCGTGGCTCGCCCCTCGCCCGATGAGCTCATGGACGCGCTGGCCGCGGATCTGTTTCTCCAGAGCCTCGCCTGTGTGCGGCAGTTCGGCGACTTTCACCTGGCGCTCAGCGTCTGGCCCGAGGCCGAGCCGTTCTTTCTGCGGTTGCTCTACGACCCCCGATTCCGCGAGCTCCCTTGGACGCGCACCCATCTGTGGATCGTTGAGGAGACCTCGCCGCCCTCGCGTGGGGCCGTGCTCCAGGACGCAATCGTCAGCCATTCGGACATCCCCGACCAACAGGTCCACCGCATGACCGGGGCTTCCGAGCACGAGCTCGCTTCGGGGTATGAGGCGGCCCTCAAAGAAACGCTCGGCTGGCGCGAGAAAGGGCACGATCGACTCGACTTTGCTCTGCTCCCCGTGATGGCGCAAGGCGAGACCCACGGCGTCGAGCTTCGCGTGCCCGATGCGCCCTTGGTGGCTCCGCTGGATGGCGCCGCCGCGATGTCCGCTCGCCTGCTCAACGCGACTCGATTTGTCGCGATGCTCGCTCTGGGCGGGGGCAGCGCCGACGCGATCCGCCAGATCGATTTGTCTCCCCGGCGTGCGAAGGACGCGATGATTCCCGGCGCACGCCTGCACGCCGCCGATCTGCGACTCCTCGGCGGCGAGCTCCGCTGGTACATCGATCACAGCGTCTGCGACGATGCCCCCGCGCTCCCGCCGATCCCGCTCGACGGCGAGCCGCCCGGCACCAGCGGCGGAGGAGTCTGATCCATGGCCAACTACTCCGTCGAGCCCAACGACAAAGTCGTCTTCCGCATCGCCTACCAGGACGAGCACCTGCTCGTGGTCGACAAGCCCACCAAGATCGTCTCCACCCCCGGGGTCGGTCACGAGCGATCCTCTCTGCTCAGCGGGCTGTTTGCCGCCTTTGGCAACGAGCTCCAGAATCTCGGCAAGGACCGCGATTTCGGCATGCTCCACCGCCTGGATCGCGAGACCAGCGGGCTTCTGATCGTCGGACGACGAAAGTCCTCCTACGACGCCCTGCGTGCCCTCTTCGAAGCTCGCGAGATCAAGAAGTTCTACCTCGCGCTCGTCGCCAACGCGCCGCGCCAGCAGAGCGGCGTGATCCGCAAGCCCATCGCAGAGACTCGCGCCGGCTCGATCCCCAAGAACGGCGAGATGAAGCTCGCCAAGCTCAGCGGCAACGGCAAGCCCGCCGTCACCGCGTACCGCGTCCTCGCCAAGGGACCAGCGGCAAGCCTTTTGGAGTGCCGCGCGGTCACGGGGCGGCTGCATCAGCTCCGCGTCCACCTGGAGTCGATCGGTTGCCCGATCTTCGGGGACGACCTGTACGCCCCGCCACCGGTCGCCGCGGGCGCTGCGAGGCTTGCCTTGCACGCCCACCGCGTGGCCTTCACGCACCCGATGACGGGCGAAGGGGTGGACATTCGCTCGCCTTTGCCCAAGGACCTCCGCCACGTCGCCAAGCGGTTCTCCATCGACCTGGGCTCGCTGGCGGATCAACCGGACGGGTTCTGAACCCGGAATGGTGCTCGTTCGGTCGCGGCCAGCCCGGGAGCCGCGTAGAATCCTTGTCTGGTGCCGCGGGCCCTCCCCGGAGGATTGTCCAAGGCGCTGGTTCATGGTCTGTTGGGTTCCCAAAGCGGTCACGAGCTGCCCCATATCGGGTCGGCCGCCGGAGATGGTCTGATGCCTGCTGAACTGATGTTGCCGGAAATGGGCCTCGAGCCGATGGGCGGCGGATCGCTGCGCGAGATCCAGTTCCGCGAGGCCCTTCGCGAGGCCATGTCCGAGGAAATGCGTCGCGACGACCGCATCTTCCTGATGGGCGAGGAAGTCGCGCAGTACAACGGCGCGTACAAGGTCAGCCAGGGCATGCTCGACGAGTTCGGGCCTCAGCGGATCATCGACTCCCCGATCTCCGAGAACGGCTTCGCCGGCCTCGCGGTCGGCGCTGCGATGTACGGGCTGCGTCCGATCATCGAATTCATGTCATGGTCCTTCAGCCTCGTCGCGGCGGACCAGATCCTGAACAACGTGCCGAAGATGCTTTACATGTCCGGCGGGCAGTGGGGCTGTCCGGTCGTCTTCCGCGGCAACGACGGCGCCGGCGGCCAGCTCGGCTCGACCCACTCTTGGTGCGTCGAAGGCCTCTACGCCAACGTCCCCGGCGTCAAGATCGTCATCCCGAGCAACCCCTATGACGCCAAGGGCCTGCTCAAGACGGCTATCCGCGACGACGACCCGACCTTCTTCCTCGAGTCCGAGCGCATGCTCGGCGACAAGGGCCACGTCGGCGCCGGTGAGTACACCATTCCATTCGGCAAGGCCGCCCTCCGGCGACAGGGCAGCGACTGCACCGTCGTCTCCTTCGGCCGCCCGGTGAACTTCTGCATCGACGCCGCGGACGAGCTCAAGAAGGAAGGCATCCACGTCGACGTGCTCGACATGCGGACGATCCGTCCGCTGGACATCGACTCGATCCTCGACAGCATCAAGAAAACCGGCCGCATCGTGGTGGTGGACCAGTGCTGGCCGTTCGCGTCGGTGGCGTCGGAAGTCGTGACCCAGGTCTGCGAGCGTGGGTTCGATTACCTCGATCACCAGCCGCTGCGTGTGAACACCGAGGACGTGCCGACGCCGTACGCGAAGAACCTGGAGGCGCTGTATCTGCCGCACAAGGGCAAGATCATGGCGGCGGTGAAGAGCAGCCTTGGGAGGCTGTAAAGCTCAAAGCAGCAAGGCGAGAAAGCTCACATCGGAAGGAACCGGCGAGCCCGTGGCTCACGCAAAGGTCAACATCCCGGCGAGACTGGCATACGCGGAGACGCTTCGGCACCTCGCGTCGGGGTTGATCACCGTTGACGAGCACTATTCGTCGTACTGCCGCATTTGCAAGTTCTACGGAGCGGACGCTGCTGTTGATGAGATTTGCGAGATGGTGGTTGCGACAGTGGATAGTCCCTTCCACTCCGGACGCCTTCGCGGTGCACACCGAATGTCGCCCGAGGTTCGCCGATACGTTGCTCAATGCGTGCTGCTCTTACGGGTGTCGAGATCAGCAGAGGCATGTAACTGGGCGACCGAAGCGGCACGCCTCGAATCGCGAGGTGACGGCCGATGGAGTTTCCAGATTGTCTGGGGCTGTTGTTTTCTGGCCCCCGTCGCGCTCGCATGCGCTGGCTTCGGGCGGGCAGCGGCGGCTTGTGTCGCTGCGTGGCTTGCTCTTGGACTGGGGGTTGCGGTCACGCATGAGGTCCGCTCGTACCTGGGACGGCGGCGGCAAGGCGAGCCGGTTGTCGCTCGCGGCGCTCAGTTCAATTTACTGAACTGCTGGCCTTTTCCGTCCCGCGAATCCCTGACCGCCGCTCGTCAGAACCCGACGTACCTTTGCGGCGTTCGTTCTGTTTCCCTCGCCTGAACTGATTGAGATTGCACCATGCCGATCAAGATTGAAATGCCCCGGTTGTCCGACACCATGCAGGCGGGAACCGTCGTGAAGTGGAACGTCAAAGAAGGCCAGAAGGTCAAGAGCGGCGACGCGCTCGCTGACATCGAGACCGACAAGGCCACGATGGAGCTTCAGTCCTTCGAGGACGGCACGGTTGCAGTGATCCCGGTGCCCGAGGGGCAGAACGTTCCGATCGGCACCGTGATTCTCGTGCTTGCGGGCGCGGGTGAAGACGTCGCCTCTGTGAAGTCGCAGTACGCCGCGGGTGGTTCGACCGCAGCGGCTCCTGCGACCAAGGCCGCCACCGCGTCGGGCGGGTCCGCGTCGCAGGTTTCGTCCTCCAGCGGCTCGGTCGCCGTGCTCGATGCTCCGGCGTCGAACGGCACAAGCCACGGCAACCACGGCGGGCGCATTTTCGCCAGCCCGCTGGCCAAGAAGATTGCCGCCGAATCCAACGTCGATCTCGGTTCGCTGCGTGGCTCCGGCCCCGCCGGCCGCATCATCCGCAAGGACGTGGAGGCCGCGATCAGCTCCGGCGCGACCAGTGCCGCCGGCCGCGTTGCTTCGAGCGCCGGCTCGGCTCGTGACCTCGCGACCCGCGTCGAACAGCCCGCCAAGCCGACCCGCAACGTGCCCGCCGTGCTGCCGTCTGTCGGCGCGACCCTCACGCCGCGCACGATCCAGCTCTCCAATATGCGCAAGACCATCGCCAAGCGATTGGTCGAGAGCAAGACGACGATCCCGCACTACCAGGTCAGCGTCGAGGTCGACATGGACGCCCTCGTCGCCCTCCGCACTCAGCTCAACGAGCAGCTCGGCACGCAGGGTGTCAAGCTCAGCGTCAACGACTTCCTCGTCCGCGCCTGCGCCCTGGCGATGCACCAGCACCCATACGTGAACGCCAAGTGGGTCGGCACGCCCGGCAACGAGACCATCGAGTTCCTCGGCGAGGTCAACGTCGGCGTCGCGATCGCGCTGCCCGTGGCCGAGGACGGCAGCGGCGGCGGCCTCGTCGTCGCCACGCTCCGCAACGCCGATGTGCTGGGCCTCCGACAGATCAGCGGCGAGACCAAGCGTCTGGCCGACAAGGCCCGCAACAAGGGCCTGTCCGTCGAGGACATGTCGGACTCGACCTTCACCATCAGCAACCTGGGCATGTTCGGCGTGGACAACTTCACGGCGATCATCAACCCGCCCAACGTCGCCATCCTCGCCGCGGGCGGCGCGATCCAGAAGCCGGTCGTCCGCAACAACCAGATCGTCCCCGGTCATGTGATGAACCTGACCATGAGCAGCGACCACCGCGTCATCGACGGCGCGATGGCGGCTCAGTATCTCGCGACCGTCAAGGGGCTGCTCGAGAAGCCGGCGACGCTGCTGGTGTAAGCGATCTCACGGGTCGCCTCGGGTGCCACTGCTTGACCGGCTCGGCGGTCAAGCAGTGTGAAGGCCCACGATCTCACTGCAGCCGCACGGCTTGGCCCAGAGCTGCCAAGCCGTGGCACCCCAAGACTTGAGCCCCCCGACCGCGATCCGCTCAGAACCCGCCCGCCACCATCCACTCGCTCGGCTTGCAGTCCATCGCTCCAGCGATCGCCAGCAGCGATTCCAGACTCGGCAGGTGCGTGCCGCGTTCGATCGAGCTGAGCTGGCTCACGCTGACGCCGCTGGCGTCGGAAAGTTCCTTGAGCGTCCATGCTTTTTCGGTGCGGGCGAGGCGGATGTGCTTGCCAAGCTCGGCCCGCAGCCGATCCTGCGGCCGCTGACCCAGCCCCAGCGTCGCGGTCGCCTGAGACAGCACTCGCCGCAGCTCCACGAGCGAGAACGGCTTGGCGAGGTAATCGAAGACATCGCGTTTGAAGGTCTCCCGCATCGAGTCCATCGACGGGTAGCCGGTCACGACCACGACCGCCAGCTTGCTCCACCGCTTGCGGATCTCCTCAAGCACCGTCTCGCCCGACTCGCGGCCCATCTTGATGTCCAGCAGCACCACGTCCGGCAGCCGCTGCTCGCAGGCACTGAAGAGCTCCGCCGAGCTCACGCACGCCCGCACGTCGTGCCCGTCGGCCTCCAGCACCGAGCGAATGTACTGGCGGAAATCCTCGTCGTCGTCGAGGCAGACGATCGACAGCCGGGGCTGCCCGGAAATCGCGGGATTGGTTTCGATGGGCGTCATGGCTGTTGCCCCGCAGCGTACTCGATGACGGGGGCTGCTGCAGGCTTGCCCTGCGGCAGCAATATCTCAAAGACCGCGCCCATCGACGACTGATCCGGTCCCGGGATGTTTCGGCCCAGGAGCACCCCGCCGTGCTCGCGCACGATGCCCTCGGCGACCGCCAGGCCCAGCCCCGTGCCGCGGCTGTCCAGCCTCGTGCTCGCGAAGGGCTCGAACAGCCGGGACAGGATCGCTGGGCTGATGCCCGGACCATTGTCGCGGATCCGCAGGCTCATCCAGCGCTGGCCGTCTTTCTCGGTCTCGTCCGCTTCGACGACGATCTCCGCCGCGCGTCCCGACGACGAGTTGGTCATCGCGTCCGCCGCGTTTCGTATCAGGTTGACCAAGACCTGCGTCATGCGGTCGGGGTCGCAGACGGTGTGCAGCGAGGCGGGCACGCGGTTCTCAAGCGCGGGCATCCGGATCGAGCGGTCGAGCCGCACCAGCGTCGCGGCCTCGTCGACCAGGGCGGCGATCGCCACCTCGCGCGACCGCGGCGGCCTCACGCGGGCGAAGTCAAGCAAACTCTCGCTCAGCCGCTCCAACCGCTCGACCACCCGCAGCATCAACGCCGCCCGTGCCGGCTCGACCGGCCGCGACGGGTCCTGGGCGATCTGCTCGACACTGCCCTTGATCACCGCCAACGGCGTGTTCAATTCGTGGGCGATCCCCGCCGACATCATGCCCAGGCTCGCCAATCGATCGGCGTCGGCGAGATTGCGTTGGGCGGTCTCCAGCAGGTGGTTCTTTTTCTTGAGGTCTCCCGCAGCGGACTCAAGCTGGGCCAGCGCCACGTTCAGGGCCTGCTGGTTCCGCCGCAGCGCCCGAACCGAGTCGTTCCGCGAGCGCATGATCTCGCCCAGTTCGTCCTGCGGGATGTAGATCTCCGGCACCAGCTCCTCGTCGGTCGCCTTGTTCTCCTGCACCGCCCGATCCGCGGCCAGCACGCGCCGGATCGGGTCGTACACCGCCTGCGGCAGGACGAAAATCTCAAGCGCGATGACGACCAGCGCGTACACCACGAGCAGCGCGATGAGCGTGAAGATGTACAGCCCTGTCACCGCCGCCCGGGCCGCGGGGCTCGAGGTCGACAGCGCGATGTACCGACCTTCGCTCGCGCCCGGCGGGGTCACGAAGACCACAGCCGACGCTTCCCAGGGCGGCGTCGTCAGCTCCAGCACCCGACCCGGCGTGGTGCTCGCGTTGACCGCTAGCTCGCGCGGGATCTCCAGTTCGCTCGCCGAGCCTTCCTTCAGCACGATGTGCGGCCGCGCGGCGAGGAAGTCGACCACCTTGGGTGCTCGGCTGGCCCGGGCCGACGATAGATCGGGCACCAGCGTCGAAAGAAGGTCCATCGAAGCCTGACTGTCCGCGCGGTCCAGAATTCTCGCGATCGCGGGCCGGATCGCGACCAGCAGGATCAGCGTCAGCGCCAGCGAGAAAAACGTGTGCAGCACGAACAGCTTCTTGCGGATCCGCATCCCCGCGAGCAAGCCGTGCCCGGCCTCGCGGCTGGGCACAATCCGGGTGATGATTCGCGCCGGCGGGCGTGGCCGGGCGGGGGGCGCAACTGAGTTGGCAACGTCGCGGGCGGACATGCGTGCTCAAAGTCTACGAGCGGCCGCACTCTGGCCCCATCCGGGGCCCGGAGTCCGACGAGCCGGTCGGGACGCATCCGAGCTCGGGGAAGCTCTGGATTCTGAATGCCCGCCTCGACTCTCGAACTAAACTCGCCCCCATGCGTGATCGCTCCCAGCCCCAGCGTCGACCGGTCCACGGCCCGCGGCCGCCCGGCCCGGTCGATCCTGTCCGCGACCGAGTCACCGGTCTCGTCGCCTCGATGGTCGCCACGTTCCCCGATCTGCCCCTCGGCGCCGAGTTCACTGAGTTCGAAGGTCGCGACGCCGCGTTCGCTCACGCGATCCACGACGCCGTCCTCCGCCGCTGGCTCACATTGGAGCTCCTGATCGGCCTCGGGCTCGACCGCCCCTTCCGCTCCCTTGAGCCCGGGCTGCAGGCCGTGCTATTGGTCGGCGCGGCCCAAATGGTTCTGCTCGACAAAGTCCCGCCCCACGCCGCGATTGATCAGAGCGTCCACATCGCCAAGGCCCGCATCCGCATCGGCGCCGGCGGGCTCGTCAACGCCGTGTTGCGTCGCGTCACCGAGCTCTGCGGCGAACGCACCTCACGCGGCACTGACTGGCGCACCCGCCTCGACGCCATACCGCTCGGCGACGGGCGCTCGCTGCTGCTCACTCGCGCGTGTCTTCCCACCGACGAGGTCAAACGCATCGCCGCCATCACCAGCACCCCCAAGCCCCTGTTTGAGAAGTGGGTGCAGGCCTTCGGCATCGATGCGGCCTCGGCGATCGCGCTCAAGGGCATCGGCACGGCGCCCACCGTGGTCAACGCGGAGGCACGCCCCGAGGCCGCACGTGCACTCGTGCTAGACGGCGACCTCTCGCCGCATTCCCGTGAGCTCTCATTCGTCTGGCGCGGCGAGCGCCGCGATCTGTCCGAGACCCTCGACCGCAGCGGCCTCTGGGTGCAGGACCCGGCTTCCGCCGAGGTCGTCCGCACCGTCGCCGCCGCCGCGGGCAAGGACGCGTCCAACGTCCGCCTCGTCGTCGACCTGTGCGCCGGTCAAGGCACCAAGACCCGTCAGTTGCTGCGAGCCTTCCCCAACGCCACCGTCATCGCCTGCGAGGTGGACGACGAGCGGCTCGCGACCCTCAAACGCGTGTTTGCCAAGGAACCCAGGATCCGCGTCCTGCACGCCCAGCACGCCACCCGGACCTGTCAGGACGGCGGGGTCGGCGTCGCCGACGTCGTGCTCCTCGATGTCCCCTGCAGCAACAGCGGCGTGCTGAGCCGCCGCGTCGAGGCCCGCTACCGGCTCGACGCCGCCGCGATCGCCGAGCTGGTGAAGCTGCAGCGGGAGATCCTGGCCACCGGCCGCTCGCTGCTGAAGCCCGGCGGCCTTCTGGCGTACTCCACCTGCAGTCTGGAGCACGAGGAGAACGAGTCGCAGAGGGACCACATGGTTGAGGCGCTGGGTTGCGTTCTGATGGTGGACCGCCGCACCATGCCCGCCGGCCTCCCCGGCGAAGACCACGCCTTGTTCCACGACGGGTCATACGTCACCGTCGGACGCGTGCCCGGTTGAGCGGTCCTCCCCGGGGTGGTCTCCGGGGAGTCGCGACCGGAAAGCCTTCGGGGTCGCGGCGTACACTCCGCCCTGTCGTTTCGCGGACGATCTGAAACTCCTTCTGACCGGCGCATGAACCTTCTCGACATACTCCGACTCGAGTGCATCCGCGCCCCGCTCGTCGCGACCGACAAGCGTGGCGTTATCAACGAGCTCGTCGACGTGCTCGGCGCCGCCGGCACCGTCGCCGATGTCGCCGCCCTCAAAGAAGCCGTCTGGACACGCGAACAAACCCGCACCACCGGCATCGGCCACGGCCTCGCGATCCCTCACGGCAAGTGCGCCGGCATCAACGGCCTGGCCATGGCCATCGGCAAGCCCGCCGCACCGATGGAGTTCGAGTCCATCGACCGCCAGCCCGTCCGCTTCATCGTCCTGCTTGCCAGCCCACCCGACAAGACCAGCGACCACATTCAGGCGCTCGCTCAGGTCAGCCGCCTGATGATGGCCGAGTCGTTCCGCGAGCGGATCTACGCCGCGGCCGGACCTCAGGAAGTCTTCGATCTCATCCGCAGCCAGCAGGCGGCGACGCCGGGGCGCGTCTGAATGGCGCTCGCGACGATGTCGGCATCCTCCGCGGACATCTTCGCCCCGTTGGACTCCATCGAGCGTTCGCTCGAGAAGTACGTCTCCAACCTCCGCATCGGTGATCGCCTCCGCGACGCCGTCGCCTACTCGCTGCTCGGCGGCGGGAAGCGACTGCGCCCCGTCCTCGCGTGGCACGCGTGCGCCGCCGCCGGCGGCGATCCGCAAGACGCCCTCCCCGCCGCGGTCGCGGTCGAACTGGTCCATTGCTTCAGCCTCGTCCACGACGACCTGCCCGCGATGGATGATGACGATCTACGCCGCGGCAAGCCCACGCTTCACAAGCACGCAGGCGAGGCGATGGCCATCCTCGCTGGCGACGCGATGATGACCCTGGCGTTCGATCCGATCACGAGTGGCGTGGTGAATCCGAAGCTCGCCGGCGAGCGCGACGCCGCCATCAGCCACCGGCTGGTGCGAGAACTGATGGTGGCGACCACCGGCATGATCGTCGGCCAGGTCTACGACACCATCCCCGGTTCAGTGCCCGGGCTCGAGCCCTTGGCTCGGGTGAAAGAGATCCACAGGCACAAGACCGGCGCCCTGATCCGCGCGTCGTGCGTGATGGGCGCGATCTGCGCCGAGCTGTCGGGCGTCGACACCAAGGCCGTCGAGACCCGGCGTGCCGCCCTCGCCCGCTACGGCGAGGCCATCGGCCTCATGTTCCAGATCGTCGACGACGTCATCGACGAGACCCAGTCCGCCGAGCACACCGGCAAACGCACCGGCAAGGACAAGGACGCCGGCAAGCTCACCTACCCGCTCGCCCACGGCGGCGGACAAGCCGGGCTCGAGAAGTGCCGGAGCGAGATCACACGCCTGCACGAAGAGTCTCTGACGCATTTGGCCCCGCTCGGCCCCGCCGCTGAGCCGCTGCGAGCACTCTGCGAGTTCCTCGCGACCCGCACGAAGTGAAACAAGCGTGAACCAGGTAGGTGCCACCAGTCCGCAGCTGCTCGGAGCCGCGCGACTGGTGCGACTGGAACTTTGGTCGTTGGTGCCGCGAGGTATCAGTCACGCCGCAAAGCCGGCGGACTGATGGCACCAGACTTCGGAGCCCGCACAACGCTTGCTGGCCCGAGAACGGCCGAACCCGCATCGATTTTCGCTCCCCATACGAACACAAAGGACAAGAAACTCGTCTGAGTCTTCACACCCCGTCAGGGATTCCTCCTTGCCTTCCTATCGTTTCTGGGGACTTCTTTGGGGTGGGTGGTCTGGTGCATGAGTGGGGGACGAGTGGGGGTCGCGGCTCAGTGCCGCCGCGGCATGGACGAGCGAACGGACGGACACGATGTCAGACACGCGCAACGCTGCCGGATCGAACCCTGTCGCCTCCAACGCTTCGGCGTTCCCGCTGCTTTCGGCCCTCCAGGGCCCGGCGGACCTTCGCAAGATGCCCGTCGATCAGCTCCCCGCTCTCGCCGCTGAGATCCGGCGTGCGATCTACGACCAGGTTTCCAAGGTCGGCGGCCACCTCGCCCCCAACCTCGGCGTCGTCGAACTCTCGATCGCGCTGCACTACGTCTTCGACTTCGCCCACGACCGCCTGCTGTTCGACGTCGGCCACCAGTGCTACCCGCACAAGCTGCTCACCGGCCGCTTTGGCCTCCTCGAAAACCTCCGCACCCGGCAGGGCATGGCTGGCTTCCCCGAGCCCGCGGAATCGCCCTACGACCTTTTCCGCGTCGGCCACGCCGGCACCGCGATCTCCACCGCCGTCGGCATGGCCCGCGGCGACTCGCTGAACAAGGAAGGCTTCGACCCCGCTGCCAAGGCCGACGGCCGCCGCGTCGTCACCGTCATCGGCGACGCCTCGATCGCCAACGGCGTCGCGATGGAAGGTCTCAACGGCGCTGGCGTGCTCAAGCGCCAGTTCCTTGTTGTCCTCAACGACAACGGCATGAGCATCAGCAAGCCCCAGGGCGCGCTCGCCACCTACTTCGATCGCTTCCGCCTCAGCCAGTCTTACGGCCAGTTCAAGAAGCAGGCCAAGGAAGCCCTCAAGAAGGTCCCCGGCGGCAGCGTGCTGAAGGAGGCCTACCACGCCGCCGGCGAGGCCGCCAAGAGCTGGTTCCACACCGACAAGATCGAGGGCGGCTGGTTCGAGCACTTCGGCCTCGTCACCGTCGGCCCGATCGACGGCCACGACATCCCCACGCTCATCGAGTTCCTCCGCGAGGCCCGCGACTTCGACAAGCCCATGGTCCTGCACGTCAAGACCGTGAAGGGCAAGGGCTACGAGTTCGCCGAGAAGGACACGACACGCTTCCACTCGCCGGCCGCGTTCACCGTCACCAACCCCGACGGCGAGATGGTGAAGGAAGGCTGCCGCGTTGAGATCAAGAGCGAGGGCCGCTCGTTCACCGCCGCCATCGGCGACATCATGCTCGAGACGATGGACAAGGACCTCCGTGTGGTGTGCGCCACCGCCGCGATGCCCGACGGCACCGGCATCGCCAAGCCGCTCGCGAAGTTCCCCGATCGCTCCTTCGACACCGGCATCTGCGAGAGCCACGCCATGGACATGATGGCCGGCCTTGCCAAGACTGGCTGGAAGCCGTTCTTCGCCGTCTACTCGACGTTCCTCCAGAGAGCATTCGATCAGGCGTTCCAGGAAGTCTCGCTGCAGGGCCTGGCCGTCCGCCTGCTCCTCGATCGCGCCGGCCTCGTCGGCGGCGACGGCGCGGTGCACCACGGCTTCTGTGATATCGCACTGCTGCGCACGCTCCCCAACGCCGCCCTGCTCGCGCCCATCGACGAGCCGAGCCTCAAGGCCTCGATCGAGTTCATGCGGAACTACGACGTCGGTCTCTCCGCCGTCCGCTACCCGCGCGACGTCGTCAGTGGCCGCTTCGCCAGCGAGCCCTGCCCGGCGTTCGAACTCGGTAAAGCCCGCTGCCTGACGCCCGAGTTTGCCAGCGACGACGCCGAGATGGACGTCGCCATCCTCGCCTTCGGCACGCCCGCCATCACCGCGGTCGAGGCGGCCGAGAAGCTCCACGGCGTGGTCCGCATCGGCGTCTGGGACGCCCGCTTTGCCAAGCCGGTTGATACGGCGCTCATCGCTTCTCTGGTCCGCCGCGGCATCCCGATCCTGACCCTCGAGGACCACAGCGTCATCGGCGGCTTCGGCTCCGCGGTCGTCGAGGCCGCGGCCGAGATGGGCCTCGAGAACGCCAAGATCACCCGCCACGGCCTGCCCGACGCCTGGATCCTGCAGGACAGCCGCGCCAAGCAGCTTGCTGAGGTCGAACTCGACGTGCCCGGGCTTATCCGCTGGATCAGCAAGGCCGCGGGCGGCCCGACCGAGCCGAGCGGCGAACAGATCCGTGCGGCCCGCGCTTCGCGTGCACCGCGTCGATAACGAGGCGGTAGACTCCAGCCCATGCGCCGCCGAGCGTTCCTGATCGTCAACACCGACAAGCCCGAGGCCGGAGAGGCCGCGGGATTGGTCCGCTCGCTCATCGAGCAGCACGGCACGCTCGTCGGAGAATCCGGAGCCACCACCGACGCGCTGCCCGCGTCCGCATCGACCGCCGATCTCGTCATCGTCCTGGGCGGCGATGGCACCATCCTCAGCCAAGTCCGTCGCTGCGAGCACCTCAACAAGCCGATGCTCGGCATCAACTTCGGCAAGCTCGGCTTCATGGCCGAGTTCGACCTCGGCGCCTTCGCAACCGCCGCCGGGGCGATCCTCGCCGGGCCCGAGCTGCCCGTCCGCGAGTTCCCGATGCTCGAGGCCCGCGTGGTCGACGCCACCGGCGGCATCCGCTTTTCGTCACTCGCGGTCAACGACTGCGTCCTCACCGCCGGCCCGCCGTTCCGCATGATCGGCATGGCCATCTTCATCGACGACAACGTCGGCCCCCGCGTCAGCGGCGACGGCCTCATCGTCAGCACTTCAACAGGCTCCACCGCGTACAACCTCTCCGTCGGCGGCCCCATCGTCTCGCCCCGCCTCGACGCCATCGCCCTCACGCCCATCGCCGCCCACTCGCTGAGCTTCCGCCCCATCGTCGTCCCCGCCGACAGCGACATTGAGATCGCCGTCACCCGCGTCAACGACGACGGCCACGGCGGCGGTACCACGCTCGTCATGGACGGCCAAGTCCACACCCTCATCCGCGAGGGCGACGTGATCTGCATCACCAAGCACGCCCGCCCCGCCCGCTTCGTCGAGAACAAGAAGTCCTCGTACTGGGCCACGCTGATCCACAAGCTCCGCTGGGCCGAGGCCCCACGCCTCCGCGGCGGCGGCGAGAGCTAGCCTCGCGCTCGTGTCCCGCGCCTCCCCGCCCCGCGCAGCGGGGAGGGGTGGTCGAGCGCAGCGACACCGGGGAGGGGCGAGACGCGTGATGCTCGGAGGTCGTTTTCATGAGCGCCACATAGAGACGCTCGAACGGACAGCAGGTTTCGTGCGGAGCCTGATGTTGATAATCTGATTGTGCATGAAGCAGCGATCGAATCGCCGAGGTGACTCAGAGGAGCTGCACTGGGGCCTCCTGATGATCGGCCTGCTTCTCTTCGCTTTCGGAGGCGGTCACGGGGCAGGCACCGCTTTGATTCTGGTTTTCGTTGCAGCCCAGCAGCTCTTCGAACTGAAACTTCATCTGAGTCCCGAGATTGGGTTGATCGTGTTGCTCGAGCTCGCGGTGATCGGACTGATGATCGCATCGCGATTCGTCCGTGACCGCGATTTCCCTTTGGTAATGGTCCTTGTTGCGATGTCGACCGCGGTGATGGTGATGGTCGTTCTTGCGATCAACGAAACCAGCCCGCTTGTCCCGCTTGTCTCGGGGATCCCGCTATTCGCTTCTATTGCAGTCGCGATTCGCCGAGCGATCACGAGGAACTCGATGTGAAGGCGGGTATCGCGCACCTTCTCTCGGTTTCTTCGGTATTCTGTTGGTATGCACGACCCCCGCGTCCACAAACTCGCTGACGTCCTCGTCAACTACTCCACCCGCGTCAAGAAGGGCGACCTCGTCGCCATCCGCGGCGACTACAACGCTTGGCCCGCCATCGAGGCCACCTACGCCGCCGTGCTCAAGGCCGGCGGCAACCCCTTCTTCGTGATCCAGTCCGAACGCTTCGCCGAGCTGCTCCTCCAGCACGGCAGCGACGAGCAGATCGCGTTCCTCAATCCGCTTGACCTGGAACGCATCGGCCGCATTGATGTGCAGATCGCGTTCTGGTCTGAGAACAACACCAAGAGCCTCTCGCGATTCCCCAGCGAGAAGATCGCCAAGCAGCAGAACGCCCGCCGCCCGTTCATGAAGGTCTTCATGGAGCGGGCTGCGAAGAAGGAACTCCGCTGGACCGGCACCCAGTTCCCGACCAACGCCAGCGCCCAGGACGCCGAGATGAGCCTCGAGCAGTACGCCGACTTCGTCTACCGCGCCGGCCTGCTTCACCTGCCCGACCCCGCCGCGGCGTGGAAGAAGATCAGCGAGAAGCAGGAACGCGTCCGCGCGTTCCTCCAGGGCAAGAAGGAAGTCCACTTCAAGGTTCCCGCTCACGACGGCCACGACGGCACCGACCTGCGCGTGAACGTCTCCAAGTCCACATGGATCAACTGCGACGGCCACGAGAACTTTCCCGACGGCGAGGTCTTCGCCGGACCTCAGGGCGTCGACGGGCACGTGAACTACACCTTCCCTGCCGTCTACCAAGGCAAGGAAGTCGAGGGCGTGCGGCTCGTGTTCAAGGGCGGCCGCGTCGTCGATGCCTCCGCCAAGAAGAACGAGGACTTCCTGATCAAGATGCTCGATCAAGACGCCGGCGCTCGCACCATGGGCGAGATCGCCATCGGCACCAACTACTCGATCACCGAGTTCAGCAAAAACACACTCTTCGACGAGAAGATCGGCGGCACCTTCCACGCCGCCGTTGGCGCCGGTTACCCCGAGAGCGGCAGCACCAACGAGAGCGGCCTGCACTGGGACATGGTCTGCGATCTCCGCGGCAGTGCAGGTGGTGGTGGGGGAGCCGGCAAGACCCGCCCCGGCGGCACGATCGCCGCCGACGGCGAAGTCTTCCACAAGGATGGCAAGTTCCTCCACGCCGGATGGCCGGGGAATGAGTAGGAAAAGACGGGGTCGAAGGGGCGAGGACTTAGGACTTAGGACTGAGGGGTAATGGCAAAGGAGTTGGGACTGCACGCGATCGGCGCTTAGGCCAGCGAGCCGGGGCGTCCTCGCCCCGGCGCAGTCAACGTTCAATCCGGCAAGAGTCTTCGTTCACGCCCCGTCTTCGTTCGGGCTCTCTGCCGACCCATCGCCTGCGTCCGCCTTATCCGAACCCCGCGCCGCCTGCTGCACCCGCGATTCCAGCCGCGTGAGCTTCACTAGGAGCGTGTCGAACCGCTGCGAGAGGTCTTCAAGAGCCGCGAGCATGGCCTCCTGATCGTGCTGGGCGTAGAGCTGCGCCTCTTCCAGCCGCTGCAGGCGGGTTTCGACCGATTCGGGTTGCTCACGTTCTTGGGGCACTCGGGATTGTTGCCGTGCCGGAGCCTCGCAACGCACGCCGTCACGCCGGGCACGAGTTCCCGAGATCGGCTACATTCCTGCCATGGAACGGATTCCTGCTCACCTCGCTGTCGCTCTTTCTGCCTTTGCGTTCGCCGGCTCAGCCATCGCTGGTGGTCCGACGCTCGACGCATCGCCCGCCTCGTTCTCGATGACCGGCGCCGCCTCGCGCCTCGCCGCCGAGGACTCCAAGCCCTCCGTGAAAGCCTTCGGAGCCCCCGGCTGGCAGGCCATCACCGTCGGCGCCGGCGTCGCCTTCGGCCGCACCGACAGCCAGTCCGCCACCGACATCAACGGCTCCATCGCCTGGAACTACTTCCTCGTCCAGGACTTTGAGTTCTCGCTCGAAGGCGCCGGCTGGTACTTCAACCAGCCCGGCGAAGACCAGGGCGGCGGCAGCGCGTCGTTTGCCTTCCGTTGGCACTTCGTCAACAAGAAATCCTGGTCCCTCTTCGCCGAGGTCGGCATCGGCGTGCTCGGCGCCGGCGGCGAAGTCCCCACCGGCGGCACGAGCTTCGACTTCCTCCCCCGCGCCGGCGTCGGCTTCACCTATCAGCTTACCGACAGCGGCATCCGCCTCCAGGGCGGCGTCCGCTGGCACCACATCTCCAACGCCCGCATCAACGGCGATTCCAACAACCCGTCGCGCGACGGCGTGATGCTCTTCACCGGCATCATGTTCCCGTTCTAGACGCAGTGGGGCAGGCGCCTCGCCTGTGCGCAACGCACCCGCCCTTAAGGTCTTTCTTCAACCCGCCTTGCGGAGCGGAGCCGGTGCGGCCGCCGGCGCGGTAGCCGATGCCACGGCGGCCTTGCCCGCCGACAAATCGTTCACGATCACGCGGTTCCGCCCCGACTTCTTGGCCGAGTACACGCACTGGTCCGCGGCCTCGACCCACGCGGCCGCGGTCAGGCCGGCCCCGGTGCTCGAACCCGCCACGCCCATCGACACGGTCACTTTCCGCTCGGGATGCCGCGGCCACACCAGAGCCTCGATGGTCGTCCGGATGCGGTCGCACAGCAACTGCGCATCCGCCGGCGGCGTCGCGGGCATGATCAGCACAAACTCTTCGCCGCCGTAGCGGCATGCGATATCGGTCTGTCGGATGCTCCGCAGCAGCGTGCGACCGATGCCCTGCAAGACCGCATCGCCGGCGGGATGCCCGAACGTGTCGTTGATCGATTTGAAGTGGTCGGCGTCGATGAACGCGATGGAGAGCGGCCCGGGATGCCTCTGCACGCGGGCCACCTCGTCCTGCACCCGCTGGTCGAAGTACGCGCGGTTCCAAAGACCCGTCAGGCCGTCGATCTGCGCCCGCTGCGACAGCATCTGCAGCAGCGCGTTCATGCGGAGCGCGGCCCGGATGCGGACCCGCAGCTCGGTCAGCTCGAACGGCTTGGTCACAAAGTCGTGCGCGCCGAGGTCAAACGCCGCCACCTTGTCCTGCGGGTTCGACATCGCCGAGAGAATCACCACCGGGATGTGGTGCGTCGCCCCGTTCTCTTTCATCTTGCGGAGGAACTCAAACCCGTCCATGCCCGGCATGTCCAGATCCAGAAGCACCAGCGACGGACGCTGCTTCGCGACCTCGTCCAGACCCGCCTGGCCCGATTCGGCCGAGACGATGTCGATCTCTTCTTGCTTCAGGCGTGCCTTCAGCAGGCGATGCACATCCGGCGAATCGTCGACGACGAGCACGCGGCTCCGCGTTCCTGAGGTATTGTCGGCGCTGCTCGTCATCCGAGGTCCCGCATCCCGCTGCACAACCACATCAACAACGAGACCCCGCGCGGGCCTCTCCACTTGCCCAGTTTGTCGTCAGTTCTGCTGATCAACCTGAGCAACAATGCGTGACTTCGTTCACGAAGCGGAGGCTCGGCGGCACAGACCCACCAGCTCGTCCACCTGCGAGCGCAAGCCTTGCAGCTGGGCCGCATCGACCTCGGCGAGCAGCATCTTCTCCACCTTCGCGGCGCTCTCGCTGATCGGGGAGAACCCGTATCCGCCGGCCGCACCCTTTAGCTGGTGGGCCACCCGGCGAAGGTCCTGATAAGACGACGCGTCGAGCAGCGTTCGCAGCGAATCCGCGCGGGCGGGGAGCTCTTGCACGAACTCCTGCACCAACTCGATCATGTCCGGATCAGACGCAAACTCGCTCCGCAGCGGCGGTTGTGGTGATGGCTGAGACATCGTGCCTCCTGCGGTAACCATCGGGCAGACCGGGGAAACGCTCCATGACGCGGCCCCAAATCCGGGACATTCTCAGACGCAATCCGTCGCGACCCCGTCTCATCTTGCCCAGATTCACTGCCGCCGGCCCGCGGTCTCCTCTTCTTGCCAGTTCTTCAGGTATTCGTTCGTGAGGTCTTCCAGGTCCTGAGCGTTCACCACACCGTCGCGATTCACATCGATCGGGGCCTGATTCTGCTTGTAGATGTCGTTGACGTCGAAGGCGCCGCTGCGATTGACGTCCAGGTCCATCCCGATGTCCACCGTCAAGAGTGTGTGCAGGATCAGTTGGTCTGAGTAGTCAACGATCCCGTCGCCGTTGAGGTCGTAGAGGTGCAAGATTCCCGTCAGCACCTGACGACCGTTCATGCACTGGAGGAGGGCATCGAGGCTGCGCTGATCCACGACGCCGTCCTCGCCGAAGCGGAACTTCGAAAACTCGGCTTTGAACGCCGTCCAGTCCGTCTCGTTGATGACGTTGTCGCCGTTGTAGTCCAGCCGCCGGTTGGCATTTCCGACCGCAACCGGTGAGCCGCTGTAGATCGAGCGGAAGTACTGCCAATCGACGGCGTCGATCCAGCCGTCCTCGTTGAAGTCGCCCCGCTGCTGCGTGGCCGCGTTGAGGATCCAGTTGCGGATGTCCGCCCGCATCGCGGGGTTCGAGTTCAGCGTCGGCGCATCGAACCAGCACCAATCCTCGATGCCGCGCAGCCGGGCCGTGTTGAGCTGATCGAGGATCGCGGGCCGGGTCTGGTTCGTCAAGTTCGCCAGCCCCGCGACGATGCGTTTGCCCGGAAGCGCGGTCTGGGCCCGCTGCAGATCCGTGTCGATCGCGCTCGTGGTCGTGAAGTACGACATGACGAAGTACAGCTCCGCGGCGTTGGTTGTACCCCACGACGGCAGGTCGATCATCTTGCTCGTGTGCGTCGCGCCGCTCCAATCCGCGAACGCCACCGCGCTGAAGATCGGGCGCGTACTCACGGCGTCCACCGCCCCGCGAATCTGCACGAGTGCCTGGGTCACGTTGTTGCGGTTCCAGCTCAGCCACTGCGTGTCGTAGGTCGAGCCGCTCGTGTTCGAGGTGGTCCGCGGATCGCGTCCGAACTGCTGCTGGAACGCGCCGACGGCCCACGAGTCGTACGACCACGGGGCCCAGCCGCTGGTTGCCAGCGGGAAAAAGTGATAGTCGGCCTGGATGCCGAAGAGGCCCTTGTAGTTGGTGGTCAGCCGGGTGAAGTAGTCGTTGAGCGCGGTGCGGACACCGGGGTTGCCGAGATTGACGAAACGCTGATTCGCCAGATCGCCGGTGAGCGTCACCGCGGGATCACGGTTGTCCACCACATACCCCGGGTTCGCGGTAAGGAACGCCGAGGGATTGGTGCCGAAGTCCAGATACCCCGTCTCGCACCACGCATGGATGCGAATGCCGTAGCGTGCCGCGAGCGTGATCGCGCTCTGCAGGTAGTCCGTCGTGAAACGCGAGGGGAAATCGGGATCGTTGTTCTTGCCCGTGTCCTTGCCCCAGTAGAGCGTCTCGAGGAACACATCGGTGATGCCTGCCTGCGCGAGCGCCGAGATCGTGGTCAAGAAGCCATCGGTCGAAGGCGTCGAGGTGGCAGTGTTCCCGCCCGGCGGCCGCAGCCATGCACCGCGGATCGGCCGAGTGTTGCGGTAGATCGCGTTCGCCGGCAACAACACCACGCCCAGATGACTCGCCACCGCACGGAACGATCCGCCGCTGGGTGTATTCTGCACCACGGTGCCGTTGTCGAGCGTCGCAGAAAAGCTCGTGCTACCGCCGCCGTCGAGGGCGATCGCCCTCCACGCCCCGATCGAAATCATGTACGAGCCCAGCTCCGACAGGTTGATGCCCGACGACGTCCCGCCGACATCGAACGTGACCATGTAGAGCGTCGTGCCCGCCTGATTGATTCCGACGGCCGTGCGAGCCGTCCGTGTGGTCGGCTGCACCCGAGCCGTCGCGCCGTTGTTCACGCCGTCGATCACCAGCATCGTGCCGGGATCGCTGTCGGTGTTGCTTGGTCCCACTCCCGCGACTGCGTCGAAGATGCTGGGATCGTTCGCGGCGATGTAATCGATCTTCGCGAGCTTGTTGCGATCAAACGTAATCGCCGGATCAGGGAACGAGCCGAACTGCCGCACCGGTGAGACCACCGTGCCGTTGATCGCCGAGAGACCGATGATGTCACCGACGGTCGCCGAAACGGTGCCGTAGAAGTTGGCGTTGATTGCGACGCGGGCGCCGGTGTTGGTGCGGAACGTGGGCGCCGTCATCAGCAATGAGTCACCGCCGGTCGCCGTCAGCGACGGCGGCGTGGTCACGATCCGCACCCGCGGACTGGTGAGATCAACCACCGCCTGCCAACCCCGCGCCGTCGATCCGCCGCCCAAATTGCGGGTGATCTGCGTGATCGTCAGCTGCGCGGACGCGGCCCCCGCGAGCGTTCCCGCGGCCGCCAAGATGATCAGCGGCAGGCGGCAGTGACAGCGATGTGCCGATTCGGCCATGAAACTCTCTCCGTGCTTTTCCCGATACCCCTTTGTATCGGAAGGCACCGCACGGAGCAAGAACAAACCATGGCATTCAGGCTCGATTCTGGGTTCACGGCGCCGGGATCCTCGTTTCCGACGTCCTAGTCCACCAGCAATGAGATTCCGGTCATCTCTGTCGGTTTGAGCAGTCCCATCATCGAGAGCGCCGTCGGCATGATGTCCGCCAGTCGCCCTCGCTTGGCCCGCACATCGGGTTTGAACCATCCAGACGCGTCCTGGTCGCCGCGGAGCTTCTTGCCCTTGAACCGCTCGCCCACGACGATCAGCGGCACGTCGTAGGTCGTGTGTGCCGTGTGCGGCGCGTTCGTGGCCGGGTCGAACATCTGCTCGCTGTTGCCGTGGTCGGCGGTGACGATCAGCGACCCGCCCTTGGCCAGCGTCGCGTCAACGAGTTTGCCGACGCACGCGTCCACGGTCTCGCACGCCTTGACGGCGGCCGGCAGGCTGCCGGTGTGACCGACCATGTCGGCGTTGGCAAAGTTGACGACGATGAGTTCCTCGCAATCAGGGGCCGCAATACGCCGCAGCACCGCGTCGCGGATCTCCTCCGCCGACATCTCCGGCTTCATGTCGTACGTCTTCACCTTCGGGCTCGGCGGGTTCTCCCGCGTCTCGCCCGGGAACGGCTCCTCGCGGTAGTCGTTGAAGAAGAACGTGACGTGCGGGTACTTCTCGGTCTCCGCGCAGCGGAACTGGTGCAGGTTGCTTGCCTTGCCAGTCTGCTTGCTGATCCACTCGCCCGCGATGTTCACCATCCGCGGCGGCTTGGGGAACGCCACCGCCGACACGAACGGCGTCAACGCCTCCCAGTAATCCGTCATCGTGACATAGAACAGGTCGAGCTTGCGGCCTCGATCAAACCCGTTCTTCCCCGAGTCCGGCGAGGGCTTCACCTTCGCCCACTTGTCATCCGGGAAGACGAACGCCGCAGAAATCTCCCGCGGCCGATCGCCTCGGTAGTTGAAGAAGATCACGCTGTCGCCGTCCTTGATGCGCGACGCGGCGATCTGCTCCGCCGTCCCGACGGCCGTGGGAGTGACGAACTCGTCGCCCTTCAAGGTCTCGCCCGACGGGTTGTCGTAGTAGTGCTGGATCGCCGCGGCAGCGGTGACTGCAGTGGGGGCGGGGCCTTCCAGGCCCCGTCCCGTCAGGCAATCAAACGCGATCTGCACCCGCTCCCACCGGTGATCGCGGTCCATCGCGTAGTACCGCCCCATCACGCTTGCGACTCGCCCGACACCGAGCTGCTTGCACTTGTCTTCCACCGCCTTGGTGAACCCCAAACCCGTGTACGGCCCAGTGTCACGCCCGTCGGTGAACATGTGCAGGAAGACCCGCGACCCGTCGAACCCCAGCGTCTTGGTGGCCGCGAGAATCGCGTACAGGTGCTCGAGCAGCCCGTGCACTCCAGCGTCGGAGTTGATGCCGAGCAGGTGCAGGTTGCTGTTCTTTTGCTTCGCGTGCGCCACCGCCGCCGCGATCGCCTTGTTGGTGTGCAGCCCCGTCTCACACGCCTTGGTCATCACCAGCGATTCCTGCGGCACCACCCGCCCGGCCCCGATGTTCTGGTGCCCGACCTCGCTGTTGCCCATCGTCCCGTCGGGCAGGCCCACGTCCTCGCCGCTGGTCTTGATGAGCGTCCAGGGATACTCGCGCATCAACCGATCGGCGACCGGCGTCTTGGCGAGCTTGACGGCGTTGAAGGAATCGTGCGACGGATTCGGGTTCATGCCCCAGCCGTCGCGGATGATGAGGACGAGAGGAAAGCTGCTCATACCCGCAGGGTACGCGGGGACAAAAGAAAAACCGCGGGGCTCGGAGCCCCGCGGCTTTGGTTGCGGATTGATCTTCAGGGCCTCAATTCGCCAGCCACGCCAGCACTTCCTCGAAGTTCATCGCCTTGCCCGGCTCGCGGTTCTGGGCCCACTTCACCTTCGCCACGCCGTCGGCGGACTGGCCGATCACGACCGTGCCGCGCTGCGAGACGTTGAGGTCCTTCCAGTACAAGCCGAAGGCCTTGCACACCTCACGGTGCATGTCGGCGAGCAGGGTCTGCTTCAGCCCGAGCTGCTTGGCCCACTCGGCCTGCACGGCGAACGAGTCGCAGGAGATGCCGACGACCTGCGAGCCCTTGCTCGACCACTTGGCCATCTCGTCGCTCACGCACTTCATCTCCGTGCTGCACACGCTGGTGAACGCCAGCGGGTAGAAGCACAGGACCACATCGCCCTTCTTGACCGCGTCGCTCAGCGTCCAGTCGTTGCGGTTCTGGTCCTTGAGCGTGAAGTTCGGGGCGGTCTCGCCGACGGCGACGGGCTTTTCGCGAGGAGTCAGGGTGGTGGACATGGATGCTCCGAGTGTGCGTGGTGCGGGGAAGATGTGGGACAAGGGGCGAACGTTTCAGCCGCGGCGAGCGCTGGATCCCCCGAAAGAGGCCTCCGCGTCGGGACGCCCGGGAACACAGTCGCCCTCGGCGCGATATGCTATCCCAACGCGGCGGAGCCGCTGCTCGTTCGTACCCGCGATTCTCGTCGCGGCTCGGACGCGAGGTTGGTCCCGACGCTCGTCACCGCGATGGCAGGAGGCCGAGATGGCACGCTCAAAATCGACCGGCGTATCCGGAAAATCGGCCAAGAGCACCCGCTCGAAGCCTGAGGTGGTCGTCAAGGCCGCGAAGACGCACGCTCGGCTCGCCGCCAAGCCCGCGAAAGCCGGCGCGAAGATTCTTGCCAAGGCCGCCACGAAGTCCGACGCGAAGTCAACGCCCGTTGCCGCCGCACGCCCGAAGACCAAGCAGACCGTTCTCAGCCCGCAAGTCATCACCAAGTCCAACGCCCGGCTCGCGGCAATCGCGACCCCGCTTGGTTCCACCGCCGCTCTTTCGACCCGACAACCCTCCATGACCGATCCCACTCCGTCTCCGCGTCTGTCCACCGCGCCCGCCCGGCGCGAACCCATCGCCGTCAGCCCGATTGTCCCCGACATGCCCAAAGCACTCCCCGAAACGCTGGTCGAGCGCTACGAGCTGGTGAAGTCCCGCATCGCCGCCGCGGCCAAACGCAGCGGGCGTCGCGCCGAGGACATCCTGCTCGTCGCCGTCACCAAGTACGCGACACCCGAGCAGGTGCGTGAGCTGCTTGCGCTGGGTCACCGCGACCTGGGCGAGAACCGGGTGCAGCACCTCTTGCAACAGGCCGCGATGGTGGAGGAATATCAGGCACGTCTCAAAACCTTGCCCGCGACCCGCAAGGCCGCCGCCGACGCCGCCGCCACGCTCTTCGACGCCGTGCCCGGAAAGCCCGGTATCCCCGACCCCGCCAGCACCAACGCCCGCTGGCACATGATCGGGCACCTGCAGCGCAACAAGGCCAAGAAGATCGTCGAGTTGGTGCGGCTCACCCACTCGGTTGATTCGCTGCGAGTGGCCGAGGAACTCCAGACGCTCGCCCTGAAGAAGGACCGCGTCATCGATGTCCTCATCCAGGTCAACTGTTCCGGCGAGGAGCAGAAGTACGGCTGCCCGATACCCGCGACCATCCCGCTCGCGGAGCAGATCGGCTCGATGATCAACGTCCGTGTCCGCGGGCTGATGACGATGGCCGCGTACAGCGACAAGCCCGAGGACGCTCGCGAGACCTTCGCCCGCTGCCGCGAGCTCTTCGAGGAGCTGCGTGCCAGTGGCGCCGTCGAGGGACCGGTGAACATCCTGTCGATGGGCATGACCGGCGATTTCGAGGTCGCGATCGAGGAGGGCGCCAACTGCGTCCGCATCGGCTCGGCGATCTTCGGCGAGCCTCCGGCCAGCAGCGAGGAGGCCGAGAGCGATGAGGAGTAAGTTCGGTCTTGCGGCATCCGTCATCGCCCTGAGCACGGCGTTGGGGGCCGGGGCGCAGGTCGGCCCCGCCGTACCTCCGTCGGCTCCGGATGCCACCGAGATCGACGCCAGGCTCGCGGCTCTGGCCAAGGCGTACCGCAGCGGGCCGATCCGAGAGTCGGTCACTATCCGGGTCAAGAGCGATCGCGGTCAGAACTCCCAGGCCACGATCAATCTCGGGGCCGACGCAGGAGCCGCGGCGAGCGGTCCCGGGCACGACGGGCGGCCTCGACTGATACGCCTGGAGCTGAGCCAGTTGCTGATCACGGTTGAGGCCAGCCGCGTCATCGCCTCACTGCAGAGCGACCCGACCCGTTACGCCGAGTTCAGCCTGCCCGACGAGCCGTTGAAGCAGGGCCTGGACAAGCTCTTCCCGTCGTTGACGTTGCCGCAGTTGGTTCTGGCGGATCGGGCTGTGCCGCCGACCGCGGCAGGTCTTCGCGATCTGGGCTTGGTTCCGGGCGGTGCCAGAGACGTCCGATGGACATCCTCCCGGGTGGACCGCGGCTCGGGCCGCTTCGTGCTGGAGGGTGAGTTCGACAACGGGACCATGAAGATCTCCATCGACCGAACCTCCGGACGCCTGCGCTCGGCGGAGGTGGCGATGGCATCGGGATCGGTGCGGTCGATCGATCTCAGTGTGCGTTCGGTGGACTTGGGTGATCCTTCGACGTGGCGGGTGGAGACCACTTCTCGCACACGGGTCGATTCGCTCAACGAACTCAAGAGCGACGCCGACGCGATCCGTGTGGGCCAGAAGATGCCCAAGACGCTGGTCTTCTGGACCACAGGTGGCGGCAAGTGGGAGGAGTCCAGCGATCAGTTCTCGTCCGTCCTCATCATGACCCGGTTCGACACGCAGCGGCTGCGCGAGTCGAACGTCGAGGAACGTGACGCCACGTTCCGAGAATACCGCCGCACGCTGCTCCCCGCGATCAAGCTCCGCGATCAGTTGCTGGTCGGAGCGAAGGACCGGTACAGCGCGCGGTGCGTCGCCCTGATCGACGAGGCGGACCTGACGTTTGATCAGGCCGCGATTCTCTTCCGCCTCTTCGACACCGAGGACAACCTGTCCACTCCCAACGCGATCAACGAGACGGTGATGCTCCCCGAGACCGCGATCGACATGGACCCCGTGCTGGGCGGCTCCCTCGCCGCCGCGATCGTGCTGGACAAGCAGCGTGTGGTCCGTGGTATCGTCACCCTCGACGATCCGACGACGGCCGAGAAACGCGTCCGGGAGATCCTGGACGCTTCGTTGAGCCCCGCGGTCAAGTGACTCCGACCGCCGGCGCTCCGTCGCTGCAGTGTCGGCCACCCCCTCGACCCAGAAAAAGAAAAACACCCGCGTTGGAAACGCGGGTGCTTGTGGTGAACGGCTTGTGCGAGGCCTCCCTCAGCTCGCCTGGGCCCGCGGGTGCGAGCGGTTGAAGGCGTCCTGCATCCGCTGCGTGGTCAGGTGCGTGTACACCTGCGTTGTTGACAGCGACTGGTGGCCCAGCAATTCCTGGACGCTGCGCAGGTCCGCGCCGTTGTCCAAGAGGTGGGTCGCGAAGCTGTGCCGCAGCGTGTGCGGGCTGATCGTCGGGTCGAGTCCGACCTGCTTGAGGTACTTGTCGAGCTTGCGGCGGACCGAGCGGCTGCTGAGGCGGCCGCCGTGCTTGTTGATGAACAAGGGCCGCAGCTTGCGATCCTGGCTCCAGCACTGGGCGAAGCGGGGATCGTTCTTCACCAGCTCTGCGTAGCGGTTGATGGCGTTGATGGCGTGGCTGCCGAGCGGAACGATGCGTTCCTTCTTGCCCTTGCCGCGGACGTGCAGCGCCTCGCCGGCGATGTCGAGGTCCTCGACCTCGAGGCCGATCAGTTCGCTGACGCGTAGCCCGGTTGAGTACAACGTCTCGAGCATCGCGCGGTCGCGACGGCCGAGCACGTCGTTGTCGTCGGGGGCCGCGAGCAGCTTCTCGATCTGCTCGATCGTGATCGCCTTGGGCAGCCGCTTGCCCTGGCGGGGCGTGCGGATCAGCGTCATGGGGTTGGCCGCGGCCATCGCCTTGCGGTCGGCCCACTTGTAGAACGAACGCAGCGTGGCGATCTTGCGCGCCATCGTCGCGGCCGAGTACTGGTTCTCGCCCAGGTGAGCGAGGAACCCGCGGATCACATCGGCCGACGCCTGACAGACCGCATCGGTGAGCGTCGCCGGCGCGAAGCCGTTGCCGGCCATCGTCGGGCGCTTGCCGCCGCGAGCGTCCTCGGCGTACTTGTTGGTCGCCGACTTCTCGTGCGACTCATCGGGCTTGATCTTGAACTCGGCGGCCAGGTACTCCATGTACTGGCGCAGATCGGCGCCGTAGCAACGAGCCGTGTACGGGCTGAAATGGCGCTCGTCGCCCAGGTACCGAGTGAACATGTCAACGATCGGAAGGGTGAACATCGGCAACTCTCCGGGCCGCTCGAGCCTGATCCCGTAACCACGGCACCAGGCGCTCTCGGCGGATAACACACGTCGCGAGACGACCGCTGGACCTTTCAATCGGTTCTCGCCCCCACCGGCTGAACACCGGCCGCAAGGAAGAACGCAAGTCTTGTCGGACCAGCGTGTTGCTCACCCATTTATACGGACGAAACCGACTTCCGGTTTTCTCGGACTAAGCCAGAATCAATCTGAAAGCCTTATCAGGGCTCGCTTTAGGGTGTTTTTCGATCGGTCTTCTTTAGTTATTCGAGTCGTGTTTGGGGGCCGCCGAGGCCTCCCGACGCGGGTCTGGACGTGGGGAACCTGCCCCCAACGGAGCGGCCGCCTTGGGCTCCTGGCCCGCCGCAGCGACTCCCAGACGGATGGTCTCGGCCTGCACCAGGCTGTCGATGGTCCGGTACGCCGCGAACTCCGCGAACAGGTCCACGCTCTTGAGGTACCGGCGCCAGCCGATCGCGGTGGTCTTTTCCGATCGTCCCTCGGCGAACGTCCGCACGTCCATTTGGACCGCCTGGTTCTTCCCGTCGAAGAACTCCGACACCGCCGACGCCGGCTCGCCCGACGAGGGTGGGGGAGCGATCTCCGTCGGGCTCGACTGCACCGCCCGCGGGTCCACGCCCTGGTCCTTGGGCATCGCCCGGCCCTGCATCGCCTCGGTCCGGGGCACCAGGGCCAACGCCAGCCCCAGCTTCGGGTCGTAAGGCTCGTACGCCGTGATCGAGCCCACGATCAGGGCATCGACCCCCAAGGCGTCCGCCAGCTTGCGGGCGTCACCGGGCGTCCGCACCAGCGGCATTTTGAGGGCCCGCATCGTCTCGATGGTGCGGTTCATCGGCACCGCCCGCACGCCCTTGACCTGCTCCACCGCCTCAACCACCCGGTCGCTGACCGCCAGGGCGTCCACCGTGCTGGTCGCCGATTCGTTCCGCAGGGGCGCGACCGCCCAGAGCAGCTCGCCGCGAGCGGTGCTGTAGGGAGCGATTGTGCTGCGTGGGGTCGCCAAGTCCGGAGCCGACGAGCACCCCGTGAGCGACACGGCTCCTCCAACAACGCACGCGATCAGAGCGGCGGCGCGGGCAATTCTCAGGGGCAACGCACGGGGCAATATCGTGATCAAGACCAGATCCTCCGGTCGGAATGCCGAACAAACAGACGTCACGCGATCGACCATCGCGAAAACAACCAACGCCCGGGCAGTGCCCGAGCGTTGGTCTTATCGGCAAGGCAGAATGTTGGGGACGAATCCCCGCTGATCACTTCTCTTCAGCAGGCTGGGCGGCCTCTTCGGCGCTCGCCTGGGCGTGCTCGGCCGGAGTCGCGGCGTGCTCGACGCCCGTTCCACCGCCGCAGGCCATGACTGCATTCGCCACGTCCATTGTCCAGACGTTCCCGCGGCCGGCCCGGTCGCTGAAGAACACCATTCGGTTGTTCGCACCCCAGTGCGGCATCAGCGCGACGGCGTTCCCGTCGGTCAGCTTGACCCGGGCCGAGCCGTCGACCGCCGCCATCCACAGATCGCTCTGCGTCGGCCGCGACTGGTTGATCTCCACCCGTCCCGACGGGGCGGGCACCTCGGCGTAAGCGATGAACTTGCCGTCCGGCGACCACGTGGGGTTGATGAGGGCCGAGCCCGAGCTGGTGGCGATCGCCATCGCGTTGCTGGTCACGCCGTCCTTGAAGTCGATGGTCCACACGCCGAACGTGCGGGCTCCTCGCTCCCGGGGCAACTGGAACAGGATCCGGTCGGCCCCGTTCGCGCCCGTGCCCGCCACCGGGCTCCACTCGGGCAAGAGGCCGTAGCCCACAAAGTGCGAGGCGCTCGGATTGGTCGTGTCGGTCACCCACATCTCCCAGCGGTGCGAGACCTCGCCCAGGCGGCTGAAGACCACGCGCTTCGAATCCGGCGACCACGACGGGTGCAGGTCGTGCGCGCTGGTCGAAGTCACCTGCACCGGACGCCCGCCGGTGATCGGCATGACGTAGATGTTCCACGAGCCGCTGCGGTTGCTGGCGAAGGCGACCTTCTTGCCGTCGGGGCTGACCGCGGGCATGACGTCGTCGGCCGGGTCGCTGGTGAGCTGCGTCACCACGCTGCCCTTAACGGGCTTGACATAGATATCGCTGGTGGCGCGGTACTGCGTGCTGGCGAAGAGCATCCGCTCGCCGTCGGGCGTGAGCACCGGGTCAAAGTCCTCGCCTTCCTGGGCGAACGAGACCTGTGACAGGCCGTCGACATTGGCCGGGCCGGTCTCGTCGAAGCGATCACGCTTGGCGATCACGGGCAGCGGAGCGAGGCGGCGTTCGGGCATCGCGGGCACGGCGTCGGCGATCGGGGCCGGCGACACGGTCGCGTACGACTCGTTGGCCGCGGCGACCTCGCTGGCCGGGGCGGGCGACGATTCGTTGGCGTTCTGGAACGCACGGCTGGTCTCGCTGGAGGATGGCGCCTTCGACGGTTTCGACGCCACGGCCGGGGCCGCCTCCGTGGGACGCTCGGCCGAGGTGCTGGCGGTGCCGCAGGCGGCGAGGCCGACGACGGACCCGGCCAGAAGAACACGAGCGAGAACAGCGGAAGCGTGCATGGTCGATCTCCAGGCGTCCGTGCTCGCGGAAGCGAGCCGCCGGACTCGCCTCGGGCATCGACCGGTAACGAGCCGGAGTTGAGGCGTGCTGGCAAGAAAGGGCCGAGAAGTGGCCCATGCCCCGGGGGTGGGGGCGGGGCCTTCCAGGCCCCGCCGGTTCCCTACTGCACCAGGACCGCTTGCGGTGACCATGAAAAAAGGCCCGCCAGATGGCGGGCCTTTCGGGAGATCAGATCAGCGATCCTGCGTCGAGCATCACTCCATGATGTTCGGGCAGAGCAGGTCGTTGTAAGCGCCGGCGAAGATCACGAAGTCGGAGTCGTCCACGAAGCCGTCGCCGTTGACGTCGCCCAGGGCCCAGCGGCTCGGAGCGATGAGGTCGTTGTACGCCGAGGCGAAGAGGACGAAGTCCGAGTCATCGACGAAGTTGTCGTTGTTGAAGTCGGCGGGGCAGGTCTCGTAGGCGAGGACCCACTGCTTGCCGGGGATCGTGGCGAAGTTGGTCGCGCTGGCCACGCCGACGTTCGCGCCCGTGGGCAGTGCGCCGTACGACGCGGGCAGCTCGCCGAAGACCTGGTTGGTGATGGTGAACCCACCGACGGTCTCGATGAAGCCGGCGACCTTGATGTCGCTGACGCCGTCGTAGCCCAGCTCGGCGAGGTCGATCGACCACTCGAGGCCCGAGTTGACGGCGATCACGTCATCCTCGGTGAAGGGGGCGCCGCCCACGGCAGTGACGCCCGTCAGGTTGGACTGATCCATGCGCATCAGGATGATGCTGCTCGCGGGCTTGGGCGTGCTCGGGTTGCCGGGGATGGCGTTGCACGGCTCGCCGACGTACGCGCTCATGAACTTGTAGCTGGCGAAGGGCGGGAAGTTCGCCTCGAGGTCGGTGCGGGTGCCGTCCTGCTCCTGTAGGCCGACGAACGGCTGGGTCGTGCCGCCCGGGTAGCCCTGAAGCCCGTTGTACTTGATCACGTCGTAGATCTGGCCGTTGGCGTTCGGGGTGGCCTTGTTGCCGCCGTCGAACGAGCCGTAATCGAGGACCGCGTCACAGACCTTGGCGCGGCCGTTGGTGCGGAGGACCTGGGCGTGCGAGTAGTTCTCGACGTTGCCGCCGTTCTTGTAGTCGATGAAGTAGGTGGGGCTGAAGTCGGTGTCGAAGGTGAGGCCGGGGTTGGTGCCGGTGCCGTCGCCGCCGTGGCCGTTGAGGTAGCCGAAGTCGGCGTTGGTGTTGTCGTTGCGGATGCGGTTCTGGCCGAGCTCCTTGCCGCCGGGGGTCTGGAAGCCGCCGACGTCGAGGAAGAAGAGGAAGCCGGAGTAGTCGGTCTTGACGTTGCCCGAGGTGAACAGGTAGAGGCGCTTGTTGACCTTGTCGACGTAGCTGTAGAGGGCGCCGAGCTCGGAGCCGTTGGAGACGTTGGCGTTGCCGGTGGGGGGCGGGCAGAAGGCGGGGACGCCGAGGATGTTGGAGTTGTTGATGGTGCCGAGGATGGCGGGAGCGCCGACCTCGCCGCCGGTGAGGACGCCGTTGGACGCCGCGCCCGTGGAGCCGCAGTACTGGGCGATGCCCGGGACGGTGCCGTCGGCGCTGGTGAGCTTGGCGTAATCGACGTAGAACTGGAACGGCGCATTGCCGCAGTTCACACCGACCCAGTAACTGGCCTTGAAGTCGCTGTCAAAGGTGAGGCCGTTGCCCGAGCCGTCGTCGCCCATGCGGTTGAGGCGACCGTCGGTGCCGCCGATGAGCGGGTTGTCGCCGCGGAGACGGTTCTGACCGGTGGCCTGGTTGGTGTCGAAGAAGATGTCGAGGCGGTTGCCGTTGCTCTCGAGGTTGCCGGCGAAGAAGAGATACAGCACGCCGCCGGCGACGCGGGAGTAGCCGCGGTCAAGCTCGGAGCCGCCGGCCGTGTCGACCGTGCCCTGGGTGGCGTCACCGAAGCCGGTGCGGGCGCCCTGCTGGAAGCGGGCGGACCAGCCGCTGGCGTCGCGGGTGCCGTCGATCACCGGCGCGGTGCCGGCGCCGGCGAGGTTGACGGTGAAGTACTGCTTGCCGGCGGCGCGGACATCGGTCTCGATGTTGATGGCGCGGGTCTCGCCGAAGTTGGCGGGCTGGGCCAGCTCACCGGCGGGGCCGACGAGCGAGGTGCCGCTCCACTGGTTGGAGGCGAAGCCGCCGTCCTGGTTGTTGATGAAAGCGGTGATCTTGATCGTGCCCGTCGGATTGCCGAGGGCCGACAGCGGAATCGCCAGCTCCACGCCCGTGAGGACGTTGGCTAGGTTCACGCCGCCGATCGTGTTCTTGTCGCAGCTGAGCTGGGCGTTATCGCCGGCGTTGGTGGGGATGGTGTTGACCCAACGCGGATTGCCGTACGCGGCCTTTTTCAGGCCGGTGATGGCGAGGGGTTGGGCCACGGCGAGGCCGCTGAGTGCCGCAAGCATCAGGGCCGAAGCAACTTGACATTGACGCATCTGAGAAATCTCCCTCGTACGAGAAACAGGTGGTCCGACACAGCCCTCCCACCAACCGAACCCGGAAATTCGGGGGCAGGGACGCGAACGCGCACAGCGTCCCATCCGGGGACGCCAAGGCTCACTATTCAAGATACCACGCCCCGGCCGAAAATCGCACCGCCCCTCGCGCCCTTCTCAGAAGATTTCGCGAAATTCACAGCAGGTAACCAGTTCCAACGTCCGTTTTCAGTTCTCAAGACACAGTCTCAATACCGCCAACGAGGGGTTTCCCCGGCGACCGCACACGCCCTGCGGGTGGGCACAGGGTCACCCGTGCCGCGCTCGTCGCGCCCGCAACTTGGCGCGGCGGCCCTCGCGGTGCGTTCCGCGCAGGGGATGGACGATCCGACACGAGAAATCCGCGATCCGACCTCTCACATTCCTCGTTTCCACTTGACGGAGCCTTCACTTTGTCGATAGGTTGTCGGACGGGGACGCAGCCTCGGGAATCCTGCCGCGTACAACTTGGGGACGGGTCGTTACAGAATCACCGAGAATGCGTTACAGTGGAGTGGGGATGGTGGTGGGGGGAGTGGGAATCGAGAGTGACGGTGTTCTGCCGAGCTCTCAAACGCTTGCGGCCGGGGCCGCGGGTGAGAAAGAGTCATCGCCCGGCGATTCGCCGGCGCCGTGCTGCAAGGACGTGCCTCATGCGAACCAACAACCCGCAGACCAGCAAGTGTTCCCAGGACTCTCGCACGCAGCTCGCGCGTGGCCGCGGCTTCACGTTGATCGAGCTGCTCGTGGTGATCGCGATCATCGCTCTCTTGATTGGGATTCTGTTGCCGGCGCTGGGAAAGGCCCGCGAATCCGCGCGAAATGTGAAGTGCCTTGCGAACGTGCGTTCGATGGGAACAGTGATGGCGTTTTACGGCAACGACTTCAGGTCGTGGTACCCCGTGATGCCAGTCGCGGGTTCCGGTGCCGCGGAGAGCTCGATCTCCCGAGCCACTCGGATCAACCAACAGCAGCTGTACGGTGGTGTGGCCGGTCTATTCAACACCTTCCAGCAACTCGACACCGCCGACAATCCGGACGGTCGGCCCAATGGCTACGGCAACCCGTTCCTGAAGAATGATCCGAAGCGGTTCTTCTATCGCGACGCCAAGACCTCGCCGCTGCTCGCCAAATACCTCGATAACCTGGCGATTCTTCCGTGCCCGTCGGATCGTGAAGACCGTTTCTATCCGGTGCACAAGGGTTCGGATAACGCGAGCGACTCGAACTGTCCCGCGTACACGGGGTCCGCAAACGGCACGACGGTCTTCTCGGTGCAACCGAAGGCTCCGAGGAATCTGGCGGACGTCTACTCGGGCAACATCAGTTACCTGTACATCGTTGGCCTGAAGACCGACGCATCAGACCAGTTGGTCGCGGTTCCTATTTGGGGCGATGAGTCCAACGGTGCCGACATGGGCACCTACGCGTGGTACGGAAACAACAACAACACCGCCGACCCACTCAAGGGGTACAAGGCCGCGCAGTCCCCGAAGCCCGGTACGTTCGGGAAGGTGGACAATCACGGCGTCGCGGGCGGCAACTATGTGTTCTCTGACGGACACGCCGAGTTCGTGTCTTACAGCATCACGGACACCTTCTTCGAGAAGACCGGGCGGTTCTTCATTGGCGCGATCAAGAGCGATGCGAATCAGTTTGTGCGCACGATCGATTGAGGATTCTCCGATCCTCGTCGTCTCGGGAGAAAATCTCTCCTGGCATGGATACTTCTCTCGCATCCGCGGCGACGAGAGGGTGGTCTTGATCGATCGAGTGTTCGCCAGCTCCTCACGTGCTGGCGGGAAGAGCGCGAGCCGGACCCACGCTTCAGGAGTCGCTCCGATCGGAGGGCTCGACCCTTTCGTCCGATCTGAATCGCTGGGATATCGCCCTCACTCGTCGTCACCGCCCCAGGACGATCTTCATCTCGCTCGCGGGAACGTGCCAGCAGAGCAACTCCTCGTACAACTCCTGCGTCCATGGATGCAGGTTGACCGCGGCCTGCACCGCTTTCTTCAGAAGCTTTGGCAGCAGGAACATCGAGGAAAAGACCAGCTTCTGCGAGATCACCCGCACCCGCACGTTGTTGTAGAAGTTCGGCACGCGCCTCCGGTACGGCCAGACCTCCTGGCAGAAGTACCCCAGCGTGTAGAGACCCCAAGGCGTCTTGTGTGTGTAGTCGCTGTAGTAGTGCGGGTTGGCGAAGTAGGGCACGCGGATGTGGCATTCGCCGGTGGGCTTGAGCACGCGCGCGACTTCCCGCAACACGGTCTCGAGATCGGAGAGGTGCTCGAAGACATGGACGGCTTCCATGCGATCGACGCTGGAGTCGGGCAGGAACGGCAGCCCTTGGTTCACGTCGCAAACGACATCGACTCCCGGGAGCGGGAGAACATCGATGCCGATCGCGTTGGGACTCTTGTGGGGGCCGCAGCCGATCTCGACCAGGACCTGCGGCGCGGCGAGCAGGGGTGCGAGCTCGGTGAGCAAGCGTGGGGAGTCTGGCATCTGCATGCGGGATTGATGGAATAGAACGGCGAGCCGCGGGTATCGAGGTCTGGGGCAACGCATCGGGTGATGCGGCCTGGTTGCTTGGAGCCAAGCCGTGCGTTCTCGGCGTTGACGCCCGAGCCCGCGCTGCTCGGTCGCCGAACCGGTCGAGCAATGGTACCCGAGACGGATCGCGGGGCCTGGAGGGCCCCGCCCCCCAAAGTGGAGGACACGTCAACTGAAAAGCGGCCCGCGCCGGAACATCCGGACACGAGCCGCAGGGGAAAGTGCGCTGCTCCCGCGCACGGGGGTAAGCAGCCGACCGCCGGCAAGGGCGGCGGGCTGAGACGCATCGGGATGAAGAAACGGGCGACTGGCTCCTGAGCGGCGAAAGCCGCAGCGCACTTTCCCCTTGCGCCCTGTGCAGTGCGACAAAGCGGGGCAGACAGGCCAGAGGCGATTGAGAAACCCCGCCAGAAATCTCGGCGGACAGGATAACTCGTTGTTCAGAAGGTGGTTGCGTGACGCGAAAATGGAGCGGGCGGGCCGAGAACAGGGCTTCTTCGGCTCGGACCCCCTTGCGTTCAGGCCATCGCGGCGGGGCGATTGGCGTAGAGGGTGTCGTAAAAGCTGCGGTACTCGCCCGAGCGGATGTGTCGCCACCAGGTGGCGTTGGACGTGTACCAGGCGACCGTTGCCTCGAGCGCGGCGGGCCAGGCGGAGCGGCTCGCTCGCCAGCCGAGCTCAGCGGCGATCTTGGAAGAGTCGATAGCGTAACGGCGGTCGTGGCCGGGGCGGTCCTCGACGTGGCGGATGAACTCCGGGCCGCGGTTCATGAGGCGGAGCAGCGAGTGGGTGAGGTCGAGGTTGGAGTGCTCGTTGTCGGCGCCGATGTTGTAGACCTGTCCGGCGCGGCCGCGCTCAAGGACAGCGAGGATGGCCTCGCAGTGATCGTCGACGTGGATCCAGTCGCGGACGTTGAGGCCGTCGCCGTAGAGCGGGACTTGTTTCCCTTCGAGCAGGTTGGTGACGAAGAGCGGGATGACCTTTTCGGGAAACTGGTAAGGACCGAAGTTGTTGGAGCAGCGGGTGATGACGGCGTCGAGACCGAACGTGTGGTGGAAGGCGTGGACGAGCAGATCGCTTGCGGCCTTGCTGGCGGCGTAGGGGCTGCTGGGCCGGATGGGCGAGTCCTCGGTGAAGCGGAACTCGGGGCGATCGAGGGGAAGGCTGCCGTAGACCTCGTCGGTGCTGACGTGCACGAAGCGTTTGAGCCTGGCGTGGCGAGCAGCATCGAGGAGTGTTTGCGTTCCCAGGACGTTGGTCTGAACGAAGGGGCGGCTGTCCATCAGGGAGCGGTCGACGTGCGACTCGGCGGCGAAATGGACAATCGCGTCGGCGCCGGCGAGCGCGGACTTCATCGTGCCAGCGTCGCCGATGTCGGCCTTGATGAAGCGGTACCTGGCATCACCTTCGAGACCGGCGAGGTTTTCGAGATTGCCGGAGTACGAAAGACAGTCGATGTTGGTGATGGCGATGGAGGGGCGGTGCTGGCGCAGGAATCGGATGAAGTTCGAGCCGATGAAGCCGCAGCCGCCGGTCACGATGAGTCGCTCGAACATGGGCGATTCTATCGCGAGGACGTGCCAAGCACGCGATGGAAGCTGTCACGCACTGAGCTAGAGAGGATCGAGGTTCGGTAGCACATCTTGGAGCGCTTCACGCCATGAGCGGAGCGGGCCGATGGCGGCGATGGTCTTGCTGAGATCGAGGACGCTGTACGCGGGTCGAGGGGCGGGGCGAGGAAACTCGGCGGTGGTGCAGGGTCTGACGCGGCAGGCCGGGTTCGCGAATGCCGCGATCGCGGTGGCGAAGTCGAACCATGTGCATTCGCCGTCGTCTGTCGCGTGGAATGTGCCGCGGAGGCCGCGGTCGAGCAGGCGGGCGGTGATGTCAACGAGCGAGGCGGTAGAGGTGGGGCGGCCGCGCTGGTCGTGGACGACGTGGAGTTCCGGCTTTGCCTTGGATGCTGCGGCGATGGTGCGGACGAAGTTCTTGGCCCAGGGTGCGTAAAGCCAGCTGGTGCGGATGAGCAGGTGGTCGCAGCCGGAGGATTGAAGGAGTTGCTCGCCGCGGAGTTTGCTGCGGCCGTAGATGTTCGCGGGATTCGTCGGAGCGTCGACCGCGTAGGGGGCGGTGCCTTGGCCGTCGAAGACGTAGTCGGTGCTGTAGTGGACGAGCGTGACCCCGCGTTCGCGGCAGAGGCGGGCGAGCGTGCCGACGGCGGCGGCGTTGATGCGGTCGGCCTTGTCGGGCTCGGACTCGGCTTGATCGACGTTGGTGTACGCGGCGCAGTTGATGACGATGCGGGGATCGTTGTCGAGGACGCGTTGGAGTGTGTCGTCGCGCTCGAAGTCGATCGCGGGGTAGGTGAAGCAGTGGACGCGGCTCGCAGCTGGAGCGTTGCGGTGTTGTTCGTTGCCCTTCAACCCACCCCCCGCCCCCTCCCTCGGGGAGGGGGAGTCGGAGGCGCCGAACCAGAGCTGCCACTGGCGG
The DNA here is from genome assembly GCA_019744815.1 of Phycisphaerales bacterium. Classification (GTDB taxonomy): domain Bacteria; phylum Planctomycetota; class Phycisphaerae; order Phycisphaerales; family UBA1924; genus JAFEBO01. The sequence goes on from JAIEUA010000005.1 coordinate 58,690, forward strand.
CCGAGCATGCCGTCGGCGCCGAGGATGGCGATGCGGCCTTGTCGCCACGCGTTCATCGGAACTGCACGCTCCAGGGGAACCACGGCGGGATGTTGAACGCGCGGCGTTCTTCGTCGGGTTGCTTGGGGTTGTACGCGTGGGTGACGTAGTAGAGGAGGCTGGCGGGTTCGGCACCGACGGTGGCCGCGCCGTGCCAGAGCGAGGGCGGGATGATGACGAGCGCGGGGCGGTGCTCGCCGATGACGGCGGCCCAGGCTTTATCGTCTTCGGTGCGGTGGACGCCGACCTTGAGATCGCCCCGCACGCAGATCCAGAAATCGGTTTGCAGCCTGTGGCGGTGCCAGGCCTTGATGACGCCGGGGTGCTGGAGCGAGATGTTGATCTGTCCCTGGCTGTCCATGACGCCCTGGAGCTGGTTCATGATGGACCAGCCGCGGTCGTCGGAGTGGAGGTTGATGGGTAGCAGTGCCGGTTCGCCGCGCTCGCGGGCGTGCTCCCACGCGTCGAGCGGGGAGAGGTTCGAGGTCGGGATTGGCAGGATCTCGGGCATTGATCGCTCGGGAAAGGCGGTTCACCGCGGAGGACGCAGAGAACGCGGAGGGAGTCACGGAGGGGAACTTTTCTTCTTCTTCTTCTTCTTCTTCTTCTTCTTCTCGGCGTTCTCCGCGTTCTCCGTGGTGAAACGCCTTAGTGATTCGCGCCGGTCTGGTGGACGAGCGTGCTGGCGCGGAAGAGGCTTTCGAAGGTGCCGGCGTCGGTCCACCAGCCGTCGAGGATGTCGTGGGTGAGCGTGCCGCGGCGGAGGTACTCGTTGTTCACGTCGGTGATCTCGAGCTCGCCGCGGGCGGAGGGTTTGAGCGTCTGGCAGATGTCGAAGACCTCGTTGTCGTAGAAGTAGATGCCGGTGACGGCGAGGTCGCTGGGGGGCTGCTTGGGCTTCTCGATGATGCGGGTGATGCGGTCGCCTTCGAGCTGAGCGACGCCGAAGCGGTGGGGGTCGGGGACGCGCTTGAGGAGGATCTTGGCGCCGGCCTTCTGCTCGCGGAACGCGGCGGCGGCGGGCTTGACGTTCTTTTCAATGATGTTGTCGCCGAGGATGACGCAGATCTTCTCGCCGTCGGCGAAGTCTTGGGCGAGCTTGAGGGCGTCGGCGATGCCGCCGCTGCCTTCCTGATAGGCGTATTCGAGGTGGCGGATGCCGAGATGCTTGCCGTTCTTGAGGAGTCGGAGGAAGTCGCCGGCGTGCTCGCCGCCGGTGACGACAAGGACCTCATCGATGCCGGCCATGAGCAGGCAGCGGATGGGGTAGTGGATCATCGGCTGGTCGAAGACCGGGAGAAGGTGCTTGTTGGTGACGAGTGTGAGGGGGAGCAGGCGAGAGCCCGTGCCGCCGGCGAGGATGACGCCCTTCATGGGTGGATTCCGTGGGAAGGAGGGAGAGCGTGAAGAGGGGAAGAGGAGAGCAGGAGAAGAGGAGAACAGGGGAAGAGGAGAACAGGGGAAGAGGGGAGAACTCGTTGGTGGTTGGTGGTCGAGAAGCGGGCTCGTTGCTGGCAATCGTATCTGGATCGGGCGAGAGGTGAGCAGCGAGCCGGGGCGTCCTCGCCCCGGTGGATGAGATGGACGAGGAAGGGGCGATCAGATTGAGGGATGCGTCGGCGCCGGGGCGGGGACGCCCCGGCTCGCTCATGGAGTCGTGCGCAGAGCGATGTCGCTTACCTCCAAATGAAAAACCTCTCGCTGACGCGAGAGGCTCTACCAGAGATGCGTTGTCGGTGCGGCGTGCTTGGTGTTACTCAAGCGGATCGGCGGTGAGGATGCCGGCGCCGGCTTCGCGGCGGACCCAGACGGCGTCGCGGCCGCGGGGGCGCTGAGAGTTGAGCAGGTGCTCGAGGTAGTGGCGGAGTTCGGTGCGGGCGAACTGGTGGAGGTAGGCCGCGCTGGCGGTCTTGTTGATCTGGATGATCTGCTCTACCAGTTGAGGGACGGTGAGCGCGGACATGTCCTCTGCGGCGATCGCGGGCCGATCGTCGGCGGGCACGCCGCCGGAGCGGAGGATGGGTTCGTCGCTGAAGAGGGAGGGAACGACGGGCATCGTGGCGACCATGAGCGCTCTCCAGAAGATCGGGCGATGGGCCGCGGCAACGCAAAGCGCTTGCCACGGGCGATCGGAACACACCGACAAGGACAAGGATGAGGGAGGGCTCCGCCCTGCGTCGCGCGGCGGTGGGGCCCGCGCGACAGGCTTCATCGTCGGCGCTCGCGCGCGCCGGGCTTTGAAAGATCTGTGCTGGATTTGGCCGCTAGGCTTGAGCGTGAGCGACCTGGAATTCCATCCACAATCCGGCCGGTTCGTCGTGCGGCACACCACAAGCGGTGGGGGCGGGGAATCCTCCTTGGAAGCGAGAGACTCGGGAGCGGCCGCATGGGCTCGTTTCGAGCCGCGGACGCTGGCGGAGTTCGCGGCGAGCGCTTCGGGTGGTCGCGGATCGAGCGTGACGAGTCCGTCGCGAGCCGTTGGCGCTGAGCGAGCGGCGCACGCACGCGCGCAAGTTGCGCGCGTGGTGATGGTGCCGCGTGCGGATGCTGCCGATCCGGAGGACATCGCGGCGTCGTTTGCGCGCTGGGGCGAGGCGGGCAAAGCGGCGCTCGCGGAGGGGCTCGCGGCGGCGAAGCGCACGGCCGCGATTTCGAGCGAGCGGCTGGTGCTCTGGCCGCGGCTGGGGACACTGGTCTCGGACATCCCCGGTGTGTTGAACCTGATCCGATCGCAGGAAGATGTGGGTGTGCTGTTCGATCCGGTCGCGTTGCTCGCGCCGGACTCGAACCGCTTTGCTCGGGACTTTCTGCTGCGTGCGGCAGAGGTGGTCTCCCACGCTGCGGCTGGGATTGATGCGGTGTACGCCGCGAACGACCTGCCGATGGGGGTGGATGCGGCGTGGCTCGAGCCGGTGATCGCGGCTGCGATGGAGGCCCGCGTTCCCGTCTGCCGCGGGCCGCGGATGGGGGCGTAGTGGGCTAATCTTGAGGGCTCAGACGACGTCTGTTCGGAAGGAATCCCCCGCATGTTGACCGCTCCCACCCTCGATCACCCGACGTTTGCTCAGGTCAAGGCCCGCTTCGCCGGCAAGAAGTTCCGCGCCACCGAGTTCCGCGGCCAGGCGACGCTGGTCGTCGAGCCCGCCGACCTGCACGAGGTGATGGCGTTCCTCAAGAACGACTGCGGCTACGACTTCCTGTCGGACGTGATCGGCATCGACTATCTGAACTATCCGACGCCCCAGCCCGGGCGCTTCGCCGTGGTGTACAACCTGATCGCCTACGCGACGGATCTGCGCTTCTTCGTGAAGGTGTACCTCAACCCATCGATCCCGACCGACGGCATCGAGGAGGATCCGGCCCTCTACGTGGACAGCGTCTGCGACCTGTGGGCCGGCGCGGAATGGACCGAGCGCGAGGTCTTCGACATGTTCGGCATCCGCTTCAAGAACCACCCGGACCTGCGTCGCATCCTGACGTGGGAGACGTACCCGGCGCACCCGCTTCGCAAGGACTATCCGGTCCGCGGCCGCGGCGAGCGCGAGGCGTACAACATCATCGATCGGACGTCGGCGTAAGAGAAGGGGAGCAGGGGAGCAGGGGAGCAGTGGGGCAGGGGGTCAAGGCAGCAGACTGAAGCGAACGCGGAGGCTGCGGAGATCGCGGAGTTTCGCGGAGAGGACTGAAGAGTGTTTTCACGGGGAGCTGCGTGCTGCGGCTCCCCTTTTTCTTTGGGGGACGTGGTCTCCATGTTCTCTGCAGGCGCAGCCTTGGTTTTCCGCTTCCAATAGCACCACTCCCGCGCCGCCGATTGGCGTGTGTCCGGGATTGAAACGGCCTTGCGGGCCGTGACAATGGTCCCGTGGGCACGCGGGCGAAATGCTCGCGGCCGGGGACGGCGGACGGAGAGACTCATGAAGATCGATTGCGTTGCGGCGGTTCTTGGTTGTGGCGTCCTCGCGCTCGGTGCGGCCGCGGGAGTTTCGCAGGCGACCCTGGTCGCGCCCGGCGGGTACATCCAGGCCGGCGCGACGACGGCGAGCGCGGGCACGTTCGCGTGGCCTGGTGTGGATCTGTCGAACGCGTTCTTCGGCCCGATATCGACATACAAGGAGTTCGTCTTCGCGGGCGATTCACTGACGCACCGGACGGTTCAAGCAATCGCTCCGGGCGTTGCGGCGTCGGGCTTCGGCACGTCGGCCCTGGGCTACACGCTCGTCGAAACCGCCGCCACGTTCCCGAGTGCTGCAATCGGCGCGGGCGCCGCGATCGACGGCGGCTGGAGCGAGACGCTCACCATCACCAATCCCGCCCACACCGGCGAGAACGGAGTGGTGCGCTTCGGCGTCTCGGTGCAGGCGTTTCTCACGGCGCAGGGCGCCAACGCCCGTGCCGCCCTGCGCGTCGCAGCGTACCTCAACAGCGCCCCGCTCGCGCAGCAGCCCGGCTTCAGCCCCGGCGAGTCCGACCCGCTGGTCACTACGCAGCAGTACGGCAACTGGGAGCTCGTCGCCGACCAGCCGCTCGCCGACGAGTTCCGCATCGTCCGCGACGAGATCGTCCTCGCCGTGCCGTTCACCTTCGGCACGCCCTTCACGCTGGGGCTCTCGAGCCTCGCCTCGAGCGGCACGCGCACGACGCTGGTCGCCGCGGGCACATCGACCGCCAAGGTCGATGACACCCGCGTCACCTGGGGCGGCTTCCTCGGCGTCACGATCAACGGCCAGGCCGTGACCGGCAACACGCTGACGTCTTCGACCGGCAAGAACTTCGGCCCGTCGATCATCCCGCCCAACGCCTGCGCCGGCGATTTCAACTTCGACGGCGTGGTCGACGACGAGGATTTCCAGATCTTCGCCGCGGGGTACAACGTGCTGGACTGCGACGACCCGTCGATGACCCCGGGCTGCCCGGGCGACATGGACGGGAACAACATCGTGGACGATGAGGATTTCCAGTTGTTCGTAGTGGCGTACAACGGGGTGGTGTGCGTGTGAGCGGGGAAGTGGGGCAGGGGAGCAGGGGGGCAGCTGGGTAGAGGGGGCAGAGATCAAGGAGAGCAGGCGAACGCGGAGGGCGCGGACAACGCAGAGGTGCGCGGAGAGGAGATTGGGTTCAATCCCATTGCCCCCTTTCCGCACGTCTCTGCTTCCTCCGCGGCCTCCGCGTTTTATTCACTCCGCGCCGCTGCTTTCGCGATTGGGGCGCCGACCGGGCGGGTGGGGGAGCCGTACTCCGGTCGCGGCGGCAGTTGTGGTACACATGGTGGCGGCGGCGACGCCCTGGAGGTTGGCGAGGATGGCGAACCCGAACGATGAACTGCGTTGCTGCGTCTGCGGCTACTCGCTCAAGGGCGTGGGAAGCGCCGCGGCGTGCCCGGAGTGCGGCGCGCCGATCGAGCGCTCGCGGATCTGGGCGGAGAGGGCTGCGGGGGTGATGCCGTCGCCGGTGGGGACCAGACGATGGGTCGCGGTGCAGGCGGCGGTCGAAGCGGGGCTCGTGCTTGCCGTTCTGGTGATGCTGGCAGTGCTCACCTCGGGAGATCCGGATTCACCCGAGAGGCTTCAGGCGGAAGACTTCGTGTATTTCCTCTGCCTGGGTGTTTGGACTGCGGTGATGGGCGCGACAGGGGCTGTCGCTTGGACGCTCCGTCGCGGTGCGGCTGGTCGCTTCGCGCAGCTCGCGTTGTTTGGGTGCGGAGTCGGTGCGATCGTCTTGGCGGTTGCTTTAGGGATACAGATACTGAATCCGCAGGCGGGCGTTGGTGAGGTCGCCGATCTGACCCGCTCCATGATCACGGTTGCGGTGTTCTTGTGGTCGTTCGGTTCGATCTTCGCTGGCGTCCTCTTGGTGCGGACGATGGACGCGATTCCCGGTTTGGGCGGTCTGTGGTTCCGGATCCTGAGCGTTCTCGCGACGGCCGCGCAGGGCGCGTGGTTGATGGCCGCGCTGGCGATGTGGCTCGGGGCCCGCGATGTCCCGGCCACGATCCTCGCCGCGATGGCATGGACATTCGGCACCGCGCTGTCGAGCGTGCGCGGATGGGTGCTCTTCGCGGCGATCCGCCGATGGACGGTGCGGGCATCGGGTCCGCCCTCGGTCGCGTCGCCGCCGGCGGTATGAGCCGATCACGGGGCGGGCGTTGCGGACTCAGTGGAGGTGGGCCTGCCGCACTCCGGGCACGGTGCACCGACGGGGGCGGCGGCGAGGTCGTAGCGGCAGGTCGGGCACAGCCCGGCGCGGGCGCGGCGGCGGGAGCGGAGTTCAAAGTGCCACGCGGTGATGGTTGCAGCGAAGGCGAGGCCGGTCGGAATCCAAAGCGGCAGAGTGACCGACCACGACCTGTGATCACTCGCCATGGAAGGGAGCCAGATGAGGTTCGGAGCGGCTGGGTATGAGAACCACCGCGTTCGCCACGGTTCGTTCGCATGTGGGGATATGTCCTGGGCGGATACGGACGCAACGCCTTGAAGGAGCATGAATCCTCTGGATGGGGACCGGGCTTGATAGCCGCTGAAAACTCCCACGTTGCCCCAGATACTCACGCCCCACGCCGCGACCAACACCACCGTCAATGCGGTGCACGCGATCGCGAGGACGAGGAGTGTTCTGGAGCGGGCCTTGGGCATGGCGGATCACGCGGTCGGAGGTGCGGCGTCGATCGGTGCGGCGGTGGTCGAGGAGGTGGGGGTGCCGCACTCCGGGCACGGCGCGCCGGTGGGGGTGGCGGCGTTGTTGTAGCCGCAGCGGGGGCAAAGCTCGGGATGTTTGCGGCGGCGGGCGGCGAGCTCGGAGCGCCAGAGCAGCGCGGTGGCCATCGCGAGCGGGGCGGCGAAGGCCCAGAGCGGGATAGACCTGAGCCAGAACCCCGATCCGGACTCTCGATAGAACTCGAAACACCAGCGTCGTGATTCCAAAGGGAGCACCCAGACGACGTGCTCTGCGGCGACGAATCCGCCATCATCGCGCTCAAACCAGCACGCCCCGTCCGCGATCGACACCATGTAGCGGGGCGCGAAATGCCAGTGAATCCCCACCCACGCGCTCGCGCCCCACACGACCATCAGCGCGACCAGCATCGTCAGGCTCGCGCGGGCGGCGAAGGTGCGGAGGCGGGAGCGGCGGGACATGACGAGAGCGTACCTGTTTCGTGAGGCCCCGGTTCGCGCGGCGGTGGCGCTGCGAGTGAAGTGTCGGCGGCGACAGCGGGCGCGTGGTGCGGTCGCTGCCTCACTCCGTTTTCCAAACCCGCACGCCGCGTGCGTTGCCGCATGCCTTTCCCCCTGCTCCACTGCCCCCCTGCTCCCCTGCTCCACTTTCCCGGGTCAGCGCGGAGCCACCACCGTCGACACGTTCTTCACCTCGACCCGGCCGCGCTTCATGTCCCAGAGGATGCCGCGGGCGGTGACGGGGGAGGCGGAGGCGTCGTCGATGAGGGTGACGGTGGAGTTGTCGCGGCTGCCGGCCATGGCGGTGCCGTTGGCGGGGTCGTAGTCGATGAGGTCGCCCAGGAGCGTTTTGGTGCCGCTCTTGAGGCGGGCGGTGCCCTCGGCGAGGGCGCGGGAGAGCTCGCCGCGAAGGTCGGTGGGAGAGGCGTCGGTGGGGTTCGGGGTGGAGGAAGTCGCCGTCGGCGTCAGCCAGGCGCTGAGCTTGTCGCAGTCGAGCTGGGTAAGGGTCTTGTCGGACTCGCGCTCGCTGGTGAGCTTGACATTGCCCTCCATCACCATGGAGTGATCGTCGCTGGATCCTGTGGCGGCCCCCACGTTGGCCCGCGTCATCGTCATCGTGCCGTTCCAGTGGAAGAGCGAGCGGGAGCGGTCAAGGCGGGCCGAGTCCGGAGTCGTGGTGGCCGACAGATCGGCGGCGAGCGCGGCGGAGCGGTCGGCGGCGGTCCGGCCCGCGGCGTCCGCGGCCTTCGCGTCCTTGCCCGCGAGCACGAAGAGTTTGCCGGGCGCGGGGACGTGGACCGTGCCCTTGGCGTTGTCGGCTTCGACGCGGGTGGATTCGAGATAGAGGAGGCGTTCCAGCGCGGGTTTCTTGTCGCCTTCACTGAGATCGGTGATCGCGGCGGCATAGCGGCGGGACTCGACCTTGACGACGGCGGGGGTGGTCGCGGGGGTGGGGGCGGGAGCGGTTGTGGCCGTGTTGTTGGATTCGCTCAGGGTGGGTGCGGCGGTGGCGACCACTGAGAGAACCTCGCGGTCCTTCGCGGGTGCGTCGGCCGGCGACGGCGTCAGCAGCACGCGGACGAACGCGGCTTCGAGCTTGTCGATGGTGCGGGCGTCGGGCATGGCTTCGGCGACGGTGCGGCCGTTGGGGCTGGTGGCTTCGAGGATGCCGGTGGAGTCTTCGAAGGTCATGTTCGCGTCGGGGCCGGTCCAGCGGGCGGAGGCCAGACGCGGCTCGCCGTCCTTGGTCTTGCCCTCGTGTTGGAAGACGCCGGGGCCGACGACTTCGAGGCGGCCGGTGGTGCCGTCGAGCCGCATGCGTTCGCCGGTGACGGCGGAGTCGCCCTTGGCGAGGACGACGACGGGGCCGGCGAGCTGGGCCTGTTGATTGGGGACGTCGGCGATGAGCTCGTCGCTCTCGGCACGGGTGCCGTCGGCGCGGCTGAAGCGGACGGCGCCTTTGGCGTGGGCGATGGTCACGCCGAGATTCGCGTCGGGGGTGGCGTCGGTGCTCAGCGCGGCGTCGAGCGCGTCGGTGTGGAGCGTGGAGCCTTTGGACGAGGCGATGACGTTGCCGCGGGCGATGAGGCCTTGAGCGACGGCTTCGTTGGACTTGGAACCCGAGAGCGGCGGGGAGAAGCGGACCTCGACGCGATCGGCGGCGAGCGTGCCGCCCTTGCTGTCGTTGCCCTTGGCGCGGCCGGTGAGGGTGACGATGCTGAGCGAGGGCTGCTCCGCGCCCGGAGCTTGGACGAACGAGGCCTCGACCGCGTCGGCGGTGATGGACGAGCCGCCGCCGGAGGCGGTGACGCTGCCCTTGAAGGACGCGAACTCGAGCACGCTGGGATCGCCGCTGCTTCCGGGGCGGTTGTCCGGCTTGAAGCGGAGGAGGGCGGAGTCCTTCCACGCGATGGAGCGCGAGGCGGCGGATGCGACCGCGCGCGGCTCGGCGTCGCGTGCTGGCAGCGGCGTGGCGGATTCGCTGTCGGTGTTCTCCATCTGGCCCGCGCCGGTGAAGGTGGCGATGCCGGTGGCGAGGTTCATCGACGCGGCGGTGGCGAGGACGCGGCCGCGGCCTTTGGCGGTGAGCACCGAGCCGAGCGCGGCCTTGGAGGTGGGGTCGCTCCAGATGCGGGCCTCGCGGCGGGTGTCGAGATAGGTGATCGTGTCGCCGCTGGCGGAGAGCTCGGCCTTGGCGTCAACGACGCGGGCGGGGGCGTTGGCCGCGCCGTAGAAGACGGCGGCGAGATCGTTGTTGACGAGGACTTCGGGGGCGGGCGTCGTCGGGCTCGCGGCGATCGGACGCAGCTCGAGGCGGCCGAGCCAGGTGATGGTGACGGGGGAGTCGGAGGAGGAAAGGGGAGCAGGGGAGGAGGGGAGGAGGGGAGCAGGGGAAGACGGGGATTGGAAGGCGACGGGGGTGATGGCGGAGGTCGTGCTTGCGTTGCGGGTGGTGGAGTGCGTGGGCAGAGGAGTCGTGTTGCCTGCGCTGCTCGCGACGGAGGACGAGCCGGATTGGCGGGTGTAGATCTCGCCGGCGGCGGCGTCGATGGTGCGGGCGGCTTGGACGACGCGGACAGCTTCTTCGACGCGGATGCGGTAGAGCTGCTCGCGGGCGTTGGCGGACACCGTGGCGGGAGAAGCTGCGCCTGGCCGTGTGCCGCTGGGGGTGTTGGCGGTGGGGGCGGTGGATGCGGGAGTGGGTGAGGTCGCGTTGGGTGAAGTCTTCGTAGACGGGTTCGCGGCGGTGTCGCGCGACGCGAACAACGACGGCGGCGTGCGGGCGGCCTTGGGATCGATTCGGAGGTACTCGCTCTGCTCCGCGGTCAGGAGCTCGATGCGTTGCTCGGGGTCGTTGAAGAGGATGCGGAGGCTGCTGCCCGCGTAGGCGACGCCGCTGCCGTCGATGGTGATGCGGCCGGGGACCTGCAGCTCGCCGATCGCGCCGTCGAAGGCGATGGTGTCGGTGCGGGCGATGAGGAGCGGCGTTTCCTTGTCGGGGTCAATGGGGCGGCCGGCGGGGCCGGGGAAGAGGCGGACGATGACGTTGCCCTTGAACTCGCCACGCTCGGGGAGCTGCTGACGGTTGGGGAGGAAGAGGTCGCCCTTGTCGGCGCGGATGTGCACGACGCGGCCGTCGCGGGGATAGACCCAGCCCGAGGGTGATTCGACGGCGTAGCGCTTCGCGGCCAGCGGCTGCACGTACGGGAGTTTGAGTTCCGCGGCGAGGCGGCCGGGGTTGTCGCGGTCGACGAGCTGGAGAGAGATCTGATCGCCGGAGAGATCGTCGTCGGGCTTGGGCGCGGCGCCGACGTTGGCGTCGGTTGGCTTGGTGACAGGCTTGGCTTTGGGCGCGGACGAGGAGATGTACCACAGGCCCGCGATGGTCACGACCGCGACCAGAATGGCGGCGAAGAGGCCGACGCCTCGGGTGCTGCCGGTGCGGAAGAGAAGATTGGATGCGGTGGGCCTGCTGGTGGTCATGAGGAAAGCAAATCGCTTGAAGAAATGAACGAGCGACGCAAGGGTAGCGGTTGCTGGAGGACGCCGAGGCTGAGGAGGCTTGGCGACGAAGTCGCGGATCGTGTTGGGCGCAGTGGTGCGGTCGCGGAGTGAACGCTCGCGGCTGCTCCGGTCCATCCGAGGCTTCCTCGCGGACTCGTCAGCCTCGGCGTCTGCGGGCGTCGTGAGTTGCTGCGCGTGCACAGGCGGGACGCCTGTGCCACCGAAGCCGGAAAGCGATCAGTCCTGCACCAAGCGCATGGTGATGAGATCCTGCACGTCGAGGACGCCCACGGGCTCGCCCGCGGCGTTCACGACCGGGATCTCGTCGGCGCGGTGCTCGCGCACGAGCTTCACGGCGTCGCGGACGAGCGCCGAATCCTGCAGGTAACGCGGGTTCTTGGTCATCACCGCGGCGATCGGGTTGTGCAGCTCGGCGGGATCGCGGAGGATGAGCCGGCGGAGATCGGCGTCGGTGAAGATGCCGCTGAGGCGGCCGGTCTTCGCGTCGCAGAGGATGATCGCGCCGGGACGGCGGCCCCACTTGGCGGCCTCTTCGAGCGCGGCGGCGACGGAGCGGTCGTCGGTGATGCGGGGGAGGTCCTTGCCGAGCTTGAAGCGGAGGACTTCGGTGATGGGGCGGAGCAAGTCGCCCAGCGTGCCGCCGGGGTGGCGACGCTTGAAGTCGGCGTCGGTGAAGTCGCGGGCCTTGGCGGCGACGATGGCGAGGGCGTCGCCGAGGGCCATGGTCGCGGTCGTGGAAGAGGTCGGCGCGGCGAAGTCGGGCTCGCCGGCTTCGTGTTCGAGATTGAGGCCCAGCGCGACGGTGGCGAGGGCTTCGAGGCTCGACGGTTTGGTCGCGCCCTGGGGCACCGTGCGGGCGGTGATGCTGATGATGGGCAGGCCGTCTTGGCGGAGGATGGAGGCGACGTTGACGACCTCGGTGGTCTCGCCGCTGGCGGAGATGCAGACGACGGTGTCGGTCTTTCGGAAGCGGCCGAGGTCGCCGTGGGCGGCTTCGGAGGGATGGACGGCGTGGCTGGGGATGCCGAGGGAGGCAAGTGTGGCGCTGATCTTGGCGCCGACGAGGCCGGACTTGCCCAGGCCGGTGACGAGGACGGTGCCGCCGGATTCGGCGCAGGCGACGATGAGGCGGCAGGCTTCCTCGAAGGGATCGCCGAGGGAATCGGCGAGGGTGACGAGGGCTTGGGCCTCGCCGCGGAGGATTTTCTTCGCGAGCGCGGGAGCGTCCTTGGGGAGGGTGACGCGGGGTTTGGCGGCGGGGCGCGTGGCGGGCTTGGCCTCGGGAAGGATGGCGGCGGCGGGGTGCGACGGCTTGGCGGCGTCGGCGGGAGTAGGGCCTTTCGTGCGGGACATCGAGGAAGGGTAGTGCGACGGGGGACCAAGGAGCGAGGTGCTTGAGGGCGGGATCGCGTACACTGTTCCCGCGTGCGGCGGAGCCCCGTCACGCGTTGCGGAGGCATGGATGCTGACCGAAGACTATCGCGTGCGGCTGGAGGCCTTTGAGGGGCCGCTGGATCTGCTGCTCTTTCTGATCCGCAAGAACGAAGTGGATGTGAACGACATCCCGATCTCGACGATCGCGGACCAGTACATCGCGTTCCTGAACAGCCTCGACGCCGACGGCTCGCTGATCGACATCGACGTCGCGGGCGAGTTTCTGGTGATGGCGGCGACGCTGATGGAAGTGAAGAGCCGCTGGCTGGCGCGGACGCCCGGCGAAGCGACGGAGTCGGGCGAGGCGCCGAGCGGTGACGATCCGCGGGCGGACTTGGTGCGGCAGTTGCTGGCGTACAAGCAGTACCGCGATGCGGCCGCCGCGCTCGAGACGCGCGGCACGCACTGGCAGTCGCGCTTCGCGGTCGGTGGCGCGGCGGAACCAGAGATCGTGTCGACCGATGCCGATGCGATCGCGGACGAGGTCGCGGCGCTCGATGTCGAGGATCTGGAGCTGACCGACCTGCTCGACGCGTTCAAGCGGATCGTCGCAACCGTGAACTTCGAGCGTCTGGGCGATCACCAGGTCGTCTACGACGACACGCCGATCGAGCTGCACGCGGCGGACATCGTCGAGCGGCTCAAGAGTGATGAGATTGCTCTGGGCGAAAAGCGATTGTCTTTCCGCACGCTGCTGACCGGACGCAAGCGGAGCGAGATGATCGGGCTGTTCCTCGCGGTGCTCGACTTGGTGCGCCGCCGCATGATCGGCGTGAAGCAGGATGGGTCGGGCGAGATCGATCTGGAGCTTCGTGACCCTGATTCGAGCGAGGCGATCCCGGCTCCCGCGCCGATCGAATGAGTGTTTGCACCGGACCGACGCCATGCGCACGCCCGATGCACACGAGATGATGCGGCTGATGAGCGCCGAGACGCCTCTTGCTCCATTGTCGGAACCGGTCTACTTCGTCATGCTCGACGAGCGTCGGCAGAAGCCGTGGCTGCCGCTCTTCGATGGCGCCGAGCCGCCGCCGGCGTCGGTGTACTGGCGGCAGTGGGACGGCGAAACGGCGTGGATCATCAACACGTACATCCAGCTCAAGCGTCGAGGCCTCGACGTGCGACTCTCGAAGCGTCTCGTGCCCGGTGCGTTGTGCGTGCTCACATACGACGACGCGGCCCGCGCGGGGAAACGGATGCTCTCGTGGCGGAGCTACGTCCTGTGCTGCCGCATGGACCGTGCCAGGCCCGCGTACTGCGACGAAGTGATCGTGCAGAATCGAACGTCGGTTGATGGGCCGGGTGTTCACTTTGCGCCGCACTGGCCGCAGCTGTCGCTCCGGCCTCGCGATGACCGCCGGGGCGACCGCTTCGAGAACATCGTCTTCCACGGCGAGATCGAGAACATCGCGCCCGAGTTTCGCACGCCGGAGTTCGGGGCCGCACTCGCCGCCATCGGGGTGCGATTTGTCGTTCATCCGCTCAGGCAGAGTCGCATCGGCGACGCAGGTCGTGATTGGAGCCAGACCGACGCCGTGCTCGCGGTACGGGGCGGCAGCGAGTACTTCCGCTCGATCAAGCCGGCGCTGAAGCTGGTCAATGCGTGGCAGGCCGGATGCGTCGCGTTTGTCGGGCCGGAGGCGGGGTACCGCGATGAACGCAAGACTGATCTTGACTACTTCGAGGTGAACAACGCGTCCGAGGCGCTCGCGGCGATGCAGCGTCTGGCGAGGGAGCCGGGCTTGTATCGCGCGATGGTGGAGAATGGGCGGCGAAGGGCCCTGGAGCACACGCCCGATGCGATCGCCAAGCTGTGGCACGAGACGCTGGCGGGTGTGATCGCTGATGGCTATGCACGGTGGAGGGCGACTGGAGCCATGGCGCGTTGGGCCGCTGCCCCGATGACGCAGGCTCGGCGGTACCTGGGTCACAAGGCCGCGCGACGCCGGTTCTGGGGTTTGCTGGAGGGGCGCGGCTACCAAGCCGCGACGGCACGATAACCTCGTGATCCTCGGGGGTGGTTCCGAGAACTGCCCGCGACTCCTGCGGCTTGCAGGTCGAAATGTCGCTACAAGGTGGAGACATAGGAAAGATACAAGCGGACGGAGAACCGACGCATTGCACTTCCCGATACACTGACGGGGAAGGCAAGCCAACGGTTGTTCGCCGCGAGAGAGGTTCGCGGCGTTTATCGTGCAGGGGAAAGACATGGCTTCCGAACCCGGGTCCGTCAATCCGATGACTCCGCCGCCGGCGGGGGTGGCGCAGGTCACGCAACTGCTGGTGGCCGCGGCGCAAGGTGACTCGCAGGCAGCGCGGGATCTCCTGCCGTTGGTGTACGAGGAACTGCGGCGGCTGGCCGCGGCGCGGATGGCGCGGGAACGCGTCGGCGGCGCCGGCATGACGCTGCAGCCGACGGCGCTGGTGCACGAGGCGTATCTGCGGCTGCTCGGCGATCACGAAGTGCGCTGGAACGGGCGTGGGCACTTCTTCGGCGCCGCGGCGTTGGCGATGCGCCGGATTCTGGTCGAGCGGGCGCGGCATCGCTCGCGCGTGAAGCACGGCGGGGAGGCGAAGCGGATCGACATGGAGGTGGCGCAGTTGGCCCCCGCCCTGGCCAGCGAGCCCCCGGCCGAGGAGATGCTGGCGCTCGATGAGGCGCTCAAATCGCTGGAAGCCCAGGACCGAAGGAAGTACGACGTGGTGATGCTCCGGTACTTCGCGGGGCTGTCGATCGAGGAGACGGCCGATGCTTTGGGGATCTCGCCGGCGACGGTCAAGAACGATTGGACGTTCGCCAAGGCATGGCTGAAGCGCAAGGTGGCGGGGAGCGGGGCGGACGAAGACTCGTGAGCGCGGTCCCTTCGCAACGCGTGGAGGAGCTGTTCCTGCGGGCGGCGGACCTGCCGACCGCGGAGCGTGACGCGTTTCTTGAGCGAGAGTGCGGAGGCGACGCGGCTCTGCTGGCTGAGCTGCGTGAGCTGCTTGCGCACCATTCCGGTGAGGCGAGCTTCCTCGATTCCAAAGTCGCCCCGGGCAAAGGACTTCTGACACAGCTCGGTGCGCAGCAGCTGTCGGACGCCGAGCCTTTGCTGCCGGCCGACCGGAAGATCGGGAACTTCCAGGTGCGGGGCCAGCTCGGCGCGGGCGGGATGGGTGTGGTGTACGTCGCGCAGCAGGAGCGGCCCAAGCGGACGGTGGCGCTGAAAGTGATGCGGCGGGTGATGGCCGATCCCAACTCGGCCGCGGCGCAGCGTGTCCTGCGGCGCTTCGAGCACGAGGCCGAGCTGCTCGGCCGTCTGCACCACCCCGGCATCGCCCAGATCTTTGAGGCCGGGACGTACGAGGCGGGCGGGCTGACGCACCCGTACATCGCGATGGAGCTCGTAAAAGGCGAGCCCTTGCTGGCGTACGCGGCCAAGCACAACATGGGCACCCGGGAGAAGCTCGTGCTGCTCGAGCGGGTGTGCGACGCGATGCAGCACGCCCACCGCAACGGCGTGATTCACCGAGATCTCAAGCCGGCGAACATCCTGGTGGACGAGACGGGACGGCCCAAGATTCTGGACTTCGGCGTGGCTCGCACGACCACGAATGACTTGCAGCTCACCAGCGAGCACACGGCGGTGGGGCAGTTGATCGGGACGCTGCCGTATATGTCGCCCGAGCAGGTGAGCGGCGATCCGAACGCGGTGGACACGCGTTCGGACGTGTACGCCCTTGGCGTGATCCTGTACGAGCTGCTCGCGGGCAAGCTGCCCTACGACCTTTCGAGTCGATCGCTGCCGGAGGCGGCCCGGATCATCCGCGACGAAGAGCCGACCAAGCTCAGCACGATCGATCGGGTGTTCCGCGGCGACGTCGAGATGATCGTCGCCAAGGCGCTTGAGAAGGACCGGGCACGCCGGTACCAATCCGCGAGCGAGATGGGCGACGACATCGCGCGGTATCTGTCGGGCCAGCCGATCGCGGCGCGGCGGGACTCGGCGATGTACGTGCTGCGCAAGCAGCTCAAGCGGTACCGCGGGGTGGTGACGACGGCGGTGTTCGGATTCCTGGTGGTGGCCTCGCTGGGCGTGTTCTCGGCGATCCAGGCGGTGCGGGCCTCGCGGTTCGCCATGACCGAGCAGGCGGCGAAGACCGAGGCGCTGGCAAACCTGAAAGTCGCCGAAACCGAGCGCAAGCGGGCCAACGACAGCGCGGCGACTCTGGCGGAGCAGCTGGCGCGGGCGAACGTAGAGCGGGGGCGGCTGCTGGGGTTGGGCGGAAATCTGCAGGCCGCGGAGGACTTGATTTGGCCCGCGCACCTGCGGAATCCCAACTCTCGGCACACGTTCTTTGCGTTGTGGGAGTTGTACATGCACGAGCCGTGCCTCGGCTCGTTTGAGGCGCACCCCGGAACGATCTCGTACGTGGTGGCATCGCGCGACGGCACGCGAGCGGTGGCCGCGAGTCTGGATCAGGCGATCGTGACCGTGGTGGATGTGCGCGGGCAGCGGGTCGAGCGGAGCATCCCGACCGCGTCGGCCAAGGTGCGATCGCTGGCGTTGTCGCCGGATGGCAAGACGATCGGGCTCGTGGTGGATGATCGCGAGGTGTATTTCCTCGATGCCGACAGCGGTTCGACCATCGCGCAGGTATCGATCGAGGGCCAGGTGATCACCAGCGTCGTCTTCGCGGGCAATGCGAGCACGCTTGTGGTGGGCACGCGAGACGGTCGGCTGTGGATCGTGTCCGGGGATACCGGGAAAGAAGTGAGGGAGCTCGCTGGAGTCGAGTCGGCGATCATCACGGTTGGGGCTTCCGACGATGGGACGATGTTCGCCACCGGGCACCGCGACGGCGCCGTCCGCCTGTGGAGCCCGGACGGCT
The DNA here is from genome assembly GCA_019744815.1 of Phycisphaerales bacterium. GTDB lineage: Bacteria > Planctomycetota > Phycisphaerae > Phycisphaerales > UBA1924 > JAFEBO01. Next base: position 75,729 of record JAIEUA010000005.1, read on the forward strand.
CTCCGCTCCGCGTGCTGCGCGGGCACACGACCGATGTCTCCGCCATCACCTTCAGCGCGGACGGCCAGCGCGTGGGCACCGGAGCGCTCGACCGGCTTGTTCTCGTGTGGGACACCCGCACGGGTGAACAGCTCGCCAAACTCGACTCGCCCAACGGCACGCCCCGCGGCATTTTGTTCGCCCCCGACAACGAGCGGCTGTTCGTCGCCGGCTGGTGGACCATCAACGTGTGGCAGTGGCGGACCCAGACTCTGCTGCGTCGGCTGTCGCTGCCGGCCAGCGGCGTGAACATGTTCTTCTCGAACAACGCCGAGGAGATCTGGGCCGGAGTGACAAACTCCATTCGCGGCTGGAACACCGACTTTGAGCCCGCCACGAAGCTGCTCGCCGGGCATACAGGTCGGACGATGGCGGTGTGGAGCCCCGACAGCCGCTGGATCGCCACCGGGGATGCGAGCGCGACGGTCCGTCTGTGGAACCCGGAGACCCAGAAGGTCGAACGCACCATGCGAGCCGGGAGCGGCAAGGTGCGTGCCCTGCGGTTCGACAACGAGTCGCGGTATCTCGTCGTCGCTGGTGAGTCGAATCAGGCGTTCGTCTTTGACACCCAGAGCGTCAACCCGGAGCCGATGCTCGTTCTCAATAGCATCCGCGCGTACTCGCCCCGGTCGATCGCGTTCGCGCCCGACAACTCGGTGGTGTTGCTGCCCGCCACGGACGCGAGCCACCGCATCTTGAAACTGCCGGATTTCACCGAGATCGGGCGGATCGAGGCCGCGGAGCGCCAGGAGTCCCTCGCGGCGCGGTTCTCGCCCGACGGAAAGCTCCTCGCCACCAGCGATCGTGACCGGGCCCTGCGGCTGTGGTCCTGGCCGGAACGCAAGCTCCTCGGGACGCTGCGGCCCGAGACGATCAACCCGCAGCCGTGGTCGTTCGAGTTCATGCCGGATTCCAAGGAAGTTCTGGTCAGTGGATGGAACCGCAACACCGAGCTGTGGGACGTGCAGACGATGCAGCGCAAGCAGACGTTCCTGGGGCACGGCGCGCTGGTCACCGACGTGGCCATCCGCCTCCGTGAACCGATGATCTTCGTGACCGCGAGCGTCGACGGCACCGTCAAGATGTGGAACCGCGAGCACGCCAACGAACCGGTGATGATGACCATCGAGCGATTCGGCGGCTACGAGGTGAACACGGTGGAGTGGAGCCCCGACGGCCGCAAGCTCCTGATCGGTGATTCGATCGGCAACGCCCAGATCTGGAACATGCGGTACTTCAACCGGCACATCGGCGGGAACATGCGGTATCAGCTCGACCGGCACCGATCGAAGCTGGGGGCCGATCTACCGATGGCGGACATCGAGGCTCAGATCAAGGTCCTGCAGGACCGGGCCCGCGTGGGCTGGTAGCCGCAGGCTTCCGAAGGGCTGCCCGCCGTTCTGGCGATCTCAACTTACTATCCTCGCATGGACGCGACTTGGTGATCGCGGCGTGTTCATCTTTGCGAGGAATGACCATGGGCTTGAACGTTGACCAGGTTCTCAGCCGTTTGGAGTCGCAGGAGAAGCAGCAGATCCAGGAGCTGATGGACTGGCTGCGGATCCCGAGCATCAGCACCGATCCGGCCTACCGGTCGCACTGCCGTCGGGCGGCGCAGTGGGCTTCGGACCATCTGGCGGCGAGTGGTTTTGCCTCGGCGCTCCGCGAGACCGGGACTCAGGCGAGCCCGGGGCACCCGATCGTGTTGGCGCACACGCCGGGCGACGCGTCGTACCAGGGGCCGCATGTTCTGTTCTACGGCCACTACGACGTCCAGCCGGTGGACCCGCTGGACCTGTGGGAGTCGCCGCCGTTCGAGCCGAAGCTGATCGAGACCGGCACGTCGGGCGGGCCCGGGCCGCGGATCGTGGCCCGAGGTGCGGTGGACGACAAGGGGCAGGTGATGATGTTCCTCTCCGCGATGCGGGCGTGGAAGGAGATCAGCGGCCTGGCGGCGGGCGGCGTGAAGATGACGGTGCTGCTCGAGGGTGAAGAGGAATCCGGCAGCGTGAACCTCGACGCGTTCCTCGATGCGAACAAGGCCGAGCTTTCCAAGTGCAGCGTCTGCCTGATCTCCGACACCGGCATGCTCGATCGCGGGCGGCCGGCGATCACCTACGGCGTGCGCGGGCTCGCGTACACCGAGATCGTGCTGCATGCGGCGAACCAGGATCTGCATTCGGGCCTGTGGGGCGGGCGTTGCCCCAACCCGATCAGCGAACTGACCAAGGTGCTGGCGCAGCTCTGGGACAAGGACCGCAAGGTCACGATCCCAGGCTTCTACGACCGGGTGCGGCCGCTCACCCAAGGCGAGCGCGACGCGTGGAAGAAACTCAATATCGACGCCGCGGAGAGCCTGAGCAAGATCGGGCTTGGGCCCGAGGCGAACGTCGGCGAGACCGGCTTCAGCGCGACCGAGCGCGAGTGGGCGCGGCCGACCGCGGAGATCAACGGCATCGTCGGTGGCTACACCGGCAAGGGTGCCAAGACCGTCATCCCCGCGTACGCCAGCGCGAAGGTGAGCTTCCGGCTGGTGGCGGATCAGGACCCGGTGCAGGTCACCGAGGCGTTCTTCAAGTGGTGCCAGGAGCGCACGCCGCCGGGTTGCCGCTGGGAGCTGATCGACCACCACGGCGGTCACCCGGCGACGGTGCGGACCGATTCGAAGGAGCTGTCGGCCGCGGTGCGGGCGATCGACCGGGCGACGGGACGAAAGGCCGAGCTGATCAAGAGCGGCGGCTCGATCCCGGTCGCGGGCTCGCTTAAGAGCAAGCTCGGTGTCGAAACGATCTTCATGGGCTTCGGGTTGGAGGACGACCGCGTCCACTCGCCCAATGAGAAGTTTGAGCTGGAGTGCCTGCGCATGGGCACGCGGAGCCACGCAATGTTCATCGATGAGTTGAAGAAGCTCTAGTGCTTGTGCTCGGCGGGTTTGGCAGCGGCCTTGGGAGCGGCCGGAGCGTGGTGCACCTTGGCCTGCGGCCGGGTTTCCGCGGGAGACAGCTCCACGACGCCGCTCTGGGCTGCGTCCTGCAGGGCCTTCATCCGGGCGAAGTACTCCGAGCGGAGTCGGGCGACGTTGACCTGCAGGTCATGGATGTAGCTCTGGTTGCGGATCACCGAGGCCATGGTGTAGAGCACGGCGAGCACGCCCGCCAAGGAGAGGGCGACGACCACCAGCCACGAGTTGCCCAGAGTCTCGGCCATGGACACGAGAATCGGATGAGGACGTTGGCGACTTTGGTCTCAGACGACAGGATGACGCGAAACGCGCGAACCGTTGTCCCTCGAGCGGCGCATGGTGGGCGGCGGGTCTTTAGAATGACAGGCATGGGTGCACGGACGCAACAGATCGGATCGGGGTGGGTGATGCCTTCGCGGGCGGGCAAGCTGTGGGCATGGATCCTGGGTGCTGTCGCAGCCGCGTTTCTCGGGCTGGAGCAAGGGAACGCCCAGAACACCATACCGGACGAGGTCCGGATCGATATTGGTGAGTTCGGGGTCGGAAACATCGCCCGGGCCGGGGATTGGTGCGGCATCCGGCTGAAGCTGACGGACTCCGCCTCAAAGCAGCGTGAGGTGCTGGTCGGGATCACGATCGAGGACGCGGATTCGGACCAGCCCGCGTACTCACGGGTGCTCACGCTCAACCCGGGCGTGGCCCAGGATGCCTGGTTCTATGTCCGATTGCCGTTCTGGTTTGACCTGGGCAAGCCGGTGTTGGTCCAGGTGAACGAGCCGATCGGAGACGATGCCAGCGCAGTCGGGGTGAGGCCGGGGCGTCTTCTGGCCCGCAAGCTGGTGACAAGCACGGGGCGGATCCAGGACCCTGCCAAGGCCGTGTTCGGGATCGTCGGCACCAACGAGATGGGGCTGAGGCAGTACGCGACCATGGCCGGCGGCGGTCAGGCTTGGCCGGCGCTGGGGCACGAGGTGACCGACAGCGCATCGGGGCTCACGGTCCGGGGAATGCCCGACCGCTGGATGGGCTGGGGCCCGTTCGAGGTGGTGTTCTGGGGCGACACCCCCGGGGGAGCGGAGTCCGACGTCAGTCAGCTGCGCGGCGAGCGGACCCGGGCCCTCAAGGAATGGGTGCAGCGCGGCGGGCACCTGGTGGTGGTCCTGCCGCCGACGGGACAGGCCTGGACGAATCCGGCGACCAACGAGATCCTCGACATCCTGCCCGCGGTGAACATCACGCGCCGCGAGGGTGTGGATCTCTCGGAGTACCGTGCCCTGCTGGTTCGATCCCCCGATGTCACGCTCCCGCGTTCGGGCGTCGTGCACACCTTCGAGGTCCGGGACGACGCGGCGCCCAACGAGGCGCAGAAGATCCTGCTCGGGCCGAAGGGCGACTGCGTGGTCGCGCGGCGGCTCGTCGGCGTGGGTGCGGTGACGCTGGTCGGAATCGACTTCTCGTCGCGCGTGCTCAGCCAGGGAGGGTCGCTGGACGCCGACGTGTTCTGGCATCGGGTGCTGGGGCGGCGCGGGATCCTGAATCCCGACCCCAAAGAGGTGGTGCCGCGGAGCCAGAACGAGGCGTACGTCGATCGCTTGATCTCCGGTCAGATCTCCAAGCGTGGCACGGCGAGCGCGGGTCTGCTCCTGGGCCTGCTGCTGTTTGTGGTTTACTGGCTGATCGCAGGACCGGTGGGGTACGCGGCGTTGAAGCAGCGGAACGCGCAGCGGCTCGCCTGGCTGGCCTTCGTGGCGATCTCGATCGCGTTCACGGGCATCGCATTCGGCACGGCCTCGTGGTTCCGGCCCGCGAAGTTCGAGGCGACCCACCTGACCGTCCTGGACCATGTCTACGGGCAGCGGGTGCAGCGGGCGCGGACTTGGATGAGCGTGATGCTGCCACGCGACGGCACGGTTTCCGTGGTCGCTCCGGATTCGGAGGGTGCGGTCCAGACGGCGGGGATCCGACGGGAACTGGGCGGCGTTCTCTCCCCCTGGGACCCCGTCGGTTCGAATCAGCGCGGCGGCTTCCTTGATGCCCGTGAGTACCGCGTCGACGCCCGTGACCCGGTTCGACTGGACTTCCCCTCGCGTTCGACGGTGAAGCAGGCTCAGCTGGATTGGGCGGGCTCGCCGCGATGGAAGATGCCCCGGCCGTTTCACGAGGAGGGGATCAAGGCGGAGGGCTCGAAGCTATTCGGCGCGCTGGTGCACGAGCTTCCGGGATCGCTCAAGGACGTGACCATCGCGTATGTGCAGACGCAGCAGCCGGTCGGGGCGGATATGCGAGCGAGGCTGATCTCGCAGGTTTGGATCTGGAAATTGCCCCAGGATTGGGCCGCGAACGCTCCTTTGGACCTCACGCTGCTCTCCGATCAGCCGGCGATCAAGAACAGCGGCGACTTGTATCTCTCGAATCTCGTGCCTCTGACGCAATCGGGATTCGGCCTTCCCGCGGGCGGAGACTCCCGGAGCTTTCGAGATATCAAGACCGCGATGACGGCCGCGAGCTTCTTCACCCAGTTCGGAATTCCCGAGGACGTCAAGAACACCAACGGTATGTCGGCGGGCATCATCCGTCGAGAGGCGACGCACGCGATGGATCTGGGTCGATGGTTCACCCAGCCATGCGTGATCGTGCTCGGATTCCTGGACACGGATGCGGCCGAGGCTCCGGTCTCGGTATCCGTGGACGGGAAGGCCGTGCCCAGCGCGGGAACGACGATGGTGCGATGGGTGTTCCCGCTGCCTTCGATTCCGCCGAGGTACCGCGGTGCGAGCGCCGACAAGCCCGAAGGGGTCTAAACCGAGTGTCTCCGAATCCTCGAGCGTCTCCGCGCTCGCGAGAGGGATTCAGCCGCACGCGGCAAGCAACTGATCGAAGATGGCCTGACCGAGTTCCTGGGAATGGGTGCGCTCAGGGTGCCACTGAACGCCTACATAGAAGTTCCGCGCCGGATGTGCGGCGGCCTCGATGATCCCGTCGTCACTGCTGGCGATGGACACCAGCGCGCCGGTGTCGATGATCGCCTGCTTGTGCTTGCTGTGGACAACCCCGGCGGGAAGTCGGAGTTTGGTGCTCGCGTTCGCGGGAGCGATGGGGTGGTCCGCATCCCAGTGTCGTTCGTGAGTCGGGACGGACTCGGGCATGAACTGATTCAGGCGGCCGCCGGCGTTCAGGCACATGAGCTGCATGCCCAGGCAGATCCCCAAGACAGGAGCCTGCGGCCGGGTCTCAAGGGCGGTGAGAAGCGCCAGCTCGTAGCTCTGCCGCAGCGGGTGCAACGGCGTGATCCTGGGGTGGCTGGGGACGCCGAACGCTTCTGTGCGAGGGTCGTCACCGCCCGTGAAGACGAAGCCATCGCAAAGAGCGAGCTGGTGGGGGATCTCCTGAATGATCGGCGCCAACATCACGGGCGTGCCCCCGGCACGAGCGACGCACTGGGCGTAGGCGAGGCTCACGTCGAGCTTGACGCGGTTGTTCGCTTCGGAGATATCGGTGGTGATCCCAACCACGGGGCGACGCTTTGCCATCGGCGGGATTCTTGGAGGGATGAGCGAGACACGCCGGACGCGACCGCGGCGATGGACCAGAACGCTCCGTGATGGTTCCGGGGAGTTCGTACACTCTGATCATGTCGCGAGCGAGCGCGTTGATCTGGATCGTGATCTGCGGTGTGCTGGGGCTGCTGGTGTGGTGGACCACGCCTCGGGCGGTCGAGGTTGTCGCTGGTCCCGCGCTGCTGGAAGGGTTCTCCGCGGCGGAACTGACCTCGGTCCGGATCACCAGCCCCGAGGGTGAAACCAGTGCCTTCGAGCGCGGGCCGATGGAGGGGCTTTGGCTGCTCAAGCAGGGCAGGTCCGAGATCCGATCCGTCGTCGATGCGTCGCGCGTCCAGGGGTTTCTGCGGCTTCTGTCGGAGCTGCGTGCGTCCAGCGGCCCGGACGAGAACCGATCGATGGCGCGAGCGTTCATGGTGAGCTTGGGCGGGGGCAACGGGACGCTCGCGACCCTCGCGATTGACCCGGAGTTTCTGGGTGGCCGCGGAAGGGTCGCGAAGGTCTTGGAGGATGGAACCGCGGTTCGTGTCGCGGTCACGTCGCAGGATCTGGGCGCGTTGGTGAAGCCCGCGGCCCTCGCGGAATGGAAGAGCAAGACGGCCCTGGCGTGGACCCCCGAACGCACCAGCTCGATGACGGTGAGCCGTGACACGCATGCGGTGGAGTTGCAGCGTTCCGGCACGGGATGGTTGATGACTCGGCCGCTGCAGCTCCGAGCGGATCCCGCCTCTGCTCAGGGCGTGTCGCTATGGCTGGCGAATGTCGGCGTGGATCGATGGCTTGACGATGGAGGGCCCGCGGAGGTGTTCTCAAAGCCGGGCCGCGTGCTGGTGCTGGGCGCTGAGACCCTCGAACGCAAGCGTGTGGAGCAACGGATCGAACTCGGGGCGGAGGTGGACGCTCGGATGAGCCTGATTCGCGTGACGGGTGTGGACGCGGAGACCGGAAAGCCCGTCTGGGGTCCGTCGGTCGGAGTGGTGCAGACATCGTTACTGACGGGTGTGTCCGACGATGAGTCGTTTTACCTGCCCAAGGTGTGTTTCGCGTTCCCCGCGGCCGATGTTTCGAAAGCTCGGATCGCGACCGGTGCCGGCGAGGTGACGTTGTCGCGCGACGCCGGGGGCGGGTTCGGCTCTTCCGAAGTCACGGCGCGCGGGCTGCTGCGATTGCTGACCGAAGTTCCCGCGGCGATCGTCCGAGTCATGCCGCCGGGCAGCGCACGCGAACCGTCGAGCGAAGAACCCGTTCGAGTGTCGCTGCTGGGTCAGGGCGACGCGGTCTTGGGAACGGCGGAATTGCTGCCGGACGTGATCCCGTCCCGTACCGAGGGCAGCCCGTCCACCCCGGCGATTCAGATCACGATCGATCGGGTGCGTCGAGTGATACCAGCCGAGCGGCCAAGGGAGTTTCTGGCCGCGCTGCGAGAGATGACCAAGAAGTAGCCCTCCCGTTCCCGCCGGCAAGCCAGGCCGCTTGGCAACCGGCGACCGATCCGTTTGATCCCATGCAACTTCAGGTTGATCTGGCGGCAATGTCGCGGCGGAACTGGGCACCCTCGAACGTGATCTTGTCGCACGCCTCGTACGCGCGGGCGCGTGCGTCGGCGATCGTGTCGCCGAGAGAAGTGACGCCCAGCACGCGCCCGCCGCTGACGGCCACGGTGCCGTCCTTGGTGCGGGTGGCACCGGCGATGGTCACGGACGTGTCCTTGACCTTGGCGGCGGCGTCGAGGCCTTCGATGACGGCGCCCTTCTTGGGTTTGTCCGGATAGCCGCGGGCGGCCATGACGACGCAGCAGGCGGGACGCTCGTCCCACTCCACGTCAATCTTGTCGAGCGTTCCGGTGCAGGCGGCGCAGAGCAATTCGATGATGTCACTGTTGAGGCGTGCCATCAGCGGCTGACACTCGGGGTCGCCGAAGCGGCAGTTGAACTCGAGGACCTTGGGCCCGGCGGCGGTGAGCATGATGCCGGCGTAGAGCACGCCCTTGTACTCGATGCCCTCACGGCGCAGGGCGTCGAGCGTCGCGACCAAGACGTCGCGTTCGACGATCGCGAGCGTGGCGTCGTCGATGATCGGGGCCGGGCAGTACGCGCCCATGCCCCCGGTGTTGGGACCTTTATCGCCGTCGAGCAGGCGCTTGTGGTCCTGGCAGGGCGGGAGCACGAGGATGTTGTGCCCGTCCACGATCGCGAGGACGGAGACTTCCGGGCCTTCCAGTCGCTCTTCGATGACGACGCGGGCGCCGGCCTCGCCAAACTCTTTCGCGACCATGATGCGGTCGATCGCCTCGTTGGCTTCCTTGAAGGTGGCGGGCACGATGACGCCCTTGCCCTTGGCGAGGCCGGCGGCCTTGATGACCGGGGGCAGCTCGGCGGCGGCCTTGCCGGCGATCTTCTGCGCCTTGCCCTCGAGCGCGGGCGGGTGCTCGCGCGACGCGAGGTAGTCCTTGGCCGCGCGGGCGTCGGTGAAGATGCGGGCGTCGCCAGTCGGGATCGACGACGACTTCATGAGCTGCTTGGCCCAGGCTTTGTCGGATTCGAGCTTGGCGGCTTCGGCGGTGGGGCCGAAGACCAGGCGTCCGGGGGCGGCCAGCTTGTCGGCATAGCCCTCGGCGAGTGGGTCCTCGGGGCCGATGACGACCAGACCGATGTTGTTCTTGTCGCAGAACTGCTGGAGGCGGTAGATCTCGCGGATGCTGACGGGCACGTCGACGGGCTTGCCGAGCTTGGCGAGGCCGGCGTTCTCAGGGTGGGTGATCCAGAGCTCACCGAGGCGTTTGGACTGGCGCAGCTTGATGGCGAGCGCGTGCTCGCGTCCGCCGCCGCCGATGAGAAGGACGTTGATCGTGTCGCTCATGTGCGCCCGATCGTAGCGGTCCGGGACACGCGTTTGAGCGGGCCGAGGCTACTTCGACCGGGCGTCGTGCTCGCGAAGGGCCGCGTCAAAGAGGCGGCTGGCCAGTTCGACCATCCACTCATAATCGTGGATCGAACGCACCAGCGACAGGCGGCACAGGTCGTCGTACTGGCGGGGCAGATCGCTCTTGAGATAGCGGGGGCCGAAGTCGTACCGGTCGGGACAGTGGATCGCCCTCAGCAAGTCGATCAGAGGGCGGAGCACAAGGGCGTTGTAAAAGTGCAAGGCGTCGACCGGAAGCCCGCGCTGAGCCATCTTGATCGGCAGGTGGCGGAAGAGCGGGAACTTCAGCCGCAGCTCGGCGATCTTCTTCTCCGCGGCGGTTCGCAATGCGGCGTGGTCGACGTGGGCCTCCCGGATGACGCCCGCTTTGTCGAAGAGCACGCGGGGCACGCCGTGGCGTTCGACTTCCATCCACGGGTTGTGCTGGCTGCGCTCGACGATGATCCAGTCGACCATGAGATACTCGGACGCGTTCTCGAGTTGGTAGAAGGACTGGGGGAAGCCGTGCCAGGTCGGCTCGGGCAGGTCGAACTTGACACGGATGGGCGCGACCGACGCGACGGTGGCCTCGATGAACGGCCGCAGCGACGCGGCGGCCTTGTCCTCGCTGATGATGCAGAGGTCGACGTCGGAGAGTTCGTCAGCGCGACCCGTCGCGTCGGAGCCTCCAAGCCAGACCGCAAGGACGCGATCGTCGGCCCTGAGCGCGGGCACGACGCGGTCGAGGAGCGATTGTTTGGTGACGGGCGAGGGCGTGTTTGCTTCGGCCATGGCCCGCTGTACCGACTCGTGGCGCATGCGTTGAAGAGATTGTGATGGCGTCGGACGAGCGCGAGAAGCCACAAACGCCGCGTGATCGACGGAAGCGTGCCACGAACACGCTCGCGTGTTGACCGGGCAGGCATCCGCGCCTAACCTATTCACCCTGATTGCGGGGTGGAGCAGCCCGGTAGCTCGTCGGGCTCATAACCCGAAGGTCCCAGGTTCAAATCCTGGCCCCGCTATTGCCGGGCCGGTTGCGAAAGCAGCCGGCCCTTTGGTTTTCAGGGAACGCCGCCGAGAGACCTCGGCGGCGTTTTCGCGTTTTGGCCCGCGTTCCGAAGGGATCGCGAGAGCCACCCCTCGTGGGCCAGATCTCTGCCGCTCGGCGTGTCCATAACCGGCTCCTGCCCACTCTGGCCTCACGGGCGCGACTTTGGCCCAAAGTCTCTCCGCGTCTCTCGTCGCCGGGTGCCCGGGTTAAGAGGGGTTCGTGCCCGCGAGAGCGCGACAGATGAAATCACGTCTGTACCGCGACGCGCTCGGGTCGGTCCGCCGACAACGACCCGCCGGTTCACAAGCGGGCAGATAGCGCGACGGCTGCATAGGGAACCACTACCGGAGCGATTGCTGCACCGGCTGGATGGAGCCCCCGATGCGAACCCAGAACCCAGAGACCATGACGCCCGCGGAGCGCGACGCCGAAGTCGCGAGCATCCTCGCGCTCGGCCTCGCACGGGCCATCCATGCGGAACGCTCCCCCGCTTCGCGTTCCACCCGGGAGCCAAGCGACCTGGCGAAATCTGACGCCGATCGACTTGAACTTCCGCAGCATGCAGACCTCAGTGTCTCCGCACGGCCCCGGGGTTAGGGCTCCGGATCGATGCGACGAGGAATCCCCATGTCTGATGCGATCGAACGACAACTCGGCGAGCTTCAGCGGATGACCACCAGCGACTTGGTGGACCGCTACGAGGAACTCCACGGCCACGCCTGCCGCACACGCCACCGCGCCTACCTGATCCGCAAGATCGCGTGGCGTATCCAGGCCAACGCGGAGGGCGACCTGAGCGAGCGGGCCAAGCGGCGGGCGGCCGAACTGGCCGACGACGCAGAGATCCGCACGATGGCACCTCGCTCGTACACCTCCCCGCCGCAGCCCGGCGAGATCCGCACCAGGGTGCGATCGCTCGACACGCGCGACCGCCGCGATCCCCGGCTGCCGCCGCCCGGCTCCGCGATCGTCCGCCAGTACAAGGGGCGGACGATCCGGGTCATCGTGCTTGGGGATGGTGAAGGCTTCGAGTTCGACGGCGAGCGGTATGGCACGCTGTCGGTGATCGCCAAAAAGGTGACGGGCCAGCACATCAACGGGTACCGCTTCTTCGGATTGCGGGGTGGCCGATGACCAAGCGGGGAAAATCGGCCAACGTGCCGTCAGCGCGGGATCGGGGCGGGGGAGCACCCGGGCCAATCCGGTGCGCGATCTACACCCGCAAGAGCAGTGAGGAGGGACTTGAACTCGAGTTCAACTCGCTCGACGCCCAGCGGGAAGCGGCGGAGGCGTACATCGCCAGCCAGCGGAACGAAGGGTGGATCTGCCTTCCAGACCGCTACGACGACGGCGGGTTCTCCGGCGGCAGCATGGAGCGGCCGGCGCTTGAGAAGCTGCTGAAGGACATCGAGGCGGGCAAGGTCGACTGCGTCGTGGTCTACAAGGTGGACCGCCTCAGCCGCTCGCTCATGGACTTCGCCCGCATCATGGAGACGTTCGACCGCAAAGGCGTCTCGTTCGTCTCGGTGACACAGCAGTTCAACACCACGAGCTCGATGGGGCGGCTGACGCTCAACATCCTGCTCTCGTTCGCCCAGTTCGAGCGCGAGATCATCGGCGAGAGAATCCGCGACAAGATCGCCGCCCAGAAGCGCCGGGGCAAGTGGGCGGGCGGCGTGCCCATCCTGGGCTATGACGTCGATCGGTCCGGCAGCAGCCCTCGCCTGGTGATCAACCCGCGCGAGGCGGCCAAGGTCCGCGCGATCTTCCAGATGTACCTCGACAAGGGCTCGCTCCAGCGGACCGTGACCGAGCTGCGGCACCGAGAGTGGAAGAACAAGCGCCGCGTGACCAAGAAGGGCGTCAGCGTCGGCGGCCAGCCCTTCAACACGGGCACCCTCCACGTTCTCCTGACCAACCCGCTCCTGACGGGCAAGATCGTCCACCGGGGCAACACCTACGACGGCGAGCACGAGGCCATCGTCGATCCCGCATTGTTCGAGCGCGTCCGTCAGCAGCTCCTCGAGAACGGCAGGACCGGTGGAATCGAGATGCGCAACAAGTACGGGGCGCTCCTGCGTGGGCTCCTGCGGTGCAAGAAGTGCGATTGCGCGATGATCCACACCTTCTACGGCAAGAGGGACAAGCAGTACCGCTACTACCGCTGCCTGGAGGCCATCAAGAACGGGGCGCACACCTGCGAGGCATCGTCGCTGCCCGGGCTGGAGATCGAGAAGCTCGTGGTCGACGAGATCCGCACCCTCGGCGGCGACCGCGAGCTGTTGGACCGCATTCTCGCCGAGGCCCAGGTGAACGTCGACCAGGAACTTACAGCGCTCAAGACGGAGCGGGCATCGATTCACGCTGCGCTCGGCCGATTGGAGCAGGAGCTTCGGGAACTGGTGGCGGACAGAAGCGGAACCGCCGCCGCGACCGCCCGACTCGCCGCCGCCCACGAGCGGGTCAGCGGCGCACGCACCCGTCTTGCCGAGGTCGAGACACGGCTGGACCTGATCGGAGCCAAGGCCATCACCCGTGAGGAGGCCCGCAAGGCACTGAGAGAGTTCGACGGGGTCTGGGCGCAACTCTCGCCCCGCGAGCAGGGCCGGGTGTTGAAGTTGCTCTTCTCGAAGATCGAGTACGACGCGGAGAACGCCACCGTCGCGGTGACGTTCCGAGCGAGCGGGATCGCCGCCCTGTGCGCCCGACAACTGGAGGAAGCCGCGTGACCACCGTAGTTCGGACCATCCATATCACCCGAAAGGCCCGCCGCAAGCGCGTGGTCCTCGGCCCCGAGGCCCCAAAGCCCGAACTGCCGGGCCGTGTGCCCCGTGTGGCCCGCCTGATGGCCTTGGCGATCAAGTACGACCGGCTCCTCCGGAAGGGCGTCGTCGCAGATCTCTCCGAGCTCGCCCACCTTTGCCAGGTCACGCAGCCGCGGATGACGCAGATCATGAACCTGCTGCACCTCGCGCCGGACATCCAGAAGGCGATTCTGCACCTTCCCGCCGTCGAGCGGGGCCATGATCCGATTCACGAGCGATCGCTTCGGCAGATTACCGCCAAGGTCGCATGGCGAGAGCAACGACGTTTGTGGGCGCGGCTTGGCTTGCCGCATTCGGACCAGCGATCGCTACAACAGCCCGGACGGCATTGATCCGAGCCGACGCTTGAACAGCAGTTGCGCGTCATCGTCATCCGACAGATGCACCCGGATCGCCCCCTCGCACTCTGGTGGTGGCGGGGTCGTGGTTGTCATGATGTACTGGAACGGTGCACGATCGTCGCCTCCGAGAGCGTTGTGGCGATCAAGCATGAACGAGATGTAGCGGTGGTACAAGGCAGAACCCAGATCCGCCTCACGTGGGCTGTCGTGGAGGACGAATCCGGGGTGGTTGGCGGAACCCTCGACCGATGCCAGCAGACCGCAGGCGTCCGCGAGCACCACGGCCAGCGACTCAACCGCCTCGCCGCCGATCGCCGCCTTCCGCCTGATCTCGAACTCGATCTCCTCCTCGGTCACGATGATCTCACCGGAGTAGTCGGGTGACACCGCTGCCCCGACGACCACTGAGTAAAGACGCCGCACTCGGTCGAACTGTTTGGTCGTGCGAGATCGCACGCCTTGTACCTTAACGGCAACACCGGCGCGGCTCTCCTCTTTAAGGGCTAGCTCGTTCCGCAGTTTCGCGAGGTCGGCGTCCTGCTCAGTCCCGGAAACCAAGGCAGAGTATCGATCAAGCTCGCGGCTCAATCGCTCAATCGCTTCGATGCGGCGTTCAAGCGAGCGTTGATTGGCAGAACGTTCCGAGATCCGCTTCTCGATCGCCTGCACTTGTGCTCTCGGTTCGGCCAGCTCTTGGTCTATCGCAGCGATATCCGCAGCGAACCTCGCTGCTGTCTGATCAGCTTCAGCGATCACCGGGAGTGCTACGTCTCGCGAGCCCTCAAGCCGCCCCAGATGATCATCGATGTGCCCGCAGTCCCGGAATGGAATACCGCCGTAGTTGCATGTCTGGAGCCCCGACTGCAGTGCCTTCAGTTTGGCCATCACATCTCGTTCGTCCTGTGTGTACTGGGCAGCCGCATTGCCGCGCTTTGCCTGCAAACCCTGCAGCGCAACCCACTCTCTCCGATCTGCCTCCCTGCGCTCGATGCGTGCCAGAAGACCTCGGAGTTCGCGGTTATCCGCCTCCAACGCTCCCTCGAGCTGCCGCAAGTCGTCCCGGAGACCTCCAACGAACGACGAGACACGATTCGCTGGCGTGAACAGCTCTCCCGCATCCTGTGCGATCTCCGGAAGACCTTGGTCCAGCAGCGCTTGGTTGAGTCTGGCGACCCAATAGCGGGGCTCACTGAGCCGCGTTTCGATCTGTCCTCGAATCTTGTCGGCTTCGATGGAGATGCCATCGAGTTGGTCCTGCAAAGCCAGTTCTTCCGTGTCCAGCACGCCGAGGATGGCGCGGATGACGCGGCTGCCATCGATCTTGGGCCGGGGCAGGCTGGGGGCCTCGGAGTCGCTCCGCTCCGATCTCCACTTCCAGACGGACTCCAGACGGCACTCCTGGTCGCGCGTGAACGCCGGCAGCAGGTGGCTGTGGGTCAGCTTCAAACCGGGGACCACCTGTCCCTGCCGCGGCATGCTCGCCATCAGTGCCGAAGCCAGTGCAGCCTCGAAGTCGCTGTACGGAACCGCCTGCTGTCGCTGGAGCGCAAGATCCTCCACCGTCATATCGCGGGCCGCTCGGGACCAAGGGCCGATGGCGAATGGCCGAAGGACCGCCCACGCCTGGCCATTGACGTTCAGTTCCGCTCCAACCCAACCCGCTGGAAAGTCCTGCCGGATTGCGGCGACGACGCGCCGACGCCCGAAGTGCGGCTCGCCAAGGCAGTAGCGGATCAACCGGCAGAGCGACGTCTTGCCGACGCCGTGACCCGAAGCCTTGATGTCCTGCCACGATCCCTTCTCCTCGCCGAACACGATGTTCAGGCCCCGCTTGAACGGGAAGTCGTTCACCTTCTCAAACGGATCGAGCTGCTGAAGAATGACGATCCGCCGGATCCAGAAGACCGGTTCACTCCGCGACGGCTTGAGGTCGAGGGCGGTCGGGGTCATCCCACCAGCAACCTCCTCTGATCAAACACCTGCCGCCAAGGCTGCGTAGCGTGAGTCGCGTCGGTGGCGTGCTCGGCCACCTCGATCACCAGAGCCACGAGCGCCGCATCGAGCGCGGGCATCTCAGGCTCCTTCACTGCGCGAGGGAACGTGGGGCCCGGCTGGGCGTCATCCATCGAGGCCGAAGTACCGATTGCCTTGGTAGTTGATGCCCAGCGGAGTGCGGCGGCGAACGGAACTCGCGTGCCGTTTGGGAGCTTCGCCAGCGGCGCTTTGGACATCAGCCGCTTGGTCTCCTGCTTGCGGCTCTGCCCGAGGATCTGCTCACACAGGTCCGGGGAAGTCGCGGCGGTCATGCACGCCATGTAGAACGCGATGCCTCGGCGCGGGGCAGCGCGGACCAGAGCCAGCATCCACGCCGCCGTCTCCCAGTCGACCGACGAGTTCGGGAAGGCCTGATCGAAGACGGTCATCTCTTCGACGGGGGCCGCTGCCGAGGCACGCTTTGCCCGCGCGGGCTTGGCCACCGCCGGGGCTGCGGCCGCCTGCTCGGCCTTGGCACGCTCGTGATTGAGGGCGAGGAGCCGCTTGAGCACCTCCTTGCGGGCGACAGGGCTGATGGTGTACCGGACGCGGTCGTTCTCCGGGAGGGTCTCAACCTCGTAGAAATCGTGCTGGAGATCGAGCGACTGCCAGCCGTACGCGTCGCGGACCACAGTGTCGAGGGCGACGTGCAGGCGCCTGAGTTCGAGAAGTCCAGCAAGGGATTGCTCATAGGTGGTGGCAAGAGCCTGCTCGCGGTGCTCAGACGGGATCGAAACACCACGGTTGCTCTTCACGGTGCGGCCAGCGAAGTGGGCCTTCAGGCCTGCTTCGGGATCGCGGGAGTGGAACAGGTTGTAGATGTCCGTAATGCCCAGCGACATCTCACGCATCATCATCGAGCGATGCTGGTAAAGGAACTCCGCGACTTCGCGGAGAGCTGGCAGGCTCGCATTGGCTCCCATCCACGGGAAGGCGAACGTTGCAAACGCCGTTGAAGCGTTGTATCGAGGCGTACCACCTTGATTACTGCTCCGCCCCCGGGCCCACGCTTCATGAATCTGTGACTGGACCACGCCAAACGACTCCCAGTCGTCTAGGGCAAGAACTGTCAGGCTCTGGTCGAGCACAAATGGACGCCCAACAATCCTGAAGAAAGCGAGGTGTTTCGCCGTCTTTGCTGTAACCAGGTAGGGCTGCCCTGTTGCGAGGACTCTCTGCAGTCCCGTTGCCTTCTCTCCGAAATGCCACCAGTATTTGGCTCGACTCGCCCTCTTGTTCTTGGCTCTTTCTGGACGTACGCGCTCCTCGATGAGTCTAAACGCAGCCTCGAACCGCTGAGCCTCAGATTCATCCAGGTCGGAGAAGTCAATTGCAAAGCGCGAGGCAGTCGGTGTTGGATACGAGATGAGATCGTCGCCGATCAAGAAGGGACGAACAACGGCTTGACATCGCTGGTCTTGTCCCAGCAGAATCGTGGCCTCCTCAGGAGACAACAGGAACCCGTCGCCATGAAGGGCCACGCCGACGTAAGAGCGACTCTCTTGCGATGGAAGACTGATGGGTTCAGGAGATTCGCTCTCGGCCTCCAGTGCTGAGTTGATTGATTGGACCTCGCGATCGTCGAGCAAGCGGCGTCCCGTGTAAGGCCCCTTCGCGAGGGCGACCAGATCGACGTCGGTGGCTGCGCGGCCGGGCCAACGGACATTCCGTTTCGCATACGTGATTGTGCCACCACTGCTCAGCATGCGCTGAAGCCCATCGGTCCGACTAGTACCTTCCTTAATCGACTGGGAGGCGATCATCGCGAGATTGCCCTGAGCATGGAGCAGCGTCCACGCCCGCAGCATGAAGTTGATCACGAAGTTGCTGTTTCCGTCGCACTCAAATGCCGCCTTCAGAAACTCCGCGACCTCGACTCCAAATCGGTTGGCGATGCGATTGCCGCCGAGATATGGTGGGTTGCCCAAGATGCAGTTGAAACCGCCCCGCTGGATGATCTCCGGGAACTCAAGGAACCAGTGAAAGAACCGCTTGCGGTGAGCGAGTGCGAACGCCGCCGCGGGTGCCTGCCCCTGGGCGGCGACACGGCCTGACCAGAAGTCGCGGAACCGCTCGTCGGTGATCAGCTTGTCAGCGTTCTCCAGTGTGCGCGGGATGTAGAACTGGGCGATCGGGATCGAGGCGAGGTTGCGGAGCGTGAACGCGGCACCGGAGGACGAGAACGACTCGAAGGCGTTCTTCTTGGCGTCGATCTCTGCGGGCGTGGTCTCCGGCATGGACGTGACGGTCCGCCACCGGTCCAGCACTGCCGCGAGTTCGGTCTGGCGCTGGTGGGTGAAGGCGAGCTTGGCCTGCCCCGTCGCACGCTCTTTGCGCTCGCGCTTGTTGCGGGCGCGGACCTCTTTGCCGAGGTCGGGATCGTCGCCGGGGAGCTTGGCGAAGGCCTCGTCGGGCACGCCGGCGTCGACCTGCTCTTGCCTCACGAAGCCGACGATGGCGTTGCCGCACTTGATGTGGTGGTCGAGGAAGTTGAGCGGCTCGCCGGGGTTGTGAGCCTCGAGCCAGAGGGCGACCTTGCAGAGCTCGACCGCCAGGGGGTTGAGGTCGACGCCGTAGATGCAGGTGCGGATGACATCGCGGATGGCGGCGCGGTACGAGGCCGGCGAGGGCTGCTCCTCGCCGGTGCGGACGATGGCGAGCTCGGTGGCGATGCGGCGGGCGGCGGCAAGGAGGATGTGGCCGGAGCCGCAGGCGATGTCGGCGACGCGAAGGTCGAGCAGTGCGGCGGCGGGGTCCTTGGCCTTGAGCCGTTCGGCGATGAGGTGGTCGAGCGAGTGCTTGATCAACGGCTGGACGAGGTCGTCGGGGGTGTAGTGCGAGCCGGTGGCGGCGCGCTCGTCGCCGGGCTTGAAGTCGAAGACGGGCGTCGTGCCGGACAGATCGATGGACGGCTCGTACTCGAGGAGTCCCTCGTAGACGGAGCCGAACTCCTCGACGTTGAGGGCGGCGTAGTTGACCCGGATGAGTTGGCCGTTGACAGGATTGGTGTAGAGCCCGAGCGAGCGGAGGCATGAGAGCAGGTGGGCGTTGGAGAGGTGGGCGGACTCGAGCTCGCCGATGGCCCCGTAGCTGAAGAGGTCGCCGGCGAGCGGCTTCAGGCCGAGCTTGGGGCCAGGGCCGTCGGCATCGAAGAGGCGGAACGCGGAGACGAGAGCGAGCCAGAGGTCGTTGTGGCGGCCGTCGGCTAGGTACCGCTTCTCCGCGAGCCGGCGGAGGCGCTGGACGCTGTAGTACTGCTCGTAGGTGCTGCGCTGCGACGGCTTGGCCGACGTGGGGAAGACGAGTCCCCGCTCCTCGATGACCATCAGGAACAGCAGGCGGTAGATCAGACGGAGGAGCGACTTGTAGAACGCGTCGGGCTTGAGGGAGCCGTCGGCCAGCCGGTTGCGGAGGGCGTTGTTGGCGGGGTGCGCGAGGAAGCCGTTGGCGAAGCAGCGGATCGCCTCCTCGACGGCTCGGGAGAGCCCCTCGCGGATGCGTGCCCCGGAGTCGAGCGAGTCCTGGTGGTATCGCTCGACGATGCTCTCGGCTGCGGACTCTGTGGACTGGGGTAGGCGCGAGGCGTGGAGCAGGCGGAAGAGGACGGCAAAGTCGGCGAAGAGTCCGTCGGTAAAGATGCGGTCGAGGTCGAACTCGACGTACGTCTGCTTGATGAGCCGCGAACTGTCACGGAGGAGGCGGAGCACGCGGCCGTTGGTCACCAGGCCGTAGAGCTGCTCCGAGAGGTTGAGGTACTCCTGCACGACGGCGTGCGCGGACATGCGGAGCGTGGCGTTGGCGGGCTTGCGGTCGAGCCCGGCAGGGTCGCGGTAGCCGACGACGTGAACAGGGGTCTGGCCACGGTTGGTGATGCGGTGGGAGATCGCGTAGGTCTTGCCGTTGAGCTCGGCACCCGCCTTCTGGAACTCCAGGTCGTACTTGAGCAGGCCGAGGAGGGGGACGATCCAGAGGTTGCGGGTCTCGGTCGTCGCCGGCGAGTCCGGGCGGAGGGCTTCGAGCTTTCGGTGGAAGATCCGCCAATAGTCCTGCGCGTCCGCCCAGGCGCGGGCGATCTCGTCCTTGACCTTCGTGCCTGAGTCGAGGCCGAAGTCGGCGGGACGCTGGCCGGGGAGTTCCTCAAGCCGATCGATCAGGTCGGGAGAGAGGATCGACCCCTCGATGCGGATGCTGGGGTAGATCACGATGCCACCTCCGGTAGCAGCACGTAGATCCCGAGCAGGTCCATCGGGAGCACGGGATACACCACCTGGTAGCGGTTCTTGTCCATCAGGGCGCTGAAGCGCTCGTGGGCCTCGACCAGCCGTTTGGACTGTTGCTCGGCGACCCGGTCGAACTCCGGGCCGAACGAGGCGGCCTGCTCGAGCTCGGCCTGCAGGAAGTTGGCCCTGGACTGAGGCGAGAGATCGCTCGATGGACGCGCGCGCATGAGGAGCGACTTAGCCTCCTCGTGCCCGAGGTACTCGCGGCCGCCCTGCGCGGGACGCCATCCCCAGATCAGCATCTCCTCGGCGACGATCTGATGTGGCTGACGCATGCCGTCGCGAGCCTGCTCGATGACGTTGCGGCACCGGAAGAGCATGAGCGTGGTCTTCACGCCCACCTCTCGCGTCCTCACCACCGCCGCGCGGGCCGCGCGCTTGCCCTGTCGGGCGAGGGTGTTGGCCATGACGAGCTGGCAGAGCTGCTCCACGAACCGGTGGTTGCGCCCGATGTATCGGAAGCCCTTTGGCGGCGGGGACGCGAAAGACACCCTCACGGCCGGGCCATCCGGGAGGATGCCCTGCAGCTGTGGTGGCAGGTTTCCCGTGACGATGGTGTAGCCGGGGTCAGTGCGGTCCTTGATGACCTGAACGCCGAAGACGCCCTGCAGGACGTTGGTCACGAACTCCTCGACCGCGCGGGGATCGCCGATCGCCTCGTCGACGGCCTTGAGATCTTGCTCGATCTCCGACGCCTGGATCGCGTTCTGGGCAAAGATGCTTCGTGAGGCTTTCTCTCGCTCCGCGGCCTCGTCGACCTTCCGGGTGACGTTTCGCTTTGCCTCGGCCGCCTCGCCGAAATCGCTGAAGTCGAAGAGCGTCGCCTCGTTCTGCTTGCGGCGGGAGATCTTCCTGTCGGGGTTGAGCAGCAGGGCCTGGGTGATGGTGTCGATGATGGACTGCGAGTCCTCAGGGAACGGCACGTTGATGCCGGTGGCCCGCTTGATCTCGCGGACCTTGCGCAGCAAGACGTCCAGCACGATCCCGTCGATCGGGTTGTCTTCGCCGTAGAGCAGACACGCTTTGACGACGGATGCGGTCTGGCCGAAGCGATCGACGCGCCCCTCTCGCTGCTCCAGGCGGTTGGGGTTCCAGGGCAGGTCGTAATGGAGCACACCCGTGAACAGTTCCTGGAGGTTGATGCCCTCCGACAGGCAGTCGGTCGCCACCAACACTCGCAAGGCTGCCGGTGCCATCCCGGCAA
This sequence comes from Phycisphaerales bacterium, assembly GCA_019744815.1. Classification (GTDB taxonomy): domain Bacteria; phylum Planctomycetota; class Phycisphaerae; order Phycisphaerales; family UBA1924; genus JAFEBO01. The sequence continues at coordinate 96,926 of JAIEUA010000005.1, forward strand.
TCCGGTCGCGGCGCACCTCATCGGGATCCTCGCTTGTGACGACCTGCACGTCCAGCTTTCCGTACTTTCGGGAGAGGAGAGGCTTGATCTGCTCGCCGATGTAGTTGGCGGTCGGGATGTAACGGCAGAACACGACCGGGTTGATGCCCGCGTCGAGCCAATCCTCGATGACCGCGACCAGGTTGGTGAGCTTCGCGTCGTGTTCCTGGCCCGAGAGCGCCCCGAGGCGGGCCGAGAAGTCGCGGAGCTGGCGGCGCTGATGCTCAGACCAGTCGCCGGTCTCGACGAGCTGGGTTGGGGCAGTGTCGGCAGTGGCGAGCTCCTCTGAGTCGGCGACGGGGTTCTCCGCCGTCTCAGGCTCGTCCGCGCCGGGGTTGGCCGCGGCCAGTTTGTCAAGTCGCGTCGTCAACATCTGGACGCCGGCGGCGGGGCTCGACATCACGCCGCGGAGCAGGGCGAGCGCGGTCCAGTACTGGACACGCTTGCGTCGGCCGGGGGCCTTCGGATCGGGAGCCACGAGCTTGCGGGCGAAGTCGAGGATCTCGTCGAACAATGACGCATATCGATCGCCGAGCGAGTAACTCCACTCGAAGGCCTCGCGGCGGGGGAATGGGGTGTCCTCGCCGAGCCACCGCTCAACGTCCGCTCGCTTGCGCTGAACGAAGTGCTTCGCGAGTTCGCGCCGCTGGGCCTGCGTGGACGACGGGATGTCCAGCGATCCGAACTCCGGCTTCAGCAGCCCCAGCAACGACTGGAACTCCTCCGGCTTTCCGCTATGCGGTGTCGCGGTGAGGAGCACGAGGTGCTGGCCGGGTTTGGCGGCGAGTCTGCTGACCAGGTGGTACCGCTGCTGCTGCGCGGCGGCGGCGCCCGCGGGTCGGGCGCAGGTGTGAGCCTCGTCCACGATCACCAGCTCCGGGCACTGCTCGATGAACACATCCCTTCGGGTGTCCGACTTGATGTAGTCGATGGAGATGATCTGGTGCGGGTAGTACTCGTACACGCTCGTGTCGCCCTGGATCTGACGGTCAAGACGTGCCTGCGTGCTGGAGCGGATCACCACAGGGTCGAGGTCAAGCTTTTCGCGGATCTCGCGTTCCCACTGGTCGCAGAGGTGTGGCAGGCAGACGACCGCAAAGCGCCGCACGCGCCGGCGCTCGATCAACTCCCGTGTGAGCAGGAGAGCCTCGACTGTCTTGCCGACGCCGACGTCGTCGGCGATCAACAGCCGCACGATCTCCTGTCGGAGCGCCATCACGAGGGGGACAATCTGGTACGACCGGGGTCGGAACGAGAGTTTGGCAAGGGACCGGAACGGGCCCGCCCCATTGCGAAACGCCAGACGCGCGGCGTCATGGAGTGACCTGGCCGTGGCGAGGTCGCCGAGATCCTCGGCGCTGGGCGCGGGGAACCTGGCGTCCTCGGGCCGATCGTGATCGATGGCCAAGGGCAGGAAGATCGCCGTAGTCTCCTCCTCGCCGCCTCCAAGGGGACGTACGACGAGGAGGTCGGGGGACTCGGAGGGGAGCACGACCCAATCGCGGCCACGGAGCCGCACCAGCTTGCCGGGCTGCAGGAGAGCCTGACTCATCGGACCCTCCGGAACACGTCCGGGCGGCGAGAAACCAGCTCGGCGAGATCATCGGCGTAGTAGTAGACGATGACCTCGTCGCCCGCGGCTCGGATCTCGTCCCGCTTTCGCCGATCGGCGTCTTGCACCTCGGGCCGGTCGTGAACGGACCCGTCACAGAACACCCAGATGCGAGGCTCGTAGTAGAAGTCGGGCTGGCTGTAGATGCCCGGCGTCCGCTTCTGGGCGGAGTCTGGCAGCCGCAGTCCGTTGGCGTAAAGGAAGTCGATGAACTTGCGCTCCGTGCTGGACGTTGGATCGATAGCCTCCAGAAGCGAGCGATAGTGGTCGTCGTAGTCGCGGAAACCCGCGTTGGTCCGCACCTCGACTTGCGATGCGCTGAGCTTCTCGAGTGCGTCTCGGATGGAAAAGCGGTTGATGGAGCGATGGTCTCGCTGGTTGTAGTAGCTGAGGAGGTCGTCGTACGAGGCCGGGGCCTTGTACTCCGGGTCGTCGAATCGGCAGATCGCCACGGCGCGAGAGACGACGGCGTGAAGCGTCTGCGGATCGTCAGCGAAGCGGGACAGGATGCCCAGACTGCCCTCCGCCGCCTCGTAAAGCAGGATGTTCGGCGCTTCGATATCACCGATGGTGACGGCCCCGATCTCGTTCGGCTCAACCTGGAACTCCGCCTCGATCGCCCGCTTCAGAGCATACTGGAGCGTGATCACGCCCTCGGGCTGGAGAGCGAGGGGCTGCACCGGCTCGATGTATAGCGCGTCCGCCAGATTCGACGTCCACAAGTTGACGATTCGGTGAGGCTCCGTCTGCTCGTCTTGGGGCGGCATCGACGAGCGCCAAAGCCCGGTGGTTAGCGCAAGCGGGAAGCCGGCGAACTGCGTCGCCCTCCACTTCCGGCTGACATAGACCAGTCGAGCCGCCGGGATGTACCTGAGATTCAGCAAGGGTGAGTCCGCGACCTTCACCACCGCCGCGCGGATCCGGTCGAGCGAGCCGTCGACCGAGAAATAGGTGTCGATTTCGAAGCCCCTCGACGCCCTTTCCTCTTCCTCGCACGAGATGCGATCGACCTCTGTCGCGCGGGACTCGCCCATCTCCAGAAGGTCGAGGAGCGGCTCCTTGTTCGCGTTGTCGGAAAGGTTGAGGCCGGTGAACGGGCAGATCTCGAGGTCCACCTGTTCGCCCGAAAGAAAGTAGCCTGCCTTGAGGCTGACCTTGGCCTCGGTTAGCGCCTCCTCGGCGTCCTGAACCACCAGTTGGTCGACGCGGTACTTGCGCCCGTTGTGATAGATGATGTTCAGTGGGCCGAACTCCCTCAGCGCGACCGCGCGGGGACGCGAGATGTACTCCCCGGCGCTCGCGCCCGTGGGGACGAAGATCCGCAGGGGCAGCCTCGTGAAGTTGTACCCTGGGAGGAAACCCTCGGACGCGAGGTAGCGGTACGGGTAGAACTCGGACAGATCAGAGGTCCGCTTCCCCAGATCGTTCACGAGCAGATTCAGCTGGCGGGTCGCCTGGTTCTGTAGCTTGACCAGCTTCTTGTAGTCGTCACTCGACGCCGCGAGCGTACCGCTCTCGATCCTCTGCGTCGCGCGAGAGAGGCTGGTGCGGGCCGACTGATGCAGCTTCCGCCAACGTCCGAGCGCTCTGTCGAGCTGATCGGGCAGCTTCTCTAGCACAGTCTGGCTCCACGAGTCCGAAAACCAACCCGAGCCACGGCGCGGCAGGTCGTGAGCGAAGTCGTGGATCGCCCGCGCGAACGTTGCCAGGACCGAGGCGAAGGCGGACGGCCCGAGCTTCAGCCCGGCGCGTGTTGTCTCGGAGAGCGGCAGGTCGCGGCCGTTGGGGTCGACCAAGGACATGAGCGATGCCGCCCGGCCATTCTGAGACTCGAGCCCTGGCAGCCCTACCTCGGAGACGGCCATCGCGTGCAGGTGCGATTGGAGGAGTTCCCTGTTGAAGAGGTCGATTCTGGGTGGTTGGACCTCTCCGGCGACCATCTCGGCCTGGTGCTGGAAGTAGTGCCTGTCGTGGGGCGAGAAGCTCGAGCAGTAGGTGAAGACGAGGGCGCCCTGACCGCTGCGGCCCGCTCGCCCGGCACGCTGCGCGTAGTTCGCAGAGTTCGGCGGGGCGTTGCGAAGGTGGACGACGCTCAGACCGCCGATGTCGACGCCGAGCTCCATCGTCGGCGAGCAGAACAGTGCGCTCACCGCCTGGCTGCGGATCCTGGCCTCATCCCGAGTTCTCTTCGCCGCGTCGAGCCACCAGTCGCACTTGAAGCGGTCCTCGCGGTCGAGCCGGGTCTCGGCGTCCAACTGACCCGTGTGATCTGCTGCGACCAGTCGCTTGGTCTTCGCGAACTCACGGGCGTACATGGAAGCGAAGAATGCGTTGGGCCGCTGCGCCGTCGCGCGGAAGCTCCGCTGCTTGATGACATCGGACTTGACGGTCCGGCCATCGCCCAGCTTCCAGAGGATCTTGTCGACCTTCAGGCGATAGACGTCGACCTCGTCCCCGGCCTCACTCCGCGCTTTGAGCCGGTGCAGGTAGTCGGCGTCGGCGAGTCGCTCCAACAGCGAGAGGACGAGATCGCGGTACCGCTGCCCTCCGAAGTCGCTCCGATCGAAGCCGTTCTCCTTGGCCGCCTGCTTGATGAACTTCCCGAGCGAGCTGGCGGGCCCGACGCTGACGGAGGCGAGGTGCGCGGAACGCGCCAGGGGTTCGAGGCGGGCGACCGTCGGGGGCCGGAGGTCTTCTCGCTCGTCAAGCGTCCAGGGCGCGCGGAGTTGCTCGCGGAAGTCCCGCTCGTTCTCCTTCATGCGAGAGTGCTCGAGAAAGTTCTCGCTGTGGAGCGCGTACTCGAGCCGGAAGAAGTCGAGGATGGTGCCCAGGAATTCGCGACGCCGCGAGGCGGACATCGCGCTCACGAGCGGCGTGTCCTTCCAGAATGTGTCTGCCGCGGCCGTCTCATCCAGGTCGACGTAGTCGATCGCGAGCAGGGCGCACTGCTCCAGGTTTGGCAGGACGATGCGCCAGCTGCGCCGTAGGTCGGCAAGCGCGCGGTACACGAGGAAGTTCTGAAAGGTCGCCTCATAGCGGCGGCGCACCGGCGCGAGGTCGGGCTCCTTCTCGAGCTTCGAGAAGTCTGCGAACGGGAGCTCCAGCGCTCTGAAAACCGCCTCGCCGAGCCTCGCGTAGGTGAGAATGCCGTTCGGGGCGTCGCGCAGGGCCTTGTGGATGCCGGCTCGGAGCCGCACCACCTGCACGAAGTCGTTGAAGTGGCCGGCCTGCAGGGCGGCGTCCTGGCGGTTGTCCGTGAAGCTCAGCAGCTTTTGGTCCGACAGGGGGTAGCCCGCCTCCCGGAGTTGGTTCAGGATGGCGAACGCCGCGATGGTCGTCGACGTGCTCCGCCCCTCGCTTCCGAGCTTGGCGAGCTTGGTGCCTTCGCGGGTCTTGGGGTCGAAGAACGTGCCGCTGGTGGGGTCGAAGAGCAGCGGCGCTCTCATGAACCAGCCCTGGTACTTACCCGGCGGTGAGTCGGAGCACCGTCCGAGCTCGTCGAAGTAGATCCGCTGCGGGAAGTACTCGGCTTTCTCGGGCAGCGCCTTCCGGCCGCTCTTGTTCGCGCGGAACCAGCTGTCCGGCAGCGCATCTAGGTCGCTGTCGGGATCCCACACGTCCTCCCCGATAATCAGGTACCCGTCCTCCCGCTGGTCGTCGTCTTCCGACGCTTCCATGAACTCCCGCGGCAGAAGCAGGTCACCATGCCGCGAGACGCAGATGAAAGCATGCCCCGAGCTTCTGCTGAGCACGTTGGGGTAGATCGGCTTCTGGTTCTCCTCGTCCGACTTGTAGATGCCGGGTTCGAGGGTGATGAACCGGTCCGCGCCCTGGTCGAGTGTGGTGTACACGGACCCGGTCTGGGATATGAACTGGTGCAGCCGGAAGGGCAAGACCGTCTCGCGATGCCCCGCGCGCCGCCTGGACTCGTTGACCCGGCTGATCCACAGCAGGACCCCGCCGAGCGCCGAGCTGCACGCTTCTACCGGCTCGCGTGTCTGCTCCGCGAGTCGGCTGGCCAACTCCCCGACCGGGCGCGGCCGCCGGCGGACCTTGTCGTCACCGATCTGCTCAATCGCGGCCTCGGCCTCGAGCCACAGGGCGAGAGGGTGGCGCAGAAGCGAGCCGTAGTCGTCGCTGGGCTCAACGCCGGCGCGGACGGCCGCGGCGAGCGCGCCGTCGGACGGAACCGGCCCGGAGTGGTCCAGCGAGTACTCGAGCTGCTCGGTCACGACCTGATCCGGGCCGAACGGCTTCCCGAAGAGCGTCTTGGCGACTCCCGCGACTGCCTGCCGCTGCTGTTCTGGAAGACCGCCCGAGACCATCGTCGCCGACGTCCCGATGCAAACCACGTCACTCGCACACTTGGCGCGGATCCGCCGGATCAGCATCGCTATGTCGCCGCCCTGACGCCCCCGATAGGTGTGAAGCTCGTCGAATACCAGGAACCGCAGGTTCTCGTAGATGCCGTCGCGGATCCGGCGCTCGTGCATCCGGGTCAGCAGCAGCTCGAGCATCATGTAGTTCGTCAGCAGGATCTGAGGGGGAGAGTCCCGGAGCGCGGCGCGGGCGCTCTCGTCCTCCTGACCGGTGTACTGGCCGAAGGTGATCGGGAAGTCCCGTCCCGTCTGCCGCTTGTAGTTGTCCTGGTACTTCCGGAACTCCTCGGTCTGGCTGTTGATCAGCGCGTTGAGCGGATACACCACGACCGCCGCAACGCCGCGCGCACCGGGGTTCGCCAGGATGTGGCTGAAGATCGTGCCGATGTACGTGAGGGACTTACCCGAGCCGGTTCCGGAGGTGACGACGAAGTCTCTGCCGGCGACCCCGAGCCTAATCGCCTCGAGCTGGTGCCGGTACAGCGAGTAGCCGGCGAAGATGTCCGCGAGGTCGCGGTGCAGCGCTCCGTCTCGAACCAGGTCCGCGACCACGCCCGACTTGCGGTACCCGGGGTTGAACTGCAGCAGTGGCTCTGGCCACAGCTTGCCCTTCTCAAGCTCCTCGCGTACGACCTCCTCGATCGCGGGGTCGGCAATGTTGATGAACGAGCGGATGTACTGCTCGTAGTCCTCGACGATTCTCTTGTGGACTTCGAGTACGTTCATCGGGTGCCTGCTGCCGGACGTCTGTGGCCGGTCGACGTTTGACCCGCCGGTTATGTCCATGTACAGTAAACAGGGAACGAGCGAGCGTCAAACCGTCATGACCGCCCAGAAGCCAAAGTTCGGCACCTTCATCCGCGAGCGCCGCACGGCCAGAGGGTACAGCCTGCGCCGCTTCGCCGAGCTCGTCGGCATCAGCCCGACCTACCTGTCGCACGTCGAGCAGGACAAGGTGGACTCGCCCCCGACAGCGGACCGCATCCAGAAGATGGCGGAACTGCTGGGCGAGAGCGCCGACGAACTGATCGCGATGGCGGGCCGCGTCCCCGAGGACCTCCCGAAGATCATCCAGAGCCAGCCGGAAGCGATGCCGGCGCTTCTGCGTGCGGTCAAGGGACTGACGCCCGAGCAGCTCAAGAAGCTCCAGGATCAGGCTGCCAAGATGCGCAAGGAGGGCGATCCGTCGTGAGTGGTCGTGGGGCCATCACGGATGTGCCGTACCTGCCGGAAGTCCGCATCGAGCGGGACGCGGATGTCCTTGTTGCTGAATATGCACAGCGTTGCGGCGTGCCCGTCGTCGCGCCGGTGCCCGTTGAGGACATCCTCGAACTGCATCTCGGCCTGACGTTTGCCATCGAGGATCTCGCGGCGCTGTTCGGAACCGATGGCGTGCTCGGCGCGATCTGGTTTAACGAGAAGCTCGTGCGCATCGACACCAGGCTCGAACCTTCCGAGAACCCGTCGCGGCTCGGGCGCTACCGGTTCACGCTGGCGCACGAGATCGGTCACTGGCGGCTTCACCGCACGTACTACCGGGAGGATCCGGCGCAGGCGGCTCTGTTCGACGGGCGCGGCCAGCCCGCCTTTGTGTGCCGCGCCGGCGACAAGCTCCCAGTCGAGTGGCAGGCCGATACGTTCGCCAGCTACCTGCTCATGCCCAAGGCGATCATCGTCGCGGCGTGGAAGGACTGGCGCGGCAACCTCGACCCTGTGGTCCTCGCTGATCTTCCGCCTGTGGCGGTCGCCGATGGCCGCGACGCCGCCAACGCCACGCTCGATCGTTTCTCGAAGCCGCTCGCCGAGCGGTTTGAAGTGTCCGCCGAGGCGATGCGCATCCGCCTCGAGAAGCTCGGCCTGCTGATGCGCGAACGCCCCAACACGCTGTTCTGACCCCGCATGCCACGACACCGGCACGGCTCTGTCACGTCCCGAGTGTCAACCATTTAGCAAACGACAGACAAGGAATCGCAGACATGGCCAAGCCGTTTGATCCCCGCAAAGTCCTCAAGCAGATCGCCAACTCACTGCTCCGCGAGTTCTTCACGCGCCGCGGCGAACTCGCCGACCTGCCGTGGGACCAGCTTAGCGAGCACCGCATCGAGCCGGTGTTCGCTGGCTGGCTCGCGCTTTCGGACGCCAAGCAGCGCGAAGTGCAGATGATCATCCGCGATGTCAACGAACTCGCCGATCACCGCGGCGTGGCCGTGCTTGCGGAGGGCATCCTCGCTCGCCACCCCGACCGGGCCGAGGATTTCTCCGCGCAACGCAGCAAGGCCGACAAGGCGATGTGGTCGTACCTGTACGCGCCGGAGGTCTTCAACGACGCGGCGATGTTCGCCCGCGCCGATGCTTTGACCGGAGGCCGCCTCTGGAACCGTCGCAACGGCCTGCCGAAGCGCCAGCTCGACGATCCCGGGTCGTTGTGCGGCCCGCTCGGTGAAGCGCTTTCGTCGGTGTATGCGCCGGCCCAGCTGCGCGGCAAACAGTGCATGGTGGAGCACTACCGCCGCGCCGACGGCGCGGACTACTTCTTCGCGTACCTCGACGACTACCCCGACAAGCACCTGGTCTTCGACGGCAACAACAGCCAGCCGATCGTGCGCTGGGATCGGTACGCCTTCGAGAACGTGTTCGTCTACAGCGGCGATGAGGGAGTCCTCGAGATCGTCGCGCCGGGTGGCGGGAAGATGTGGACGACGCTGCAGGTGGCGTTCTGCAAGGCCGTGCTCAAGAAGGACATCCCGCCGGCAGACCCGCTCAAGCCGTCGTATCGCCTCGACCATCTGCTCCAGAACGACTTCCCGCTTCCCACCGATCCTGCCGATCGCGTCGAGGACGCCCGTATCACGCGGCTGCGCATCGTGCCGCGCGGCGGAGGCGGACACATCGAGATCAAGGCTGATCCGCGCGGCGACCGCAACGACATCTACCGCAAGATGGACCGCTGGCTGCGCCGCGAGAACCTGCCAGTCGAAGGGCTGCGCGTCGTCCAGGCGACGTTCTCGCTCCGTTTCGTCCACAACGGTGTCGGTCGCCAGCCAACGCTGACGTTCGAGGTCTCGGTCCCGCACTCCAGCAACCTCAAGAGCAAGCCCGACGAGGTTCGCGTCATCGGCGAGCGGTGCCTGCGCCGTTGGGAGGTGACCGATGACCAAGGCTGATCTCTTCCGGATGCTGCTCGTCGCGGCGGACATGCCGGGGTCACTCTTCGACCACTCAGAAGTGTCGCGCTGGCCGACAGGGGCGCTCGACGACCTGCTGAGGTCACACTTGGTGCGTCCCGCTCAGACGGGGCTCACCGCGCCGTGTCCCCACTGCGACGACGGCCACGTCGAATCGGTGACGGTCGTCGCGCCGTCGGACGACACCGAGAAGCCGCGGTGCTTCATCTCCTGCCCGGAGTCGCTCAAGGTCGAGGTCACCGAGGCGATGTGCCGTGGCTGGTCGGTTGACCTGGACGGCTTGGCAGTCACGCTCGCATCGGCTCTCGCCGTCTCCACGCCGAAGCCGGTGGTTCCTGGGCGTTTCTGGCGGCTCGGCCGGATGCAGCTGCGCGACACCACACGCGAGGTCGTTTTCGCGGCGCGACTTGCCGATGACGACGCGGAAGCGCTGATGCGGCACATCGGCACCGGCGGACGTGCAGTGGTGTTCGTCCCGCACCGGGTGCCCGACCCGGGCCGATGGCCAGGTAGGGCCCCCGCCGTGATCGCCATGCATGACGTAGCCGCGATGGCCGACGACAACGTCGTGCTCGATCCGCAAGCAGTCATTGAGGCCATCGATGCGGCGGATCGCCTCGCAGAGCAGGCGGGTGGCGTGTCGCTTGATGCACGCGGGAAGAAGCTCGTCCGCGCACAGGTCAAGGCCGAGCTCAAGGGGCACCTCACCGACGACATCCTCGTCGCGGCATATCAGGAGCACAACTCCATCGACAAGGCCGCAGAAGCCCTATCTGAGCAGATGGAGACCAAGGTCTCGAGGGACAAGGTGTGGCGGGCCGTCAAGCGAGCGGAGGAGGCGGGTGTGCTGGCACGGACGGATGACTCCGGCTCCGTCAGTCGATCTGTCGCGTCGCAGCGCTGCGACAGAGGAAAGAAAATGGATCAGTACCGCAACTAGCGCTATTGCAGGGGCTTAGGAGCGTCGCACCCCGCGACGCTCTCTGTGCGGACCCGCGACTTCCGCGACACCGGGCCCTGCGTCCGAGGCCGGTCGGCTCATAACCGGCCAGTCACGGGCGCACCTGTGCATCCCTCGCGGCGTGTTGCCGCGGCGCAGTCCTTCGCGTGCGGTCCCGTGACTGGTTGGCGAGCAGACCTCCGGCCTCGGAGGTCTCATGACCAGCCGCAGCGACATCGTCAGCAACTCATTCGCCGCCAGCCTCATCCGCCGCAAGGCCCGCCAGCTCTGCCAGCGCCCCGGCTTCAGCCGCTCCGACGAGGACGACCTGAAGCAGGGCATGCGTTTGTACCTGTGGTCGGCGTCCCGTCTCTTCGATCCCGCCCGCGGGAATGTCGAGAGCTTCATCGTCACCGCGCTCCGCAGCTGGATGGACATGGAGGTCCGCCGGCGTCGCGCCGAGATGCGGTTCACCGGCGTCGAGGCCATCTCACTCGACAGCACGATGGTTGATTGCGGCGACGGCGAGTGCTTTCCCATGATCGCCGACATCGCCGCCGACCAGGCCGATCGGCGCTTGGGCCTGGACTCGCGAGACCTCGCGAGCGACCTGGAGTTCCGCGAGGCGCTCGCTCTCGTGCACGCGCGGCTCACGCAGGCGGAGCTGCGGTTCATGCGTGACGTCGTGGATCGCGGCATCGCCGGCGCTGCCCGCAAGCGCCGCGTTTCTCGCCGCCAAGTGCTCGCCCGGCTCAAGTCCATCCGCGAGCGCTTTGCTGAAAAGCGGGCAGATGGCTCTTCCGCTGCATAGGGAACCACCAGAGGCCCATGCGTGGGCACGCTGCGGAACCGTCGGAGCGGAGCGTCCAGCCCAACCCCTCCTCCCCTCAGGGCTGGGCGCTCCGCCAACCGGCGGCTCGACGGATTCGGTCCCCACTCGGAGAAGCACACCATGCGAGACACCCAGTTCAGGTTTGAGTTTGCAGCCGATGTGGACATCGCGGAGGCACAGGGCACCCTCGGCCTGTCTCTTTTGGCGGCCGAAGGGCTGCACGGCGACGCCAAGGTCCGAACCGACGTGGCGTACTCGGTCGATCCCGTCCGCTCGGAGATCCATGTGAGCGGACGCGGTCTCACCCTTGACCACGTCGTTCAGATCTTCACCTCCCTGCTCACGCACGAGTTCGGCCGCGAGTCGTTCCGCGTTCGCCGCGAGCCGACCGCCGAGCCCGCGGCGGCTGCCGCGTGACCGACCACCTCCCACTCGTCCGCCTTGGCCAGGGCGCGTTCACCCGCGAGATCTGGCCCCACGACCTCGATCCCTCATTCCCCAAGCACGGAGATCCCATGCCCGCAACCGCGACCGCCAACGCCCACACCCTCATGAACCAGATCAGCAAGGGCCGCAAGGCCCGTCCCCGCCGCGTGATGCTGTACGGCACACACGGCATCGGCAAGAGCACCTTCGGCGCGATGGCCGAGAAGCCCATCTTCGTCCCCACCGAGGACGGCCTGGCCGACATTGACTGCGAGTCGTTCCCGCTGGCCCGCAGCCTCGGCGAAGTCATGGCGGCGCTCGAGTCGTTGTACTCGGGCGACCACGACTACCGCACCGTCGTCGTCGACAGCCTCGACTGGCTCGAGCGCTTGATCTGGGCCGAGGTGTGCGCCGACGAGAACGTCGAGAACATCGAGAAGATCGGATACGCCAAGGGCTTCTCGTTCGCCATCGACAAGTGGCGAGCCGTTCTCGGTGCGCTCGACGCGCTTCGCAGTGATCGCGGCATGACCGTCGTGCTCATCGCCCACGCGAAGATCGAGAAGTTCGAGAACCCCGAGACCGTGCCGTACGACCGCTACTCGCCGCGACTGCACAAGCTCGCGTCCGCGCTTGTGCAGGAGTGGGCCGACGAGGTGCTCTTCGCCACGTACAAGGTCCACACCGTCAAGGTGGACGAGGGATTCAACAAGGCCAAGCACAACGGCGTTTCCACCGGCGAGCGGATCATCCGCACCGTCGAGCGTCCGGCGCACGTCGCCAAGAACCGCTTGGGTCTGCCTGAAGAGATCCCGCTGGACTACCGCGTCTTCGCGGCGCTCGTGCGCGGCGAGGACCCCTCCGCCGCCGTCACTCCACCTGCCCCCACCACCGACAACGCCGGCACCAACTGATTCATGGCGCGGCACCGCCTGCCAAGTCAAGCCTTGGCGAGCTGCGGCACGGCATGGCCCTTTCTCATCACACACTGGAGACACATCAATGGCAAACCTGAACTTTGACGCACACCAAGTCGACCCATCCGTCGCTCTCGATCCGATCCCCGCGGGCAAGTACCTCGCCGTCATCTCCGAGTCGGAGCTCAAGCCGACCAAGACCGGAGTCGGCAAGTACCTGCAGCTGACCTTCCAGATCATCGACGGCGAGTTCAAGGGCCGGCTTGTCTGGGCCCGCCTCAACCTCGAGAACAAGGCTGAAATGACGGTCAAAATCGCTCGCGGCGAGCTCTCGGCTATCTGCCGCGCCATCGGCGTGATGCAGCCCAAGGACTCGGTCGAGCTCCACAACGTCCCGCTGGAGATCAACGTCGGGCTGAAGAAGCGCGACGACAACGGTGAGTTCACCAACGTCATCAAGGGCTACGCGAAGAAGGGCGGCGGCGGCTCGCCGGTGAGCGGCCGCGCTCCCGTCGGCGTCGGCCCGGGGAGCACGCCGCCCTGGAAGAGATAGCAGCGTGCCAAGGCGCGGTCGGTCACGGCATGGCTGGGACGGGTCAGGCGCGGTGGGGTAAGGCATGGAGCCGCCGCCGGGCGAGAGCGCGGCGGCGGGATTCACCGAAGCAAACGAAAGGAGCACACGAATGAGCACGGCAACAGCGATCGGACCAGACATCAGCAACGGCGGCAAGCGGATCATCGATACGGCCATCCCGTACCGCGTGGAGGTCGAGATCCAGGGCGAAGCGGACCTCTTGTTCCACCGCTGGAACTGCGAGGCCGTCGAGGCCAAGGCTCGCTCGGCCAAGGGGTCGGCGGCGAAGAAGACCGACGACATCGAGTCGTACGTCTACCGCAATGACGACGGCGAACTCTGCCTGCCGGGCGAGTACCTCCGTCAGGCGGTGATCGGAGCGGCGAAGTTCCGGCAGGACCCGCGTTCGCCACGCAAGAGCGCGCAGGACCTCGTGAAGGCGGCGGTCGTGAGCCTGACGCCGCTCGCGGGCCTCGGCACCACGCGGTGGGACTACGAGCACAAGTGCCGGGTGCAGGTGCAGCGCAACGGCATCACGCGGGTGCGTCCGGCGCTCAAGACCGGATGGTCGGCCACGTTCGTGTTCATGGTCAACCTGCCGGAGTACGTCTCGCCCGAGATGTTGCACGGGCTGCTCACCGACGCCGGGCGTCTGGTGGGCCTGGCGGACTTCCGCCCGACGTACGGGCGATTCCGCGTGACGCGATACGAGTTGCTGACGGACTGAGTTCGCCCGCACATGGAATGGAAGGGCGTGCAGCTGCGCGGATAGGCACGGCGGGGCCAGGCATGGAGTGGCTGTTCGGTACGAGCACGCAGAAGACCAATGGAACTCTCTCTCCCACTCCCACCTTCGGCCAATCACTACTACCGGCGCGTCGGCCGCGCGACGCTGATCAGCCGTGCCGGAAGGAAGTACCGCGCGGCGGTGAAGGCGGCACTGCTAGTCATCGGGTCGCCGTCGGTCGCGGGACCGCTCACGGTGCTGGTGACGGTGTATCCACCGGACCGGAGGCGTCGCGACCTCGACAACCTTCTCAAAGGCCTGCTGGACTCGCTGCAGCACGGAGGGCTCTACCGCGATGACAGCTTGATCGATCGAATCGACATCCGCCGCGGGCCATGCAAGCGGGGCGGCGGAGTGCATGTAGAGGTCCGCGAGCTGAAGGAATCGACGACCACTTCCTGAGCACGGCGCGGCGTGGCCACGCATGTTGAGGCCGGGCGGGTCGAGGCGAGGCGTGTTTGGGCATGAGCCGGCTCGGCGTGGTGCGGCGCGGATCGGCTGGGCAAGGCGCGGCGGGACTCGGACTGGCGTGAGCGCCGGCGCGGCGAAAGTCGCGTCGGCGGATTGAAATGCAACTGCGACCCTATCAACTCCAAGCGGTGGAGGCGATCTACCACCACCTCCGCACCCGGGACGACAACCCGTGCGTGGTGCTCCCGACCGGATCCGGCAAGACGCCGGTGATCGCGACGATCTGCCGCTATGCGGTCGGCCACTGGGGCGGACGCGTCGTGCTGCTGGCGCACGTGAAGGAACTTCTCGAGCAGGCGGCCGACAAGCTCCGCGTTATCGCGCCCGACGTGCCGATGGGCATCTACTCGGCGGGCCTCAAGCGCAAGGACCTCGGCTACGCCGTCACGGTCGCGGGCATCCAGAGCATCTGGAAGAAGGCCTGCGACCTGGGACCCGTGGATCTGATCATCGTCGACGAGGCGCACATGGTCCCCGCCGAGGACGATGGGATGTACCGGCAGTTCATCGCCGACGCCAAGGTCGTGAACCCCAACGTCCGCATCATCGGGCTCACCGCCACGCCGTACCGTTTGAAGTCAGGCGCGATATGCGCCCCCGAGAACATCCTCAACCACGTCTGCTACGAGGTCGGCGTCCGCGAGCTGATCGTGCAGGGCTTCCTGTCGCCGCTCAAGACCAAGGCTGGCCTGCAGAAGATCAGCACCGACGAGCTGCACGTCCGTGCCGGCGAGTTCGTCGCCAGCGAGGTCGAGGACCTCATGGACAAGGAGGGGCTCGTTGAGGGCGCGTGCGCCGAGATCGCCGCGCACACCAGGGACCGCAGTGCCACGCTGATCTTCTCCTCGGGCATCCGCCACGGGCAGCACATCGTCGATGTGCTCAAGGCCAAGCACGGCATCGAGTGCGGCTTCGTCACCGGCGACACCCCCGACGGTGTGCGTGCGGCGATCCTTGGCCGCTTCCGTTCGAGCGAGCTCAAGTACCTGTGCAACGTGAACGTGCTGACGACCGGCTTCGATGCACCGCACATCGACTGCGTTGCGCTCGTGCGGCCGACCATGTCGCCGGGCCTGTACTACCAGATGGTGGGCCGGGGCTTCCGGCTGCACCCGGGCAAGAACGACTGCCTCGTGCTGGACTTCGGCGGCAACGTGCTCCGCCACGGGCCGGTCGACGCGATCCGCATCGCCACCGACGATCGCGGCGACGGCGAGGCGCCCGCGAAAGAGTGTCCGAACTGCCAGGCCCTGATTGCGGCGGGCTACCAAACCTGCCCGCAGTGTGGCCACCAGTTCCCCGAGCCCAACCGCCAACAGCACGAGGCGAAGGCCAGCACCGAGGGCATCCTCAGCAGCCAAACCACGCGCGAGGAGCACCGCGTCAGCGAGACGACGTACCACGTGCACTACAAGCGCAGCGACCCCGCCGCGCCGCTGACCATGCGGGTCGAATACCGCGTCGGCTTCAACCGCTTCTTCCGCGAGTGGGTCTGCTTCGACCACACCGGATACGCGCGCACGAAGGCGGAAGCCTGGTGGC
The DNA here is from genome assembly GCA_019744815.1 of Phycisphaerales bacterium. GTDB lineage: Bacteria > Planctomycetota > Phycisphaerae > Phycisphaerales > UBA1924 > JAFEBO01. The sequence goes on from JAIEUA010000005.1 coordinate 112,630, forward strand.
GGGCTCGCTCGGTCGAGCCGGTGCCAGGCAGCACGGAGGAGGCGGTCGAGATGGCCAAGGCCGGGGCGCTCGCCCCGACGCTCTCGATCACCGTCGAGAAGAAGGCCGGCGACCAGTTCGAGCGCGTCACGAAGCACGTGCTCGGCGATAAGCCCCCGCGCCTTGACAGCGACGAAGGCCTGCCGGACCGGTCGCCGGAGCCCGCGGGCATGACGTACGGCATCCCCGAAGACGAGATCCCCTTCTGATGAGCGATGGATCCTCCATCCTGCTCGAGTCGGCGCGCACGTACCTCGCCCGCGGGTACGCGGTGATCCCCGTGCCCTTGCGGAAGAAGATCCCCGTGCTCAAGGGGTGGACGGACCTGCGGCTCTCCGAGAGCGACCTGCCGGCGCACTTCAACGGCACCGGCAACATCGGCGTGTTGCTGGGCGAGCCGAGCGGGTGGCTGGTGGATGTCGACCTCGACTGCGAAGAGGCGGTGGCGCTTGCGCCCAAGTTCCTGCCGCCGACGGGCGCGATGTCCGGACGGCCGGGCAAGCCCGCGTCGCACTGGTGGTACATCTGCGAGGGGATCAAGACCCGCAAGCACCAGGACCCGGTGTCGAAGAAGATGATCGTCGAGCTGCGGAGCACCGGGGCCCAGACCGTCGTCGGCCCGAGCATCCATCCCAGCGGGGAGCCCTACGACCCACTCGTTGGCGAACCCGCCGTGGTCGAGGCCGGGGAGTTGGCCGCCGCTGTTGCGGCGCTGGCCGAGGCCGTGACCGAGGCCCGGCACGGGCGCACGGAACGTCCGCGTTCACAGCCAGAGGCGCTCGGAACGCCGACGTTTCTAGCGGGCGACGACCTGCTCCGGCGCGCCGCGGCGTACCTCGACCGCATCCCGCCGGCGATCTCAGGCTCGGGCGGGCACAGCCAGACGTACGCGGCGGCGACGGCGATGGTCCACGGCTTCGGGCTCGATCCCGAGGCGGCGTTCTCGCTGCTGTGGGATCGGTACAACCCGCGGTGTGAGCCGCCGTGGTCTGAGAAAGAGTTGCGGCACAAGGTGACCGACGCCGCCAGCAAGCCGCACGACCGTCCGCACGGGTGGCTCCGCGATGCCAGGCCCGCTGAAGCCAGCGACGTTGACCTGTCCGAGTTCAACCCCGAGCGGCGGCACGGCCCGGCCGAACGGCCCCGCTCGGAGCGTCCGCCGGATCCGGGTCCGTTCCCCGACCACCTGCTCCGCGTGCCGGGATTCATCGAGCAGGTGATGGCGTTCAACCTGGCCACGGCGACGCGCCCGCAGCCCGTGCTCGCCCTCGCGGCGGCTATCTGCCTCCAGGCCGTGCTCGCGGCCCGCAAGGTCCGCGATGAGCGCGGCAACCGCACGAACGTCTACTGCGTCGGCGTCGCACCTTCCGGCGCTGGCAAGGACAATGCCCGCAAGGTCAACAAGAACATCCTCTTCGCCGCCGACCTGGTCGAGCACGAGGGCAACGAGGACCTGGCGTCGGACGCCGGGCTGGTGACCGCTGTGGAGGCCGAGCCGGCCGTCTTGTTCCAGATCGACGAGTTCGGCCGCTTCCTGCGCACCATCGGCGACCCGAAGAAGGCCCCGCACCTGTTCAACGTGCTGACGGCGCTGATGAAGCTCTACAGCAGCGCCGACACGGTCTTCCGGGGCAAGGCCTACGCCGACAAGAAGCGGAACAAGGTCGTCGATCAGCCCTGCGTCAGCGTCTACGGCACGACTGTCCCCGAGCACTTCTTCGAGTCCCTCACCGCCGACAGCCTCAGCGACGGGTTCATCGCTCGCTTGCTCGTGTTCGAGTCGGCCGAGACGCCGGCGCGACAGCGGGCCAAGGCGTTGAGTGTTCCCGAACCGCTGAAGCAGGCGGCGGAATGGTGGGGAGCGCAGCAGCCCGGGGGCAACCTCTTCAAGGAGCACCCCAAGCCGATCGTGGTCGAGGCCACGCCGCAGGCGGGCGAGGTGTTCGATGCGCTTGCCTCGACCGTCGACGCAGAACTCGCCAAGCCGGACGAGACGGGCCGGTCGCTGTGGGCCCGCGCCGAGGAGAAGGCGTGCCGCCTCGCGCTGATCTACGCGTGCTCCGCGAACGCCGAGAAGCCCGTGATCGACGCCGACGCCGCCCGCTGGGCGTGCGACCTGTCGTCATACCTGACCCGCCGCATGCTCTACATCGCCCACGAGTGGGTCGCCGACGGCGTGTTCGACGCCCGGCAGAAGCGCGT
>JAIEUA010000016.1 GCA_019744815.1 Phycisphaerales bacterium
TGCGCGGCTCGATGCGGAGGCCCCCAGCGGCTCGCCCGATTTCACGGTCGGGTGAGCGGCGCGGGGAGTTTCGCAGGATCGGCGAGATGGTTCAACGGGTGCGCAGGGAGAGGCGAGAAGATTCTGGTTGCAACGACGCGGGTGTGCGCACAAGGACGACGTTGTGCGCGAGCGATGAGGAGCACCAGGCTCGCTCGACCAAGGTTGGTGTCAGTGACTTCCAAGTTCTTACCGCGGCGGCCTGGGGATGTGCGACGGCCCATCGCCTTTGCATTCAGGATCCTCATGGCGTCATTGGCGATTTGTGCCGCCTTGCGAAAAAACGGACGCGGCGGTAGTGTGCACGCGTCTGCGATGCCTTCGGCGTCGCGATACCGGAGGAACACACGATGTCACAGTCGAATCACGGCTCGTTGTTTGGTCGTCGCGCGGCGTTGGGCGCTGGAGTGGCGGCGGGGGCGATGCTGGCCTCGGGTCGCGGGAGTCAAGCGGCCGTCGCCGGACGCGGCGACGTGGAGGCGGCCGCCGAGGGTGCGACCGAATCGTCGGTTGTCACGAAGGACGGCGTGCGCATCTTCTTCAAGGACTGGGGCCCGAAGAACGGGCAGCCGATCGTGTTCCATCACGGCTGGCCGTTGAGCGGGGATGACTGGGATGGGCAGATGCTCTTCTTCGTGCAGAAGGGCTTCCGCGTGGTGGCGCACGATCGCCGCGGGCACGGGCGTTCGACGCAGGTGAGCGACGGGCACGACATGGATCACTACGCGGCGGATGTGGCCGCGGTGGTGGAGCATCTGGATCTCCGCAATGCGGTGCACATCGGGCACTCGACGGGCGGCGGTGAAGCGGCGCGGTACGTGGCGAGGCACGGCGCGGCTCGTACGGCGAAGCTGGTGCTGATCGGTGCGGTGCCGCCGATCATGGTGAAGACGGCTGCGAATCCCGGGGGGTTGCCGCTGGAGGTGTTCGACGGGTTCCGTGCCGCTCTGGCGGCGAACCGGGCTCAGTTTTACCTCGATGTCGCGAGCGGGCCGTTCTATGGATACAACCGCCCGGGCGCGAAGGCGTCGCAGGGGATCATCCAGAACTGGTGGCGTCAGGGCATGATGGGCAGCGCCAAGGCGCACTACGACGGGATCAAGGCGTTCTCGGAGACGGATTTCACCGAGGATCTGAAGACGATCAACGTGCCCACGCTGGTGATGCACGGCGACGACGATCAGATTGTGCCGATCGCCGACTCGGCGCTCCTGAGCGTGAAGCTGTTGAAGAAGGGCACGCTCAAGGTGTATGAGAAGTTCGGGCACGGCATGTGCACGGTCAACGCGGACGTGATCAACGCGGATCTGTTGGCGTTTATTCGGAGTTGAGCGGGATGCCGCGGCGACGGGAATCGCGGCGGGCGAGGTTGTTGGTCAGAAACCCCGCCGGGAAGACATCGCGAGACTGAGCGCAGCGTCACTCGACGGGTGCTGCGCGGTCTGCTTGGCTTGGCGCTCTGGAACGTCGGTTGATGCGTGCGCGTTGAGATCGGAATGAAACGAAAACGCCGCGGCCTTTCGGTCGCGGCGTTTGCCTGTTCACCACGTGTGCTTGATGAGCACAGGCGAGACGCCTGTGCGTGGTTCGTTGCTTAGTTCGTCTCGCCGACCTGCCAGCGGAGGAAGGTGACGACCTTGCCCTTGCCGACGAGGTCCTTGACCTTCTTGGTGGGGTCCATGACGAAGGGCTGTTCGAGGAGGGCGATCTCTTCGAAGAACTTGCGCATGCCGCCCTCGACCATCTTCTCGGCGATTTCCTTGGGCTTGCCGGACTCCATGGCCTGCTCGATGCGGAACTTGCGTTCCTTCTCGACGATGGCGGCGGGGATCTCGCTGGCCGAGACGCCCTGGGGACGCGGGACGGCGGCGACGACGTGCATGCAGATCTGGCGGAGGACCTCGACGGAGATCTCGCCTTCGCCCTGGACGAGGGCGCCGGTCTTGCCGTCGTGGTGGACGTAGGTGCCGAACTTGGTCGCGCTGTTGCCGGCGAGCTTGTGGCCGCGGGCGTAGGAGCAGTTCTCGCCGGTGGAGATGCGGACCTCGTCGACGGCGGACTTGATGGCGGGGGTCTCGGCGACGGCGCCGGCCGCGGCATCGGCGGCGGCGGCGGCGACCTTGGTCACCATGGCCACGAACTTGTCGTTCTTGGCGGTGAAGTCGGACTCCGCGCGGACCTCGACGATGGAGGCGGCGGAGCTGTCGGCCTTCGCGAAGATGCCGATGCGGCCCTCGCCGGCGGCGCGGTCGGTGCGGGTGTCCATCTTGCCCTTGAGCTGCTTGCGGAGGATTTCTTCCGCCTTCTCCGGGTCGCCGCCGGCCTCGGCGAGGGCGGCTTTACAGGCCATCATCGGGAGGCCCGTCTTGTTGCGGAGGTTCATGACGTCTTTGCTGTTGATCTCGGCCATGGGGAATCTCAAATCTCAAATCGCAAATCTCAAATCGCAAATTGAGACAAGCGGTGGGTGCGTGGGGGAGAGAAAAGCGAAAAGCAGGGGAGGGACGGAGGAGAGACTGGTCACCGGGGCGAAACCGGGAACGATTCAGCCCCTTGCCGGATGCTCTTGGAACCGTCCCGGGACTGATTACTGAGCGGCGGCGCCTTCGGCCGGGGCGTCCTGGCCGGCGAGTTCGCCGGCGCGGGTCTGGGGGCGGCGGCTGCCGCGGCGGTCGCCGCGACCGGGGGCGTTGGAGCCTTCGCCGCCTTCGTTGCCACCGGCGGGAGCGGTCTCGCCGGACATCTGGCGGGCGGAGCGGCCGTCGGCGATGGCGAGGCAGAGCTCACGCATGACGACGTCGATGGACTTCATCGAATCGTCGTTGCCCGGGATGGGGAGATCGACGAGCTCGGGGTCGCCGTCGGTGTCGACGAGCGCGATGGTGGGGATGCCGAGCTTGCGGGCTTCCTTGAGGGCGGTGATCTCGTGCTTGACGTCGATCACGACGAGGGCGCCGGGGAGCTTTTCCATGCGGCGGATGCCGTCGAGGTTGCGCTTGATCTTGGCGAGCTCGCGCTTGAGCTGGGACTCCATCTTCTTGGAGTAGCTGGCGAAGTTGTCGGAGTTCTGGATGGCCTCGAGCTCTTCGAGGCGCTTGAGGCGGAGGCGGATGGTGCGGAAGTTGGTGAGGGTGCCGCCGAGCCAGCGCTCGGTGACGTAGTGCATCTTGGCGTCGCCGACGCGCTGCTCAAGGACGCTCTTGGCCTGGCGCTTGGTGCCGACGAAGACGATGTCCTTGCCGGAGGCGACGGACTTGGCGATGAACTTCTTGGCGAGGAGGAGGCCCTTGACGGTCTCCTTGATGTCGATGATGTGGATGCCGTTGCGCTTGCCGTAGATGTAGGGCCCCATCTTGGGGTTCCATCCGCTGGCGCGCTGGCCGAAGTGAATGCCGGCTTCGATGAGATCCTGAACGAGCGTGTTGGCCATGGGCCACCTCTGTCTTGCAGCGACACCGGCGGGTTTCGAGATCGGGCCGTGATCGCCGTCGCTTGGTCGCGACGGTGGTCACGCGGAACTCGCCAAAGGGCGCTTCGGGTTCGGGCGGGCTTTGCCGAGGGGCAAGACCCGGTCCGTCTTGAACGTGGAGGTACGAGCCCACGGCTCGCGACCCGGCCGCCGATCCGCGGCCAGTGGATGAACTATAGGAGCCTCGTGGGGTGGGGCAAGGCTCCAACGAGCAAGTCGTTGTCGGTCCGGGGGATGCGCGTCTTCAGCGGGATCCACGTTCCCGAGCTGATCTTCACATGGCCGGGCGGTGCCGGTTACTTGGTGGCCGCCGCGGGGGCTTGGTCAGCGGTCGCGTCCGCTGGCGTGCTGGACTTGCCGGCGTTCACGATGGCATCGATTGTGCTGCTGGGGACCAGCTTCGGCGTGCCCTGGGGGTTCTCGAGCTGCTCCCAGCCGCCGCCCAACGACTTGTAGAGGGCGATGAGATTGGTGAGGGAGTTGGCGTGGCTGACCACGGCCTGGTTTTCGGCGTCGTAGAGGGTGCGCTGGTTCTCAAGCACGGTGCGGAAGTCGACGTTGCCGGTCTGGTAGAGATCCTGGGCGAGCTGGACGGCGCGGCGGGAGGCGTGGACGGCGCGGCCGAGGGCGGCGTACTGCTCCTGCGAGCTGACGAGACGGAGGAGCGAGCCCTCGACATCCTCGAACGAGGCGAGCACGGACTGCTCGTAGCTGATGAGCGACTGGGCGAGCTGCTCGTTGCGGACGTCGATGTTGCTGCGGATCTTGCCCCAGTCGAGCACCGGCCAGCGGACGCCGGGGACGACGCTCCAGTAGCGGCTGCTCATGTCGAACCAGGTGCCGAACTGGCTGGACTGAAGACCGAGAGCGCCGGTGATGGAGAAGCTCGGGTAGAGGTCGGCGGTGGCGACGCCGATGCGGGCGGTGCGTGCGGCCAGCGCCCGCTCGGCCGCGCGGAGGTCGGGGCGGCGCTGCAGGAGTTCGGAGGGGAGGCCAACGCCGACGGTGGCGGGAGCGGTGGGGAGGTTCTTCGGGGGCGAGAGTTCCTCCGCGAGGGCGCGGGGCGGCTTGCCGAGAAGAACGCTGAGACGGTTGATGGAGACGTCGATGCCGGAGCGGATGCCGGGGACTTGGGAGCGGCGGATCTCGAGCTGGGCCTTGGCCTGGGCGACGTCGAGCTCGCCGACGAGGCCGGCCTTGAAGCGGCTTTCGGTGAGCTTGAGCGATTCTTCCTGCACGCCCACGGCGCGGTTGACGACGGCGAGGCGTTCCTGCAGGCCGCGGAGATCGATGTAGGAGCGAGCGACCTCGGCGAGCACGAGAACCAGCACGTCGCGACGGAGCTCGATGGACTGCTGGATCTCGGCGTCGATGGCTTCGACGGCGCGGGCGGTCTTGCCCCAGAAGTCGATTTCCCAGGAAGCGTTGAGGCCGAGGTTGTAGTTGTCGACGCCGCCGGAGGACTCACGGGAGCCGAAGCCCTGCGAGGAGTTGCTGCTGGATCGGCTGCGGGAATAGGTCGACCCGGCGTTCACGGCGGGGAACCAGTTTGCGGCCGCGGCACCTCGTGCCGCGCGAGCTTCGCGGACGCGCGACAGCGCGAGCTTGAGATCGAGGTTGGAGGTGATCGCGCGGTCGACGAGCGAGGAGAGCTGGTCGTCGCCGAGGGTCTTCCACCACTCGCCGAGCTTGGCTTCCTCGAGGGCTGGGGCGGTGGTGACGTCGCTGGGCTTGGCCGCGGGGATGGCGGCGAAGGTTGCGGGCGTCTCGACCGTCGGAGGGCCGGCGTAGTTGGGACCGACCTTGCAGCCGCTGAGCGTGACGAGCGAGCCGGCGGCGAGCGAGAGAGTGAGGGCGCGTGAGAGGGTGGGCATGGTGGAGTGGGGAGGGTGGAGGTGCGGGTGGTGGGGCGTGCTTGGTGAGCGACCTTGTGAGTCGCGAAACGAAAGAGTAGAGAGCGTGAGAACAGCGAGACAGATTACTTGGTCGCGGCGGGCGCTGCGGCGGAGGGGCTGGGCTCGATGGAATCGGCCTCGATGTAGACATCCATCTGCTGACCGACGAAGACGGGCAGATTGGACGGATCGAACGAGAAGATGATCTGCAGCACACGGGTGTCGACGCGCTCGGTGGCGTCGCCGGTGAGGGATCGCTTGGGAATCACGTAGGGCTCGAAGCGCACAAATTGCAGCTGGGTCTTGACGTCACGGTTGCCACGGAGGAAGGCCTCCGCCTTGGCGCCGGACTTGGCCCGCCAGGCGTCGTTCTCGTCCACGTCGACGCGGACGTGGAGCTTGCTGACGTCGCCGACGAGCATCAGCGGCGAGTTCAGCGCGGCGGCGGTGGCGAACTCGCCGGGGCGGACGTTCACCTGCAGCACGCGGCAGTCGATGGGGGCGCGGATGATGCGGCGTTCGATCTCGGTCTTGATCTGGTTGACGCTGGCCTCGGCGGAAGCGACCTGAGCGCGAGCCACCTGGAGCTCGGGAGCCCACGCGCCGGCCTTCACGAGCGCGAGCGCGGCCTGCGCCTCCTCGAGACGGCCTTCGGCCGCGACCATGGCGAAGCGACGCTTGGAGAGTTCTTCCTCGGAGCGGGCGCGGGTGTCGGTGACGCGCTCGAGCATCTGGTACTGGCTCTTGAGGTCCTCGTACGTCGCCTTCGCGGAGTCGACACGGGCCTCGGCGGGGGTGACTTCTTCGGGACGGGGCAGGGACTCGAGGCGCTTCAGGTTTGCCTTGGCGGTGGCCAGATCGGCCTCTCGCACGGCGAGCTGGCTGTCGAGCTCGCGGGTGTCGATGATGAAGAGGACATCGCCCTTCTTCACATGGTCGCCCACAGTGACAGCCACTTTGGAGACGGTTCCGGGCACGGGTGTGCCGAGCGCGATGTTCTGCGAAGCGGTCTCGATGATGCCCGAGCCGGCGATGAACTGGTCGAACGGCGAGGTCGGCGGCATCACCACCGGGAGCGCGGGGGGACGGGGCTGGCTGCTCTTGACGACGGTGACGACGGCGTAGAGCATGCCGACGATGGCGATGATGGGGATGAGGAAGGCTCTGATCATGGGAGGTCTCCGGTGAGGAGTGGGAGGTCGTGGGGGATGAGGTTGGGGGAGTGAGGACTTCGGGATGAGGACTTAGGACTTAGGACTTAGGGATTCGGACTTGGGGCTGGAGGTTGAGAGACGGCGGCAACTACTTCGCGGCCATGTTGGGGCCGTAGAGGTCTTTGGCGGAGCCGACGACCTTGTCGACGACGCCGTCGTCCATGTGGGCGATGCGGTCGGCGAAGTTGAAGATGCGGTTGTCGTGGGTGACGACGATGAGCGAGCGGTTGCCGCTCATGGCGACGCCGCGGAGGAGTTCCATGACTTTGTGCCCGGTCTCGTGATCGAGGGCGCTGGTGGGTTCGTCGCAGACGATGAGCTTGGGGTCGTGGACGAGAGCGCGGCTGATTGCGACGCGTTGCTGCTGGCCGCCGGAGAGGCGGTTGGGTGCTTCGTTGACGCGGTCGCCCAGGCCGACGACGGCGAGCATGTCCTTGGCCTTCTTGAGGGCGGCGTTGCGACTGACGCCGTTGAGCAAGAGGGGGACGGAGACGTTCTCGGCGATGGTGAGCGTGGGGATGAGGTTGAAGGACTGGAAGACGAAGCCGATGGTCTGGCCGCGGAAGCGGGTGCGCTGGCCGGAGGAGAGGGCGGAGAAATCCTTGCCGTAGACCTGGCAATCACCCTCGTCGCGGTCGAGCACGCCGGCGATGACCGAGATGAGGGTGGTCTTGCCACAGCCCGAAGGGCCGACGAGCATGAGGAGCTCGCCCTCGAAGACGTCGAGATCGACGCCGCGGAGGGCGCGGACGGTGGCGTTGCCGACGCCGTAGTTCTTAATGACGCTGCGGCAGCGCACGGCGATGCGTCGGGTGTTGCCCTCCGGGGCGATGGCGGACACGGATGGAGCGAGCGTGGTCATGCGAGTTCCCTGCTTCCCAAGTGAGTTTCACAAGAAAGGTCGAGTGTCTGAAGGAAGGTCGACGCGGATTAGCCCTTGAAAACGATGGCGGGTTCGAGTGCGATGACTTTGCGGACGCTGAGCATGGCCGCGAGCATGCAGATGATGACGACGGCGCTGCCGGAAGCGAAGAGCAGTTGCCATGTGAGCCGGAAAGCGAGCTGGGTTTCCTTCATTGATGTCCCGAAGAAGGAAGCGATACCCACGCCCAGGCCAAATCCGATCACGCCGACGGTGAGCGCCTGGAGCATGATCATGGCCATCAGCTTGCCGTCGCCGGTGCCCATGGCTTTCAGCGTTCCGAGGTACTTGAGGTTGTCGATCGTGAACGAGTAGAACATGAAGCCGGTGATCAGCGTGCCGACGAGAAAGCCGAGCGAGACGGCGATCCCGAAGTTGATGGGGATGCCCGTGTACTTCAGGAAGTAGTTGATGGTGAGGAGCTTGAACTGGTCGGAGGTGTACGCGGCGAGTCCGGTGCGCTCGGTGATGCGGGCGCAGAGCTGATAGACGTCCTCGCCTGGCATCGCCTTGACGAAGATGAAGGAGAGCAGCTTGCGTTCGCGGGGCGCGAAGGTCACAGCGCGGGAGTAGGTCGTGTAGATGTTGGGCTGGCTCTGGAAGGTGCGAGAGCCCTTGCTGATGCCGACGACGATGGCGCGGTGGTCGTTGAGCTCGAGCGTGTCGCCGACCTTGAGCGGGACGCGCGGCGAATCCGGCGTCGGGCCGGGCTTGGCGAGGCGTTCCTTGGCGCCTTCGAGATCAACGATCACCGAGTCGGCGCGGCGGAGATCTTCGAGGCGACCTTCGACCATCACGCCCGGGCCGCCGATGAGGCTGGAGTCGTCGAGGCCGTAGAGGTTGCAGTTCTGGAACGTCCCGTTGTCCATGCGGGCGCGGATCATGCCCTTGTAGAGCGGAACGGCGGAGGCGACGCCCTCGATGCCGCGGACCTCGAAGAGCTTGGTGTCCGCGAGCGGCTTCACGTCGTCGATGAACTGAACCTTGCGGTCCATCACCCAGATGTCCGGGTAGCTCATGTCGGTGATCGTGCCGAACGTGCGGGTCATGATGCCCGTGAAGATGGAGCCCTGCTGCGTGATGACCAGCGACGCCAGCGTCACGCCCATGACGATGCCAAAGAACTTGGCCTTGTCGTTGAACAGCATCTTGAGAGCGATCAGGTACACGGTGTCTGCTCGATGGGTTGGGGTGGGTGTGGTGCGAGTGAGGAGGTGTGGGTCGGAAGGCTCAGCCGCGGAACACGACGCCCGGTTCGAGGACCAGAACTTTGCGGATGCTCAAGGCCGCCGCCAGGATGCTGATGATCAGGATCGCGCCCGCGGTGATGACCAGGAGTTGCCACGGCAGGCTGAACGCCAGCGAGGTGCCGCCGATGAGCGATCCGAACACCGCGGCGCCGCCCACGCCGAGCCCGTAGCCGATGAACCCAACCACGAGCGCCTGCGTGAGAACCATCGCCAGGATGGTCTTGTTCGGAGTGCCCAGGGCCTTGAGCGCGCCGAAGTGCCGCAGGTTGTCCATCGTGAAGTTGTAGAACGTTTGTCCGGCCACCGCGGTTCCCACGCCAAAGCCGAGAATCACGGCGATGCCGAAGTTGATGAGGATGCCGGTCTTCTCGAGGATGAAGGTCGCGGTGAGCTTTTTGAAACCTGATTCGGTGTAGGCCTTCAGCCCCGTCGTGCGTTCGATGCGGTCGGCGACGGCGGCGATGTCCTGACCCTGTCGCACCTTCACAAGAATGAACGACAGCTGCTTGCGTTCCGACGGTGTGTACGAGATCGCCCGGGTGTACGTGGTGTAGATGACCGGGTCCCAGAAGAAGCTCGGGTTGATCTTGAAGGTCCCCGCCACGATGGCCCGGTGGTCGTTGAGTTCCAGCACGTCGCCGGTGCGGATGGGGCGTTTGCCATCGGGCGTCTTCACCGCGAGTTTGCCGTTGACGTCTGCTTCGTCTACCAGGACTGCGTCGGCGCGGCGGAGGTCGAGGGCGGCGCCGGACGCGAGGTTGCTCGGAGCGCCGACCAGCGTGTTGTCATCGACGCCGATGACGATGCAGCCACGGCGTTCGCCGCTGGGGAGCCGCATCTTGGTGAAGGCCTTGAACATGGGCGTGGCCCACTCGACGCCGTCGACGCCGCGGACGCGGAAGAGCTTCTGCCCCACCAGGGGTTTGCTATCGGAATGATGCTCGAGATCCGGGTCGACCACCCAGAGATCGGGCTGGGGCGTGTCGGACACGAAGGAATACGTACGTTCCATGAGGCCGACGAAGATGGCGCCCTGCTGGGTGATGAGCAGGGCGGCGAAGGCGACACCGACCAGGATGCCGAGGTAGCGGGCCTTGTCGCCGAAGAGCATTTTGAGCGCGTATCGGATCATCGGGTGTTCTCCGCGCGATGCCGGGACTGCTGCTCCAGGCCGCGGATCGCGGCGAGGGAGAACGCGGTGATGTGTCCGGTGAGAAGATCGAGGTCGTAGGGGAAGCCGTCGGTGCGGCCGCGATAGAGGCGGGCGATGATGCGTCGGCAGTGGAAGTAATGCAGGATCTGCCCGATGACGCTGGCGGCGCTGCCCTCGACCTCGACGGGGTTGAGGTGAGGCCCGAGCTCGCGGACCAGGTCGCAGAGGTAGTGGAAGTTGGGGCGGACGCCGGTTTCGACGATGGTGTCGAGCGAGAGCGTGGGCTCTTGCATCTCCCGAGACATCACCAGCCCGTGCCAGGAAGGCCGATTGGGGTCCAGGATCTTGGCCAGGAACGTGCGGACGAAGGCCTCGAGCCGCTGCTCCACCTTGGCGGTGGGGGGGAGCCCGCCGTCCATGGGGTAGTGCTCGACGGAGTAGCGGTGGGCGTGGGCGATCGTCTCGGCGTAGAGCGTTTCCTTGTCGCGGAAGTGGTAGTTGACCGCGGCGATGTTCGCGCCGGCCTTGGCGCAGATGTCGCGAACGGTGGCTTGCTTGAAGCCAACCTCCGCGAAGACTTCACCCGCGGCTTCGATCAGCCTCGCCCGGGTATCGAGCCCCGGATCGGCACCTGCGGGAGATTTGAGCGATCCTTCAACAGACATAAAACGCTCGATTCAAACGATTGTTTGAGTATTCTGGCAATGCTTCGTTTCGAGTCAAGCGAGGGATTCAAACTTTCGTTTGAATCAAACACCGGGTGCCGGGTGCTTCCAGCCGGGAGTGGCGACGGTACCGTTGGCCGTGTCCCGATTGAGTGTGCAGGGAGCGTTGGAACTGGCGGTTCGTGAGCACCAAGCAGGGCGGCTCGACGACGCGATGGCCTTGTATCAGCATGTTCTGACGGTGGATCCTCGGAACGCCGACGCGCTGCATCTGTCGGGCATGGTGGAGTTGTCGCGGGGGCGGCTGCCGGAAGCTATTGGACTGATGGAGCGGGCCTTGGGCGAAGCGGGGAAGAGCCCGCCGTCTCACTTTCGTTCCAACCTGGCGAACGCGTATCGAGAAGCGAGGGAGCTCGAGCGTGCGGAGTCGGAGTATCGGGAAGCGATCGCAACCGGGGGCGGCACTCCCGAGGTCTTCAACAACCTTGGCCTGACGCTGGTGGCGCTCGGCAGACCGACCTGGGCGATCGAGCAGTTTGAGCATTCGCTGGCGCGGCGTCCGCGGCACGCCGGCACGTGGACCAACTTGAGCGTCGCATGTCTTGCAGCGGGGGCTGGCGCGGAGGCGCTGCGGTGCGCGGATGAGGCATTGGCTTTGGAACCGGGCTTGCTGCCGGCGAAGCTGGCGAGAGCGGCGGCGCTCGTGGTGCTGGATCGCACATCCGAGGGCGAGGTTCTGTATCGGGAATTGGTCGAGAGCGCGATCGCGCCGGGCGCGGTGCGTGGCCTAAGTGATCTCTTGATCGATCGCGGAGCGACGGAGGATGCGATCGCGGTTTCGTCGGGCGTGGTGACACGACACTCGGGTGACGCGACGGCGTGGCAGCAGCACGGGGTGAATCTCGCGCGGGCCGCGCGGGTGGCGGAAGCGGAGCGGGCCTTTGCCAAGGCGTGTGAGTTGCAGCCGCGGAACGCCGCGGCGCTCGGGCAGTGGGGGGCGATGCTGCTGACCCTGGATCGGACCGGCGAGGCGGCGAGCGTGCTTCAGCGGGCGACGCAGCTCGATCGCACGAACGCGGAGGCGTGGGGGAATCTGTCGGCGGCGCTTCTGAGGGAGCGGGGGTTTGCGGCTGCGATCCAGGCGGGTGAGCAGGCCGCGCGGTGGAGCGAGCGGAGTGCGGCGTCGCTGTTGACGCTGGGAGCGGCGCTCTTGGGAGCTCGACGATTTGCCGCGGCGGAGCCCGTGTTCCGGGAGGTGATTGCCACGTCGGCGAGCGCGGACGCATGGAACGGGCTGGGTGTCGCGCTCGAGCGGACAGGACGGGTGGAGGAGGCCTTGTCGGCGTATGCAAAGGCGGTGGAGTTGGACGGGGCGCACACGGTTGCGCGGGTGAATCACGCGGAGACGCTGCTGCTGACCGGGGACTTTGCTCGTGGTTGGCAAGGGTACGAATCGCGGTTTGCGTTCCTGCGGGACGCCGGAGTGATCGTCGAGATGCCGCGGGCGAGGTGGTCGCGCGGGGCGCGGCGGGCAGATGGATCGCCGCCGCGGGTGCTCTTGATCATGGAGCAGGGCCTCGGCGATGCGATTCAGTTTGTGCGGTACGCGGCGCTGGTTCGACGCGAGGCGGCCCGGGTGATCGTGCGGTCGCCGGAGGCGGTGCGGCGGCTTGTGGCTTCGGCGCCGGGGGTGGACGAGGTGATCGGCATGGGTGATTCGGCGCCCGAGCACGACTTTGCGATCCATGCCATGAGCCTGCCGCGGGAGTTTGGGACAACGGTCGAGACGGTGCCCTGCGATGTTCCGTATCTGCGGCCGGACGCGGCGTTGTTTGAGGCGTGGGGGGAGCGGCTCAGCCGAACGGGAGTGCGTGGCGGTGGTGTGCGGGTGGCGTTGGCATGGGCTGGTTCGCCGGGGCACAGCCACGATGCGAGCCGATCGATGGCGTTGTCGGCGTTGATGCCGCTGGCGGCGGTGAGCGGCGTGGAGTGGTTCAGCGTTCAGAAGGGCCCGGGGGCGGAGCAGTTGGCGGGCGCGGCGACGGCGGGATGGCGGATCATGGATCTGGGTGCGTCGCTGAATGACATGTCGGAGACCGCGGCGGTGCTGGCGCAGATGGACCTGGTGATCACCGTGGACACCTCGGTGGCTCACCTTGCGGGCGCGATCGGGGCGCGCACGTGGACACTTTTGGCTCATCCGCCCGAGTGGCGCTGGATGCTGGAGCGGCGGGACACGCCGTGGTACCCGACGATGACGCTGTTCCGTCAGCGTGAGGTGGACCAGTGGGGGCCGGTGGTGGCGCGGGTGCGGCATCGCCTGGAGCGGCTGGTGCGCTCGAAGGTGTGACCACGTTGTGGGAGAACTGGCCTTGGGCGTTCGCGGAGGTCCGCGGAGCTCACGAAAGGCCTGTCAAACACGGGCGGCAGGAGTCGAACCTGCAACCTCCTGATCCGTAGTCAGGTGCTCTATCCAATTGAGCTACGCCCGCACACGCCGCTTTCGCGGCAGGGGAGAAGGATAGCGGGGTTGTGGACGTTGGCAAGTGGTCGGGGCGGGTTCGGAGGCGGCAGGGGGCTTTTCGAGTTGGACCGGTAGGACGTTTCGCCGTCTATCGGCAGCGAGGGAAAGGAAGGCACACCCTACCCCGGCCTCGCGGAGGCTCGGCCACCCTTCCCCGCGGCGCGGAGAGGGGAGTGGTGTTGCGGGCGACAGGCTTGATTTCTGTTCGGTTGGGGTCAATCATTTCGACCCGGTGCGGCTGATGGCCGCGGCGGGTATTGAATCGTTTCGCAAGCAAACGCGACCGGGCGATGTGCTCGTGCCGCTGTCAGGAAGTTTGAAGGAAAGACCATGGCTCACTCGTTGTCCGCTCAGAAGCGCGTCCGTCAGAATGAAGCCGCTCGCGCCCGCAACCGCTGGCGTCTGCGCACCATGCGTGACGCGATCAAGGACTTCGGTGACAAGATCGTCCACGGCAGCGCGGCCGATGCGGCGGCGGCCCTGAAGAAGGCGACGCAGATCATCGACAAGACCGCGGCCAAGGGCGTGATCCACAAGAATCAGGCCAGCCGTCGCAAGAGCCGCCTGGTCGCGAAGCTGAAGGCCAAGCAGGCTTCGAAGTAATCCGGCCCGAAGGACCGATGCAACAACGCCGCCGGAGTGGGCGGCGTTTTTCATTGGGGGTCTCTTCAGAGTTCTCACGGTGCTTCGACGGTGCGTGTGTCGGGGCGAGAGTGGTAGCGGGGGAGTCGGAGACTCGTGCGACGCGAACGGTGCGAAAAACGGTTAGGCTTCTGCGCCACGGCCAAGGTACGACAGATCCATCGCGGCGTGCAGACAGCGGACGAGTGACACACGATGCCACGGACGGCGACGATCGAGATGCACCCGGAGAGGCAGAGCTACTGGCGGCTCTCGGTGACGCCTTTGCACACGCTGGTCTTCTTGATCCCGCTGATTCTCCTGTACGAGATCGGCTCGGTGCTGTATCTGCAGAACGCGACCTCGGGGACGATGCGAACCGTCGGCGCCCGGGCGATCATGACGCGGTTCTTCGAGGCGTTCGGGGCTCCGGGGCTGCATCTGCCGGCGATCACGCTGGTGGTGGTGTTGTTCACCTGGCACGTCTTTACACGCGAGAAGTGGCGGATCTATCCGGGAGTGATCATCGGGATGGCGATGGAGGCGGCGGCGTTGGTGCTGCCGCTGTTGGTGCTGGGGCTGATCGTGGATCGGCGTCTGGGGCCGGCGCCGGCCGCGGGGCTGATCGAGATGGCGAACGTCACGACGACCGCGGACCTGCGGGCGTTGCCCTGGCAGGAAAGGCTGACGCTCTCGATCGGGGCGGGCTTGTACGAGGAGCTGGTGTTCCGGCTGGTGCTGATCACGGCGGTGCACGCGCTCCTGGCGGACGTCTTCCGGGTGAATAAGGGGACGGCGGCGGTGGTCGCGTGCGTGATCTCGGCGGTGTCGTTTGCGCTCTACCACGACGTGTCGATCTCGGGGGTGCGGGGCACGGCGGACATGAAGGTGCTCGTGTTCCTGACGGTGGCGGGGCTGTACTTTGGCGTGCTCTTTCTGATCCGGGGCTTTGGCATCGTGGTCGGGGTGCACGCCTTGTACGACATCGTGGTGCTGGTGGGGATCGCGTCCAAGAGCTAGACAACGCACCGAAAGACGGGGCCCGAGCGGCAGGCCCGCGCCCGGCGGGCGGGCTTGATGTTGACGTTGGCGAGTGGGGCGGTCTTGCCGTTGGGGCGGATGCGACCTATCCTCGACGGTCCTGGCACGCGAGCGATTTCGCAGCCCTTGGCCCCATCGTCTAGCCTGGTCCAGGACGTCAGGTTCTCATCCTGAAAACTGGGGTTCGAATCCCCATGGGGTCATTCCAGCTCCCCGCGAGTCATCGCGGGGTTGCTCGCTTTTGGGGGAAGCGGGGGGATGACGGGATCTTTTGGAGTCGCGGGGGCCGAGTCGCGGAGGAATGGGTATGAACCGTGCAATGGGGTTGCTGATGGTGGTGGTGGCTTTCGTCGCGTGGCGACTGCCGGCGCCCAGCGGGGGGAATTCGGGGCCGGGGGCGATTCCGTCTGATGCCGAGTGTGCGGAATGCGGGATGTCGATCGTGGACGCGCGGTACGCGGCGGCCGCGGCGATTGAGAGCGAGGATGGGATCAAGATTCTGTTCTTCGATGACGCGGGCTGTCTGTTCGATCACGAGCGGGCGAAGCCGGGCTTGTTGGTCGTTCGCCGCTGGTTTGCGGTGGACGCGGGCGGTGCGTGGCGAGACGGCGAGCGGGTCGCGTTTCGGATCTCGGCGTCGATCGCGACGCCGATGGGGACGGGGTTGCAGGCGTTTGATCCGCAGACCTCGGAGGCACGCGCGATCGTTCTGTCGGGAGAGCGATTGGTGACGACGCGAGACGCGGCGGCGTATCGACAGCGGTGGATGGAATCGCGATTCGGGAAGCCGCGGTGAACGGCGCGGCGGCGAGGCCTCGAAAGCACGATGAATCCTCGCAGATGGGCTTTGGTGTGCACGCCGTCGTCTGAACCCACCCACTATCTAGAACGTCCTATAATAAATGTTATGTAAAATACAAGTACCCGGCCAGAGCGTGCCGGGGTACGCCCGTTGAATCTCGGACGCACCGGGCGTGGCGTGGTTGCTTGTGCAGGCTTCCGAGCGGCAATTCCTGACCCATGGCAAGATTTCCCCCGAGAAGAAACATGCACTCAGGTATCGTCTGATTGAGAGCGGGCGCGGGTCGGCTTGTTCCCTGGAGCTTGTCCCCTGGAGCTTGTGTTCATGCGTATCTCGGTTCGCCCAGGCGTCTGCGTTGCTTCCTTGCTGCTGGCTTCGGGCCTCTGTGCCGCGCACTGCTCGGTGGCGGGCGCTGCGCCCCCGCCGCCGTTCGTGGTGGAGTCGTTTCAGATTCTGACGGGCGCGGCGACGCCGAACGGGGCTCTCCAAAGCAAAGTGAACGACGCCGGTCAGTTCATTCATCTGCTGAATCTCGATGGGGGGGGCCAGGCGTACCGAACCGGATCAGGGACGCTCGGCCCTGCGATCGTGGGCGACATCTTTTCGTTCGCGATCACCCGGTCGGGGCAGGTCTTTGGCAATCGATTCAGCACGAACTCCGCGATAGGGGCCCCGAGCGTCGGTATTACGACGTTCGTCGGCTCATCGGTGAGCAGTCTGGATTTCGGGCGGCGGCATTTCAGTGCGTCGGACACGTTCGGCAACACGGTGTACGCCGCCACCCCGAACATTCCGGGCACCGGGATGGCCATCGACATTGGGTTTCCGAACGGAGAGAAGCGGCGTTTTCTCGAAGACCCTCGCGTTCGCCCAACCCTGATCGCCGATCGCGACGACCGTGGCAGGACCTATTTCGATCTCGTGCAAGTGAACTTTGATGATCCGCCGCCGACCGAGCTGCTGATCGTCAGCACTCCGTCGTTCAGCGAGTTCCGGACGTCGTACCTTGATCTGTCCCCCATCGGGCCCGCGGGCATCAAGGATGCGGCCCCCAACGGCAACCTCGCCTTCGGTTCCTTGAGCGGCCCCGGCGGGACCTCGCGTGGCCATGCGTACATACAGGGAGCGTGGTTCACGATGAGCCCCACCACCGGGCTGCCCGCGTGCGACGCCCTCGGCATCACCTCGGCCGGCGTGGTGGTTGGGAATGACTTCAATAGCGCGACCGGGGCCGCCATTCCCTGGCTCTGGTTCCGGGGTACAACCATCCGCCTCGACACACTGCTCGGCTCCGAACTTCCCGCGGGCGTCACGCTTCTCACCGCCACGGGCGTGAGCGACACGGGCTGGATCGTCGGCGAGCTGCTCCAGTCCGGGGCGCGGCGCACGTATCGGCTCAAGATCAACATCGACTCCGACGCCGACGGCCTCCCCGACATCTGGGAGATGCCCGTCGAGCAGGGGGGTGGCGTCTACGTCGATGCCGACGACATCGTCGACATCGATCTGCACGCCATGGGAGCCACGCCGGATCACAAGGACCTCTTCGTTGAGATCGATTCCTCTCCCAACGCGATGATGTCCGCCGCGGCCGCCGATCTCGTCACGAAGGCGTTCGCCAAGGCCCCCATCGACAACATCGACGGCGTCCGCGGTATCCGGCTGCACATCATCCGCGACGAGGCGATTTCCAGCGGACTGATGCCCGCGAAAGGACTCGCAGCGGCTGCCGGGACTGGTGCGGGTTTCCCGGTCGAGTCCGCGAGCGTGACCGAGGCTCACTTTGGCACGCCCCAGATGCGATCCAAGGCCAACTGGGCGTTGGTCCGTCCGGCGTGGGAGCAGATCGCCCGCTACTGCCTCGCGTTTCAGGACATCGTTCGATCCGACGATTTCAGCGTGAAGCCCTACGTCGGACTTGCGGAGCTTGGCGGCGATCAGTTCGTTTACTCGTTGAAGGGTGCCGAAGCGCTGACCGGAAGCTCGCTGACCGAGAAGGTCGCCGCGGCCTTCATGCACGAGCTCGGACACACGCTCGGGCTTGATCACGGCGGGCAGGACCCGATCAACTACAAGCCCAACTACCTGAGCATCATGAACTATCTGCTGGTGACGCCTCGTCCGTTCTCGAAGTACTTCTATCGCCTCGATTTCGGGCGTGCCCAGGGACGGTCGCAGAGCGAGGAATCGCCAAACGAAATCAACGGATTCGCGCCCGATCCCAACGATCCGGATGCGTCCGTGTACGCGCGGTACCGGATGCCGTACATCGACGATGCGGGAAAGATCAAGTTCGCCAAACGGGGCATGGCCCCGATTGACTTGAACGGCGACGGGAACATCGGGTTCTTTCTGCCGCCGCGGGAACTGAACGCGTTCCCGAACTCGGCGGCGTTTCCGAAGGGCCTCAACTCGCCTTCGTTGCCGCTGTTCGCCGAGCCGATGTCGGTGTGGGACGATTGGGCGAACATCCGGCTTCGCATCGATCGCAACGGGGTGTTTTCCGCGCTCTTGATCCCGGACCACACGGGCTACGACCCGGATTCCCCGAACGCGATCGACGGCTTCCCGGAAGGGTGCGGAGCGGACTTCAACGACGACGACGTCGTTGACGACTCGGACTTCCAGGTCTTTGTCGTGGCGTACGACCTCCTTGACTGTGCCGACCCCGCGATGCCCGCGGCCTGCCCGACCGACCTGAATGCCGATGAGTTCGTGGACGACGCGGACTTTCAGTTGTTCGTGGTGGCGTACGACACGCTTCTATGCCCGTCCTAAACGAAGCGGCTGCGCCTCAGGTCAGTTGGCCGTTGCCCAAACTCCTTCAGGAACGCGTTGGAGAGGTGAGCCTCGCTGCAGAAGCCGTGCTCGAGCGCGATGTCGAGCATTCGGCGTCGGCTGTCGAGGATGGATTCCATCGCGGCCCGGAGGCGGAGGCGTTCGAGGTAGCGGTGGATGGGCATGCCGGTGTGGCGCTTGAACACACGGCAGAGGTGGAAGGGCGAGACGAAGACGGATCGGGCCAGATCGGAGAGCGAGTGCTTCTCGGCCGGCGCGATCGCGAGTCGGCGGCGCACCTCGTCGACGGCTTCGCGTTGGAAGGCCGCTTGGGCGGGGGAGGGGCGGCGACGACGTGGGGGCAACTGAGCAGACGCGGAGGCGTGGACCATCGAACCGATCACCGCGAGGAGGGTTTCCTCAATCTCAAACGCCTCGATGCGGGTGCGAGCAGCAGGGTTCTGGAGCATGGAGTCGGATCGGGCACAACCCCCCCGCTGCTCAGCGTGATCACGAGCCTTGGGAGTGAGCTTGGCGGCCAGATTCGAGACTGCGAGTAGGGGTGCTGTGGGGATCGGGCCGCTGCGCCAGGGGAAGCGTGCGTCCGGGTCGATGGGGTTGCCGGTCGCGGCCGAGAGCATGTCGGCGAGCGCGGTCGGGTGGACGTCGAGCCAGAGGTTGGAGACGCCCGAGGAGGTGAGAGCCTGACGACGCATGACCGACCCGACCGACGTGAAGACCGCGGTGTTGCGATCGCCTTGAACGGGAGGCTCGCGGTCGAAAGAGATCGAATAGGGCAGGCGCGGGATGGTCAGTGTGGGCCAGACGTACGCGACGCGATCGCGGTTGAGCTCGGGGTGACCCGGGGTCATGCGGATCGTTCCGATGCCCACCAGAGACGACTCAAACAGCGGCCTGGCGGGGTCCCAGGGCACCGCGTCGGGCCTGATGGCGCATGCGGAAGGCATAACGCTTCATCCGACCGATCCGCGGGTCCGGTTCGGGTGAAGTGGGCACAATCTCGAAAGTGCTGCGGAGCTGAGCTCCCCCACTGCTGCTCGACCACGATTCGATGCGGCGCGAGCGTTGCGTTCGGCGTCTCGTTCTCGGGCTTGGGGATCGCTCAGCCGAAGCGACCGGTGACGTAGTCCTCGGTCTCGCGGAGCTGCGGGATCTGGAAGAGGTCGGCGGTGCGGCCGTACTCGACGAGGCGTCCCAGGTACATGAAGGCGGTGTAGTCGCTGACGCGGGCGGCCTGCTGCATGTTGTGGGTGACGATCAGAACGGTGTAGCGCTCGCTGATCTCGTGGATGAGCTCTTCGATGCGGAGCGTGGCGATGGGGTCGAGTGCAGAGCAGGGCTCGTCGAGGAGGAGGACCTCGGGCTCGGAGACGATGGCGCGGGCGATGCAGAGGCGTTGCTGCTGGCCGCCGGAGAGGCCCATGGCGGAGGACTTGAGGCGGTCTTTCACTTCGTCCCAGAGGGCGGCCTGGCGCAGGGCTTTCTCGCATGCGGCGGAGAGCACGGACTTGTTGCGTTCGCCGCTGATGCGGAGGGAGTAGACCACGTTCTCGAAGATGGACATCGGGAACGGGTTGGGCTTCTGGAAGACCATGCCGAGACGGCGGCGCAGGCCGATGACGTCGACGCCCTTGGCGTAGACGGACTCGCCGTTGAGCTCGATGGCGCCGGCGATGTGGACACCCTCGATGAGGTCGTTGAGGCGGTTGACGCTGCGGAGGAGCGTGGACTTGCCGCAGCCGCTGGGGCCGATGAGGGCGGTGACCTTGTCCTTGGCGATGGGCATGGAGATGCCGTGGAGGGCTTTGGACGGTCCGTACCAGAGCTGGAAATCGCGGACGTGAAGAATCGGGGTCTCGTCGATGACCGAGGCGTGCACACGCGGCTCAGGGGTTTCGCCGCGTTTGATGGCGTCGATGATGGGGTAGGTGACGGCTGACGCGCCACGGGCCGCGGGGGCGGGAGCGCGGAGAGCGATGTCGGGGCGAAGCTGGGTCATCGTCGCTGTCATCGTTCGCACTCCGGGAGGCGTGAGCACGGTTGCGGGTGTGAAATCAGGCCTTGCCCAGTCTGGTGGAGGCGTGTCGAGTCGCCACCAAGCGGATGGCGATGTTCACGAGAAAGAGCATCGCGAGCAGCACGAGGATGCCGGCCCAGGCGAGCTTTTTCTGCTCGGGGTACGGGCCGGTCGCGTAGGTGTAGATCTGGAGGGTGAGGGACGGAAAGGGCTCGCTGGGGTTGCGGGTGAGAAGGCGGCTGCCCAGCGCGGTGAAGAGGAGCGGCGCGGTCTCGCCGGCCACGCGGGCGAGGGCGAGCACGACGCCGGTGGAGATGCTGCCGAAGGCGGTTGGGAGGACGACCCGGAGGACGGTCTGGGCCTTGCTGGCGCCGAGCGCGAGGGATCCCTCGCGATAGGACTTGGGGACGAGCCGCAGCATCTCTTCGGTGGTGCGTGCGACGATGGGGATCATGATGAACGCGAGCGCGGCGGCACCGGCGTAGCCGCTGAAGGAGACGGAGTTGCTGGTCATCTTGGCGACGGGCACGACGACGAGCTCGTATCCCAGAATGCCGACGACGATGCTGGGGACGCCGGTGAGCACATCGGCGATGAAGCGGAGCGGGCCCGCGAAGAGCCACTCGTGCTGGTACTCGGAGAGGTAGACGCCGGCGCTGACGCCCAGGGGAATCCCCACCACCGACGCGAGGCCGAGCAGGATGATGGTGCCCTCGATGGCGTGGCGCATGCCGCCCGGGTCGTTGAGATCGCCGGTGGGGATCTGAGTGAAGAACGCGGCGTTGATGGAGCCGGCGCCGATCCAGACGAGGTATCCGGAGACCGCGAGCAGGAGCGCGACGATGACTCCGGCGCAGGCGGCGCAGAGCGCGAACATCGCGTTGCTGAAGATCCGTCGGCGTTCGGTGCGTGCCCTGATCATGGGTGAGTGCTGGGGTCAGTGTCCGGCGGGGGAGGTCGTTCCGATCACGAGGCGGCGAGCCACGATGTTGAAGACCAGAGACATCGCCAGCAGCACCAAAGCCACGTACAGCAGGGATGAACGGTGCAGCCCTTCGCTGGCCTCGGCGAACTCGTTGGCGAGGAGGCTCGCCATCGTCTGGGCGGGCGCGAAGGGGCTGGGGTTGATCTGGTTGTTGTTGCCGATGACCATGGTGATCGCCATCGTCTCGCCGGCGGCGCGGGCGAGGCCAAGCATCACAGCGCCGAACAGGCCGGCCCGCCCGTAACGCAGCATGGCGATGCAGCTTTGCCACCACGTCGCACCGAGCGCGAGGGTGCCCTCGATCTGTGTTCGGGGCACGGCCTTGAGGACGTCTCGGCTGACGCTGGTGACGATCGGCAAGATCATGATCGCCAGCACGAGGCTGCCGCACAACATATCTCGGCCGGTCATCGGGATGGGCCGCTCGACGAGTTTGCCGCTGATGGTGACGGTCTCGAAGAACATCCAGCGAAGCCCGGGGACATTCTGGAGGGTGTTCTGGAAGGCGGGGCCGACGGTGGTCTGGAGGAACGGGGCGAGGACGAAGAGGCCCCAGATGCCGTACGCGAGGCTGGGGATGGCGGCCAGGAACTCGATGAGGAACGAGAGCGGGCCGGCGATCCGCAGGGTCGGTGCGACGCGGACCAGGAAGAGGGCGGCACCGAGGCTGAGCGGGACCGCGAAGAGCAGGGCGAGAGCTGAGCTGACGGCGGTGCCGTAGATGACGGGGAGGGCGCCGAAGGCGGGCTTGATGGTCTCGGTGACGACCTCGCCGTCCTGCATGACGATCTGGCCCGCGGCGTCGCGGAGCGGACGCTCAAGCTCGTTGACACGCCACTCACGGGAGACGAGGAAGCCCAGACCAAACTCGCGGATGGCGGGCATCGCCGAACTGAGCAGGACCAGGACTAGCGAGGCGAGCATGAGCGCGATGACGACGGCGCTGGTGCGGCAGATCAACCCGAGCAGAGCGTCACCGACGTTGAAGCGACGGAAGATGGAGTCGGCGCGTCGCCCTCCCGATGGATTCGAGGCAGAGGACGAGGAGATGGCGTTCGCGTCGGTCGTCATCCAATGGCCGACTGTTCCATCGACGGATGTCGGAGGCCTTGTAGGTTACTTGATCTGGACCGGCTTGCCATCGTGGGTCAGGGAGGCGATCGCGGCGTCGACCGCCTTGCGGACGTTGTCGGAGAGCGGGGCGTAGTCCATCTGGGTGGCGAGGCTCTGCCCCGAGCTGGTAGCCCACTTCAGGAACGAGACGAGGGCCTTGGCCTCGTCGGCGGTCTTGATGTTGGAGAGGTCCTTGTAGAGGATGATGTAGGTGAACGCGCTGATGGGGTAGGTCTTCTCGCCGGGCTGGTCCCAGATGTCGGCGCGGAGGATGGTGCCCTTCAGCGTGGCGGCCGCGCCGTCACCCGCGAGCGACATGGTGTCCGGGGTGGCGAGAATGAACTGGCCGGCTTTGTTCTTGACCGAGCCGTAGGCGATCTTGTTGGCGACGGCGTAGTTCTGTTCGATGTAGCCGATGGAGCCGGCGGTCTGCTGGATGACGGCGGCGACGCCCTCGTTGCCCTTGCCGCCCTGGCCCAAGGGCCACTTCACTTGATTCCCGGCACCGACCTCGCCCTTGAAGGTGGGGCTTTGGGTGGCGAGGTAGCTGGTGAAGACGTGGGTGGTGCCGCTGCCGTCGGTGCGGAAGGCGGGGGTGATGGCGAGCTTGGGGAGATTGACCCCGGAGTTGAGCTCCTGGAGGCGGGGATCGTCCCAGGAGCTGATCTTGCCCAGGAAGATGTCGGCGAGCACGTCGCCGCTGAACTTGATGGTTTCCTTGACGCCGGGCAGGTTGTACGCGGGGACGACGCCGCCGATGACGGCGGGGAACTGAACGACCTTGTCCTCGCCGCCCATCGCGTCGATTTCTTTCTTGTTCAGAGGCGCGTCGGAGGCGCCGAAGGCGACGGTCTTGTCGGTGATGGACTTGACGCCGCCGCCGGAGCCGATGCTGCGGTAGTCGATCTTGACGGAGGGGTTGACCTTCTCGTATTCGGCGACCCACTTGGTGTAGAGGGGGGCGGGGAAGGTGGCGCCCGCACCGCCCAGACGCACCTCACCGGCCGAGGCGACCTGTCCGCCGACGACGATGGAAACGCCGACCGCCGAGACCCACGCCGCCCGCTGGAGAATGCTCATGGTCCTGCTCCTGGAGAATGCCGGTGAAGGTGAAACGGAGACGGAGAACTGTAAAGCCGGGGGCTCCTCACAAGGCCGCTGGAGTGCGCTAAGACTCTGCAAAGATGGGCGGTGTGGGCTCGTGCGTCGGGCGTCCATTCTGACGAACGAGCGTCGGGAACGAGCCGCTCTGATTCGTTCCCACAAAGCGAAAACGCCCCTTGCCGGGGCGTTTGTGAAAGGCGTGAGTGACGGGCCGGATCGGGCACGACCGGCATGTACGCGGGCGGCCGTTACTTGGCTGCCTGGGCGCGACCGCCGAGGATGAATTGGATCAGGTCGGCGTTGGGCAGGTTGAGGGCGCCCGCGAGAGCGGCGGCGGCGGTGGATTCCGCGGGATCGCTGCCCTTGGCCATCTCAACGACGCGCCGGACGTGGCGGTCTTCGAGCTGGTTTCCGAAGCGCTTGGCGCTCGCGGCGACCTTGTAGATCAGGTCGATGCGGTCGCTGCCGCTGGCGTTGAGGGCCGCGTCCATGAGGGCGACCTGGGCCCGCTGCTGACCGATGAGCGAGAGCACCTCGGCGATGGCCAGACGGGTGGCGCCGGTGGAGTCGTTGAGGCTCTTGATGAGAGGCAGCACGGCCTCGTCAACGGGGAGCGCGGTGTTGCGAGAGACCGCGAGGTCACGAAGGACCGCGAGCGAGCGAGAGGCGTAGGCCTTGGCCTCGTCGGCGTCGATCGGGCCGCCGGACGCGGCGAGGACCAGGTCGTTCGCGGCCTTGCCGATCGCCTCGGGCGAGGTCGCCAGCGGGCGCACACCGATCGACGACTCGCTGTCGTAGCGACGACGAAGATCCGGATAGGACTCGGCGGTCGTGAGAGCGAGCAAGGGGGTGGCGGCGGTACGGGTGGTGCCGCGGACCTGGGTGATGAGCGCGGGGACGTCGTTGGGATTGGGATCGACGGCGACGAGGAGGTCGACCGAGGGCACTTCGGAGATGGCCCCGTCGAGGTCGGTCAGGGTGGTGCCGCGGGAGAGAACGGTGTAGCCGTCTTGCTCAAGGATCTTGCGGATCGCCTGATACTGCTCGGTGTCGCGGGCGAGGATGCCGGCGAACTTGCTGGAGGCATCGCGGATGGTCGCGGCGAGGGTCGGAACGACTCGCTCGCTGCCCGCAAAGGGGGCCGCGGGCTGCGACGCGCCGAGGGCCAGAGCGGCCTCGTACTGCACGCGGCGGTTGGGGTAGGTCAGAGCCTCGACCAACGGCTGACGGTCGCCGGTGGTGCCGCCGAGTTTGGCGGTGAGTGCCCCGCTGCCGGCGGTGCGTTCGATCGCACCGATCGCCTTGCGCGAGAGCATGGTGTCCTTGGCGTCGATGGCGCGGGCGAGGACGGACTGGCTCGGGCCGGCGCCGGCGGCGACGGCGAAGTAGGTCGCGTCGCGACGGTCGGCGGGATAAGCCGGGTTCTCGTAGCCCTGGGGCTGCTGGATCTCGCGGCGCAGGTTGCTGGCCAGCCAGAGGCCCAGGGCCTGCTTGTTGCCGGCGTCGATGGTCAGGGCACGCTCGGCGAGACGCATCGCCATCGCCTCGTGATAGACGGCGGTGCGGATGCCGGTCATGTTGAGACCGGAGGCCGGGTTGTACGACCAGAGCAGCTGGAAGTCCTCGCCGCCGAAGCTGGTGACGTCGCGGGACTGGCTGTAGTACCGCTCAGCGAGAGCGAGGTACAGGTCGGCGACGCCGGCGTTGAGGCTGCCGGTGTCGATGCGGTTGATGGCACGCTCGGCCGCGCTCTTGACGTTCGCGACGGTGGACGAGGTGCGGAGATCGGCGAGGAAGGGCAGCGCGGAGCGGTGACCAATCAAGCCCAGGACGTCGGCGAGGCGCTCGGCCTGCGCGGGCTCGCTGTGGACCATCGCGGTCGCCAGCGGGATCACCGACTGGCTGCCGATCTCGACCAGGACCCGCTGCACTTCCGACCGGAGGGCCGGGTTGTCACGGTCCATCAGAGCCGACAGGAGCTGGGGCATGGCGTACTCGCCCGCGGCCTTGAGGCGGGTGGCGGCGCGGATGCGGCCCTGGACGGTGCCGGTCAGCTTCTTGATGTTCTCGGTGATCTCGCTGGGGTCGCGAGCCGCGGCGAGGCGGCCGGTCTCGTAGAGCTTGTAGAGCCCGCCCGCGATCGGCTCGAGGGAGCCGACCCGCATGGCGCGGCCCACGGTTTCATCGAAGCGCTGGTTCTCGCCGGAGCCGTCGACCAGCTTCACGAAATCCTGGGGCTTGATGGCTCGACCCAGCAGCTCGGCGCCGACCTGAGCGGCGACGTCGTAGCGGGCGATTCGGGTGAAGTGGACAAAGTCCTTAAGCAGGTCGAGGTCGCTCGCGGCTTTGACGCCGCTCTCGGCCGGCTTGGCGTCCTGAGCCCATGCCGCGTTGGGCAGAGCGAGGCCCGCTCCCGCGATCAACGCGGCGACCGAAAGAATCGAACCGGAACGGCGGATGGTGCGTGCGATCATCGTGGAGTGATCCTCTGAATACTACAAGTCCGTGCCTCAGGCCAAGCCCGCGTCCTGCGGGACCGATTCCAAGAGCCGGCGGGCAGGTCCGCCCGTGGTTCTCGTGGTCATGCTGTTCGAGCCGCAGGGCCTGAGGTTGCACATGCTTCCCCAGACAGCGACTCGACCCCCCACCACACCCCTGCAGAGCGTCCCAAACCTCGACCCATCCCGCGCGATCTGCAAGGGGCAAAGAGTAGCCAATCTACTAGGGTGGAGCGGGTCTTGTCAAAGCGGGCAAGATGGGTAGGTTGTTCTGGCAAACGCCGTCGGAGAAGGACGCCGCAAGCGCCGGTTGGCGTGCTCGGACCGTCGCGACCGGATAACCCGCCAAACACGGAAAAACCGCATTTTCTGGCCCGACTGATTCTCTCGGGATGAACCGCGAACGCCGCATGGCCGATTTCTTGGCGTCGAGGGACCCCCGTTCGGGTCCTGACCTGCCTTGGGCGTCATCCGCCGCCCGTTGTGTACCCGCGAGGTGAAGCGATGGCCATTGACAAAGAAGTGCTGACCACCGGCGAAGTCGCGAAGATCTGCAATGTCGCGCCCCGCACGGTGTCGAAGTGGTTCGACTCCGGTTCGCTGAAGGGCTATCGCATCCCGGGCAGCCGGGACCGGCGCATCCCCACCAGCGAGCTCATCCGATTCATGAAGGCCCACAACATCCCTCTCGAGGGGATCGCGTCGGGTCGCACGCGGGTGCTGATCGTGGACGGCGACAAGGAAGTCGCCGCGACGCTCGAGAAAATCCTCAGCGAGCAGACCAGCTATGAAGTTCGCGCCGCGTCGACCGGCTTTGCGGCCGGCGTCGAGGCCGAGCGGTTCAAGCCGCATGTGCTGCTGATGGACCTTGAGCTCGGCAACGGCGACTCCAAGGCCTTGACCGAGGTCGTGAAGAAGAACGAGAACCTCCAGATCACCAAGCTCATCGCCATGAGCAGCAAGCTCACCGACGGCCAGGCGTTCAGCCTCAAGGGCCAGGGCTTCGACGGGTTCCTCCGGAAGCCCTTCCAGGTGCGTCAGGTCGTGGAAGCGATCGAGAATGTGACGAATCTGGTGGCGTGAGGAAAAGGCATCAGCCAACAAGAACTAGTGGGACCGGCCTCCGGCCGGTCCTTTTCATTTGTGCGGAGACGGTTGAGCCTGTGCGTTCGCGGGTCCTTCTTCGAATCGCTTCACCTTCGCATCGATCCACGCGGCGATGTCCGACGCGTACGCGTTCAGACGCCAGAAGAGCAGCGTGTGCCCGCCGTGGAATGTCCAGCGCTCGGGGCGGCCGAGTCGCTCCCATAACCGGTCCCCGGTCTGCGTGGGCACGATCCGGTCCATCGAGGCCTGGATGACGAGCACGCGATCCGCCGGGATCGCGGCGGCGGTGTGGAACGGGTCGACCGTGCACGCGTCGAGCCAGGTTGAAATGAACTGCTCGCGTTGCTCGGACACGGGGTGATCCGGGAGCCATCGGACGCGACCGCTCGGGTCGGTCAGTTCCGAGTCCAGATAGACGCTCGCGAGGTCGGCTCCGCCCCCGATCAGAACCACCGCGGCCACGCGGTCGATGTGGCGTGATGCGAACGCGAGGGCGGCGGGAACTCCGCCGCTGCAGCCGACGACGACCAAGGGACGCTGCCGCAGGATCGGGGTTTCCCTCTCCAGGTACGCACGTAAAAACTCAACCCCGCCGGTGACGCGCAGGAGCCGGGCTTCGAACTCACCCGCTGCCTCTCGCGCGGCGGCCTCGGCGTTCACGGCGCGACGCTGCCATGGCGAACCGAACGGCCGCGCGAGGTCCTCCGAGAGTTCGGCCTTCAGCCCGTCCGAGTTGGGCTCTGGGCGGAGAACGAACCGTTCCGCGGCAAGGCTGCCGAGCGCCGAATCGGTCGCGATCGCGCAGGCATATCGCCGCGTCGCAACCGCCACCATCGCATCGGCCTCGTACTGCCAACTGTTCCCGATGCCGTTGAACCAGACCGCCGTCGCCTCGGGTTGGCTGTCGCGCACCAGCACGTTCAGCATCGTGTTCGCGCCGTCATCGATGCGATTGAACAGCCCGTTCCTGCGAAGACTCGAGAATGGCTCGTCCTTCGCCCGGGCCGCGAGCTCTTCCTTCCAGTTTGGCGTCGCCACGAACGCCCTGCGCTGCACGGGCGAGAGCCGCTCCGTCCCCGCGGACATGGTCACGCGGTGCTGATACTCAACTGACACGTACCCGTCGATCGCGACCGCGGACTTGATGACAAACGCTTCGTTGCGTTGTAGACGCCGATCGTCGAACTCTTTCGTCTGCTCGCTGATTCGTTCGGCAACCTGTTCGTACATTGGAACGACCGGAGGGATTGCCTTCGCGAACTCCGCGGCGGCAACGGGATCTGCTTGGGGCCAAAGGATCTTCGCGGTGACCAAGCCGCCGCGCTCATCCACGCCCGCGACCTCGCGGTGCATGCAGCCGCCGCTTGCGATGGCAAGCACAGCGATGTGCATCGAGAACATGCCCCACCGAAGCTTCGATCCCGCCATTGCACCTACTCCCAGATTCGCTCGTGCATGGAAACCGGCGCGTCGTGGACCGCGATGCGGAGCGGTCGAATGCAGGGTTACCCGCGACGCTTCCCAGGCTCGATCGTGGTGGACTTCGAGCAGCCCACGGTCTGATCTTATTGGTCAATCGCTTTGTGCCACCTTCCGACCATTCGCTGTCGCACGAAGAGATGCTCGCCGCCATCGATGTAGTCCACCGTTTGTGGCGGCCAATACACAAAGTCCCCCACATAGCGAGATTGATCCCGTAGCTTCGCGAATGTCTCGGGAGTCATCCACGTTCCAGATGCATCGCCGGGTTGCCCGTGATCGTCCGTCCGATCGACCCCGACCGAGTACAGCAGCGGCGGCTCTCGCCCTTGTTCACGGAAGCGAAGACCCTGACACACGAAGCGATCCATTGGAACACCGTCAAAGCCAGCCGCCATTACTTGCTCGACGGAGGTGGGATAGGCGCCGTGCCGAAGGCGATGCCGCTCGATCGCGATGACAAGCCGAGCGGCATCCAGCGTGACGGCTGCGTCTTCACGCGCAGTGATCGCCTTCCGAAGCGTGGGGAGCATGATCACCACTGGACACTGAGCCACAACTTCGGGCTTGTTCAGCCCCTTGAAATCCAGATCGTCGGACGCCCAACGTGTCCGCTTGCAAGGCAGAGCATCCGCGTCTTGCTTGAGAGCCGTTCTCGCGCCTTCGAGCACGCTATTCGCTTGGGCCCGTGTCCCAAAGGCTCGGACGGTTCCTGCGAGTCGAGAGTTCTCCAAGACGAGACCCAGTAGACGCTGAACGAGTGACGGCGGCGGCTTCGATGCACCAGCCATCAATCCGCTGTACGTCACGATGCCATTTCCACGCCCGTCATCGCTGTACACACGCTGGATCCAGTCGCTGACGCTCTCCAAATCGCCGTCGATGTTCACCGCTGGAAGACCCATCCTCGCGGTCAGCAAGTCGGCCGACAAGCACTGGAGGTCGTCGTCATCGAGCAGACCGGGGTAGGCCGCGATCACATAGCCAATCTCGTTCGAAGCGACATTCAAGATCGCGAAGCCGACAAGCTGGCCGATGATCTGCGGGCAATCAAACGCCAATGTCGGCAGAGCGAGGATCGCTCGAACATCCCGGAGCACGCGAGCGGCGTCGCCGAACTCGGCCGCCACGCGACAGTCCGCCATCAACGACCGGGCCATGCGTCGCAGCACGCCGAGTTGAGGCAACGCGACCGAGAGTGGCGGCGGACTGCTCTCAACATCCACCCGATCGAGATTGGCCCACCAACTCTCGTCCATCGCGCCGTCGGAGAACGCTACAGCCGGCATGCCCATCCGAGGCCTCCGGCCAGCCTCGATGGCGAGCTGAATGAGCTTCTGATCGCGCTCAACGGCATCAACCAAGGCGGGCCAGAGAGGATCGTCCGGGGTTGTTGCGACAATCCCGACGTCCTCGTACTTCGAACCCTTGATGTTCACCTTCGGAAGGAGCGCGGCCTCTCGGATCAGCCGCCAAGCGACTTGGTCCGGAGGCAGAGTGACGACCTCGCGGTTGTAGTCGGACACGAAACGACGCGAGACCACTGGCTCCCCGAACCAGAAGGGCGCGGCGAGACCGAGCGAACACGCTTTCACAAGAAACCAGTAGATCACGGCGCCCCCAATGCCATTCTCAAATTACGCAACCGCCCCCATGTACGCCGCCAAGATATCCCGCGCCGCCGCGAGATCCTTTCGATCAACCATTTCGGTCACTGTGTGGATGTACCGCGTTCCCACCGTGATGCCGACGGCCCGGGCGCCCGCTGCGGCCTGCTGGGCCGCCGCGCCGTCTTGGCCGCCCGCGGCCAGGATTGAGCGCTGGTACGGGATCTTGTTTTTGATCGCCAGCTTCTCGATCTCGTTCACGAGCTGGTGATCGGAGATGAACGAGCTGTCTTTGATGTGCAGCGCGAAGCCCTGGCCGTGGCGGGTCACGGCTTCCTCGGGCGGCACGCCCGGGGTGTCGCACGCCAGCGTCACGTCGATGCCCAAGCCGATGTCCGGCTCGACCGCGTGGCTGGCGGTCTTGGCGCCGCGGAGGCCGACTTCTTCCTGCACGGTGAACGCGACGACGACCT
Organism: Phycisphaerales bacterium; assembly: GCA_019744815.1. Taxonomy (GTDB): domain Bacteria; phylum Planctomycetota; class Phycisphaerae; order Phycisphaerales; family UBA1924; genus JAFEBO01. Next base: position 30,778 of record JAIEUA010000016.1, read on the forward strand.
CGCAAGCGTGGCCGTTCTTGTTCTTGTCGAGCTGGCGCACGCTCTCGATGCCGAGCCAGCAGGCGACGCGGTTGTCCATCGCCTTGCTGACGAGCTTGTCGCCGACCTCGATCAGCGGCTCGTCCATGACCACGTAGTCGCCGATCTTGACCTTCTTCTTCACCTTGTCGCCGGGGAGGCCCATGTCGACGAAGAATTCCTTCACCTCGGGGACCTTTTCGCGGTCCTTGGCGCTGGCGATGTGCACGGGACGGCCGCCGGGGTTCATGACGGCCTTGAAGTCGCCGCTGTCGGTCACGACGAGCACGCGGCGGCTGAAGAGGTTGCGGGTGTCAAACCCGCCGGCGTTGTTGAGCCAGAGGTAGCCCTTGTCGTCGATGTAGGTGACGTAGAACCCGATCTCGTCCATGTGGCAGAGCTGCATGACGCGGGTGGGGCGGGATTGCGAGCCCTTCTTCTTGCCGCCGGCGGCCTTGCCGCGGGGGTGACGGGTGCAGATGAGCGAGCCCATCGCGTCGGTGCGGACCTCGTCGAAGAGGCCTTCGACTTCTTTTTCGATCAACGCCCGAACCCGCTCCTCGCGGCCGGGGACGCCAGGGGTTTCGCAGAGACGCTTGAGAAGGTCGGTGTTCATAGCGAGTGGGAAGGGGTGAGGGGTAAGTCAGACGGGGACGGCGGCATTGCCTGCCACGCGGCAAGAATGCACGGCAGAGCATACCGCGCCGCCCGAGATCGGTTGAAGGCCACGTATCGTCCCTCCAGCCTCCTACTGGCACTTTCCTCTCCTACTGCTGCTTTCGCTCACCCCTCACCACTCACCAGTTACCACTCAACCCGTCCCACTCATGTCTCACCCCAGCCCCATCAACCCCCTCCACGAGCAAGCCCAGGCGATGGTCCTTGCGTACGGGCCGGACGCCGCCGCGTCCACCGCTGACGCCCCCACAACCGGGTTGACGCCGTCCGCTCCCATCGCGGTCGTGGGTACTTACGGCGAGCTCGAGCTCGAGTACGCCGCGCTTCGCAAGGGCTGTCTGCTGCTCGATCTCCCCCACCGCTCGGTGCTCGAAGTCACGGGTTCTGAACGCCTCGAGTTTCTGAATCGGATGGTCACGCAGGAGCTCAAGCCCGGCAAGCAATGGCTGCCGCCGGGGCGGAGCGTGAACAGCTTCTGGCTCAATCGCAAGGGGCGTATCGACGCCGATTTGCGAGTGATCGTGCTCGAAGGCCGCGTGCTGCTCGAGTGCGACGCCCACGCCGCCGAGCGCACGCTGAAAGGACTGGGCTCGTTCATCATCAGCGAGGACGCCGCGATCAAGGATCTCTCGCAGTCCATGCACCGGCTCGCGCTCCACGGCCCGACCGCCGCGGTGCTGCTCGATGCCGTGCGCGATGCTTCCGGCACGACCTCCCCCACTGCTGCCGTCGCGTCGCTCGCTGACCACCACAGCACCAGCATCGCGATCGCCGGAGCCGATGTGCTCGTGGATCGCCGCGATCAAGCCGGCGTGCCGGGGTTCGATCTTCTCGTTCCCGCCGCGTACGCGGTCAAGGTTTATGAGCTCCTGCTCACTCGCGGCTTCAGCCACGAGCACCCGCACGATCGCCTCGCCTCGCAGGAGCTCTCGGCCAAGGTCCGCCTCCGCCCCGGCGGGTGGCACGCCTTCAACATCGCCCGCATCGAGGCGGGATCGCCGTTCTACTACGTGGACTTTGGGCCCGACTCGCTCCCCGCCGAGAGCGGCGTGCTCGACGACCGCGTGTCGTTTACAAAAGGCTGCTACCTCGGCCAGGAAGTCGTGGCCCGCATGCACTCCCGCGGCCACTCCAAGCGTCAGCTCGTCGCGCTCAAGAGCGAGCCCGCGAAGTTCGACGTCACGCCAGAGTCCATCGCGGCGGGCGAGAGCCCGATGCACTCGATCGCACAGCCTATCGGTGGCTCGCCCGTCTTCCTGCCCGGTGCCGATGGCCAACCCGGGCCGGGTGCCGAGCCGGTCGGAACGGTGACCAGTTCCACCATCGCGCCGATGCTCGGGGCTGCGGTGGTTTGCTTTGCGTCGATCAAGCACGACGCGATTGGGCAGAACGCGTTTCTCGTCCCTGCGGAGGGCCAGATGGTGCCGATGAGCAAGAACCCGACGCTGCGCACGGTGTGATCACGGTGGCTCGTCTTGCGAACCCTTCTGCGCAGGCGGCGGGTGACTCGGGCTTTGGGACCTCAGTGCCAAGTCCGCAACGGCGACCCTCCGCTTGCGCGGGAGGGTTCGTTAGGGGCGTCTGCGGTACACCACTTCGAGATCGTTCTCGATCTGCTTGGCTCGGAGCAGTTCGTAGCGCTGGGCCATGGACAGCGTGGGCGCGATCCGGCCCGCCGCCGCGGCCCGCGCCATCTCGTCGCCCAGCATCATCGGCGCGACGTAGACGACGAGCTCGTCCACCAGGTCGGCGTCGAGCATCGACCCCAGCAGCCCGGGGCCGGATTCGATCAATACCGACGACACGCCGTGCTCGCTTGCCAGTCGACGAAGCAATGCCGCCAGATCGAGACGCTCTCCGACCGTCGGCACGCCCATCACGATCGCGCCCGCAGCCGCGAGCCTGTCGCGCTTGGCGCGGGTGATCTCACCCGTTGCCAGCTCTGCCGAGCACGCGATGACGGTCCGCAGGCTCTGAGCCGTCGTCACTAGCTTGGACGATTCGGGGATGTCCAGGTCGGTGTCCGCGACCACCCGGATCGCGCTGCGCCGCACACGGCGCACGTCGCGAGCTGTGAGCATTGGGTCATCGGCGAGAACCGTTCCCATGCCCGTCAGCACGGCATCCACGCGAGCTCGCAATCGATGCACCCGCTTGCGCGAGCGATCGCCGCTGATCCATTTGCTCTCGCCGTTGCGGGTCGCGACTCGCCCGTCGATCGTCTGCGCCCACTTGGCGATCACCCACGGCAGGCCCGTCTTCACCCGCTTCACGAACGGGTCCGACAGCGCGATCGCGGCGCGACTTGCGCCGCTGACGCGGCATCGAATCCCGGCCTTTTCCAGGGCTTCGAAGCCGCCTGCCGCCAGCGGGTTCGGGTCTCGCCGAGCGGCGACCACTTCTATCACGCCTGCCTCGATCAGCCCACGCGTGCAGGGCGGCTGCTTCCCGGTGTGATTGCATGGCTCGAGCGTTGCGTACACCGTCGATCCACACGGATCGTGACCGCGACGCACGCAGTCCGCGAGTGCCGCCCGCTCGGCGTGTGCGTCACCGAATCGCCGATGATGCCCGATCCCGATGACTTCGGGCGTCGATCCCCCCCACCGCACAACCACCGCGCCCACCAGCGGGTTGGGCTCCACATTGCCGACCGAGCGCATCGCCACCCGAGAGGCGAGGTCGAGCAGGCGGCGATCAAACGCGGGATCGGACATGGTGGGATTGTTGGTCGCGCCGTCGAGTCGTTTCAGCTCACCGGAGCATCGTGGCCTCGGCATGGCGGGGGGCCTCATGGAAAGTGAGCTGAGATGTCGAGGGTCGGATCTGATTCCAACGCGTTTGCGCACGGGGCGAGGACGCCCCGGCTCGCTTTCCGGGCACCGCGAGGATTACGCTTTCCGGATCATCGCTTCGCGATCCTGGCGTGTGAGCACTTTTCCGGCGTCACCGAGCCACCGCCGCGCGTCGAGGCGGTACCCCGCCGTCGGCTTCAGCTCCGGCATTTTGCCCTGCCAGAACAGGTTGAACCGGTGCATGGCCATCTCTCGCACGATCTTGGCGATCATCGACGCGAGCGCGACGGGTAAGTGGGCGTCTTCTGCTTCGGGCTGGAAGCTGATCCGGAGCACCCCGCTGGGCAGCAGCTCCGGCCGAGGCGGAGTCAGGTCGTATCGCGACCTTTTGGCACCCTGCTCCACAATGCGGCAGTGCCACCCCGGCAGCAGTTGTTGCAGCACCGGCGCGTACGAATCTCGTCCACCGAGCTTGTCGCAGACGATGCGGATCGCGGCGTCGGGGTTCTCCTGCGCGAGCGTCAGGGCCAATGTCAGGTGGTCCGCCAACGCCGCGATGCTCACGTCCGCCTTGTTCCCCGTGCGGTCGATGATCGCGTTGAACTCCCGCTCCGCAACCACGCGGCAGCGCATCGCCAAGAGCGATACCCCCGCGTCCTCCATCGCACCGCTCACCAGATTCGCTGCGATCGCGTGCAGGGAGGCGTTCGCCGACAGGGGCAGTCCAACCGGGTTGGCTTCTTGATACCAGGGCTGCCCGTCCAGCTCCGCGTGCAGCAACTCGTAGAGGATCTCGTCGGAATCGAGCGCCACCTCTGCTAGGCGTGCCGCGAAGGCCAGCACGCCGCGCTCAAGGTGCGTCAGCGGATGCCGCTTCGCCGACGAGTTCGCGAGTTTGAGCGCCTTGGAGTCCGCGACCGCGACGCGCCCGGCGGCGTCCCGAGGCTCCTTGCACACGCCGCGCGAGAGGAGCTTCCACAGATCCGGCCGCGGCTCGCCCTCGGCCCACTCTTCCACGCGAAACGCGCTGAGGCCGACGCACAAGGGCCCGAGCAACGGCCCGAGCCCGGCTTCGTCGATTCCTACAACAACCAGCGGCATGCGGGCATGATACCCAACAGGCGAATTCCCGTGAGGCCTCCGCGTAGAGCCTCTCGCGTAAACGAGAGATCGCGAGACGCTGCGTTGACGACACACGCCACCGACCTCGCCCTGACGGGCGAGGCTCTATCGGAATTGCGTCCCCCAAAAACCGACAAGGCCCGGAAGACCGGGCCTCGTCGAAAGTGCGGCTGAGAGGAGTCGAACCTCCACGGGTGTGACCCCACTAGAACCTGAATCTAGCGCGTCTGCCAATTCCGCCACAGCCGCAGCGGGTCGAAAGGATATGCGTCATCTCTGCCGCGGACAAACCCGCGGAGCCTTGACGAGCCCCGAGCGTGAGCGAGTGGGTCGGCCGTCCGACCAAAGCACCCGTCGCTTACGCTCCGGGCTCGTCAAGTCAGCTGGCTCGAGCTGTTCACCCCGCCTTGGTCGGCGAGTAGAACGGCATCTTCACGACCTTGCCCTCGAACAGCGCGCCCTCACGGCCCGTGTCCACCTGGACCGGCGTTCCCAGCGCCGTCATGCCGGCGTCGACGAACGCCATCGCGATCGGGTAGCCCAGCGTCGGGCTGACGCAGCCGCTGGAGACGGTGCCGATGGGCTTGCCACCCGACAGAACCGTCATCCCCTGGCGTGCCGCACGCTTGCCTTCGAGCTGCAGGCCCACGAGCTTCTTCTGGATGCCCGCCTTCTGGGCGGCTTCGAGCGCGTCCTGGCCGACGAAGCGCTCGCCGCGGTCCTGCGTGTGCTTGTCCATGGAGATCGCGAAGTCCACGCCGCAGGAGAGAGCGTTGATCTCTTCGCCGAGTTCGTGGCCGTAGAGCGGCATGCCCGCCTCGATCCGCAGCGTGTCGCGAGCGCCCAAGCCGGCGGGCTTGATGACCGCGTCGGGGGAGTCCATGTCGATGTCCTTGAGGATGAGCTTCATCGCCATGCCGAGCATGCCGGCGGGGAGGATGGCTTCGACGCCGTCCTCGCCGGTGTAGCCGGTGCGGCTGACGATCACCTTCATGATCATCAGGTTCTTCACCGCGAAGCGGTAGCGCTTGAGATTCGGGATCTCGCTGCTGAACTTGCGGATCATGTCGATGACCTTGGGGCCCTGCAGCGCCACCATCGCGGTGCTGAGGGTCTGGTCCTCGATCTTGAGCTGCATCTCGCCGGCGGTCTTCACCTTTTCGAAGTGCGGCAGGAGCTTCTCGCGGTTGCTGGCGTTGACCACGAGCAGGAAATCGTCCTCGTCCATGCGGTAGACGATGATGTCGTCGTGCACGCCGCCGTGGTCGTTGCAGACCAAGCTGTAGCGGCACTGACCGGGTTGCATGTCGCTGATGCGGCGGGTGCAGAGACGCTCGAGGAACCGGCGCGCGTGCCGGCCCTGGACCTTGACGCGACCCATGTGCGAGACATCGAAGAGGCCGCCGTTCTTTCGGACCTGGTGGTGCTCTTCGAGGATGCCGGTGTAGAACATGGGCATGTCCCAACCGGCGAAGTCGACCATCTTGGCTTTGCGATCAAGGTGAAAGGCGTGAAGAGGCGTCTTGTGCACGAACGGGCTCCGGGTCTGGTGGACGGGTCGGGTGGTGTGATGACCGTCGTGTCCAAGCCTACGCGAGGTCGGGCCAGGCGGCGTTGTCGATGAGGCGGACGCTGCCGAGCTTGGCGGCGATGAGGGCGCGGCGGGGGCGGCCGGAGATCGGGGCTTCGAGGTACTGCGCGTCCCGGACGACGGCGTACTGGACTTCGAGGCCGGCGGCTTGGATCACGTCGCGCATGTGGGCTTCGGCGGCGGCGGGCGTGGGCTTACTCGCGGCCTCGCGGAGGGCGCGGGAGATGGACGCGGCCCGGGGACGCTCGTCGGCGGTGAGGAAACGGTTGCGGCTGGACATCGCCAGGCCGTCGGGCTCGCGGATCGTCGGGCCGGGGATGATGCGGATGGGCAGGCCGGTCTCACGGGTCATGGCGGAAAGGACTTGGAGCTGCTGCCAATCCTTCTCGCCGAAGAGGGCGGCGGCGGGCTGCACGAGATCGAAAAGACGGCGGACGACCTGGCAGACGCCTGCAAAGTGGCCGGGGCGGAGCTTGTCCTCGAGGCCGGGCGCGGTGGCGACGCGGGGGAGCGGTGGCACGGGGATGGGCGCGTCCGCGGGGTAGACGTCCTGCGGCGTGGGGGCGTAGACGTGTGTCGCGCCGCTGCGGCGGCAGATGTCGAGATCGGCGTCCAGGGTTTTGGGGTAGCGGGCGAAGTCGGCGGGGTCGTTGAACTGGGTGGGGTTCACGAAGATGCTGACGACAACCGGGCCCTGGTGGACGGCGGCGGCGTGACGGATCAGGCTGGCGTGGCCTTCGTGCAGGGCACCCATCGTGGGAACGAAGACGGCGCCGGTGGAGAGCGTGGCGCGGAGTTCGGCGTGGGAGGTCGCGAGGTGCACGGGGGAGTTCCGGGTGCGTGAGCGACAGAGTAGGCGGCGCGTGGGTGAGGGCGGTGATGGGATGGCGGCGCGGGCGTGGTTGATCACCAATGAAAAACCGTCGGGGATGCCCGACGGTTTGGTGGTGTCATGGAGAGTTTGAGAAAAAGAAGACCGGCCGGAGGCCGGTCCCACTGAGCGGTGAAGACCGGCTGGAAGCCGGTCCCACTGATGTTCAGTTCTCTTCGGTGACCGTTGCGACCGCGCCGTTCTGGGTCTGGGCGAGCAGGTTGGCGGCGAGGGTGTTGGTGGGTTCGAGCTCGATGGCTTTGGCGAAGCTGGTGCGGGCTTCGGTGCCGCGGCCGAGCTGGCGCTCGATGAGGCCGAGCAGGACGTAGTTCTCGGCGTTGGGAGCGATGGCTGCGGCGCGGACGGCGTTCTCATGGGCCTGGTCGAGCGAGCCGAGGCGGCGGAGGACCATGGCGCGGAGCTGGTAGCCCTCGGGGCGTTCGGGAGCGATCGCGACGAGTCGAGCCGCGGCGGTGCGAGCGCGGTTGTAGTCCTTGAGCTTGAAGGAGACCTTGCCGAGCTCGATCCACGACTCGGCGTCGGCGGAGCCGCCCTCGCTGGTGGTGAGCTTGATGAGCAGGTCGCGGGCCTCGATGGCGCGTTCAACCTGCACGAGGCAGCGGGCCCGCATGAGCTGCAGGTCGCGGCGATCGGAGTAGTCCTTGTTCTTGAGCAGGCGCGAGATGGCGAGCTCGGCGTCGGCGAACTTGTTGAGCGCGATCTGAGACGCGATCAGATTGGAATGGATCGCCGGATCGTCGGGGGCGGCGAGGCGGGCTTCTTCGAAGAAGGTCAGTGCCGCCTCGTGGTTGCCCCGGAGCGAGGCGATGTGGCCGCGGGTCTGGTTGACGGCGGCGTTGTGGGCGAACTGGGTCTGCTTGGAGTTCAGCTCCGCCTCGGCCTCGTCGAGCTTGCCCTGATCGATCAGGACCTCCGCGGCCGCGACGATGTACTGCGGGTTGGAGGGTTCGAGCTCGGCGGCGCGGCGGTAGTTGGTGATCGCGACTTGGGGCTGGCGGAGACGCTCGTTGACGACACCGGCGTAGTACGACGCCTCGACGTTTTCGGGTTCCAGAGCCTGAGCGCTCGAGAACCAGTTGAGCGAGCCGTCGAGGTCACCCTGCTCCATGAGGATGCGGCCCTTGAGGACGTGGCTCTTGGCGACGTTGGGGTTGAGCGCGAGCGAGCGATCGATGGACTGCAGAGCCTTCTCGGGATCGCCGCCGAGGAGTTGCTGCTTGGCGGTCTGCCACTCCATGGCGGACTTCATCGCGGCCATTTTCTCCTTGGCGGCGGAGGTGGCCTGACGGGTGTAGTTGCCCTGGATACCGGAGCAACCGGTGATCGCGAGAGCGAGCGTGAACAGAGCGATGGGGGCGGCGTGACGGATCTGCATGGGTCCCTCCGAAGGGGCGCGGTGTGCGCCGGGCAGGCCCGGAAACCGGGCGTGTTCTCGGAAGTTGATCGACCCACGAGGGGCGGCACTTTGGCCGCGGTCTGGTGTTGACCGGGAAATCATGCGAAAGAAAAACCGCGCCGGTTGCGGCGCGGTTGAGGGAGATTGGAATTGGATTGAAGTTAGTGCTGGCCGTCGTTCTCGGGAACGGTGGAGACCTTGGGCTGCTCGGGCTGCTGATTGCCCTGCTGCTTGGAGCCGCCGAAGAGCTTGCTGAAGGCGCTGGTGCGCTGCTTGGCCTGGGCGGGGTTGGCCGGTCCGTTCTGCGGGGCCTGAGCGACCGCGGTGCCGTTGCTGCCGTACTGCGTGCTGCTGGCGATCACCTGCCCGCGGCTGTTGAACTGCATGGTGTCGTAGCGGGGCACGAAGGCGGGCTGGGCGGGGACGTTGGCGACAGCCTGCGGCGCGGGCTGCGAAGCAACCGGGTTCGCGGGCTGCTGCTGAGGCGCGGCGTTGGCAGCGACGGGCTGTGTCGAGGCCTGGGCCGCGGTGTCCGTGGACGCCTGTGAAGAGCTCGCCGCGGGCTGTTGGGCAGCGACCGGCGCGGGGTTCACCGGAGCGGAGGCGGCCGGGGCGGCGGCGACGGCGGGAGCGTTGCTCATGCCGGCGTCGGCGCGGGTCTTGGCGTTCTTGCCCTCGGAGGTGAGCATGTCGTCGAGCATGCTGCGGCTGGGCCAGCTGGACTTGCTGCCGCTGAGCTTCTCCTTGAGCTCGATGGCGTCGGGCTGGTGAGGGTTCATCGAGAGAGCCATGTGGAGCTTCCACAGCGCCTTCTCGTTCTTGCCCTCGGCGGCGAGCTTGCGGGCGTCGCTGACGAACTGGCTGGTCAGACGCTCGCGGCTGAACTCAAGGAGGCCCTCGCGAGCGCCGGCGCGGACGCGGGAGACGATCTCGTTGGACTTGGTGCCGGCCTCGGCGAGGAAGGAGTCGCTGACGACCGAGGGCGTGATCAGGAACATGATCTCCTGACGCTGGACCTCGTCTTCCTGGCCGCGGAAGGCCTTGCCGACGAGCGGAATGTCGCCCAAGAGCGGGACCTGGCGGCGGGCGGACTCGGTGCTCTCGCGGAAGAGACCGCCGAGGACCACGGTCTGCCCGTCACGGACGATGACGTTGGTGGTGAGCTCGTTGGTGATCTCGTCGGGAACGGTGACGGTGGAGCCGCCGCTGTTGCGGACGTCGCGGATGACGGCCGAGGAGACACTGGGCTTGAGCTCGAGGCGGATGGTGCCGTCGTTTCCGACGAAGGGTCGGAAGTGCAGCTGGGTACCAGTATCGAGGAACTGAACGGTCTGGGTGGTAGCGGTGTTGGTGCTGGTGGTGTTGAGGTAGCCGATGCGCTGACCGATCAGCACGCGGGCGGGCTGGCGGTTGAGGGCGAGGATCTTGGGGTTGGAGAGGATGGTGGTGTCGGTCACTTCATCGAGCATGCGGATGAAGACGCCGACGTTGCTGTTGTAGAGGCCGAGCTTCATGGTGCCGGGGCCGGAGGTGTTGCCGGGGGTGGAGGCGAGGCCGAACGCCTTGCCGACCTGGCCGGGGCCGACGACGGGAATGTCACCGGCGGAGGGGCTGGAGAGGCGGGACTTGTTGTTGACGATCATCGCGTCCGGCACGCGGAGCGGGCCGCCGACGGAGAGGAAGTCGCCGAAGTTGAGGTTGCCGAGGAGGGCGAAGTCGACGCCGAAGGCGTTGTTCTCGTTGAGCTGCGCCTGGAGGATGGTGGCCTCGACGAGGACCTGGGCCGGGCGGGTGTCGATTTCCTTGATGAGCTTCTCGATCTGCTCGACCTGCTCGGGGAAATCCCACACCATGATGGTGGACTCGCCGGAGTAGTCTTCGCCGCCGACCGGGACGTCGCTCTTGCCGGGGAAGTTGCCGACCTTGGCGTTGGTCTTGATGACGGATTCCTTGCTCAGGAGGGCCTGGGCGAAGGCGGCGGCGTCGACCGCGGAGATGTAGTTGAGCTTGATGACTTTCCAGACGCGCTGGCGAGCGGCCTGCTCGAGCTTCTGGAGGTCTTCGAGGGTGTAGACGTAGATGAAGTTGCCGCGCTCGATGTAGCCGTAGCCGTTGGCGTGGAGCAGGGCGTCGAGGGCTTCGTAGAAGGTCACGCCGTAGAGATTGGCGAAGACCTTCCCGTTGACGTTCTTGTGCGGGATGATGTTCTTCTGGCTCTGGAGGCTGAGCATCTCGAGCACCGCGGCGATCTCTTCGCCGTTGACGCGGAGATCGACGACGCCGTTGTCATCGACCTTGACGGCGTTGGAGCGGAGCGGCTTGACGGTGCGGGGCTCGTCGCCGGTGGCCTGAGTGCCGTTGAACGAGCTGGCGGGCTTGCCGGAGAAGGGGTCGGCGACCTGCGAGGCCTGGGCGTTCTGGTTGTTCGTCTGCGAGCCGCCGGTGACGGCGTTGGCGACGTTCTGCACGAGCTGGTTGAGCCCGGTGCTGGGGGCGTTCTGAGGGTTGGCCTGCGGGTTGGCCTGATTGTTGTTCTGGTTGTTGTTCTGGTTGTTGTTCTGGCCGTTGCCCTGGGTTGGGTTGTTGGGCTGAGCCGCGGGCTGGGAGCCGCCGCCCGCGACGGTGCTGACCTGAGCGCGGCCGACGGCGGCGCCGCAGATGGAGATGAGGATCGCGGCGGGCCAAGCGAGCTTGGACCAGTCGACGCGGGCGAGGCCGACGGAAGTCTTGGTGTGCGAGACGGTCTGCTGCATGACGAATCCCCTCTGGGTACGGATGTCGCGTTTTCGGCCTCAAGCCCTGCGTGTGGGCGGCGCGGCACGTAGCGGACCTTCCGCCCGAGCACCGGCTGCGGGTTGTTTCGTCTGCTCCGGAGCGCGACTTTGGTGCAACTGGTTGGCGTGTGGCGGACTGTGCGCGTGCGCCGGTCCGTTTCGCCTCCGGGGGCGTGAAACCGCAAAATCTGCACGCCCAATAACGGGTCGGGTACACTGAACGCCGGGTGTGAGGCCCGGCGTTTGCAGAGGTGCGGCACGGCGAGGGTTCTCGCTCCTGCCGCACGCACTGGCCCCCTGAGGAGACTCGGATGGACTGGATCAAGAAACTGAAGGGCGAGCTGATCGACATCGTCGAGTGGCTCGACGATTCGCGGGACACTCTGGTCTATCGCTTCGAACGGCTCAACAACGAGATCAAGTACGGCGCGAAGCTGATCGTGCGCGAGAGCCAGGTCGCGGTGTTCGTCGACCAGGGCAAGATCGCGGATGTCTTCAAGCCCGGCATGTACACGCTCGACACCAAGAACCTGCCCATCCTTTCCACGCTGATGGGATGGAAGTACGGGTTCGAGTCGCCCTTTAAGTGCGAGGTCTACTTCGTCAACACGCGGCAGTTCACCGACCTCAAGTGGGGCACGGCCAACCCGATCATGCTCCGCGACGCGGAGTTCGGGCCGATGCGGCTGCGGGCGTACGGCACGTACGCGTTCAAGGTCGGGGACGCGGGCGTTCTGGTCAAGGAGGTCGCGGGCACCAGCGGGCGCTTCACGGCCGACGGCATCACAGAGCAGCTCCGCAACTTCATTGTGACGTGCTTCAGCGATGCGCTGGGCGAGTCGAAGGTGCCGGCGCTGGACCTGGCGGCTCGGTACCAGGAGATCGGCGGCGAGATCGCTTCGCGGATTCGGCCGACGTTCTCGCAGTACGGGCTGGAGCTGACGGCGTTCTTGATCGAGAACGTCTCGCTCCCGCCAGAGGTTGAGGCGGCGCTCGACAAGCGGACGAGCATGGGCGTCTTGGGCGACCTGAACAAGTTCACGCAGTTCCAGACCGCGACGGCGATCGGGGACGCGGCGAAGAACAACGGGAACGGCGCGATGGCCCAAGGGATGGGCATGGGGGCCGGGTTTGCGATGGCGCAGCAGATGGCGGGGAGCATGAACGCGGCGACGAGCGCGCCGCCGCCGATGCCGGGGAGCGCGGCGGTGAAGTTCTTCGTGGCGCTCGACGGGCAGCAGGCGGGGCCGTTTGATATCCACGCGCTGGGCGAGTTGGCCCGCAGCGGCAAGCTGACGGGCGAGACGCTGGTGTGGAAGCAGGGCATGGCGGCCTGGACGGCGGCGTCGAGCGTCGCGGAGCTGGGAGGAACGATCGGCGGGGCGCCGCCTCCGTTGCCTCCGAGGTAGTGGCGGACGAGTCGGCGCGGCTGGCTGCGCTCGTTCGCGAGAGCGAGCAACGCGGCGGGATGCTCCGGTCCATCCGAGGCTTCCTCGCGGACTCGTCAGCCTCGGCGTCTTTGCTGCGTGAACTATTGCGAACCGCGCTCCACCAAGACTTTGCAAGCAGTTGTTCTGTTCGCCTGTTCTCCTGTTCTCCTGTTCGCCTCTTCTCCTGTTCCCTTGTCCTCGCCCATGCCGGACGCTGAATCACAGACAGAACGCGGTGAGATCGAGCCGGTGGCGTCGGGGCTGGCGGCTTCACCGCGGACGTTTCCGTGCAAGGCGTGCGGGGCGGATCTGACGTTCTCGCCAGAGGACCAATCGCTCAAGTGCTCGCACTGCGGGGCGGCGAACGAGATCGCGTTCACGCTCGAGGCGGTTGAGGAGCAGGACTATCAGCAGGCGCTGGCGACGATTGAACGCACGGCGTTGACGGTGGAGCGGCTGGAGGTCCGCTGCGAGGCGTGCGGGGCGAATGTCCAGTTTGAGGACAACGTCACGAGCAAGGTGTGCTGCTTCTGCGGCACGCCGCTGGTGGCGGGCGCGGTGAGCGCCAAGCGGCTGAAACCGACGGGGCTGCTGCCGTTCGCGCTGTCGAAGCGGGATGCGGTCGAGAAGTATCGCGCCTGGCTGGCGTCGCTCTGGTTTGCACCCTCGAAGCTGGCACGGGAAGCGTCGATCGACTCGGCGCTGGTCGGGGCGTACATGCCGTTCTGGACGTACGACTGCGTGGCGACGACGGCGTACACCGGGATGCGGGGCGAGGACTACTGGGACACCGAGACGTACACGACGACGGTCAACGGGAAGCTGACCACCCAGACGCGGCAGGTCCGCAAGACGCGGTGGTACCCGGCGGCGGGACGGGTGGTCGATGACTTCGACGATGTGCTGGTGCCGGCGAGCACATCGCTGCCCATGGAGAAGCAGATCGAGGCCGAGCCGTGGGGCTTGCGAGATCTGGTGGCGTACAAGGACGAGTATCTGGCCGGCTTCCGGTGCGAGTCGTACAGCGTGGACCTGGCGGAGGGGTTCAACGGCGCGAAGGTGCGGATGAGGCCGAAGATCGAGGAGACGATCCGGAGCGACATCGGGGGCGATCACCAGCGGATCCAGTCGATGAGCTCGCGGTACGACGAGATCCGGTTCAAGCACATCCTGCTGCCGTTGTGGGTGAGCACCTATCGCTACAACCGCAAGGTGTTCCGGGTGATCGTGAACGCGAGGACGGGCGAGGTGGTGGGCGATCGGCCGTGGAGCGGGTGGAAGATCGCGGGGTTGGTGATGACGATCCTGGTGATCGCGGGGATCGTGGCTCTCATCATCGCGGCGACCCGCTGACCGCGATCCGGAAGCTCGTCCTCCCCAGTCTGGCCTCGTGCGGTACAGTCTGCTCGTGCTACCGATGTCACGAACCCGCCGATGGATCCGAGCGCTGCTCTTGCTGATCGCCGCGTGGACGCTGGTCGCGCTGCCATCGTGCTCTCGTTCGGAAGGTGCCGATCAGCCGGTCGAGATCGAGTTCTGGACGATCGCCCTGGCGCGATTCGATTCCTACATCAACGCACAGATCCGCGGCTTCGAGCAAGCCCATCCGGGTGTCAAGGTCCGCTGGGTTGATGTTCCCTATACCGTGCTGGAGCGCAAGCTCATCTCCGCGGCCGCGGCGGGCCGGGCGCCCGACGTCGTCAACATGTCAGACGTGAACTACGCCCGGTTCGCCTCGCTCGGCGCGTTCGCCGATCTCACGACGCTGATCCCGACCGGCGCGGAAAGCCCTGAGCAACGCTATCTGCCCGGCTCGCTTTTCTTGTGCAAGGTGTACACCGGAGGCGGCAAGCGGCAACTGCTCGCCCTGCCGTGGTACGTCAACCCGCAGTCGAGCATCATCAACACCGATCTGCTCCAGCAGGGAGGACTGACGCTCGAGACCCTGCCGACGACCTGGCGGGGATTGCTCGCGCTGGCTCCGGAGTTCCGTCGGAAGACCGGCAAGTATCTCATAAGTCAGCCGCTGGGCCAAGAGAGCCAGCTCCCGATCATGCTGCTCTCCGAGGGGCTGCCGCCGCTGAAGGCCAAGGACCCCAAGAACCCCGACGCGGGCATCGAGGCCGATCTGACTCGCAAGGACGTTCGCGACTACATCGCGCTGTGGGTGGAGACCTTCAAGAGCGGCGACATCCCGCGGGCCGCCGGAACGCAGGGGCACAGCCATCTGCTCGACCTGTATCAAGAGCAGTCCATCGCAGTGATCAGCACGGGTCCGAATCTGCTGAAGAATGTCCGCGACGTTTCTCCTAAGGCGTACGCCAACTCCACGGTGCGTGACGGCGTTCACGGACGCCTTGGGCGGGCGCACATGCCGATCATGGTGCTGTCGGTCACGAGCCAGTCCAAGCACCCCAAGGAGGCGGCGGCGCTGGCGTGGTGGATGACCGGACCCGAGGTCCAGCTGGAGTTCTGCAAGACCGTCCCGATCATGCCGAGCACGATCGCCAGCGTCAGCGATCCGTTCTTCAAGCCTTCCGACGCCGAGATGACAGGTGCGGACGGCTTGCTGGTGCGTGCCCGGCGGGTGGTGGCCGAGAGCCTGCCGACGGCGGTCGGCTTCACCGCGGCGCTGGAATCCTGGCCGGACCTTCGCCGGAGCTTCGAGGAGGGCATGAAGCGGGTGCTGCTCGACAACGCCGATCTCGATCAAGTTCTTGCCGAATTGAACGTCGAGTGGAACCGGATCCTCGCGGAGGCGTCGCCTGCGACCATGGAGGCGGTGCCGCAGCCCGACGTCGCTCGATAGCCGTCACAGCCGATTCCGACTACCCGGGCGCGGATCTTCGTCCGCCCTCCGGAACATTCCCGACACGGCGGACACATTGCCGCTACATTCTGGGTGTGTCCGCGAACCGAAAGAACCATCCCCTGGCTCCGGTGGCGTTTCTCGCGCCGGCGGTGATCGTGTTGGGCGTGTTCTTCGCGGGCTCGCTCGCGCAGGTCGTGTATCTGTCGTTCACTCGCTACACGGCGTTCAGCGGGCCGGATTGGGTGGGGCTGGAGAACTACAGCCGCCTGCTAGCGAGCGAGCGGTTCTGGCGTGGGCTCCTCAACAGCGGCTTGTACCTGCTCGTGACGCCCGCGATCATCGTGCTGAGTCTGCTGGCGGCGATGGCGGTCGAGGTGCGGCTTCGCGGCATGTCGTGGATGCGGTTGGCGTTGTTCCTGCCGGTCGTCACCCCCACCATCGTGGCGGCGTTGATGTGGCGGCTCTTGTACAACGAGGACTCGGGCGTGCTGAACGCGGCCCTGAAGGGGTTGGGGTTCGAGGGCATCCGCTGGCTGAGCGAGCGGCCCTGGACGCTGATCTCCGCCGCGCTCGTGACGCTGTGGAAGGGCTTCGGGTTTTACATGATGGTGTTTCTGGCCGCGTTGGCGAGCGTGCCGCGGGAGTTGCGTGAGGCGGCGGCCCTGGACGGTGCGAATCGGGCGCAGGTGTTCTGGACGGTGACGTTCCCGTCCATTCGCCCGGCGATCGCGCTCGTGTTTGTCATCTCCTCGATCTCGGCCCTGAAGGTCTTCGAGGAGTTGTTTGTCACGATCAAGGGTGCGCCGGTCTCGCACCAGACGGTCGTGCCGCTGATCTACCAAGTGGCGTTCGAAGAAGGCAACTACGGCATGGCCAGCGCGATCGGGATCACGCTGTTCGTCATCATCCTCGCGTTCAGCGTCGTGCAATTGAAACTCACCAGCCGCGGCGAACGCACCTGATCGCCCGTTTCGCTTTTCCGACTGCTTTTCTGCCCCACTCCCCCACTGCTCCACTGCTCCACTCCCCCACTGCACGCCCATGCCCTCCGACGTTCCCATGATCGACCGCCGCCCTGTCTGGAGCCTCACGCTCTGGTATCTGGTGGCGGCGTTGCTGATCCTGATGGCGGTGGGCCCGGCGATCTGGCTGATCGTGATCGCGTTCCAGCCTCCCGGCGGCGAGTTGTACTCGCTCAAGGGCGGCTTTACGCTCGACAATTTCAGGGCGGCGTGGAGGGATGGGAATCTGGCCGGGCCTCTGTTCAACAGCGTGCTGGTGACGATCGTGCGGGCCGCGCTGAATGTCTTCATTGCAGCGCTGGCCGCGTACCCGCTGGCGCGGATGCGGTTCCGGGGGCGGGACACGGTGTTCGTGCTGCTGCTGGCAACGATGATGATTCCCGAGCAGGTGATCGTGGTGCCGATGTTCCGGATGATCGTGGGGATGGGTCTGTACGACACGCTGATCGCGGTGGTGCTGCCGTTCAGTGTGACGGCGTTCGGCATCTATCTCTGCCGCCAGGCGTTTCTGGCGATCCCCGATGAGGTGGAAGAGGCGGCCCGGATGGACGGGGCGGGAAGCCTGCGGATCTGGTGGAGCGTGATCCTGCCCTTGAGCGCGCCGACGCTGGCAACCCTGGCCCTGTTCAGCGTGATCGGAGCTTGGTCAGAGCTGCTGTGGCCGTTGATTGTGCTACAGGAGCAGAACAAGTTCACGCTGCCGGTGGCGCTCAACAACATGCTGAGCCAGTTCGAGGCCAACACCCGGGCGGCGTACGCGGGCGCGGTGCTCTCGCTGGCGCCGATTCTTCTTCTCTTCGCGATCGCGCAGCGGTTCCTGAAGGCGGAGATCTTCGGCGGGGCTGTGAAGGGCTAGCAGTCACCGTCCCGTCGGTGGCGGTGCCCGCCCTCTCGAGTGCGACGCATTCGGCCGGCCGAACACAGGACGATTCGGGTTGAGGGCGATATGCTTAGCACCGCGGCAAGGGCCGCGACATGCTGTGCCCGTAGCTCAACTGGATAGAGCGCTGCCCTCCGAAGGCAGAGGTTACAGGTTCAACTCCTGTCGGGCATGTTTTCTGGTACGAAGGTAAGCCCCGGCGGGCGTCGCGATGCCCGAAGCATCGCTGACGCTCTGGCTCTCGACCATCGAAACGGGGAGCCGCCGAGGGCGGCGCTCATCCCTTCGTCCACATGTTCTTGCCGTAGATCGCGCTGTCGCCGAGTTCTTCCGCGATACGGAGCAGCTGGTTGTACTTGGCGTTGCGGTGCTGTGGAAACCGGCTCGAGCGGGCCAGCCGGTGGCGGCAGAGCGGATCAACCAACAACGGTCGCGAAACTCGCCCAGACGAAGACCGTGGCAAAGTAGACGCAAAGTCCCGAAACAATGATGCGCAGGCTCGTCTTTGCGGTGTCGCCTTGCCAAAGGGTCCGGTCGTAGTACCACAGTTGCACGGCGAGTCGGGCGGCCCAGAACACACCAAGCCCAAGATAGATCACTCGTCCAAGCTCGCCACTGCGGAGGATCGTTCCCGCATGGAAGAGCAACAGCAAACCCACAAGCACCAGAATCAGAACGACAAAGAGCGTGTGAACGACGAATATCTGCCGGTTCAAGAGACTCAGCCGATTCAGTTCTTCACGCCAGCGAAACCACCTTGGGAAGAACGCATGGACGCCGGCAATCAGCAGCATGAGGAGACCGATCGCGCGAAGATGCCATTCGATCATTCCGATGCCCTTTGAAGTTCGAACACACGCACGAACGGGGTGATCCGGCGTTCGGACACCACTCGCAGCGAGGCGGCTGAGAAGGTCGCGAGCCACACGCGTTGAGACAGGAAGTGGACAAATCCGCCGCCGAATGCGACGAAGTTCGCCGCATCCCGCAAGTGCTCGACGACGAAACACCGGCCGCCAGCGGACAAGCGTGAAGAAAGATCGGACATCAACTCAGCGCGGCGATGATCGCGTCGCACCTCGTGCAGGCAGAAGATCGCAAACATGACATCCACGTTCTGGACTTGGTCTGGAACAGTCCCGGTGAATCGAACCGACGGCCAAGCCGGTGCCGCATCCTTGCGAGCTCTAGCGATCGACGGTTCCGTCATCTCGGCCGGATCAAAGATGTCGAGGACGAGAAGGGGAGGCTGACCGAGCACCGCGGCCAAGCCCGGTGTCGACTCGTCCAACCCCGCGTGAACATTGATCCAACGGATCGGAGCTCTGAGACCGATCTCTCGAACCCAGGTCCACTCGTACAGCCTGGACCGGTCGTACACCCAGTGAGACACGACGGCCGACGCCAACAGCCACCACCCGGCGAGGGCGGCTCCTATCAGAAGGACGGTCGTCGCCCACAGGGGCAGGGGGACCAAGATCGCGGACAAACTCGCCGCCGCCACAACAACGGTCCCTACCAGATACTGCGGCCAGTTGTAGCGCAGAATCTTGGCGACTCCTTCGAAGGGTCGGCGTTGCGCTGCTTGGAGGAGTTGATCGCTCATGGCGATGACGTTCCAAGCTGCTCCGTGATTCCACGTTCCCACCGATAGTCGATGCCGGATGTGTAGAACGCGCTGGCGAATCTGGCGCCCACGCCCTTGAAGATGGCCGATCGCAGCATCGACACCTCTCGGACTTCTACTGGTACCGGACGCGGATTCCAGTGCTCTCGCATTCCCTTGATTCGGACGATGGAATGCGTTTCCTTCTCGTAGTCGAATGTGTACGGCAACGGCCCGGCGAATCGCCGCGCTTCCTTCCACGTCGAGAAGATACCAGCAGGCGGCTCGGCGACCTCGCGATCAACATGGGCAGTGAGATCAATGTCCGCCTGTTGATCTCCGGAACGAACCCGCACATCAAGTATTCCGTCGACAAATCGAACGTCTGCCTCACAGAGCCGATACTGGTAGTGGGTCAGCAGATTGCCGCCCCAGACCATCCGCCGCTTGTTGGCATCGCTTCTCAGAATTCGTAGGCCCCGAAGCGTCCGACCTTCCGCGGTCCGATACGTTGCGAATACCCGGTAGCCGGTCAGGAAGAAATCGGATCCCAAAGCCGCGGGGAGACCTACGGGTCGAAGTCGCTCAGTCTGCACCATCGCGACCGCGACGAATCCGGCACCATTCCATTCGTCCACGGTAAGTCCCGGCGGAAGAAGCGGCTGCAAGATCTCGACCGGGAACGCATACGTGAGCACGAGGCAGTAACGAAACCGCGCCTGAATCGGAATGGGATGCCGTTTCAGTCGGTGCAGCACCGGCCCTCCTGCTCAGGGTACGAATCGTGGCTCGTGCGTGTTCGAGGGTTCCGAAGCCGGCCCCGATCAACGGTTCCACGTCGCCTTGCCGTAGATCGCGTTGTCGCCGAGTTCTTCCGCGATGCGGAGGAGCTGGTTGTACTTCGCGTTGCGGTCGCTGCGGCAAGGGGCGCCGGTCTTGATCTGGCCGCAGTTGGTGGCGACGGCGAGATCGGCGATGGTGGCGTCCTCTGTCTCGCCGGAGCGGTGAGACATCACCGCGCTGTAGCGGTTGCGCATCGCGAGGTTGACGGCGTCGAGGGTCTCGCTCAGGCTACCGATCTGGTTGACCTTGACGAGGATCGCGTTGGCGCACTTCTCGTCGAGGCCCTTCTGGAGGAACTTCTTGTTGGTGACGAAGAGGTCGTCGCCGACGAGCTGGACCTTGCTGCCGAGCTTCTCGGTGAGCTTCTTCCAGCCGGCCCAGTCGTTCTCGGCGAGGCCGTCCTCGATGGAGCGGATCGGGTACTTGCTGACCCAGTCGCTCCAGATCTGGATCATGTGGTCGCTGCTGACGACTTCCTTGGTGCTCTTGAAGAACTTGTAGCCCTGCTTACCTTCTTCCTTGGCCTCGTTCCAGAGCTCGCTGGCGGCGGGGTCGAGAGCGACGAAGATCTGCTCGCCCCACTTGTAGCCGGCTTTGGTGGTGGCTTCTTCGAGGAGCTTCAGGGCTTCCTCGTTGTTCTTGAGGTTGGGGGCAAAGCCGCCTTCGTCCCCCACGGCCGTGGAGAGGTGCTTGGCGTGCAGCACCTTCTTGAGGCTGTGGTAGATCTCGACGCCCGCGCGCATGCCTTCTTCGAAGGTGTCAAAGCCCCAGGGTTGAACCATGAATTCCTGGAAGTCGACGGTGCTGTCGGCGTGCTTGCCGCCGTTGAGGACGTTGAGCATCGGGACGGGCAGCACCTTGGCGCCCGCGCCGCCGACGTAGCGATAGAGCGGGATGCCCGCGGCGGCGGCGGCCGCCTTGGCGACGGCGAGCGAGACGCCGAGGATGGCGTTGGCGCCCATGCGGCCCTTGTTGGGCGTGCCGTCGATCTGGTTCATGAGCTTGTCGATGGCTTCCTGCTGGGTCGCGTCCATGCCGAGGAGCTCGGGGGCCAGGAAGCCGTTGACGTTGTTGACGGCCTTCATCACGCCCTTGCCGAGGTAGCGGCTCTTGTCGTCGTCGCGGAGTTCGACCGCCTCGTTCTCGCCGGTGGAAGCGCCCGAGGGAACCGCGGCGCGGCCGAAGAAGCCGGAGTTGAGCGTCACGTCGACTTCGAGGGTGGGGTTGCCGCGGGAATCGAGGACCTGACGGGCTTTGACGGACTGGATCTCGAAGGACATGGGACGCTCCGGTGGGAGGTTGGGGGTCGGGAAACACCGAGCGGACCGCTCGGCATGCGAGGGTACGCGGAGCGGGGGTGGGGTTCTAGTTCGGAAGGGGATCGGACGAGCGGAACTCTGCAAGACGCCGAGGCGAAGGAGGCTTGGCGACGAGACCTCGGATCGGCGGGGAATGCGGCGCGCGGGGCTCGTTCCAAGATCGGGGGACAGTGTTCCAGACGATCCGAGGCTTCCTCGAAGACTCGTCAGCCTCGGCGTCTGAGGCGAGCGGGTGCTCCGTCTCGCATCAGTCGCGCCGTGCAGAGCCACGGCGGACTGATGGCACCAAGGGGCTGCGTTCACTCCGCGAACATGGCTTCGACGAAGGTCTCGGGGTCGAAAGGCTGGACGTCGTCGGGGGTTTCGCCAACGCCGATGAACTTGACGGGGATCTTGGTGGTGTCGCGGATGGCGACGACGATGCCGCCCTTGGCGGTGCCGTCGAGCTTGGCGAGGAAGATGCCGGTCACGCCAGGGGCCTCGCCGCGGGGGCCTTCGCTGGCGACGCCGGCGATGGCGCGGTCGAACTCTTCGGCCTGGCGGAGGGCGTTCTGGCCCGCGGTGGCGTCGAGCACGAGCAGGACTTCGTGCGGCGCACCCGGGATCTGCTTGGACGCGACGGCACGGATCTTGGTGAGCTGACGCATCAGCGGGTCTTGCGTCTGCAGGCGACCGGCGGTGTCGAGGATGAGGACGTCGACGCCGCGGGCTTTGGCTGCTTGGCAGGCGTCGAAGGCGACGGCGGCGGGGTCGCCGCCTTGCTGACCCTTCACGACCTCGATGCCGAGGCGCTCGCCCCAGATCTCGAGTTGCCGCACGGCTCCGGCGCGGAAGGTGTCGCACGCGCCGAGCAGGACCTTGTTGCCCTGCGACTGGAGCATCTTCGCGAGCTTGCTGATGCTGGTGGTCTTGCCGGCGCCGTTGACGCCGGTGATGAGGATAACGGTCGGCTTGTCGGTGCCGCGGCGGAGGGCGCGGTCCTGGGCCGGCCAGAGCGCCTTCATCTCGGCCTTGAGATAGGTCAGGACTTGATCGCCGCTGTCGATGCGGCCGGCGCGAAAGTCGGCACGGATCTGGTCGACGAGGCGATTCGTCGTCACCGGACCGACGTCGGCCGCGAGCAGACGGCTCTGGATCTCGTCGATGGTCTTATCGTCGAGGCGGCGGCCGGTGAGCAGCGAGCGCAGGCCGCTGACGAAGACCTCTCGCGTCTTCTCCAGCCCGGCCTTCACCTTGCTGACGATCGACGAGAAGAAGCCCATGTCAGGACGGCTCCTCGGGGGCTGCTTCGGTGGTCGCTTCGGGAGCGGCGTCGGTCGATGCCTCGAATGCTGAGGCGGCGGCCTTCTTCGACTTCTTCCCGGCGATGCGTTTTCCGGCGGCGTCGAGCAAGGCGTTGATGAAGCCGGGCGACTTCTCCGTCGAGAACTCCTTGGCGAGCTCCACCGCAGAGTCGATGGCCAATGCCGCGGATGCGCGGCCACTGAACATCTCGAAGTGCGCCAGCCGCAGCAACGCGCGATCGACCGCGGCCTGGCGGTACGCGGGCCATTCGGGCGAGAGGTTCTTCATCAGGTCGTCGCAGCGCTTGCGATCGGCGTAGGCGGCGCGAGCGAGCTCGAAAGCCTCGGCCTGCACTCCCTTGGCGATGCGGTCGGCGTCGATGGACGGGTCTTCGCTGTGGCTCACGGCGGCGACGAGTTCGTCGTCGGTGAGCTCGCCTCGGGCATCGAGCTGGAAGAGGGCGACGAAGGCGAGTCTTCGCACCATGCGGGGATCGCTCATCGGCGGCCTCCGCGCTTGGGCTTCGGCGCCTTGGACTTGGAACGCCCGTTGGCCTTGTCGGCAACCGTGCGGCTGATGCGGGAGTCGCCACCGGCAGAGGCAGCGTTGACGGCGGCGATTGTGTCGAGTAGGGCACCCATGGCTTCGTCGCCCTTGTTGCCGTGTTCGCCACCGGCGCGGGCCTCGGCTTGCTTGGCGTTCTCGACGGTGAGCACGCCGAAGGCGATGGGGACGCCGGTCATGATCATGGCTGCCTGGATCGCTTGGGCGACGGCGTCGGCGATGACGCGATCGTGGATCGTTTCGCCGCGGATGAGGCAGCCGAGGGCGACCACGCCGTCGAAGTGGCCCGAGCTGGCGGCGGCGTGAGCGATGACGGGCAGCTCGAACGCGCCGGGGGCTTCGAGCACGGTGGGCGTGCGGCCGGTCCGACGGACGCAAGCCTCGATCGCGCCGAGGCAGAGCCGGTCGGTCACCGAGGCGTTGTACCGACTGACAACAACCGCGACACGGGGCTGGCCCGCCCGCTTGGACACTCGTTTCGATGGTGGCATCGGGCGATCGTAGGAGTTCAGAGGGGCGTCGCGGCGGCGATCACGACAACAATCGGAGCATGGGCGAGCCCGCGAAACGGCTGATCGACGCGTGGACGCTGGAGCAGGCGCTGGCCGCCGCGAACGAGGGTGTCGCGAATGCATCGGCCGTGGTCAGGGCTGCGGAAGCCGCCAATGCGGGGAAGATCGACGAAGCGGCGGCAGGCCTGCGTCTCTCCATGCACAACTGCGGGGACATCCGGCTGCTCTTTCTGGGCTTCCAGTTCTTCTTCCGCACCGGAGATCACGCGACGGCAGAGCTGCTCACGCTTCGGCGGCTTAGGGTCGCAGAACGCGATTGCGAAACGCAGCACGTGGCGCGTGCGTGCACCAACCTCGGCCTGATTCATCTCACAACCGGACGCCTGCAGTCGGCGCAGGAACTCTGTGAGCGGGCCCTCGCGATCGATGAGCGGCTGGTGAACCACGCTGGCATCGCGAGAGATCTCGGCAATCTCGCGAACGTGCACGAGGCTCGCGGGGAGTTCGACACAGCCGAGCGGCTCAATCATCGCTCGCTGACGCTGGCTCGCGAATTGGGCGATGAGATCATGGCCGCGGGAAAGCTGGCCAATCTAGGCGACATCGCCGAGGCGACGGGTCGGCGCGCACTGGCTCGGCAGCTCTGGTCCGAAGCGGCGGAGCTGTTCACACGATCCGGAGATGCCGCGACGGCACAGAAGTACCGCTCCCTCGGCGGCGGAGCGTGAGTCGCTAGGCTTGTCCCATGCCGACGAGTGGCCCACGCGAGATCGTGCTTCGGCGAACGACCGCCCAAGACCTGCCGCTGCTGCATGGCTGGGAACTGGACGAAGCGTCGAACACGTTGGCGGGAATCAAGCCTCGCGACTGGCCGACGTTTCGAGCTCGTTGGCAACAGATCCTGGACGATAACGACGGAACGGCCACCGGGGTGACGCCGCGAGTGATCGTGGCCGACGGCCTGCTCGTCGGAGCGATCAACATTGCCCCGCATGACGGGAGCGATTCGATCGGATACTGGATCGCACGCGAGCACTGGGGCCGCGGCATCGTCACTCGGGCGATAACGCTCATGCTGACCGAGTTCCGTCGTCGGCCCCTGTATGCGACGGCGGCCAGCGGCAATCTTGCGTCGATCCGGGTCCTTGAGAAGAACGGCTTTGTCCTTGTGAGCCGTCGCATGACACCGGAAACGCCTCGGACGATTGAACGCGAGACCCTGACGCTCGTGCTGCGCTGACGTTCGCTGAGGGCCAGCACTTTTCGGAGCACGCTGTGCCTCGGAGGCCGCGCTCTTGCCTCGTGAATCCGGAACACGCCGATCGACGCCTCCGTTCCATACGGACGTGAAGGGACGCCTATCGGATGAGAGCTCGTGTGTCGATCCGCGATAGCGCGAATCCGGGACTGGACGCAGGCACGCGATTGCCCGGCTCGGTCGCCACGGGCCGGATGCTTGATAGCATGGCGGTTGTTGTGGGGCTCGGTGCTCGTGATCTGACGGAGCTTGATCCATGTCCAAGTCCACGCCCGACCACGATGAGCGAATCGCTACGATGACCTTCGCATCGGTCTATCCCCACTACGTCGCGAAGGTCGAGAAAAAGGGCCGAACGACGAAGGAACTGCACGAGGCCATCGAGTGGCTCACGGGCTTCGACGAACGGCAGATCCAGAAGCACATCGATGAGAAGATCACCTTCAAGGAGTTCTTTCGGCGGGCCACACTGAACTCCAACGCGCATCTGATCACCGGCGTGATCTGCGGCTACCGCGTCGAAGAGATTGAGAATCCAGTGACACGGCAGGTCAGATACCTGGACAAGCTGGTAGACGAGCTCGCCAAGGGAAAGACAATGGACAAGATTCTGCGTCGCGGCTAGACGGCCACATCTTTCACGGGGCGCCCCGCCGAGTAACGAGAGCGCCCGCGTCGTGCGACGCCGGGTTCTTGAGAGTCGATGAAAGAGCCTGCTCAGTTCTTGCCCGACGGACCCGAGATCCGTCCCGCGAGTTCTGCCACGACCCGCTCGATCGAGTTCAGACGTTCGCGAAGTGCCGCGTTCTCCGCACGAAGGACGGCGGCCTCGTTCTTCATGGCGTTGATCTGCGTTTCCTTCTCACTGCACAGATCACGCAAGGCCTCGACCGGGAGCGCCAATGCCCAAGATGTTGAGCGACTTGGTGTCCTGGTCGAACGTGCCGAACCACTCTTGCGAATGGAGGATTGGTGACGGCCTGACGACTCGCGTGTCAGAGCCCCTCAGACTAGGCGGCGGGATGGCACCGCCCGGCATTGTTCTTCCACGACTTGATTGAGCTCTGGGCTCCGAGGACTTGACCATTTGTGTTTGACTCTTTTCGCAAATGGTGATATCTTTCTGCCGTGGATCACCAAGAGGCCATCACCCAGAGCCCACGTGCCGTGCCTTTGCCCGTATGGAAGCAGCTGATGACTCCAGTACGCGCGGAGATCATCGAGGCCATGCGCACGCTTGGGCCCGCCACCATCAAGGAAGTCGCGGGCTTGCTCTCTCGCGCCCCGGCATCCCTTTACGCGCACTTTACTCGTCTCGTCTCGCTCGGAGTCCTCCTTGAACGCGAGCCCCGTCGGCTCACGAGGCACACCGAGAGCGTCTTCGAGCTCGCTGCGCACGACTTTGTTCCCCAGTTTCGCCGCGCGAGCGACGCTTCGATCGGCGACATCGCAACGATTACGGCCCAAGGCGTTGTGCGCTCCGCCCTGCGCACGCTCCGGGCTGCGGCCCGCGCCGATCAGCTGAGCTTCGGTCCGGATGAGGCGAACCACGGAATCCTGCACGAGGTGGTCTGGCTGAACCGGTCCGAGCTCGCCGAACTGCGGGCGGCTCTCCGATCTGTCAAGAGACTGTGCGGAACGCGGAAGACGCCACACGGTCGCCAGCCGCACCTGCTGATCGCCCTGTACATGCCGGTCGTCGGAGCATCACGTCGACGCTCACGCGCGAGCACGGCCCCCAAGGCGGCGAAGGCCCGCGCGCAAGGCGCTCGCAGAGCTCGGAGATTGCATCCCGATGAATCCTGATCTTTTTCGCGTTTCCATTCTCTACCCCACCGCTGCCTCGGCGATGCTCTGCGCACTCTCCGGACTTTCCGGATGCCGCGCCACGGCTCCAGCTTCGGACGCTCGCATCGTGGTCGCGTCGATGAGCGACCTGCCCAGCAACGAGTATCGGATCGGGACCTCGAGCATGGACATCGTGAAGGACGACGCGGCATTCCGTGCGTTCGCGATGCAGGTCGTCGGCGATCGCATCGAACTGCTCCGCACCCACCGCTTCAGCGATCCGGGGATGACCCGGCGTTGGTACCGATCCATCGCTCGGATCTACCGGCAGATTCCGGATTTCGAGTCCGCATCGCGATACGAAGCGATGGCCGGGAGCGTCGGCCCCGACTACTCGCTCGGGCGGATCGTGGCGACCGTCGAGGCCGAGCTCGGCGCTGAAGGCACGAAACGAGGCGACCCTGGCTTCGACGATCGCTTTGCGGAGAAGCTGCGGGCAGAGATCCGGGAAGCGCCCTTTCCCGCCGTCCGTGAGGAGCTCTCGATCTGGCGAGGGGCCGCGGATATCCCTGATGAGGATGGCATCCGCGCGGCGGCGCAGGGGATCACGGACCCCAAGCTGAAAGCCTCGAACGGGGCAGCATCAGACGCCATCGTCGCCGAGGTCATCAACTGGCGGGAGGCGTATCGCAGCTTGTACTGGCTCCGACTGATCGGCCCGATCGCCGCTGCACTGCTCGATGAGAACGCCGCCCTGGAGCGAGACGAGGATCGCTGGACACCCCGCCAGGTCGCTCTTGACCCCGCGGGGCCCGGCCGCGAGGTTCGCATCGGCGTCTGGGATACCGGAGTCGATCCGCTCACGCTGGGCGAGTCGATGTGGCACAATGACCTCGAGCAGATCAACGGCCTCGACGACGACCATAATGGCTATGTGGACGATGTGCACGGCATTGCGCTCACCAATGCCGGCAGCCACCGCCCGGGCACCATCTGGTCTCTCGGAACGCTCTCTCGTCCCTACGGCGAGCTGCTCGATGCGGTTCTCGCGGAGGCAGACATCGCGCGTGGCGCCGAGAACGCGGGAACGCTCGCGTTCAAGCAACACCTTCGGTCTCTCTCCGTTCCGGACCGTGTGATGTTTGACGAAGAGCGCGGACGTGTCGCGAACTTCGTTCACGGCACGCACGTGGCGTCGATCGCGGTGGCAGGCAACCCCTTCGCTCGGGTTGTCGCCGCCGCGTACGGATTCCCAGACGAAACGGAAGACGCACGCCCACCCTCGCTGGATTCGGTGATTGCCGAAGCCGAGACCGCGACGAAGACCGTGCGGTACCTGCGGCAACAAGGCGTCCGTGTCGTGACCATGAGCTGGCTCACCTCGGCCAACCTCCTCGAGGCCGAGCTGGAACGCCACGGTATCGGGAGCAGCGCGGAGGAGCGGAGTTCGTTGGCGCGGTTGTGGTTCCGCGAGCATCGCACGCGCCTGGAGGCCGCGATCCGCGAGTCTCCCGAGATCCTCTTCGTCTGCGGAGCCGGAAACTTCTCGGATGACGTTGACTTCGCCGAGTACATTCCCGCAGGGCTTCGGCTTTCCAACCTCGTCACCGTGGGCGCGGTCGATGCCCTCGATCGCCCCGCGTCATTCTCGAGCTCGGGCCGCGGCGTTCGGCTCTACGCCAACGGAAGCAACATCTCCGGGCTGGTCCCCGGCGGCCGGCACGCTGTCTTCTCCGGCACATCCGCGGCCGTCCCCCAGGTGGCGAATCTGGCCGCGAAGATGCTCGCGGTCAACCAGTCGTTAACTCCGACGCAGATCCTCGACCTCATCTCCGAGACCGGAGTCCCGGTTGTCGGGCTTCCAGAAGCTCGTTCGATCGATCCTCGTGCGGCTCTGGCGGCCGCAAGACGATTGGACAAAGCAGCCAGCGGCACAGATGCACCCCCAAAGGCAACCCCCGGGCCTGGGGCGACGGGCGCTCTCGAGTAGAGAGCAAAGAGCGGTGTGACGACGGGCCGTTGGCCGCACGTGGGGCATCCGGATCTGACCGTTCACCTTCAACGCGGCGGGCAGCAACACCGGCATGCCGATTCGCGTCGCCCGACCTGCCGCGCACCGATTCGCGGCGGGGCGGTGCTTTCGGCAAGACTTTCCCGTTCGAGCGACAGACGCGACTCGTCCGCGCATCTCCGAGTGCCGCGACGAGCTCAAGGAGCAGACATGCCTCATCGGATACGCGTCGGTTTGATCATGGTGTGCGTCCCGCTGGTGGGTCTGCTCGGATGTCAGACGGCTCCGACGTCATTGGCCCCGTCCGCCGCCTTCAAGCGCACGCCCCTCCCCACCGATGCCGGCGTGCCCGTCAAGCAGTGGTACATGAACACCGAGGACGAGGTGGTGCACTACGTCGCCGAGTACGGCACAGAGACCAAGCCGGGGAACGTGGTCGTCGTGCTGCACGGCGGCTGGGGCGCTGAGCACAGCTACCTGCTCCCCGCCATCCGCCCGCTCGCAGACGAGTACAAGTTCGTGCTGTACGACCAGCGTGGCTCGCTGCGGTCGCCGGTACGTCCGCCGGCCAAGATCACCTACGCCGCTCTGGTCGAAGACCTCGAACAGCTCCGCCAACGCCTCGGACTCGAGAAGATCACACTGATGGCCCACTCGATGGGCAACCACCTCGCCTACGGCTACCTGCGGGCCCATCCGGAGCGCGTCGCCGGTTTGGTCCTCGTCGGCGCGACCGTCCCCGCCCCGTTCGGGGAGCAGCGCCCCGCGTTCCTCTCCGACGTCTGGCCCGACTTCGCCGACGCTGACGCTGAGGCGATCGCCGCAAGGCAGAAGCACTTCGACGACGGCATTCTCAAGCGGACGCTGCGGATCGCCGCCGATGAGGGGATCATTCCCATCGAGGCCGCCTCGGCGACGCCCGAGACGGTCAAGAGCTTCGGGCTTCAGGAGATCATCAAGACCGATCAGCAAAAGACCGACTGGTGGCGGATTCAGTTCACCTGTGTCAATACACACAACGGTCGAAACTGGCGCGAGATGCTCGGCGGTCAGGTCTTCTACAACGGAGAGGCCGGGCAGGCGGTGCTCGAAGATCCGGAGTATCAGGCCGCCACCCGCGACTTCTGGAGAGCCCTGCGGTCCTTCACCGGGCCGATTCGTGTGATCATCGGTACGGACGACTACGTGGACCTTGGTCCCACGATGTGGCCCCGTCTCGTCGCGCACCTCCCAACCGCGAAGCTCGACGCCATCCCCAACGCCGGGCATTCCATCTGGATGGATGAGCCGAAACGTTTCCGGCGATCGCTCCGTGCCGCCCTGGGCGCGACGACAGCCCGAACCACCGAGCCGCGGCCGCGCTGAGTTGAAACTGGCCGAATCGCGCGAGCAGGGAACCACCCGAGGACGCTGGATGCAAGCGACCGCTTGCGGGGCGGCAGCACTGGGCAGATCCCAAAACGACAACCCCCGAGTCTTGCGACCCGGGGGTTCTTCGAATAGAGGATGGATAGCGGGGATCGAACGGGGCTGCGCCGCTCACGCCGATATTCGCCTCTATCGGGAGGCGAGCGCGTCTCGCGGACCACTCCGCTCGGCCCGATGAGGCGAGTTGAGAATGCCACTTCTCGGCCTCTCGAAGGCCAACCGTCAGCCCCCCAGGCCGCTGTCGGGCTGCTTGTACCCCTCCGCCACGGCTCGCTCGAGTCGGTCAATTTCTTCATTGGTCAACAGCCGGAAGTGCGACTCCCGCTTCCGCTGGGACAACTTCCCGTTGTTCTGCAGACAGAATCGGATGAACAGGTCGATATCGCGATCGGGCATGTCGACGATCGCCTGCACGGAGCGCTTTGTGTCGTCGTAGTTCGCCAGGAAGGCCAGCTCTTCGACGAGTTCCGTTTCGATGGTCTGCTCGACGAAGGTGAACAGGCTCTCGGCCTGCACGGTCATGTCCGGGTACCTGTACCAAACGCCGGGATCGTTGTGGACCGTCATGCGCCCCTGATCGTCGAGCGTGTATTCCACCAACGCCAAGAGCGGGCGTGAGAAGGCCTCCAGCGACGCGTCATACGCTGCGGCCTGCTTGCGCATCGCCGCTGAAACTGGGAAGATCACCCCTTCCGGCACGAAACCTCTCCGACTGAGGATGTTGTGGATGAGGAGACGGTGGATGCGGCCATTGCCATCCTCGAACGGGTGAACGAACACGAAGCCGTATCCAACGATCGCCGCCTGGATAACTGGATGGACGGAGCCGCGCTCCATCCGTACGTGCGCCGAGATGATCCCCGCCATCAGGGCCGTGACGTGCTCGGGCTTCGGGCAGACGTAGTGCACGCGCTCCTTCCCGATGGAGACCGTCTCGCCGACGTAGTTTTGGCTGTCGCGGTAGTCGTCATCCTTGAACCGAGGGTCCACGATCTGATTCTGGAGATCGATCAGCCGCGGCTTGGTGCACAGGTCCTCTTTTAGAGCGACTCGCAGAAGAGCGATGAATCGCTCGGTTCTGTTCGCGTCCGGTTTGATGTTCTCGATCTCGAAGGACGACTTTGTCTCCTTCGTGTACAGGTAGCTCAGTGCTCGTCGGAGGAGTTCGGGAGAGTACGACGAGATCAGCGTTCTGCACCGGGCGGAAAGATCCCGTGCGATGAATGCCGAAATGGTCTCCGTTTTCCGAATCGTCGGACAGAAGCTCGCGTCGCCGAGCAGATTGTTGTTGACACGCTGGCGTCGAATCGGCTCCGCGCGATCGAACGTGAAGTGCTCCTCGCTCTCCAGGAGATCCACGTAGTTTCCCTGCGTCAGGTCGGCAAGCGGGAGACGATCGCCGGTCAGCATCTCGTAGAAGTACCAGATGCGGCGGGCGTATTTCCCGTTCGGCTTCGAGTTGATGTATCTGGCGATCTCGTTCGCCCCGATCGCCGGCAGAAGGACCGCCAGGATGCCAAGGTTCATTCCGTCGTACTTCAGGGCGAACTCGAGGTGGTCTCCTGGACTCTCACCCGGCCAGTACGCAGCCGGGTATGTCTCGACGACCTCGCCCGCTGATGAATCGGTTCGTCGGGTACTACCCTCAGAAATGACGGACCGATGCCAGTTTGGCATCGCGCGGATCGCATATCGATCGAGCAGCGCGGTGTAGCCTGCGGGCCGGGTTGTCGCCTTTGGCTGGTCCATTGCTGACTCCTCAAAACGGATACGACGACGCCAAAATCGTTATGGAAGGCCATTGTACCACCAAAACGGTTACGGAAGCGGATCAAACTCGGTATGTTTGGATTGTGGACGGATTTTTCGTCCCAAAACTGGTACAGAGCACACGGCCTTCGACACGAACGGACACTCGCAGCCGGATTTGCTCGCCAGAGCACCGGACAGGCATGGTCTGAAGCCGCCACGCGATCTCCATCGGAGCGCTGCCCGCAGATGCCGTGGCAACTACCCTATTCCCGTGGAAACCAGAGCGATCGGAAAGCCGCCATGCGCCTTGACCTGCTTCTCGCATATTTTGGCACGTCGCCAGCGCTGAAGTTGCTGCGGGCACAACACGCGCCGTTCGTGATTGACTTTCTCCACCGGCAATTCAAGGCACCAGGCCGCATCTCGCTACCCGCGTCTGATCTTGTAAGCGCTTTGAACGACTACCGGGAGTCCGTGCAAACAACCCATCCGGACGCCTTGCGCGACAAACCCGAGCACTACCTGTCCGCTTGGTGTAGTGGGGAAACACGCTGGCTGCACCGCTCCGTCGAAGGGGGCCGGAACGAGCCGGTGTTTCAGTTGACGCCGCACACAGAGGACGTGTTCATATTCCTCGACCGCGCGCTCCAGAAAGACCTGGGGTTCGTCGGCACCGAGTCCCGCCTGCGCGTCGTGATCAGCACTCTGGCCGATCTCGTCGCCGGTGCCTCGCACGATCCCGAAGTTCGCTTGGCGCATCTCCGAGAGGAACGCACAAGGATCGATGATGAGATCGGACAGATCCTGAGAGATGGCGGGGTCGAGGCGCGGTATGAACCGGCAGCGGTGCGAGAGCGGTTCGCCACCGCTGTTGGACTGCTCAAGGAACTGCTCTCGGATTTCCGCGCCGTTGAAGACCGCTTCAAGGAGATCACCCGCCAGGTACAGCGGCGGCAACTTGATGGAAAGGACTCCCGAGGCGAGATTCTTCAGTTCGCGCTCGACGCAGAGGATGTTCTGAAGCAGGACGATCAGGGCGTGAGTTTCTACGAGTTTGTGCGCTTCATTCTCTCGCCCACCCAACAGGAAAAGCTCCAGACGATCATCGCCGAACTCGGGAGGATCGACGAACTTTCGCAGCAATCCGACGGGCTCGCCACGGTGCGCCGAATGGTGCCGTCACTGATCGCGGACGCCGAAAAGGTGATGCGGACCAATCAACGTCTCTCTGCCACGCTGCGTCGACTGCTGGATGTCCGGACCGCGTCGGATCGGCGTCGAGTAACCCAACTACTCGCGGACATCCGGGGTCTCGGTGCCGCCCTTGCCGATGCGCCCCCCGCGGCGATCAGCGCCACGGTGGATGTTGGCGTCCATGTGGCATTCCCGTTCTCGCGGACGTTCTGGAGCCCTCCCGCCGAGTTTGCGAAGATGGACCTTTCGGAGGGACAGGTTGACGATGCACGGCGTGTCGAGTTGTTCAGGATGCTCGCCCAACTCCATCGCCTCGACTGGGCAGCGATGCGACAACGCATTCGTGCCCTTACATCCCGCACCGGCAGGTCCATGACCCTTTCCGAGGTGGTGCGGGAGTTTCCACCGGAAGCAGGCATTGTCGAGCTCTTGGGATACATACAGATCGCCAAAGATGACGGACACATCATCAGCCGTGAACGGTCCGAGGACATCCAGGTCGACGGGGCCGTCTCTCGCCGCGTCACCGTCCCGCTGATTGTGTTTCTCCCTCCCCAGGAGACCGCGAATGCCTAACCCCTCTTCATCTCCGATCCCCGAGTTCCGCGAATGGAGCATCGCGGCAGTTCGATTGCTGCAGGGGGTCATCTACGCGGACGAAGACCGGGTGTGGAACATTTTGCTGTCCAATCGGTCGCAGATTGAGACCTTTTTGGCCCGCTTGGGTCTCACGCTCGTCGTCGACGAAGCGGAGGGATACGCATACGTGCGTCAATGGGGAGAAGACGAATGCCCGAGTGGGTACGAGCAGCTGCCGAAGCTGGTTCGTCGCAGCCAACTCGGATATGCGCCCACGATGCTCGCCGTGCTGTTTCGGGACGAGCTCCGGCGGTTCGAAGAAGATGATCTTCACAACGAACGATGCGTTGTCGAGATCGACGCCATCTTCGACCAATGGAAGGGGTTCTTTCCCGCCCAATACGACGAAGTGCGTCAGCGCAAGGAGTTCAGCGCCGCCCTGCACAAACTCGATGACCTGGGGTTCGTGCGAAAGTTCGCCGACAATCCCGAAGCGTGGGAAGTCCGCCGCATTCTGAAGGCGAAACTCCCCGCGTCCGAGCTCGAAACGCTGAAACAACAGTTGGCAGCAGCCGCGGCGGCTCGCACGCAGGGGGATTCTGATGCATGATGCTCCGCGACTAACACCCGGCTACCGGCTCCAAAAGCTCGAAGTTTCCAACTGGGGAACGTTCGACAGCAGCCGTGGCACGGTGCATGTGGTCAAGCCCTGCGGCGCTACCACGCTCCTGATCGGCCAGAATGGTTCGGGCAAGTCCACTCTGGTGGATGCCCTGTTGACCCTGTTCGTGCGTCCGGTTGTTCGCAACTACAACGTCGCCGCCGGTGCTCAGAAGACCGAGCGTGATGAGCGGACCTACATCAAGGGGGCGTTCGACCGGCGAAGCCGTGACGAAGACAATCGGGCGGAGGTCCAGTTCCTCCGACCCGATGGACGGCACTACTCGACCTTGCTGGCGACCTTCAAGAACGATCGCGGCGAGGCCTTTACTGTCGCGCAGGTTCTGTACCTTGGCGGTGACGGAGGTGCCGAGAAGGTCTACGCCTTCGCGCAGGGCGAGAAGTCGATCGCCGAGCACTGTGCCAACCTTGCCACCACTGAGCGGGTGCGCCAGCAGATGGAGAAGCGCGGTTTCCGCGCCACCGACAAGTACAACGAGTATCACGGCTGGGTTGCCAAGTTCACAGGCATGCAGCCAAAGGCGATGGATGTGTTCAACCAGACCGTCGCGGTCAAGGACATCCAGAGTCTGAACAAGTTCATCCGTGAGCACATGCTCGAGCCGAAGCCGTGGATGGAGAAGATCGAGACGCTGCAGGCGCACTTCACCCAGCTCACGGAAGCCTATCAAAGCCTGGTGCGCGTCCGTCGGCAGTTCGAACTGCTCACGCCGATTGCGGCGAAGGGCGCAACCTTCACGGCGCAATCGGACGCGTTGCGACTCGCTCAAGCCATGTGCGGTGCCGCAGGTCCGTACTTTCGGGCGATGACGATCGAGCTTCTCGGGCCGGCGGCAGAGTTCCTTAAGAAGGAACTCTCGGCGCTCGTGGTCACCAGGGATCGTCTCGATACGGAGTTGCGGGACGCGGCCGACGAAGAGCGGCAGTTGAAGAATGAGATCGAGAACGCCGGGGGCGAGAGGCTTCGTCAGATTCCGTTGCTTATTAAGCAGCACGAGACCGAGAGCGCCAACCGGCGAGAACGCAGCGTTCGTTTCATGGCTGCGCTGGCCACGACGGGGGTCGCCGCGGATGTGACGGACGACGCCTCGCTGCGCGAGCTGCACCAACGTCTGCCGGAGTTCATCAAGGTCTTGAGCACTCGCGAGGAAGCGCTCCGGCGTGAACATCAGGATGTCGTGCTCGATCGCGGCGATGCGCACCGCGAACTCAGCGAGAGCAAGCGGGAGCTCGAGGCGCTCGGCACCCGCCACACGAAGCTCCCGGAGCGTCATGTGGAGATTCGCCGGCAACTCTGCGAAGCGCTGCGGCTGCCGGACAGCGAACTCCCGTTCGCGGCGGAGCTCATCACCATCCCGACGGAGGAGAAGAGCTGGGAGGCCTCGATCGAGCTATTGCTCCGATCCTTTGCGCTCAGTTTGCTGGTGCCACAGAAGCACTACGCCGTTGTCAGTGCCCACATCGACCGGAACCGGGTCCGTGATGGCCGCGGCGTCGGTCAGAAGCTCGTGTATCTCCGCGTCGGTGGGCGTACTGCGCCACAATCACGCCCTGTCGCCCATTCTCAGTCGTTGCTCCGCAAGGTCAAAGTCAAGGACGGGCACGGCCTTGCGCCCTGGGTGAAGGGGGAGTTGGAGGAACGGTTCGACTACCTCTGCTGCGACACCATCGAGCAGTTTCAGGCTGCTCACGATATGGCCCTTACCCGTGAGCGCCACATCAAGGGAAGGGGCACGCGACACGAGAAAGACGACCGGGATCGCGCGATCGATCCACGCGAGTTCGTTCTAGGGTGGGACAATCGCGAGAAGCGGAAGGCGCTCGCCGAGAACGTCCGGCAGCTCGAAGCCGAACTGTCCACGATGGATGCCCGGCTGAATAAGTTGAATGCAGAGATCACGGGACTTGACGCTCAGCGCCGCTCGGCGGACGTGCTGCGAGAGACCGCGGTGTACTCCTTGATTGACTTCGCGTCGGAACAAGTCGCCATCGCGGCACTGCGGGAGGAGAAGCGCGCGCTTGAGGAATCGAGCGATGCGTTGAAAACGCTGAAGCGTCGCATCTCCGAAGTCGAGGCAACTCGGCAGCGTCTCAGCGGCGAGCGCGACGATGCTATCCGGCAGCACGAGCGTGCCTCGCAGGATTTGCGCTTTGCGGAACGCCAGATTTCGGACGCCACCCAGGCCATCTCGACGCTCCGGAAGACGGGCGAATGGTCGCGGCACGAGGAGCTGTTCCCCGAACTTTCCAAGCTCTTTGAAGGGGAGCCCCTGACTGTACACAACGTCACGCAGAGGGAGGCAGGCTTCCTTGCTGACCGGCATGCCGAAGTCGAACGTCTGAAGAAGGAGCTGGAGCCACTGGAGCGTGAGATCTGCAAACTCATGAATCAGTATCTCCGAGACTTTGCAGATCAGCAGGCCGATCTGGACGCATCCATCGAGTACCTGGGGAGCTTCTGTGCCGCGTGCGAGCATATCCGGCGCGAAGACCTGCCCCGGCACGAAAACCGCTTCAAGGAACGGCTCAACGAGAAGGTCACGCAAGAGATCGGCATTCTCAACGGCGCCTTCCAAACCGAGAAGCAGGAGATCGAACAGAAGATCGAGATCCTCAACCGCTCGCTCAGGCAACTGGAGTACAGGCCAGGGACGTACATGAAGCTCGAGCCGCGGGCGGTCCGAGACGTGGAGATCCAGCAGTTTCAGTCCAGCCTGCGCGAGTGTCTCGCCGATTCGTTTGAGGGAACGCTCGCAGCGGATGAGGCGCGCTATGTCCGGATTGCCAAGCTCATCGAAAAGCTCCGCGAGGAACAGCGCTGGCGAGAGAAGGTCACCGATGTCAGGCGATGGTTTGACTTTGCCGCACGAGAGCTTGACGCTGAGTCGGGCGCGGAGCGGGGCTACTACGAGGACAGCACCGGCCAATCTGGGGGAGAGAAGGCCAAACTTGCGTTCACCATCCTGGTCGCAGCGATCGCGTACCAATACGACATCGACCCGAGCCGGCCCAGCAGCGATCGCTTCCACTTTGTGGTGGTCGACGAGATGTTTTCAAAGGTCGACGACCGCTATGCCGAGTACGCCCTGTCGCTCTTCCGGCAGTTCGGGCTTCAGCTGTTGATCGTGGCCCCTTTGGACGCCAAGGCCCGGGTCACCGAGCCATACGTGGAGTGCTATCTCCACGTCGTCAAGGACTCCAAGACGCACCAATCGGAGATCTTCAGCATGACGGCGAGAGAGTTTGAGGACACCGTGTTGGGTCGACCCGCGGTGGTGACAGTTTCCCCAGCATCGGCGGCAAGCGTGACTCGATGATTCAGCCCGAAGACATCTCGCGCAAGGCCCTCGCGATCTATCGCGAGTACCTGCGTGCTTGGGTTCAGGGGGATGGTCAGTACTTTCCACGGCGCGTGCCCGCTCAAAGGGACCCGGGACCTGATGTCGTCACCGCGATTGACCAGGTCAGACGGTTGCGCGAGGGTTCAGAGGAAGTGCTCGGGTACGGATACTCCGTGGAGTGGAAGGAGGTTCAGTCGCGGCGGCACGGAAAGAACCTGTTCCCCAGCAAGGTGCTTTTCGCCACCGAGCTTGATCTCTTGCGTGTAATTGGTAAGGAACGGGAGTTCCGAAGGTTCACAGAGGCGGTCACTCGCCTCAGGGCCGAGTTTCCCGAACTGGATTCATGGGTCAGGTCAAACATCGGGGTCTTCACTGACGCCGCGCCAGACCTGGAGGGTCTGGTCGAAGTCCTTCGGTACTTCAAGGAGCATCCACGCCCGAATCTATTCGCTCGGGAGCTCCCACTGTCCGTGGACTCCAAGTTCATCGAGCGCCATGAGCGACTCCTCGCGCAATGGCTGGACGTCATCCTGCCGCCGCACGAAGTGCGTGCAGACGAGGACCACTTTGCGCGTCGGTACGGACTCCGCTATCACGAGCCCGACATATTCGTGCGATTTCTCGACCCCGCCGTTCAGGCTGAGCTGGGGATTCCCTACGAGGCTCTGGCGGTCCCGCTGCACACGGTGGGTGGTTGGACCATTCGGAACGTCCGCGCAATGATCGTCGAGAACCGCGTGAACCTGATGACTTTGCCGAAGTGCACGCGCACTGTCGCCATCGGCGGCCTGGGGAACGGTGCATCGCTGCTGCGGTATGTCTCCTGGCTCCAGCACGCCCGCGTGTGTTATTGGGGCGATCTGGACAGCGAGGGCATTGTGATCCTGTCTCGAGTCCGATCCATATATCCGGCGACCGAGAGCCTGTTCATGGATTGCGCGACGCTAGATCTCTTCCGCCACCTCGCGGGCAAGGGCAGCGGACGTCGCCCTCCCGGGCCCCCAGCAAATCTGACACCATCCGAGGCGGAGGCGTTCAGGATCTGCGATGAAGAAGGGCTGCGACTCGAACAGGAGCGCATTCCACAGGCGGCCGTGGTCGAGGCGTTCGCGCACAGGCTGGGTGCGAGGCATGACGCTCCGATGTCCAGTTCTCTCGTCGCTTCCAAGCGTCAGGTCTGACGCAGGCAGTTGCAGGGAATCAGAAACCGATATACCAAGACACCAACAATCTCTGGCATTCGCCTGCCGAAGTCGCAAAGGCGCATGGTGTGCCCCTTGTCCCCTCACTCCGACGGCTTCCGGGGCGACCCCGCACACCGGAGCCTTCGTCGGTCCGCACCCTTAAGTCCAGCGGATTGTCTCTCTATGAAGAACTGTCGCAGAGATGTAGTGCGCTGAGGGTCGGGTGGTTCGGCGATTCGGACGGTGCCGAGGCTGCGCGGTTGGGAATATGTGTGTAGCTAACTGGCTTTGGCATGTGAGCGAGAGTGCGCCACACGAAGGGTCCTCAAGCCGTTCCCCACCACAAGCAGACTCGCCCCGACATCGGCGACCACAGCCATCCACATCGTGGCCCCCCCTCCCACCGCCAGGCCGAAGAAGATCACCTTGATGCCGATGGCCAGCGCGATGTTCTGGGTCAGAATCGCCCCGGTGCGGCGAGAAAGCAGCACGAATTCCGGCAGACCGCGAAGGTCGTCCTGCATGAGTGCCACGTCAGCGGTTTCGAGGGCCGTGTCGGTGCCCGCCGCGCCCATCGCAACGCCGATGGTGGATCTGGCGAGGGCCGGGGCGTCGTTGACGCCGTCGCCGACCATGCCGACGGCGTCCCCGTGCCTCTCGAGCAGGCGTTCGATCTCGGCGAGTTTGTCCTCGGGGAGCATCCCGCCGCGGGCTTCGTCGATGCCGACCGTCTTGGCGATCGCTGCGGCGGTGGTCTGGTTGTCGCCGGAGAGCATGAGTGTCTTGATGCCCAGATCGTGCAGCGACTTGATTGCGGCAACACTGCTCTCACGGGGCGTGTCGGCCACGGCGATGACGCCCAGCACGGCGCTCTCAGAGGCGACGACCACCGTCGTCTTGCCCTGTACCTCGAAGTGACTCAGAACGGCCTCTACCTCCAACGAGCAGACCTTGCGCTCCTCCGCGAGACGGTGATTACCAACGAAGTACACGATTCCGTCGATGCGTCCTTCGACGCCCCGGCCAGTGAGCGACTTGAAGTTTGCGACGCTCGCCCGCTCGCCATTCCACGCCGCCACCACCGCAAGCGCGACCGGGTGCTGCGAGAGCGCATCCAGACTCGCCGCGATTCGCAGCACCTCGTCCTTGCTCGCGTTTCCGATCGGCTGCACGTCTGTCACGCGGGGCTTGCCCTCGGTGATCGTCCCGGTCTTATCCAGCGCGACGACTTTCAGTTTGCGCCCGTTCTCCAGATGCACGCCGCCCTTGATGAGGATTCCGCGGCGGGCCGCCGCCGTCAGGCCGCTGACGACCGTCACGGGCGTCGAGATCACTAGGGCGCAGGGGCACGCGATCACTAGGAGCACCAGCGCCTTGTACAGCCACGGGTAGAACGGCTGCCCGAACGCGAGCCACGGCACCACAGCAACCAGCACCGCCGCGACGCACACAACCGGCGTGTAGACCCGGGCGAAGTTGTCCACGAATCGCTGCGTCGGCGCTCGGCTCCCTTGCGCCTCCTGCACCGTCCGGATGATCTTGGCGAGCGTCGTCTGGTCCTTGCCGCCAGTGGTTCGGAACTCGAGCACGCCCGACTCGTTGATGGTCCCGGCGAAGACCTTGTCGCCCGCCTTCTTGTCCACTGGCACGGACTCGCCCGTCACCGGGGCCTGGTTGACGCTCGACTCGCCCGCGACCACCACGCCGTCGAGCGCGAGCCGCTCGCCGGGCTTCACCTGCACGATGCCCCCCACGGGCACCTCACCGGCGCGCGTCAGATTCCACGATCCGTCGGGCTGCTTGACGCTCGCCTGGTCGGGGGCCATCGCCATGAGCCCCTTGACGGCGTTGCGGGCGCGGTCCAAGGCCTTGGCCTCGATCAACTCGGCGAGGCCGAAAAGAAACGTCACCAGCGCGATCTCCGGCCACGCGCCGATGAACGCCCCGCCGACGATCGCCACCGTCATCAGGAAGTTGATGTTGAGCGTGAAGGTCCGAAGCGCGACCCAGCCTTTCTTCAATGTCGGCAGGCCGCCGAGCAAGATCGAGAGGACCGACGCCGCGATCACCGGGGCCGAGGTCTCCTTCACACCCGCGAAGTACATCGCCTCCGCGCCGGCCGCAAGAATCCCGGCAAGGATGAACAGCCCATACTTCTTCCACCACGGCCGCGCATCCTCCTTCGCCGCAGCGTGGTCATCGCCGGGCGCGCACGCCGCGCCGCCGCAGTCGCCGCCCGCCTCCGTGCCGGTCCCGCCTGCGGGCGAAACCAGCGTCGGCGTCATCCCCACCGAGCGCACCTTCTTCGCCAGTTGCTCGGGCGTGGCCGCCGCCGCGTCGTGCGAGACCGTCATCGTCCGCGTCACCACGTTGCACTCGACCGACAAAACCCCCGCCATCCCGCCCACGGCCTTGCGCAGCACCTGCTCCTCGGCGGCGCAGTCGAGTTGGTCAATACGGATGATTGTTGTCGCCGCGCCGGGCTTGGCGGGGGGCGTGGGCGGCATTGCGCGGGTCGTGGGCATGGTCTTTTCCTTCGCGGTGCGCGTCGCCGCGACCGTCCGAATCACATGGACACCCGTCCGCTTCGCCCGGACGTTCGTCCGGGCACCTCGCACGCCCGTGCGGGTCGGCGGGGTAGTCGTCCGGCATGCTCGACCGACCGTCCGGGTGGGTGGGACGGTCGTCCGGTTCAGTCGGACGGTCGTCCCGATGAGCCGGACGGGGGGCCCGGCCGGTCGGACGAGCGGGCGGACCGTGCGTCCGGTGGCGGCTTCGCGCGCCTCCGGCTCCGCCGCCAGAGCATCCATCCCCACACGGAGAGGCCGGTCAGCCCGAGGGCTACCACAACGAGCCAGACATCAATATGGAGGTGCCCGGAGCGGCGGAACTCGCCCAGCATCCCCGCGCTGACGGCCCAGTCGGTCACCAGGGCCAGCGCGGAGATGACGATGATGAACACCAGCAGCCAGGGCGGGGACTTGCCCCGCGCCCGCCGCTGCGGAGGCGATCCGGACGGGCCAGCGCGCGACCGCTGGGTGTGTCGGCCCTTACTTCTTGGGCGCGGGCTTGGCATGGTCGTGCCCGTCGCCTTCCTTGTGGTCATCGTCCTTGTGACCCTTGGCCGCGCATTCCTTGCACTCGCCGTGGGCGACGACGCGGATGGATGTGCCCTCACGCACCCACAGGTGGGCGCCTTCGCCGTCGGGCGTGACAAAGTACTGCGGCTCACTCTTGACGGGCTGGCTGGCCCCCTGGCCCATCATCACGGCGGCAAGGGCGGTCAGGCCAACACCGGCGGCGAGGCCAACGAGCAGGGACTTGGAACGCGGAGTGGACTGGTTCATTGAAAGGCTCCATTCTGAAAGGAGAACACGGATGAGATCGCCGGGCGCTCGCGGGGCACATGCCCGCGAGGTCGGCGATCACGATTTGGGATCGGGCTTTGGGTCCGCCGAGGGCGGCGTGGTGGGTGGCGGCGTGGGTGGTGAAGGCGGCGGAGGCGGTGGCGCGGAGACTGGGCCGGGGGTCACCTCGTTGTGGCCCGTTTGTAGAGCGCCCTCGGTTGCGTGCGCTGTGACAACCACTGCGCCGCCCGCGAGTGCGGGAGTCGGTTCATCCTTCTCCCATACCTCGGGCCTCGGGCCGGGCAGGCCGTCCTTTCTCGTGCCGGTGAAGATGCGGTAGAGGGCCGGGAGCACGATGAGCGTGAGCAACGTGCTCGAGATCAGGCCGCCGATGACGACGGTGGCGAGGGGACGCTGCACCTCCGCGCCCGTGCCGCGGGCCAGCGCCATCGGCACGAAGCCGAGCGATGCGACGAGCGCGGTCATGAGCACGGGACGCAAGCGCGTGATCGAGCCGTGGATGATCGCGTCCTCCACGCGTTCGCCCTTCTCTCGCAACTGGTTGATGAAGATGATCATCACCAGCCCGTTCAGAACCGCGACGCCCGAGAGGGCGATGAAGCCCACCGCCGCCGAGATCGAGAAGGGCATGCCGCGGACCCAGAGCGCGATGACGCCGCCGGTCAGCCCCAGCGGCACCGCCGCGAAGACCAGGAGCGAGTACTTGAAGCTCTTGAAGGTGGCGAAGAGCAGCAGCAGGATCAGGACAAAGCAGATCGGCACGACGATGGTGAGCCGCTCTTTGGCCGCGACCAGGTTCTCGTACTGCCCGCCCCACACGAGCCACTGCCCGGCGGGGAGGCTCACCTGCGCCATCTTGGTCTGGGCTTCGTTCACGAACGACCCCAGGTCTCGCCCGCGGACGTTGCACTGCACGACGATGCGCCGCTTGCCGTTCTCGCGGCTGATCTGGTTGATGCCCTCGGCGATCTCGACCCGCGCCACCGCGCCCAGCGGGACAAAGCCCATCTCCTGCTGCCCTTGCAAGAGGCCCGTGCCGCCGTCGATGCTGGCGGTTTGGATGACCTGCTTTGCCTCGCCCTCGCCGCGCGGCAGCGGGATCGGGAGGCGTTCGAGCATGTCGATCTTGCCGCGCAGGTCGTCGGGGAGACGCACCACCAGGTCAAAGCGGCGGTCGCCCTCAAAGACGAGGCCCGCCTCGCGGCCGCCCATCGCGACTGCCACGACCTCCTGCACGTCTGAGACGTTCAGCCCGTAGCGAGCAAGGGCCGCGCGATCCGGCTCGACGGTCATGACGGGCAGCCCCTCGGTCTGCTCGACCTTGGCATCCGCTGCGCCCGGGACGGATTGCAGCGTGGCCAGCACACTCGCGGCGGTCTTCTGCATCGACGCGAAGTCGTCGCCATACACCTTGACCGCCACATCGCCACGCACGCCCGAGATCAACTCATTGAAGCGCATCTGGATCGGCTGCGTGAACTCGTAGTTCTGACCCGGCTGGGCTGCTGAGATCGCCTGGATCAGCTCCAGCAACGCGCCTTTGTGCCCCGCGAAGCTCGGCCCTTCCTCCTTCTCCGCTTCACCTTCCTGGTGCCCACCAAGTCCCGCGCGCTCATTCTCTTCTCGCCTCTCGGCGGCAAGGCGACGGAGTGCCTCTT
Organism: Phycisphaerales bacterium; assembly: GCA_019744815.1. Classification (GTDB taxonomy): domain Bacteria; phylum Planctomycetota; class Phycisphaerae; order Phycisphaerales; family UBA1924; genus JAFEBO01. The sequence goes on from JAIEUA010000016.1 coordinate 74,558, forward strand.
CGCTTCGCCACTCGGACCTTGGCTTGAAGATCACAAAGGTGTCTGAGATGTTTGGGGGCATCGGGTCGGCTGCCAGCTCCGCAGTACCCGTCTTGGAGAAGATGAACGCCACTTCGGGAAGGGTGGAGATCGCCTTCTCCAGGCTCTGCTGCATCGCATGGGACTGCGAGAGCGAGGTGCTTGGCATGCGCAGTGCCTGCAAGGCCAAGTCCTTCTCATCGAGCGTCGGGACGAACTCCTGCCCGAGCCGGGTGAAGAGGGCCAGCGAGCCCAGGAACGCCACCACCGCGCCGATCACCACTGCGTAACGGAGCCTGACGGCCCAGCGGACCACCGGCTCGTAGACCTTCTTGGCCCAACGGATCAGGAACATGTCCTTTTCGGTAACCTTGCCGGTGATGCACAGGGCGACCATCGCGGGGATGAAGGTCAAGGACAGGATGAACGCCGCGATGAGGGCGAGGATGACGGTCAGGGCCATCGGATGGAACATCTTGCCTTCCACCCCGGACAATGCCAGGATTGGGAAGTAGACCGTGATGATGATCGCCTCGCCGAAGGCGGTGGCCTTGCGGACCTCTTTGCTCGCGTCGAAAACGATGTGCAGCCGCTCTTGCAGCGTGAGCAATCTGCCCTTGTGGTGCTGCTCCTCGGCCAAACGCCTGAGGCAGTTTTCCACGATGATGACCGCGCCGTCCACGATCAGGCCGAAGTCGATCGCCCCCAGCGACATCAGGTTGCCGCTTACCTTGCTCTGCACCATGCCGGTGGCGGTCATCAGCATCGACAGGGGGATCGCCATCGAACAGATGAGCGCGGCCCGCCAGTTGCCCAGCAGCAGCAAGAGCACCACGATCACCAGGATCGCGCCCTCGAGCAGGTTCTTCTGCACGGTCTTGATCGTCGCGTCCACGAGTTTGGTGCGGTTCAGAACCGTCTTGGCCTTGATCCCCTCGGGGAGCGAGCGCTGGATCTCGCCCATCTTGGCGTCCACCGCGGCGGAGACGGTGCGGCTGTTGGCCCCGATGAGCATGATGGCCGTGCCCACCACCACGTCCTCGCCGTTCTCGCTGGCCGAGCCGGTGCGGAGTTCGCGTCCGATCCCCACGCCCCCGGGCCGGACCACGTCGCGCACGTACACCGGCACGCCGTTGCGTGTGCCCAGCACGATGCTCTCGATCTCCGCGATGGATTGGATGCGCCCCGTGGCGCGGACGAGGTAACTCTCGCCCTTGTGCTCGACGTATCCGGCGCCGGTGGAGATGTTGTTTCGCTCCATCGCCTCGATCACGTTGCCGAAGGTCAGCCCGTACGACACGAGTTTCATCGGATCGGGCTGGACGTGGTACTGCTTGACGTACCCGCCGATGGCGTCCACGCCCGCCACGTCCTTCACGCCCTTGAGTTGCGGGCGGATGATCCAGTCCTGCACCTCGCGCAGATACGAGGCGAGTTCCACGTCCGTCGTCAGACGCTTGCCCTCGGGCGAGAGATAGGCACCGTCGGATTGCCACCCGGCCTTGCCGTCCTCGATCTTCGCGCCCTTGCCGCGCGGGTGCTCGTACTCGACGGTGTACATGTAGACCTCGCCCAGCCCGGTGGCGATCGGCCCCATGACGGTCTCCACGCCCGGCGGGAGCGCGCCCGAGGCTTCACGCAGCCGTTCGCCCACCTGCTGGCGGGCGAAGTAGATGTTCACGCCGTCCCCGAAGACCACGGTCACCTGCGAGAACCCGTTGCGCGAGAGCGAGCGGGTGTACTGCAGGCCCGGGATGCCGGCCATCGCCGTCTCCATGATGAACGTCACCTGCTGCTCGACCTCGAATGGCGAGAGACTCGGCGCGACGGCGTTCACCTGCACCTGGTTGTTGGTGATGTCGGGGACGGCGTCGATGGGGAGTTTCTTGAGCGAGAAGACGCCCACGGCGGCGACGACCGCCGTGAGAATCACGACGAGCCAGCGGTTCTTGATGGAGAAATGAAGCAGAGATTCAAGCATGTGGAACTCCTTGAGCGGCGTGGTTTAGTGCTCGTGCGCCGCGGAGCCCTTGCCGAGCTCTGCCTTGAGGATGAACGTGCCGGCGATGACGAAACGCTCGCCCTCGACGAGGCCGGAATAGATGGGGACGAGGCCGCCGATGGGCTTGCCGATGGTGACGGCCCGCTTGGCGAAGGTGTTGGGCTCGTTGGCGACGGGGACGAAGACGGCGGGGCCGCCCTCGACGGTCTGGATCGCTTCATCGGGCACGGCGACGATGGGCGCGGGTTCCGCGCCGCCGGGCATCGACGCGACGACCTCGGCCTGGGCGAACATGCCGGGCTTGAGCGTCAGGCCGTGGTCGAGCGACGCGGGCACGTCGATCCGCACCTGGGCGGTGCGGGTCGTCGGGTCCACGAGCGGGGCGATGAACGAGACGGTGCCCTCGAACTTCGGCGCGGCGGCGCTCTCGCCCCGGCCCGTCGTCGAGCCGATGGTGATCCACGCCTTCGCACCCACGGCGATGCCCGCGAGTTTGGCCTCGGGCACATCGGCGAGCACCCAGAGCAGCCGTGTGTCGGCCAAGATCATGAGGGCTTCGCGGTCGGGTCCGACGAGTTCGCCGAGCGTGACTTCGCGCTGCACGACCTGGCCATCGATCGCGGCCTTGATGGCGTGACGTGGCGCGATCTCGCTGGTCGTGGCGAGCGCGGCGACTTGGTCCTGCTTCATGCCGAGCAGGTGCAAGCGGTTCTCGGAGGCCATCGCAGCGGCCTCGGCCGCCTTGACGCTGGCGATCGCGGCCTTGTGCTCAGCCTCGCGGCGCTGCACCTCGGTGAGCGAGATGCCCTGCGACTGCTCGTACAGCCCCTTGGCCCGTTCCCAGGCGATCTTGCTCAGATCGACCGCCGGGCCAGCCGTGAGCACCGCTGTCTTCTTCTGCAGGTAGTCCGCCTGCGCCTCGCCGAGTTCCGGACTCTCGATGATGACGAGTTCCTGCCCGGTCTTGACGGTGTCGCCAAGGCGAACCTTGACCTCGACCGCGCGCCCCCGCAGCGGCGACCCGACATGAGCCATCGCCTCGGTGTTGAAGGCGACGCGTGCGGGCGTGAGCACGGTGGGCTTGAGTATCCAGAGCTGCGCGGCATCATCCTTGACGCCGTAGCGAGCGATCGCGTCCGCCGTGAGCTTGACCTCGTCCGCGTGACCTTCAGAACCGCCACCCTCCGAACCGTGGTCGTGACCCGCGTGCCCGTCGGCCTTTGCCGGTGGTTTGGAGCCGTGGTCGTGCCCATCACCCTCGGTGTGCTTTTTGCACCCCGCGAGCAGGGTCAAAGTCATGACTGCGGCGGCAATCGCCGGGAGATGGAGTCGAGTCAGAAGCGGACGATTCGTTCGAACATTGTTCATGGGTGATCTCATGGCTGGAGTGCTGTTCTGGGGTATGCGGCGGGCGGTATTAGCGGTTCGACACCGAGGGCAGGGCTGAGAGTGGCGGAGCACTCGTGCGTCCAGCCCCCGCGTCGGATTGGGTTGGGATGGCTGCGGTGGGAGCGGCCATCAGCGGCGACGCAACGCCAGGTCCGCCGACGGCTCGCTGCAGACGAACGAACGCAGTTACGGCCTGCCGCTCGACCTCGATGGCTTTGGCCTGGGTAAGCCGAAGGTCCTGTTCAGCTAGGAACAGGGCGGTGACGTCGCTCTGTCCCGCTCGGTACGCATCCTCGGCGAGGGTCCGGCGCTGCTGCTGGAGCGGGATCAACTCGTCGCGGATGCGTGCGAGGTTGGCGTTACTCGCGGTCATCGTCTGGTAGGCGACGCGAACGTCCTCCACAACCTTTCGACGCGTCAGCGTCAGTTCGTGCCTCGCTTCCAACTGCTCGGCGGTGACTCGTGCTCTCTTGGCCTGGCCCATATCGAAGATGGGGAGCGGTGTGGATACCGACGGTCCTGCGAACCATTCGTTGTCGCGCTGAGCATTTACGCCGACACTCGCCCCCTCCCAAGGAAGTAGACGGACAATCGCTTCATCATCACCGAGCGCCCGTAGCTTCCATGCGACCGCCTGAATCTCCGGACGTCGTGACAGCGCCGTGTCAACCCAGCGAGACTCCGGCTGAAGGTCGTTGCCCGGCGCGGTCCATGCGTCGAGCGTCCACGATGCGGCTGAAGAAGGCTCGCCGATGAGGCGTGCCAGCCGAAGGCGTTCCTCCCGCTCAGAAAGCACCGCTTGGTCGATCTCCACCTGCAGTTCGACCCGCTGAGATTGGAGGGTGACGAGGTCGCTGCGCGTCCCCTCGCCCGCATCGAGTCTGGACTTGGCAACTGCCGCCAATCGCTCGAGGAGCGCCATGCGGTCGCGGAGCAAGGGCACGACCTCAGCCGACGCCTGCGCCGTCGCGTACCGCTCTTGTACCCCGCTCGCAACGTCGATCGCTACTGTCACTGCATCCGCCGCAGCTTGCCGCAACCGGTTGTCGGCCGCGCTGGAACGTCGAGGAATCTGCAGCGCTTGCACAAAGTACTGCGCCAACGACGCTTCAATCTGTGGTTTTCCAGGTCCCCAACGGAGTACCACGTTCAGCACGGGATTCGGGAGCAGCCTGGACTGGTCCGCGTCGGCGAGGGCGATGCGGACTCTTGCCATCGCCGCCTGCAGTCCGGGATCGGTGGTGACGGCCCGTCGTAGGGCATCGGCCAACGTGAGAACGGCTCCCGCCGCGTCAGGTTCGTCGAGAGGACCGCCGTCGGGTCCAACGGCGATGAACTCGATCTGGGCGGAGAGTCCGGTAGCCTCCCCTGCACTCCGAGCAGCATCAACGTCTGCTCGGGGCGTGGACTGACAGCCAGTGAACACCGCGGCTGTGATCACCAGGACCAAGGGAGTGGCAACGCGGCAAACGGCTGAAGATGGGATTCGCAGGGTCTTTGGGTTCATGTTTCGACCTCGGGGTACTGCTGGACGGACCGGGAACGCCCTCGCCCGCAGGCGTCCGCGTCGCGTTTGGAATCGCAGCGATTCCGAGCGTAGTCTGACCGCTGGGGTCACGAGAACTGGATTGGCGAGATTGGTGGCGATGCGGATGCGAGCGTCACGCGGTACCAGAGCCGAGTGGGCCGGTGCGCAACGACAACACGATCACCTTGACGCTTGAAGCGTTGTGAGGTGATCGATCCGAAACACAGCTACACGATGATGATGACAGACCGCAACTGCGTCAGCGAGTCCGGCGGTCGATCTCGATCCAGCGCAGGCCGAACGCACCGCGCGGGCAATTCGACCGCAACGGACCACTGATCCCACAGGAACGCCACTGCGATCGCAGCGAAGACCGGTTCGAGTGCACCACTCGAAGGGATCACTTTCGCGGCCGACAACTGCGAACCAAGCGGTTCGTCTTCGCACGGCGTCGGAGCCGTTGGATCCACTTCGTGGTCTTCATCAGTCGCGTGCACACCGGGTTCGGTGCACGGGGTCAGACACGCGCCCTGGGACGACTTGATGCAGGCGTACTCAATTCGGGAGTTGCCCGAAGCGTCCGTGCACCGAACGCCCATCGACGCGAACACCGTCTGCCCGAGGCCAAAGGCCACGAGACACAGGATTGCAATCAGGCGTTGGATCGATGGTTGGGGCATGGACGGTCGAAAGAGTGTATACGGGCAGGACGCCCGAAAGTTCACTGGGTGAATATCGGTCGTTTCTGGATCTCGGCTGAATACCCCAAACTCGGACTGAACCGACAACCGGGCTGTATTGCGGACAAGCCTGTCGGCATGTGGCGATCAACCGATCAGCTCATGCGATCGGCTCATGGGAATTTTGTCGATTTGCGGTCCATAGGGATCGGTGTTGCGGCCGGTTCTGCTCCACCCAGGTACCGGCGAACAGGTGCGCGCCCAAAAGGAACTGCTTGGCGTCTGGATTCGACTTCGACTCCCCGACCGTCGGGTGGAAGTACGCGGGCGGGTAGAGCGCCACGTCGTCGTACTGGGTGACCACCCGGGCGATCAGCCCCGGCCCGGCCTGGTCGCCGACGTACCGGCGCTCGAAGAACGATTCCTCGACCATCGCCACCGCGTGCCACATGGCGGGGTGATTGGGCGGGAACCCCATCGCCGCGTTGGAGACGATGTCGAGCTGCTCACACGCCGCCCACGCGACCACCTCGGGCGGGCACATCTCGTCCAGCGGCCGCACGGGCTTCACGTCGGTGTCGAGATAGACCCCTCCGAACCGGGCCAGGATCTCCAGCCGCAGGATGTCCGACCGCATCACGCAGCCGGGCGTGCCGCCGACGTTGCCGCAGGCGTCCCAGGCGTTGCGGTTGAGGATCGGCGGCAGGTTATCGTCCGTCCACAGCCGCATTTCCCAATGCGGGTTCATCTCGGCGAAGCGCCGCCGCCAGCGCCGCTGATTGAGCGGCATCTCGCCCTTGCCCAACCAGATCTGGTGCAGGATACGCGGGATTGAGGTGGTGCGTGCGGCCATGCTCACGCCACCACCTCCGCGGGCTTGGCCTGCACGAAGGCGAACGCCCCACCGTGGGCCTTGGCGGTCTCCTCGGCTTGTTCGAACAGCGCCCAGTGGAACGGCACCACGTCGCGGAAGTGCCCGTGGTCGCGGACCACGCGCGTGAGGAACCCCGGCCCGCTCTGGTCCCACACGCCGCGATAGACGAGCACCGAGTGCGGCAGATCGCGGATGGCGTGCCAGAGCATCGGGTGGTTCCGCGTCGCGCCGAGCACCGACGGCGAGAGCATGTGCGGCCTGCTCGCGCCGTGGCTGGCGATGGTCGAGCTGAACGCGCCGACCCCAGCGACGAGTTCATCGAGCGGGCGCAGCGGCAGGCGGTCCGGATCGACAAAGACGCCGCCCTCGCGGGCCAGCACCTCGTAGCGAAGCAGGTTCAGCCGTGCCGCCGAGGCTGCGGGCTCGCTGAGCCCGAAGGTCTGCTGCCACTGGTCGTAGTTCATGATCGGCGGCTTGGTGTCCAGCGTGAGCGTCACCACGTCCCACTCGGGGTGCACGGTCTGCCACGCGTGCCGCCACGCGGTGAGCCGCTGCTTGTCGGGAGTCTCGCTGAGGTCCGCCGTGTAGATGACCTTCGGAATCACGCCTTTGCCTCCTCTTCGATGCCGCTGCTGAGACTGCCAACGTCACTCTGCTGCCACTTCGCCGGAGGCACACCCTCCATGCCACCCTCGATGAACGACGACGCGCCCTCGCCGAGCGCCACCGACTGCTGGGCGCTGCCGGAGCCCGAGCCGGAGCCGGGCGGCCCCGAGCCGCTGTCGCTGCCGCTCGATGAGCCCGACGAGCTGCCGGAGCTCGACCCGGAACTGGACCCCGAGCTCGACATGGACGAGCCGCTGGACTTTCCGCTGCCGGAGCCGCTCCCGCTCGACGACCCGGACCCGGAGCCTGAACTCGACCCTGAACCCGACGACGATCCGGACCCGCTCTGCTGCGTGGCGGGCATGTCGTTGTGAATCCACACGCCGCCCGCCAGGAACACGTTGAGTCCGGGCACATGCACGGCCACGGTGGTCACGCGGTCACCCGACCGCGCGACCGTCTCGACGAGCTCCTCGCTCAGGTCCTGACGCACGAGCGCATCGCCGACCTGCACGAACTCCGCCGACGCGAAGCCGATCTCGTCGTTGCGTTTGAGCAGCACCGGGTGCTCGGGCGTGAGGCGCAGGCGACCGTTGATGGTGACGAATCCCTCGTGCGATCCGATCTTCACGCTGCTGACCATGCCGGTGACGGGCGTGAGCGCGGCTTCCGCCCACGGACGGAGCCACCGGTACTGGGCTCGCCACGGCACATCGCGGTCCAGGCCCGCCACGTCGAGCGCCGCGACACGGTCGCCCGGCTGGAGCGCCTCGACCGGCTTGATCGAACCGTCCGCCAGCACCACGGGCGTGCCCGCGAGCACGCAGTTGGAACCCGGGCCGGACCCACCGGGACCGCTGCCGCCCGGGCCCGAACCACCCGGCCCCGAGCCGCCAGGCCCGGACCCGCCCGGACCCGATCCACCGGGGCCGCTGCCGCCGCCGCTCGATCCCCCGCCGCCAGACGAACCGCCGCCCGATGAACCACCGGACGACCCGCCCGACGACATGCCCGAGGACATACCGGAACTGCCGCCCGACGACATGCCCGACGATGCCCCCGAACTCGCACCGGAGGACATGCCACTCGACGCACCCGACGAACTCCCGCCACCGGAACTGCTCATGCCCGATGAGCCCGTGCTCGACGGGGTCTGCGAACTCGTCGGCGTCTGCGACGAGTCGGTGGTCATCCCGCTCGACGACATCGGGCCGCTGCTCGACGGCGTGTGCGTCGTCCCCGGCGTGTTGCTCGTGAATGCGCCGGTGGTGTAGAACGTGAGCGTGGGCGTGCCGCCCGGCCCGGTCGTGTAGATCACGTCGCCGGTGGTCGAATAGCTCGCGGGCATGCTCGGCGTGCTGGTCGGGGTCGAGTACGTGCTCTCCGGGGTCGAGCCCGACGGCGTCGAGTAGTTACTCGACCCGCCGCCCTGGGGAGCACGCCCCGTCGCCCAGACGGGGATGTAGAGGTAGTACCGCGTGGGGCCGTCGCTCATCGTGCGGCCTCCTGTGGCTTGGGCTTGGGCTCGTACCACCCGTCGGTGCGGATCGGCTTGCCGCACTCGGAAGCGGCCGCCTTCACCGCGTCCTCAAAGGCCATCTTCTCAAAGACCTCCAAGGCGCTTCCGGGCGAGCAATTGACCACGCGGAAGCGGTGCTTCTCGAAGTGCGGCTTGAGGGCCTCGAACCGCCGCGACAGCGAGTCATACAGCACGTTGTTGTGCCGAATCGCGTTCTGCGCCCGGTGCTCGTCGAAGGCGTACTTGCGCTCCGCGTCCATCTTGAAGTCGCAGCCGAGCAGGTACACCGTGGAGAAGCCGAGGTAGTGCAGCAGCCGCAGGGCGACGAGCATGACCGAGCGCTTGCCGGTGATGCCCAGCGAGTCGGGGTTCTTCGCGTCGTTGCCCCATGAGACCGTGTCCCCTGTGAGGAATCGCTCGTGGTCGAAGTGGTCGCTGCGGCGGAAGAACAGCACGCCGGGCATCTGGTGGACTTTGAAGGCGCTGTTGCGGAGCGTGCCGTCGGGGTTCATCACCTTGAGCCGCTTGTCCCACATGCACGTCGGCACGAACTTCAGGATGCCCGGGTCCTTCCAGCCCACATCGATGAAACGCCCGGGGTCATCAACGCAGGTCCAGAGCGTGGGCCGCCGCACCGACCAGGCGTTGTTCACGGCCATCGTGACGATGCCGCGGGCGTCCAGCAGCGACAGGTCGATCTGCTTGAGCGACGGACCGGAGAGCATGAGGAACGCCGACCGCCCCCGGTAGAACCCGCTCAGGGACACCGACTCGAACGTCGGCGGGGCGGTGTAGAGGCGCAGGCCATCACGGGCGGGCTTACGCGCCTTGAGCCCGGCCTGCAGCGCCGCGATGTCGGACTGGTTCTCACGCACCGCAGCACCCCCCATCACTCTTGAACCGCCCGACGATGTAGCGGGACCCCGCCTTGGGCTTGCTTGCGACGCCCACGCGGGCGATGCGCTCCAGCCACCAGTCCAGCGGCCGCACCGTCGGGTGCAGACCTTCGCCGGCGACGGTGGTCGTGCTCGGCCGCGTGCAGATCGAGAAGATGAACCGCCCGCGCGGCACCGCGACGCGGCGCATCTCCGCGAGCGTGAGATCCACGTCCTCCGGAAGGAGGTGCTCGAGGGCGTCGAAGCTCGTCACCACATCGGCGATCCCCGCCTGCAGGGCCGTCGCATGCATGGGTCGCACGAGGTCCGCTTCGGAGAAGGCAAAGTCGACGCCCAGCCCGTCGATGCCGAGGCGCCGCAGCTCGCGCACAAGGTCGTTGCGGCCGCAGCCGAAGTCCACCACGAACCTCGGCTTGCTCTCCTGGATGAGCGGGATCGCCGCCCGGCCGTGGTTGGACGAGCCGTACGTCGAGCCAGGCTTGTTCGCCAGCGTAACGTACTTGGCCCGTTCTTTGGCACGCTTGGCATCCAGCGGCGTCGCCGATACTGGTGTGGCCGTGGTCATTCCGCACCTCCGATGTAGAGGTTGAACTTGCGGTCCTCGTCGGCGGGGTCGGCGATCTCGATCAGGCTCATGG
>JAIEUA010000002.1 GCA_019744815.1 Phycisphaerales bacterium
GGTGAGCGCCACCCATGTGTCCGAACACCCGTCACCCATGTCTCCGGCCTAAACACTTCGCGGGGCGGGGAGGCGCGGGGGCTGAAACCACGCTGAAACCGGTTCGCCCGAGCGACATCCAACTACCAGACCGATCGGTCTACTCCATTGGTCTCCACACGTAGAATCTCCCATGCCCGCCGCCCGTTCCAAGTCCCTCTCTCCCAAAGCCCGCAACCGCGGGGCGCGCGAGAAGCTGCTCGCCGCCGCGGGCGAGCTCTTTTACAAGCACGGCGTGAACGCCGTGGGCATCGACCGCGTCATCGCCAAGGCGGGCGTGGCGAAGATGTCGCTCTACCACCACTTTGAATCCAAGGACGATCTCGTCGCCGAGTGGCTGCAGGAGAAGCACACGGCGTGGATGGCGTGGCTCGTCGAGCGCGTGGAGCGCGTGCCGGTGAACGACCGACCCCGCGAGCTCTTTGCCGCGATGGACGAGTGGTTCCACACGCCCGACTTCAAGGGCTGCGCCTTCATCAACGCCGCGGCCGAGGCCAAGGACCCACGCTCCAAGACGTTCCAGATCTGCACCGGTCACACCAGCGACCTGCACGACGCGATCAAGGGCTGGATCGCCGCGGCACATCCCGCTCTCGCGGCCGATGCCCTCGCGCGTGCCGCGCAGGACATCACCATGATCGTCGCCGGCGCGATCACATGGGCGTGGATGTACGCGCCGGACGGCGTCGCGGAACGGGCCCGGCAGTCGGCCGAGCTCGTGCTGCGTGCAACGCGATAAGGCAACTCTGGTGCACGAAGGTGCCATCAGTCCGCGGCTGCGTTGAGCCGCGAGACTGATGCGGCTGGAACCTCGGCTGTCCGTCGCGCGTCCGCATCAGTCGCGCCGCCGAGCCGGCGGACTGATAGCACCAGGCACACTCGCACTGCCCAGCCCCGAGCGGCTGGGCAGTGGCACCCATGCGACACACGCGCCTTCGCCGCCCACTTTCTTGGCTACTTGCTCTCGAGCTTCTCGAGCCGCTCCTCGAGCCGGCGCAGCCGCGCGTCGCGCTCCTCCAGTTCTTTCTTGAGCGCTTCGTTCTCGCCGCGCAGAACCTTGATCGCCTCCACGGTCAGCGGCACGACGCGCGAGTAATCCATCGCGACCGGCTTGCCGTCCTGCGTGCTCACGATCTCGGGCATCACCTGAGCGACTTCCTCGGCGATGAAGCCGACGTCGTGCGAGCCGGTGGCGCTCCAGTCGAACGAGACGCCGCGGAGCTTGTTCAGCGTCGCCAGCGGGTCGTGCAGGGTCTGGATGTTGCTCTTCCAGCGGGCCGAGGAATACGTGTCCCAGCGGTTGGCGCGGCCGCGGCCGGAGTTGTCGTTGTTGTTCGGCAGCTCCAGGCAATAGTCGCTGATAGCGCTCGTGTTGATACTGACGGTGCCGGTCAGGACGATGTTGCGGCTGCCGCTGGAGATGTCGAGGCGCCCGGTCCCGCCAAAGAACGGATTGCGGATCGAGAAGTTGTTGCTATTCGCCTGCAACACCCACGTCGAGACGTTGGTTCCGGTCGTGGTCTGCAAGCCGATGCTGGCGCCCGAGAAGCCGGTCACGTGCACGGTGTAGTTCGGGTTGTCGGTGTTGATGCCCAGCCGCGACTGGCTGCCGCCGGAGAGGACGATGTTGCCGCCCGTTTCATTCTGGAGGCGGAAGGTGGTGTCGCCCGGACTCCCGTAGCCGAACCACGCCGACCGCGCACCGAAGTTGCTGAGGTACCACTCGGCGTATGCGTGATCCGTCGCGCTGAAGCGCAGCATCGGTCCGTTGGACAGGATGTCGAGCTTGCTCTGCGGGCTCAGCGTGCCAATACCGACGTTGCCGTTCCGCAGCACGTTCAGATGCGCGCTGCCGTTCCAGACACCCCATCGGTCACCGTCAAATTCCGTCCACGCCGTCATCGGCTGTGTCGTGCCCTGCGAGTAGCCGATGAACGACAGGCCGCTGTCGCTGGCCTGCCGCACGTACATGCCGAAGTAGAACGGCGTATTGCCCTCGATCGAGAACTTGTCCGCGCCGGTGATCGGCGTCGAGCGGCCGATGCCCACGAAGTTTCCGTTGAACGAGATTCTCTGGAATGTCGTGTCGCTCGCGACCCACGGCAGGAGGCTCGCCGCGCTCCACATCGACTTGGGCGCGATACCCAGCGGCGTCCGCGGCGTGATCGGCGCGAAGTTGCCCACTCCCGACGGCGTGCGCACCTCGACCTGGATGAACGGCGTGAGAATCGGGTTGTACGCGATGTCCTGGATGCTGATCGTGGGCGACACCGTGAAGACGCCGTCGGTCACGGTCACATTGCTGAACGTCTGGGGATTCCCAAGCGCCTGCCCGCCCGCATCCGTTGACCACAACTGCAGCCGCACATCCGCCGTGCCGTTGTACGGCGTGTTGTTCTGCTTCAGCACGCCTTGGTAGTTCCAGGTCTGCGCCTGCGCCACGACCGGCAAGAGCGCCGAGCCGCACAGCCCGAGCACAGCAGCGACCGAGACAGAGCGGAGCATCTTCGAGACAGCACGCATGATGAACCTCCCAAGAGCGGGCACTGAACTGGACACCCCACGCGGCGAAGCCACCCCACGACGGGCGACTGTTCCGAGAACGCATGGTCCAAGAACAAAGTACGGAAAAGCCCCCGGCAACGCAACCAAAATCACGCACGGTCCGAGAGAATCATCCCCGATTCGCTCCGCGGGCGGGGCGGGGGCCGTGTCGCTTCGCTCCAGTTCACGTCGGTTGGCAGCTCCATCGTCCGAGAAGTCGGACCCGCGCTAGGGTCTGCCATGACCCCGGAAGCATCTCCGTCGACCGTCGTTGCTGCCTTTGCCGCCGAGTTCCGCCGCTATCGCTCGCTCGCCGAGAAGGCGACGGCACAGGTCTCGTGGAGCGACCTCCGCGTGCCGCTCGATCGCGAGACCAACTCGATCGCCGTCATCATGAAGCACGTCGGCGGCAACCTGCGCAGCCGCTGGACCGACGCGTTGACGACCGACGGCGAGAAGCCGTGGCGCGATCGCGACCGGGAGTTCATCGATGACTTCGCCGACGAGGAGAAGGGTCGTGAACAACTGATGCAAGCGTGGCAGGCTGGCTGGAGCGTGCTGGAAGCGCAGCTCGCGACGTTCACCGACCCCGACCTCGCTCGCACGCTCACGATCCGTGGCGAGCCGCACACGCTGGCGCTTGCCCTCGCCCGCTCGCTCTCGCACACGGCGTATCACTGCGGGCAGATCGTGCAGATCAGCCGCGTGCTGGCGTCGCGCGCGGGGACGGACTGGAAGACACTGACCGTGCCGCGGGGCGGGACGAGCGAGCTTCATCGGACGATGGGCTACGGCCCGGGCGCGGGCCGCTGAGTCCTTCCTTGGGAGCGGGATGGCTGCTGCCCTGCTCAGGAAGAACGGGACCATCGGCACCAGCGGCACCAGCGGCACGGACGCGGAGCACGGTGCCGTGTTGGGGGACTGTCGGTCAATCTCACCGCACGCGAGTTGGATGCCGGCAGGGCAGAGGTCACAAGGACCTTCCTCGTCGACGAGCGCCTCGTGGACGACCACGCGGGCGTGATCGAAAGGATGCTGTTGCGGTCCCTTTGTGCCAAGGAGGTCAAGGACCCGGCCGCGGTGCGTTCGTGCATTTCTGGCTCGTCACCCGTCACGCCTCGCCGCTCGTGTGCGGCGGGAGACACGGAACAAGCTGGCAACTGGGCTGAAGGATCCGAAGCGGTAGAATGAGTCCTTGATCTCCACCGAGCGTGTGAATTAGGGTGCTTTGGGGTTTCAGATGCAAGATCCGCTTCGATTGCAAGCCTCTCTTCTTCGGAGGATCATCAAGCAACGTCCTTCGTTCGACGAGGGGCTGACGTTCGCCCTTGCCGAAACCACCCGCCGGAGCGACAAGCGATGGGCGGCGTGCAGAAAAACACGTCGCGTTCTCAGGGACCTGCCCGACCGCTGGGCGTCCTGGTTCGACGCGCTGACCAGAAGCTGGCCTCCACCGGAACCGACCGAAATGCTCTGGTTTGAGTTCCCGAGCGAACTCAATCCGGCACTTTCGTCCGTCTCCGGGTACGCCAGTTTGGACCGGACCGACGACATGTTCGGTATGGATGAAGGGCGACACTGGCCCGAAACAAGCGACGGCTTGACACGTCCGGAAGGGCTCCTCAAACTACCGGAGCTCGACGCGTTCCTCCAATCATCCGGCTGGCGCCGCGACCAGTTCGATGATGATCGAAAGTCACTTGAACCGGGCTATCACGCACTGGCCAGTGTGGTTGTCACATTGCTGGTTCTGAATTGCCTGCCGAAGACCGCCTACGCGTCCAACGCGCCCTCCCAGATCGGCGTTCTAGGTGGCTACGCGGATGGCGACGGCGTGCCATTCGGACTGCTAACCGATCGGCGCTGGACGCCGCTGCGCTATCGCCCGAGCGCGTCGGCCAGAAAGGAGGAACTGGACCCATCTTCCTGGCGGTTCAATCTCAAGAAGTTTCTTGCCGCGGGGGGTGATCCGAATCGGAAGGTCGCGCGCGGCGGAGGAACGCTTCTCCACAAGTACAGCTACAGCGATACGGAAACGATCCGTCTGATCCTTCGCGCCGGGGGAGACCCCCGGGTTCCGTTTCGGAAGAACTGCCCGACACTCTTTCTGTACAGCGCCGCGGAGCTACCTGTGCTGCGGGCACTCGTCGCGGCCGGCGCAAACCCGAAACAACGAAGCGGACGAGGTCACACGTTGCTGGAATGGATTTCAGGCGACGGTCGCTGCACCGTCCAGCACCTTGATTGGTACTGGCGTCAAGGAGTCCGCTTTCGCCGCGAATCCAAAGGGTTCTACCCACTCCACATTCTTGGCCAGGGCAACAACTACGAGCGCGAACGCCTTGCCCGCCTCTTCGCTATGGCAAAGTGGTGGGTCGCCCGCGGCTTTGGAATCAACGTGAAAGACAAGAAGCGGTTGACTCCGCTCGGTCACGCCGTCGTGTGCCACGCGACAGAGTTGGACGACGCAATCGCTCGTCGCAGGCGGGACCCGGGCGTCTCAGGCCATTGGTACTACGAGCACGATCGTGTCGCCGCGGAATTGCTCAAGCTCGGCGCGGATCCGAACGTTACTCTGCCAAGGACGAAATCGCGCAGAGTACCGCGCGGTGGAACACCGCTGATGGTTCGTCGCTACGACTCCCCGCTGCTCGTCGAATCCCTTCTGAAGCACGGTGCCGATCCGACGCTCCGGTGCGCGCGAGGACGAACTGCGCTCGACTACGCTCGCCGAGCTGCGAAGCGTTCGGATCAACCGGGAAATGAGGCCGCACCCAAGGTCGTCGAGTTGCTTGAGCGAGCCATGAATCGAATGCTTGGACGCCGTGGCAAGGCATGATCTAGTCACGTTCTCATCGCCTCCGCCGGTGCGCTCGATGCCTTGTTCGCGATGCGTCCAAGAAACACAGCACCTTGATCAAGCGATGACGCTGCCGCTGTGAGATACGCATGCCCCCACTCTCCGACCCCTTCGACATCCTCCTCGCCCACGACCGCTGGGCCACGCGCATCGTGCTCGATCGCTGCGAACGCCTCACGCCCGAGCAGTTCTCGACGTCCTTCCCCATCGGCCCCGGCGAGTCCGGCGGCCTGCGGGCCACGCTCACCCACATTGTCGGCGCCATGCGCCGCTGGGCCGACCGCATCGGCGCGAAAGAGCTTCGGCCGTTTCTGACCGCCGACGCCGCCACCGTTGCCTCGCTCCGCGCCGACCTCGACGCCGCGAGCGCGGAACTCGGTGCACTCTTCCCGACGGTGCGCTCCGACCCCAACCGGCTCGTGACGCTCACCTATGAGGGCAAGTCGTACCAGTTCACCGCCGCCGCGGCGATGATCCACGTTCTCACGCACGGCCACTACCACCGGGCCCAGTGCCTCAACATGTTTCGCCGTCTCGAAGTGCCCGGCATCTCCGACAAACTGCCTGAACTGGATGTCATTGATTGGCAGCACGCTCAGCAGCCATGCTGATCGTCCATCGTGTAGCATGAGCCTTCGCCGCGGGTGGGAGCCGCTGACGCAACGGGTGGCAGCCGCGGACGGGAGGTCGCTGCATGTCGAACTGGTTCCAATCTGTCGCCGCCGCCGTCGTGGTTGCGTGTGCCGCGCCGGCACTCGCCCAGACCGTCCATCGCTCGCCCGACCACTGGTCGATCACCATCCCCGAGGGCTGGGAGCTCGACACCGGCGAACGACTCGCGGCGTTCAACCAAGCCGCGACCGATCTGGCCGCGACCATGCAGGGCGCGCCCGCGGTGAAGTACACGGCGTTGCTCATCCCCAAACAGCCCGACGGCCGCTACATCCTCCTGCAGACGCAACCCGCCTTCCCGCCCGGCGCCCGCCTCTCCGATCTGCAGGCCGTCCTCGACGAATCCTCGCGCCGCGTGCAGGGCGAGCTCAAGCAGGCCTCGGTCGATTCCACGTTCGCACCCGTCCTCGACCGCGAACGCAGCCGCGTCATCATGACCGGCCGCGTCGTGGTGCCCGGCCAGGACACCAGCGGCATGCTCAGCATCACCAACTTCGGCGTCGCCAACAACGTGCTCGTCCACGCCTACGCCCCCGAAGCCACCTTCGCCGCGGCCCGCCCCGTGCTCGAAGCCATCGCCGACTCCTTCGCCTTCGACCCCGGCCACGCGTACGAGTTCCGCCCCGACGGCATCGACTGGAAACGGGTCTTCATCACCGCCGCGGTCTGCGGCGTGGCGGGGTCGATCGTGGGCGGCATCATGCAGAAACTGAAGCCCAAGGCGGCGTGAGTCGCCCCGAGAATCGATCTTTGCGAGGATCCTGATCGGTGCGAACGGACAGGCCGCCATGCCCGTTCATCTGCGGGGTACACGCAGGGACTTCTTCGTTCTGAATCGTCCTGCAGCCGGGTGAGGAACCGTGGTCGCGATCCGTTCACATTCAGCGTGGTGTCGAAGATCCTTGCCGTTGAATCATCCGCTCAAGCGACTCCCATCCCGCAAGCTGCGTCGGCGTTGCGTCCGCATCGCCGCCATTCTCAAGCCGATGCCTCATCGCCCGCAGCGCCCGTCGCGTCTCCCGCGGCAGCCGCGGCGGGCCGTCGTTGACCACGAGCCCGCACACTTCCTGTCGATTCCAACCGGCCCGCCGGATGTGCAGTTTGCGCTTGTGATGGACCTCCATCTCAAAGCCCCAACTCTCCCAGATGATCAGATTGGCGATGTGCACGACCTCATGGACGACATCCTGCTCGTCCGCGTCGAATGAAAAGACCAGATCATCGGCGTATCGCGAATACACCGCGCCGCGCGAGCGCGCAAGCCCCGCGAGCCGCCGGTCCATCGGGATGCTCAGAATGTTGGCCAGACGCGGGCTCGTCGGTGCTCCCTGAGGCAGTCTGCCATCGAGCGTGCAGAGATCGGCGATGCGGCCAGCCGCCTCTTCGTCCCATCCCAGCCACCGCGCCAGCGCCTCGACGCGCCAACGCCGGATGCTGCCGAAGAAGTTCTCAAGGTCCATCGAAACAACCACGGCCCGATCCGCGTGCAGGGCGGCATGGTGCACATACGAGCGCCCGCGGACATACGCCATCGCCGCGGCATGCAAACGCACGCCGCCAAACACCCGCTTGTCGATCGCTCTCTGCAGCTTCTTGGTCGCGGCATCCGGCGCGTCGATCCGGCGGCTTCCGCCAGCGCGCTTCGGTATTTGAAAGCGGGTGTACCTCGGACGGAACCCCTTCAAAGTCGCTTCGTTCACGTCCAATCGACGCGACAGCTCCTCGAACGACAGGCGACGGACGCGCCGACGCTTCGGGAACGCGGCGTCGATCTGCGCTTGTGAGATCGGTTCGTTCGGGCGTCCGAAGAGGAACCCGGCAATCCACTGGATCAACCCCATCAGGCACCTCGGTGTCGGGAATGGGGCGGGCCGGCAGCAAGCCGGCCAAGCCCCGTGTACCGGCATTGCCGCGGATGCGATCCGCGCGGCTCACACCAAGGGCAGTCCATGGGGACTGGGGCGGCGAAGCGCCGACCTGTGCCTCTGCATTTGAGGCCCCACCAATGCGGTGCGACATCATGCCAGATTCCCGCGTGGACGTCAATCCGCCTCACATCTATCGCCGCCTCCGGCCTCGCGCTACGCTCCCACCGTAACGCTCGGGGCGCGGCGGAAGTTCTGGACCCTAGTGCTAAGTGCCTAGTGCCCAGTCCCTTCCCCGCTGAGACGCACCCGTTGAACCTGATCCGGTTCGCACCGGCGGAGGGAAGCGCACGCGGCACGCCGCGCCCCTCCACGCTCGAACCCGTCAGGTTCCTTTCGCTCGAAAGGACTTGCATGACCACGTCTTCTCTCCGCCTCCCCACCCACGGCGCCCTCAACCCCGCCGCCACCCCCAACGTCACCACTCCTGGCTCGTTCGCGCTCAAGCCCGACGTCGGCGGCCCGCTCATGTTCGCCAGCCCCGATACCCCCGGCATGCCCGCGCACAGCACCAAAACTGCCTGGGACTTCCTGCCCGAAGGCTGGAGCGTCGCCAATCTGTCCCCACTCGATGCCTCGATGCCTCCTGCCTCGATGCCTTCTTCTCCATCAACCAATCTGAACACCGCCGGCGCCAACCTCCCCTGGAAGGGCCGCGTCACCAGCGCCAACCCCAACGTGCCCGACGCCGAGATCGCCCCCGCCAACGACGGCACCAAGGGCACCAAGGCCTGCTCCTGCTGCATCGACGAGCACTACAAGCGCGTCGAGTTCAACACCGCCAAGGGCGAGCGCCTCCGCGTCACCTATCCCAAGTCGTTCCAGCCGGTCACGCAGCTCGAGTTCGCCCGCCTCGGCATCGTCACGCCGCAGATGAAGCGGGTCGCCGAGCGCGAGCCGCACTTTGGCGTGCTCTTCCCCAGCGCCGACGGCAGCCAGGCCGCGATCGCCGTCCGTGACGAGATCGCCGCCGGTCGCCTCGTCATTCCCGCCAACATCAACCACCTGAAGCACAAGCTCGACCCGATGGCCATCGGCCGCGCCACCAAGACCAAGGTCAACGCCAACATGGGCGCCTCCCCGGTCTCCAGCGGCACCGACGAAGAAGTCGAGAAGCTCAAGTGGGCCGAGAAGTGGGGCGCGGACACGGTCATGGACCTCTCCACCGGCGGCGACCTCGACGCCACCCGCGCCGCCATCATTCAGAACTCCACCGTTCCCATCGGCACCGTCCCGATCTACTCGATGATCATCGGCAAGAAGATCGAAGACCTCGACTGGCCGACGATCGAGGCCTCGCTGCATCATCAGGCCAAGCAGGGCGTCGATTACTTCACCATCCACGCCGGCGTCCGCCGCGCCCATCTCAAGCACGTGAAGAACCGCCTCATCGGCATCGTCAGCCGCGGCGGATCGCTCCTGGCCAAGTGGATGCTCGTCCACAACCAGGAGAACATCATGTACACGCGCTGGGAGGACATCTGCGACATCCTCCGCCAGTACGACGTGACTTTCTCCATTGGCGACGGCCTGCGCCCCGGCGGCCTAGCCGACGCCACCGACGCCGCCCAGCTCGCCGAACTCGAAACCCTCGGCGAACTCACCGAACGCGCCTGGCGCAAGGGCGTGCAGGTCATGATCGAAGGCCCCGGCCACGTCCCCTTCGACCAGATCGAGTACAACGCCAAGGTGCAGCGCACGCTTTGCCACGGCGCGCCGTTCTACGTCCTCGGTCCGCTGGTCACCGACATGTTCCCCGGGTACGACCACATCACCAGCTGCATCGGCGCGACGGCGATGGCCTACCACGGCGCCGCCATGCTCTGCTACGTCACGCCCAAGGAGCATCTGGGCCTGCCGAAGAAGGACGACGTGAAGCAGGGCTGCATCGCCTACAAGATCGCCGCCCACGCCGCCGACGTCGCGCTGGGCATCCCCGGCACCCGCGACCGCGACGACGAACTGACCAAGGCCCGCGCGGCACTCAACTGGGAGAAGCACTTCGAGCTCTCCTTCGACCCCGACACCGCCCGCGCGTACCACGACGAAGACCTCGACGTCGACACCGACTTCTGCGCCATGTGCGGCCACGACTGGTGCAGCGTCCGCATCAGCAAGGAAATCCAGGAATTCGCTTCAGGCAAGGCCGAAGGCTTCGAGCGCGTCGGCACCAACGGCAAGCCCGGCGCCCCCGTGAAGTCCGCCGCCCTCACGCCCGAACAGCAGGAAATCCTCGCCAAGCGCGGCGTGCTGAGCCCCGACGAGATCCACAAGCTCGCCAACAAGACCAAGAAGGCGATGTCTTCACTCCCCCTCCCAGATGGGAGCGAAGGCCGGGGGGTGGGTTCGCCTTCTTCTTCCCCTCGTGCCCAGTCCCAAGTGCCTAGTGCCTCCCCCGCCAAACTCTCCTGCCACAGCGACTACGTCGACCCCGACACCGCGAAGCAACTGATCGAACAGAAGGCCGGCCGCGAGGTGCTGGTGCCACTGGACGTGCGGCCGGCGCTGGGGATTAGCAAAGATGATCGGGTGGTATGAACGCAGCGGTAACAGCTGCCGGATTCCCATCAGACTCGTGACGTAGCTTGAGGTTGGCTCATGCCAGAGCCTGTTTATCTTGGGATCGTCGGCGGTGATCCCCTCGCGCTCCGCGTGCTGCGCTGTGCATTTCCATGCCACGCCCGCGTCGGCGACATGGATAGCAACTGGCTCACAATCGAAGGATGGGTCGACCGCATCGACGACCGGTGGAGCTTTGTCGATCCCTGCTTGCTCACTTCGGAAGCCGCGCAGCTCGTCCAGTGGCTTCGCGCGTTGCCCGAATCCCCGGCGCAGCTCGATTTCATCGAACCCCTGCTGTGCTTCCGCCGCGGCATGACCGATGATCCATGGAAGTTCGAGGTCAATCTCCGCGCAGAAGCGGTCCCCGAATCCGTCGGCGGCGAGGCTCGCTGGACCGATGGCATTTCCCTGCTCATCACGACCAGCGCCGCTCAACGAGATCGCTTTGTGCGGCTGTTGGATTCCGACCTTGCAAAGTTCCCCCCACGATGAACCACGAAAGCCTCACGCCTCCGTCCGATCCCTGGCCGTCGATCACGCGACTCCCCGGCGGCGAACTGGAATTGTCGTTCGACGCCCCGCTCACAGCTGGGCGGCGTGTCGACTGGCTCCGGACGCGTGATTGGATCGCGAAAACCTATAGCGCAGCTTTCTGCAAACCGCACATCGATCCGATCTCTCGGTCCTGGAGCGTCAGCGTGATTGTGTCGCATCAGGACCACCAATCTTCGGCACTGTTCGGGTCCGCGGACTTTCCCGATGATCTGATCCTCCGTGTCCGAGATGTTGAAAGCGAGTGGCTGATCAACGACGCGAGCACGCGGCTACGGCACGAACGGCCCGACCTCGGCGATCTCACCCATATGAACCGTGCCGAGTTCGAACATTGGCTGAGCAGCATCCCGAAAACGATCGCGAAGCAATGAAACCGCTCGCAGCTGCGGATAAAGACAGGCTTCGGCATCGAAGAACCAATCAAAGACAAGCGGGCTCAGCGCGATATCGTTTCCGCGCGTCCCGGAGGGACGTACGCCCGTTGCCAGGGGCGCCGCGAGGCTCGGCGAGCAAGCCCCTGGTCAACCACCACTCAACCCCCCCGCGTCCGGGGCTCAACGCCCCGGACGCGATCGGTACACTGCCGCCGCGGCTGCGGAGCAACGTCATGGCATGGTCCAAGACCGACGAACGCACGTTCCTGTGCCTCAAGGCCATCGCCGCCGGAGTGTTCATCGGCCTTGTCACAATCGGGTTCTTCTTTGTGGCCGAAGCGGTCAGCAACCAGGGCGGCTCACCGCCCAGCGCCGAGACCGCCAAGCACGAGCGCGAACGCGATAACTTCAGACGCGTGGTTCTCCTGCTCTTCATCCTCGCCTGCGCCGCGCTCGTCGTCATCGGTGTCGCGGGCATCTACAAGATGCATTCGCCGCAGGCAATTGCCCGGCGTCGCGCCAACGAGCTGCCGTCCGAGTCAAAGCCAGGCGGTCCGGACTTGTAGAGTTCGATCAGCGACCGCCTCGGGATGCGACCCGGCGCACGCGCCCCGTCGACTCAAGGTAGACTCCAACCACCATGCACCACACCACCCTCGCGTCCGCATCCCGTCACTCGCTCCGCATTCTCGCCCTCGCCGTCGGCGTGGGCAGCCTCTTCTCCGCCGCATGCCAGACGGCCAACCACGGCGCCGGCCGCTCCGAGGTCCTCACCGCCGAGCAGCAAAAGGCCCTGACCCCCGCCCAGGTCGTCGCCGATCTCAAGGCCGGCAACGAGCGCTTCGTCGCCGACCACCGCACCAACTACAACTACGTTGCGCAGGTCCACCAGACCGCCTCCGGCCAGCACCCCAAGGCCGTGGTGCTCTCCTGCCTCGACTCGCGCATCCCGCCCGAGATCGTCTTCGACCAGGGCATCGGCGACATCTTCGTCGCCCGCGTGGCCGGCAACTTCGAAAACGTCGACACGCTCGGCAGCATGGAGTTCGGCACCGCGCTCTCGGGAGCCAAAGCGATCGTGGTGCTCGGACACACCGAGTGCGGCGCGGTCAAGGGCGCCGCCGACAACGCCCAGCTCGGCAACCTCACCGCCACGCTCGCCAACCTCGCCCCCGCCGTCGAAGCCGCCAAGGCCAAGATGCCCGGCGTCTCCTACAACTCCAAGAACCACGAGTTCGTGCAGTGCGTCGCCGACGCGAACGTGCGCCTCACGATGCAGCGCATCGCCGCCCGCAGCCCGGTCCTCGCCGAGCGCATCGCCAAGGGCGACCTCATCATCGTCGGCGGCATGTACGACCTGCACACCGGCCACATCACCTGGACGGAATGATCGGCTCACGGGGCCTGCACGTCACCGCTCCCCAACTCCTCGAAAACTTCCCGCGTGGCCACGTTGTCTGGCACAGATGATCCGGTCTTACCTCACGGCCTGCTGCTCCTCAGCGGCCCCGTGCTCGCGATCGTTTCCGCGGCCACGCTCGTGTTCGACGGCGCCTCGCCGCTTGTGTGCTGCGCGCTGCCAGGGCTCCCGCTCGGCATTGTCGTGTGCTTGATCGGATTGTTCTTCAGGCCCCGCTGGCCGTCCATGCTCGGCCTCGTCCTCGGTCTGCTCGGCGCTGGCTATTTCGCAATCGAGACCAATCGCCTCGACAGCGGCGACCTCCGTCCCAGCGAATACCCACAGATGCTCCAACTCGCCAGCGGCGGCACCGCTCACTTCCCGCGCACCATCCCGCCCAACGCCACCGACATTCGCATCACCGCCCACGGCCCCTACGGCTGGTTCCCGGCGCAAGACTTCATGATCGACGTGCGATACATCCTGCCGCCCGCCGCCGCCGAACAGGTCCGAGCCCAAGCCGAGAAGGCCGCCATCACC
Organism: Phycisphaerales bacterium; assembly: GCA_019744815.1. Classification (GTDB taxonomy): domain Bacteria; phylum Planctomycetota; class Phycisphaerae; order Phycisphaerales; family UBA1924; genus JAFEBO01. Next base: position 13,471 of record JAIEUA010000002.1, read on the forward strand.
GCGGACCCCAAGACCCACGGCACCAATCCCGCATCGAGCGCCGACCAGTTCATTCGTAAGCACGGCGGGAAGCCCGCCGAGTTCAAGTCCTACCTCCTCGTTATCCCCAACGGCGGCATGAACGCGGGCGGCGTCTCTATCAATACCGCCACCGGTGAAGTCATCTACTGGGTCTTCTACTGACCCAGACCCTCCGAACAGCCCCCCTCACCCCGAGCACCGACCGTGCGCCACACCGCGGCGTCGGTGAATCACACACGCACCGTGTGCCGCCGCCTCGCGGCTCGAATCCACCGCTCCACGAACCCTGAGTTCCCGCCCAGGGCATGGAACGAGCGGCCCTTCGCGCCTCACGCCACAAGGCCGATCACCGTCCTCGTTCGCCACGCCACTCCTCTTTCCATTCTGTAAGCTCTCCGCCGAACACCGCATCGCCCCCGTGACGCACGCCCGTTGCCAGGGGCGCCGCGAGGCTCGGCGAGCAAGCCCCTGGTCAACCACCACCCAACACCCCCGCGCCCGGGGCTCAACGCCTCGGACGCGATCGATAGACTCTTGCGCCAACGCCGCGGGCGACGCATTGGCATCGCACGCCGCGCCTCCCGAAGCATCGCGCCCACACGCGCCACCACGCCCATCCTCACTCCCTTCGCCGTCCCGCTCGCCCAAGGCGACCCTCGCGCCGACCGAACAGTCCAAGCTCTGTCACGCGCGGCCGTCCCCGCCGCGATTTGGTATACATCCCTACGGCCGCACCACCAGCCATCATCCGGAAAGGACTGCTCTATGCACGCCCGTCTCCATGTTGCCGCGCTGATCACCGCAGCCAACCTCGCCGCCACCGCGGCCGATGCCTGCACCCGCGCCGTGTACTTCGGCAAGGAAGGCCAGACCGTCACGGGCCGCACCATGGACTGGTTCAACTCCGACATGGACACCAACCAGTGGCTCTACCCCCGCGGCCTCGCGCGCACCAGCAACACCACAACGCCCTTCAACTGGACGAGCAAGCACGGCAGCGTGGTGACGACAATCTACGAAGGGGCCGTCGCCGATGGGATGAACGAGAAGGGCCTGGTCGCCAACCTGCTGTACCTCGCCGAGAGCAAGTATCCGGAAGCCAGCGCGGGCGACAAGCGCCCGACGCTCTCGGTCGCCGCGTGGGCCCAGTACGTGCTCGACTCCTTCGCCACCACCGCCGAAGCCGTGGAAGCCCTGCGCAAGGAAGAGTTCCGCATGGTCACGATCCAAGCCCCCACCGGCGAGAAGGGCACGGTGCACCTCGCCATCTCCGATGCCAGCGGCGACTCGGCCATCTTCGAATACATCGAAGGCAAACTGGTCATCCACCAGGGCCGTCAATACCAAGTCATGACCAACTCGCCGATCTTCTCCGAGCAAATCCCGCTCAACACCTACTGGCAGAAGATCGGCGGCCAAAAGATGCTGCCGGGCACGAACCGCCCGGAAGACCGCTTCGCCCGCGCGTCGTACTACATCAACGAAGCCACGCAGACCGCCGACCCACGCCGCGCCGTCGCCACGGTGTTCAGCGTCATGCGCAACGTGAGTGTGCCCATCGGCATCAAGATCCCCGGCCAGCCCAACGTCGCCGACACGCTCTGGCTGACGGTGAGTGACCAGAAGAACAAGGTCTACTACTACCAGGACACCAACAGCCCCGGCATCATCTGGACCAAGCTCAGCGAACTCGACTTCAGCGAAGGCTCAGGCCCCCGCAAACTCCACCTCGACGGCAACCCCGACACCACCGGCGACCAAACCAAGAACTTCAAGCCCGCCGAACTGTTCAGGTTTATGGTGCCGAAGGACTGATTCCTGTCGCTTGCCCAAAGGAACTGCATGAGCACCCCCCTCTCACGTCTTTCGCTCTCGCTGGGTCTTGTCTCGTTGCTCGGGATCGTCACAACGTCGCCCCAGACGTGGGCCCAGACCGCCGACACCATCTACTCCGGCGGCACCATCCTCACCATGAACGACGCCCTCCCGCGGGCCGAGGCGATCGCGGTGAAGAGCGGCACCATCATCGCCGTCGGCTCCAAGGCCGACATCGACAAGCTCCGCACCGCCTCGACCGCCTCCATCGATCTCGCCGGCAAGGCCCTGCTCCCCGGCTTCATCGACGGCCACGGGCACGTCTTTACGACCGGTCTTCAGGCCGCGTCGGCCAATCTCCTCCCCGCGCCCGACGGCGAGGGCAACTCGATCGCCAAGATCCAGGATCTGCTCCGCGCCTACGCCGCGACTGACCTATCCAAGAAGTTCAACATGATCCTGGGCTTCGGCTACGACGACGCCCAGATCGCCGAGAAGCGACACCCCACGCGTCAGGACCTCGACGCCGTCGCGAAAGACATCCCGATCCTGATCATCCACCAGTCCTGCCACCTCGGCTCCATGAACTCCAAGGCCCTTGAGCTCGCCGGCATCACCGCCGACAGCAAGGACCCGCAAGGCGGCGTGATCCGCCGCGAGGCCGACGGCAAGACGCCCAGCGGCGTGCTCGAAGAGACCGCCTTCATGCTCGGCGCGATGAAGATCTTCCCGCGCCTCAACGCCGAGCAGTTCGCCCAGCTCGCCGTCATGGGCCAGGAGATGTACATCCGCCACGGCTACACCACCGCGCAGGAAGGCCGCGCTTCCGGCCCGGCGCACACCAGCTTCGTCCGCCTCGCCGAAGCCGGGCAGATGAAGATCGACGTCGTCTCCTACATGGACATGGTCTTCACCGACGAGCCGCCCGAGATGAAGACGCCCTGGCACTCCAGGTCCTACACCAACCGCTACCGCGTCGGCGGCGTCAAGCTCAATCTCGACGGCTCCATCCAGGGCAAGACCGGCTATCTCTCCCAGCCCTACAAGGTCCCGCCGCCGGGTGCCGGCACCAACTACCGCGGCTACGAAACCCTTCCCGACAAGGTCATCGCCGCCAAGGTCGAAAAGGCCTACGCCAACGGCTGGCAGGTCCTCGCCCATTGCAACGGCGACGCCGCGATCGATCAATACATCTCCGCCGTCCGCGACGCCGTCGCCAAACACGGCATCGCCGATCGCCGCAGCGTCGCCATCCACGCCCAGACCGCCCGACTCGACCAGCTCGATTCGATGAAGGAACTGGGCATCATCCCCTCGCTCTTCGGCATGCACTGCTTCTACTGGGGCGACTGGCACCGCGACGAAACCCTCGGCGCCGCCCGCGCCGAACGCATCTCGCCCGCCAACTCCGCCCTCCGCCGCGGCATCATCTTCACCCAGCACCACGATTCGCCCGTCGCGCAGCCCAGCGCCATCCGCATCCTCTCCTCCGTCGTCACCCGCCGCACCCGCAGCGGCGACATCCTCGGCGCCGACGAACGCATCGGCGTGAACGAGGCCCTCAAGAGCCTCACCATCTGGGGCGCGTACCAGCACTTCGAAGAGAAGACCAAGGGCTCGCTCGAAGTCGGCAAAGTCGCCGACTTCGCCGTCCTCTCCGCCGACCCCTTCGCCGTGGACATCGAGAAGCTCAGCGATCTCACCGTCGTCGAGACCATCAAAGACGGCGTCAGCATCTACAAGGCGGGCAAGCAGCCCAAAGTCGGCGCCCTGCCACAGCTCCCAGCCCTCGCCGCGAACAGCACCGGCGAGCAACCCGATTCCGCACTCACCCCGCCCGCCCGCGGCATCTACGCCTTCACCCCCGCCCCTCACCCCTGCGGCTGCGCCGGCTGCACGCTGGGTCACATCGTCGCGTTGGGCAGCCGCGACATCGCGGCACGCTGAACAGACCGCGCACTTCCTCTCCCAGCTCCCACGAGCCGCAAAGCGGCGGCCGTTGCAGGCACCGGGCGTCAGCCCGGTGTCGCGGCACCCACCACACCGAGCACCGAAGGTGCGCCACACCACGGCGTCGAAGCACCGCGCTCGACCGACGTGCCGCCGCGTCGCGGCTCAACGCTTGAGACACGATTGGGTACACTGCTTGCCCCGATGGTGGAGCGCTCGCAATGTCATGGTTCAACACCAGAGAACGCAAAGCAATCTGCCTCATCGCCATCGTCGCGGGGATCCTGATCACGGTTGTCAGCGCCGGGTTTATGGCTCTTGCGGCCGCGCTCGAAGGACTGAGCGGCATGGGCAACCCAAGCCCCGAGTCGCTCCGACTCGCTCGCGAATCCGCGGACAGAACACACCTCATTCTCCTGCTCTTCATCGGGGCCGGCCTCGCGCTCGTGTTCCTCGGCTTCATGTGCCTGCCGCGAGCCTCAGACAAACCATCGCGAATCAACAGCAGGCCGTATCTGAACCCCACCAAACCAGGGCAGCCCAAAGACCATCGGTAAGATTCCTCTGGCGAACCCGTCGGGAAACCGCCCGGTGCAAGTCCGAGCGGGATGCACTCGCCAGACTCACACACAGCGCGCCGAGCATCGCCATGCCACAAGACAACACCAACGCACGCAGAGCGCGGCATCTCATTGCGATTCGAGTTGGATTGCTGCTCGTGCTTGTGACCGGTGTCGCGATGGGGGTGCTCAATCAGTACGACGCTCTTGGCGGCATGGGCAATCCGACTCCTGAGTCGACACAGAAGGCGCAGGATGCCGCAAACATCCGCAATTGCTTTCTCTGGGTCATCATCGGCGCCAGTGTCGTGATGATCTGTGCAAGCGTGTCCAAGATCATCGACCTTGACAAAGCCTCACGATCGAACGACGTCACTCGCTCTTGAGCTCGAACTCCTCAAGCACCGACCAATCTGGTCAACTGCACCGCGAACCAAATCGGTCGCCCGACTTGGACTGTCACCTGTGATCTCCCCATGCCCCTCAACCTCCACCACATCGCCATCATCTGCTCCGACTACCAGCGCTCCAAGCGCTTCTACGTCGACATCCTCGGCCTGCGCATCCTCGCCGAGACCTTCCGCCCCGAGCGCAACTCCTACAAGCTCGACCTCGCCATCGACCCGCGCGACGCGCTTGCGCACGACGCCGCACCCATCTTCCCCCGCATCGAACTCTTCTCGTTCCCCGATCCACCGCCGCGGCCCACCCATCCCGAAGCCCGCGGCCTGCGCCACCTCGCATTTGCCGTCACCGACCTCGCCGCCGAAGTCGCCCGCCTCGCCGCCCTCGGCGTCATCGCCGAACCCATCCGCACCGACACCACGCCCACCGGCCGCGGCAAGGGGTTCACCTTCATCAAGGACCCAGACGACCTCCCAATCGAGCTCTACGAGGCGTGATCTATTCGCCCCTGCTCCCCTGCTCCCCTACTCGCTCACTCCTTCGAATACCGCAGCGTGTACCCCTTCTCCTTCCCGCCCGGTGCGTACGTCACGTCCATGATCAGCGTGTTGGGGCCGTCGAGCCGGTAGACCACGCTCGCGACGTCCGCCGAGCCGCCTTCCACGGTGCCCGTGAACTCGCAGCGGTCGCTGCCCGCGCTCACCAGCTTGTAGGTCTTGATGTCGGCCTGCTTTTCGGGCACCTCGAGCGCCGCGTGCAGGTGCCGCACCCGCAGGAACACGCCGCTCTCTTCCGCGGTGATGAGCGACACCTCGTGCAGCGCGGGCTTGCCGTCGCGTCGGACCTGGCGGAACAGCGCGGCCATCGAGTTGCCCCGCGCGGGCGTCCAGACCTCGTCGTTCACCGTCTTGTTCGGGTTCACCGACACCCAGCTCCCGGTCAGGAAGGCGAACGCCGCCAACTCAGGCGCGGGCTTGGCATGGTCGGGGAGCGCGATCACGGCCGCCCCGCTGCCGCCCGTTGTGCCCGGCTTTCCGGTCGCGCAGCCAGAGAATGCCGTGACAATCAGGGACATTGCGGCGACTGAGACCACAGACATCGATGCGTGAGCGTTCGTCATGGTCGATGGTATGGAGTTGGTGAGTCGCGATCGAGATCGGGGCGTCGTGCGTGGCGATGAGCCCCTGCGTCCGCGAGTCGGCTTGTCGACGAGCGACGGCGTGGGCTGTCTGAACGCGGTCATCGAGCCGAGCGGATGCAACCCGCTCGCTCACGCTCGGGGCTCGTCGAGGCAGCCGGCTCTCAGTATCAACGCGAGTCGTGGATCACTTCCCAAACAAGAACGCCGCCCGCTCCAGCCTCGTCTTGCCTTCGCTGTGCACCGCGAACTCGTAGCCCTCGTGCATCGATGCGCTGCCGTACCGGCCGTCTTTCCGCACGGCGTACAGCGTCACGTTGAAGCCCGGCCGCCCCTTGGCGTCGAGCAGCCGCTTCTCTTTGGTGTTGTCCGCGATCCGCTTGAGCACCTTCAGGCACGCGTCCGTGGGAGACAGGCCCGAAGCCATCGCGTCCACGATCGCGAACGCGCCGCAGGATTGCATGACCGCCTCGCCGCGGCCTGTCGCGCCCGCGCTGCCGATGGCGTTGTCGGTATAGCACCCCGCGCCGACGCACGCGGTGTCACCGACGCGGCCGGCGAGCTTGTAGGACAGGCCGCTGGTGCTGGTGCAGCCGTAGAGGTCCGAACCCGGCGCGAGCAGCAGCGAGGTGTGGATCGTGCCGTAGGTGTGGGGAATCGGCGACGGCGTGCGCGAGTCGTTGGGCTGAGGAGAGTGGGAAGGGGTGAGGGATGAGGGGTGAGGCGGAATGGCCTGATTCGCGCTTGGGTCCACGTTCCCGGCCCAGAGCGCCTGGCCGAAGCCGCTGCGGCCAGCGTCGCCGCTCTGCGGATCTTTCTCACCCGCCCACTCCGCGGCACTCAGCCACGCATCGCGGGTGCTGAGGCTTGCTTTCCAATCCAGCCACGCCTTGCGGCTCTTGTCGGTGAGCAGGTTCTCTTCGGGGAATCCGAGCGCTCGGGCGAACTTGTTGGCTCCCTCGCCGACAATCAGCGAGTGATCGGTGCGGCGGAGCACTTCGAGCGCGAGACGTGCGACATGCCGCACGCGGCGGACACCCGCCACCGCCGCCGACCGATGCAGCGGCCCGTGCATGACGATGGCATCAAGCTCGACCTCGCCGTCCTCGTTGGGCAAGCCGCCGTAGCCGACGGAGAGTTCTTCGGGGTCGTCCTCAACGAGTTGGATGCCGGCGACGAGGGCGTCGAGGGGATCAGAGCTCTGGGCGAGCATCGCCGCGGTGCGATCGAGCGCGGGCACGCCGTTCCAACTGGAGATGAGGACGGGGTGGGGCATGCCGGAATCGTACCGGCTTTAATCGCACACCATGCCTGTGTACGCGACGACGAAGATCTGGAAGTCACGGTCGTCGACGAACCCGTCTCCGTTCCAGTCGGAGAGGCAGCCCGCTGGCATGGCCGAGTCGTCGCACAGCAGGGTGTCGTACGCCGCGGCGAACAGATTGAAGTCGGTGTCGTCGACCAAGCCGTCGGCGTTGAGATCGCCGGGGCAGGTGTTCACCGACACCGCGGCGGACGAACTCGAGGTGGTGTTGCAGGCGTTGCTGAACTCCACGGTGTACTCGCCAGCGTCCGAAGCCTGCACGCCTTCGATGCGGAGCACGACATCAGAACCGTCACTCGGTGATGGAAGCACGCCCGCCGCACCGGTCACGATGCCGCCGCCGATCGATGATCCGCCCGGGCCGTTCTGAACTGCCTCGCCGTTGCGCTTCCACTGATACGACACGTTCACATACCCGCTCGCCGCCGCGGCACGGAGCGAGAGTGCGAGGCCCTGATTCACCGGCTTGGACTGCGGCTGGACGGCAATCCAGGGCTTCGGATCATCCGTCCACCGCGCGAAATATGCCGAGGGAGCGCCGTCGGCCTGGGTGAACTCACCGATGGCGATGAGTTCGTCGCCATGCTGCCGCACGTCGAAGACCGTGCCGCCCGTCAAGCCGCCGCCCATCGCTTTCCACTGGATGCCGTTCCAACGCGCGATGTTGTTCACCGCCACGCCGCCCGCCAGTCTAAACGATCCCGCCGCGATCAGATCGCCCTTGTACTCCGTCAGTACTCGAACGACTCCCGTGCCGTTGCCGGTTCCATACACGCCGCCGCCCACGCTGGCCCAGCGATCGCCCTCCCACTGCGCGAGCGAGCCGTAGCTGACGGCTCGGCCGGTTCGAACATTGCTCGACGCGACCATCAGCTTTCCTTTGTGCACGAACAGCGTCCCCCCCGTGGACAGCCCGACCGGCCAGGGGTGCCACGCGGTTCCGTCAAAACGAAACGGTCCCAGAGCGCTTGGGTTGGAAGACAACCGGAAGGAAGTGGAGGACGAGATCACTACAAGGTCACCCTCGAACTCGACGGCGGATTCCGCTCGACCTTGCAGATCGTCACCAAACGTCTTCCACTGGCTCCCGGTCCACGAGGCAACGGGCCGGAAGTAGAATGGATCAGTGAGACTCAAGCTGCCCACGGCCACCAGATCGGACTTGAACGGTGACAAGCCCGAGATGCTGATCGAGCTTGCGATCCCGGGAATCTGCGCCCATCCGCTTCCATTCCATGCCGACAACGCCGGCGTTCCAGCGGCGTAGAGCAATCCGTTGCTCGCGCGCAACTCCACGACCGTCGTCGGAGCATCCATACCAAGGCCGGCCCACGTGGCGCCATTCCATTGAGCGATCGGTCCGGCCGTCACGCCTGCAATCTGGTTCACCCGTCCACCGAGAATCAACTTCCCGCCATACGACTCGATCGCGACGAGGCCCTTGTCGAAGCCGATTCCGACCGAGTTCCACGATCCGCCGCGGTACTCGGTGAGGCCACGCCCAACGGCGGTGCTGACGAATGCACCATCGATGCCCGCGAAGAGCGATCCGTTGTAACTCTGGAAACAAAGCGGGGGCGCCTTGAGTCGCTGTCCGAGTCGGCTCCACGCGGTGCCGTCCCACGCGTATGCGCGTTCGGGAGAGGTATTGCCGCCGACAATCAACTTTCCGTCGAACACGGAGATCGCGTTGATTCCTGCTGAGATGTTCCCAGCGGTCACCGGCAGCCCGGTTGATTCCCATTGCGTTCCAGTCCAACGGCCGAGATGCGTCGCCTCCACCCCGCCGATCTTCGTGAAGGTGCCACCCGCGTACAGATCTCCGTCGTACACGCACACGGAGTTGATGTTGCCACTCGGAAACTGGACCCCGCTCCCGAGCGGCGTCCACTTGCCATCCCAAGCCGCGATGCCACCCGCCGGTTTTCCACCCGCGGACGTGAAGATCCCCGCGGCGATGAGCTTGCCCTCGTAAAGGCCGAGCACGTTGACGCCGCTACCGATCGCTGAATCAGGTCCGAGCGTGATCCACGCTGATCCGTTCCACCTTGCGATCGGAGTACTCGCGCCAGAGACTTTGACGATTCCCGCCGCAATGAGCGCACCCTGATACTCCTGGAGTGCGTCGATGCGAACCGGTTCGGCGCCGGTGCCCTTCCATGTATTGCCGTCCCAAGACGCAAGGGGGCCGGTTTCAACGCCGCCCGCGGACGCGAAAGCTCCGCCCACCCACAGTTTTCCATCGAACACCGTCAGCGCCCGGACGCCGGCGCTGGTCCCGCCACCAAGCGATCTCCATTCCTGTCCGTTCCAAGCCGCGATGTTGCGAGCGGAGGTCGTTCCCACCATCGAGAAGTTGCCGCCGATCACCAGCAACTGCGGCTCGGGCCCGTCGCCATCGGGATCCCAGAGCGTCATCGCAGCCACGGAGCCGTCAACTCCCCGCACGCCGTAGCCGGGGAGCCACTGCCCCTCACACACCTGCCCGTTCGCCGCATTGGCCACCGCACCCGCCACAGCCAACGCCGCCGCCACCATCTTCACTACCGACATGTGCCAACCTCCCAAAGCCCCCGCAGGTCATGCCATCACGGCGGAGCCAATCGGCGCCGCCCGGATATCAAGAAGTAACTTCTCTGGCCGCGGCCCCGCACCGCGCGTTCAGCGGCCCAGCCTGTTCGGCACCCGCGTTCCCCTCGTTGCCGCTCTCTTCATCCGCACAACTCCCGGTGCCGGTTCCGGGATGGGGCCGCGATTTGGCCGTGATTGGGAACAGATAAAGAGCGGCCCGAATCGTTCCTCTACTTGGGACTCTGGGCAGCCTCCACCCTCTCAAACCGATACCCACCCTTCTCCGCTCCCCACACCTGCTCGTCCTTCTCGTTGTACCCGCGGTCCCAGGTTTGGAGGCCGTCCTTGTTCACATGGACCTCGGCGGTGGCGTACTTGGCGCCGCCGCGTTCGCTGGGGCAGCCCTTGCCGACGGTCGCGCCCTCGAAGCGGCCTTCGCCGGTTCGGCTCATCACCACCGTGCAGCCGTCGCGCGGGATCAGCTTGTCTGGCGTCACGCCATCCAGCTTGGTTGCGTCCTTCCACGCGCCGGTGAACTTCAGCACGTCCGCCGGCGTGCCCGGCAGCAGGTACACCGCGCTTTTGAAGACCGGGGTCGCGGTGCCGCTCTGATCGGAGACGTACTCCATCGTCACGTGGTACACGCGCTGGCGGTACGGCTTGTCGGGCATCGCTGCCACGGCTTGTTCGACGTAGAGCCAGTACCCCTTCTCGTCGCTGGAGATATCGCGCCAGATCGGGGCCATGTGCAGGCGGATGTCGAAGAAGTTCTCGGCGTCTTCCTGGTGCTGCTTTTCGCTCGAGAACGAACCGACCATGAGGTCGACCAGCTCCTGCAGGTTCGAGCGGGTCTCCTTGGGCATCTCCTCGCGGGGCAGCACGCCCTTGGGGGCGTTGGCGTCCTCCGACGGCGGGGTGCCCTTCGGAGCATTCGCCGGGGCCGGCTCGTCGTTGGTCGGATGCGACCGCGGGTCCTGAGCCGCACACAAGGACGGCAGCGCGGAAACGGTCAGGGAAGCCAGGGCCAGCGACGCAAGGAAGTGGTTGCGATTCATGATTAGAGGATACGGCACGCCCCTCGGGCACTCTCCCGAGTCCGCCCCTGTTCGGGGAACCCGCCTCGGCCCCGAGCGTTCTACCCTTGTCCCTCACCGTTTCACTCTTTCAAGGAAGTTTCGCCCATGCGCAAGCCGCTCTCGTTGATGCTCGTTGCCGGTCTCTCGCTCGCCTCGTTCGCGTTCGCGGCCGACCCGGCCCAGCAGGCCCAGAAGGCCGGCCAGGATCAGCCCACGTCCAAGGCCGAGGGCGATGCGCTCCCGCCCCGTCCGAATCCCAACGCCATCCCGGTCCCCACCGGCGAGGTCGTCAAGAAGCAGGAACTCGAAGGCGGCCTCATCCTCGAAGACCTCAAGATCGGTGACGGCTACGAGGTGCAGGCCGGCGGCGCGGTTGTCGCCCACTACCACGGCACGCTGAAGGAAGGCGGCAAGGTCTTCGACTCGTCCTTCGAGCGCGGCGAGCCGGTCTCGTTCCCGCTGAACGGCGTCATCGAGGGCTGGCAGAAGGGCGTGCCCGGCATGAAGATCGGCGGCATCCGTCGCCTCATCATCCCCGCCAAGATGGGCTACGGCGAGCGCGGTGCGGGCGCCACCATCCCGCCGAACTCCGACCTCGTCTTCACGATCCAGCTCGTGGATGCGCTGCAGATCATCGATGAGAAGGAAGGCACCGGCGAGGCCGCCGAGGGCCAGTGCGTCGCGGTGACCTCGCACGTCATCAAGGACGCCGAGGGCAAGGAAGTCGAGAAGCACGACGCGAGCAACCCGTACATCTGGATCCCCGGCGAGCTGCAGGCGATGCAGTTCGGCTTCGAGGGCATGAAGGTCGGCGGCAAGCGCAAGCTGATCGTCCCCAAGCAGATGAACCAGGTGAACCCGCAGGCCGGCCGCGCCACCCCCGGCAACGTCCCGCTGACGGTCGAGATGGAACTGATCGCGGTCCGCAACCTCGGGCCGAAGAAGGCGAAGTAAGCTTTCTTCAAGTGAGCATTCCCGCGGGACCGGCGATCAGCCGGTCCCGCTTCGTTTTTGCGGCGAGAGTCTCTCGAAGGGGGCGGGGCCTTCCAGGCCCCGCCAACTCCAGCCCGCCCCCAAAGCACCAGTAGGACCGGCTTCCAGCCGGTCGACAGGACCTCCCATCTCGCAGTGCTTCGCGTCTACTCCGCTCACACAGGAAAGACCGGCCGGAGGCCGGTCCCACTGGTCTTGGGTGCCGCTTCCTACTCTCGCCCATGCACGTCCCGCCGCAGACACTTGACGCTCCCGCAACGGACCGAGGCCCGGCCGCGGTGCCGGAGCGCAAGCGAGCCGCCAAGGCCCACGCGGCGTCCAAGGACAAGCAGTACTCCAAGCCTTCCAAATCCAAGAAGGTTCTCGAAACCAAGGACGGCCGCTCCCGCATCCACATCGGCGACTGCCGCGAGATCATCCCGTCGCTCGACGAGTGCAAGAAGAAACAGGTCGACCTGATCTTCGCCGATCCGCCGTTCAACTGGTCGGTGCCGTACGACCAATGGCACGACGGCATGCCCCGCAACGACTACCTCGACTTCACGTACGCGTGGCTCCAGGCCTGCGCCGACGCGCTGTCGGATCGCGGCAGCCTCTGGGTCAACATCCCCGACGACACCGCCGCCGAGATCGTCGTCTACCTGAAGAAGATCGGCCTGCACATGGTCAACTGGTGCGTGTGGCACTACCGCTTCGGCCAGAACACCAAGAGCCGCTTCATCAATAGCAAAGTCCACGCCCTCTACTTCGCCAAGAACGACGACGCCACCAAGCGCATCTGGCACCCCGAGCGCGTGCTCGAGATGTCCGATCGCGCCTCGACCTATGGCGATAAGCGCACGCTGAACAAGAAAGACGGCATGCCCAACGGCATGCGCGTCCCCATGGACGTCTGGTACGGCCCCTTCCTCGGGCGCATCCAGGGCAACAACAAAGAACGCCGCAGCAGGCACCACAACCAGTTGCCCGAGGCCTACCTCGAACGCGTGATCCTCGCCTGCAGCGAAGAGAACTCGATCGTCATGGACCCCTTCACCGGCAGCGGCACCACCGCGGTCGTCGCCCACGCCCTCGGCCGCCGCTTCATCGGCACCGAGTTCGGCCCCGGCAACGCCAAGAGCGCGATGGAACGCATCGAGGCCGGTCCGGTGCACCTGGGCAAGATCATCGGCGTCAGCACCGCGATCCAGAAGAAGCGCAAGACGCTCGACGAGTTCGGCGACTAAAATCAGTAGACCGGCTTCCAGCCGGTCGACCACCAACACCGGGGGCGGGGCCTTCCAGGCCCCGCCGTTCCAACTCCGGGTGCCACTGCTTGACCAGCTCGGCGGTCAAGCAGTGCGAGGGCGCACGCTCCTGTCGCGACCGCGCGGGTTGTCCCAGGGCGGCCCACCCGTCGCACCCTCTCTGCTTCTCCGCGACGCTCCGCCCCTCCTCGTTCTCTCCCCCCAGTTACCGGCCCATCATGTTTTCCCGCAACCGTTGCCCCGTCCCGTACGCTACAGACTGAAGAATGAGGGGCCTGCCATGACCAAAGAAGACCTGCGACTCGAAGACATCCGCGTCCTCATCGTCGACGACGACCGCGACGTGCTCGAGACCTTCGACGCCGCGTTCCAGTCCGAGGGCGCGCTGACGCAGCTCGCGACCGACGGCAACGAAGCGGTGCAGATCTGCAACGACGATCCGCCGGACATCGTCATCCTCGACATGATGCTGCCCAAGCGCTCGGGCTTCCTCGTGCTCGAGAAGATCAAGGGATTCGCCGACGCCCCGATTGTCATCATGGTGACGGCCAACGAAGGGCGGCGCCATCAGGCCTACGCCGAATCGCTCGGTGTTGACCGCTACCTCATCAAGCCCGTGCCGCTGGATCACTTGCTCGACGCCGCGGTCACGCTGCTCGACGAGGAAGACAAGCGCGACGAAGCCCGGGGCGAGTGAACCGCTCGCGTCTGTAGAGATCGCTCGTCACTTTCGGGCGCTCAAGCTCGCATTGAACGCGAAGACGGCGAGGCTGAGGAGGCTTGGCGACGAAGCCTCGGATCGTTTGGAACAAGCGTGTCGAACGCCGAGTGAGAAGTTGGGGGACGTCGCTCCGGGCTATCCGAGGCTTCCTCGCGGACTCGTCAGCCTCGGCGTCTTTGTCGCTTCGTGGTCATTCTCGACCTCACGGCGTCCCCGACATGAACTGAATCGACAGCGGCTTGATGCTCGTCGCCTGCCACGCCTCGCCGCTCTTCTTCCAATCGATCGCCCACCACGAGATGTGCGGGAAGTTCCAGTCCGCGGGCGTGACGCGGACGCGGACCTGGGTCTTCATCCGATCCGCTCCGTCCGCGGCGACTTGCAGTTCCTGGATCATCCAGTCCTTCACCTTGTACGTCTGCCCCAGCTCGCGCTGCACCGCGGCGATGGTTCCAGCTTTGTCCAGCCCGCCCGAGGCGCGGAAGTACGTGAGCCGCACAGTGTCGTCGAGCAGCGATTGCAGCCGGGGGACGTTCACCCCGGCCGTCGCGCCAACCAGATCGTGCGTCGCCAGCGCTACACGCTCGCGATCGGTGATGACGAATCGTGCCGTGAGATACAACCCGCCGCACGCCACCAGCCCGCCCGCCAGCCACGCGAACGCGCCCTTCACGCTCCCCGCTCGGCGTTGCCACATCGAGCCCACCAGCGCCACCAGCAGCACCGCCGCCAGAAGCAGCCACGGCTGCTCGAACAGCAGCACCGGCAGCAGCGAGGGTTCGGGCAGCGGAGGAGGATCGTTCAAGCCGGGAACATTGGATTGCATCGACGCATCCTTGCTTGTCAGACGCCCCACCGCGGCGCACGGACCGGCGGCCCGCATCCTGCGGCTCGCCCTCGCCGCGGCCCGCCGCGTTGCCATACGCCAGCAGATCGCGCGCGGGTTCAAGGGATTGATGGTGTGGAAAAGACTACCCGTCTCGCGTTGAGCGAGGTTGGAGCAGTCCCAGCGTGATGCTGTACACCGGGACGCGTCCCCACGAGACCCGGAGATCGCAATGTACCGGCAAGCGCGTCTCGCCGCAAGCCGATCGCGTGAAGAGTGCGCCAACAAAGCACATTCTCGGACGCCGACGTCCGATCGCGAGCCCGCCGCGACAACGAAAAAGCCCGGCTTCGCGCCGGGCTTTGTTTCATGCGGGATGTATCAACGCTCAACGGATCGCGTTGTTCACATTCAGGCAACCGCCCGTGACGGTCTTGCCAGAGAGGCTCGTCAGCGGCTTGGTGGTGCTCAGGATCTTGCTCCGCACCTGGGAGTACGTCCAGGTCGGGTTCTTGCTCCAGACCAGCGCGACCGCGCCCGTGACGTGCGGCGTCGCCATCGACGTGCCGTCGAGGTACACGTACGACGACGTCGAGCTGTTGTAGCTGCTGGCGATCGTCACGCCCGGGGCCGCCAGATCCACGCTGGTCGCGCCGTAATTCGAGAACGTCGCGAGCTTGTTGTCGTTATCGATCGCGGCCACCGCGATGATGTTGTCCTGCGTGTAGCTGGCCGGGTAGGACGGGATCGAGTCGTTGTTGTCACCCCGGCCGTCCGCGCCGCCGTTGCCGGCCGCCGCGACGATCAGGTGCCCCGCGGTGCGTGCGTTCGAGATCGCGGTGTTGAGCGCCGAGGATGCGGCGCCGCCACCCCACGAGTGGTTGCTCACCTTGATGCCCTTGGCGACGCAGTAGTTGATGGCGTTGATCGCGGCCGTGACGGAGATCGAACCGCTGGCCGATCCGATCTTGAGCGCGGCGAGCTTGACGTTCCAGCAGACGCCGGTGACGCCCAGCCCGTTGTTGCCGACGGCGCCGACGGTGCCCGCGGTGTGCGTGCCGTGCCCGTTGTCGTCGGTTGGGTTGCTGTCGTTGTTGAAGAAGTCCCAGCCGTTGACGTCATCGACGTAGCCGTTGCCGTCGTCGTCGATGCCGTTGCCGGCGATCTCGCCGGGGTTCTGCCAGATGTTGGCGGCGAGGTCCTGGTGGTTCAGCAGGATGCCCGAGTCGCACATGCCGACGACGAAGGAGGACGAGCCGGTCCAGACGTCCCACGCGAGATTGGCGTCGATGTCGGCGTTGGCCGTGCCGCGGTCGCGATTGACCGTCTGGCCGGTGTTGTTCATGCCCCAGAGCAGGCTGTAATAGCTGTCGTTGGGCGTGGCGTTCAGATGGAAGATGTAGTCGGGCTCGGCGAACTCGACGATGCCCAGCTCGGCGCCGATCTCGCGCGCGAGGAACACCATGTTGTCCACGCTGTCGTTGATGGTGACGTGCTCGAGGTCGGCCTGGCCGAGCTTCTCGATACGGCGCATCTCCATCAGGCCGTAGAACACGTCCTTGTCTTCCTGCGAGACGCCGTCGAAGAACTTCACGATGATCGAGGTCGGGTCGTGCTGCAGCGTCGGGTCTTCATCGATCAGGATGTTGCGGTTCTGACGCCACGCCTGGGTCCAGTCGCCCGGGCCTTGGGCCTTGACCGGTCCGCTGTTGAGCGGAGCCGCGAGCACCGACGCGCACATTCCGGACGCCAAAGCGATAGCCATCAAGCCGATCGAGCTCTTCTGCATGAACGTGTCCTTCCCCTGTTGAAGGTGGTTCGACCGCGGCGTGGCGGGACCCAGCATCCCGCCGACCCACGAGACCGCGGCGGGAAACGAGACTAACACGTCCGAAAAGTTTCTGCAAACAAGAGCACCGATTTCGGGGAGCGTATATCTGCTTTCGTGCTCAGATCTGCGCTCTTCGATCGGACACGGACTCGACAGAAGTCGGATTCACTTCGGAGCCGGGGAAAGGCCCGGGGTGGAGTTCGCGGCGTCCGCCGGATCAATCTGCTTCCGCAGCTCATCCGCTCGCGCCGTCAGCTCGGTCTCGAGCTGCGTCTTGGGAGTCGTCGACTCCTTGCTCGGCTCCAGCGTGAAGTGCCACGACGTCGTGTTCTCGATCGGGAGCGGCGCCGTCACCAGATCCAGCGGCGGGCGCTGGTGCAGCGGGGTGTACGCCGTCTTGTGCGTCCGCAAAGGCTCGAAGCCATCCTTGCGGAGCAGGACGTCGTACTCGCCGTAGTGCAGGAACGAGGCCTTCAAGGGCGTGCGCCCCAGCTCCACATCGTTCACCCACACGAGCGCGCCGCTGGGCTCGCTGGTGATCTCCAGCGTCCGGCGAGAGCAACCGGTGAGCGCCACCGCGAGCAAGGCGAAAGGCATCGCACCGCGGAGGACGCGGAGAACGCGGAGAGAACATCGAGGGGTGGTCCAGGGCATCGCTGTTTCTTCTTCTCGGCGTCCTCTGCGTTCTCCGCGGTGAGCGTTTTCACTTCGTCCCGTTGACCGCCGCACGCCGCTCCGGCAGGTGATCGAACTCGTCGCCGCGGAAGAGCGAGCCCAGGTACGCCCGCTTCACCATCTCGTCGTTGATGAGCTGCCGCGGCGTGCCTTCCGCGAGCTTGCGTCCGCTGTCGAGAATGTACGACCGGTCGCACACCCGCAAGGTCTGCTGCACGTTGTGATCGGTGATCAGAAACGCGATCCCTTCCTGCCCCGGGCCGTGATCATGGGCCAGGCGCCGGATCTCGCTCTGCAGGTCCTCGACCGCGATCGGGTCGACGCCGCTGAAGGGCTCGTCGAGCAGGATCAGCTTCGGGTTGGTGACCAGCGCCCGCGCGATCTCGAGCTTCCGCCGCTCGCCGCCGCTGCAGGTGCGGGCCAGATGATGGGCCTTGTGCGACAGGCTGAACCGCTCCAGGAGCTCCGTGGCTCGCTTGCGCCGCTCGTGCCGGCGAAGGCCGGTGGTCTCAAGGATCGCCAGGAGGTTCTGCTCGCAGGTCAGCCGCTGGAAGATGCTCGGCTCTTGCGACAGGTATCCCATCCCCAGCCGCGCCCGCTTGTACATGGGGAGCGTGGTGATGTCCTTGCCGTCAAAGAACACGCGGCCATCACCCGTGCCGCCACCCAGCGCGGCGGCCGGATCGGCGTCGATCATGCCGATCGTCATCCGGAAGCTGGTCGTCTTGCCCGCGCCGTTGCGACCGAGCAGCCCGACGATTTCGCCGCGTTCAACATGGAACGACACGTCGTCCACGACGACGCGGCCGGCATAAGTCTTGTGAAGCTTGACGCACTGCAGCAGGGGCACGCAGACATCATACGAACCCTCCGCGCGCTCCGAATGCAGTCTTGCAGAAGCGAGCCGGGGCGTCCTCACCCCGGCGGCGAGGCTTCGGGGCTGCACGCGAGTTCCGACGCAACCGCACCGGGGCGAAGACGCCCCGGCTCACTCGTGCGGTTCATCACACCAGCCGCAGGCACATCGGGTACCGAAAGTACTCGCCCTTATTGGCAGCGATCGCCCCCCGCACCGCGCCGTAGATGTTCAGCGCAATCAGCGGGATGTACAGCACCGCGAGTATGCCGCAGGTCGCGACCGCCAGAATCGGGATGATCACCAGCGTGTACAACGCCATCGAGATCTGAAAGTTCGTCGCCTCCCGCCCGTGGTCATCCAGGAAGGGCTGTTCCTTCTTGAGCTGCCACATGATCACCGCTGCGATGATCGGCACCACGATCGGCCCGGCAAAGTGCGCGATCAGCGGCACAACGTGCTGAAAGGTCGCGTAGCTCCGGTCGTTCTCGCTGCTTGTTGCCACGTCGAAGCTCACAGGGCCTCCCGCACATTCTTGGGAGGATGCCCCGCCGGCTTTCAGGCCGCCTCGCCCCGGGCGGCGGGGCTCACCTTGCCGTCACCCGCCATGGACCCGGCCTTATTGGCCCTGTACACCAGCACACACCACAGGAACACCGGCGCGAACAGAATCGACGCCGCGGGCCAGATCATGAACTGAGGCACCGGCGAGAAGATCGCCAGCAGCACCGGCACCGACCAATACGCCAGCGACACCGGGATCGGCACCCACTTGGGCGTCTTGAGCGCCAGCTGCTGCGTCGCGTCCCGCAGCGGGCCCGACTTCTCCTTGATCTGGTTGGTCAGCTTCTTCGCCCACACAAACTCGCTCGCCAGGATCGCCAGCCCGATCGGCCCCAGCACGCTGAACCCCGGACCCGGCAAGGGCGAGATCACGATGCCCACGATGATCACAGTGGTGCCCGCGATCAGAATCCACAGCCGGCGGCTGTTACGCCGGAGCACCTCGACCGCCGCCGCCCCCTTCGCCCGGGCGACCTGAAACCGCGTGTCGAAGATGCCGTAGATCAAGAGGCACGCCAGCACCGACAGCAGCGTGAGTTCGAACCAGAAATTGAAGATGGGCAGTGTGACGGCCATGCGTGAGTCGATGCAGTTCGGCGATGCGGGTCCGAAATAGAAGGCCGCTATTGAAGGCCGACACCGCACCCGACCGGGCGGTCCGGAATCCGGAATGCCGCCGCCGCCACTACGCTCGACTCGCCCACTGGTTCGGTCCCGCCCGGGCGTGATTTCATGGCCGTGCTCACCGCCGACAACTCCGACGTTCTGATCCGGCTCAAGGTCGTGCCCGGCTCCTCGCGCGACGCGCTGGCGGGCGTGCTGGGCGATCGCCTCAAAGTCAAAGTCGCCGCCGCCCCCGAGGCGGGCAAGGCCAACGCCGCGGTCTGCGAACTCCTCGCCCGCGCCTTGGGCCTCAAGCCCCGCGATGTCACCATCGAGAGCGGCCAGACCTCGCCCGAAAAGACCGCCCGCGCCCGAGGCGTCTTGATCGAAACCGCCGCGAGCAAGCTCAGCATCCGCTGACCGCCGCGCCTCCTCTCCCCGCGAGCGGGGAGAGGACGACTCGACGCAACGCGTCGAGTCAGGTGAGGGGACTGCGGGTACCTACACGATGCAACTTCCAAACGCCCTACACCCCTCCCCGGTCTCGCCAAGCCTCGACCACCCCTCCCCGCTTCGCGGGGCGGGGAAGCGCAAGCGTCTCCAGAATCCAACCCCCAAAATCCAACCTCCATCAGATCACTAATGTTCCGTGTGCCCACCCCTCTCACCACCTCTGCCTGGCCCCTGGGCCGCCGCCTGAATTGGGTCGGCGCCTTCCGCCGCCTCGTCGCCACGCGTCAGGACGACCTGATCGAGGCGATGCAGGCCGACATCGCCAAGCCGCGCTTCGAGGGTCTCGTCGGCGACGTCGCCCCGCTGCTCGCGGCCTGCGCCTGGGTCGAGAAGCACGGCGCCCGCATCCTCAAGCCCCGCCGCCTCCCCGGCGGCGGCGTGCTCTCCACCGCCACCCGCGGCATCGTCACCCGCGCTCCGCTCGGTCGCGTCGCCATCATCGCCACCTGGAACTACCCCGTCCAACTCCTCGGCATCGAGATGGTCCAGGCCATCGCCGCCGGCAACCGCGTGACCGTCAAGCCCTCCGAGAACTCTCCCCGCTCGCAGACGCTGCTCCTCGATCTTGCGCTCGAAGCCGGCCGCCAGACCCAAATGCCCGACGGATGGCTCACCCGCACCGACGCCAGCCGCGAGGCCGGTGCGTCGCTGCTGCGCGACAACGCGTTTGACCATGTCGTCTTCACCGGCAGCACCAGCGTCGGCCGCGCCATCGCCGAGACGCTCGCTCCTCGTCTCGTCTCCAGCACCCTCGAACTCTCCGGCCGCGACAGCGCGTTCGTGCTCGACGACGCCGATCCCGAGTTGGCCGCCGACGCGATCTGGAACGGCATCACCATGAACGCCGGTCAGACCTGCATGGCTCCCCGCCGCGCCCTGGTCGACGAAAAGGTCTACGCCGAGTTCGTCCGGCGCCTGATGGCCCGCGCCGGCGCCGCCCGCCCGCTGCCGCTCGTCAACGAACGCGCCGCCGGCGAGATCCACGCGCTCGCGCTGCAGGCCCACGAGCAAGGCTGCCGCTCCCTCAGCGGCGTGGTGGAGCCGCCCGTCGCCGACGCCCAGGGCATCCGCCGCCTCATCCGCCCCATGGTCTTTGCCGATTGCCCGCGAAACGCGTCGCTCATCGAAGGCCGCCACTTCGGCCCGCTGCTCGCGGTCGTCCGCGTCCGCGATCTCGAAGACGCGCTCACGCTCCACGACGGAGTCGACCAAGTGCTGACCACGGCCGTCTTCACCAAAGACCCCTCGCGCGTTGACGCGTTCCGCGAGCGTCTCCGCTCCACCATCGTCACCGTCAACGACTGCCTGCTCCCCACCGCTCACGCCTCCGTCGGCCTCAGCGGCCACGGCGCCTCGGGCTGGGGCGTCACCAAGGGCGAAGAAGGCCTCCTTGCCATGACGCGGCCGCTGTACACCACCACCACCTCGCCGCTGCTCCGCTTCTCGATGTCCACGGTCACCCCCGCCATCGAGCAGGGCATGGCCAAGTTCGTCCGCTGGTGGTTCGGCGGCACGCGAGTCCGTGAGACACCCCGCGCAACGACCGACACTCGATCCGCTTCCACCCAAACCCAACCGCACGAGCCGTTGCCGCTCGAGTCCTCCCTCGGTCGCTAGACCTGTTTCACTTCGTGCGTATCGCAGTTTGTGGGACGCCGAGGCTGACGAGTCCGCGAGGAAGCCTCGGATCGCTCGCAGCAGTAACGTCCAGATTTGCATCAGCTTCGACGACCACACCCGATGGGTCCGAGGCTTCGTCGAAGACTCCTCAGCCTCGGCGTCTGGCCGAGCGATCCGTTTGCTCTGGAACTGCTCGAGTTCCGGCGTGACCTCACCTCCGCTGCGGCGAGGCACCGGGCGATGATCGCGCGGCCTCCGCCTTCGCCTCGGCCTCCGCTTCGGCCTGCGCTTCCTTCTCGAGCTTGGCCACCATCGCTTCGATCGACTTCACCACCTGATCCGCCTTGTCGTTCTTCGCTTTGGCGATCATCCCGTCGATCATGGTCTCGAAGTAGCGCTCCTCGTCGAACGTGCTCTCGTCGCGGGCCATGCCGCGGCGGCCGGTGCCGGTCTTGATCTTGTACGAGTCGTTGAAGACCTCGTCATGGGTCGAATCGACCAGCCAGTCGAAGTACTCCTTGTTGCCGCCGTAGCCGTCGCACTTCTCGATCAGGCGGTGGAACTCCTTGCGGTAGTCCTCGTTCACCTGCGAGCGATGCCAGTAGATGTTCACCCAGCCAACGCTCAGCACCACAATCAAAACCACCAGCCCCGCGAGACTTCTGCCGAACATGCTCCACCTCCCGAGCGACCCACCGCAAACCCACCCCTCAGCCCGAGCGCCTCGGCCCGGCGGCCACGGGGACTTGCACAAAACCTAACAAAGAACAAAGGGCCCGTCAAGGCCCTTGTGAGAAGACTGAGTTGTACGTTGGCACCAAACCCGCCACCCGCTCAGACGCGTTCTTTTTCCGCGTCGGCCAGCTGCAGGCCCGCTCGCTGGGCGATCATCGCCAGCTTCACCCGGTCGTCGATCTTCAGCTTCTTGCCGATGTTCTCGCGGTGGGTGTTGATGGTCTTCACCGAGCGATTGAGCACCGCCGCGATCTCGGCCGCGGAGAGGCCCTGACCCAGGAGCGCCAGCACCTCGAGCTCGCGGGGGCTCAAGACATCCAGCGGCCCGAGCTGGATCACTTCCGCGTCGATCTTCTCGATCGGACCGGCCACCAGATCGAACGGCTTATCTTCGGTGCCCACGCGACGGCTGATGACCAGCACGCGCCGCTGCGTCGCACGCTTGGAGTCGAGCGCTTCGGCGGTGTCGTCGTCTAGGGTCAGCGGGATCACCCACGAGTACACCTGATAGCCCTGCCAGATGTGCCGGATCATCAGCGGCGAGCTCTTGTCGAGCACGCTGCGGATGTTCTCGAGGCGCTCGAGCGCGAACTTGGCGGCGTACAGCTCGCCGATGTGCTTGCCCGTCGCGTCCTCGGCCTTCGCCGTGGGGCCGCTGAGCATCCGCGCCATCTGCGTGTTGCTGTAGAGGATTGTTCCGTCTTCCGTGACGATCACCACGCCTGTCAAGGGCTCGGTTGCCAACGCGTGGAACGCGGGGCCGAGGCTCTTGGCCAGGGGCTGACTGAGAGGATGGTGGGAGCGGTCTGTCACAAGAAAAGCAGGCGGGACGTTAGGCACGCCCCAGTATCGGACGCAAGGCGTCTTTCCCATGCTTTCTAGGGCGTTCTCGGGTATTCACCCGATGCCAGTTGCCTGCCGCTCGGCTCGCCGCACCCGGCGACGACGACCTTAATCGTCGTCGTTCGGGATCGCGCAGTGCCCGCCGTTCTTCTCGTGGTAGTCCTGGTGATAGTCCTCCGCGACCCAGAACCCGGCCGCGTCGCCGTCCTTGGCCGCGAGCGCCAACTGGGTCACGATCTTCCGCTTCTGATACTTCTCCCGCTTGCTCTGCTCCTCGATGAACGCCTTGGCGTCCGCGAGCTGGGCCTCGTCGGCCGCGAAGATCGCCGAGCGGTACTGCGTGCCGACGTCGGGCCCCTGGCGGTTCAGCGTGGTCGGGTCATGGAAGCGGAAGAACTGCTTCAAGAGCGCCTTGTACTCGACGCGGCTGGGGTCGTAGGTGATCCGCACTGTTTCAGCGTGACCGGTATCCGTGTAACACACCTGCTTGTACGTCGGCTTGGCGACGTGGCCGCCCATGTAGCCGCTCTCGACATTGATCACGCCCGGAACGGACTGGAACAGATCCTCGGTGCCCCAGAAGCAGCCGCCCGCAAAGTACGCGACGCTGGTCTTGATCGGCAGGCTGGCGGCGGGCAGGTTGTGCTTGCCGTCCTTGTCCTCGCTGAACTCCAGCGACGCGCTGTTCACGCAGTAGCGCAGCCCCGTGGGCGCCGGCCCGTCCTCAAAGACGTGCCCCAGGTGCGCCGTGCAGCGGGAGCACAGGATCTCGATCCGCTCCATGCCGTACGCGGTGTCCTTGTGGTACGCGATGTGGTCCTTGTCAAACGGCTGGAAGAAGCTGGGCCAGCCGGTGCCGGAGTGGAACTTGCTGTCGCTCGCGAACAGCGGCAGGGCGCACAGGCGGCAGGTGTACACGCCTTCCTTCTTGTTGTCGGTCAGGTTGCCGCAGAACGCACGCTCGGTGCCCTTGGCGAGGATGATGTCGCGCTCCTCGGGCGTGAGCTTCTTGGCCAGCTCGTTGATGCGGCTCTCGCTCAGCGGGGTCACGTCGTACCCGCCGCGGCTGTACTTGATCTCGGCTTTGGTCTCGGGCTTGGTCTCAGACTTGGTCACGTTGGCGTCCTTCTTCTGCGTCGCTTTGTTCTGGGCCGCCTGCATCGCCTCGGCGAGCCGCACCTTCTGTTCGATGTCGTTCTTGAGCCCGTCATTCCCGCCGCCGCCCGGCGCGGCGTTCCCATACCCGCTGACCAACAGCGGCCCCGCCCGCACAGTGTACACCAGCACTCCGGCGAGAGCCGCCGCCATCAGGAACAACAACACCATCGACAGCAGCTGCATAGGACCGGATCGCATGGAGATTCTCCGCGAACGCCGCCACCGGCCCGATCGGGCCCGCGTCGGACGATCACTCTACTACGACATTCGATGCCGGAGAGGTCGTAGATGGTTCGACATCGCGAGATCGGCCGGAGAGCCCGAAAAGCCCTGGAAATCAGCCGAGAACAACAAGCCGCCCGTGCGAACACCAAACCCCGTTCCGATCAGCGGGCGACGACCTCGGGAGAACCATTGGTCTTCGATGGGGCTACCTCCCGCACCGGGTACTGCACCTCCGCCCACTTGCGCCACGGCCTCAAGCTCGGCCCGTGGTAATAGAGCGCCCGCGCCTCGCCCGCCTTCTCAAAACGCGTCTGCGTCGCCAGCCACGCATCGAGCTGCTTCTTGCCTTCTTCCACCAGGGCCCGCGAGTAATCGCCCTTCATGCCGATCGAGATCACCAGCATCTCCGGCGTGTCTGTCACCGTCACCCGCTGGTCCGACGTGTCCTTGCCCGCGTCGCCCTGCTCGGCACGCCGATACAAGAACGCCATCGTCCACGTTTCCTTGTCCGTCTTCTTGCCCGCGTCTGGCTTCCCCCCGTCCAGCGGCACGGCGTTCTGTTCTGCCTCAACGCCGGCGTTGGTGCCGCCGACTTTGCGATACTCCATCTCCACCGGGCTCGTCATCGCGATGTCGCGCCGCTGGATGTGACGGAACAAAGGCCAGAAGCCCTCGCTCCCGCCGCTGGACAAGCCCTTCACATCGCCGCTCACTTCCGCGCGACGAACCGACGGGTACCGCTTCAGGTCGATCGCGCCGGGAGGCGTCGGATCGGGGTATCCGACCGGCAGCGGCGTATCGATCGTCATGACGCCATCGGCGCTGAAGGTCATCGACTCGCCCTCGCCACGCGTGGTCACGGTCGCGTCGCCGCCGCCCAGCCGGACCAACTGGCCAGCCGCGGGCAACGCCACGTCCGCGAACTTGGCGTCGGCGCACGCCTTCTCCGTCACGGCCGCCTTGCCATCTCCCGCCACCATCGAAAACGCCACCAGCACCGGCATCAGCATGACCTATCTCCAGACAGGGCCCGAGGCCCCGGCGGCCGGAGCCGCGTGAAGAGATCGCCGCGGCCAGCGCCATGGATTCCGCGAATGGACCTCGACCCGCCAGATTGCCGCTCCCGCCTGTCGCCATCAGGACTTGCGCAAGTGCCGCATTCCGAGCCATTTGCGGACTTTGACAGCGAGTTTCTCAAGAAAACATCCTCAACCCCGTAACTATACTGACCTGTCTACATCATAGGAGCGTCGCCGCGGCCTGTCCCGCGGCTCCCAAACATCCCTCACAGGAGCATCACCATGGCCCGCCTCACCACCATCGACCCCACCACCGCCACCGGCAAGACCAAGGACCTGCTCGACGCCGTCCAGAGCAAGCTCGGCCTCATCCCCAACATGACCAAGGTCATGGCCAACTCCCCCGCCGTGCTGGAGTCGTACCTCGCCTTCAGCGGCGCGCTCGGCCACTCCTCGATCAACGCCAAGCTCCGCGAGCAGATCGCCATCGTCACCGCCCAGTCCACCGCGTGCAACTACTGCCTCTCGGCCCACACCGCGATCGGCAAGATGCTGGGCCTGAGCGCCGACGAGCTCGCGTCGAGCCGCAAGGCCGGCTCGACCCAGGCCAAGGACGCCGCCGCCCTGCTCTTCGCGCAGCGCCTCGCCACCTCGACCGGCAGCGTCTCGAGCGCCGACTTCGACGCCGTCCGCAAGGCCGGCTGGAGCGACGCCGCGATCGCCGAGATCATCGCCGCGGTCGCGCTGAACCTGTTCACCAACATCTTCAACAAGGCCGCCGAGACCGAGATCGATTTCCCGGTGGTGAAGGCGTGAGTGATGCCGCAGATGGATTCACCCGAACCCGGCGCGCGCCGGGTTCTTTGCTATGAAGAGACGAGAGTGCGCGAGCGTGCCCGATTCGTCCGTCCGCCCCCCACCCCCCCCGCGCGAGCGCTGCTTCTGAGCCGCGAAGCGGCGCTCGTGCCAAGCCCGGGGCGGCAGCCCCGGGTCACGCGAGCACGCACCACGAGCACCGAAGGTGCGCCCCGTCGCCTCGACATCGCCGCGGCGCGCGACGTGCCGCCCTTACGGGCACACCAGCGTGTTGTACCCGCTCAGGAAGAACGCGAAGTCCGCGTCGTCGACGAAGCCGTCTTTGGTGATGTCGGCCGGGCAGCCCGCGGGCATCGCCGGGTCGCTGCAGACCAAAAGGTCGTACGCCACCGAGAAGATCGAGAAGTCCGCGTCGTTCACCAGCGAGTCGCCGTTGAAGTCCGCGGGCTTGCAGCTCGCCTTCACCGTCAATACATACGGCCCGCCGAACGGCTGCGTCCGGTTCACCTCGATGTAGTACGTCCCCGCCGGCAGAGCACGGCTGGGGTTGGCCGAGATCGTTGTCCCCACCTTCACGAACGAGGAACTGGTGAGCGTCGTGCCCGCGGCGTTCTTGATCCGCACCGTCGCGTTGCTGGGCGCCCACACGTCGCCGATGGTCGTCACGCTCAGCGTCAACGCCGTCGGCAGCACGATCTTGTACCAATCGCTCGTGGTGTTCAGGCGCCCGATGATCGACTGCGTCGAGACCAGCTCGCGCGCGGTCGCCAGCGTGAAATTCGGGGCGTAGGGATCGTCGGGCGACACGCCGTAGCGGCTGACGAGCCCGTCCTTGTCCCCCTGGCTCAGGTAGCCGCGGTTGCCCATCACGTTCTGGAACGCGGCGTACGCCGGCTGAGCCGTGATCGAGTAGCAGCCCGAACCGCACGAGCACGTCGAGCCCGCCGGGCAGCAGGTCGAGAACGCGCACGCGTCGTAGTGCATGATGCTCTCAAAGTCGTACCCGCCGCTGGGCGTGGCGCCGTTCTTGGGGAAGTTGGCGTTGAAGTACGCGGTCTGGATGTTCGCCTGGTTGATCACCACGAACGGGTCGCGGTCGGAGCGCTGCTGCTCGTGGAAGATCCCCAACGCGTGCATCAGCTCGTGGATCACGATGTAGCGGAACGACCAGTTGAACAGGTTGACGTTCTGCAGGCCGCCGATCATGCCCACGCTGGAGCTGTTGCCCGAGCTGTCGCGGACGTTGATGTAGTTGACCTGGTTGCTGCGCGGGTTGAAGCGGACGCCGCACACCGTCTCGATCTCGTACATCGCGATCCGCAGCCGGTCCGCGTTGGTCGTCGTCACGTTCGGGTCGACGGTGTACCACACCACGCCGCCCGGCCACAGGTTCGCGTTCCACAGGCTGCGGTCGTCAAACTCCTGCGGCGGCAGCTGGCACGCCCGCTCGGTGTCGTCGGCCGCCTGGAAGAGCGTATGGTCCGGATACGGGCTGGGCAGGCGCACGCGGTCCTGCGCCGCGGCCGCTCCCGCCAGCGAGGCCATGACCGCCGCCACGCCCACGCCGCGGACCGTCAGCAGCTTCCATGCATCGGCCATCTTGGTCACTCCCGCGCCCACGAAGGCACGAACGTACTCGCCCAAAGTCCCCGGCCATCCCGCTGGCGGACCGCCGATTCTTCCACACGGAATCCCGCCCCGCAAGGCATTCGTGCGGGTTTCAGCTCACATGCCCCGCCTCGCCCGTCGGCTGCTCCGGCAGTTCTCGGCGCTTGCTCACCAGGACCTTGTCGATCCGCTGGTGGTCCATATCCACCACCTCGAACCGCAGGCCGAAGCCCTCGGCAATCTCCCCGGTCTGTGGCACATGCCCCAGGAGCGCCAGCACCAGCCCCGCCACCGTCTGCACGTCCGTGTCCGAGAACCCCTGGTCGTGGGCGTTGAACTCCGCCATCTCCAGAGCGTGGGTCAGCTCCGCGATCGGAGCCCGGGCATCCACCAGGTACGACCCGTCGGCACGCCGCACGATCTCGGTGGAGGACTCGCCCCGCACCACGTCGCCCACGATCGCCTCAACCAGGTCGTTCAGCGTCACCAAACCCTCGGTACCGCCGAACTCGTCGACCACCAGCGCGAGATGCTGCCGCGTCTCCTTGAACCGGTCGAGCAGCTTGAGCGCGAGCGTGTTCTCCGGCACAAACAGCGGCGGCACCGCCAGCGCCTCCAGCGACAACTCCCCGCCCGAGACCAGCCCGTACTTCACCAGGTCCTTCACGTGCACGATCCCGACGATGTCGTCCAGCCCGCCTCGGCAGACCGGAAAGTGCGAGTGCGGGCTGGTGGCGACGATGAGCCGCACCCGCTCGACCGTCTCGCTCGCGTCGATCCACGAGATGTCCGAGCGCGGGATCATCAGCCCCTTGACCTTGCGATCGGCGAGCCGGAAGACGCGGTCGACGATCTCGCCTTCCTTCTGCTCGAAGATGCCCGACTGCGTGCCCTTCTCGATCAGCCCGCGGATCTCGTCCTCGTTGATGTCCTCTTTGGCCGAGGTGCTGACGCCCAGGCCCTTGAGCACCAGCTCGGTCGCCTTGGTGAGGAAGAAAACCAGCGGTGCCGCCAGCCACGCCAGCCACCGCACCGGCGTACCGAGCATCCGGGCCGTCCGCTCGGGGTTGGCCATCGCCAGCCGCTTGGGCAGGATCTCGCTGAGCCAGAGCACCGCCAGCGTCATGCCGACCACCACCACCGCCATCGAGATCACGCTCGCGTACGCCTCGAGCGCCGGGATCGTCCGCTTCAGCCACGCCTCGAAATGGTCCGCCAGCGACGCCTCGCCCAAGGCGCCCAGCGACAGCGTGATCACCGTGATGCCCAACTGGATCGTCGAGATGTACCGGGTCGGATGGCTGATCAGGTCGAGCGCCCCGCGAGCCCCCAGCTCACCCCGCGCCTCGCTCTGCTCCAGCCGCACCCGACGCGACGCCACGATCGCGATCTCCGCCGCCACCAGCACGGCATTGACGACCAACAGCACCGGGATGAGCAGGACTTCGTTCATGGATTCGGATCACGAGCGTTCGGGGGCGCCCGGTGGGGGCGCGTGGGGACGTGGGGGCGGCGGAGGCGAGTCACGGGCCGATAGCGTAGCGGAACCTTTTTCTCGGGCTCCGGGGGGTTTCCCGGGCCGGTCGCCGATCGGGTTCCAGCCCTGACTTCTCGGCCCTTTTTGCTTGCGGACCGCACGGGATCGGTGTAGTTTGGACATGCAAGTTCGAAGGACCGCCGCGCCGGAGGAGGGCGCGGCGGCCTTCCTTGGTCGATGCTCCATCCACCGCTTCACGCGGGCAAGCTCGAAGGACACACGCATGCAGACTCGTCGTGGCTGGGCACAGGTCGTCACTCTCTCCGCACTCGCCGGCGCCGCCATCGCGCTGTCGCAGATCAAGTACCAGTGGGACAAGCCTCTGGCCGGTCCTCCTGCTGTGATGGGCGTCGCCGCCGACCGGCCGGAGGCCGGTCCCACTGGCGCGAACGTCGCTCCGCGCAGCGCACCGCTGCTTCCGTCCACTCTGAAGGACAAGCTCGCCACCCTCGAGCCCGCGATCAAGCAGATGGTCGAGCGACGCCTCGCCCGTGAGTTCGCCAGCCCCAACACCGCCAAGCTCGCCGCCTGCTTCAAGCCCGGCACGCCCAACGAGGTGATGGAAGCCTTCCGGCTCGCCGAAGCGATTCACGCGCCCTTCGGCGATCGCTTCAACGTCGGCCCGCGCTGGACCTCCACCGCCCTCACCCCCGGCGGCTCCCAGCTCGGCAAGCCCATCACCATCACCTGGTCCATCGTCCCCGACGGCACCGACGTCCAGGGCTTCAACGGCGAGCCCGACGCGCCCTCCAACCTTCGTGCCTACCTCAACGGAATCTACGGCAACGAAGCGACCTGGCTCCCCATTCTGCAGTCTGTCTTCGATCGCTGGTCGCAAGTCAGCGGCATCAAGTACGTCTACGAACCCAACGACGACGGTGCCGCCCTCCGCAATCCCGAAGACCCGCTCAACCCCGGCACCTTCCTCCCAAGCACCGCCTTTGGTGTCGCCGGCGTCCGCGGCGACGTCCGCATCTCCGGCCACACCCTCGACGGCAACAGCGGCACCCTCGCGTACAACTTCTACCCCGATGAGTTCGACGCCACCGGCGGCGACATGGTCATCGACACCGGCGACAACTTCTTCACCAACACCGCTGGCAACTCACTCCGCCTCCGCAACGTCGTCTCCCACGAGCACGGCCACGGCATGGGTCAGCCCCACGTCTGCCCCATCGAGAGCACCAAGCTCATGGAGCCCTTCGTCTCCACCATCTACGACGGCCCGCGACACGACGACATCCGCCACGCCCAGTTCTCCTACGGCGACATCTACGAGCCCAACGACACCCCCGCCACCGCGACCCAGCTCAACACCAGCGACTGCGGCACGCTTGTCGTCGGCGCACTTCCAACCCCCGCCGGCCCCGCCGCCGGAGCACTCACACAGCTCAACCTCTCGTCCACCGTCTCCCTCGGCACCGAGGTCGACGACGACTACTACGCCATCACCGTCAACCAAGCCACCGAACTCACTCTCCTCGTCCGCCCGCTCGGACTGATCTACGACGATTCGGATCAGGCATGCCCGAGCAACCTCAACGGATTCTGCTGCTCCGGCAACGCGACCAATTCCGCAACCGAACTCGATCCGGCCATTGAGCTCTTGGACACCGACGGCACCAGCACACTCGCCTTCGCCAATTCCGCTTCCTTCGGCGGCAACGAGACGCTCACCTACACCCTCCCGGCCGCCGGCACCTACTACATCGCGATCAAGGACAGCGCGGTCTTCACCGTCGCACAGTTCTACACGCTGACCGTCTCCACCAAGCCCGCGACCATCAACGTCACGGTGCTCGACGGCGGCGAGCGCAACATCCCCGCCGGCGACCTCGTCCCGCTCCGCTTCAACATCACCGGCGCCAGCGAGAGCTTCGATCTCGCCAACAGCCGCGTCTTCTACCGCATCAGCTTCGGCGCGACTCGCGAAGCCCCCATCTACGACCACGGCGGCAACATCTATACCGCCGCCCTCGCCGACATCCCCTGCAACTCCACCATCGAGTGGTACGCCGAACTTGCCACCAGCGGTGCCATCGTCCGCGTCCCGTGCTCGGGCTTCACACAGACCCGCAGCGGCGTGGTCACCGACGTCTACTCCACCGACTTCACCACCAACGCCGCCGGCTGGACCGTTGGCCCCAACACCGCCACCGCCGGTTTCTGGGAGCGCGTCGTTCCGATCGGTTCCGCGGCCCAGCCCGGCGCTGATCACTCCGACACCGATGATCGCTGCTTCGTCACCGGTCAGGGCTTCCTCAGCAACCTCGCCGGATCCGCCGACATCGACGGCGGGTCAACCATTCTCAACAGCCCGACCTTCAGCCTCGCCGGTCAGTTCGATGGCGAGATCTCCTACTGGCGCTGGTACTCCAACGCCACCGGCAGCGCCCCGTACACCGACTTTTTCTCCGTACAGATCTCCAACAACAACGGCGCGACCTGGAGAACCGCCGAAGTTGTCGGACCCGGCTCCATCAACGATCCCGAGGTCAACGGCCTGTGGTTCCAGAAGACGATCAGGCTCAGGCAGATCGGCGTCACTCCCAGCTCGGCCATGCGGGTCCGCTTCACCGCCCAGGACACCGGAGACCCCTCGGTCGTCGAGGCGGCCATCGACGATTTCGCCGTGCGCGGCTTCGCCTGCACGCCCACCGTGTGGTGCAGCGGCGACATGACCCTCGACGGCCTCGTCGACGACACCGACTTCGTCGTCTTCGCCTCCGCCTACAACGAGCTCGACTGCGCCAGCCCCACCATGCCCGTCGGCTGCCCCAGCGATCTCAACAACGACGGCTTTGTCGACGACAGCGACTTCGTGCTCTTCGCTACCGCGTACAACAACCTGCTCTGCCCGTAACCAGTTCCGCGCGATCAACCCTCTGCCGCGGCGTCCACACGGACGCCGCGGCTTTTTCTTGGCTATTCATCGCGCCGCCACATTCCCGCCCACCCGCTCCCTTTTTCTGACAGCCTCCCATCCTGTTCGTCGCATGCATCCGCGGCAGGCCGGATCGATTGAGAGCGATCCCGCCCGCCGCCCGGCTCCACCGGGCGTTCGAGGCCCGGTCCGGCGGCACGGAAGAACCGCTCGACTCGCTCCCGTTCTTCCACTGCCCCGGAGAAAGTCATGCGTCCCAGCTCCCACCGTTCGTTCCTCTTTGCCTGTGCCGCGGGCCTCGCCGCCTCGGCCTTCTCGCTCGCCAACGCCGCCATCACCACCATCGGCGGCCTGTCGAACTTCGACTGCCCCAACAACACCGGCGAGATCTGCGACGAGTTCGAGATCGAGCTCGAAGGCCCGCAGGTCGAGGACGTGTACTACACCTGGGGCAACTACAACTACGGCAAGCCCGCCATCAGCCGCAACGCCACCCTCACCGGCACGCTGCTCACCTACAAGCTCGCCGGCCACCAGACCAACCCCGGCGCGATCGAGCACTTCGGCGTCACGCTCCGCGCCATCAATCTGCTCACCGCCACCACCTGCCGCTGGAAGCACAACGGCGCGGTCGTCAGCAGCGGCCAGTTCGCCAGCCCACCGATCATCATCCCGCAGACGCAAGAGGTCGAGAACCCCGAGAACCCCGAGCAGGAGATCGAGGTCGAGACCATCGAGCCGCCAGAGAATCCCGAGAACCCCGAGCAGGGCGTCTGGATCCGCCGCTACTACGTCAGCGTGCCGCGCGAGGTGAACCTCGGCGAGCTCATGCCCGATGATCCGCTGATCGTGAACTCCACGCCGATCGAGCCCGAGACCGAGCTGATGGAACCCGGCCAGACCCGCACCCACACCGAGGTGCTCCACCCCGAGGACGACCTCCAGTCCATGGTCCTCGTCGTCGAGACCTATCAGGACATCGTGACCACGATCCCCGGCCGCAAGAAGAAGCAGCACACCCAGGGCGTCCTGCTCAGCCGCGCCATCAACGCCGTCGACGTCGCCCACAACGCGTGCGCCGATGTCCCCGTCGTGACCGCCAATCCCGAGAACTCCTCCGCACCCGCCGGCGGCACCGTCACCTTCACCGCCGCCGCGACCTCGACCAGCGGCACGCTCCACTACAAGTGGCGCAAGGAAGGCAGCGACATCCCGCTCGAGGACAAGGCTTTCCTCCGCCTCGAGCACGTTTCGGCCGCCGATGAGGGCGCCTACTTCTGCATCATCACCAACGACTGCGGCACCTCCACCACCACCGCTGCCCGTCTCTTCATCGCCGGCACCTGCCCCGGCGACATCAACGACGATCACGGCGTGGACGATGCCGACTTCGTCCGCTTCGCCATGGCCTACAACGAGCTCGACTGCTCCAACCTGCCCATGCCGCTGGGTTGCCCCGCCGACCTCAACTTCGACGGCAACGTCGACGACGCCGACTTCTCGATCTTCGCCGTCGCCTACGACAACCTCACCTGCGACGACTGATCTCGCAGCAACCGACTGGCCCGTTTCATCGCCGCGGCGTCCGAAAGGACGCCGCGGCTTTTTCTTTGAATCGCTCCATGCCTTGACGAGCCCCGAGCGTGAGCGAGTGGGTGCCTTGGTCCATTCGTCTCGATACAAACGCACGCAGCCTCCGCCGCCGGGGCGAGGACGCCCCGGCTCGCTTGGGGTTGTCTGTCGAGTCCTCGCGAGCAATTTGTCCCAATTCAAAATCTGCTGTTGCCGCTCCTTCGGAAGTCCCGCGGAGGGTCACAAGACAACCTACCGCCGGACGAACCCGGTCGCTCCGCGATCGGCGAGCGTCGCCGCGCCCCGCTGGGGAGAGAGCTTCGAACCCCGACCCGACACCCTCCCGCTTCCAAGGAGCCTCGCATGCAGCCTCTGAATCGCAGACGACTCTTGGTCTTTCTCGCTGTGCCGTTCCTCTCGCCGCTGGCGCTCGCCGGCAACGTCAACGAGCTCGAGAACAACGGCTTCGCATCCAACAACACCCGCGCCTCGGCCCAGAACATCGCCGCGGCCTCGTTCACGGCGAACAACAGCCCCAACGTCTTCGGCGCGCTCCCCACCGCCAGCGTCCGCGGCCGCCTCGGCGGCGACGATGTCGACTTCTTCTCCTTCTCCACCGCCGGCGGCATCGCCTACTTCAGCACCACCAACACCACCAACGGTCTCGACACCTACCTCGCTCTCTTCCGCTCCGACGGCACGCTCCTCGGCGACAACGACGACGCCCAGCATCTGGGCGGCTCGGCGTTCGACTCCTTCCTCGGATCGTTCAACCTCGGCGCGGGCTCGTACTACATCGCCATCACCAGCGGTAAGAACTCGGCGAACGCGTCGTTCTCCGGCTCGATCTTCAACGAGCTCCAGCGCCCCGACAACGGCTTCGGCGGCTTCGCCTTTGGCGACGCCACCACCGGCGATGACTCATTTGCCCGCAGCGGCGTGCAGCTCGACGGCGGCGCGTACACGTTGAACATCACCATCCCCACCCCCGGCTCGCTCGCCGCACTGTCGCTCGCGGGCCTGCTCGCCGCTCGTCGCCGCCGTGCCTGATCGCGCGAGGGCGTCAGGCATCTCTCACCTTCCCGTTCACAACGAACCCAAAGGACTCTGCTCATGCACACCCGACTCATCCGCGTTCTCTCGCTCTCCGCCGCCGCCGCGCTCTGTGCCTGCGCCGGCACCGCCCTCGCCTCCAGCCACGGCGAGGCCCCGTTCATCAAATCCATGCCCAAGGTCGACGCCACCGACTTCTACATGTTCAACAGCTACGAGCCCGGCCGCGAGGGCTTCGTCACCATCGTCGCCGACTACTACCCGCTCCAGGACCCCTACGGCGGCCCCAACTTCTTCACCCTCGACCCCAGCGCGCTCTACCAGATCCACATCGACAACAACGGCAACGGCAAGGAAGACCTCACCTTCTCCTTCGGCGTCGCCAACACCAACCGCGATGTCTCCCTCAACATCGGCGGCGTGATGGTTCCGATTCCGCTCGCCAACTTCGCCCCTATCGGGCCATCCGCGGCCGACAACGCCGGGCTGAACGTCGTCGAGACCTACAGCATGTACGTCATCCGCGGCGATCGCTACACCGGCGCCGCCGCCCCCGTCACCGACGCCGCGACCAACTCCTCGGTCTTCCGCAAGCCCGTCGACAACATCGGCACCAAGTCCGTCCCCAACTACGAGAACTACGCCCGCACCCACATCTACACCATCAACTTGCCCGGCTCGTCGCTGCAAGGCCGCATGTTCGTCGGCCAGCGCAAGGACCCGTTCGTCGTGAACCTGGGCGAAGTCTTCGATCTCGCCAACTTCAATCCCCTCGGCGCACCAGACAGCCGCAGCGACGTGCTCGCCGACAAGAACATCACCACTTTCGCCCTCGAGATCCCCGCCAGCTACCTCCGCGACGGCTCACCCGACACCGTCATCGGCGGCTGGACCAGCGCCAGCCTGCCCCGCGCCCGCGTGCTCACGCCCACGCCCACCTTCGGCAAGCCCGCCACCTACAGCGGCTCGTGGGTCCAGGTCTCGCGCCTCGGCATGCCGCTCGTCAACGAGCTCGTCATCGGTCTGCGCGACAAGGACCGCTTCAACGCCAGCATCCCCACCGGCGACGGCCAGTTCCTCACCTACGTCACCAACCCCACCTTCCCCGCCATCCTCCAGAGCATCTACGGCGTGCAGGCCCCCTGCCTGCCCCGCAACGACCTCGTCACCGTCTTCCTCACCGGCGTCCCCGGCGTGAACCAGCCGCAGAACGTCGTGGCGTCCGAGATGCTCCGCCTCAACACCAACACCGTCGCGTTCCCGACCAAGCCCAAGGGCATGCAGAACCGCCTGGGCGTGGTCGGCGGCGACGTCGCCGGCTTCCCCAACGGCCGTCGCCCCGGCGACGACATCGTCGACGCCGCGCTCCGCGTTGTGATGGGCGTGCTCTACCCCGACGCCGGGCAGCCCAACGGCTGCGCCCCGGGCGGCAACCTCCCGCTCAACGACGGCGCGTTCCTTGATGACTCGTTCTTCGACAACCAGTTCCCCTACCTCCGCGCTCCCATCGCCGGCAACAGCGGCGGCAGCACGCTCACCGGTCTGCAGATCGACGACACCCCCGTCAAGGGCAACGGCGTCGTGAAGAAGCGCTGATCGATTCTCCATCGCCTCTCGCGAGGCAATCCCGCGCCGCGCCGTCCGAGCGAGAGTTCGGAAGGCGCTTTCCCGCAGCACGAGCCCCGAGCGTCAGCGAGTGGGTTCTTCCGCTTGCAGCCAAGACCCGTCGCTCACGCTCCGGGCTCGTTTTCCGCGTCTCGCACACCCAACCCGGAGCACCCTCCCATGCCCGCATCTCCGCTCGCACGTCTGCTCGCCCCGATCGCGCTCGCCTCCGTCGCCTCGATCGCGCTGGCGCACGAGTTCTGGATCGACGCTTCGTCCTTCCGTCCCAAGGTGGGCGAACTGGTCCGCCTGCGGACCATGGTCGGGGACGGCTTCCCCGGCGAGTCGCGCCCGCGCGATCCCACCAAGCTCGAGCGCTTCGAGCTCGCCGGCGCGGGCCAGACGCAGCCGATCCTGGGCCGCGAAGGCAGCGAGCCCGCGGGCATCGTCCGTCTGAACGCCCCCGGCACCTACGTCGTCGGTTATCGCAGCCGCAGCACCAGCCTGCTGCTGCCGGGCCCGAAGTTCGAGAAGTACCTGGCCGAGAAGGGCCTCGACGACGCGCTCGCCGCACGCCGCGCCGCGGGCACGCCCGACGCCGACGGCCGCGAGCGCTTCAGCCGCTGCTCCAAGGCGATCCTCAGCGTCGGCGACGACGCCGGCTCGGGCTTTGACCACAACTTCAACTTCCCCTTCGAGATCATCCCGCTCGTGAACCCCTACACCCTGCACGCCGGCGACGAGATGCCCGTGCTCGTGCTCTCCGACGGCAAGCCCGCGGCCAACTTCCTCGTCACCGCGATGAGCCGCGAGACGCCCGCCGCCAACGTCTCGGCCCGCACCGACGCCGAGGGACACGTGTCGCTCAAGCTCGATCAACCGGGTGTCTGGCTCCTGAACACCGTGCGCATGACGCCCGTGCACGAAGCCGGTGTCGACTGCGACTGGGAGAGCCTGTGGGCCTCGTTGACCTTCGACCTCGCCACCGCGCCCAGCGCGACAACTTCCTCCAAGTAATCCGACTCACTATCTGGAGGCTCCGCCGTGCGACGTCTCGCCCTGCTCGCGCTCCCGTTGCTCGCGCTTCTGGCGCTCGCCCCGCTCGCCCGCGCCCACGACATGGGGGCGATGCGTGTCGATCTCCGCCCCGGCGCCGGCCGCTGCGACATCGAGGTCCTCGCCGATCTCGAGCACGTGCCCTCGCCCCTTCGCTCCGACTTCGCCGCGGCCCTCACCGCGGCGTCCGCGCTCCGGATCGACGGCGTCGCCATCCCGCTCCCGCCGCCGCTCGCGTCCGATCAATCCGACGAACACCCCGCCAACAAGATCCGCATCCGCTACAGCGTCCCGCTGCCCGCCCACGCCGCCACCATCGGTTGGTCCAGCACGCTCCGCGTCCCCGAGTACTACCTCGTTGTCCACACGAGCGCCACTGCCAGCGCGGGCACCTCGCCTTCCGAGCAATCCCAATGGCTCTCCGGCGGCGAGACCAGCCGCGTCTTCTCGCTCACGACCGCTGCGCCCGCCGTCGCCTGGCCCACCCTCCTATCCCGTTACATCCAC
Source organism: Phycisphaerales bacterium (assembly GCA_019744815.1). Taxonomy (GTDB): domain Bacteria; phylum Planctomycetota; class Phycisphaerae; order Phycisphaerales; family UBA1924; genus JAFEBO01. Next base: position 51,398 of record JAIEUA010000002.1, read on the forward strand.
CTCGGCTTCACCCACATCATCCCCGAAGGCTTCGACCACATCCTCTTCGTGCTCGGCCTCTGCCTCTTGGCCACCAACACCCGCCAGCTCCTCGCCCAGATCACCGCCTTCACCCTCGCCCACTCGATCACCCTCGCCCTCTCCATCACCGGCGCGTTCTCGCTGCCGTCGAGCATTGTCGAGCCCCTGATCGCCGCCTCGATCGCCTACGTCGCGATCGAGAACCTCTTCGTCACCAAGCTCCACCGAGCCCGCGTCGCCGTCGTCTTCGCCTTCGGCCTCTTCCACGGCCTGGGCTTCGCCGGCGTGCTCCAAGAGGTCGGCATCCCCCGCGAACAACTCTGGACCGCGCTCCTGGGTTTCAACCTCGGCGTCGAGCTGGGCCAGCTCTCCGTCGTCGCGCTCGCGTTCCTCGCCGTGGGCCTTTGGTGCCGCCGGGCCACGTGGTACCGGGCCCGCGTCGCGATCCCCGCGTCGGCGTGCATCGCGCTCTTCGCGTTGGGGTTGACGGCCGAGCGCGTCTTCCTGTCGTGATCGTTCTTTCGTGATCCAAACGAGCCGAGCAACGAAGGACCAACGTCATGACCCACCATCACCCCGCCGCCCGCCGCGCCTTCACTCTGATCGAACTGCTCGTCGTCATCGCCATCATCGCGCTCTTGATCGGCATCCTGCTCCCCTCGCTCGGTGCCGCACGCCAGGCCGCACGCCAGACCAAGTGCCTCGCCAACCAGCGCCAGATCGGCATCGCCGCGCGTATGTACATGGACACCCACAAGGGCGAGATGTTCCATCATCACGAAGGCTGGGTCCTCGACGACGGCACCCAGGTGGACAGGCTCCCCGCAACGCCCGAAGCCTGCGCCGGCGGCGGCAGCGGCAACAGCCAGGCCGAAAAGCCCTGGGCCATCTTCTTCTACCCCTACATGGGCTCGCGCGAGATCGGCTTCTGCCCCTCCGACACCACGCCCCGCTCCATGAAACTCGCCACCAACCTCGTCGAATACAACGGCGCCATCACCGAAACCTCGCAGGTCGCGCCTCCCGACAGCGAGCAGGCGATCGCCGAAGAGCGGGGTCTCAACATCCAGAGCTATCTGCTCAACTCGGTCTTCACGCACAAGTCCGCCCGCTACGCCCTCGAGCGCGCCCTCCGCGGCTTCGCCACCGACGCCGCCGCCAACACCATGGCCAACCAGAGCCTCATCATGTTCTCCGAACGCAACAGCGAGGCCATGAACGCCCCCGACAACGAGGAGTACGGCTCGGTCACGCAAGACGACTACGACTCCTGGGTCGGCGAAGCCGCGCTGGTCCGCTGGGGTGAAGGCGCGTACGCCACCCAAGGCTGGATCAAGCACAACCGCCACAAGGGCGCCGCGAACTACGTCTACCAAGACGGCCACGCCGCGAGCAAGCGTTGGTCCGACGCGCGGCTCGATCAGTTCCCGGATCGCGTCGTGCGCAAGCCGCTGGAGGATCCGCCGCAGTAGTGGCGCGGCATGCAGCCGCTCGCTCACGCTCGGGGCTCGTCACGCCCTCCACGTCCCCCGCTCCCACCCGATCACCACCCGCTCCGCGTTCTTGTAGTACACCTTCTCCAGAATCTCCCGCGGTAAGGCAAACCCCCGCAGCGTTGGGCTCGACCACTCGTCGTACTTCGACGGCTCGCACATCTTGAGGTCCGGATCCGCGATCGGGCTCGGCCGATCCTCGCGCCGGCCTTCCCAACCCTCGAACATCGTCCGCAGCGCAAAGTAGCGGCTGCAATACAAGTCAAACGCGCTCTCCGGCGAATCCGCCAGATCGCTCATCACGCTCATGCGCTGCTGCTCCGGCGTCTTCTTCACCAACTGATCGTCCATCGTCACGATGTCCGACCCGAAGATGATCCGGTCCTGCCACTTCTCGAAGAACGCAAGCACCGCGTCGTGCGGGTGCTTGCTCAGCTCGCGCACGATCCACTTCGTCGCGCTCGTGTCCAGGTGCAGGTTCGCGTGCCGCTCGAGCAACTGATCGAGGAACACCAGATCCTCAGGCGACCCGCCCATGTGGGCCGCGATCCACGGCACGCTGGAATACCTCTTCAGCATGACCTCAAGCCCGCGGTAATGCTCACGCTTCAGGCCGTACTTCGCGCGATCGGTGTACCGCGCACTGAACCACGTGTCCGGATCACCCGTGTGCGTCTTGATCATCATGCCAAGACTCACCGCCAGATCCGCCGCGGCGACTCTCCACTTGCCGTCGAGCTGGATGTAGTCATCACGGTCCGCGCCCGTGAACCAATCCCGCGTCCTCGGCGCGTTCCACAGCTTCATCATCTTCGAGCCGTGCTCGCTCGCGAGCTGCCTGATGAGATCCAGATACCCCGACCCGAACGCGACGGCCTTGTCCGCGATCGTGAAGTTCGGAATCGCCACAAACCGCACCCGCTCGCCCAACACGCCCTTCACATGCTCGATGTCGTCCGGCCGCGTCTGCGTGTACGTGAGCCGCACGTTGTACGCCCGCGCCGCCTCGGCGTACACCTTGGTCGCGTTCGCGCCGTGGATGTGCGTGTGGATATCAATGATGGGTTCGCGAAACGCCAACGCCGCACCCGCGGCTGCGTAATCCATCCCCACCAAGTTCTGCGGCGTGCGGGTCGGCATAATCAATCGTTGGCGAACTCACTGCTCCGAAGCGATCGGCGAACTCCACGGCGTGCGATGAACACCATCGCTTTCGGATTCCGACCAGCGCCGTTGGTTTCGGCTTTTTGACCGCTATCCACTCGCCGGGCCGATACAGAATACTTGGAGGTGCGCCGTGCGGAAACTCGTCTCGTTGCTCTGTTTGGTTCTGAGTTCTCCCTCGCTGGCGGCCGATTGCGTATGGATTGGCGTCGATGGGCTGTGGTCGACTCCCACCAACTGGACGTGCGGTCGTACTCCTCAGCCCGCAGACACCGTGTTGATTGAGGCCGGTGCGGTGAGCCTTGACATAAGCGTCAAGATTGCCGGGCTCCAAGTTCGAGGATCCAGTGCAACCCTGAGCTCCGAGCCGGGTCTTGATATCGAGGCTGATTCCATCTCGATTGTCAGCGGAAAGCTCTTGATCAGCGATTGCAACCTGGTCGCACGCGACATCGAGTTCTCCGATGGCGCGTTGTTCCGCCTTCAACGCTCGTCCGCAACGGTGTCCGAGATCCGCGGCTCCAACTGCCGCCCTCCGATTGGCTTCGAGATTATCGACGGGAGTGAACTCACCGTTGACTCTCGCCTTTGGTTCTCGCCTCCGATGGGAATGCGAATCGGCTCGCCGGGATCGTCTACGACGATTCGCTTCCGAGGACAATCCACCTCAATCGATTCTCCGAACCGGATCATCATGATGCCGGCGGGTGACACTTCGTTTGAAGTGCTCGATGGCGGCATCTTGACGATCGGATCGGGCGTCGTAATCGAGGCACGTTCGGGCCCAGTGCGCCTCCACACCAAAGAGGGCGCAACCACTCGGCTCGAAGGTCGCCTCTCGTCCTACAACGAGGAAAGCCCGATTGTCATCGGTGGCTCCTTTGAATCGTTCGGATTGATCGAGGCTCGGTCCGTTGGGCGCATCCGATTCCTGAACCCGAATTCGACGTTCGACGGAGAAGTTCTTCGCAGTGGGTCTTGGCTCGTCCAGGAGGTCGGAACGATCGAGGCTCCCGATGGCTTCGACGTTCGCGAGATCGGCCCGAACGCGACCGTGGTTCTCCGCGAAAGCACGACAGCGCCTCAGTACATCCGTCACCTTCGGCGTCTGGACGGCTGGCTGACAACTCAAGGCGACTTCAACATTCACCCCGATGGCGGTCAGCTCGCGGTTGTCGGCTCCTGGAGAATGGAGCTAGGAACCAGAGTCACGGTGACAGGCGATCTCGCGGGCCCGCCGCCGGGCACGTCGCCCTTCATGAAGTTGCGAGATCGTCGCGGCATCCTTGCCCAAGTCTCTCAGCGAGATCCGGGAAGGTCCAGCACCATTGACGTGAAAGGTACCGCGGACCTCTCAAACCTCCGTGTCGTCGGCATGGGATTGATGGGCTCCGGAACGCTGAACTGCGGAGCGACCTTTCGACCGCTGACCTTCGAGCGATCGCGCGGCGAGCCGCTGCAGCCGGTCTTCATTGATTCGTGCGGCTGCGCGATCACGACCGACGCGACCTCGGTGATTTCGACGATCACCTCACGAGCGGACTTCGATCGCAACGGTGTCGTCGATGATCAGGACTTTCTTTTCTTCGCAGAAGCGTTCAACCAGGGCTGCGGATGCGGACCATACATCATCGCCAACTTCAACGGCGTCACGGGCATGGACGACGACGACTTTGGGTTCTTTGCCGCCGCGTACGACATCGCGATCTGCCCGTAGCCCCGCTCACCCCATCCGGAACTCCGCCCCCACGTCCTTCTTTAGCCGCTCCATGATCGCCCCGATCTCCGGATCGACCTCCTCGTGCCGCAGCGTCTTGGCCCGGTCGCGGAACGTCACCCGCAGCGTCACGCTCTTCTTGCCCTGCCCCAGCTGCTTGCCGCGATACGTCCCGATGAACGCGCACGACTCGATCCGCGCCGCCGTCGACCGCACGCTCTCCACCACACCCGCCACCGTGTCCCACGTCACCGACTCCGCCACCACCGGCGACAGGTCGCGCTCGACGCTCGGGAACTCCGGCAAGAGCGCCACCTGACTCTTCGGCGGGAACACGCCCAGCAGCGTCGCCAGCGACAGCTCCGCCGCCACCAGCGGCACATCGATCCCGAACATCGCGCCCGTCTCCGCGGTCAACAGCGCGTAGTACCCCAGCGCCTCCCCGTGCAGCGACACCCGGGCAAAGCTCCCCGCGTCGAACGCCTTGGCGTGCGGCGTCGCCGCCTCGATCTTCAGCCCACGAACGCCCCGCTCCCCGCCCAGCGTCCGCACCACCGACTCGATCGTCCCCCGCATCGCCCGTAGCCCATCCTGCTTCTCCGCCAGCGTCGCCGCCTTGCCGCTGTACACCACATCCATCAGCAGCCCAAGATTCCGATGCTCCACGCTCTGCGTCGTCCCAGGCCGCTGCGCATACGCCGCCGCCGTCTCGTACAGACGCACCCCGCCCGGCGCGCTCACCCGCGCATCCAGGTTCGCCTTGCGGCAACCCAAGAGCCCCGTCAGCACGCTCGGCCTCAGCGTCGGCTCTTCCCCGCGCCGATCATCATCCACACCCACAATCGCCAGATCGCTCGGCACAAACGCCGCCGCCCGCTCCGGACGCGTGAACGAGAACGTCACCGTCTCAAAGAACCCAAGCCCGCTCAACGCGCCGCTCAACGTCCTTCGCGCCCGCACCGAATCCTGCGGCCGCTTCACCGACACCGCCAGCTTTTCCGCCAGCGGCACCTTGTCCAGCCCCCGCAGCCGCGCCACCTCTTCAATCAAATCAATCTCGCGAGTCAGGTCCGGCCGGAACACCGGGATCGTGCACCGCAGCGTCTCGCCGCCGCCCGCCTTCTCCACCCCGATCTCGATCCGGCTCAACAGCCCCGCGATCTCGTCCGCCGAGACCGGCGTGCCCAGAATCAACGAGCACCGCGCCGCGCGCAGCGTCACCACCAGCCGCGGCTCAAGCGCCCGACCGGCCGTCAGCGCTCCGCCCAGCAACTTCCCACCCGCGACCTCGACGATCAAGCTGGCCGCCCGCCGCGCCGCGTGCTCCAGCGTCCGCGCATCCACGATGCGTTCGTAGCGATGGCTCGCGTCGGTGCGGATCTGCAGCCGCCGCGCCGCCGTGCGAACCCGCACCGGGTCCCACGTCGCCATCTCGAGCGCGATGTCCACCGTCCCGCTCGAAACCTCCGAGTCCCCGCCGCCCATGATCCCCGCCAACCCCTGAGCCCGCACCCCGTCGGCGACCACCACGTCCGTCGCTTTCAGCACCCGCTGCTTCCCGTCGAGCGTCAGCAGCTTCTCGCCCTCAACCGCCTCGCGCACCACGATCGCGGGCAACGCAGACCCCGGCGCCGGAGCCAGCTTCGCCAAGTCGAACACATGGCACGGATTGCCCAGCTCGAAGTTGATGAAGTTGGTCACATCCACCACGTTGTTGATCGACCGCTGCCCGACCGACTCGAGCGCCTCGACCAGCCACTTGGGGCTCGGACCCACCTTCACACCCTTGATCACCCGCAGGGTGAACAGCGGGCACGCCCCCGGCACCCGGTTCTCCAGCGTGATCGCCGACGCCACCTCGCCGCTGGTGGACGGCTCGGGCGCGGCCATCCCGCCCGTCGTCGGAAACCGGAACCCGCGCCCGGTCTTCGCCGCCGCCTCTCGCGCCAGCCCCACCACGCTCAACGCGTCGCCGCGGTTCGACGTGATCGCGACATCCAGCCGCGTGTCGCCGGTCGCCAGCGCCTCCGACGACTCGATCTCAAACCCCGCATCGATGAGCGCATGCTCGATCTGGGCAGGGGTCAGGTCCCCGGGTTGCAGGTACGAATTGAGCCATTTCGCCGCGATGTGCATAAGGAGAGGAGGGTAGGAGAAGGCCGCCGCCAGCGACGACCACGCCACCCTCTCCCGCCCGCCGCCCATACCGTCTCCTGTGACCGCCCCCGCCTCCTCCAACGCCCCCATCGTCGGCATCGACCTGGGAACGACCAACAGCCTGGTCGCCATCTGCGACGCACGCGGCCCGCGCGTGCTCCTCGACGAATCCGGCCGCGCCATGGTCCCCAGCGTCGTCCGCTACCAGCCCTCCGGCGTGGTCGTCGGCCACGAGGCCCGCGATCGCGCCAGCGAGTTCCCGCGCGAGACCATCTCCAGCGTGAAACGCCTCATGGGCCGCTCGGTCCGCGACGCCGGCGCCGACCTCGCTTTCCTCCCGTACGAAGTCGTCCCCGGCGAGCACGACACCGCCCGCGTCCGCGTCTCACCCGGCGGCGTCCCCAAAGTCGTCTCCCCTCAGGAAGTCTCCGCCGAGATCCTCAAACGCCTCAAGGCCATCGCCTCCAGCGCCCTGGGCGTGAACGTCACCCGCGCCGTCGTCACCGTCCCCGCCTACTTCGACGACGCCCAGCGCCAAGCCACCCGCGACGCCGGACGCCTCGCCGGCCTCGACGTCGTCCGCATCGTCAACGAGCCCACCGCCGCCGCCCTCGCCTACGGCATCGGCGCCGGCCTCACCGCCGCCGAGCAGCAGCTCCACACCGAACGCCTCATCGCCGTCTACGACCTCGGCGGCGGCACCTTCGACATCTCCATCCTCCGCCTCACCCCCGCCGACACCACCACGCCCGACGCCAACCACAACAGCTTCTTCGAGGTCATCGCCACCGCCGGCGACACCCACCTCGGCGGCGACGACGCCGATCACGCCCTCGTCTCCCTCCTCGCCAGCGGCCTCGACGACTGCACCCTCACCGCCTCCGACCGCCGGATCCTCAAACGCGAGGCCGAGGCCCTCAAGTGGAAACTCAGCGAACTCGACCGCGCCCAGGCCTCTTTCGCACTCTCCAACAACCGAACCATCTCGCGGCTCGTCACCCGCGCCGAGTTCGAGTCCCTCATCGCCCCGCTCATCGAACGAACCATCGACCGCTCCAAACAAGCACTCGCCGACGCCGCCCGCTCGCTTCGCGCTACCGGCCCGCTCCCGATCGAACGCGTCATCCTCGTCGGCGGCTCCACCCGCATCCCCCTCGTCCGCCAGCGCGCCAAAGCGTTCTTCAACCTCGAACCCTACTGCGCCGTCGACCCCGATCAGGCCGTCGCCCTCGGCGCCGCCGTGCAAGCCTCCATCCTCGACGGCACCACCAAGGGCACGCTCCTCCTCGACGTCATCCCGCTCTCCCTCGGCCTCGAGACCGTCGGCGGCGCGGTCGCCAAGCTCATCGTCCGCAACAGCACCGTCCCCGCCAAAGCCAAAGAGTTCTTCTCCACCAGCGTCGACGGCCAGACCGCCATCCGCTTCACCGTCTACCAAGGCGAACGCGAGATGGCCGCCGATTGCCGCAAACTCGCCGAGTTCTTCCTCCGCGGCATCCCTCCCATGCCCGCCGGAGTGCCCCAGGTCGAAGTGGAGTTCCTCGTCGATTCCAGCGGCGTCCTCAACGTCTCCGCCCACGAACGCCGCAGCGGCAAACGCGCCGCGCTCCAGGTCATCCCCAACCACGGCCTCACCCGCGACGAAGTCGACCGCATGGAGGCCGAGAGCTTCACCCACGCCCGCGAGGACATGACCCGCCACCGCGTCGTCGACCTCATCGCCAACTCCAAGCTCGACCTGAAATGGATCGGCGAACGCTTCGACCGCTTCAAGGACATCCTCGAAGCCGACTACCGCGTCGACCTCCTGCGCAAGATCGAAACCCTCCGCGACCTCGTCCGCCAGGCCGAGGCCGACTGGAAGTCCGTCGACCCCAACGCCTTCCACAAAGCCAAAGAAGACCTCGACCGCTCCAGCATCCGCCTGCAAGAAGTCGGCATCGCGATGAGCCTCCGCGCCGGCGAACTGAAGGCGTAACTCCCGAGCGAGCCACCCCGCTCAGAGCGAGCCGGGGCGTCCTCGCCCTGTGCGGTGTTGCAGCGTTTGGTGCTGTGCGTGGTGATCTCGGCCGACCTTGCACGAACCGAGATCGCTCCGGCTCGCAGAGGCACTCTCCACGCTATCGAATGCGCACGGCCCTACGTCCTCACCCTCGCAATCGAAAACATCGGCTCACGCCCCTCCAACATCGCCCCCACCGCCTCGTGCGCCGCTTCATACCCCATCGACATGCCGTGACCGGTGAACCCGCCGCAGAACCACGGCGATGAACCCCCACCCGCCGGCCCGATCAACGGCAGCCCGTCCGGCGAGAACCCCATCGTCCCCGCCCACAGTGCCGTGATCGGCAGCGCCTCATCGCCATACCCCAGCATCGCACGAGCAAACGACTCGAGCGCACCCTGCACGCTCGCCGTCGTCCGATCCTCGAACCCCACTTCCTCCTCCGCAAAGTACGTGCGGCAACCCCCCACCACGATCGTGCCGTCCGCCGCCTGGCGGAAGTACTCGCTCCCGTCGTTGCAGTAGTACGACGCCGTCAGCGTGCGCCCCTGCGCGTCGAGCGCCAGCATCTGCCCCCGCCGCGGCTTCACCAATTCGTCAAACCCCGGCAACAGCAACGACGCGTACGCGTTCGTGCACACCAACACATGCCGCGCCCGCACCGCGAAATCCGCCGCACGCACCACAAACCCCCGCCCCTGCCCCTGCCCCTGCGGCTCAATCGCAAAGACCTCCTGATTCTCTACCAACGGCGAGGCAACCTTCGTCGCAATCGTCGCGTGAGCCTTGAGCTTCGCCGCAAGCATCGACATCAACTCATACGAGTTCACACTCGCATCGTGCGGGTTCACCAGCGCACACGCGACCAACCCGCTGCGCCACGCGGCATCATCGGGCCGATGCCCCGAGTTTGCATCAATCCAATCAGCCTCCAGCCCATCCTCACGCATGAGCGTGAGCGACCGCTCAAGCCCGGCACGGTTGGCGGATGCATACTCCGCGCTCGGCAGCCAGACCGGCCGGAGGCCGGTCCCACTGGCGCGCAGCGCCAGCAGCATCGACGGCACCCGCCGATACGACGCGAGCACCTCGCAACCCTCCCGCCGCAGCCCCTCCAGATTCGCCTCCGTGAATCGCCACAGGTCCCGCGCCGCAGATCGCCCGTACAACTCCACCGCCTCGGCGTAATGGCACGCCGCCCCGCGCATCAAAAACCCCGCGTTCCGCGACGACGCCCCGCTCGCCAGCGTGTGACGCTCGAGGATGACGACCGACTCACCCCGGCGCTGCGCCGCCAGCGCCGCCGACACGCCGCAGACGCCCGCGCCGATGACACACACCCCGACGTCAAGCGTCGCGGGGCCACGGAACGAGCGTCGCCAGTGAGAGACGGTCATGGGTTCTTTCGCCAGACGGTGAAATGAGTCTACACGAGGCGGGACACACCGGTCCCGCGGCTCTCCGAATGCCGCCCATCACCCGCCCGACGCCTTCGCCGGATACCCAAGCTTCTTGAAATGCTCCACCAACCGGTCGCGGTGATCGCCCTGCAGCTCGATCGTGGGCCCGTCGTCATCCAGCGTGCCGCCGGTGGCGAGCTTGGACTTGAGCTGCTTCAAGAGCTCGGGCAACTCGTTGCTGTTCGCAGAACGCGGCGCGAAGCCGGTGATGACCGTGACGAACTTGCCGCGACGCTGCTCGCGCCGGATCCGCAGCGGCTGGTCCTTGGGGTCCACCACGCGACCACTCGCCCGATCGCGCGGGCATGTGCACGCCCCGTGCGGCTTGCCGCAGCGTTCGCAGGTGACAGGCCGCTCCAGCGATGTGCCGTCAAAGAGTCCGGGCATGTGCAAAAGTATCGAGCCAGAATCTCTGCGGCTTCCGACCACATTCGCCGCTGCTACAGGAGCGCTCGGGTCACTCCCGACCGCTCACAGAAAGGGCGTGCCATGCTGCATCAGATTCTGGGCCTGCTGCACCTGATCCTGTTTCTGATCGCGGCGTTCGAGATCCTCACCTCCGGCAAGCCGCTGCTCCACAAAGTCCTCTGGATGCTGCTCATCCTGCTGCTGCCCATCGCCGGGCTCATCATCTACTACCTGCTCGGCCGCGGCGGCAAGCTCGCGTGATCGTGCCGCTCACGCCGCCTTGCGCTTCCGCGTCGCCATCTCGGTGATGCGGTCCGCGACCAGGGGCCTCCCGAAGAGGTAGCCCTGGGCAAAGTGGCAGTCCATCGCCTGCAGCGACGCGATCTGCTCCGGCGTCTCCACGCCCTCGGCAACCACCGCCATGCCCAGGTTGTACGCCAGCGCGATCACCGCGTGCACCAGCGCCGACCGCTCGCGGCTCAGGCTCGCGCTCGCGATGAACGAGCGGTCCAGCTTCACCACATCCAGCGGGAACTCGTGCAGCGTCGACAGCGACGAATACCCCGTTCCAAAGTCGTCGAGCGACAGCCCGAACCCCGCGGCCTTCAGCCGCTCGAGCGCGGCGACCGCGGTCTTGTGATCGCGCACGATCGCGGTCTCGGTGATCTCCAGCGTGATCGACGCCGGGCTGATCGCGTGCCGCTCCGCGATCGCCAGCAGCCGATCCGGCAGCGTGCTGTTGGCCAGCAGCACCCGCGAGATGTTGATGGCCACCTTGGGAGCGGCGATACCGAGCGTCCGCTGCCACTCGGCGAGCTGCGCGCACGCCGTCTGCGTCACCCAGTCGGTGATCGCGCCGATCGAGCCCGACTCCTCCCCGATGGGGATGAACTCGACGGGCGACACCCGCCCGAACCGCGGATGGTTCCAGCGCACCAGCGCCTCCACACTCACCATCTCGCCGCTCTCGACACGGACGACCGGCTGGTACAGCAATTCGAGCTCGCCTCGTGCGATCGCGGTGCGCAGGTCCTGATCGAGCGAGGCCCGCCGCAGGATCCGCTCCCGCATCGCGGTATCGAACACGACGTAGCGTCCCTTGCCCGCGGCCTTCGCCTCGTACATCGCGGTGTCGGCGTCGCGGAGGATCTCCGTCGCACGCTCATAGCGAGCGTCGCCGCGCACCACGCCGATGCTCGCGGTGCTGATGACTTCCTGCCCAGCGATCTGGTGCGGGGCCTCAAGAGCGGCGACCAACCGGCTCGCGACGCGGTCCGAGTCGTCGATCTGGTGCAGGCTCTCAAGCAGCACGACGAACTCGTCGCCGCCCAGGCGCGCGGGCGTGAACCCCGAGCCGCGTCCCGGCGCCTCGCCGGCGCGGAGCACCGAGCGCAGCCGGGCCGCGACGCTGCGCAGCAACTCGTCCCCCGCCTCGTGCCCCATGGTGTCGTTGATGATCTTGAACCGGTCAAAGTCGAGGAAGAGCACGGCGTAGCCGTAGTTCCCCGCGGCGTTGGAACGCGCCAGCACGTTGTCGATCTGCTCGGTGATCATCGCCCGGTTGGGCAAGCCGGTGAGCTTGTCGGTCAGCACCATCGCGCTCAGCTCGCGGGTCCGCTCGCCCACCTGACGCTCGAGCTCCTCGCGATAGCGCCGCGACTGCTCGATCCGCCGCAGGAAGAGCACCACGCCGCCGATCGCGATCACGCCGAAGCCCGCGATGACCGCATAGGACATGTTGGTGCCCCAGCGGATCGACTCGACCTCGTTGGAGCCGTAGAACGCTTCGTCCGGCCGGGCCCGCCAGAGCTTCCAAGACGCCGCACCTTCCTGAAAGGACAGTGCCGTGACGTTGGAGTAGAGCCGGCCTTCCACCGGACGATCGGCCCGCACATCCGGCAGATGGTCCGCCGCTTGGCTGACCTGGTTCTTCTTGGGCCTGCCCAGAGCGATGTACGAGTGCTCTCCGGCGTGGATCGCGTACTCCGCGTCGGGCAGCAGATCCTGCAACACCGCGGTGAGGACCACGGCCGAAATGCAGCCCTTCAGCGTCCCGTCGGGCCCGTAGAACGGCACCGAGAAGACCAACCCGCTGCGATCCTGGTCATCGGGCTTCGACGGGCTGTACCGCGTGTTGTCGCAGGTGATGACCTCCGGCCCGGCGAGGATCGGGTACTCCAGCCCGTGGACCGAGGACTGCGTCGGGTACTTCTCACGGAACTGCGCGAGCTGGCGCGCCATGAGGCGGTACTCGTGGATCTCGATCTCTTCCACGACGGACTCGGCGTGACCCTCGGCCGGATGCTGATCGGCGTGGCGCTCGACGATGAGCTCGTCGAAGGTCGTGATCGGCTCCCGCGGCCGCAGGTCTCCGGGGTCGGTCGCGTCGGGCGCCAGATCGACCGGCACGATGTACAGCTCCGAGACCGCAACCCCCGAGGCGAGGTTGTTGTAAATCTCCTGCACCGTGCTGCGGGCGTCGGCGTCGAAGTTGGCGGCGGTGGCATCGATCTTCTGCACGCCCGGCAGCCGCGCGACGGTGCGCAGGCCCTCGTAGATGCGGGTCAGCGACGAATCGATCAGCCGCGCGGTCTCGGCGTCGCGGGCACGGCTGCGGTTGCGGTAGGACTCCAGGGCCGACTGCATCGCGTGGTCGTGCTCGCTGGCCACACGCACCGCGAGCGCGACGGCGACCGCCACGATCAGGATGGGCGCGGAGAGCGCAGTCACAAGATTTCCGCGGCGCATGACGGATCTCCGGGGCGGGGTCGCAGTGCCTAGGAGCTATCGGGCTATTCGAGGCCTCGCTTTGCCGGGGACCCCAGATACCAAGTGGTTTGCGTTGCGGGCGGACAGATCTCCCAGATTGACAGGCCCAACCCCGGTCGGCGGGGTGCGTGGGCGGGGTGGGTTCAGCGGCGGCGACGGGCGGCGATGAAGACCGCGGAGGCCGCGATCATCCAGGCGCCGGGGGCGGGGATGCGCGACGCGACGGTCAAGTCCCGGAAGAACGTGTCGCCCTCGGCGAACGAGGCGATGACGACCTGCGTGCCGCTGAACTTCGGGTTGTAGCCGAGCTTCGCGACGATCTTCCCGTCGATGGCGGCGAAGGTGACATCCTCGCGCACGCCGATCTCGATGCTGTGGATCCCGTCGAGCCAGGCGGCGGCGTCGGGGTCGATCTGCATCATGTCGACGATCGAGTCCTTCTCCCAGCGGGCGAACACGAAGCCGACTTCCTTGTTGCTGTTGGCGGTGATGCCGATGCCGGTGTACCCGGTCTCGGGCGAGTAACTGCCCGCGACGCCGAAGCTCCAGATGATGGACTTGGAGGCGTCGATGGTGACCATGGCGTCGAACTCGGAGGGGAACTCCTTGTAGTCCCGGGTCACGACGCCGAAGGCGGTCATGCCCTTCTCGGTGAACCCGACCTTGGAATCCCAGGCGGTCCAGCCCTGGTCCTTTTGCAACGAGTCCTTGACGATGAAGTCGGCCCGAGCGATCGAGGACGCCGCGGCGGCCACGATCACGACCCACGTTCTGGTATGCATCGCACACCTCCTGGGGTATCACCCCTAGAAAGCATGACATGCCTGCGGCGGCGGGCCACGAAGTTTTCGGAATCTGGTGCGTTCCGGGACCGCGGGGCGGCACAGGCGATACAGGCGGCACCGCGCGCGGTGCGGGGCCGTGTGCAGCGATACAGGCCGGCCGCGGGAGAGGTGGTAGCATGACGCGGGGTCAGGTCCCGCGCCGCGGCGGGTGCGCGAAGGAGCACAGGATGAACATCGCTTTGTGGGTTCTGCAAGGGCTGGCGGCGTTGCTGTACACGATGTCGGGCGTGATGAAGGTGTTCCTGTTCGACAAGATCAGCGGGGACGTGCCGTCGTTTGGCGCGCTGCCCAAGCCGGCGTGGATGGCGTTGGGTGTGGTTGAGCTTGTGTGTGTGGTGGGGCTGATCGTGCCGTCGGCGCTGCGGATGTACCCGATGCTGACGGTGGTGGCGGCGGCGGTGCTGGCGCTGGAGAGCCTGGTGTTCATCGGCGTGCACGTCAAGTACAAGGAAGTCGGGCCGATCGTGATGTGCGCGGTGCTGGGGTTGCTGATGGCGTTCGTGGCGTACGGGCGGATGATGTTGAGCCCGATCGGGTGAGCGCGCGGAGACAGCGCCCGGGGTGTGGGTGATGGCCAGTGTGCTGATGGTGGTGACTTTTCGCGCAGCGCGCGGGCTTATGGGGGTGCGCACGAGAGGGTGGCCGAGGGTGAGCAGGGTTCGTCATTCTCGTGCGCCAAGTCGGATGGGCGAGGCGCGGGGTTCGGCGGGCGGTTTGGTTTGGGTGCGGAGATTGTGATCGCGGCTGGAGGGATGGGAGCGGGCGCGAGATGCGGGGTTGAGTGACCCACTCGCTGACGCTCGGGGCTCGTTGGGGCGATGTCGGATGTGGGATGTCGGATGGCGGATTTGGAGGCGGGGGGACCCGCTCGCTCACGCTCGGGGCTCGTCAAGGCGGGGAGCCTTGAAGCGGGCGTCGGGAGCGACTGGTCGTCGGGAGCGGATGGCGCGATGGGGGCGGGGGTGGCCCCACGCTGGCGCGTGGGGTTCGTTGAGGCGGGGATGTGGGTTGTGTAGAGGGGAGTTGCTGGTGGGATGTGCGCGTGCAGGCCCCTCACCGCCCCCCACCCGCTCGCGGACTCGGGCACCTCTCCCCGCTGCGTGTTTAGGCCGGAGACATGGGTGACGGGTGTTCGGACACATGGGTGGCGCTCACCCGGTCCGCGG
>JAIEUA010000015.1 GCA_019744815.1 Phycisphaerales bacterium
GTGAGCGCCACCCATGTGTCCGAACACCCGTCACCCATGTCTCCGGCCTAAACACGCAGCGGGGAGGGGTGGTCGAGCGCAGCGAGACCGGGGCGGGGTGCCTTGATTGGACCCTTGGTTGGACCCAAGGTGCCACCAGTCCGCCGGCTCTGCGGCGCGACTGGTGCGTCTGCAACCCACGCGTCCGAACGCTCGCTCGCGTCCGCTCCGGCCCGCATCAGTCGCGCCGTGCCGAGCCACGGCGGACTGATGGCACCACGGCAACGGCTCGCGAGTCGAGCACGCGCCGCGTGTCCGCTCCGAGCTTCTCTCAATCCCCAAACGTCGTGTACACCGCCCGGGCCGCCGCCACCATCGGATCATCCGGACGCACCTTG
The DNA here is from genome assembly GCA_019744815.1 of Phycisphaerales bacterium. Taxonomy (GTDB): domain Bacteria; phylum Planctomycetota; class Phycisphaerae; order Phycisphaerales; family UBA1924; genus JAFEBO01. Next base: position 378 of record JAIEUA010000015.1, read on the forward strand.
CGCTGCTTCCCCGACACTTCTTCGATGGCCACATCCGTCAGCGTTCCACCCTGCACCGCCACCATCCGCCCGAACCGCGACACCCGCACCAATTCCATCGCCCGATGCCCGAGCATCGTCGCCAGCACGCGGTCTTGCGCGACCGGCGTCCCGCCGCGTTGCACGTGCCCGAGCACGACGTAGCGTGATTCGATCTTGGTTTCCTGCTCGATCGCGCTCGCCAGCCACTCCGCGATGCCGCCCAGCCGCACCGGATCGGGGCTGGTCGGATCGATCTTCGCGATCTTCTGCTTCTCGCCGATCGGTGCCGCGCCTTCCGCCACGCAGATGATGCTGAACCGCTTGCCCCGCCGGCCGCGGCTCACCGCCATGTCGCACACCGTCTCCAGATGGAACGGAATCTCGGGGATCAGGATCGCATCGCTCCCGCTCGCCAACCCAGCGCCGAGCGCGATCCATCCCGCATTGCGTCCCATCACCTCGACCACCATCACGCGATGATGGCTCGCGGCGGTCGAATGCAGCTTGTCGAGAGCATCCGTCGCCGTGGCGACCGCGGTTGCGTGACCGAAGGTGATCTCCGTGCCCATCAGGTCGTTATCGATGGTCTTGGGCACGCCGACGAAGCGCAGCTCCACGCCGGTGCTTCGAGCCTTCAACGTCAGCTCGTGCGCGATGCTCATGCTCCCGTCGCCGCCGATGACGACGATGCAGTCCAGCCCGTGCTTGCGGATCGTCGCGATCGCCTTCCCGCTCACGTCCTCGATCCGCGGCGTGCCGTCCGCGTTGGTCCCCGTTGCAAACCGCAACGGGTTCGCCTTGTTGGAAGAGCCGAGGATCGTCCCGCCCTGGGTCAGGATGTTGGACACATCATCCATCCGCAGCGGCCGCAGCCGATCCTCGATCAGCCCGAGGAAGCCGTCCTCGATCCCGAGCACCTCGAGCCCGTTGAAGCACGCGTCCTTCACGACGGCACGGATGACCGCATTGAGCCCCGGGCAGTCGCCCCCGGCGGTGAGCACTCCGATGCGTTTGACAGTGGGGGCCATGCCACAGATTAGACCGACGGCGCCCCGAACCGGCATACCCAGAAGACGCCGAGACTGAGGAGTCTTCGACGAAGCCTCGGTTCGTGTGGAACGAGCGTGTTCAGATCACGGACGATCATCGCTCCGGTCCACCCGAGGCTTCCTCGCGGACTCGTCAGCCTCGGCGTCTGCCAGACGCCGCCCCTGATCGTCGCCTGTTCTCCTGTTCTCCTGTTCTCCTGTTCTCCTCTTCTCCTCTTCCCCTCTTCCCCTTCTCCCCTGCCCCCCTCCTCCCCTTTCCTTTACACTCCCCTCCATGCACGTCGACGCCCCCACGCTCGCCCTGCTCCGCCTCACGCTCATCGACAACGTCGGCCCCGCCACCATCGCGAGCCTCCTCGCCCGCGCCGGTTCACCCGAAGCCGCTCTCCATCTCTCCGCCGCCGAGATCGACGCCGCCCGCCCCAAAGGCTCCCGCGGCGGAGCCTCCGGCACCTCCATCGCCGCCGGCATCGCTGGGTCCAAATCCCGGGCCGAGGACGAACTCGCCCGCGCCGACAAACTCAACATCCGCCTCGTCGGCATCCACGACCCCGGCTACCCCGCCCTGCTCCGCGAGATCCCCGACGCGCCACCGATCCTCTACTACAAGGGTTCGCTCGATGCCGTCGCGGGTGCGTCACCCGGCTTTGGTGTCGGCATCGTCGGCAGCCGCACCTGCACGACCTACGGCCTCGAGCAAACCACCCGCTTCGCCGCCGCCCTCGCCCGCAGCGGCCTGGTCATCATCAGCGGCGGCGCTCGCGGCATCGACACCGCCGCCCACCGCGCCGCCCTCATGCACCAGGGCCGCACCATCGCCGTCATGGGCTGCGGCCTCGGTCACACCTATCCCCCTGAGAACCAAGAGCTTTTCGAACGCATCTGTGCCCCCGCTCAGACCAATGCCGCCGGTGAAGTCATCGCCGCAACCCCCGGGGCACTCCTCTCCGAACTCCCCATCGACACGCCGCCCGACTCGCGAAACTTCCCCCGCCGCAACCGCATCATCTCCGGCCTCTCCTTGGGCGTGCTCGTGATCGAAGCCGCCCGCAAGTCCGGCGCGCTCATCACCGCCAAGATCGCCGCCGAGGAACACGGCCGCGAGGTCTGCGTCGTCCCCGGTCGCGTGGACTCGCCGTCGTCCGAAGGTGGCAACGACCTCATCAAGTCCGGTGGCGGCGCCCTCGTCACCGAGCCCGGCGACGTCATCGCCGTCCTCGAATCCGCCGCCCGACATCAACACGCCGGCACCCACGCCGCGCGCTTCGCGCCGCTCGCGCTCCACGACAACGACCCGAACGAATCCGCCCCGAATCTGTTCGGTGCAACACCGACCAAACCAACCGACCCCAACAAGAACAGTCCGGCGCGCGAAACGGCGCGCTCCAGCACCGCGCCGACACTCGCGGCCGCGGAGCACGCGCCCATTCTCGAAGCGCTCGACACCGAGCGCACCGCCGACGAGCTCGCCGCCGCCACCGGCATCGACATCGTCAAACTCCGCTCGCACCTGACCTTACTGGAGATCGCCGGACGCGTGACCCGCCACGGCTCGCGTTTCGCGCGGAAGCGGTAGCGGCGGTTCGACGTCCTATAAGGTCGCGGCTCGAAGCCCAAAAACCCGCTTTTCGCGGTGGAGATCCTGTCATTTCTGCCACGATTCCATGGAGACACCCTTGACACAAGGCGTGCGATCACTTACCTTGTACCAAACAAAGTGAAAGAAATCTGATCGGTTTCGGGCCCGCTCGCCGACAAAGACTGCACGATGGAACCCGCCTTCTCGCCTATCCTTCGATTCGGTCCCGGTGGGGATTACGTCGCGGACTACCAGCCGCGCCGCAATGGAACCACCAGTCTTCGGCGTGTCCAGCTCGACGCCGCCGATCGTCGCCCGAACCGCGACAGCTCCAGACCCGACCTTCGCTTGGTCGGTGCCTCGGGCCTCGGTACCCACGATCGCGCACTCGAGCCGGACCCCGAATCCTGCGGCGGAGGATCCCCGCAGTCCTCGAACACGGACGGCTCCAACGTGCAGCGTTCCAGACTCCTGGCGGCGTGGTGTCTCGCCGTTCGGGCTCTGGACGAACTCGGCCCCGTGCTTGCCCGGGTGGGCAAATTCGCCCTGGCCAAAGACGGCGTCCTGGCCGAGCTCAAGCCGGCATCGGGCCCCGCCCGCGCCACCGGAGATTCGCCTTCCTTCGTCTCGCAGCCCGCCGACCCCGCTTTCTCTCGTGGTGGGTTCAGTGGGGAATCAACGCAGTGGATCAACGCCGCACCTTCCAACGGTTCGCGGCCTGGAGGTTTGAACCATGAATCTGAACTTGACGCCCAAGCAGCTCCGCATTCTCCAACTTATCCGCGACTGGCGGGTTCGTCGGGGCTATTCCCCGACGATGCAAGAGCTGGCCGACGAAATCGGCGTCAGCAAGGTGACGGTCTTCGAGCACGTCGAAGCCCTTATCAAGAAGGGCGCGTTGGTCCGCGAGCCCAACAAGGCTCGCTCTTTGTCGATCGCTGACGGCATCGCCGTTCCCGACGAGGCCCGCCCCCTCCGCTTCCCGCTCGTCGGCCGCATCGCCGCCGGCCACCCCATCGAGCGGGTCGAGAACGTCGACGAGATCGACCTCGCCGACATGCTCGTCGCCAAGACCCAAAAGGGCCAGGAAAGCACCTTCGCCCTGAAGGTCGAAGGCGACTCGATGCGTGACGAGGGCATCCTCGACGGCGACTTCGTCCTCATCGAGCGCACCCAGGTCGCCCAGAACGGCGACCGCGTCGTGGCTCTGCTGCCCGACGGCTCGACGACCCTGAAGACCTTCTTCAAGGAAGACGACCACATCCGCCTCCAGCCCGCCAACCCGAACTTCGAGCCCATCCGCGTCCGCTTCTGCCAGGTGCAGGGCGTGGTGAAGGCCGTCGTGCGGCGGTACGGACGCTAACGCTCAGTGGGACCGGCCTCCGGCCGGTCGGCCATCAGTGGGACCGGCCTCTGGCCGGTCACGTCGCCCGCGAAGTTCAGACTCGATCCACCACAAGCCGCGGGGCACACCCCGCGGTTTTCATTTCATCCTCACTTCACGGCCAGCGCCTCGACCAGCGCCGCCCGCATCTCGTCGGCCCGCTCCTTGGTCACCTCGCCCCGCCACATCCCCAGCACCTTGCCTTGGCCGTCCAGCAGCACCGCCGCCGGAGTGGAGTTCACTTTCAAGAGCCACGTCTTGGCCCCATCGGGCACGGCGAACGGCGGGATGAACTTGCCCGCCTTGGTGAACGCGTCCGCCCACGCGGCGTTGCCCTTCTCGCTCCGATCGTCCGGCGGCGGCGCATCAGCGATCACACCCACCACCCGCAGCTTGGTCGGCGCGATGCCCGCTACGTGCTCGCGCAGGATGTCGTCGTAGATCGGCACCGCCTGCTCGCAGTAGCCGCAGTGGCGGCCGAGCATGAACAGCATCGTCGGCCCGTCGTGCGGGAACGCCAGCGGCGTCGCGCTGCGATCCGGACGCACCAGCTGCAGACCACTCACGCTCTCGCCCACCTGCAGCGACGGCCCGTAGCCCGTCTTCTCGCCCTTGTTGATCGTCGCGTCGTTCAGCCGGCTCTGCAGCAACGAGATGTCGGCCTTGAGCTCCCGGTTCTGCTTCACGAGCAAGAGAATCAGCACGCCGAACACGACGCAGCACGCGACGAGGACAGCAACGGGAGTTCGGGAGCCGGGGTTCATACCGGGGATTCTACTTGAGCGACAAGTGGCCCGGGCGAACCGAAAGGTGCCTTGTGCCGGCCGCGCCGCGCTTGCAATGCCGCGCGAAGCGAGTATGCTCGGCTCAGAGGCAGTCCTGAACCGACGCCGCGCAGCGACGCCGGTTCGCTCATCGGTAGCAACTCGATCGGAGGACAACATGCTCACCCGTCTCTTCGGCGCTGCGAAGCGCACGCTGTGTGTTGCGGCTCTCGGCGCCACGCTCGGTGCCACGTTCGGCCCCGCGTCGGCCGATGCCGCCATCGTCAACATCTCGACCCAGGGCGTGATTGTCGAAGGGCTCGGCGGCTACTGCATTACCTTCGAGGCCGACAACGGCAGCACCTATCTCCTCAACACCCTGCAGACGTTCACTCCCGGCGATCGCGTCCACGTCAGCGGCTCCTACGACGACACAACATCCGGTTTCTGCTTCAACACCGGCGGCCCGCGGGTCACCGTGTCGTCAATTCAGCCGGCATTTGCCGGCGTCGGCACGTTGGTCTCGGGCGTCGGCGGGCTGCGTCTGCAGACCGACGACGGCCGCACCTTCCTGCTCCAGAACTCCGGCCCGTTTCGCGCCGGCGCGCGGGTCTACGTGCAGGGCATCGTCACCTTCCCATCCCGCAGCACCGCACGCATCGACAACACCGTCATCGGCCCGGCGTTCTCCGATTTCGGCCGCGTGACCGATCTCACGCCCGGACACCTGCGCTTCAAGTCCGACGCGGGCGTGGTCTATTCGCTCGACCGCACCGGCAACCTGCCCACGTACTCCACGCTGGTCGGAACCTACGTCTTTGTCGAGGGCATCCGCGGCAAGATCGACGGCGGCGTCATCCCGCTCACCTCCGTCACCGCCCGCCCCGCGTTCAACGCCTCCGGGCGCGTGGTCGCGACCGCTAATGGCGTCGCGTTCGATGGCGACACGCTGATCCTCCAGCCGCTGTTCACCGCCGCCGCGCTCGCGAACGTGCCCGTCGGGTCCAAGGTCTATCTCCGCGGCCGCGGCCCCGACGATTATGACTACGGCGAGGCCAAGCCCGCGAACAACATCCGCCTCAGCCGCGTTGGTCCGTCCTACACCGCGCTGGGCTACCTCGACATCCCGACCAAGACCGTGATCAACCTCGAAGACGGAGCCGTCATCAACGTCGAGTACACCGGCGATCCGCTCTTCAACCCGTCGGGCTCGCTGGTCTACGTCGCGGGTGAACTGGCCTCGCAGGGCCCGAACACGGTGACGCTCTCCAACAACCAGACTCGCATCGGCGTCATCGTCGAGGGTTACCTGGGCACCTGGGTGGACTGCAGCCCGGTGGTCCTCATCGACGGCGGCGGTCGAATCTTCCCCCGCAACACCGCGCCGTTTGTCCTGGGCAACCGCGTCCGCGTGGCCGGCGGCTACACCTTCGACGTCCCCTGCGATGAACAAGGCGGCCTCGTCGACAACACCATCGTGGAAGCCAACAACGAGTCGCGACCCGCGAAGTGAATCCGTGTTCTGGCCTCCTCGCGCGGGTTGGCTTCAGGCAAGCAGATGGTGCCCGACACCGCGTGGCGTAAAGGCGGGCGAGCCTGTCCTTGGCCTGGGGTCGGCGGGAGTTGTCACTTGTTGACGAAGCCTGCGGCACGGCGCCACTGGCGGAGCTGGCCGAGGTGGTAGGACTCGTGGGTGGCGAGCAGGTAGACGACGATGCGGCCGATGGTGGGGGCGAAGTTGCGGAGCTGCGGCGGGGTTTCGCGGGGGAAGTGGGCGGCGTGGCGTTCGCGCACGATCGCTTCGGCGAGCGCGTGGCGGTGGCTCAGCTGAGCGAGCAGATCGGACTTGGAGCGATAGAGGGCGCGATCGGCGGCGGGCGTGGATCCCGGGCCGAAGGACTTGGCTTCGTCGGGGGATGGGATGGAGTCGGTGCCGCCGAGGAGCTGAATGATGAATCCGGCCGCGGTGTTGAGGTGCGAGAGTGTCCAGGCAGGATGGTTGACGAGGCCTGCGGGCTGCTCGGCGAGTCGGGAGTCGGGGATGTCGGCGACGGCGTCGGAGACTTGCTGGAGTGTGCCGGAGAAGATGTTGAGGATGAGGTCGAGATTGAGGTCGGGGTTGGGGTTGGGGCTGGCGGATGAGTCGGACATGGATCGCTCCTGGTGGGAGCGGTTGGATTCGGGATTGGTGCGGGGGTTTCGGGAGAGTTTGGGGCGTTGTGCGGTTTGTTGGGTTGCGCGTTGATCGACGCGGGTTGCAGTTCGGTTGCGTCTCGGTGCCTTGCCAGCCTCCCACCTTCAAGGCGGGACTCGGCCACCTCTCCCCAATGGAGCGGGGCGAGGAGGGGCGCGAGGGGTGCGGGGGGTGTGGGGTTAGCGGCTGTGGTGATGGGCGCGGGGGTGGCCCCACGCTTGCGCGTGGGGTTCGTTGTGAGTTGCGACGTGACGATGCGCGGCGTGAAGTTGGCGATCTTGAAGAGCTGGGTGGCGGCGCGGCGGGCGGACTCTTGATGGATGAGATCTTCGCGGCGGTTCTTTGGCGTGTCGCGGCGGACGGCGTTGGTGGTGTCGTTGATGTAGCCGTCGAGGATGAGGGACAGCGCGTGGGCGCACTTGTCGAGCTGGGCGGTGGCGGCGAGACGGCCGCGGCGGGCGTTCGCGAGTTCGGCCTGGGCGAGGATCTCGATCGCGTCGTCGCTGGCGAGATACACGGTCAACGCGGCGACGGAGGTGCGGAGGGCCTGGGCGATGTCATCGATCGAGCAGTCGGCGCGCTGGAGGAGGTCGAGCAGGAGTTGGGCCTGCGGCGGCGTGGGATTGAAGATGTCGATGCGGTCCGCCACGGTGTCCCCCGGAAGGTGTCCTGCGATTCTGCAGGGTGCGTCAGATTTTCGCGCTGCGCGAGCGACACGATTCTGCGTCGTCGCTGGCGTGCGATGGGGATTGTCTCACGGATCGAGGAGATGGTTCAACAGAGTGAGCGGTGTTCCGTGTGACAATCTTCTGGCAGCGTCACGGATTGGCGCACAACGACGGGGTTGTGCGCGGGCGGAAGGCAAGAGCCCACGGGCTGGGGCCCGTGGGCTTCTTGGGGTGGGTGGTGGGGGGGTGAAGGGGCGCGGGTTGTGATCGGGAAGCGAATCACACCACTCGTTCAGAGCAACGAGTGGTGGCACGGGGCGTGGGTGGTGCCACCTGCCGTCGGGGAATCATGGCGAGTCATCAGGATTCTCGACGCCGCGGAGGCAGGAGGCTTCGACCGTGGTGGCGAAGTCGGTGCCGCCGATGACGAGCACGAGGCAGACGGTACAGTTGTGCCGGAAGCCTTCGGTCGGATCGGCATTGGCGGCGAAGAACCAACGGGATTCGTCGAGGGAGTCGCGCTCGAACCAACTGGTCATCAAGTGATGGGCCTCGTCATCCGGGAACGGCAGAGACGGCGTGCCGTCGACTTGTGGCATCACGACGGAGTCATCAAACGTGTCGTGCCACTCCGAGCAACTCGCGCCCCATGCGCACATGTAGCAGCACCCGGCAAGCGTGAACCGCAGCGCAACGTCGTACGCACGGTCGTCTTTGTGCTGCGGCACCTCGCTGGCGAGAAAGAGCTTGAACCAGCCGCGTGGTGTGCCGCTGGCAAGCTCCGGCAGCGGCAGGTCCATCGCCGCGTCGATGGTGGGGACGCGGGCGAGATACATCGGGCGGCCCCAGCTGTCGCTCACGCCGAGGGGACGCCACGGGGCGGGGATGGAGGCTGGATCAACGGTCACGGCGAGAAGTGTACCGACGGCGACGTTCGCTGCCCGCTCGCCGCGTACGAGACGAACGGGCGATGAATGAACGACGAGCGCCCGCTGCGCCGTGGTCTCATCTGACCGCGTGAAGCTCGATTTGTCTTGACTCGGGTCGTTGATGCAATTGGATGATGCAGGCGCTCCCCGGAAACGCATCGGGATGCGGCCTCGCTCAGCGCCGCTTCTTCCTAGGAGGATGCCATGAAAGCGAAGAGCATCATGCGGGCCTTGTCGATCGCGATCGCCGTTCGTGCCGCCGGCCCAGCAATCGCAACACCGTACCCCGGATCGTCACTGCGCATCAACGGCGGCAGCGGCGGGACGTCGGCGAGCTACTACTGGGTCTACACAGATCCGATCACGCAATAGCCGCAAGACCACTGGGAAACCACATCGATGACTTGGGGGGCGGGGGCGGGTGGGGCCTATGTGGTTAATGGGACCGCCAGTGCCAGCCTCTCGGCCTCGTTCACCAATCTGCATTGGGATTGGGATCCGCCTTCCCCCGGCGGCTGGGTCGAGTTCGGCAACCCGGGCACGATCAGCGGCTCGGCGAGCAACAAAGTGATCGGTTCGAGTGAGGCTCACTCCTGGGCCAATGTCTCGTTCACCAACACGACCAGCTTCCTCTTCTCGGCACGCGTGACCGGCGGCGGCACCGTGTCGCTCCGCGGCGCCGCCTCATTCGACATCGCGAACGGCCAGTCACTCGACGTGTGGCTGTCCGCTGGTAATTACTCGATCGCGGTCGACGCCGGTGAGGGCGGGTCGTTCTTCGCAACGATCCCTGCACCGGCCGGGCTGATGCTCGCCGCGGCGGGCGCCACCACCGTTCTGCGGCGAAGGAGAGCAGCGGGCTGAAGGAGGGGTGGATCGGCTCACGACCCCCGAGCCCACGCATTCGGGTACCACGACCACGGCCTGCTCGGAGGCCGTGGTCGTGATTGGGGGTCGGACACGGCGTTGGGCGAGATGGACACGAAGACGCGACCGAGCACGATCACCGCGTGATTGGGCCACCTGCCTGTTGGCACGTCACTGCCTGATCGGTTCACCTGTGTTCATTCCGGCAGCATCACAAGTGTGTGCGTTTCGCCAGCCAGCTCCTCATCGATGATGGTCGCGATCGTCGACCAATCGCCTTTGGCGAGTCCGGCACCCAGCTTCGGATACGCGATCCGGTGGCCGGCGAACCGCATCTTCACGAGCCGGAATGCCGTCCGGATCGCGTCGTAGTCCGCAAGCACGCCCGGGCCGTGGTAGTCGAACTGGGTGTAGGCGTTGACGATCGTGAACTTGGCGGTGGGACGAACGATGCGGGCCGTGGAGATCGTGCCGAGCTTGGTGCGGTCGCTTTTGGCGGTCGCAAGGTCGGCTTCCGCGGCTTCGGGGAATTGGCGGCGGATGGCGGCGGCGATGCCTCGGCCAAAGGTGCAGTGGCAGTTGCAGCCATGGACGATGACGTCAAACTCGCCCGCGAGAGCGAGCGAGAGGAGGTCGCCGGTGCGGGTGAGCATGGGGTTTCTCCGACTGGCTAGGTGTGATCTGAGCGAGCAGCGTTACATGATAATGAGGTGTCGCTGGGCGCGGTGCGTCGTCAGGGATGCCGCCGCCTCAAGACGACTTCCGTGTCCATCTGCCCAGAGGAGCGGGTAGTTATGGGCCATCAAGAGAAAGCCGCGGCGCCCGCCGTCACCGCGAGTCAGCGGCGTCAAACGTCCGAACGATGTCGTCCCCGCCGCTCCCCCTCGCTCCGTCCGGGCCCGGGCTTGCAAGCGTTACCTTCGTCCCGTTCACGCGGTACTCGATCGACGAACCCCATGCGTCACGACGATTCCGAGGATCGCTCGCTTCCGTTCCCACGAAGCCATCTAGATCCGTGGGGAGAGCTCGATACGCGGCGAAGTACTGCGTGACGCCACGCTCGATCGCGATCATTCGGGATCTCGTGAGTGCGTCCGGCGGCATCCTGGTCACAGTCGCGTCGTACACAATCAGCAGCGCAACGAGTCCTGCTCCAATCCCGAGGAGCCCCTTGAGCTTTCGCGGTCGTGGTGGCGGCGTGGGAGGCATGTCTCGTTCCATTCACTGGGTCGTTCGGCGTGACAACCGTCTGCCCGGGATTAGAACTCACACTGCTTCGGCGCCCGCGGGAAAGGGATCACGTCTCGCACGTTCTGCATGCCCGTGAGGAACATCATCGCACGCTCAAACCCTAACCCAAACCCCGCGTGCGGCACGGTGCCGTAGCGGCGTAGGTCTCGGTACCACCAGTATTCCTTGATCGGCAGGCCCATCTCTTCGATGCGGGCATCCAACTTATCCAACCTCTCTTCGCGTTGGCTGCCGCCGATGATCTCGCCGACCTGCGGCACCAGCACGTCCATCGCCGCCACGGTCGCGCCGGGGGCACCGTCGGTGCCGGGGTCGTTCTCGCGCATGTAGAACGCCTTGATCTGCTTGGGGTAGTTCATCAGCACCACCGGCTGCTTGAAGTGCTGCTCGGTGAGGTAACGCTCGTGCTCGGACTGCAGGTCCTTGCCCCACTCGATGGGGTACTCGAACTTGGCCTTGCCGCTGGCGATCGCTTCCTTGAGGATCTTGATGCCGTCGGTGTAGGGCAGATGGCGGAAGGGCTTGTCGAGCACTTCCTTGAGGCGGGTCAAAAGGCCCTTCTCGATGCGCTCGTCGAAGAACTTCATGTCGTCGGCGCGTTCGTTGAGCATGGTCTGGATGAGGAACTTGATGAAGTCCTCGGCGAGCTTCGCGTCGTCCTGCAGGTTGGCGAATGCGATCTCGGGCTCGATCATCCAGAACTCGGCGAGGTGGCGGCTGGTGTTGCTGTTCTCGGCGCGGAAGGTCGGGCCGAAGGTGTAGACGCGCGAGAGTGCGCAGGCGTAGGTCTCGACGTTGAGCTGGCCGCTGACGGTCAGATGGGTTTCCTTGCCGAAGAAATCGGGCGCGAAGTCGATGGGAGCGTTCGGCTCCGCCACCTTTGCGCCCTCGGCCTTCACCCGCGGCATGTTGAGGAAGTCGAGCGTGCTGACGCGGAACATCTGCCCCGCGCCTTCGCAGTCGCTGCCGGTGATGATCGGGGTGTGCACGTAGAAGAAGCCGCGCTGGTCGTAGAAGCGGTGGATCGCCATGCTCAGCGTGTGGCGGACGCGGGCGACGGCGCCGAAGGTGTTGGTGCGGACGCGGAGGTGGGCCAGCTCGCGCAGGAACTCGAAGGAGTGGGGCTTGGGCTGGATCGGGTAGTGATCGGGATCATCAACCCAGCCGACGACTTTCACTTCGCCGCTGGAAGCGTCGGCGCTGATCTCGTTGCCGCCCTTGGGGTTCTGGACGATGACGCCGGTGGCCTCGACGGCGCAGTGGGTCGTGAGCTTGGCGACTTCGCTGGCGTAGTTGGAGAGGTTGCCCTTGGCGACGATCTGGATGGTGTCGAAGCAGGTGCCGTCGTGGAGGGCGAGGAAGGAGAGGCCGCCGTCGGCCTTGGAGTCGCGGCGGGTGCGGACCCAACCCTTGATGGTGACAGTGGTGCCGGGGGCGGCCTTGAGGGCGTCTTTGACGGAAATCCAGGGCATCAGCGAGCCTCCAAACCGCGGCGGAAACAGCGGGCAGCCGCGGGAGGCGATGGTAGGAGAGGAGGCCTGAGGATTCGGCAACCGGCACTCGGCACGACGCACGGGATCAGGCATGACGCCGCGTCACTCCGATGACGCCCCGAAACGCTGATGCCTTTTCCCAGTGCCGAATGCCCAGCGCCGAATGCCCGTTCCTCACGGCTTCGGCGCATTCAAAAACCCATACGGCATGATCCAGCTCGGCTTGTTCGCCGGGTAACGCCCCGCCATGTCGGACAGAGCAAACCACTCGTTGTCGCGGTTGCTGCGCGAGACGTAGATGTACAAAGCCTTGAAGTCCTTGCCGTCCTCGATGTCCTCGCGCAGATCCCCGGGCGGCACAAACAGCGACGCGGATCCGTCGAGCCAGGCGATGTGCGAGCCGCGGCCGTTCGTGCCGTTTCGCAGGTTCCCGCCGTGCCGCGTCGCGAGCTGATCCTCGTTGCCCCACATCCCGTCGCGCGACTTCTCGTTGTTGAACTTGGTGTTCTCTTCGACGAAGACGGGGATGTTGCGCATCCGGGTGAGGGTGACGGCGGCGTTGGCGCGAAGGTTGAACTGGGTTGCGTCGGCGCGGGGCGGGATGTAGGCGATGGAGGTTTGGCAGCCGAGCCTGGTGCCTTCGACCTCGTCGAAGAAGGTGTAGTCGAAGTCGACGCCGGTGGAGGAGAACCAGACGTTCTCCTGTTCGCTGCCTGTGCTGCTGCGGCGTTTGTTGCTGGGGCACTCGCCGACGTTTTGGTTGTTGGCGAGGTAGGGCCAGAGGAGGCCGGGGATCCGTTTGCGGCCTTTGACGTCCTGGGCCCAGATAGAGGCTTTGGGGATCTCGGGGATGCCGTCGCCGGGCCAGACGCGGGTGCCGTTGGGCCACTTGGTGCGCGGGAGCGCGGGGAAGACCTGGTCCTTGTAGTCCATCGCGTAGCCCGTGGTGGCGTCGGCGAAGGCCTTCATGTTGATGAGGCACTTCAAGGTCTGGGCCGTGGTGCGGGCGCCGCGGAGGGCGGGGAGGGCGAGGCCGAGCAGGAGGGCGATGATCGCGATGACGATCAGGAGTTCGATGAGGGTGAAGGCGCGGCGAGGCACATCGGGAGTTTACCGGACGGGAGACGCGGTGGAAGCAGAATTCCAGAAGATCTGGCATTCGTTGGATCTGGATTCGTTCAATGACCGACCCAAGGGTACGCATGCCGTTTCCGGCCGTGTTGATTATTTTTTTCACGACGTCGGATTTCGGCGCTTGCGAAGATTGGTCGAAAGTTGTAACTTGTGGCTATGAAACAGAGCACTCAATCCACAGCCGCACGAGTTCCGTACCTTGCCTCTTTTGTTGTCGCAAGCACGTTGTTCCTCGACAACGGGGTGAGCGTCTTGGGCCGCCCAGTCGAGGGCGGCGAGTTGCCGCCTGACGACTACTTGGAACCTCCGATCTCACCAACTCCGTGCGGGACTGAATGGGTGTATCGCACGACCAGATACGGCGTTGCGCAAGAGTTCGTATTCACAACGGATCGCAAGGATCGCGAAGACCTCGACGGCGATGTCCTGACAAACAAATATAACGGCAATCCGGCTATCTCGTGTTTGGTTCTTTCTGCGTTCACCCTCCAGCGGCGAATGGGACCAGCAAAAACAACGCGGATCGACAAAACAATTGTCACCAAATCTACGTCCTTTGGATTCGAGGTTGGCGGAACGATCCATTCTGCGGTCAGCGGCAAGATCAGCTTCCAAAAAGCGTGGTCCGGAAGCGTCGAGACAACCGAAACACAGGAAGTCGATTTGGGCGTTGATACGAAGGTGTGGCCGTGTTGGCAAGCCGTCTGGTCGGGGTTCAAAGAAATTCACAGGGCATCAGGGTACTTACCCGTGGGCGATGAAATTGAGTGGAGGGCGAACTGCTACGGTGGTACGCAAGTTCACATCCGATTTGTAGAACGAGAGCGCTTCCCTGGAAACGGTGAAAAACTCGTGAACAAGAGCGGAACAGTGGAACGAACGCAGATTCAAGAATGCACTTATCCTCAAACGTGTCCAGAATAACATCTATTCAAAATAACGGCATCACGATGCGCATGCATACGAAGAAAGTTATTGTACTCACCTCACTTTCGTGCGCAATAGGCATTGTTCTGTTTAGACTTTTTATTGCTTCGAGTCAACCGATCGCTGAATTCAACAGGCCAGGGAGGCTTGGCGCAGCTGAACTCCTCAATCCGCAGCTCGACCTTCAGCGAACGCTTGGGACCAGCCGAAGCCGAGACGAGTTCAATGAACTGATTCGAAGCATCGCTCGCCTTGATGAGTCGCAACGTGGCGAAGCCGCGGAGAATGTGTGCGAGGCCATCATGCGATCGTTTGATTCCGGCGATTTACTCGCACGGCAACGAGTCCATGAGTTGTGGGGTGTTTTCCGTCGCGACGTTCGCCGGGAAGGCTTCGAACGGATCGCGAATCAGTTGGCGGCGGGACCGGATGATTTTGTCAAAGAGGATGCCCTTCGTGTTCTCGCGGAACGAGCGAGAGGTGACGGCAATCTGCTTGTAGCCGAGAGACTTCTCAACGAGAGAGTCGTGGTGGCTCGCAAGTTATTGGTTGCGGGGGAGATTCAAAAGAACTCTGTATCACTGGCCGAGTACGACTTAGCCGCATTGCTTGCCGAACAGAAACGATGGAAAGAAGCGTTCGATGTTTGTCGGGAGGCGCCTTCCCTGCCCGTGTCGAATACGGACCATGAGCGAGCAGGAGCTTGGTATGAGTTCAAGAGTATGCTCGCCGAGCGTAGTGGTGATCGCGGGGCTTCTGTGGAGACTCTTCGTTCTCTTTTGCAAAATGTTCCCGATTTTGGTGCCGCCACAGGTCGTGACGTCGAGATTCATGCAAAGATAATTGAACTGATGTACTCAGATCACGACCCCGGCAAGGCGCATGAATTCTTGTTGCTGTGGGATACTGCAAAACATCGAGATGTTGCCAGCATCTTATCTGTTGGCAATAATGCGGCGGTGTTGCTGAAGGGCCTTGACCCAGCCGCATCTCTTCGTGTTGTTACCGAATTAGATCAACGATTTCAAGACTTGTGGGATTCGCTTGCGGAATCTCAGCAGAATTCTTATGTGTCTCAGAGACTGTCAACCCGAATCAAATTAGCGGAATCTCATATAATCGCTGGAGAATTAGATAAGGCATTCGAGTTGTTGGTTGATATTTCCAAGAAGCTCCCGAATGCATCTGCTAATGAGCGATTCTTGAGAACAATAGATTTGTGTAGACCTCACCCCTAGCGTGGGAGATCGTTTCCGCGAGCCTGAAGACAATTCGACAATAATAGATGAATGCGATGAAAGTGGGTAAATCACTTTCGGCTCTTGACCGATTCGTGCAGCGTGTAGTACATCCCGTCGTGGATCATCACCGCGTCGGCGGGCAGCGGGATCGACTCGCCCATCGGCGAAGGCGGCTCGCGGCGTTGGTCGCCGGCTCGATCATTCGGACCACGCCGCGGCGGCGTCGGGCGTGCCGCGGGCTTCTCATTGAGTATGAACACGCGGGTGTACTTCTCAAGCTGCTCCGCGGTCGCGTGCTCCTCACGAACCGGTGTCTTCAGGAAGTACCCGGCCCACCACTGCAGGCCGTGACGCGCGAGCACGACAGCGCTGCCGTCCGTCGGGACTTTGCCGCGGAGCGCGAACAACTCCGGCGCGGCGGCGTCGAGGACGATCTGCCCCCCGGGCCCGTCGCGCCCGCCTCCAGCGAGCAGTGGGGCGGCGGAGGCGACGCAAGCGAGCGTGATGATGGAAGCCAGGCCCGTGGCACCGAGCCGCGCGACCGTGCGAGTGCTCTCCAGCCCCGCCGCGATCAACGCCGCGAGCGGGATCACCAGCGCGATCGGGGCCATCAGCGACAACCGCTGGGCGTACTGGCCTTGCAGCAACGGGAACGAAACCAGCGCGAGCACGAGACTCGCGCCCACCACGATCGACGCGTCGGCGCCGCGGCGACGCACGCACCGCCACGCCGCGAAGCAGAAGCCCAGCGCGATGATCCACAATCCAACCCGCGGCAGGACCATTCCGAAATCACCGGGCCCGCCGGGGCCGCGCTGCCCACCCGCTCCGCGCTGACCATCCGGCCGCGCGGGCCGATCGCTCGACGCCGGCGCATCCTCTCGCGGCGGATTGGGCCCATTCGAAGAGAACGCCGGCCGCGTGTTGGGGCGGTCGCCGCTGGTGAACATCTTCCCCGCGCCCTGCACCAGCCCCTGAGCCTTCTGCGGCGCGACGGTGTAGACGATACCCAACAGCGCCACGCCGGAGATCGCGGCCGCCACCGCCGCAAGAACGACGGCACGCCTCGAGAATCGTGTCATCACAAAGTGCCCGAACGCGCCCGCGACCAGAACCACGGTGACCCCAAACGCTCCGATGTGCGTCAACGCGGCCAGCAGCAGCGAGACGACCAATACGAGCGCAGGGAAGATCGGATGTCGGATGCGGGATGTCCGATGTGCAGGAATGCCCGAAGCGTCGGTGCGATTGTCTTGTCCGTCCGACATCCGCCATCCCACATCCGACATCACCCTCCACGCACCACACGCCGCCGCCGCCATCCACACCAGCCCCAGCGAGTTCTTCTCGAAGTCGCCGATCATCCGCAGGATCGGAAAGCTCAGGACGCCCACGCACGCCGACGCGATGGCGACGATCACCGCGTTCGCGGCCTTCTCGCGCCGCCGCAGCAAGCCGACGCCCAGCATCGCCAGCGGCACCGCCGCCCAAGGCTGACAGAAGGCATCAACCGCCTTGGAAGCCCACAGCGTGGCGGCATCCAGATCAAACCCGCGCACCGCCGTCGCCACTTTGGCGACCCCGGCGTTCACGTAGAACATCAGCGGCAGGTCCTTGTAGGGAATCGTGCCGTTCTCGAGGAGCCCACGGGATTGCAACGGGTAATACCCCGCGTCAACGCCCGGCGGGTAGAGATGGGAGAAGAGCCGAACAGCACGGGCCGCGATGGCGAGCAACACCACAAGCCCGAGGCTCAGCACCGTTGGCAGCAGTGCGCCGCGCGGAGCGGACGCTGTGAAGGCGGGGGTGGGGGTGGGCGAAGGGTCGTTGTGCTCGGCCATGCGAAGAGGCTAACGCCGAAGCGGTCGATGTGATGCGAAGACCATGAAGCAAAGGCGCGGGGCCTGGAAGGCCCCTCCCCCGGATGCCACACTGAGCCATGGGTCCAAGAAAAAACCGCGGGGCTTGGAGCCCCGCGGTGTGGTTGAGTCTCGGGTTGTCTCGAGCACGGTTGCTCGATGGATTTGCTCAGGCAATCTTCGCGATCGCCTCGCCCTTTTCGAGCTTGGTCTCGATGGCCTTGACCAACCCGCCGACGTTGCGGCCGGGGCCCAGGATCTGACCGGCGAGCTTCTTGCCGGGGCTGAGGATGAGGGTGACGATCTTGCCGATCGCCTCGTCCTTGGTGGGGAACTCGGACAGCTGCTTGACGCCGTCCTTGCCCTTGAAGACGGTGCCGTCGAGGATCGCGCCACGCAGCTCGACCTTGGGCATGTCCTTGGTCAGCGTGACGACCTCGCGGGCGAGCTCGACGATCGACGAGCCGCCGTAGGCGATGGCGGTGCTGCCGGTGAAGAACTCGGACAGCGGCTTGAGCTTGTGGTTCTCAAGGGTCTTGGTCGCCAGCGCGTTGCGGACGACGGTGACCTTGATCTTCTTCTTCGCAAGGCCGGAGCGGAGCTTGTGGGTGTCCTTGGCGTTGAGGCCGCGGACGCCGATGACCATCGCTTCCTGCACCTCGCCCATGCGCGTCGTGTAGTCGCGCATGATCATGTTTTTCACGGTCTTTGACATAAGACGTTCCTTTCATGCCGCGGCACAAACCGCGGCGAGGTGGTTCACTCTTCGGTCTCGGCGGCGTTGACGTAGCGGACGGGGACGCCCGGGGTCATGACGCCGCTGACGGTGATCTTCTTGATGTACACGCCCTTGGCGGTCGCGGGGCGGACCTTCTCGATGGCGCGGATGAAGTGCTCGAGGTTCTCGACCAGGTCGGTGTCCTTGAAGGACATCTTCCCGATCACCGCGTGCACGTTGCCGCCCTTATCGGCCCGGTACTCGACCTTGCCGGCCGAGTATTCCTTGACGGCCTGGGGGACGTTGGTGGTCACGGTGCCGGCCTTGGGGCTGGGCATGAGACCCTTCGGGCCCAGGACCTTACCGAGCTTGGAGACGACGCGCATCATGTCCGGGGACGCGATGGCGACGTCGAAGTCCATCCAGCCCTTCTCGATCTCGGCCACGAGCTCTTCGCCGCCGGCCTTGAGGGCGCCGTTGGCGAGCGCGTCCTTGGCGACGTCGCTCTGGCAGAAGGCGATGACCTTCTTGGTCTTGCCGATGCCCTTGGGGAGGCTGAGCGAGCCGCGGAGGGCCTGATCGGCCTGGGCAGTGTCGATGCCAAGATGGAAGCAGACGTTGACGGTCTGATCGAACTTGGTGGGCTTGAACTTCTTGAGGGCTGCGATGGCGGCCGCGGGTTCAACCGGGTCCTTCACGCGCAGCGGGTTGTTGTTCTTGGTGCGCTTGGTGGTGTACTGCATGGGTGTGTTCCTTTCTCGTTGTAGAGTTGATTAGCCTTCCACAACGGTCACACCCATGGAGCGTGCCGTGCCTTCGATGATCCGCATGGCGGCTTCAACGCTGGCGGCGTTGAGGTCGGCCTGCTTGGTCGCCGCGATCGCCTTGACCTGGGTCTTGGTGATCTGACCGACCTTGTTCTTGTTGGGGACGCCCGAGCCCTTCTCGACCTTGGCCGCATCCTTAATAAGGACGCTGGCGGGCGAGCTCTTGACCTCGAGGTCGAAGCTCTTGTCGTTGTACACCGTGACGATGCAACCAACGACCTTGCCCTTGAAGGACGCCGTGGCGGCGTTGAACTTCTGGATGAACTGACCGGGGTTCACGCCCTTGGAGCCCAGCACGGGACCAAGCGGTGGCGCAGGCGTCGCCTGCCCACCCGGGGCCATGATCTTGAAAACCTGTGTGACTTCTTTCTTCGCCATCGATATCTACCTCCCACCGTCCGCCGAGAGCCGTGCCAACCCGCCATACGAGCGGGAGACGAGCGGCTCCAGGAACCCCGGGCGGCGAAGCCCATGTGCCTGTCCGCCAAGGCTTTAGACCAAGGCAATCAGGTGGGGTCGGAGCGGTAGTACACGCGGTCCGAGTTGTCCCTCCCCTGGGCGTGCGCTTCGGGGTGGGCCGACATGGTAGGTGGGAGCCGCCACGGTGACAAGCGGGCGAAACAAGCTGGTGGCGGACGCAACGCCGGGAATGTGGCGTGCAACGGCGAACAAACGGCTTGACAACTCAATTTTAGAATGTATAGTCTAGAACTATGGCCGGACGCCCTCGCACCTTTGACGCCGGTGATGCCCTCGAACGGGCCATGGTCGTGTTCCTCGCCCGCGGCTTTGAGCGGGCCAGCATCGACGAACTGTCCGAAGCGACCGGCGTCGTTCGTCAGAGCCTCTACCACACCTTTGGCGACAAGCGGACGCTCTTCCTCAAAGCCCTCGATCAATACGGCTACACCCGCTTCCAATGGCTGATCGACGAACTGGGGCGCGATCGACCCGTGATGGAATCGATCCGGGCGGTGCTCAACGGCTGGGCCGATGGGGTCTCCAAATCCGGTTTCAAGGGCTGTTTGGTCTGCAACTCGCTCATCGAGTTCGCCGACCAGGACAAGGAAGTCGCCGCCATCTGCGACAAGCACAACGGCCGGATCGAGAAGGCGTTTCGCGACGCCATCGCCCGGGGCAAGGAGCGTGGCGAGCTGGCCGCATCCATCGACGAGCGGGCGGTGGCCGAGTTCTTTGCCAACCTCGGCCAGGGGTTGGCGCTGCAGGGGCGTCGGGGCATCCAGCGTCAGAAGGCCGCCGAGATCTGCGCGGTGGCGGAGGCGGTGCTCGCGGGCTAGTTTTTTTCTCCTATTTTAGACTATACAGTATGAAAGGAATTCCATGAAAGGTCAGCACGTTGTAGTGGTGGGGGCGAGCTCGGGGATCGGGCGGGCGGCGACCTTGGCGGCCCTCCAGGCCGGGGCAAACGTGACCGGGTTGGCCCGCTCACCTGATCGCTTGCACTCACTGAGCGGCGCGGCGGGCGCCCACGGCTTGGGCGGGCGGCTGACGACGCGGAGTGTGGATGCCCTCGACGCGGCGGCGGTGGCTCGGGTTTTCGCCGAGATCGACGCGCCGACGCACCTGCTGGTGACGGTGGGTTCGTTTGTCGGAGGCGGGTTCCGCGACGGGCCGGTCGACGCGCTCGCGACGGCGTTGGGCAGAGTCCACGCCGCGGCTCATGTCGTTCGTGCCGCAGTGCCGCGGATGAAGGCCGGCGGCTCCATCGTTCTCACCGGCGGACTCTCCACCGACCGGCCGGTGGCGGGCGCGTGGGCGACGGCCGTCGCGACCGCGGCGTCGGAGCAGTTGGCCCGCTGTCTGGCCCTCGAGCTCGCGCCCATCCGGGTCAACGCCCTCTCCCCCGGCTGGACCGACACCCCGATGTGGGACCCGATTCTCGGCGCGGGCAAGGCGGCCATGTTCGAGTCGGTCGCGACGAAGATCCCGACCCGAGCGCTGGCCACGCCCGAGGAACTCGCCGACGCGGCGTTGTTCCTGATGCGCAACCCATCGATGAACGCGGAAGTCCTGCACGTGGACAGCGGGCATCGGCTGGTGTGAACGCCTGCTCTCAACGGCCGGTGTGATCGCGGCGTTCGGATCACACGCGGCTTGTTTCCGTGCGTGTGGGGCTCTGGCCGCGCCGAGTGGTGCGTGGCACAAACAAGGAAAGGGAATAGTCATGAAGAAGCTGTCTGAGTTGGTCTCAGCGTCGGTGGTTGCTGCGGGCGCAGTCGGGGCGGGTGTTGCCGGTGTGCACGCCGCGGGAGTGTTCGATGCCGCCGCAGGCAAGACCGAGCGCGGCTTCGCGATCCACACGGCCCAGTCGGCGCCGCAGGGTTCGGCCGCGATTCTCGAGGCGATCCAGAAAGCGTTCGGGTTCGTGCCCAACATGAACGCAACGATCGCTGAGTCGCCCGCGTTGCTCCGCGGCGTGACCGAGCTGAACCAGGCGCTGGCAACGGGAGAACTCACTCCGGTCGAGCGGAACCTGGTGGCGATCGTCGCGGCGCGGGAGCTGGGGAACGGGTACTGCGTCGCCGGACACTGCACCGTCGCATCGGGGATGTCGCGCCAGGCATCCGAGCTCAACGCGCTCCGCCACGGGGCGTCGATCGAGGACGCAAAGCTCGAGTCCTTGCGCGCGTTCACCGTCCGGCTGATCGCGACCAAGGGCGCAGTGAGCGACGAGGAGCTCGCCGCGTTCCTCGGCGCTGGGTACTCGCGTCGGCAGGCGCTTGAGGTCATCGGCGTGATCGCCGAGAAGACCATCAGCACGCAGGTGAAGAACCTGGCGGGCGTCCCGCTCGACACCGCGTTCGAAGCCCAGCGCTGGAGCGGGGCGAAGTAACACGCGTCCCACAATCAGCGTGCAACTGTCGCCACCGCGGCGGTCATGCCCGACCGCCGCGGTGTCATGGCTCAGTCGCACAGCAGCTTGTCGTACGCCACCACGAAGATCTGGAAGTCCAGGTCATCGACGACGTTGTCTCGGTTCAGGTCCGCCGGACATCCCGACGGCATGGACGCATCGCCGCAGTCCAGAATGTTGTACGCGGGAGAGAAGATCTGGAAGTCGAGGTCATCGACCACGGCGTCGCGGTTCAGGTCGGCCGGGCACGCTGCCGACAGCGGGATGACGTTGGCTGGCACGTCGATGGTGCCGTTGTTGACGAGGGTCCTGTAGTAGATCTTGCACGACGGATTGATGAGGCGTGAGCCGGCATCGATCTGGAGCGTGTCAACGTAGATCGCTTCGCGGGCGCTCTGGCCGAGAGTGTCGTTGTCGTAGAGGTCCACGAGCCGAACGGGCACGCTCGACGGACCGATCCGCTGCGTGCCGATCGGGTACTGGCCGGCGATCGTGCGGTCGAGGCCGGAGGGGTTGGGCCCGATGTCCCGCGACATGACTTCCAGCGTCTGTTCCGTGCCGCGGGGCTTCAACTGGAGTGTCGCTCGCGCCAGATCGAAGCGGGTGTTGCTGGCAATCGCACAATCGAACCCGCTCAACTGCATGAGCAGCACGGATCCAGCCCCCGCCGTGAGCGTTGCCTGCGTCCCGAGCGTCAAGCCCGCGGAGCTGATCGTGTGCAAACCCGAGCCCGGGAAAGCGAGCGTGCCATAGAGCTCGATCGGTCTGGCCACATCGGCGATGAGCGACGAGTCGCCCCCCAGCGACAGCACCGAAGTCCTGGGCATGCGAAGGTCCGATCGGGAGAGAAGCGAGAGCGATCGGCCCGTCGTGTCAAGGCTTGACGTCAGACGCCACGCGGCCTGTGTTCCGGTGATCTGGTTTCCGCTCAAAGCCGCAGCAAGGATGGGATCAAACTGCGGCGCCACCAGGCTCGTGTTCAACATCTGGACGACGGGGAGGTCGTTGAACGGGATGTCAAACATCCACGCCGAGCCTTGGTCGGCGTTCGCGCCCACATCGTCGCGGGGAACTCCAACGATCGCCGTGTCGCCGGAGAGGGCGACGGACCAACCGTAATTGTCGTTCGCGGCTCCGCCGTTCGCGGCGAGCGGCCCGATCTGGGCCCACGCCGTGCCCGAGCGAGCGAAGACGGAGGCCGACCCCTGGTTGCCGTTGGCCCCGATGTCGTCGCTGGAAGCCCCGACGATCGCGACGTCGCCGGAGAGTCCCACGGCGTAACCGAACTGATCGCCCGCCGCGCCGTCCGCGGCGGTGAGCTGCGCCTGCTGAGTCCAAGCCGTCCCGGAACGGACGAAGACGTACGCCGAACCCTGATCGATCTTGCCGTTCACGTCGTCGGCCCGAGCGCCGACCAGCGCGGTATCGCCCGAGAGCGCCACCGCGTTGCCGAAGTTGTCGTTCACGGCACCGCCCGCGGCGGTGAGCTGGGCCTGCTGGCTCCAGGTCGCCCCCGAGCGGACGAAGACATACGCAGAGCCCTGGTTCGCGTTCGCACCCACGTCATCCAGATATGCCCCGACGAGCGCCGTGTCGCCCGAGAGCGCGACCGAGATGCCGAAGAGATCGTTCGCCGCACCGCCCGTGGCGTTGAGCTGCGCCTGCTGGGTCCAGGTCGTGCCGGAGCGAGTGAAGACGTAGGCCGAACCTTGGCCAAGATTCGCCCCCACGGCATCAAATGGCGCCCCGATGAGAGCCGTGTCGCCTGAAATACTGACGGCGTACCCAAACTGGTCACTCGTCGCGCCGCCCGTAGCGGTGAGCTGCGCTTGCTGCGTCCAGATCGCTCCCGAGCGGACGAAGACGTAGGCCGAGCCGCGGTCGACGCTCGCGCCCACGTCGTCGAGGTACGCACCGACGATCGCGGTGTTGCCTGAAACGGCGACGGAGAAGCCGAAGGAATCGTTCGCCGCGCCACCGGTGGCGGTGAGCTGCGCTTGCTGCGTCCAAGTCGTCCCGGAACGAACAAAGACGTACGCGGAACCCTGGTTGGCGTTGCCACCCACGTCGTCGTTGGGAGCCCCGACGATCGCGGTGTCACCGGAGATCGCGACCGACGTGCCGAAGCGATCGTCGAGCGCGCCGTCGGAGGCCGACAACTGGAGATCCGGGCCGATCCAGCGCGAACCCACGCGGGAGAAGACCCACGCGGAGCCTTGATCGGTGTTCGCGCCGACGTCGTCTCGCTTCGATCCAACAACACAAATGTCGCCCGCGATCGCGACGCAGGAGCCGAAGTCATCGTTCTCTGCGGCGTCAGGGGCGATCAGTTGCCACTGCTGGGTCCACGTTGTGCCCGAGCGAGTAAAGATGTACACGGAGCCTTGATTGAGCACGGGGGCCAGATTGGTGCCAGGGGCTCCCACGACGGCGGTGTCGCCCGCGATCGCCACGGAAGCGCCAAAGACGTCACTTCCCTCCCTGACGGCGGCGAGCAGCCTTGCTTGCTGGGTCCACACCGTCCCGGAACGACTGAAGATGTACGCCGCTCCAGTGTTGTTTTGGAAACCGCTGGCTCCCACGATCACGGTATCGCCCGAGAGATCGACCGTGGCCCCAAACGCGTCGCCAGTCGTGCCATTATCCGAGATAAGTACAGCCTGTTGTGTCCAGTTCACCCCCGTGCGCGTAAAGACGTACGCCGAACCCTCTCGGTAGACTCGAACCGAGTCGCTCGACGCACCGACAATCAAAGTGTCGTCCGACAGAGCTACCGACGCACCGAAACGTTGGTAGGGTTGGCCGACCGCGGCAACGAGCTTGGATGTCTGGGTCCAGGTGGTGCCCGTCCGGGTGAAGACGTACGCGGATCCTTGATCGGTGTTGGTGCCCAAGTCGTCGTATGGTGCCCCGACAATGGCGATGTCATTCAAGATGGCGACCGACCATCCAAAGTTGTCGGCCATCGAGGCGTCATTCGCCGTGAGGCGTGCCGTTTGCGTCCAAGTCGAACCGACCCGGGTGAAGATATATGCAACACCTTGGTTGGCTAGCTGGGTTCCGAAGATCGACGTGTCTGACCCAACGATCGCCGTGTCGCCGTGGATCGCGACGGCCCGACCGAACCGGTCGAACCCCACGCCTTCATTGGCGATCAGCGTCGCTTCGAAGGCCCAACCCGACCCGCTCCAGCGGTACACGTGAGCCGATCCCTGATCGGGATTGGTGCCCACGGAGTCTGACGGCGCTCCCACAATCATGGTGTCGCCGTCGATGGCGACCGCGTGACCGAACTCGTCGCCCGCGGCGCCGGATGGATGCAGCACCTGCACCGGCGTCGACCGCTGGGCCATCGCGCCCAAGGTGATCCACATCGCCGCCAGCAACGCCGAAGCTCTCATCCACCCAAGCATGCACCGACCTCCCTCGAGCGGATTCCTCCGCCCGAGAGCAGTATCCCCGAAGAGCCCCCGCGGCACAAGGCAAAAATCACGACTTGTGTTGGCAGATCCGTCGAGGGGACGTGGCATCGACCGTGTGCCACCGACTTCGGCTCTGCGAGGTCAGTGCGTTCGCGTTGATCTCGGCGGAGAGCGCTGACCTTGCAAAGCCAAGGTCAGTGGCACGGCGTGGCACTTCACGGGCACAGCAACTCGTTGTACGCCGCCGCGAAGAGGACGAAGTCCGCGTCGTCCACAAACGCATCGACGTTCAAGTCCGCGGCACACCCGGGCGGCATCGCGGCGTCGGCGCAATCCAGGATGTTGTACGCGCTGGCGAAGAGCACAAAGTCCGCATCGTCCACGAACCCGTCGCCGTTGAGATCGGCGGGGCAGGTGTTGCACGAGCCGACGACGTTGAGCGCGCCGCCGAGGAACGCGAGCAGCTCTGCATCCGACACCGCCGCCGGGTTCGAGAGATCAGCGCCGACCAACGCCGCGGGCACCACCGGTGCGGCGAACCGCGCGTAGCGGAACTCCGCCCGCAGATCCGGATTGAACGGCACGAACGGGTTCGGATCGACGACACCAGAAGCCAACGGAGGATGGAGCGTGCTCGTGTTGTGCACGAACGGATCGAAGATCGACACTTTCTGCCAATCCGTGTACGACACCAGCCCGGCCTGCACCGTCGCGGGCATGTCGTCGCGCCGATATCGCGCGTGCACCACCCACTGGCCGCCGAGCGGCTGACGCAGACATATCACATGCGGCCCGATCTTCACAAGCTGCAAGATGGTCTCCGGTCCCGGCGCATCGGACAGCACCAGCTGCGAGTCGCCGTCGATCGTCGTCTTCACCTCGTACTGAAACCGCGACGGGTTCGCGAACCCGTAGCCAGTGGACAGAAACACATAGTTCTCGCCGCCCGGCGTCCACGTCGCCGGCGTGATCGCCCGCGGCGTGCGCAGCATCAATCCCGCCAGAGAAAACTGCGCCGACGGCACCGACACGCCGTTGCGCCCGGTGGCCCGCACCGACGCGGTGATCGCAAAGTCGCCGGTCACCGGCTTGAACACCAGCGGCCCGCGATAGTCGCGGTACCACGTCACCGTGTGCGGGATCATCGTCATCGCGCCCGGCGTCGCGGTGTTGATGTTCCACGTCTGCAGCGGGTCATTTGGCCACGCCTCGGCCTGCTCGATCCGGGTCCAGTTGCTGAGCGTCGTCGCGTTGTCGAACTCGTCGGACAGGCACGAGAGCGGCTGCGCGACGGCCGCGCCCGCCAGAGCAAACAACGGAGCGGCGAGCGACGCGGTGAGAGGAGCGTGTCGAACGGACTTGCGCAGACCACCGGCGAACGCGTTCATGTGTACCTCCCGAGCAGAGTCATTCCAAGAAGCGAGAACCACACCAAGACGCGGCACAGAACGCGGGATCGCGCCGCAAAAACGAAAACGAGCCGCGGACGCGGCTCGAGAGTTGAACCTCGGAGGCGAGTCCACTCAGATCGCGCTGCCGCCGTAGGGGACGCAGTTCGTCTGGCACGCGCGAGCCGCGTAGCAGTCGTTGCTGTAGACCTGACCGTTGGGGCAGATCACCGGGCGCCACACGTCGAGGCAGTTGAAGCTGCCGCAGCGTCCGCCGATGGGCTTGGCGGCCAGGGCCGACGTCGCGGTGGCGACGACAGCGACGAAGCCGATGGCGAGACAGGCGACCGACAGTTTCTTCGAGTTCTTCATAACTGTGCTCCTCAGGTCCACGCAGACGCCCACGCGGCTCCGCGTGTCACCGGAGGGCAGGTTATCAGAACCTAGTGTTTGTGCAATCGTTTTTCGAGACAACGCGCCGAGTCTCCCATGCTTCGCCAACAGACTCCGTAGAAAAGCCGAGAACGCGTTGAGCGAACTCGTTCGGCAGGGGTTCGCACGTCCTGCGATACTGACGCGCGATGCCCGAACTCCCCGACATCGAACTGCTCCGCGGAGCGCTCCGCTCTCGCGTGGTCGGCGCGACGCTTCGGCGGGTCCGCATCAAAAGCCCCTTCGTCCTGCGGACGTTCGAGCCGCCGATCGAAGCGGCGGAAGGCCATCGCGTCGTCAACGTCGAGCGGCTGGGCAAGCGGCTCGTGCTCGCGCTCACCGACGACTTCTTCCTTGTTCTCCACCTCATGATCGCGGGAAGGCTGCTGTGGAAGCACGGCGAAGTAGCGCCGAAAGGCAAGCTCGATCTCGCCGCGTTCGTGTTTGAGACGGAGGCTGCCGACACCGATCCCGCCCCCGCCGCATCCGCCCCCGGAGCGATCGTCACGCTGGTCTTCACCGAAGCAAGCCCCAAGAAACGGGCCTCGCTGCACCTGGTCCGCGGCCGCCACGCCCTCGCCGCCCACGATCCCGGCGGCATCGAGCCCCTCACCTGCACGCTCGCCGAGTTCCGCCGCGTGCTGCAAGCCGAGAACCGCACCCTCAAGCGACGCCTCACCGATCCCCGCGCCTTCAGCGGCATCGGCAACGCCTACTCCGACGAGATCCTGCACCACGCACGCCTCAGCCCCATCCGCCTCACCTCCGCGCTCGAAGCCGCCGAGGTCGCACGCCTGCATGCCTCCACCCGCGACGTGCTCTCGCTGTGGTGCGATCGTTTGCAGAAAGAGTTCGACGGCCGCTTCCCCGGCGTCGGCGAGATCACCGCCTTCCGCCCCGACTTCGCGGTCCACGGCAAGTACGCCCAGCCCTGCCCCATCTGCCACTCGCCCGTCCAGCGCATCGTCCACGCCGAGAACGAGATCAACTACTGCGCCACCTGCCAGACCGGCGGCAAGGTGCTCGCCGACCGCTCGCTCTCACGCCTGCTCAAGGACGACTGGCCGCGCACCATCGCCGAATGGGAAGAGGAACTGGGGAGATGACCGAAGCAACGCATGGAAGGTGCCATCAGTCCGCGGCTGCTAAGAGCCACGCGACTGATGCGTTTGGAACCATCGCGCCCAAGCCCCACCCGCATCAGTCGCGCCGCCGAGCCGGCGGACTGATGGCACCAAGTTCCGGGCCCCAGCATTCGACACCCACACGCATCGCCCGGAGGCAGCGCAATCACTCATACAATGACCGACAGGAACAGGACGGGGACACGGCCGGAGGGCTTTCACATGACCCGCGTTCTCATCTGGGATCTTCCCGTCCGCCTCTTTCACGGATTCCTCACGCTGCTCATCCTCGCCGCGCTGGGGATCTCGCTGCTCGTCCACGACTCCAGCCCGTGGTACCCCTACCACAGCGTGCTCGCGCTGATCGCCGCCCCGCTCATCGTGCTCCGCATCGCGTGGGGCTTCGTCGGCACCCGTCACGCCCGCTTCTGGTCGTTCCTCTTCAGCCCCAAAGCCGTCGCGATGTACTTCATCGACGCCCTGCGCTGGCGTGAGACCCGCCACGCCGGCCACAACCCCGGCGCCGCCTACGTCGTCATCCTCATGATGCTCCTGCCGCTCATGTCCGTCCTCAGCGGCTACCAGCTCGGCCAGGGCAACAAGCAGGTCAAAGAGTTCCACGAGATCCTCGCCTACGTCCTCCTCGCCCTGATCGGCGCTCACATCGTGGGCATCATCCTGCACACACTCCGCCACAAAGAACTCATCGCCGTCTCCATGCTCGACGGCAAAAAGCAGGCCGACCCCGCCCAGGCGATCCCCTCGAGCCGCCCGATCGCGGGCTTGCTGTTTCTCCTCTTCGCGTTGTGGTGGGGCGCGATGATCTACCGCGGCTACGACACCAAGCGCGGCGTGGTGCGCCTGCCCGTCGTTGGAATGGACGTCAAGGTCGAAGAGACCGGGTTCGAGGACGAGCACGAGGAGTGAGTCTGTTCGTTGACCCGCGTTCACACGTTGGTCACGCAGCGTCGTCGCCTGCCACCGACCGCTCTGAACCCAAATCTGCAAAGCACGGCCAACGACGCTGCTCAGGCGGCCTTCCGTCGGCGCTTCGTGGTAGCCTTGGTGGTGGGTTTGGTGCGTCCGACCCTGATGCTGGCGGGCACAAGTAACTGAATCGTAAAGTCATCGGACTCGGTGAGAGCCTCGATCGCGTCGCGCACCATCAGAGCGAGCTCGTTGAAATCTCGTCCCTGCGTGACCAAGCCGCGGAGATTGACGCCGATGGCCACTAACCAGCCGTCATCGCCTTGCTCCACCTGGACGCGATAGGACTTCATCGAACCTCCTTCTCGAATGATTTCCAGTCGAGGTTCAGCTGCTTGATGATGGCCTTGACGGTTCGGCGATCAAGATCCGCGTGACGCGGGAGAGATGTGCGGACGCCACCCACTTTCCCGACAATCGTATGTGCCCCGCCTTCACGGAGGATGACGAACTCGTGCCGAAACAGGGCCGTGACACCTTCTGACGCTTGAACGACACGAGCCCCTCCTCAACGTTGTTCACTCACGTCGCGTAGTACCGCGCCACCTGCCCGTTCACGATGACCGCCCGCACCGGATCGCCCCCAAGCTCGTACGCCAGCTCGCGGTGGTCGCTGTGCCGCAGCAGAATCAGATCCGCTCGCTTCCCCGGCGCGATCGTCCCCCGGTCCTTGAACCCCAGCATGATCGCGGGATTCACAGTCGCGGCAGAGATCGCCTCGTCGGGCGTCAGGCCGCAGAACCGCACCGCCAGCGCGATCGCCAGCGGCATCGAGTACGTCGGCGAAGATCCCGGATTGGCGTTGGTCGCGATGCACACCCGCCCACCCAGATCCACCAGCGAGCGCAGGTTCGCGAACTTGATCGACGGCGTCGCGCCGCTGAACGCCGGGACACCCTCCCGAGCCCGGTGCGCCACCGTCGTCGTCCCCAGCGACGTGATCGGAAGCCCGACCCCAAAGGTCTGAGAGTGCGCCAGCACCTCCATCTCGCGGGGTGTGGTCTGCTCCAGATGATCCAGGCTCCGGGCCCCCAGCCGCACCGCTTCGGTGATCAGCCCCTTGCTCGTGAACTGATCCGCGTGCGCCCGAATCGGATGACCCAGCTCCCGCGCCGCTTCCAGCAGCCGCACCGAATCCGCCAGCGTCCACGCCCCGTCCTCGCAGAACAGATCGATCGCGATCCCGGGAAACTCCGCGTGCACCGCGGGCAGCGTCTCGTGCAGAGTGCGATCCACAAACTTCGCCGGGCCCAGATCCGGATCAATCGCGTGCCCCAACAGCGCCGTCAGAACAACCGTTCCCGGCCACGTGACCGCGGCATCGCGGATCGCGCGGAGCATCTTGATCTCCGCATCGGTCGCGAGTCCATAGCCCGACTTGATCTCCACCGTCGTCGTCCCGTGCCGAAGGATCGTGTCGAGCCGCCGACGCACCAGGTCCGTCAGCGTCTGCAGCGGCGTCTCCCGCACCGCCCGCACGGTCGACATGATCCCGCCTCCGGCCTTCAGGATGTCCAGATACGCGACGCCGTCGAGCCGCTTGGCCCACTCGCCCAGCCGATCGCCCGCCCAGCACAGGTGCGTGTGGCAATCGACAAAGCCCGGCATCAAGAGATCGCCATGGGCGTCGATGACCTGACAACCCGGCGGCACCGTGAGCGACTCGCCAAAGGACTCGACCTTACCCGCGCGGACAACAACATCAACATTGTCGCGAATGGAGACGGAGCCCAAGGCCGCGCCGGTACGAGGGCCGGAGTGCCCGGGAGGAGCCTCGAGCGTCAGGGCTCGGCAGCGGCGGATGAGGAGACTCATCGCCGAAAGGGTAGCGGGAAGCGGGAAGAGGAGAACAGGTGAAGAGGAGAACAGGAGAACGTGAGCAGTGCGAACGCCCACAATCGAAAGTTCCCCTGTTCCCCCGCCCCCCTGCTCCCCTGCACCCCTGCCCCCCTCCTCCCCTTCTCCGACTAGCATCGCGCATGCCCGCCCCCCGCTACATCGTTTCGACCGACAAATCACGCCTCGATCGCGACGCGATCCACGCCTTTCTGTCCACCTGCTACTGGTCGCCCGGCATCGCCCGCGAGTGCGTCGACCGAGCCATTGAGCACTCGCTCTGCTGGGGCGTCTACGACACATCGACGCCTCGCGAGGGCCGCGATGGGGTGTTCGCCCAGGTCGGCTTCGCCCGCGTCGTCACCGATCGTGCCAGCTTCGCCTACCTCTGCGATGTCTTCGTCCTCGAATCCCACCGCGGCGCGGGTCTCGGCAAGCTCCTCATGAAGGCCATCATGGCCGAGCCCGCCATCCGCGGCATCCGCTGCTTCGCGCTCAAGACCCGCGACGCCCACGGCCTCTACAAACAGTTCGGCTTCGCACCCATGCCCGATCCGACCAGATACATGGAGATCCTGGATCGCGAGACGTACAAGACGCCGTAGGTGCAACGTCGTCGCCGCTACTTGGCCGGCTGGCGTTGAATCTGCGACCGCTCGACCTCCTGATTCGTGTTGATCGGACGCGAGCTGCGATCCTCCCACGCTTCGATCGTCCTGAACCACGGCGAGCCGCCATCGAACGCCTTCCGCCCCCAGCACGCCAGGCACGCCATCGCATCCTTGTTGAAGCCGTGCTCGAGATCGATGTCCGATTCGTGCGTCTCGTCCTTCGGGTCTTCGCAGGCGGTCTTGGGAATGGAGTGAATGTAGAAAGAAAGCAGGCCCTCGGACGACCGCGCCTCTTCGAAGGCGCGGTAGACGTTCCCCACCATCCGCTCGTTCATCAACAGCATGAGGCTGCGGATCCCGATCGACATGAACGAGGTACGCGTGAACTTGCCCCGCTCTTCCACCTTGCCGTTGAGCAGCAGATAAACCTCAATGGGCGTCTTCTGTTGCTTGGGGGAATTGGTCGCCTTCAGCTTGGCCTGTGCGGCATTGAGACGTCGGGACTTCTTCAGGGCCTCAAGACGGACGGTCTCGATGAACACGTTCCGCATCGTTCCGCCATCGACGTGCTGGAACTGGTCGATGTACACCGGCGGGAACGCGACCGGGATCGCTGCCGACGCCATGATGCAGTCGATGTAGCGTTGCCGCTTCACCTGATCCACCGGACCGTCGGCGGTGGGGGCGGCCTCGGCCGCGAGGGCTCCAAGATCCCAGATCCAGAACGCTCCGAGGTCGGTGTTCACCGAGCCGACGAACAGCCGCCGGTGCTGGGATCGGTGCTGTTCCGCGACGCGCCGGATGACGCAGTCGGTGACCAGCTTCTCCACCCGCCCCCGCAGCGGCGCGCTGGTGTAGATCGAGTCGGACCACGGCATGAGCGGGAAGTGGAGACGGTGCACGTCGCCGGGGCCTTCGATCTCGTAGGCCTTGATCAGCGCCTCGTCGTCGCAGGCCTCGCCCAAGAACGCCATGGTCGCCTGCAACGCGCCCGTGCTCACCCCCGTCACGATGTCGAAGCGCGGGCGATCGTGATCCTTCCACGCCTTCAGAAAGCTCGCCCCGTACGCGCCCCACTGGCCGCCGCCCGACAGGGCGAGAATCTGAATGCCCTCGTCGGCGTGCTTCTCGAAACACGCCCCGATGCTCTCAGAGATCTTGTCGTTGTGCGCTTTGACGTACTGGTCGACCTTGTCGCGAGGGAACAGCGGCCCTTGTTCTGGTCCCGGCACAAAGCCGGCGTTGCGATCTCGGGCGCAACCCGTCAGAGCAAGAACCACACCGAGCGCGGCCAAACCGAGTGCTTTGTGTCCCAAGTGACCTCCCCGCGACCCTCGCGATCGTGTGAACAGAATACGGAAAGCAAACGGATGCCGCAACCCCATCACAGCGTGCCGCAACAATGTGAGAGGCGGAACTGAAAGTGCACAAACGTGAGGAGCCAGCGCACATGCCCACGGACTCAGTCTCACTCTCCCGTCCCACCGACGCCGACATCCCCACGCTCGTCCGCATCATCACCCTCGCCTTCGCCGGCACCACCGAGGGCGTCACCAAGTGGCTCACCGAGCACGGGCTCCAGCACCTCCGCGTCCTCCGCGAAGGCGACGTGATCCCAGCGATGCTCCGCCGCGTCGACATGGGCCAGTACTTCGGCGGCCGCCGCGTCGGCCTCATGGGCATCGCCGGCGTCGGCACCGCTCCCGAGCACCGCGGCCGCGGGTACGCGCGGCAGATGATGGAACTGATCGTCCGCGAAGCCTTCGAACAAGGCGTGCCCCTCGGCGGGCTCTACGCCTCCACCCAGGCCCTCTACCGCCAGTCCGGCTACGAGCAGGCCGGGCACCGCTTCCTCACCAAGATCCCCATCTCCCGCCTCGAGGGCATCGGCAAGGCCCGCCGCGTGGTCTCGCTCACCGAGGCCGATCACCCCCGCATCGAAGCGGTGTACAAAGCGTTCGCCGCCCTGTGGCCCGGCGCGCTCGACCGTGCACCCTACGGCTGGCAACGCATCCGCAAGATGTGGGACAGTGAGTACCAAGGCTTCGGCGTCCTCAACGAAGCCGGCGAATTGGGCGGCTACCTCTACCTCAGCCAGTCACGCGACGCGGCCACCGGCCGTCAAGAACTCACCCTCAGCGACATCGCCTTCACCAACGTCGACCACGCCCGCGCTCTCATCGGTCTGCTCGCCGACTTCGAGCCGATGGCCAACACCGTCAGCCTCGCCGGCGGTCCCATGCACCCGCTCGTGACGCTCCTGCCTCAGCAGCGTTACGAGGTGAAGTTCAAGGACTACTGGATGCTCCGCGTGATCAACGTCGCCAAGGCCATCGAAAGCCGCGGCTACTCAAGCGCGGTTCGCGGCGGCGTCACCATCGACGTCCGCGATGACGTCGTCCCCGCCAACGCCGGCGCCTGGCGCGTCGAGATCGAGGGCGGCCGTGCCACTGTGACCCGCGGCACCACCGGCCCCGCTCGCCTCGCCTGCGACATCAAAGGACTCGCCGCCATCTACAGCGGCCTCTACACCCCACGCCAGGCCGCCCTTCTCGGACTCTGCGAAGGCGACGACGCCGCCTTCGACCTCCTCGCCGCCGCCTTCGCCCAAGGCACACCATGGATGTCGGACCACTTCTGATGATGGACTGCTGAGGAGCAGACCAACACCGCGTACTTCGAACGAGCAAGTTCCTCCTCAGAACCCCTTCTCCCCTTCTCCCCTGCTCCCCTCTCCCCTTCCATCGCTACCCTTCCCCACTTGAACGCGGGCTTGCAAACCTCAGTCCTGATCGAACCCAAGCCCCGACCCGGCAGCGCCTCGGCGGGAGCGCCCATCCTCCATTTCGGCCGCTGGTACTGGCTCACCGGCGTCGTCCTCGCCGCCGCCGACCTCCTCGTCTTCACCGCCTGCGGCGCCTCGGCCGTCTGGCTCTGGACCGCCGTCGAAAATCAAATCGTTCCCGGCGACTACCTCGCCCTCTGGCCCATGCTCCTGGTCTTCTTGGGCGTGTCGGCCATGGTCAAGCTCTACCCCGGCGTCGGCACCCACCCGGTCGAGGAGTTCCGCCGCCAGGGACTCGTCATCTCCCTCGTCTTCCTCGTCTTCGCGACCGGCACCTTCATGTTCAAGCAGGGGCCGATCTACTCCCGCGCCGTCTTCGTGATCGCCTGGGCCCTCTGCTTCATCGCCGTGCCCATCGCTCGCACCGTCACCAAGCTGATCTTCAAGAAGGCCTCGTGGTTCGGATACCCCGCCGTCATCTTCGGCAACTCCCACGCCATCGAACGCCTCGTCGCTCAGCTCGGCCGCTACCCCAACCTCGGCCTCCGCGCCCGCGCCATCGTCACCAGCGACGCCGCCGCGCCCGCGCAGATCGCCTCCATCCCCGTCATCGACGTCCAGACCCTCATCCCGACCCTGCGCGAGGCCGGCAAAGTCCCCTACGCCCTCGTCGGCACCGAGAACATGTCGCGAGAATCCATCAAGCACCTCCTCGAAGGCCCGCTCCAGTCCTTCCGCCACGTCATCCTCATCCCCGACCTCCCTCTCCCCGCCACCCTCTGGATGACCGGCCGCGACCTCGGCGGCATGCTCGGCCTCGAGATCGAACACCGCCTCCTCGACCCCAGCCGCCGCCTCGTCAAGCGCTCCCTCGATCTCCTCGCGCTCGCCATCCTCCTCCCGGTCTTCCTGCCCGTCTTCGCCGTCCTCGCGGCCGTGATCAAGCTCGACTCCAAAGGCCCCGTCCTCATCGGCCTCCGCCGCGTCGGCTACAACGGCAAGATCTTCCACCAGATGAAGTTCCGCACCATGGTCACCAACAACGACCATGTCCTCCGCGACGCCCTCGCCCGCGACCCCGCGCTCAAGAAAGAATGGGACGAAACCCAGAAGCTCCGCGACGACCCGCGTCTCACGCGTGTCGGCCGCTGGCTCCGCCGCGCCAGCATCGATGAGCTGCCGCAGATCTTCAACGTGCTCTTGGGCCAGATGAGCCTCGTCGGCCCTCGCCCCATCACCACCGGCGAGACCGCCAAGTACGAGGACCTCGCCTCGGTCTACACCAAGTCGCTCCCCGGCATGACCGGCCTGTGGCAGGTCTCCGGCCGCAACGACCTCTCCTACGACGACCGCGTCACCCTCGACGCGTACTACGTCCGCAACTGGTCGATCTGGCTCGACCTTTACATCGTCATCAAAACGGTCTGGGTGGTGCTCACCGGCCGCGGCGCGTACTGAGCGCGACGCTCACGCCCCGGCGATCACCGGCTGCTGCTTCCGCTCGCCCATGAACACCAGCGCCGGCGGCAGATTCAGCCACACCACCCGCGTCCGCCGCACGTTGTCAAAGTACCGCGGCAGGCGGCTGTGGAACCGACGACCCGCCGGCGTGAACAGCCCCATCTGGTAGCCGAACATCACGAACGTCCCGCCCGGCTTGAGCGCCTTGATCGTCGCCGCCAGGATCGAGTCCTGCAGCTTCTCCGGGAAGCTCGCCCACGGCAGGCAGCTGATCACCACGTCCAGCTGCTCGATCCCTTCCTTCCGGCACAACTCCACGATGTTCTCCGCGCTGTCCTCGTACAGCTTGACCTGCGGCAGGCGCTTGCGGCAGATCGCCGCCAGCTCCGCGCTCCGCTCGATCGCGAAGAACTTCGCCCCGGGCTTCACCCGGGTGATGAGCTCCTGCGTGACGGTGCCCGTGCCCGGGCCGTACTCGACGACGGCCTGCGCGTTGCTCCAATCAATCTGATCCGCCATCCGCTTGGCCAAGGCCCGCGAGCTCGCGGCAAACGCCCCCATCCGCCCCGGATGCGTGATGAACTCCGCCAGGAACTTCGCGTGCGCCGCCAGGCTCGACCGAGACGCCTTCCGCCGCGGCTCGACCAGACGATCGTGCCCACCCGCCTGCTCTCCCACCGGTCCATGGCCGTGCCCCGGCGCATGCCCATTGGCATACCCATGCGAGTGGGCCGAAGAGTTCGTCGACGCCGAGGAAGCAGTCTTCAAAGTCGATTCCCGTTCACGAGGCTTGCACGAATGCGAACACAACGCCTTCCCTCGCCCCGATCCCCTCGGGCCCGCAGCGATCGGGCCTCCAAAGCGGAGCGTAGCAAAAGGTCAGAAGGCTAGCACCCGCCGCCGCTTGCGGGGATGGTCAACCAACGGTTTCCAGACTCGGGCTTTGGCCGGTCCTCGCTCCCACTCTTATTCGGGACGCCGCCCGGAATCTTTCTCGCCCGTCGTCGCGCTCGGGTCAATCGGCGCCAGGGGATCTGCGGGCACCATCATCCGGAACGTGCTCCCGTGACCCTCCTCGCTCTCCAGCGCGATCGTCCCCCGATGCTCCTCCGCCACGCGCTTGGCCACCGCCAACCCCAGCCCCGTGCCCCGCAACCCCTTCGTCGTGTTGAACGGCTCGAACACCCACTGCTGCTTGCCCTTGGGGATGCCCGGCCCGTTGTCGATCACATCCAAAACCGCCCACGCCATCCCCGTCTGCGCCGGGTTCAGCGACGCCGTCAACGCCTTCATCGGCGCCGTGCCCGGCGCCAGATGCCGGTACACCGCCCGCACCGTCACGACCCCCTTCCCCGGTTCCACCGCCTCCACCGCATTCGTCAACAGGTTCATCACCGCCTGATGCATCAGCCCCGGGTCAAACGCAATCGGCGGCATCTCCGGATCAATATCCACGATCACCGCCACCTGCCGCGCCTCCGCCGTCGGACGCAGCAGCTCCACGCAGTCGTCCACGATCGTCTGCAGCTTCTCCAACTCCACCTCGGGCTTGCGGTGCCGCGAGTACGCGAGCATGTTGCTCGTCAGGCTGACGATCCGGTCCAGGTTTCGCTTAAAGATGTCCCAGCCGCCCTTGGCGATCTTCAGATCATCCTTCCGCAATCCCAGCTCGACCACGTCCGCCCCGCCGCGGATCCCCTGCAGGATGTTCTTGATCGAGTGTGACAAGCTCGCCACCGTCTCGCCCACCGCCGCCAGCCGCTCGGTCCGCAGCCGCCGCGCATACCCCTCCGCGTTGGCGAGCGCCAAGCCCGCGTGCTGCCCGACCGCGTTCATCAGCGCCAACTGCTCCGCCGTGAACGTGTAGTTCGCCAGCGTGCTGTCGATGTAGATCGCGCCAAAGGTCGCCCCGCGGAAGCTGATCGGCGAGCAGATCGCGCTCCGCACATGCATCCGCTGCACGCTGTCGCCCGCCGCGAACCGCGGGTCGTTCATCGCGTTCGACGACAGCACGCCCTCGCTCTTCTTCAGCACGTGCTGCAGGATCGTCCGCGGCACATGGATCTTCGCATCGTCCTCGCTCGCCGGCGCAGTGCGGTACTTCACCACCGCCGGCTTGGGCTGGTCTGGGTCGCCGTGCTTGGTGAGCACGATGAACCCGCGCTCGGGCTTGAACTCGCGGAAGACCATCTCCATCACGCTCTTGAGCAGCTCCTGCTTGTCGGTGAGCTGGCTCGTCAGGCTCGTCAACTGGTAGATCACCCGCAGGTGGTGCGCCGCCGCGATCCGCGGCTCGGGCTCCGACATCACCAGCGATTCGTCGTTGGGATTCGATCGCGGGCTCAGCACATCGCCCGCCAGCGTCCGCTCGATCGACGCGTCCATCTGGTTGGGCTTCGCGAGCTTGATGATGTCCGGGTCGTTGGACTCCGTGAACCCAAAGACCATCAGCGTGGCGCCGACGCGGATCTGATCCCCCGGCCGCAGCCGCACCCGGTCCTTGATCTTCTCGCCGTTGACGTACGTCCCGTTCTGCGACTGCAGATCGCGGAGGAACCACGCCCCGCTGTCGGGCGTCATCTCCGCGTGCCGACGGCTCACCGTGCTGTCGGTGATCGGCAACGCCTCACCCGACCGCCCGATGAGCTGCGGCTCGTGATCCGGAAGCTGAAACGTCCGCCCCTTGTCAGGGCCTTGCAGGACGGTGAGGATGAGCACAGGTCATTCTACGAAGGCCGAGGCGACCCACGACCTCATCAGCTGGCCGAGACGTTCCGGCGCCTGCGAGACGCGAGCCCCACGACGCCGGGGATCACCCAGAGCGTCGATGCGGTCGGGATGACCGTGAGACTCAGCTCGGTGCCATAGTCGACTCCGCCAAAGTCATCCGCCACCCACAACCCGCGCGAGAAGTTGCTGAACGTGTAGCGTCCGGGACCCAGATCGATCCCCGAGGCGCTGTCTCCCAGCCCGAAGTCGATAGCGACGAGGTACTGGTCATACCCCAGAGAAGAGTCAATCCGATACAAAACACCGGAAGATAGGTTGGGATAAAAATCCATCTCCGAACTCTCGAAACGTTTCCACGTCGCGTGCACGCTCTGGGTAAGGCTGAACTCAACGGAGAGCGACGCCTCCGAAGAACCACCGCCCGACACCGCGAACTGCTGCAGATCGGGCGAGTATCCACGCCGCCCATCCACATCCAATCCAAAGCGGAACGAGTAAACATCCGGATTGTCGAAGTTGTCGCCGTTGACAAAGGCCCGAGCCGCGAACCCACCGCCGGTCGAGCCGCCGCTGCTTGATCGAACAGTCCTCGCTGCCCCATTGAACCCCAAAGTCGTGTCGGACGGCGCGATGAACGAGTTCACAAGCGTGGAACTGTCGGAAAAAGTCCACGACTCGGCACCCGACGCCGCGGTCGAGACATCCTGGATCGAAAGCCCGGAAAACGCCGCGAGAGAAGAAGAAGCAACTCCGGCGACAACAACGGCTGGCGCAAGTCTCATGCGACAAATCCTCCAAGCAGCAGCAACGACCTGATCATCGCTTCCGCTGCCGATGTGGCGAGTCTACCGAACCGCCAGATCGACCGCAAGCGGACTTCCTCTCTTCCTCTATTGTTTCTCAGACCCTCCTTCGAATGCGTGTTTCTCGGACGTAGATCGACGTAGGTCGCCCGGTCACTGGTGACGCCCCCATACGCTCCTTCTATGGACCGCACCGCCATCGACACCTACGCCGCCCAAGCCGATGAACTCAAGCTTTGGATCGCCGGCCTCACCCGCGACCAGCTCAACGCCCACCCCGTCCCCGGCACGTGGAGCATCGCGCAGTGCGTCTTCCACACCCTCGACAGCGACCTGGTCGCCACCGACCGCATCAAGCGCATCGCCGCCATGGACCTGCCGCTGCTGATGAACTACGACGAGTCCCGCTACGCCGGGCTGCTCGCCTACGACAAACGCTCCGCCGCCAACGCCTGCGAGCTCTTCGCCCTCAACCGCCGCCACACCGCCGAATTGCTCGTCACCCTCCCCGACGAGGCCTTCGAACGCCAGGGCGTCCACAGCGTCCGCGGCCTCATCTCCCTCGGCTGGATCGTCACCCACTACGTCGAACACGTCCTGCACCACAAGAAGTTCGTGGTCGAAAAGCGACTCGCGCTCGGCCGTCCTTTGAACACATGATCGCCGACGCCCAGCGAGCCGGGGCGTCCTCGCCCCGCGCGCCGGCGCTCCCATCCGCAGCACATCCTGTGAACCAAGCGTCATACGGCGGGGCAAGCAACTCCCGGCTTGCGCTCGAAGTCACCACTCGCTTCATCCTTCTTGACCGCAGGGACCCGAGTCCGTTTGCGTTCTCCGCGTCCTCCGCGGTGAACTGTCTTTTACTTCTCGTGCCGCTCCATCGCGATCATCGCGGCACCGATCAGCCCCGCCTTGTCCTCGAGCGTGCTCGCCACCACCTTCACCTGCTTGCACCGCTCCGGGAACGCGAACTTCCGCGTTTGCTGCTCCACCAGGCTCACCCAGTTCGAGCCCATCGCCTCGGTCAGCCCGCCGCCCAACACGATCCGGTCGATCGACAGCAGCGTCACCACCCCGCCCAGCGTGATGCCGAGCAGCTCCGCCGCGTTGTCCAGCACCTCCACCGTCAGCTCGTCCTTCTCCTCGTACGCCTTCGCGACCAGCTTGCTCTTGATCTTCTCGAGGTCCCCCTCGGCGTACTCCGTCAGCTTGCTCTTGCGGTTCGCCTTGATCAGCTTCACCAGCCGGTTCACCACGCTCGTCCGCGAGCAGTTGTGCTCCAGCGAACGCTCCCCCGGCGGATTGAACGGGATCGCGATCATGTGACCGATCTCACCCGCCGTCAGCAGCGGCCCGTAGTACAGCTCGCCGTTGAGAATCAGCCCGCCGCCGATCCCCGTTCCCAGCCACACACCCAAAAGATGCTTCGCGTTCTTGCCGGCGCCGAGCTTGTTCTCGCCCCACACCGCCGCATTTACGTCGTTGTCGAGATACGTCTTGACCCCGGTCTTCTTCTGCAGGATCGACGCCGCGTTCACGTTCGTCCACCGCAGGTTGCCAGCCTCCAGCACGACCCCCTCGTTGGGGTCCACCGCGCCCGGCGCCGCCAGCCCGATCGCCTCAAGATCCGTCAGCTTCACCTTCGCCTCGCCGCACGCCTCGACGATCCCCTCCACGATGCGGCTCATCACCCCATCAACCCCATCCTCCGCCTTGGTCTTGCGCTTCGCCTGCGACAGCAGCTTCAAGTCCGACGACACCACCCCGATCTGCATGTTGGTGCCGCCCAGATCGATGCCGACATAAAAACCGGTTTTGCCGTTCTTGGCCATGGAGGTGTCCGTGGGTCGCGGTCGAGAGCGCGGGGAGCGGGGGAGTGGGGGATTGGGGGCAGAGTGCGGCCTCAGCGGGCCGGAAACAAAGGCCGTCGAGTGTATCGGTCGGCTTTGGTGCGGTCTGAATCGAGGCTTCCCAACTCGGTTCTTCTCCCGATCTCCAGCCCATTTGCCCCGCTTTTCTTCCCCGTCTATCGTGTATTCCGGTTGGCCTGATTTCCCTGCATGTGGAATCGACCCATCGGCGTCGGCGGCGTTTCCCGCCGATCCTTCCCCTCGCCCGGCTCCGCCCCGCGAGGGTCCGGCCCGCACTCCCGCGGCCGGCCAAGAGGAGGCCCAGCCGTGGCCACCACAACTTCCCCCGCCGTCACCCCGTCCAAGAGCTACCTCAGCAAGCTCGACCTCGCCGCGCACCGCACCTTCTTCAACCTCTCTCCGGCCGAGCTCGTCCAGCGCGCCGTCGCCGCCGGCGAAGGCACCCTCGCCGCCAACGGCGCCCTGGTCTGCAACACCGGCGACCGCACCGGCCGCAGCCCCAACGACAAGTACCTCGAAGACACCCCCGGCATCCACAACAACATCTGGTGGGGCAAGGTCAACAAGCCCATCACTCCCGAGAAGTTCGACGCCGCCCTCAAGATCGCCGTCGATCACCTCAACACCCGCCCCCAGAACTACGTCTTCGAAGGCTTCGTCGGCGCCGACCCCAAGTACCGCCTCGGCGTGAGAGTGGTCACCGAGCAGGCCTGGCACAGCCTCTTCTGCTCCACCCTCTTCATCCGCCAGGGCAGCAAAGGCGCCGGTCCGCAGACCAAACCCTTCGCCCATGACTGGACCGTCATTAACGCCGGCCGCCGCCGCCTCACCAAAGAAGAAATGGCCGCCTTCGGCGTCACCAGCCCCGTCCTCATCCTCCAGTCCCTCGAACGCAAGACCGTCGTCATCCTCGGCACCGAATACGCCGGCGAGATGAAGAAGTCGTTGTTCTACGCCATGAACTACGACATGCCCGACGTCAACGTCTTCCCCATGCACTG
This sequence comes from Phycisphaerales bacterium, assembly GCA_019744815.1. Classification (GTDB taxonomy): domain Bacteria; phylum Planctomycetota; class Phycisphaerae; order Phycisphaerales; family UBA1924; genus JAFEBO01. The sequence continues at coordinate 42,609 of JAIEUA010000015.1, forward strand.
CTCCTGCAACACCGACATGCAGGGCCAGAACGCCGCCCTCTTCTTCGGCCTCAGCGGCACCGGCAAGACCACGTTGTCCGCGGACCCGCACCGCAAGCTCATCGGCGACGACGAGCACGGCTGGTCCGACCACGGCGCCTTCAACTTCGAAGGCGGCTGCTACGCCAAGTGCATCAAGCTCTCCAAAGAGGGCGAGCCCGAGATCTGGAACGCCATCAAGTTCGGCTCCGTCCTCGAGAACACCGTCATCGACCCGGTGACCCGCATCCCCGACTACGACTCCGCCAAGATCACCGAGAACACCCGCGTCACCTACCCCGTCGACTACATCGACAACGCCCTCATCCCCAGCGTCTGCGGCCATCCCAAAAACGTCATCTTCCTCACCGCCGATGCCTACGGCGTCATGCCGCCTGTCTCCAAGCTCACCCCCGAGCAGGCGATGTACTACTTCATCAACGGCTACACCAGCAAGCTCGCCGGCACCGAAGCCGGCGTCACCGAGCCTCAGCCCAACTTCAGCCCCTGCTTCGGCGGCGTCTTCCTCCCCCGTCAACCCGTGTCCTACGCCAAGCAGCTCGCCGAGAACATCAAGAAGCACGGCACCAACGTCTGGCTCCTCAACACCGGCTGGACCGGCGGCCCCTACGGCACCGGCTCCCGCTTCAAACTCGCCTACACCCGCGCGTTCGTGACAGCCATCCTCGACGGCTCACTCGCCAAAGCCGAGTACCACACCGACCCCGCCTTCGGCCTCCACATCCCCAAAGCCGTGCACGACGTCCCCAGCGACGTCCTCATGCCCCGCAACACCTGGAAAGACCCCAAGGCCTACGACGCCCAGGCCGCGAAACTCGCCAAGGGCTTCCGCGAGAACGACAAGCAGTTCGAAATGCCGGAGGCCGTCCGCGCGGCAGGGCCGAAGGTGTAAGAAATGTTTCGACAACTCTTCGGATTTGGGGCGAAGAAGCGCATACGCAAGTACTGCCCCGACATCACGCCAGAGGAATGGAACGCGTATCCCGCGTGGGAGTTCTGTATTGACGAGGAAGGCGTGCCGGGTCAAGATGAAGCGACGATGCGACCGCTGGTTGGTGCCAAGCGTGTTCAGTTTCCGCAGTTCGGCGGCGTCGTGGCGACCGATTTTCGATCAGCCTGTGGCAAGACCTACTTCGGATTTGTAGAACCCGGTGATGGATTGGACGACGGATGGAAGGCCGATCCGACGATCGTGCTTCCGGCGCCGGCTCGGGTTGAAACCGGCAATTCGAAGCTCGACGCGTACAACCAGATCGTGAGCAACGGACACAACCAGATTCGCTTCTATGTTCCCGCGATGCAGGATGACGTTTGCCGACCCTACATGGATGTCGCCTATCGAATTCTCGAGACGTCCGCGGACCAGATGTGGCCGCTCCGCATCACCCCGAGAATCGCGATCGGCGGCTATCCCGAGTCGTGGGAGATCGACGGTTGGCTTCGATATCGCGGTGTCGGTGGTAAGCGGCATGTGATTCGATGACATAGTCGCGAACGGGTCCGGGGCAGGTGCGATTTGGATTTGGAGTTAGTTCGTGCAGCCGCCCCTCTCCCCGCCCGGAGGGCGCACGACCGTTGCCGGCAGATTCATCTGCCGGTCGCCGACCCATCCCCTCTTTCTCTTCCAGCCCCAGCAGGGGCGGACGAATCGTGCCGCACTCCAGCGATCAACTGCACGCTGTCCCCTCCAACGGCAAAGGTCCCATCTCCCTTGTACAAGAACACCGCGTCGATGCCCGAGCTTCCTCCCCCATGGTGAACACGATCCCAGCAATCGGCATCGCTATCAGCCACACCCCCTCGGACTCGCAGCGCAACAACTTGACGATCGGAGTCAACGAGCGCTCGGACAACCAGCGGCGAAGGGCACAGCCGCCGTCCATCCGCCGCCGAACCGCTGACGCGAATCTCCGTGTCGCCGATCGTCAGGAAGCCGTCCCCGTTCAGTTCCAAGCGAAGCACCAGATCGTGCGAGCGGCCATCGGGCGTCTTGAACGTCCTGATCGTGCGCACTCTGGTCGCCTTCATGTTCTTGCTGACAAACACATCGCTCCCATCAACCCACTCCGAGCCCCACGAGAGCTGCGGCGACGCCTCGCCGGTCGCCTTCTCGATAAGCACCTTCAGTGGATCGCTTTGATTGTGAAACGGGTACTGCATGGAGGATCCGTCGGAATCAACCTCCCTGCGAGCCCGTGAAACGAATTCAGTCGGGCTCACGATCCATGCTTCGATTCGGTAACTCGAGGTGTCCGGTAAGGTCACGGTCACCGAACCGCCCTCGTCCGAGCGAGCGATGGCTGTCCGAGGGGACGGAATCCGCATGACGTACCGGCTCGGATGGACCGTCACAATCGCGCCTCGCAACGGCTGCCCGCTCTCATCGCGAATCGTCACCTTCGAAAGCGTGTACCGCGTGCAGGAGCCGAGCAGCATGCCCGACACGCACATGACGATCCAGACCAGAGACGACCCGCAACACCCTCGTACGCGCATCATCCATCGACCTCCGTCAAGCGGATAGAAGCGGACAGACCTGTGTAGTCAGCATATCGAATGAGCCAGACATCAAGCGGACCGAGCGACTGGTTTGTGCACAACCGCCCTGCACCAACCCGACACAGCCACGCTCCTCCCAAGGCCCAAAGGGCCGCCCGTCCCAAGCCCGGGGCGCCGATCGGCGGCTTCGTACACTTCGAGCAATCGAAGTCCGCGACAGCTCCTGCTTCTCGGAGTTCAAGAGTGACAAGGTTCCTCGAACACTTCAGGGCAATTCTGGCCGGGCGCTCCGAGGAAGAGATTGGGTCGTTTCTCATCAATTTTCCACATCTAGTAGCTGTGTCTGATGACGACGATGAGTTCGGTTGCCCGGGCGATGAACTGGATACTGAAGAGCTCGAGAGATGCTGCTTCGAAATGGCCTTGTTCTGTGTCCAATCGGAGGAAACCGGTTGGCACGCTCCGAGTCGAAAGTTCGCTGATAACTCGATCAACTGGTGGAGCAGGTTGCCGCTGTCATCTCGTGCCCGTTACCTGAGAGAGTTGTCCAAACGAATTCCATTCCCCGATCGATGTGTGGTGCTGACGGATTGGATGCTCGATCTCGCTTCAGAGATCGACGGATACATCCCGCGATTCGAGGAGAGAATTCGAGCGAACCTTGAACTTGATGGCCCGACTCCGCCTTGAGGGCAGGATGGCTTCTACCTCGTGCCACTGACCTTGCCCTGAAGGTCAGCACCTCCGCCGCTCCAAGCCCGATCCCCACCGCGCACAACGCCGTCGTTGTGCGCACAACCCCGTTGCTGCGCCGTCAATCTTCACCGCGAACCCCACCAACCCGTTGAATCACCCCCCGCATCCATGAGACACTACGGGAAGTGGAGCAGTGGGGCAGCGGAGGAGTGGGGCAGTGAAGCAGGGGAAAGGGGGAGGGGCCGTGCCGCAGGTTGAAAGCCGTGACAACTTCATCCCCACCGACCACGAGCGCCGCGTGCTGCTCGAGTTGATCCAATCCCCGCAGGA
>JAIEUA010000014.1 GCA_019744815.1 Phycisphaerales bacterium
CGACCCGCCGCCGCGGACCGGGTGAGCGCCACCCATGTGTCCGAACACCCGTCACCCATGTCTCCGGCCTAAACACGGCGCGGGGAGGGGAGTGCGGTCACCGCTTCAGCCACGCGAGAAGTTTCTTGCGATCCCACGCGTTCACGCACGATGCCGCGGTGAGCCCGCCGCGGCGTGCGGTGAGCAAGCCGTAGCGGAGGTTGTCAAAATCGGTGATGTCGTGATCGTCGCAGTCGATCGCGATCTTGCAGCCGCCCGCGACGGCCATGCGGACGTGCGTGTCGCGCAGGTCGAGCCGCATCCAGTGGGCGTTGATCTCGAGCGCGGTGTCGTGTTCCTTGGCGGCGGCGATGAGCGTCGACATGTCGGGCGAGAGGCCGTTGCGACGGTTGATGAGCCGCCCGGTCGGGTGCCCGAGGATGTGCACCATCGGATGCTCGATCGCTTTCAGGAGCCGCTCGGTCGCGGTCTTGGGGTCTTGCGACAGCGCGACGTGCGGGCTGGCGACCACGACGTCGAGCTCGGCGAGCAGATCGTCGTCGTAGTCAAGCGTGCCGTCGGCGAGGATGTCTACCTCGCTGCCGGCCAGCACCTTGATGTCGATCCCCTCGTCAGCGAGCTGCTTGTTGAGCTGCTTCACCTGCTTGATCTGGTCCTTCAGGCGCTCGACCGACAGGCCGTTCGCCACTGCGGAGCTCTTGGAGTGGTCGGTGACGGCGATCGTGTGGAACCCCCGGCGGTGGGCCTCCATCACCAGCTCCCGCATCGACATCTTGCCGTCGCTCGCGGTGGTGTGGGCGTGCAGCTCGCACTTGATGTCCGCGAGTTCGATGAGCTCGGGCAGCGAGTCCTTCTCCGCCAGCGCAACCTCGCCGACGCTCTCGCGAGATTCCGGCGGCACCCACGCCAAGCCGAGCTTCTTGAACACGTCCTCCTCGGTCGCCGCCGCGACGGGCTTGGCGCCGCGGTGCTGGGGCGGCACATCGGTCGTCTTGTCTTCTTTGAACAGGCCGTACTCGTTGAGCGTCATGCCCTGCGCCAGGGCCCGCTGGCGGAGCACCACATTGTGATCCTTGCTTCCGGTGAAGTACATCCACGCGGCACCGAACGATCCCTCGGGAACGAGCCGCACGTCGACCTGGATGGTCGGCTCGGCGGGCTGCTGGTCCGCGCCGCCCTTCCACCGGGCGGTGTGAATGTTGATCGCGCAGCGGACCGACGCTTTGGTCGCACCCGCAACGATGATCTGCCGCACTTCCGGCAGCTTGGTGAACTCCTCGAGAATGGGGTGGACCGTCTTCGAACTCGAGTCGAACGCGCCCGCGGTGCAGACTAGGAAGTCAAGATCCGCGATCGTGTCGCGCCCACGCCGGAGCGAGCCCGCGATCTCCACCCGCGTGATCTTGAACTTTGCGTGCTTCTTTGCCAAGGCCAAGAGCTCGCTCCGCAGCCGCTCCGCCAGCGGCATCGCCAGCCCGATCGGCGTTCTTCGCGTCGCTTCCTCACCCAGCGCAATCGCGCCCTTGATCTTCTCGACCGCCTTCTCGCCCATGCGCGGCAGCGTCAGCAGCGAGCCGTCGTCGATCGCCTTGCGCAGCCCCGCCAAGTCGGTGATGTTCAGCGTCTGCCACATCGCCCGCACGGTCTTGGGTCCAAGGCCGGGCAGCTCCATGATCTGCCGCAATCCACCCGGAACCTGCGCAGCAAGCTCCTCGTGCTCCTTCATGCGGCCGGTCGCGCAGAACTCCACGATTTTGTTGGCGATCTTGTCGCCGATGCCGTCGATCGCGACCAAGGCGGCCTTGTCCAGCGTCTCCACCGGCTTGTCCAGCGACTCGATCACCCGCGACGCGCGGCTGTGCGCGATCGCCTTGAACTGGTTCTCGCCCAGGAGCTCCAGCAGCGTCGCCATATCCGAAAGCAATGCGGCCACCGCCTCGTTCTGACTCATACGCAAGGCTACGAGCCCCGGGCGAGCAGCGTCTTGAAGCGATCCTCAGGTGGTACGGAGCGTCTCCGCCCCGGCGCAGGTACTCCGGGGCGCGAAACTCGCTGCCAAAGTCGGAAAGGCACTTCACCGCGGAGGACGCAGAGAACGCGGAGAGATGCAAGAGAGGGAAGGCATTTACCACGGAGATCACGGAGATCACGGAGCAAAATGCTTTGGAGAAGTGAAGGCAGAGAGATCGATCCAATTACACACACACACACACACACAGTCCGTTCTTCCAATCTCCTTCTTCCTCCGTGTTCTCTGTTATCTCCGTGGTAAACTGTCTTCTTCCCTTTCTCTGCTCTTCTCCGCGTTCTCTGCGTCCTCTGCGGTGAAAACTCGTCCCGCAGCGACACCCAACCGCACGGGGCGAGGACGCCCCGGCTCGCTTTGATCGTCATCGTCGCAGTGAATCCCGTCGCAGCCCGCTTCAGGCCTTCTTCTTCCGCGCCGGCACCGCCTGCGGGCCGAAGGTTGCGAAGAGCGCATCGCACTTGGCCGCCAGATCGAAGTCCTTCATGGTGATCCCGCCCGCGTCGTGCGTGCTCAGCGTCAGCGTCACCTTGTTGTAGCGGATCAGGATGTCGGGGTGGTGCTGGTTCTTTTCCGCGGCGTCGGCCACCTTGCCGACGAACCCCATCGCCTTCACGAAGTCGGAGAACTGATAGGTCCGCTGGATGGTCTCCCCGGTGTCGCCCCACTCGGGTACGAGCTTGATCGCCTCCGTCACCTGGTCTTCGCTCAACTTGGTCGCCATCCGGTCCTCCGTGCCCGACCCCGTTTTCGCTCTCTCGTCGCCGCCCCACCCCGCCCCACCCCCCCGCCCCACCCAGCGTGCTCTCGGGTTCCAGTGTACCGTCTGATCTTGAGCCCCGCGTCTCCGGCACAATCACCGTCTCCGCAACGGGTTACACGACTCGCCCCGTCGCCCACCGGGGCCCTGCACCTCGGCAACGCTCGGACGTTCCTCATCAACTGGGCCCTGGCCCGTCAGAACGGCTGGCGGATCGTGCTCCGCATCGAGGACCTCGACACGCCACGCGTAAAGGCGGGCGCGGTCGCGGGTATCGAGCGGACGCTGCGGGCGCTGGGCATCGACTGGGACGAGGGGCCGCTGGTCCAGAGCCACGACCTCGAGCCGTATCGCGCCGCGATGCAGGCGCTGGCCGCGCGCGGGCTTACGTATCCATCCCCCGAAACCCGCGGCGAACTGGAGCACGCGAACGAGGCCGCGTCCGCACCGCAGGAAGGCGCTCGCGAATCGGTGTTCCCCGCATCGCGCCGGCCGCGTGAGATCCCGACGCGCTTCTCGCCGCAAGCCGAGCCCTGCAACTGGCGGCTCGTGGTCCCGCCGCGGGATGTGGTGATCGCCGATCGCGTCGCCGGCGAACGGGCGTTTCGCCCCTGCGAGACCGTCGGCGACTTTGTGATCTGGACCAAACGCGACCTGCCCGCGTACCAACTCGCAGTCGTGGTCGACGACGCACGCCAGGGCGTCACCGACATCGTGCGCGGCGACGACCTCTTCGAGAGTGCGGCACGCCAGCGCCTCATCACCGAAGGCCTCGGCCTTTCTCACGCGCCCGATTACTACCACCTTCCCCTGGTGCGAGGCGAAGACGGCAAGCGCCTGGCCAAACGCCACGGCGACACCCGGGTCGACACCTATCTGAACGCAGGCGTGCCCCCCGAGCGGCTCATCGGCCTCCTTGCCGCGTGGTCGGGGGTGCCGGGCGAGCGGCGTGCGATGTCGGCCGCCGAGTTCCGCGAGGCCTTCGATCTCGCCGCGCTGCCGCGTTACGATGTGACCTTCCGTTCAGGAGACGACGCATGGTTGCGGCAGGCATGAAATTGGGTGCGACCGTTGTGGTGGCCGCGGCTTCGCTCAGCAGCTGCGAGCCTTCGTACAAGACCACGGAGAAGACCACCCAGGTCACCATCTCCGGCAAGGTCTTCACCCTCGAACTCTCGATGGATCAAGCCACCCGCGTGCAAGGGCTCTCCAACCGGAAGGAGATCCCCGAGAACGGCGGGATGCTCTTTGTGTTCCCCGATCGCCAGGTGACGCGACAGGAATTCGTCATGCGGGATTGCCCGATCCCGATCGACATCATTTTTCTGGATCCGTCCCGCCGCGTCACCGCGACCCACGCGATGCAGGTCGAGGAGCCGCGACGCGAGGGTGAGGACATGACCGCGTACGAGAACCGGCTCAAGCGCTACTCCAGCCGCTTTGACGCCAAGTACGCCATCGAGCTCAAGGGCGGCACGCTGACCGGGCTCTCCATCAAGCAGGGCGATCAGATCGATCTGGACCCCACTCTGGGCAACAAGGCGAAGTGAGCTCGGCTCCGCGAGGCGTTTGCAATGCCCTGAAAAACAAGGATTTGCAGATCCGGGCGTGATGCTTCCGCGGGTCACGCCTGCACCGCCCGGAATCAGCGCCCTGTTCCAAACTCCCGGTGAATCTGGGCTGTGTATGCGTCGATAACTCGGACGGGAAGTTGTTTGCTTCGCCCGACGCGGATGGAACGCTTGAACGAGCCGACGATCACATTCTGCGCAGCCCCCTCCGCGGAGAACGCCGAGGGTCGGTGGCTCGCGCCCGTGCTCGCCGCGTGGCCCGACGCCGATGTACCCGACGCTGTCAAGGTCGGCGTGGAACGCCTCGGCGAGATCTCCGGCGACTCGATCGGCGAGGGCGTGCTCTTCGTGGTCCTGGCGGGAGACGAGCCCGCGGCATTGGTCGCGCAAGTCTTCGACGTGATCCACGGCGCGATGATCCCGGCGGTTGTTGTTTCGCCCCGAGTCTCCGATCTCCGCCCGCTCATCCACAAGCACGGCGTGATCGTGGTCGATCCCGCAACGCCCGCGGCTTCGCTCGCCTCCATGCTCTTTGCGCTCTCGCAGCGCCAGACGCTCGTGGATCGGCTCCGCCGCGATGTCCGGACCGGTGTCACCGCCGACAAAGGCATTCGCGGCGAGATGGACCGCCTGCACGAGGAGCTGCACCTGGCCGCCACCGTGCAGCGCGAGCTTCTGCCTCAGAAACTCCCCGACAGCGACGAACTCCAGTTCGCGTCGATGTACAAGCCCGCGACCTATGTCAGCGGCGATCTGTTCGACGCCCGCGAGATCGACGAGAATCGTGTCGCGTTCTTCGTCGCCGACGCCGTCGGCCACGGCGTGCCCGCGGCCCTCATCACCATGATGCTCTCCCGCGGTCTGATCAACCAGATCGCGCTGCGGGCCGGGCGCGACGCCGAGATCGACCCCGCCGCGTGCCTCAGCGGCCTGAACATCGAGCTCTGCCAGCACGCCTGCGGGAACTATCGCTTCGCGACCGCCGTCTGCGGCGTGCTCGACAAGCGGGACTATTCCGTCAAGCTCGCGGGCGCGGGACATCCCGCCTCGATCCTCATCGGGCGCGGCTCGACCCGCATGCTCGAGAGCCAAGGACCGCTGCTGGGCGTCTTCGCCGAGGCCGAGTACACCAACGAGAAGTTCACGCTCGCCCCGGGCGAGACGCTGATGCTCTACACCGACGGCTTCGAGCTGGCCTTCCCCGAGCCCGATTCGGAGGAGCCCGCGACCACGCCGTCGAGGAAGAAGTCGGTCGCGCCGCGCGAGTACCTCAAGTACATGGATGTGCTCGACGCCAGCACTCATGCTGATGTCCGCGACAGCATGGACGCGCTCGCCTCGCTCGTCGCTTCTCAGGAAGGCTCGCTGCACCAGCGCGACGACGTGACGGCCCTGGCCATCCGCCGGATCGATCCGCTCGCCGCCGCACACCCGATCCGTCGCGCGGCGTGAGCCCGCCGAAGTCGTCGCCGGCCGTCATCCGAGCTTCAGAATCAGTCTGATCGGCCCGTCGTTGACCACATCGACCTTCATGTCGGCGCCGAACCGCCCCGAAGCGGCGCTGGGCAAACGGCTCCGGAGCAACCCAACCAGTCTCTCAAACCGGGCGGCGGCGGGTCCTGGTGCCATGGCGCCGGTGAAGCTCGGGCGATTCCCGCCGCTGGTGTCGGCGGCGAGCGTGAAGTTGGGGATCAACAGGATGCCGCCGGCGGTGTCGACGACGCTCTTGTTCATTTTGCCCGCGTCGTCTGCAAAGATCCGAAGGGCGAGCAGCTTGGCGACCAGCTTGTCGTCGAGCGCCTCGGCGTCTGCAGGTTCGAACGCGACGAACGCGACAAAGCCCTTGCCGATCTCGCCGACGATCACGCCGTCGACTTCGACCGAACCGCGGAGGCAACGCTGGACGAGGGCGATCATGGGCTGCTTGCCAATCAGGCGGCGATCCGCTAGTGCTGATGCTCGCCATCACTCGGCAGGTCGCACTCGCCGAAGATCCGGAACTCCTTGCGGCGAAGGATCTGCCCCGCCAGCGTCGGATCGTCCACCGCGAGCGCGATGGTGGGGGTGCCGTTGGGACGCAGCATCAGCGGGTACGCGAACTGGATGAACAGCTCGGCCCCCAAAAGCGAAAGGCACATGCTCGCCAGCGTGTGCCCCTTGGACAGTTCAACGACCAGGACTTCCTTCTCGCTGAACGGCAGTTTTTCGTTGTTGAGGACGCGTCGCGCGTCGGCGGCACAGTTGGTGATCAGCCGCACCACCGCGTGGTCCGTCGCCTCGTGCACCGACAGGGCACAGATGGCGCACGTCGAGCCGTCGAAGGCCTCGACCAGATCGAACAGCTTACCGACCTTGTTGGTCAGAAAGACAGAGAACTGCGTCACCGTGGGCGGCGCATAGCTCTGGGTCGTTTCCTGTCCGTACGTGGCCTGGCTCATCGCGCGATCCCTGCGACGCAATCCCGATCGACAGTCACCCGCGGCCACCCGCCGCTCCGGTGCTGCTCCCACCTCTGGCCCCTCTGGCAGCGAACCACGGCCGCCACGCGAGCTCGCGGCTCGACTCGGCGCCCGGATTCCGGAGCCCAGTTTACCGGACAGCAAAGCGACCGACAACCACGAATGCCAAATCGGGCCGGACTTGCCTGAAATCTCTGGTCTCGAACCCCGCCCCGACGGCCGCCCCGAGCGCACCACAGCTCTCGAGCCTCAAACTTCGGCCCTCATCCCCTTTTCCACTCTGATGTCATCACGCCGAGAACGACGAGCCGCAGCCACAGGTGCTGGTGGCGTTGGGGTTCTGGAAGACAAAGCCGCGACCCATGATCTCGTCCTTGAAGTCGACGGTCACGCCGCTGAGGTACAGCAGGCTCTTGGGATCGCAGATGATGCGAACGCCGTGCTGCTCGAACATCTCGTCGGTGTCCTTGCGGGTTTCCGTGAGGTCGAGGATGTACGAGAAACCCGAGCAACCGCCGCCCTTGACCCCGATACGCAGGCACACCTTCTCGGCGTCGAGCTCCTGCTGCTGGATGATGGTCTTGACCTCACGAGCCGCGGTGGGGGTGAGGACAACGGGTGCGGTGGTTGACTGAGACTCAGTCGCAGTAGTGGTCATGTGGATCTCCTTGGGATCATAGGGTGGGAAAAACGTCGGGCGCCCGCCGGCTGCCTCCGGGAAAGTCCGGTGTGGAGATTCCGTACAAAGACAGAAAATCGAGCCGTGCCAGCGGATTCGTGCGAAAAACATGAAAAACGAGAGAATTCTGTGTGGATCTCCCTGAAGTCGGGGTAGTCTCTGTCTTCGTGCCGGTTTTCTCCGGCACCCGGCGTATTCCGCCGCCGGTGTTTTTTCGAACCCTTTGGGAGATGGAGAGAGATATGAAGACGTTTGCTATTGGGGCCCTCGCGCTCGCCGCGATCGCCGGTACCGCTTCCGCCGCCACCCGCACGATCAACTTTGATCAGGACGCGTTGGGCAATTCGATCAGCGATCTGACCACCGTCAGCAACCAGTACGCCGCCTGGGGCGTCAACTTCACCCCCAATGCCTTCTCGGGCGGCAGCTGGGCCAGCAACACCGGCATGACCGCGACCAGCACCGATGTCGGCAACGGCTACAACGCCAGCCTCGGCAACGTTCTGCACGCGTTCAACGCCGATTGGTTCAACGAGGATGGCGACCCCTCCTTCCTCATCAGCTTCTCGACCGGCATTACCTCGATCTCGCTCGACGTGATCGGCGACACCGGTGGCCGCGACGGCTTCCAGACCTTCGTCGCTCTGTTTGACGCCAGCTTCACCCAGGTCGGCTTCTTCGATGCCAGCGGCATCGGCGGCGTCGAGAACATCAGCCTGTCGGGCTTCGGCACGGCGTATTACGCCGCCGTCGCTCACGGCGATTTCAACGATTGGGTCGGCATCGACAACATCCGCTACACCGAGGTCATCCCGGCCCCGGCGTCGCTCGGTCTGCTCGGCCTCGCTGGCCTCGTCGCCGGCCGTCGCCGTCGCTGATCCGTTCCGGGCACACGCCCGGTTCGCTTGTGACCAATGAAAAGCGGGGACCGATCCGTCGGTCCCCGCTTCTTTTTTGGTCACCGCACGCCGGCCGCTACTCGTTCAGGAACACGAAGTACTGGATGCTCCGCCGACGCGTCGGCTTGTCCACGGGCTTCACCGCGTGCCAGGAGTTCGTGCCGACGGCGAACGTGAACAGCGAGTTGGCGATGAACGGCGCGGTGTACGCGATGTCGTAGCGGTTCCAATCCTGGGGGTTCATCTCTTCCGCGCCGGGTTTCTGCACCAGCACGCTCGTGCCGTACGCCTCGTTGGTGAAGTCCCCGACATCGGGCAGGTAGAACACCGCGGTCACGATCTTCTTGGCGACGTCCGTGTGCGGCGCGATCTGGTAGCCGCAGCGATCCAGCGAGAGGTGAATCAGCGCCCGGCTGCGGTTGAGATAGCGATCGACATACGACTCGCCGCCGATCCGGTCGAGCAGCGCGGCCCGGAAGCGATCGGAACCGAACGAGCGGGCGAACTCGCCCCAGAAAGCACGCTGTGGTTCCGGGAGGCGGCCCAGGTCATCCGTGCCGTCGCCGCGGTCGGTCAGAAAGACCGCGCCACGATCGGGGTGGTACTTGTTCAGCGGCACAAAGGCGTCGTCCGCCGGAAAGAGCGACGTGAGATCCTGGTAGTACCACGCCGGGAAGATCGGCCGAACCACCGCATGGCGAAACGGCCAGGTGTTCACCTTCGCGTTGCGCAGCGCGTACTCGGCGTGCACCGTCGGAATCTCGTTGAATGAAGCCTGGGGCTTGCTCTCGACGTTGGCGGCGGGCACGATGGTCGTGCTCATGGGTGTCCTTCAGCGGCTGAACTCGAAGTTGAAGATGCTGGCGTTCTCGGTGGAATCCACGAACTCCGCGTGGCGCTTCGCGACAAAGCGAAGCCCGGCATCGGTCATGACCCTGGTGACACGCTCGATCAGGTCCTTGCGGGCACTGTCGAGCTCAATCACCACGGAGCGAAGCCGCGAGTCGCGGAGCGTCCGCGTCGCACCTCCGATAATCCGTTCCTCGGCACCATCGACATCGATCTTGAGCCGGTTCGGGAAAGGCATGCCAAATCGCTCGATGAGCTCATCAATCGGCACACCGACCGCGGCCTGCTGGAAGACCGGGGTGAACCGTTCCCCGAACTCGCCGATGGGCTCGCCGAAGCTCGATCCCGCGCCGCCGCAGAGCGCGTGCCGCATGTGAAGTGGGGCCGCGACCGCGCGATCAGCGATCGCGAGCGGATACGCGAGCACGCGCTCGCCAAGGCCGCTGCGCCGGATCTGCTCCGCCAGCACCCACCAGTTCCAGGGCGAAGGATCGAACGCGATGATCTTGCTCGCCACGCCGGCCGCCGCCGCGTACAGCATGTACGGCCCGGTGCTGGCGCCGACATCCCAGAACACGTCGCCGGGCTCGAAACGGTCGATCCAATCGAGCGTCTCCGGCTCCTTGGTCAGGAGCGTGCGAGCTCGCCAGCGCGTCGCCTCGTTGGGGCAGAAGAATCGGATGTGCCCGTGGCGGGTTTCGATGATCACCTCGTCTGGCGCCGCAGGCACGAGAATCGGCTGTGCGCCCCCGCCGCGCTTGCGGGCGACCGCAAGGAGAAAATCAGGCTTAGTTGCCGGCGCGGTCGCGGGTCCAAGATTGATCCCGCTGCGTGCCGCGGCAAGCTCGATCCGCCACATGCCCGGCGGAAGGTCGGCGTCGTACACCTCATCCAGCGGCAGTTGCCCGAGCACCTCAACCACCTCGAAGCGGTCTTCGAGCGCCGCGAGGAACTCGATCGATCCGAAGTCGTGGACGTGGAACGGCGTCGGCCCGAGCTTGTTGGGCGTGCTGACCACGAGGACGCCGCGGGGCTTGAGGACGCGGGCGTACTCATCTACGAGTGCCGAAGTCGCATCGATGTGCTCGATCGTCTCGAAGCTCGCGACCAGATCCACCGAACTGGGCTCGATCGGCGTCGCCACCGCGGAGCAGCAGTGGAACGTGCGATCCGTCCCCGCGTGCCGAGCGCGGGCGTAGTCGATGGTGCGAGCGTCGATATCCACTCCCACGTAGCGACGCGGAGCGTGCGGCGGTGAGAGCAGCGACGATCCGTATCCCGTGCCGCAGGCAAGGTCCGCGGCCGCCTTCGCCCCGATGCGGGCCATGATGTCGGCCGCGAGTTCGTAGCGGCGGAGGTGCAGCTCGGTGCGAGCTGGCGGCAGCATCGGCAGCGTGGCGTCATGGCGCTCCCCGCGATTGTCCACCAGCCAGCGGGCGTCAGCGTCGCTCAGCCCGTCGATGGCTCGCAGCCGATCGAGCGTCGCGCTGGCCTCGTACGCCGCATCGTCGCTGGTATACAACCGCACGATCGGGATGCCCGCGCTCCCGAAGAGCCGCGAAGCTCGTTCAAAGAGCTGCGCCTCATAGCACTCGGAGCTGATGACGATCGCGCCGATGCCGTCCGGCAGTGGGGCATCGCCGGGCCGCACCACCGGCACGCCGCCGATCGACGGCAGCCGCGGATTGTCGTCCAATACCAGCGCCACGCGGATGCCGTGCGCCAGCCACGGCTGGCGGATGATCGGGCGGCTGTGGCGGCCGGCGCCGAAGAGCGCGATCTGGGTGACGCCCGACGCCCCGAGCCACGCGGCCGTGCGAGCGAGGATCCGCTGGCGCATCGCTTCGGTGATCGGAACCTCCGGGGACCGAGGCTTGGCCATCCGCTCCGAAAAGGCGGTGTCTTGTGCGGGTGAGGTCGTAGCGGCAGAGGACGGCGGCATGCCGTCACTATCGGCGGAGCGCGTTCCCCCGGTGCGAAATCGGCTGCGGAAGAGGCCCCATTTCGAGCCGATACCATGCCAGGCACGCCCGAGCGCCGCCATGCCCGATGCCCACGATTCGCCAACGCCGTCCGGACTCGAACTCGCCCCCGGCGTGCGGGTTTCGCCCGGGCTCGTGGAGGTGAGTTTTTCCAGCAGTTCCGGCCCGGGCGGTCAGAACGTCAACAAGCGAGCGACCCGCTGCCAGCTTCGCATCGCTCTCGCCGATCTGCCGATGCACCCCGAGGCGATCCAGCGACTGCAGCACATCGCCCCGCACCTGATCACGCCTTCGGGTGATGTGCTCATCGAGGCCGACGACAACCGCTCGCAGGGACGCAACCGCGACGCCTGCTTCGAGAAGCTGCGCGAGATCCTGATCCTCGCCCAGAAGCGACCCAAGGTGCGCAAGGCGACCAAGCCCAGCCGCGGCTCCAAGGAGCGTCGGATCGAGGGCAAGAAGCGGCGGTCGGAGATCAAGAAGGGCCGCAAGAACGGGTTCGACTGACGCTCACGCCGCCCGCTCGTCTTCGGGCTGCATGCCCAGCGCCTTCATGCGTTTGTACAGCGTGGTGCGGTTGATGCCGAGCTGCTCGGCGGTCTTCTGGCGGTTGAAGCCGTTGGCCCGGAGCGCCTTCTGGATGATCCGGCGCTCCGGCTCCTTGAGCGCGTCTTCGAGCGTCATCGGGGTCCAAGTCTCATCGTCCGCAGCGGGCGCGAGGGTGAGCTTGGGGGCCTCGCCGCTGATCTGCGGCGGGAGGTCGTCCAGCTCGATCGTGGGCGTACGCGAGAGCACCGCCGCCCGCTCGACGATGTTCGCCAACTCGCGAACGTTGCCGGGGAACGCGTAGCGCTGCAGGGCCGCGATCGCCTCCGGCGAGAATCCGACGACCTGCTTGCCGAGCTCCGCGGCGTGCTTCTGGAGGAAGTGGGCGGCCAGTGAAGGGATGTCGCTGAGGCGATCGCGCAGCGGCGGCAGCTCGATCTTCACCACGTTGATGCGGTAGTACAGATCCTGCCGGAAGCGCCCGTCGGCGACGAGCGTTTCCAGCGGCTGGTTGCTGGCGAGGATCACGCGGGCGTCGACCTCGAACGTCTGCGTTGATCCCACCGGCTCGAACTTGCGTTCCTGCAGCACGCGGAGCAGCTTGAGCTGCATCGCCGGGCTGGCGCTGTTGATCTCGTCGAGGAAGATCGTCCCGCCGTCGGCGGCCTGGAAGCGACCGACCTTGTCCGCGTGCGCTCCCGTGAACGCGCCTTTGACGTGCCCGAAAAGCTCGGATTCCAGCAGCGTCTCGGGGATGCTGCCGCAGGAGAGCTCGACGAACGGCCGGGCGGCCCGCGGGCTGGCCTTGTGGATCGCGTGGGCGATAAGGCTCTTGCCGGTGCCCGATTCGCCGGTCATCAGCACCGTGGTGCGGCTGGGCGCGACGGCGTCGATCAGCTCGTAGATCTTCCGCATCCGGTGATCGGAGCCGACGATGGTTTCGAGCCCGCGGCGGCCGTCGAGCTGCTTGCGGAGGGTCTTGTTCTCGTGCAGCAACGCCCGCTGGCGGATCGCACGCTCGAGGCTGAGACGAAGCTCTTTGTCCACGACCGGCTTGATGAGATAGTCGCAGGCCCCGAGGCGCAGCGCCTCGACCGCGGACTCGATGGTGCCGTAGCCCGTGAGCATCACGCACGCCACGCCCAGGCGACGCTTGGAGATCTCGCGGAGGAGCTCGATCCCGGACATCCCGTGCAGCGTGACGTCGAGCAACGCCAGAGCAAAGGGGCCGGCGTCCGTCTCCTCGGCTTTCTCCAGCGTGAACAACGCTTCCGCGGCGCTCAGGCACGTCGCGGCGGCGTAGCCCTCACGGTTGAGGAACTCGGCCAAGGACTCGGCGACGATGGTGTCGTCGTCGACAATCAACACCCGCGGCCTCGATGTCGCGGCCGCCTCCTGCGTGCTCGTCATCGTTCAGCCCACCTTCCGTTGGTCCAGCCCCTGCTCGGTCAAGGGGAAACGCAGCGTCAGCACCGCGCCCGGGCGGCGCGAGCTCGTGTCGTCGCGGGCGCTCAGCTCCGCGTGTCCGCCCATGCGTTCCAGGATGCTGCGTGTCAAGGCCAGGCCGATCCCGTGCCCGTCGGGTTTGGTCGAGAACCCTGCGTTGAACAGCTTCGAGGCCGGCACACCACGGGCGAGGCCAGCCCCGTCATCGGCGATATTGATCCGCACCCATCGCGTCGTCGAGCCCGGCACCCGCGAGCGGCTGGTCGCCGTCGCCTCGACGCGGCACGTCACCTGCACGGCTCCCCGTCCGCCGACGGCGACCACGGACTCCACCGCGTTCTTGATGCCGTTGAGCAGGGCGGAGTAGAGCGGACCCGAGGGACAATCCGCGATGTCCGGATCGACCTCGACGCTGATGGTGGTGTGATGCTGCTGGGCGGAGAGCCGCATCACGTCGGCCGCGTGCTCGATCGCGTCGCGCAGCGAGACCGTGGGAGCGTCGTCGGTGGTGAGCGAGCCGATGGAATAGCTCCGACCTCGCATGGCGGCGTGCACCAGACCCGCCATGCGCTCCAGAGCCTTGGCCGCGGTTTCTAGTTGATGCCGAACCGAGTCGATCTCGCTGAGCCCGACCGCTCCCGATTCGGCGTTGAGCGTCCGCACCGCCAGCCCGACGCACCGCAGCGACCCGTCGAGGAGGTTGTCGAGCTCGTGCACCAATGCCGCCACCCGGTCGATCTGGGCCGGCCCGCTGTCCACCCGGGTGATGCTCCGGGGCAACGGCTGCTGCGGATCGGTGGCGTCTCCCTGGCGATGGAAAGGGGGTATGGGATCGGGTGCGTTCATGAAACGCAACATCGGCGCTCGCCAAGGCCGGGTTCAGGCGTTCGTGGTGTTTTCGCGACAAGCGACCGACCCGCCCCGGCAGCCTGCCCCGACAGCCCGCCCAGGCAAGTCGTCCCTTTCGTCCCGGCCGCCACGCCCGACGCAACTGCAGCGGCTTTCGGTGTCTGGAATCGTTCGATTTCCCCGGGCCCACGTGCGTGATGATCGTGGCCGGCAAGGCCGTTGTCCTTCCGCCGACCCGTGTGCGGCGTTCGCGTCGTGCCGCCCAATTCGGCTACGATCGGCCCATGATCAGGTCTCGCCTTTCTTCACTGTTCCGGTCCTCGTCCCTCTGGCGTGCGGCGCTCGGCGCGTGCGTGATCTCCGCCGCCACGGTGGTGCCGACGCCGGTGATGGCCCAGGACTACATCTCCAAAGCCAACGCGCTGTACGCCGACATCCCGGCGGATCGCCGCAGCGACACGATTCTGATCCCGGCTCTCAAGGAGCTGGAGTCGCCCCCGGCCGCGATCCGCGAGCTGGACAAGGCCCGCATCCTCGGCCCGGGCATGCTGGCTTGGAACGACGCCACCGCGTGGGCTTCCAAGCCCGCCCAGAAGGCCGCCATCGTCGCACTCAAGAAGGCCACCGAGCCCGTGAAGTCCGGCACCCCGATGGCGTGGGGTCAGGCCTACGGCGTCGCGGCGGTCACGCCGGACCTAGTCCGGGCCAAGCTCTACACCGAGCTGGGCGATCCGCCGCTGCTCTCGGCGGCGCAGTTCCTGTATCTCCCCAAGCTCGACGAGCTCGCCATCCTGGTCAACGTCGAGGCCACGCGTCTGCAGCAGGAATCCAAGATCAATGAAGCGATGGAACTGGTCGAGCGGCTGCTCGCCCTCGGGCGCCAGATTGCCGACCGCCAGTTCTTCAGCGAGTCGCGCTGGGGCCTGACGACCATGGTCTCCTCGCTCGAACGCATGCGGGACCTGGCCTATGTCGATTTCCGCGGGAAGAAGGAGCTCACCGCGGAGCAGATCCGGGCCGCGATCCGCCGGCTGGATGCCACCGCCGATCTCCGCGTGGACCGAATCCTCTTCCCGCAGGCCGATCTCATCGGTGCGGATCAGGCGGTCGCCCTGGTCATGGTGCCCCGCGCCGGTGTGAACGAGCGGACCTTCCCCACGACGATGGCCACCCTCACGTCCGCGAGCCGGCCGCTCCGTCTGTTCAGCGAGGCCGCGTCGTGGAAGGGCGCGGGTGCCAGCCACGCCGACTGGGCGTCCACGACCGACGAGGTGAAGAAGCTGGGCGAGGACTACCGCAAGCGCTGGCCGCTGGACTGGTTCCACACGCTGAACCAGCTCCCGTTTGAACGCACCAAGATGGACCCGACACAGTTCGCGGTCCTCTCCGCGACCGTGCCGGACCTGGGAGAGCTCTTCAACCTGCGTCAGGCGGTCCGAGTGGAGGTCGTCGGCACCCGCCAGGCGCTCGCCATCGTCGGATTCTTCTACGCCCGCAAGGCCTTCCCGCCCAAGCTCTCGTCGATCGCCCCCGAGTGGATGCCGCGCCTCGACGTGGATCCCTTCAACCCCAATCTCTCCAACAACGCCCGCCCGCCGCTCGAGTACTTCGTGCCCATCCGCGACACCACCGTCAACAAGAACGCCGATCCGGTGCCGCACGAGATGAAGATCGTCGGCGGCAACGGGGTCAACTTCTCGATCAAGCTCCGCGACGACACCTGCGTCATTTACAGCGTGGGCTCGGACAACCGTGCCGGCTTCGCCGACAAGGTCCAGAATTCGGTCGAGAAAGTGCCCGATGTCGACTATCTCATCTGGCCCAGCGTGCTCAGCCTCTACCGCCAGCATCTCAATGAGACCGGCGAGCTGAAGTGATCCGCCACCGGCTTCCGCCGTCGCCCGCCGGACACCCGGCGGCGGCCGCGGCATCGAAATCCCGATTGCCCATGTCCCTTCTCATCTGCTGGAGCATCGCGTGAGCGCATCCGTCCACAAGGTCGTCATCATCGGCTCCGGCCCCGCCGGCTGGACCGCCGCCATCTACGCCGCCCGGGCCCAGCTCCACCCGGTCGTCTACACCGGCATCCCGAAGCAGGACCCCGGTCCGGTTCTTCCCGGCGGTCAGCTCATGCTCACCACCGAGGTCGAGAACTACCCCGGCTTCCCCCACGGCGTCATGGGCCCCGAGATGATGGGACTCTTCCAGCAGCAGGCCGAACGCTTCGGCACCAAGGTCATCGGCGAAGACATCACCCGCTGCGACTTCTCGAAGCGGCCCTTTGAGCTGCACATCTCCAACGGCGAGATCGTGAAAGCCCACAGCGTCATCATCGCGACCGGTGCTGTTGCCAACTGGCTCGGCCTGCCTAATGAGATGCGCCTCGCCACCATGGGCGGCGGCGTCTCCGCGTGCGCTGTCTGCGACGGCGCGTTGCCTGTCTTCCGCGATCAACCCCTTGCCGTCGTCGGCGGCGGCGACACCGCGATGGAAGAGGCGACGTATCTCACGAAGTTCGCCTCCACCGTCTACATCATCCACCGCCGCGACTCGCTCCGCGCTTCCAAGATCATGCAGAAGCGGTTCATGGAGCGCCCCAACGCCAAGGTGCTCTTCAACAAGGCCGTCGAAGATGTGCTCGGCGATGACAAGATCACCGGCGTGCGGCTCAAGGACACTGTCACCGGCGAGCTCTCGACGCTCGAGGTGAAGGGCCTCTTCATCGCCATCGGCCACACGCCCGCCACCAAGTTCCTGAAGAACAGCGGCATCGAGTTCGACGAGAGCGGCTACATCGCCCTCAAGCAGCGCAACTCGTACACCAACATCCCGGGCGTGTTCGCCGCCGGCGACGTGGCGGACAGCCACTACCGCCAGGCCGTGACCGCGTCGGGCATGGGCTGCATGGCCGCCCTCGACGCCGAGCGCTGGCTCGCGGCCGAGGGTGTGCACTGAGAGCGAAAATCCTGCCGAAGCCTCAAGGCCGGCGCGAGGTTCGCAGTTTCTCAAGGGCCGCGAGCCGTTCTTTGTGAATGGCGCGATCCGGTTCGAGCATGGTGAGTGCTTCAAGCTGCCACTTGGCGTCGTCGAACTGCTGGCGCTGGATGGCGATGGTTGCCGCCAGCTCGCGGATGGGCGCCTCGTAGGGCCCGACGGTGGTCGCACGCACGATCTTGTTCCAGGCTTTGTCCAAATCACCCTGTTCGGCGTACAACCGGGCGAGCTGGGCCGCCACGCTCGACGAGTTCTGCTCGCGGGCGTCGAGGTACTCCAGATGCTCGATCGCCTTGGCAGGATCGTGCGCGGGTGATTCCGCGTCGAGGTAGAGCGCGGCGAGTTGCCGGTGCGGCATGGGATCGACCGGGCGTGCCGCGGCGAAGCGGGTTGCCAGGTCGATCGACTCGGGGGTGAGCTTGCCGTTCGAGGCGGCGAGGCGGCTGAGCAGAGCCATCTCGAGCACGTCGGGGTGGGTGGGATAGTCCTTGAGCCAGGCGTCGATGACGTCCTGGGAGGGGCCTTCGTCTTCGGCGCGATGCCGGGCCCGCCCGAGCTTCTTGGCCATGGGCTTTTCGTCGCCGGGGGCGTCGGGCTTGGCCTGGGGATGGGCGTCGGGGTTGGCCGCCGGACCCGCTTCGTTCTGGTCGTGAGCCTTCGCGTTGCCTTCTTCCCACTTCGCGAGCAGATCGCGATACTCCGGCTGGCCGGGCTTGGGCTTCATGCCCCACGCGACCAGTTGCTCGCCCGCCCAGGTGTGGAACTGCTCGAAGAACTGCTCGCGGCTGGCTCCCAGCACGGTCTGGAACGCTTCGGGCTCGCGGTCGCCCGCGGCGTATCGGTCCATGAGCTTCAGCGGTGCCTCGGGGCCGAAGCGTTCGACCATGAACTCGTACATCCACGCGCCCTGGGCGTACGCCTGCCCGCGGTCGGTGGGCTTCTTGGGGCGGGTGAACGCGATGTTGATCTCTTCGAAATCGAAGAGGGTGTTGGTCTCGTACGCGCGGGCGAGGATCTGGACCGCGCTCCAGTCCTTGGGCGAGTCCTCGAGGTAGACCGCGGCGGCCTCGGTGAACCAGTGGGGGAGTCGGTTGTTGGTGCGGTCGAGCGTGACGGTGTGGGTGTACTCGTGCTGAACGACGCGTGCCCAGTCGTACGCGCCCACCTTGCTCTGGTCGGAGAGCCGCGGCGCTTCCATGGCGATCAGCGGGCCGGTGGCGGCGGCCATGGTGTGCACCTGCGGCATGCCGGTGATGCGGACGCTGAACCAGTGGTGATCGGGCATCAGCTCGATGACGGTCTTGGTGCGGGGGACGTGGCGGATGCCGCCGGGCTTGTCGCCGGTCACGCGAGCGAAGATGCGCTCGAGCACCGCGGGCATCTCGCGAGCCAGGACCTGATCGACGCCGGGGCGGTAGCGGACGATGAAGTGATCGGTCTCGACGCGGCTGAAGGCGCCGACGTCGCGCACGAGCTTCAGGCTGTTGCTCGCGCGCACGTTGAACGGATCGAGCAGCGCCGCCCGCTCGAGGGCCGCGAGAGCGCGGTCGTCGCGGGCGGCCTGGACTTCGAGGAGACCCAACTCGATCCACACCTCGGCGTGCTTGGGGGCACGCTTGGAGGCTTCTTCGAGGTACTTGGCTGCATCGGCGTACTGACGCTGCTCGGCCAACGCTTTGCCCACCGCGAAGTAGCCGATCGGTGTGCCGGGGCTCAGGGCGTCGAGGGCGGCGAGCTTGGCGTCGGTGCCGGGCGTGTCGAACGCCGTCGCGCTTGCCGCCGCTTCTAGAGCGCGGGCCTCGAGCAGCTTGGGATAGCGGGCGAGAGTGGGGGCGAGCGACTCCGCCGCCGCCTTGGGGTCGCGCTGGCGAAGGCGAATACGCGCTGTCAGCATGTCCGCGAGCGGTGCCACTCCCGACGCGGCTTCCGGAGAAGGCGGAGCATCCGACACCTCGATCGGCTTGGCCAGCTCGCGCAGCCTGTCCGCGACCTTCTCGGCACGATCGAAGTCAAAGCCGTCGACGGCCATGCGTCCGAGCAGATACCACGCGTCCGCCGCCGCGTTGTTTAGTTCCAGAGCCTGCTGGATCGCTTCGCGTGCCTCGGGGCCGTTGTCCTTCTCGTCGAGGATCTCGGCCTCGGCGAGAGAGGCCTCCCACGAGAGGCGGTCCAACTGCTCGCGGGCCCGGGCCAGCATCGACATGAGCGACTGGAACGACTGCGACGCGTTGCCCGGCCCGTCGATGCGGGTGCGTTCGTGCAGGGAACGCACGCCCTCGACCAGCTCACGCGAGGAGGACTGGCGGTCCTTGTTCAGCCGGCGATCGATCTCGGTCCGCACGGCGCGGGCGTCGTCGTGCTTGCCGGTGGCGTCAAGGGCCAAGGCCTTGAGGCGAGCGGCACGAAGGCTGTTGGAGTTCGCGGCGTTGATGATCTCGAGCGCCCCGGCAAACTCGCCTCGTCGGACGGCGGCGTCGGCGCGGTCGATGGGATCGGCTTTGGCGTCGCTCAGCGATGCATCGTCCCAGCAGCCGCGGATCAGCGAGGCTTTGGCCCGGCGGGCGGGATCGGAGAGGTCCTCGGGCTTCCACAGGCCGTGGCGGACTCGGATGTCCGCACGCTCCGAGTCGGTGAGATAGGGCGTGTCGAGGAACCGTTGCACGGCCGGCGAGACCGGAAGCGGGCCCTTGTCGTCGGCGCGGGCTTGCAGCGCGAGGCCGGCGCTCAGAGCCGTGCACAGCGCGAGCGAGGCGGCTCGGGTTGTCCAACGCATCACCCACCGGTTCGAGGCACGCATCGTCGGCATCTGGAGTGTCCGTTCGAGGTCAGCCGCGGCTTCCGTGGTGCGGCATTCGGTTTCCGAGCCCGCGTGGAGCCTGCAGGCGCGACGCCTGTGCCACCGACGGGGCAACACACTTACTTCGGCTTCTTGGGTGCTTCGCCAACGCCCGGGGCCCGATCGGTGCCCGCGGGCTTGATATCCGGACCTGCTTCCGGAACTTGGGCTGTTCCGGCGTCCTCGATCCCGCCGCGGAACGGTTGGATGATCACGTCCCAGTCCTTGGGGCTGGCGGTGTCAAAGGCGACCGAGTCCAGCTTGGCTTCCTCGTTGGTCTTGATGTTGAGGAGGTAGACCGTCGACTCGTCGTCGGCGGTGTTGATGGTGTGGGCCAGGCGGGGGAGCAGACGCTTCCCGGCCTTGGTGTCGGCGGGCTTGTACCAGAGCCGAATGGCCTTGAACGCGTCGCGACCGGAGAGCTCGGGGCGGGGCACGAGCATCAGTTGGACGCAATCCGTCGTAAACGATCGGAGTCGCTTGGCGGTCTCGAGCGGCATGTCGTCGAACCCGTCGTCGGCGGGCAGCAGCGTCGCGTCGTAGCGAGCCAGGATGTCGACCCGCTTCTGGCCGATCGGGATCGGCAGCGGTCCTTCGCCGATCTTGAGCGGGTCGAACTTCTCGCCGGGACGCACAACCTGCCGCTTGATCATGCGTTTCTCGCCGGGGAACTTCTCGACCAGCCACTCGCCGTCGAAGATGTAGAACTGATCGCGATTCTCCAGGCGGCCGCCGACCTGGAAATCCTTGAACTGGATCGAGAAGCGTCGGCTCGCGGGCGCGGACTTGTCCGATGCCTTTCGGCTGTCCGTGAACCACAGCGTGCCGGTCCGGGTCTGCGTGTCGCCCGCGATCGCGAAATCGCGCACGTACTTGATGTCCGCGGTCAGCGTGGTCAGGTTCGCGTCCGCGGTCTCGAGCGCGGTGAGCAGCGCGTCGGCGTCGGCGAACCCGAGGATGGGCTGGTCGGGCAGCACCTTCACGTTGCCGCCGGGGACGACCTCGGATTGCACGGTTGTCGGCACGGGCGTTTGGGTTGTCGTGGGGGCGGAGGCGGGAGCGGCCGATGGGGCCGGGGCGGGGTCGGCGGCACGGGCGTGGCCGATGGTCAGCGTGGCGAGGCACGCGAGGGAGGCCGCTGTGTAGCTGTTTGGCACGAAAGCTCTCCACATCGCCCCGAGCAACGCCGGGGGCGATCACTGTGATGCTGTACGAGGCGTCGGCAGGCGGATGTTCTGGTCCGGAAGAAACAGGCCCCTGTGCCTCTTGGACGGACGTACTGGCATGTGAGGGTATCGCGCGGGCGGTGGGAGCGCGGGGGCACGTCTGCGGGAAGTCCGGGCCGCAGGCCGGGTTGTCCTCCCTGATCTCGGGCTCACGGACGCGAACGGATCGCAAAGCGGAAAAATGTGTTGTGTCACCCCCGGATTGGTGCGAATCTAGGGGTGTGAGCGGACGCTTGGTGGATGCATCCCAGTTCTGTAGCCGTGGCCGCCGCCGTGCGGGCGTGCTGCTGCTCGCGTTGCTGGTCGGCGCGGCCCTGAGCGGCGGGGCGGGCGGACGCGAGCCGGAAGAGCCAGCCTCCAGCGGGCTCGCCCGGCGGCCCAACCCCGTCTTTCCCGAAAAGGCTGAGTGCGGCACGTGGCTCAAGCCGCTGCCGACCCACCGCAAGATGGGGTCGGTGTATCACACCATCGCCGCCAGTCGGTTCGACGTCGGCGGCGTGGCGGCCCGAGCGTCACTCGCTCCGCCCGTGGGATACGCGGTCGCACGCCTGCCCATGAGCTCGGGCGCGGACGGGACCATCGGCTCGGTGCTGCTCGCCGGCCAGTGGCTGGTCCCGTGGACCGCGCTGCTCGACGAAGCAACGCTCCAGTCGTGGTCGAGCGCCGGCGGGCTCAAGATCGATCAGTTCCCGGATGTTGGCTTCACCATCAGGGCGTCTGTCGATACACGCGAACTCTCGAAGAACGAATCGTCATCGTCGTACTCGTGCACGGTCATCGCCGACGTCACCATCAACGGCGTCACGACCGAGGTGCTGGTCCCCAGGGCCGTGCTCACGCTCTCCCGGGCCGGAGTCGAAGGAAGCGGGCGTCGGGTCAAGGGCGATGTGCTCTCGCTGCGGGCTCGATGGAAGCTGCGTCTCGCCGATTTCTTGACGACGGGCGCTTCGGGTGTGCCGCCGATGGTGGATGTGAGCGTGGATCTGCTCGGAGCCACGGTGCCGCCCGAGTTTCAGGCTGAGGGCTCGGAGCCCACACCAGAACCGGCCGAACCGGCGTCGCCCGCGGGCGAACGCAAAGACGCGAAGTAATCCCGAAGAATCGAGGCCGCGGCCAGGGCGTCGCGCTTTTCTTTCTTCTGCTTGTGGGTCATCCCGCTCTGGGACATCGACCAGTCTGCCTCGACGGAGGTCAGCCGTTCGTCGTGGAAGCGGACGGTGCGTGTGGTAGTGGCGGCGAGCCGCTCCCCGAAGGCGCGGATCTTCTTGGCCTGCGGACCTTCGCTGCCGTCCATGTTGAGGGGGAGGCCAAGGACCAGTTCGGCTTCGGCGCGGCCGAGGTGCGTCTCGATGCGTTTAGCGATGTCGGCGAGGAGCTGGGCGCCGGCGTTGGCGGCGAGGGGTGTTTCGATGACCTCGATGGGCGAGACGATGCCGGTCACCGGGTCGCCGAGGGCGAGGCCGGTGCGTTTGTCGCCGAGGTCGATGGCGAGGTAGCGCACGGGGAAGGGTAGAGAGAAGAGGGGATCAGGGGAGCAGGGGAGCAGGGGAACAGGGGAACAGGGGAACAGGAGTGCGCGGCGATGGCGGAGTGTGTGGGATGGCTCCTTGATGAGGAGGGATAGCGCCGGGGCCTGGAAGGCCCCGCCCCTGAAGGGAAGGAAAGCCCTGCTCCCGCAAGGGAAGGGAGGCCCTCCTCGTGTTCTACTTCAGGCGGTCGTCGACCATGCCGTGGAGGGCTTTGAGTTCCTCGGCCTTGCTCTTGGGCATGATGAGCGTCGCGTCGGGCGTGTGGACGACGATGAGGTCGTCGATGCCCAAGACGGCCAGCGTGTGGTTCGCGTTGGCGTTGATGAGCAGGTTGCCTTTCGCCTGTGTCTGCAGCGTCGGGCCTTCGCCGGTGATGCGGTTGCCGGCGGGGTCGGCGCCGAGGGTCTCGGCGTAGCTGGGCCAGGAGCCGACGTCGAGCCAGTTGACATCCATCTGGACGGTGCAGATGGAGAAGTCCTTGTCCTTGCTGGCGGGCTCCATGATCGCGTAATCGACGCTGATCTTGGGGAGCGTGGGGTAGACGCGTGCGACGACTTCGTTCTGCTTGGCGGTGCCCCAGGCGTGCTGGATCTGGAGCATGCCGGCGTGGCTCTCGGGCTTGAACTTGCGGAGCGCGTTCATGATGGTGGAGGCCTTCCACACGAACATGCCGCTGTTCCAGTTGAAGGCGCCGGACTGCACGTACGCCTGCGCACGGGGAAGATCGGGCTTCTCGACGAAGCGGGCGACGTGGAAGGCGAGGGCCTTGCCGTCTTTCTCGCAGCCGTCGACGCCGCGGATGGGCGTGCCGCGTTCGACGTAGCCGTAGCCGGTGGCGGGGTAGGTGGGCTTGATGGAGAACGTGACGAGGCGCTTGGCGTCGTCCTCGACAAGGCGGTAGCCCAGGTCCATGCGCTCGCGGAAGACGTCCTGCGGCTCGATGATGTGGTCGGCGGTGAGGACGGAGAAGACCGCGTCCTTGTCGAGCTTCTCGAAGACCGCGGCGGCGAAGCCGACGGCGTTGACGGTGTCGCGGCCGACGGGCTCGCCCAGAATGCGCTCGTCGACGAAGTTGGGCAGGTCACGCCGGATGATCTTGCGGTAGTTCTCGCTGGTGCAGATAAAGCGGCGCTCGGGCGGGACGATGCCCTCGAGGCGCTGGGCGGCGATCTCGAGCAGCGAGCGCGAGGGGCCGCCCTCCTTGGGCTGGATGAACTTGAGGAGCTGCTTGGGCTGGTCCTTGCGGCTCATTGGCCACAGTCGCGTCCCGGCTCCGCCGGCCATGATCATCGCGTATCGCATCGCGAGGAAGATATCGGGTGGGAGGTGGGGAAATCAATGGGAATCTGGGGGTGAGGCCGAATTCCTGTTGTCGGGGTGCCACGGCTTGGCTGCTCGGAGCCAAGCCGTGCGGACGCGGCGGAATCGTGAGGTTCCGCACTGCTTGACCTCAGAGCAGGTCAAGCAGTGGCACCCGATCGCGCGTCAACGTTTCACGAACGTCCCGTGCTCGCGGTCCTTTGTCACCCCCGGGAACGCCAACGCGCGGCCGTGGGCGACGCAGTAGACGCCGGGCGTCAAGACGCCAGCGGCGAAGATGGCCTCGTTCAGGTTCTGCAGCGCGTCGGAGCGTTTCATCTCGTAGGGGCGCATCGCGCCGGTGAGGACGATGGGCACGCGGGGGTGGGGGATGCTCTTGACGAGGTGCTCGCCGGTGATGCTGAGCGTGTCGGTGCCGTGGAGGATAACGATGCCGGTGGACTGGGTGGCAAGCTCAGGAGACCCGCCCGCCGCTCGGACGGCCTGGACGATGGCGGCCCGGTCGGCGTCGGTCATGTCGAGGCTGTCCTTGCTGAGTAACTCGAGCGTGCCGATGGTGGTGTCGGCGAGGCGGAGACGCGACAGCATGCGGCGGACGATGGAGCGGCGATTCGCCAGCGAGCCGCTGGCCTCGTCGTAGGTCTTCTCGATCGTGCCGCCGGTGGTGATGAGGGTGAGGTGGGGCATGGGGGGGGAAGAGACGGAGAGACGAAAAGAAGGAGAGACGGAGTTGTGGAACGGTAGACCGGAATGAAAAAAGGCACGGCGAGTGCCGTGCCTAGATACTGCTGTTGGTTCGGTCGGATCAGCCGTTGATGGACGTGACCTTGACCTTGGTGTACTTCTGGCGGTGACCGGTCTTCTTGCGCCAGGTCTTCTTCTCGCGGAAGTGGTGGATGTCGATCTTCTCGCCCTTCACAAGGGCCTCGAGGACCTCGACCTTGACCGACGCGCCCTGGACGTAGGGCTGGCCGACCTTGGCGTCGCCGCCTTCCTTGCCGACGACAAGGACCTTGTCGAAGGCGATGCTGGAGCCGACCTTGGCCTCGCCGCCGTCCTGGAGGTCGATGAGGAACTCTTCGCCCTGGGTGACGCGGCGCTGACCGCCAAACTCTTCGATGATCGCGTACATGAAACCGGCTCCTGGCAAGGCCCGCGGCGGATGCCGTGGGGTCGAGATGATAGGCCGGAACGGCGGGGAAGTCACGGGGCGGCAGAAGGGGAGGAGGGCAACGGGGGGGCCGGGGAGGAGGGTGTTTGGGTGGTCGCCGGCTCGATGTGGATGAGGACATCGCGGACCTGGGGGATTTTCGCCCGCACCGCGTCCTTTACAGCGTGGGCGAGGGCGTGGGACTCGCGGACGGTCATGGTCCCGTCGACCCATATGTGCATGTCGATCCAGTAGAGGACGCCGCTCTTTCGGGCGAAGGATTTTTGCACCTTCACGACCCCCGGCACTGCTGCCGCGGCGGCCCGGGCGGCCTCGGCGATTTCTTCCGACTGCTGGTCCAGCAGTTCGCGGAGCGGGGGGATCATCATGCGCACCGCGCCCGCGGCGATGATGCCCGACGCGAGCAGTGCGGCCCAATCGTCGGCCGGGGCCCAGGCGTCGGTGCCGGTGCGCCACTTGCCGATCAGGGCGATGCTGATCCCGATGAACGCCGCGAGCGAGGTGACGGCGTCGGCCCGGTGATGGAACGCGTCGGTGGCAAGGGCGGTGGAGCCGTCGGCGCTCGCGCGGCGGCGGCCCAGGCGGAAGAACGATTCCTTGACGACGACCACGACCACCAGCACCAGGAGCGTCCACCACTCCGGGGTGTGGTGAGGCGTGATGATCTCTTGCACAGCTTCGTACGCGATCGCGCCACCGGCGAGCAGGACGAGGATGGCGACGGCGAGGGACGCGAGAGGCTCGGCCTTGCCGAAGCCGTAGGGGTGTTGCTCGCTGGCGGGGCGCGAGGAGATCACCAGCCCGCTGAAGATCACGCCGGAGCCGACGATGTCGGCGAGGGACTCGATGGCGTCGGCGACCAGCGCGTAGCTGTTGCCGAGGATGCCGGCGAGGAGCTTGCCGATGGCCAGGGCCATGTTGGCAAGCAACCCGGCGAGCGCGAAGCGGCGGGCGGAGAAGTCAGAAGAAGCAGGCACGCCGGATGGTAGCGAGGGTGATCGGTTCGAGAGGCCTCACCCGGCTTGCTCGCGGCCAGCAGGGTTGCCGGTCGCGAGCGAGATCGCAACGAGAGAAGACGGGCGATGACGCTCGGGGCTCGTTACGACGAGCGGGTGCCGAAGAGCGAGAGGGCGCGGACGCGATCGATGTGGACTTCGGCGAAGGTGTGGGTGAGATCGGGCGTGCCAGCCTGCGGCGCGGGAGCGTCGAAGAAGACGATCATGTCGGTGTCGCTGCGGGCGCAGTACTGGATCGTGGTGGGCTCGGTGTGCTCGGCGTTCGATTCCGGGGCGAGCGAGGCGGTGGAGCAGGAGGTTGGGCGCGCGTCGTTGTCCGCTGGTGTGGCGGCGGATGTGGCGCGGGCGCTGACGGTGAGGGAGACGGTGCTGGCGTGGTTGTGGGAATGGTCGTGGTGCGCGTGCTGCTGGCGGGGACGGGTTTGGTGCCTTTTGCTCGGGCCTTCGACGAAGACGCGGAGGGTCTGTCCGACGTACTCGCGGGCGACCTGGTCGGAGACTTCGTTCTGCAGGGCGAGGAGCTTGGTGTTGCGGTCGCGCTTCACGTTGTCGGGCACATCGTCTTCGAGCTTGTCGAAGGCGACGGTGCCGGGGCGGGGCGAGTACTTGAAGATGAACGAGTTCTTGAAGCGGGCGCGGCGGATCAGGCTCGCAGTGGCTTCGAAGTCCTCGTCGGTCTCGGTGGGGAAGCCGATGATGAAATCGCTGGAGATGCCGACGGGTCGGGCGATTTCAGGCTGATGCAGGAAGTGGCGGACGCGATCGACGAACTCGAGGTACTCGCTGACCGTGTAGCCGCGGTTCATGAGCTTGAGGATGCGATCGGACCCGGATTGTGCGGGGACGTGCAGGTAGCGGCAGATGCGGGGGTGATCGCGGATGACCTCGAGCACGTCGTCGCCGAAGTCGCGGGGGTAGGAGGTCACGAAGCGGAGACGCTGGATTTCAGGGACTTCTTCGTGGATCTGGGCGAGGAGATCGGCGAAGGTGGTGGTCTGTTCGCCGGCGAAGGGGTCGCGGCGGTGGCCGCCGGTGAAGGAGCGGCCTTTTTGCGGCTGGGTGATGCCGCCGACGGTGACGGCGGCGGCGTGCTCGAAGCGGTAGTGGTTGACGGTCTGGCCGAGGAGGGTGATCTCGATCACGCCGCGGTCGGCGAGCATTTTGCATTCGTCGATGATGTGCTGCGGGGGGCGGTGAATCTCGGCGCCACGGGTGAAGGGGACGACGCAGTAGGTACAGAATTTGTTGCAGCCGCGGGTGATGCGGACGTAGGCGGATTTCGAGGGTTTGTCGGAGGGGTCGAGCGGCGAAACGGAGCGGGAGAGGTCGAGAAGCTCGAGCGAATCCGCGGCGGCGGCGAGGGTGGTGCTGCGGCGGGAGGAGCCGCCCTGGAGGGCGATCTCGCGGGCAGAGGTCAGGCCTTTTCGCGCGTTGGGGTCTTCGGGCGCGGGGTCGGCGCTGAGGGACTCGCGGGTGCGGAGGGCGTTGTCGAGGAGGTTGGGGAGTTTGTCGAGTTCGCCGGGGCCGACGAGGACATCGACGACGGGCATGCGCTTGACGAGATCGACGCCGTCGCGTTCGGCGAGGCAGCCGAGGACGCCGACGACGAGGTTGGGTTCGGAGGTCTTGCGCTGGGCGAGTTCGCCGAGGCGGGACCAGACTTTCTGTTCGGCGTGCTCGCGGACGGAGCAGGTGTTGTAGAGGACGATGTGGGCGTCGTCGGCGGAGGTGGTGAAGCGGTAGCCGAGGGCGTGGAGCTGGCCAGCGACGAGCTCGGAATCGAGCTCGTTCATCTGGCAGCCGAAGGTTTCGAGGTAGACACGCCGTGAGGACATGGGGTAGTTTATGGGGGAGGATG
Organism: Phycisphaerales bacterium; assembly: GCA_019744815.1. Classification (GTDB taxonomy): domain Bacteria; phylum Planctomycetota; class Phycisphaerae; order Phycisphaerales; family UBA1924; genus JAFEBO01. Next base: position 28,017 of record JAIEUA010000014.1, read on the forward strand.
AAGGGGAGCAGGGGAGCAGGGGAAGAGGGGAACAGGTGAGCAGGAGAATCGGGGGTGGGAGTGTCTGTAGACTTGCGGCGTGTTCCGAGGAATCTCGCTCGCCAACAAGTGCCTGTTGCTGTTCGGCGGAGCCGTGGCCGCGATCGTGTTGGCCGCGTTGATGTTCCCGTTCTTCCGGATGAACTCGCTGGTGGACGAGGGGCAGCTCGAGAATTCGCGGCAGATGGTGGATCACTGGGAGCAGGCGGAGCGACAGATCAAGGCGGCGGTGATCGCGCTGGGTGGGACGAACGTGATCACGTCGAGGCCGCCCCAGCCGCAGCGGTATGTGTTCGGGGATGAGGAGCCCAAGCCGGGGACGGAGGGGTACGCGGGCGTGCCGGCGGTGCGGGTGGGGCTGGTGGATGCGCAGAAGCTGGCGGAGTCGGATCGGTTTGTGGCCCGGGCGCTGGAGGCGTTGGCGAAGGATGCGAAGCGGGCGGATTTTCAGCAAGCGCGGTGGAAAGGGACGAAGCGCGAGTACCGGTACGCGAAGGCGGTGCGGGCGGATGTTGAGGGAAAGCAGGAAGTCATCGGGCTGGTGCTGCTCGACCGGGAGACGGGGGAGCCGCTGCGGCTGCTCTTGATCAACACCGCGTACTTGTTCTCGGCGGGGCTGTTCGTGTCGGCGTTCGCGGTGCTGGTGTTCTATCTGATCACGCACCACTTGATCCTGGGGCCTGTGCGCACGCTGAAGGAGACGGCGGAGAGCGTGCGGCAGGGGGACTTGCGGATCCGGTCGGAGATCAGCACAGGCGATGAGTTCGAGGAATTGGCCGAGACGTTCAACCACATGCTGGGGGACCTGGAGGGGCAGCAGGCGCAGCTCCGGGCGATCAACGCGGCGATGAACCTGAAGCTGGACGAGATCACGGCGTCGAACAGCGCGCTCTACGAGGCGGCGAAGCTGAAGGGTGATTTCCTGGCGAACGTCAGCCACGAGCTGCGCACGCCGCTGAATTCGATCATCGGGTTCGCGGACCTGCTGCTGGAGATCGCGAGGACGGAGCTCGCTGCGGGGGATGACTCGACGCGGCTGGCCAAGCGGGTGCGGTTTCTGGAGAACATCCTCAACGCGGCGCGGGATCTGTTGGAGATGATCAACGGCCTGCTCGAGATGGCGAAGATCGAGGCGGGCAAGTACGAGCTGCGGATCGAGAAGGTGAGCGTGCAGGAGACGTGCGAGGCGTTGGCGGGGTTGATCTTTCCGCTGGCGTCGGTGAAGGGAATCAAGGTGAATCTGGAGATCGCGGGCGACCTGCCGCTGATCGAGACGGACGCGAAGAAGTTCCGGCAGATCGTGTTCAACTTCCTGTCGAACGCGGTGAAGTTCAGCCCGACGGCGGAGGAGGCTGGGGCGCGGGCGGTGGTGACGCTGCGGGCGGAGCGGCTGATGGGTGCCAGGCCGGGCGAAGAGCCGAGCGCGGCGGAATCGGACCGGGTGCGTATCAGCGTGATCGACAACGGGCCGGGGATCGCGGTGGAGGATCAGGGGAAGATCTTCGAAAAGTTCTCGCAGCTGAGCCGCGGACACACGCGGGAGCACGCGGGGACGGGGCTGGGCTTGACGATCTGCAAGGAGCTGGCGGGGGTGCTTCAGGGAGAGCTGCAGCTGGTCAGCGACCTGGGGCGAGGCGCGATGTTCAGCTTGATGGTGCCGGTGACGCTCGACACGAATCGGTTGCGCGAGTCGGAGGCGGAGGCGAAATTCCGCGGGGCGCTCAAGCGGGCGACGGCGGTGGGATGAGGGGGAGAGAGTTGGAAGGGGTGAGGGATGAGGTCTTAGGTTTTGGGTTTTAGGGGCGCGGCCACACTGCCTGACCTCCGAGCCGGTCAGGCAGTGGCACCCGACGCAAAGGACTCGGCGATGACCGCGGCGGCTGCGGTGAGTTCATCGCGGGTGGTGAGGATGTCGGGGGCGAAGCGTGCATTGCCGAGGCGGGCGTCGGCGATGACGGAACGGGCCTTGAGTCGATCACAGAACGCTGTCGTGTCGCGGTGGGAGATCAGCAGGTACGCGCCGGAGTGTTCGGGCGATGCGCCGCCGCGGCGGGTGGGGATGTTGTGCTGGCGCAGCGTGGCTTCGAGGAACGTGAGTTGCTCGAGGGAGTAGGCACGCAGTCGCTCGACGCCGAGGGCGAGCGTGAGTTCGAGGCCGGACTTGGCTTGATAGAGGGGGAGGATGGCGGGCGTGGCTTCCATCCACGCGTCGCCGCCGTGGGCGAGGAGGGGCTTTTCTGGGCGCTCGAACTTGAAGGTGTCGCGCTTGGCGAACCAACCGGTGTCGAGGGTGCGGAAGGGCGGTTCGTGGTTGTTGTCGTCGCGCTCCGGGGTGAGGTGGCGCGGGTGGATCATGAGCCAGCAGGCGCCTGGGCCGCCGCGGGTGTACTTGTACGAGCCGCCGATGGCGAAGTCGGCGTTGAGAGATTCGAGCGCGAGCGGGATCACACCGGCGGCGTGGTAGCAATCGAGCAGGACGAGGGTGTTCTTCGCGTGGGCGGCGGAGATGACGCGGGGGAGATCGTCGAGGACTTGGCCGGTGGCATAGAAGACCGGAGAGACGACCAGCAGGTCGAAGTGCTCGCGGGCGAGTGCGGCGATGAGATCGTCGGTGCGGAATCGTGGCGGTTGATCGGGCGTGGTGTGCGGCTCGATCCATGTCACATCCGCGCGGCGGCGGTGGTGGTAGGTCTTGAGGATGAAGTCGATGGAGTCGAACTCGCCGCGGGTGGTGAGGATGCGGGGAGCTGGGGACGGCAGCGCGTTCAGCACGGCACGCAGCCCCTGACCCGCGGAGGTCTTGGGGACCACTGCATCGGCGCGAGAGACGCCCAAGAGACACGCGATGTTGTTGCGGAAGCTGTGCAGCTCGTCGAGCCACGGCCCCCACGCGTTGTCCATGTCGCGGTACCACGCGTCGAGGGCGGCTTGCACATCGCTGGACATCTGATCGAGCGGGCGGCCGAGGCTGTGATTGGCGAGATAGATGCCGGGACGCTTCAGGATGCGAGAGAACAGCGGGAAGATGTGGGTGCGGAGGGCCTCTTCGCGGAGCGGGCCGGGGCCGAGCGCGGCGACGGCGGACGCGATTGCGGGGCTGATGCGCGGCGTGGCGATGCGTGATGCGGCGTCGGGTGTGTTCACGCGGGTTTTCCGTGGTAGGTCTGGCCCGTGTCGGGACCGACCATGGTTCGGACGTCCCACAGCTCGGGGAAGAGCGGCAAGTCAACGAGGGTCTTGAGGTAGTTGACGCCGGCGGTGCCGCCGGTGCCGCGCTTCATGCCGATGACGCGCTGGACGACCTTGAGATGGCGGTAGCGCCACAGCATCATGGTCTCGTCGATGTCGACGAGCTTCTCGGCCATCTCGTAGGCGTCCCACTGGCCCTCGGGTTTGTCGTAGATGTTCTTGAAGACGGCGAGCACGGCGTCGCTGGAGGTGTGGGTCTTGGTGAGATCGCGCTCGAGGACATCGCGCGGGACGGCGTGGCCGCGGCGGGCGAGGTAGCGAAGAAACTCGTCGTAGAGGCTTGGTGCACGAATCGCGGCTTCAAGCTCGGCGAAGATGGCGGGCTTGTGGCGGAAGACCTCGAGGTAGCGGATCTCGCGATTGCCGAGGAGGTACTCGATGAGTCGGTTCTGATGCGACTGGATGCCGCTGGCGGGGCCGAGGACGTGGCGGAACTGGACGTACTCGGTGGGCGTGAGCGTGGCGAGCACGGACCACTGGCTGAGGAGCTGGGCCTGGATGTGCTTGACGCGGGCGAGGATCTTGAAGGATGGTTCGAGCTGGTCCTTGGCGACGAGCGCCATCGCGGCGCGGAGCTCGTGGATGACGAGCTTGAACCAGAGCTCGGTGGTCTGGTGCTGGATGATGAAGAGCAGCTCGTCGTGGTGCTCGGGGTGGGATAGCGGGCGCTGGGCGGCGAGGAGCGGGTCGAGTTGGAGATAGGTGGCGTAGTCGAGCTTGCCGTGGAGATCGGTGATGACGCCGGCGGGTTGGTTTTGGGGTTGGGTCACGCGGACAGTGTGGCGTGTGTGGGAGTGGAGATCAAGCGGGGGAGGGGAGTGGGGGGAGGAATCGGGGGAGATGCGGATCGAGGATGTGGCGCATGGGGCGGCCGCACTGCTGGACCGCCGAGCCGGTCCAGAAGCGGCACCCGAAGCCGGTTCTACTGGGTTTATTGCTTGTCGGGCTGCGACTCGACCGAGGCGAGCGGGGCGGAGGGGCCTTTGTCGCCGGTCATGATCTTGTCGCGGCTGGCGAGGGTGGTGCCGTCGCCGGTGCTCGAGGGGGTGATCTCGATGGACCGGGTTTGGAGGTATTCCTGGCGCGGGGAGCAGTTGCAGCCGCCGAGGCTCAGAGCGAGCGCGAGGGGCAGCGCGAATCCGGCGAGCAGCCAGGCAAGGCCGTGGGTGATATGGAGGGCGCGGCGGAATCGCATAGATTGGAGTCGCAATGCTACCGCGCCGTGAGCTGGGGCGTCGAAGCAAGGGAGTGCGATTGCGGTCGCAGCTTGTTCGGTGGGCATGGAGTTGGGTTGCCGCGAGGTCTGGTCCGTGGTGCGATGCAGTGCGTCGATCACGTAGGGGTCTCCCGCCATCCCACTGCCCGGCCCGCCACGGAGTCGCTATGCTCCGTTCCCGTACGATGCGCATCGGCGGGAGGGCCGTCGGGAATCGACCTTTCGGGTCAAGTTACCGACCGCTTACCGGCAGGAACCGGGTTGGGCTGGCGGCAACGGCCTTTCTGGTCGTAGGCTGTCAGGGGCCGAGAATGTTGGGTTTGCGCGTCGTGTTCTGTGTGCCGCGTCACTTGGTAGTCACTGGGTTTTCTTGGACTCCTCACGATGAAGCTCGCGTTCAGCACCGTTGCCACCCCGGAATGGACCCTTGAGCAGGTGGCCGCGTTCGCGGAAGAGGTCGGCTACGACGGCGTGGAGCTGCGCACGTTTGGCAGCGGGTCCTCGCGGTTCGCGTGCGATCCGGCGCTGACGTCGCCAGAGAAGATCCGGAAGATTCTGGTGCCGACGGGTGTCGGTGTGGCGTGTGTGGCGTCGAGCGCGAGCTATGAGGCGCCGGTGACGCCGCCGGTCATCGGACACATTCTGGGCGGTACGCCGGCTGGCGTGAAGTTGACCGCGTGGGCGGTGGATCTGGCGGCCCGCGTTGAAGCGCCGCTGGTGCGGGTCTTCCCGGGGACGATCCCGGGGATGGATTCGCGGGCGTCGGGGATGGCCCGGATCTGCGAGCGGCTGGACTTGGCGGTGGCGACGGCGCGGAACACGGGCGTGCAGCTGGCGCTCGAGAACTCGGGGTCGTTCACGACCGCGGTGGCGCTGAGCGAGTTGCTCGATCGCGTGAACAGCCCGCTCTTGGGTGTGGCGTATAGCCCGGCGATCGCGGCGCTCGATGGCGAGGATCCGGCGAACGCGATCAACGTGCTGGGCGATCGGCTGCTGTCGGTGAAGCTCCGCGACATGCTGAACACCAAGCCGGTGGCGCTGGGCGAAGGGACGCTGCCGACGCGGAAGTTCGTCGAGGCTTTGGCGAAGTCGGGGTATCGCGGTTGGGTGGTGCACGAGCACGACGCGGCGTGGCTGGGCGAGGGGCGCGAGGATGTGCGCTCGGTGCTGTCGCGTTCGGCAAGGGCGGTGGCGTCGTGGGGCGCTGGGGCGATGTCGGCACGGGGCGTGGCGCGGGGGCCGATGGCGGTGCGGTAGTTCATCGCGTGGCGGAACGATGAAAGGAAACTCGCGTGGGTGTCGTCGCGGCCAGCGTGATTGCGGGGCGGTGCGAGCGGTTGGGGTTCGCGCTGTGCGGGGTGTGCGGCGTAGAGGAGAGCGCGCGGGCGGCGGAGTACGACGCGTGGATCGCCGCGGGGAAGCACGGATCGATGGAGTACCTGGCGCGGAACGCGGAGGTGCGCAAGCGGCCGGAGTTGCTTTTGCCGGGGGCGAAGTCGGTGATCGTCGTGGGTGATTTGTATCGGGCGCGGGAAGTTGTGGGTGGACAAGGCGGTGCAGGTGCCGGTGGTGTTCCACTCGCCGGAATAGAAAGCCCGCCCTTCCCCCTGCCCCTTCCCTCCGGGAAGGGGGGAACGCGGGCGGTTGCTCCGGGGCGGATCGCGAGGTATGCGCAGGGGCGGGACTATCACAAGGTCATCAAGAAGCGGCTGCACGACTTGTGCGATGCGTTGTCGGAGGAGTATCCCGGTGCATCGTTTCGCGCGTTTGTGGATACGGCGCCGGTGATGGAGCGTGAGTTGGCGCTGCGGGCGGGATTGGGTTGGATCGGAAAGCACACGCTGCTCATCCATCCGCGGCTGGGGTCGTACATGCTGCTGGGCGGCGTGATGACGACACTCGAGATCACCGAGAAGGCCGCGACGATCGAGCCGGATCACTGCGGGACCTGCACGCGGTGTATCGATGCGTGCCCGACGGGGGCGATCACGCCGTACAGCGTGGATGCACGCCGGTGTATCTCGTACCTGACGATCGAGCGGCGGGGGGAGATTGAATCGTCGCTGCAGGCGAAGATGGGCGAGTGGATCTTCGGTTGCGATGTGTGCCAGGAGGTGTGCCCGCACAACTCGGCGCGCCCGGCGGGGAGTGATTTGGGGGCTGCGCACGCGGCGTATGCGCCGACGCGGGAGACGCTGGACGCAATCGAGGTGCTGGGTTGGACAGAGGAGGATCGGCGACGCGAGTTGGCGGGGACGGCGATGACGCGGGCGAAGCTGGAGATGCTGAAGCGAAACGCGTTGATTGTGCTGGGGAATGCGGCGGTGGATGAGGAGACGCGGGGTGCGGTTTGCGCGGCGGTGTCGGGGGTCGTGGAGGATGTTGGGGCGAGTGCGGAACTCGTGGCGTTGGCGCGGCGGGTGCTTGAACGCTTGAGGTGATGCACACGGAACGCACTTTGGGCGTGCAAGCGGTGATGGGTGTCTTCGGACCCCTCCCCGGTCTCGCTGCGCTCGACCACCCCTCCCCGCTTCGTGTACAGACCGGAGACATGGGTGGCGCTGTTCGGAGACATGGGTGACACC
>JAIEUA010000018.1 GCA_019744815.1 Phycisphaerales bacterium
AGGTCAACGTCGGCGTGGAGCCCGCCGCGCCGCCCGTTGAAGCGGGCCGCGTTCCCCGTGTCGCCCGCCTGATGGCGCTGGCGATCCGGTTTGCGGAGCTGGTTCGGATGGGCGAGGTCGAATCCCACGCCGACCTCGCCCGGTTTGGGCAGGTCACGCGGGCTCGGATCAGCCAGATCATGGATCTGCTGTGCCTGGCTCCGGACATCCAGGAAGAACTGCTGTTCCTACCCCGTATAGAGCGTGAACGGGATGCGGTCAGCGAGCACGAGTTGCGCACCGTGTGCGCCGTCTCGGACTGGCGCGAGCAGCGGAGGCGGTGGGCGTCGATCGCGCGAGGGCGAGGATCATGAGCCCGGACGAAGCGGCATGATCTTGTCTACTGGCGGGCTGACGAATCGGCCCGTCCGGGGCACCTGGTCCATGTCCACACAGTTCGGACTGCCGCTGATCCAGCCTGACCGAAACGCGCCCGCCACCCGACCGCGAAGACGGTCATTCCGATGCGACATGCTGAAGATACTGCACTGGTCGCGAAACCACCCGATCGGCTCGTGATGAGTGAAGGTGAGATCAATGCAGAGCAGCCCGAGCACCTTCGGAAATCGTGCCCAGGCGTCCGCGAGCACGCTGTTCCGCTCGTCCAGCAGTCGGAAAATCCGCTCGCGGTAGTCGAACGCAACTTCGGATGGCGTTCGCTTGGTCAGCACCGTCTCGATGTTTGGGTTCCAGCCCAGGCTCATGTCGAGGCAGACGAGCCCATAGGCTAACTGAGACCGCTGAATCTGTTCCGCTCCATCCGTCAGGTTCGCCTCGAACTTCGCCGTGCTTCGCACTCGTTTGACGGCGAGTCCGAGCCAGACTCGCGATGCCTCACACCACAAGTCAGGTTCGCGGTCCATGAGAACTGCCATCCCGCCTCGGCGACAGATCGCTCCGATGAAAAGCTCGAGCTGTCGGTCGCGACCGGGTGTGGCGTGATCGATCCGAGGCAGTATCGCGTCGTCGATTAGGCGACGCAGTTCCTCCTTCGTGGCCGTCGGGAATTCGTCGAGGATCATGGCGATCTCCTCGACGTCGCGCATTGCCATGAGGCCTTCGAGCAGGCTCGACTGGTCGTTGGCTCCCATCGGCCTCGCATACGCGTTCTTTGCGAACTGCGCCGCGTATCTGCCAAGGCGGCAGCTTGGGCTTACGGTAACGCCCCGATTGCGCAGCTCGTCAATCACGAATTGGGCCGCTTCGCCGATTGTTCGCTGCTTGCCGGCCATATCGAAGCGTAACCGCTCTGCGCGGATCGCTTGGCGGGATCGGAAAAGCCCGGCGAACCGCGCGAACGCGGCTCGCCGGGCGAGCTACGAGGGCCTGGTTAGCGCCAACTGGGGACCGTGGTCGCGCTCAGCCGGAACGCGTAGACAAAGATGGCGGCCGGGTCCACGAAATCGAACCGCTTGCCCCAGCCACCGTGCTTCTTCCGAAGGGACAGCTCGGTCCGACGGGCTTGTTCCCCCGAATCACAGCCGACGATCAGGAACGGATCGGACGCGGAGGTGATCGAATGCTCTCCCAGCAGTTGCTCGCGGGGGTTGCCGGTCACACCGATGAACCACCGCTGATACTCACCGCCGTTGTCCTCGATGAACTTGCGGATCCTCTCGGCGGGTGATGGGCGGGCCTGGACGGTTTGGGCAGTCGACATGTGGGAGCTCCTCGTGCTCGTTGCTGGGTGACTGGCTGGGCGGAGATGCCCCCGCCTTCATCCTCTGAATACGCAAACGCCATGTCGCATAGCCCCCAGGCCATGAATCGCAGGGCCGCCCGGTCTGAGGCGGTTTACGATCATGCCTGCATGACTCAGGACCTGACCAACGCGATCGAATCCCTCCTCCGGCGTATCCCCGATCGGTGGCAGTCGGTGGACATTGACCAGCTCTCGGTGACCGAACAGCGGGCGATCTTGCTGCTTGTGGGAGCAGGACTTGTGGAGCGACGAAGCTCCATCCGTCTGGGAATGGCGGGTCAGGGTGAGGCTATCGAAGCGACGGTCGCGGTGACCGGAGAGGCCGGACTGCTTCAGGCGATCGAGCCTTTGCTGGCGGAATCCTGGAGCCGGTGGTCCGCGGCGATCGACCAATGGCGTCGGGGATCCGAGGGGGCCGTCCGGCCGTTCCGAGTGACGAAAGTCGGTGGCGACGAATGGCGGCTCACCGAGCACGGCCTGCTCGCGAGGGCGGATCTGGGCGTGCCGCTGGACACGAAGTTGACCCGGGACCACGCGGCGCTCATTGGCAGCCGTGAGCGGGTCATCGACTTTGTGATGAAGGCCGGGAGTCTCGAGGATCGGCCACCGGTTCACGGTACCGGGACGCTCGTCGCACTGCGCGGGGTTGCTGCGGAACCAGGCGGCGCTTCGAAGACGGCCGGTCCGACACAGGTGAACCTGACGAACGCCGCCGACATCGCCGCGGCGTTCCGGGACGCGATCTTGCCGATGGTCGAGGCCATCGTGAGCGGTTCGGCTCGCGAGAGCAGCGGCGGCAGCGCGAAGGCATCACAGGCTGACACCATGACCTGGCAGGAAGCCATGAGCCTGGCCGAGGCACACGTCAAGAAGCACGGCGGGTTCTTCCCGGGCCGGAACGAACTTGCCAGAATCATCGGTTGCGGGTCGTCCACGATGACAAAGGCGATCGAGCGGTCCGCGTACTTGAAGGCTCGCCGCAAAGAAGCCGAGAAGGCAAAGAAGGCTCGGGAAGTCGGCTCGTCGGAGACGCATGGCGAGACTCTCGCCGAGGCAAGGGCGGCCCAGGAAGCGGTTGATGCCCGGATTGATGCGGGCGAACCCCTCGACGCGTATCACGCGGGCGACGAGGACACACCCGGCGACCGTGATGAGATCATCGCGAAGCTCGCCGCTGAGCAGCGAGCCGAACGGCTGCGCGAGGACCGCCAGCACAAGGTCGCCAAGAAGCGGCCCGAGCGGTAATGCTGCGACAAGACACTGGACGGGCGGTCGCGACTAGTCGCGACCGGTTGCTGTCCTGCGAATCCCGAGACATCCAGGGCGGTCGCGCGACCACCCGCGGTCTGGTAGCCGGGCACGCCGCCCGGGATCGGAGCCGCCGTCATGGGAATCGCGCCCCCACCCCGCCGTATCGATACGACACCACCGCCCACGCTGATCACCGCCGGCGTGATCGCCAGCGAACTGGACGAACCCATTCACCGGGTCGTGCGAGTCCTGGCGACCCGCCCGTGGATCAAACCGGCTGCCCTGGCCGGTCGCGTCCGACTGTTTGACCGCCGGGCCATCGAGCAGGTTCGCCGAGAACTCGACGGCATCGACCGCCGCCGCACGCCGCTCGGCCAAGGCGGTGCGGCTTGAACAGCACCAACGCCCAGGTTCGCAAGGCATCGCTCGATGAAGGCTCACAGCGGTTGCTCGCGATGATGCAGCGCATCGGGTTCGGCCGGATCGAGTCGCTCCGTGTCTCCGCCGGCCGGCCCGTGTTCGATCGGCCTCCCCGCGTGATCCGAGAGGTCAGGCTCGGGGCCGAGTCGTCGAGCCCGAAGCGGGTTGGCGACGCTGACTTTGCTGTCAAGAGCGCGGTGGTTGATCTTCTCGCCGAGCTGGCCGTCGTTGGCGTCGCCACCGTCGCCATCGAGGTTCGTCACGGATTGCCTGCGAGGCTGATCGTGGAGGAGGTGACGCATGGCTGAGTGCGCCACGGCGTCAACGTCTCAGCGGTTCGCGTCGCTCGATCTGGATCGACTTGGTGCGACCGCCCACGGGATCGCGAACCGTCTGACCGGCAACCCCTATCCCGTCGACGACGCGGCGGATCTTCGCGCCGATCTCATTCTGGCCGCACTGGAACGCTGGCCGAAGTTCGATCCGTCTCGCGGCCGCCCAATGGCGTTCCTTGCCATCGCCATGACCAGGGCCGGTACATCGATACTCCGGACCCAGCATGCCGCGAAGCGTGGCGGCCGGTCGACGACCGTCCCCATTGACGATGCGATGGCGGCGGGGCACGGGCGGTACCCGTCGCTCACCTCGGCATCCCCAATCGCTCGGCGGGATTTCGAACTCGACGTTCGCGCCGCGATCGACGCTCTGCCCGAAGACCTCGCCACTGTCTGCAACGACTTCTTGGAAGCGGCCACGGATGGCCGCCGTCGCCCCTCGCTCGGCGCTGCGGCAACAGCCGCGCTGCGCCGCCACTTCGAATCCGTCGGATTCTCGGAGCACATGTCATGACGACTCGCACACTCTCATCAATCCCGCCCAGCACAACGCCCCGGTCCGCCGTGGCGGCTGCGTCCAGTCCCCGGCCCAGGCGTCGTGTGTACCTCGCCGGGAAGATGCACGGATCGGGCAACTGGCGGTTGCCGCTGGTGCCGCAACTGGGCGTCTCGCCGTTCGGACAGCCGATCGACTGCGGCCGTTTCATCTTCACTGGGCCGCACTTCGTGCCGTTCGGCGGCGAGAGCCACGAGTGGGTCGGATGGCACGCGGGCGTCGGGCAGCACGACTCAAGTCCATCGTGGCCCGCGCCAGTGAATAGTCGCCCCCGCTGGGTGGTTCCGGGGCTGTGCATTGAGTGGATAAGGGAGTCGGACCTGTTCTTCGCCTGGATCAACGCCACGGACTGCCATGCGACGCTGCTGGAGTTGGGCTGGGCGCACATGCTCGGCAAGCCGGTGTACCTGGCGTTCGCGTCGCGGGATCTGGCGCGGCAGATGTGGTTCGCTCGCAACTGCCCGCGGACGACCGCGCACGTGCATGCCTCTCCTGCCGAAGCGCTCGACCGCGCGCTGGCGTGGGAGGTGCCGTTCGAATGACGCTCCCGTTGCCCTCAACCCTTGACGCGGCCCGGCGATATGCCGCCGCGCGGCTCTGCGTACTGCCGGCGATCCGCGAGGGCGACGACAAGCGCGTTGCCCTGCGCTCGTGGAAGTCGTACCAGACGCGGCTCCCAACGCCGGCGGAGCACGCGCGCTGGTTCGCCGGGCCCGCCCGGCGTGATCTGTGCCTGGTGTGCGGACGCGTCTCGGGTAACCTCGAGATGATCGACTTCGACCTGGCCGGCGCGGCCTTCGAGCCGTGGCGAGCGCGGGTCGAGGCGGTGTGCTCTGGCCTCATCGATCGCCTCGTCGTCGAGACCACACCCTCGGGCGGTCGCCATGTCGCATACCGGTGTTCGGACCCGGTCTGCGGCAATATGAAACTCGCGCAGCGCTCCTTCGACGCACCCGGTGCTGATCCGATCGAGGTTGCCGGGAAACGGTTCACGCCGCGGAAGGGTCCCGATGGTCTTTGGCATGCGGTCGCCACGATGATCGAGACCCGCGGCGAGGGTGGGATGTTCCTGTGCGCACCGTCGAACGGGTATGTGCTTACGGCTGGCGATCTTGCCGCGTTGCCGGTCATCACGTTCGAGGAGCGAGAGTGCTTGCTGGCCTGCGCATGGGAGCTCAACGAGGCCCGGAATCCTGTGGAGAATGGTCCTCTCCCCAAGACTTCCTCCGCCTCATCACCCAGCGACCTGAAGCCGGGCGACGACTTCAACCAGCGCGGCGATGTCCGGGACCTATTGGTCGAGCACGGCTGGACTCGGGTGAGCGGCGGCGAGAATGAACACTGGGCGCGCCCTGGCAAGGACAGTGGCTGCAGCGCCACGCTCAAGGGCGGCGTGTTCTATGTCTTCTCGACCAACGCCCCGCCCTTCGAGGACGGGCGCGGGTACTCGCTCTTCGCCGTGTACTCGCTGCTCAAGCACGACGGTGACTTCGCGGCGGCCGCCCGAGCGCTGCGGCGCGAGGGATTCGGTGCGGAACCTGCCTCCGGCGATGTCGATCTGTCCGCCTTCAAGGTCACAACCCCGCAGGCGGAGCCGCCGCTGGCCGCGCCGGTCGATCCCGGCCCCGTGCCGCCGGCGCTCCTGCGCGTGCCGGGGTTCATCGACGAAGTCATCGATTACACGCTCGCCAACGCGCCCTACCCCGAGCCGGTGCTGGCGTTCTGCGGCGCGGTGGCGCTGCAGGCCGCGCTGGCGGGCCGAAAGGTCCGCGATCCGCAGGACAACCGCACCGCGATCTACCTCCTGGGGCTGGCCAACACCGGCACGGGCAAGGACTTCCCGCGCAAGGTCAACCAGCGGATCCTCGCGAGCGCCGACATGGCCGGCGCGGTCGCGGACGGCTTCGCCAGCGGCGAAGGTCTCGAGGACCGGATGCACCTGACGCCGGTGATGCTCTTTCAGACCGACGAGATCGACACGCTCATGCAGGCGATCAGCGGGTACGGCACCAAGCGCGACCCTCGGTACGAGGGCATCATGCAGACGCTCCTGAAGCTGTACACCTCGGCCAACACGATCTACCCGCTCCGCGTCAAGGCCAGCGACGAGGAGCCTCGCATCATCGATCAGCCGTGCCTGTGCCTCTTCGGGACGGCGATCCCAGACATCTTCTATGAGGCGCTGTCGCCCAAGATGCTCTCCAACGGCTTCTTCGCTCGCATGCTCATCTTCGAGGCCGGCCGCCGCGGGCTCGGCCAGGATGTGGATGTGCATGAACTCCCCAAGTCGATCCTCAAGCGGGCGCGGTGGTGGGCGGAGTTCAAGCCGGGCAAGGGCAACCTGAAAACCGCGCACCCCGAACCCCGTCTCGTGGAACCGACGCCGGACGCACGAATGCGCCTCGGCGAGATTCGCGCGCTGGCCGATGCTGCCTACGCGGAGGCCGAGGCCAAGTCGGATCAGGCGGGGATGGCGCTGTGGGCCCGCGCCAACGAGAAAGCCCGGCGTCTCGCGCTCGTGCATGCGTGCAGTATTGGGCACCGCAATCCCGAGATCTCCGTCGAAGGGGTGAACTGGGCGTGGTCCTTGGTTGAACATCAGACCCGCCGCATGCTCTTCAAGGCCAGCCAGCACGTCAGCGCCGGCGACTTCGAGAGCCAGTGCAAGGCGATGATCCGCGTGCTCCGGGAATGGGCGGTCAAACACCCCGGCGACCCGTGGATGCCCTTCTGGCAACTGAGCCGACGTCTGGCATGGTCGCCGCGCGAGCACGACGAGGTCCGGCAGGCGCTGATGGATCAGCGCCGCATCCAGTTCGCCGAGCGGGCCACCGGCGGCACGCCCCAGCGGCTGTACCGGCTCATCGAGGACGTTGCCGAAGCATGAAAACGCGCTCCAAAGCCACACAAACTGATCTGCGCAGCTCCCCTTGCCGCTCAAACACAGCGAAGAAGCGCTCCGGCGCAGCGCGAGCACGAGCTCGCACCCTTGATTCCGCAGCACCAGCGGGAGTGCGCAGCAACCTGTTGCGCCTATTGCAACCTCTTGCGCGCAATAGGTTCATCGCGGACACATCGAGAAATCATGGAGCAAACAACAACACACCCCCCTCTTTACTACCTGTTGCGCCCACCCCCCCCGCGCCGGCGCTGGCGCGACGGGCGCGCAACAGGTTCGGCGCAATGGGCGGGCGGCGTGCGGATCGCACACCATCGACGCACGGCTTCGGACATGCAGTTGGCGTGCCAGGCAGCGCCTACCCGGAGCCTTACAGCCGGAGTCCGAACGGGGAAGGGGAGGGGTCAATAGGTACTTCCCCGCCAGAATCAAGAGCCGACGCCCGCGGGAACAGCCGCGCTTGGAGACAGAGTTTGTTTGCGCGTCCGAGCGCCGACGGTCGCGTGGCGGATTGGTACGCCCCGCCGCGAGGACGCGACGTGGGCGATCGTGGGCCAACCCGTGGCCAACGGGCGGGTGGGGAAGCCGCGCTGTGCGGCCCGCTTTCCCGCTCCACCCACATGTTTGGCTGAGTTGCCCACATGTCGCAGAATCATCGAGAAATGCAGGCCGATCGCCTTGCCTGTTCCCCGTCAGCCGGCCAATGTGTGTCATACGCGAGCGGGAACAACGCCCCCCCGCACGCGACGGAGACCACGAACATGAACGCGACCACGAAGACCACGCTCGACCTCGCCAAGACCCTCGCCAAGAGCGGGTTCCACATCCCCGCGATCGAGATCCACACGCCCGACGGCCGCACCTGGAACATCGCGACGGTCCCCGCCGGACGCGGCCGCCACCTTGACGGCCATTGGGGACCACGCCCCGGGTCGCTCGGCGGCTTCCGCCTCTTCGAGATCAACCGCGATACCGACGCCCCCGACGAGCACGACGCGATCGACGGGGACACCTGGGCCGCCGATGAGTTGGTCGACTACCTCCGGGCGGTCGGCCAGCCGAAAGACACGACGAGTTGGGACCGCAAGAACGACAACCACCCGACCACCTGAAGCCCGCGTAATGCGGGCTTCGCTGTTTACCAGAGACCACCAACCCAAAGGAGCACGACCATGACGAAGCGCACACCCAAGACCACCAAGCCCGAACCCACCGCCGCCGAGACCTACGCCGCACGCCGCAACGACATCGCCCGCCTGATGGATGTGCTGCAGATGGAACTCGACAAGCACGCCGAGGGCGCGAAGGCCGACCCTCGCAACTGGGGCTTCGCGGGAAGCCTCGGGAAGGTCCGCAGCGACCTGATCGACCTGGTCGGGTTCCTCAGCAACATGGACCCCGAGCACGTCGAGGCCTTTCTGAACGACGCCGAGTGACCAGAACCACCAACCGCAAGGAGCAACGCCATGAACATCAGAACGATCGTGATCGAAGGCATCGAGAAGGACGTGAAGATCAGCCGCACCGAGCGCGGCGCGGAAGTGACCATCGAGCAGAACACGCGCCACGCGGGCAGGCAGGACATCTGCATCGCGCACATCGCCCGCGACGAGGACCGAGAGAGCCGCTACGCCAAGGCCGCCGAGGTCGCCAAGGTGGTCTACGGGACCGACCGCCGGGGCCGAGCCGCCGCCACCAACTCGATGGTCCACGACGTGATGAACGAGATGGAGCGCGTCGCGGGCTGCTGACTGGCCCCACGCGGCGTCGCGGGGAACCGCGATGGCCACGTTTCCCCGCCGCAATGTGCGGCGGGGGTTCCAACCCCCAGTTCGGAGATGACCATGAGCACGAAGACGAAGAAGCCCGCCAAGCCCCGCACCCCCCGCACCCCGAAGATGTCCAAGAGCGCTGCCCGCGCGGAGGCAACCGTCAAGACAGACCGCCTCCGCAAGGCGGCCCTCGCCGAGATCAACGACCGGTTGGCGGGCGGGAAGCAGGACCACGAGGTCCCCAGCGAAAAGGAGGTCGCCAACAACGCGAACCCTGACGCGGCTACCAAGGGCAAGAAGGTCAAGGGCGAGAAGGCCCCCAAGACGCCGAGGGCCCCGAAGCCCGCAAAGGAGCCCAAGCCCAAGCGCGTCAGCGCCCTCGACGCGGCGGCGCAGGTGCTCGCCGCGAGCGAGGTTCCGATGCGGGCCAAGGAGATGATCGCGGCGATGGAGGCCAAGAAACTCTGGACCAGCCCCGGCGGGAAGACGCCCGAGGCCACGCTCTACGCCGCCATCATCCGCGAGATCGCCGCTAAGGGCACCGCCGCCCGCTTCAAGAAGCACGAGCGCGGCGTCTTCGTCGCGGGGAAGGGAGCCTGATCCATGAGCGCCACCCCGGCACCCCAGCCCACGCCGACCCAAGCCCAACTCGATGCCGTGCTGCAGGCCGCCCTGTACCTCCTCGGCGCGCGGCAGGATCGGATGCTCACCATCGACGAATGGACGGACCTGGCGCGGGCTGTGGCCGCCTGCCAAGAGCGCAAGACGGCCGACTACCTCACCGAGCACGACCTCGAGGACATCGCCGAGCGCTACGCCCTCGAATGGGACGAAGCGACCGACGGCCCGCTGCCCAACCTCGACGAGTGAGGCATTCATCACGCCTTGCTCCCAGCCGCGACGCTCGTCGCGGCTTTCTCTTCGGTCGCAAGGTGCCATCCAAACCCCAATGGCGACTCATCGACACATCGATCATCCGGGCTCGACGAGGGTGTCGTCCTGAGGCGAGTGGGCACTGCACGCACATTGCTTGCAACTCGGGCATACCAGGCTCACCTTGCCCCGGGATTGATGGCACGGCACGGATAGCACGTCACAGCCAAGGAGGGCATCGATCCATCCGTCACCACGGAACGAGCTGCCGTTGACCAGACGTTCGATGTTCTGCAACTGAATGACCGGGAACCGCGTGCCGCAACGGCATCGAAACACGCCCCATACCGAACTGCATCCAGGGCACTCGACGCTGAATGCCGCCGATGGGAGGTCAAGAAGCTCAAGATTGCCGTGCGCTTCCCAGCAAACCGGACATACGCACAACTTATCGATGCTCGCGAATGCTGTGTCAATCTGTGCACGACACTGCTCGGCACGTTCATCTGCATCTCGGCGTGCCTGTTGGGCAGCCTTGCCGCCAGCTGATGCCGTGGCCTTGTAGAGGGCGTCCCTTGCAGAGGACAACAGGTCGGCCAGTCCCTTTTCACGCGGCTTCGGGCGTCTCAGCACGCGCCACTCGTCACGATTCTCTCCCCGCACCGTCCACTCCATGCCCGCAGGTGTGCCGGGTATCGAGCATCGCACTTTGGGTGGATACGCAAGCAACTGTGGAGCATGCAGCTGCCACCGCAGGTACCGGGCGACCCGCTCAACGCTCGCGATGTCCCATGGGGAAATGGGCAGTGTCGAGAGCTTCGTTCCGTGCGTAGTGCCAGGCGCCCAAGCAGAAGCCGAATGCCAATTGGCCGAAGGGTGCAGCTCGGCGGGAGAGCTCGCCTGCACGCGAGGCGCGGGCAGGTGTAGAAGCAGGACATGGTCCTCCGAAGCTCCCGTCGCTGCGTCGCCTAGTTGTCGTCGCAGAGATTCAATGTCGCCGCCAGTTTCGCCGTCAAGCACCGCTGGAACGCCAACCACTCGAATGGCGACGTTGCCGCAGCGGATCGTCATGACCGCATCTCGCGGCGGAGTGATAGTGCAATCCGCGACAGGGCCCACCAGCTGGATCGGTATGTCATCAACGGTCGTGCTTTGGAAGGACACTTCCGGCTGGAGGTGCAGTTGCTTAGCAGCCCGCACTACAACAAGCCAACTGAACCACGACATTGCCGAACACACTGATTGCTGCCGCTCGTAGACCTGCTGATCAGAAAGCGGCCGCTCAGCCCCGAGCTCCGTCCAGCGTTTCCACAGTGTCGCCACTTTGCGATAGTGCGGGTCATTTGAGAGGATGTTTGTATACCTCAAGCCGCTGACGGGCGCACCGTGCGGCACTGCACGGTACAGGGGGGAATCGAGCAGTCCAAGCACTCGTATGTAGAGGGCGTCGAGCCGGGCTTGGGTGTGAACGGCGACATCTGCCGCGGCATCGTCTTGGATAGCCTCGGCCCAGAGTGCGTAAAGACGGTCACGTCGCCAGTGGTGCCCACTCGCTGCACCAGAAGCGTGGTCGCTGATCTGGCTCAACATCCGTCGAATGTCTGCCAGCCTCGCCAGCCGCACCTGCAGGTACAGCCTGATGTGGTCAACAAGCCGAGCCGCCAGCCGATTTTCATAGATGTCGGCGTTCTCATCCGGCACTAAGCACAGGACCCTTCGCGGGCGCACACCGAGAACAGTTGGCCGCTCCCAGTCTTCACGGTGGGAGGCGAGCCGAGCGATGGCCTGCCGGGCCACACGCCGCGCTCTCGCTGTGGGAACCAGGTCGGATTCCACCTTGAGATGCGTTCGAGGCATCGCGCACACAGTCTCGAGGAATACGAGATTCTCTTCGAGAATCTCATCGAACGTACGAATTCGAAGGTAGTCATCGAGTCGCGGCGCCAACGGTGATGCCGCCACCCAGTCGTCCCACACCGCCCGCGAAGCGAGCCTCGCCTCGAACTGCTCATTCATCTGGGAAAGCGCGTCGGTGTCCGCCGACGACGCGAGCACACGCTGGCTGAACTCCCCCTCCCACCTTGCCAATCGGTCGCACTGGACCGACCACGAGCGATCTCGCCGAGGCACGACGCGGTCGCCATCAGCAGCCTCTATCCCGTTCACGGCGGCCCCAGCAGGACACGACGGCAACCACCAGCGCCCCGGCACGAGCGCGTTGTCGCCCTTGCGGACGGGTCGTCCCGATAGCAGATCCTTGAGGTCGGTGGTCATGACGCGGCCTCGCCCTCCTCAAACGATCGGGTGCGTATGAGCGAAGTCAACAGCTCCTCACACTGAGTCGGTGCCGGATCGAGCTTGCGGTCCTTCCACCGCGACCGAAGCGCCGTGCGGAGTTCCTGCAGTTCCTTCACGCGCACATCGTGGCGATTGCGCAGCTTTCGCAGAAGCTTGGTGGCGACGACATGGTCGATGGCTTCGCCGATCGTGCCCCCAGCCGCCACGATCACCGGGGCATATCGGGTGATTTGCCTCTCCAGGCGATTGCCCCAGCCGATGTTGAACTTGCCTTTGAGCTCCGGTTCCAACGCTGTGACGAAAGCGTTGGCCTCTGTGGCCTCCCGCACATGGCGCTGGCACGCTGTGTCGAACAATCCGCGAAGCGCGCTGCACGACGCTGGCGGCGGCACTGATGCCGCGGCTGGCTTGAAACTGGTCGGATGCCGGGGCAGTTCCATTGTGTGCGCCCGGTCATACGTCTTGTCCGCAAAGTCCTTGGTCGTTTCGTCGTGGTTGGCGGTACCCACAAACCACACGTTGGGCGGTACCGCAATCGCCGTGCCCTCTTCGAGCAACCGCGTCGGCCGCCTCGGCGGACGACTATCCATCAGCCCAAGTTGCGGGAGATTCGGCTTCTTGGGGCTTTCGAGTTCCGACAACAGATCAGCGCCGAACTGTTCGATGTACGACAGGTTCATCTCGTCCAGCACCACGATGAAGAGACGATCGGACCAGGTAGGGCACTGCGCGGCGTACAGCGCCTTGACAAAGGACGATTCGTGATACTTCTTGTCGAACGCGTTGTAGTACCCGAGGAGGTCCTGACGATCACGCCATCCGGCCTGCACGGCGACGATGTCGGCGTGTCCGCCGAGCGCCTTGGCAAATGCCCTGGGAAGGCTGGTCTTTCCTGTTCCGCTTATTCCCTGAAGAAGGTGGAGGCGGCTCATCGCTAGACCGGCCAAGAAGCAGCGGATCGTGCGGTCGTCGTAGAACAGAGCCTCATCTGCGGCCATCCGATTGCGGACGTCATCCACAACCTGCTTGAGGTTGGGAGGCTGATGGAAGCGTGCTGGGGGATTCTGGTATTCGGAATCCGCAGCGTCCATCCGCTCGAGTTCAGGGTACGGATTGCGGCCCGACGCCTGATTCAGCCGACCTTCAACCTCAATCTGAAGCTGGTCGTTCGCTTCCTTGAGCGCGGCATTCCGTAGTTCGAGGCTGCGCAGCGCCACACGCTGAGTTTCCATCTCGCCCACTGGCATCCGCATTCGTTCGAGTTCTGATCGCGCTTGGGACAGGGCGGCACCCAGGCGTTGGTTCTCGACATCCAGAACGTCGACACGCTCCTGCGCCTTCTTGTATAGTTCTACTGTCGCCTGTCCCGGCCGCGCGTTCAACTCCATTTGCAGACGGTCCACCTCCTTCCGAAGGTGGTCCCGCTCGCTAGTCAGGTCCACAAGCGATGCGCCTCCAGCGGTGCCAAGAATCGCCTCCAGTTCCTTCACTCGCAGTTGCGACCTCTGGAGTTGGTCACCCACGCGCTTCTGTGACTCCACGCCTCGCTCAATGGACCTTTCCAGTGTTTCAATGCGGTCGTTGACCCGCGCGGTCGCCTGCTCCTCGGCCAACAGCTCCATGTCTTTGATATGCTCAAGCTTGTAGGTGATCTCTCGCTTGGCACGTTCGATGTCAACGCGCTCTTTTCCGAGGACAGCACGGTCTTTGTCTAGGACCTCACGCTCCTGCTGCAACAACGCCCTCTGGGCATCCACCTCTGCAACACGGCGCTGGTGCGCGGCTTCGAGTGCGTTCCGGGCATCGCGCAGCTGCTCAGGAAAACCCTCACTCGCGGCAGCCTGTAAAGCGAGCAACTCTAGTCTGCGGGCTTCCATTTCGGAATCTCGTTTGGAAACGTCGGTCTCTCTAGCCGACAATGCGAGTTCGCGTCGTTCCAGTTCCTCCAGCCTGGTTGCGACCTCTGCTTTCGCCCGCTCATGTGCGATCCGCGCGGCGTCCGCTTGATCCTTCAGGCGATTGAGGGCGTCCCTTGTATGTCGCACACCGCGAAGGGCCTCGACGAGCTCTGCCCTCGATACCTGCGTACTGACGGGGGGCGAGACACTTGCTGGCGAGGCTTCGGGGCTTCCGCCGGCCGTGAGCGGGTCCGGTGAATCTGTAGTTGCCGGGACCGGCGCGTCGGTCTCCGCACGGGCTTCGTCGACAATCTGCTGATCCGACATGGCCTCAAGTCCATCGGTTGGTCCAACTGCCCCAGAAGGGGAGTCGGCACCTAACTGCCCGGACGCGCCGACGCCACTGTGATGGTCTGACGTGGGAGTTCCCCCCTTCGAGAGGGGAGAGCCACCTGCCGATGACAGGATGGTCTGCGCAGAATGCCCAGGCAACCCACCAAAGCCGCCGGTACTTCCGGGATATCCGCCGGCCTGCTGCCAAGGCTTGTTTTTGTTCTTGTTCTTCTTGCTCATGCCTGCCTCCGCGTTGCGACGGGGGCTGACGCAGCCACACCGGCGAGTAGGGTCTCAATCATCCAGTACACCGTTGCGATCAGAAACTCCACGTCTCCTTGATCCGGAGCTGCGCCACCACTGTCATGCGCTGCTTCCCCAGCAATCATGAAGGCGCGATCAAGCTCATCCATGAGGTTTGGCCGCAATTGGGCTGCCTCCCGCAAGGGATGGTCCGCTCGCTCGGCGGCAAGCAGCAACGTCGCCATGACTACGGCGCCCAGCTTCGAGAAGTGTCCGGCTTCGAGGACCGCTCGCATGTCCCGCGGGCGTACGGCAAAGCGACGGGGCAGCGAACCCGTCAGACCGCATGCCTGCGCCGCAATCACCAGCTTGTCTCTTAAGAATGCCTCGTCTGCTGGCGTGTTGTTGAGGGTTCGGACCCTGCCCAGAAGGGGCGAAAGCGGAAAGGCTGATGCCAGCGATGCGAAGCACGCCTCGATGGCGTCTCGCGCAGCTTGGGCCGAGCGACGCAGGTTGCGGTTCTTCTGTGCGGTGAACTTTGACTCGCCATACCACAACAGTGCGTCCTCCATGCTGACAAGGTGGTCATGACCACGCCAAGTACGGAAGCTCGTGCCGAGCTTTGTCGCCACCTGATCCTGCGCCATCTGCCAGACCAGGGATGGATCGACCGTGTCCGCCGAGGTGGGGTGCAATGTCTGCTTCCTCGTCAGCCGCCGAATCTGTTGGTCGAACTCCTTGTCGGAAGCACGCAGTCGATCGGCGGTATCCAGAAGCCGGCGGCTCTCGCCCAGTCCGAATGGATCCATGATGCGCCAGTCGTCGCCTTCATCGCCCTCTTCGAGTGCGGTGCTGTAGGCCACAGTGGCGAGGAACATTGGCGTCGCACGCACATCGATGACATTGACGCGCCTCAAAGCCGTCGGGCGAGCGCGATAGCCATCAGGGGCCGTGTCATGCGCGTCGGCGCGCCCCGACGATGCCGATCGCAGATCCGCAAAGTGCCGCCGAATGGCTGCGAGAACGTCGTTGGCCTCGGGAACGGCCGGCTCGTCCGGATGCGGCGGTCTCACCGTGACACATCGCTGCTGCCGGGAATCGGCCACTGAGCCGGTTTCGATTCGAAGGCCATCTTCTCCCCGTGTCACGTCGGCATACTGCAGTTGGTCGGCGACCCGAGGCATCACCAGACCCGTAATGCCACACTGGAGAACATGGACGACATTGATGCTCGTTGCCTCTATCTCGCCGGCATCCAAGGCGTCCATCCCTTCGGTCGTGATGCCCGCGCTCTCATCAAGTGTTCCTTGCTGCACGAGGGATTGCTGGATGATCTTGACGAGCTTTCGGTCGATGTTCAGCAGACTGCCGATATGCTCGGCATCCGAGATTCGGGCTCGAGCGCAACCGAGCACGGCCCGCTCGAACGGACCGAGGCGGGTGCTCGGACGCGATGGGGCAGCAACTCTCCTCACCCAAACGGGCCAGAGAAGCCACTGGCCCTTCCGGCCATCGGGCCATCGAAGGTTTGCCATCTGGATAGTTGTGGCCAGGTTATCAAATGCGGACGCCATGGGCACCTCCGCAGAACATGTGGAACTGTCGCAACGCTGACACCCCTGGTTCGTTCGCCAGGACGTCGTCCTTGAACATGTCGGCATCACCAACCACAACCAGTAGCCGTTGCTGGCGGCTCATCGCCACGCACACCCGGTTCTCCAGCAGCAAGAATCCGAACTTCTTTCGGAGGCTGGCTGCGTCCGAGGTGGGAAGCCGGTTGCTGCGCACCAATGAGAGGAACACGATGTCGAACTCCATTCCCTGGAACGAGTCAACCGTTCCAACCCGGAGGCGAGCCCGACTCTCGGTTGTTCCTGAAGTCGATTTCCACGGCGATGTGGGCTGCCATACACCTTGGGGATCCTGTTCGACGATGCCTTGGTGACCGAGCGCCCGATTCAATGCCTCAACCTGCGCGGAATAGAACGTGATGACACCGACGGTGAGGTCGGGGCGATCTTCCATGAGCCGCTTCACTTCGCCTGCGATCCAGTCGGCCTCGAGCGGGCGGCTCTTGCTCTTGCCGCCGAGTTCCTGGCCGCGTTGCAGCGGCATGTCTACCCAGGCTGCTACTTTGCCTGCATACTGACCGGTGAGGCCGTGTGCGAAGTCTGTCGCTGGCCGGCCGTTGGAGAACTGCTCTCCATAAGGTGCGTAGAACGCGTCGTTCACAAACGTTCCGAGCGCCGGCGGCATGCGATATTGGGTGTCGAGGCGAACATATCGCTTCACGCCGTCTTGTTGCTCCAACGCCCTCACGTGGCCAACCAGCCGTTCGAACATGCTTCGGCCAAGTGCCTCCTTCGTCGCTTCTGTAGCTGTCGTGGAGAGTTCGCGTTCGACGCTCGGCTCCAAAACATGCGGCAGCTGTCGGTGGTCGCCGACGAGAACGATGCGCCTCTCCGCGATGGACAGCGGAATCATCAGGTCCAGAGGATTGCACCTCGCCGCTTCGTCCACGATCACGGTGCGGAAGCGGGGCCATTCTTCGGCCGATAAGTCGATTCCAGACAGCTTCACCGCCTGCATGTCAGTTCCCACGGAATGCTGCACAGTCGATGCGAGGGAAGATGCGTACCGCGAGAGCTCCTCCCGCACGGCCTGCGGATCGGCCTCCAACTCGTCGATCAAGTCCTCAACGGCCACGGATGCGTCAAACGCGGTGTTTCTGGCGACGCTTTCCAGCTGAGCCTGGACGCGCAGGAGCGCCTCTTCTACAAGCACATTGTGGAGTGGGCCAGCTTCTTTCACCCGGGGAGGCTGGAGCCTGTCCATGAGTGCCGTGCGAAGTTCGGCGAGAACGGATAGACCTGGAGGAACGCCCTCACCCTTCCAATTTGCCATCGACGAGATGACCTGTGTTTCTAGTTCGGTGAGGAATCCTGTGCCGAGTCCCTCAAGCGCGATAAGGGCCTTCGTAGCTCGGTGCGGTCCGTCATCGCTCGCCGATGCAGCAGTCGTCGGGAGGCCGGCGACCGCCCGCAGAGCCAGTTCCCGCTCAAGCGGGAGCCTCTGGGCTGTGGCTGGATTCCTCAGTTGCCGAATCAACTTTTCCAACTGCTCGGCCATTGGAGCGTCCAGCCATGGGCCAGCTTCAGCGAGCACCTGCAGAAGCAGGTCAGCACTCGCTTCGTTACCCGAAGGAGCCTTCTGCTGGGCCAGGGCCAGGCGTCGCACATTGCGCCGAACGACATGCACCGGCGTCGCGGGCTGATTCGCGACGCTGCCCTTGAGTTTGGCAACAAGATCACGCCTCCAACGCTCGGTCGCATCGCCGTCGTCTGTGTGACCCGATTTCACGCCGATTCGGAATGACGGCAGGCCAAATGCCGTGCTCGCCGCGGCAACGTTGTCCACCGCGTCATGCTGGTAGCTCGTCAGGAGCGTCTGACCAAACGGACCAGACTCTCCCTCTCCAAGTTCCGCCAGTCGTGCCTGAAGCGCCGCAATCACGCGGGTCTTGCCTGTTCCAGGGGGTCCCTGAATGATTGCGATGTCAGGCGTATTCAGCGCGGCATCAATGGCCATTTCTTGTGCTGGCGTGGGATCTCCCTTGAATGCCTTGCGAGCCACTGGTGATAGCGCGATCTCGCGCCTCCGCTGCTTCACAGGGAAGGGTTTGCCCTCCAGCAATAGTCCTAGCCACGGCACCGGACATCGTGCCGATGCAACCAAGTCTCGCGCCTTTTCGCGTCGCGCCAAACGCTTGCGGTCACCAAATACGGCGATGCTCAGGAAGCCGGTCTGTGGTGGCGGGGGCCAGTCGGCTCCTCTAGGACGGACAATCACGCCGATGGAATCGACGTCGACGGGCGCGCCGACAAATGTGCGTGCGCCGCCAGGCCGCTCGTCCGAGTCGGCCGGCTCCTCGGTTGCCTGCAGGTCGACGCGATCTTCCCGACAGTCGCGGAGTCGCTCACGCCCCTGCGGATCCAGGCCGGGACATGCAAAGCGAATGCCCTCTCGTACTTCAGACCAACTCGAGTAGGCCAGGTGCCCGAACTCGGTCGCCTCGTTCTCCAGGGAACGGCGTTCGACCTCGTTGTACTCTTTCCAGATGCCTAGGTAGCTGCCTGCCTGTTGAACGAGGGCATTCAGATCGGTGCGCACCGCGGACGCCACCGACCCTTTCGAGGCATCGCGGAAAGCGATGTCGGCTTGGATCAGCCTCTGCGCGGTTGCGGCACCGCCGCTGCTACGGCTTGGGGCAATGCGCTTGACAAACAACGCGGCGGCCTTGCTGTCATCTCCGGGGATCTCTCGCCGCTGGATATCCATCACGAGACGCGGACCATGTACTCGGAAGCCGCTTCCGAGTGCGCTTCCAACTGAGCGCCCCGCTGACACGATGATCCTCCAGCCGTTTTCTTTGTAGACGGGAGCAAGCAGGAACTCCTGTCGCAAAAACTCCTCGATGGCGTCGAATGTGCCGAGCGATCGGTTCGCCATCAGAGTTTCTGTGAGCTCGTCGTCAACGTGGAGCGCGAGTTCATCAGGCAGCAGGAGTCCACTTGGGAACTCGTGCACCTGCAACAGCACGGCACGACAGCTCGCGGGCGCACCATCGGTCTGCACAATCCACGCGATGCGTGGGAGATCCCGCTGGATCACATCCTCGATCCGACGCCTTGCTCGGGGATCCTGCCCACTGACACGAAACCCACGCTCTCCCACCTTCAGCGTTGGGCCGAGCTCGGGAGAGCTTGTCAGTAGAGCTTCGACGCCGGCGGTCACTGTACCGTCGAATGTCTCGCCGTGAAGGGGGCGCAGCTCAAGCCGTACCACTGATCCGAACATTCCAGTCAACTCTGTGGGCTTCATGACTTCTTGCCTCCCATCAGCCAGAGGTCAAGCACTCGGTGCAGTTGATCGCTCGGTCCAAGATGAATCGTTGTCTGGGGGAGGTCGCCGTCAGCCTTCAGAGTGACGGGCGCATCGGTGAGTGCGTGCCGGCGCGGTGGCTTGCGGAGTTCCAATACCGCCTCCGGCGCACGCCGCTGGATATCCACGCCTTTCCCCGTGAAAGACACGGTAAGCAGTTCAGATGCCGCATGGCCATGAGAGTGACCGGCGGCAAGTCTCTGGTCGATGAGCATCTGATCTCCCGCGGCCAACGCGAACGAGTCAACGACCTGGTCGTGCTTGTCGGGGCCAATGACGTAGCCCCCCGTTCTGTCGTTTAGGGCCGGATCCCAGATGCGGAGCCGCCCATAGAGAAACGGCGATCGCGGCGTTGAGCACCACGGGCACGATTCGGCGGTGCGGTAGAAGGTCGCCTTGCAGCTTGGGCAAACGAGACAGTTGCGGCTCGCACGCTCGAGCGCCTCGGCCCACTCGCTTGCTGACGGGCGTTTGCGTGGATCGGACAATCCGTCTCCGAAGGCCTGTGACGCCAGATGCCGAAGATTGCCAGAGAGCACGACGTCGCGCTCGCGTATCCCTCGACTCGATCGATTCGCAGGATCGGTCGGGTGGTCGATCCAGGGCAGAAGGCCGCACAACGCTCTCTCCTCCAGATCGGGATCGCCTTCCTCCACAAGGTCCCCCTGCAGTGGATGCACTAGGACCAGCGTTGCAAAGGCAACAACGGCGAGTCCATGGGCATCGGTCAGCGTCGACACGAAGCCACGACGGGCAACCACCTCGGGAGCGCCGTATCCGGGCGTATAGACGGGTTGGTTGTTCGGCGAGGATTCATAACGCAAGTTGTCTGCGTCGATCAGATACACGGTGTCCGATGTCGTGACTGTGGAGACGAATATGTTGGCGGGGGACACGTCGCCGTAACACAGTCCCTTGGCGTGCAGCATTGCGAGCGCCGTCGCCGCGCGCCCGCACACCTTCAGCCGGCGGCGGAGTCCGCCGGTATCGAGGTACCAGCGCCGCAAGGAAGCAGTCCCCGATGGAGGCACCATCAGCTGCTTGAGCGAGCTCATGTCCGTGAGAAGGCGCATGATGTAGCCTGCGTGAGGTGATGCGAGCACGGCCTCGGGCTGGGCGATAGGAATGCCTGCAAGGTCCAGGGTTCGAAGGAACTGCAGTTGCCTCTCGAGTCTCTTGGGATCCGTCTTAGAGCCAGCAGCGAGCACCTTCGCTGCGAGTCGGCCACCCTCAACCGCGTAGACGGCACCCTGCCCGCCTTCACCGAGACACTTGCCGAGTTGGTACTTGGCACCCCGAGAGTCAACCACGAAGGTGGGCTGGGTCACGTCGCCACCTCCCCGCCTGTCCACATGAACGCGAGAGTTCGATCGTCCGTAGCTCCTGGGGTCGGCCAGGCCTGGAGTTGCCGTCGAAGGCTCGCCCGCCATCTTCTCGTGCTGAGTTTGCCAAATGTCGCGATCAACCAGTCATGAAAGGCCTGGAGCCGGTCCTGCGACAGGTCCTGTGAAACGCCGTCGCTGGCCAGCAGCGTGCGAAGTTGTCCGGCGCGATCATCGAACTCCTCCACAACCCAACCCCGGCTTTCACGTCCGTCTCCAAGTGCCACCGTCTCTCCGAACTCACCGCCTCGAAGCGGAATCACCCGGGGCTCCGTCGTTCCGTCAGAACTGGTCACGACCGCCAGGCCGTCGCCGAGGCCGCCGACAAGGAGTCGGCCGCCGTGGGTGCGCACGGAAAAAAGGCATGTCGAGGCGCATTCAGTTGGATTGCGCCTCTCCAACCGCGAGTTCCATGCGGCCGTGATTCGTTCTGTCAGTTCTGTTGGGGATGTCTCGGGCTTCATTAATTGCACCGCATCTCTTACCGCACGACAGGCCGCCCGAGAGCCGATCTCGGCGTAGCGGCAAGATCCCACACCATCCGATACCACGAGGACGACACCTTGGGGCAGCCGGCAGCTTGCCCAGGCGTCCTGATTCGCGCGACCCTCGCGAACGTGTCGAGGCCCCGGGATGGATGCGCCGATCGTCCGAACTCGGGGTCGAGCAAGTCGGCACGATCCATCAGAAGGTGTCGCGTGCGAGATCGGGGGGGGGTTGGATGGGTGCCGCATTTGGTGTCGCGCTCCTCGAGCGTGACGTGACGCTCATCGTTACCCAACGGAAGAATGTCTGGACCTGGCGGGCATCGCTCGCCTGCAGCACCGCTTTGGCTGGATCGCCGAGGAAAGCGGCGAGCATGGCCTTGTCGGCGTCATCGCCGATGCCGAGCGCGAAGCGATCTGCACGGCTACCTCGCTCCGAGGCCAATAGCCGCTTCACGGGCTCCTTCCACTCGTCTGTTGGTTGGCCATCCGACACCAGCACAATCGCCGGCCTGTACGCACGGCCGGGAATCCGCTGCCGATCCTCCACGAGAGATGTCGCCAAGCTGATGGCTGCGCCCAGAGGCGTGCCGCCGTCAGCTTGCATCGGTGACCAGGCCGCCTTAGACGCGGGAGTGAGCTCGGAGTGGATCTGAGCTCCAGCCTTGCCGAAGGTGATCACGGAGACTTGGATCTCGGCGCGATCCTGGGCTTCGGTCGCGAATGACTTGATCATCTCATCGAGAGCATGATTCAGCGAGTCAATCTTGCCGTTCTCGCTCATGCTGCCACTGATGTCCGCAAGGACAATCACGGGCAAGGGTCGGGGAGTGGCGATGGTAAAGTCCGACAGGGTGGTCATAGGGTCTTTTCCTCCTGACACGGGAAACGGTCCCGTGCAACAAGTTTAGTGCCGTCCGCGCCAGCTGCGCTTGGGTCTGGCCACATGCTGAACAGTGACGATGGCGTCGTCTTTGGAGACAATGACGGCGGTGTCGCGCCAGCGGTCAAGGTCGATACCGTGGCGGCGCTTCGCCTCAACAACTGCACGTTTGCCAAGGAAATAGGCCTTCGAGCCGTCCCCGGCGTGATACTCCTGGCCGTGCGCCACGACGAACTCAACGGCATCGCCAGTGAGCCCTCGTTGCTGGCAACGGACGACGGCGTGGGTGGTGAAGCGAAGGACGTGTCTGGTGTTCAAGGCGACCATTCGCGAGCTCCTTTTCTAACCTTTGTGCTGAATGCGAAAGACGTGCCACTCGACACACACCGGTGTGCCGGCCAACGACCTCAGGCGGGATGACCAGCGGGTTCGGCATCCGCCGTCGGCCGCGGCCGATGAGCGCCAACTTCCTCGTCTCCGTCAGCTTCGGGCTGCTTGAACTCCGCGATGGCACGGACGAACTGGCGAGAGACCGCGATCAGCCGTAGACCGCGGAGATCAAGGATCACCGGACCAACGTGACCTCCACCGGGCTGGAGAACTGCGCACGCGAGGAATGGCAGAGAAATGGCCCGAATCTGAAGCGGCATTCCAAAGCCAAGCGGTGGCCCCTCGCGGCACGGGCGGCCTGACATCCGCCGCTCCGGTTCCTCCGGGCAGGTACGCGGAGCAGCAGCCACCGAGTGCACCGCCACGTAGGCTCCAACGCGGAGGTCGTCGGGGGCGAGGATCGATCCGCATGGTTTCTGGGTCGTCATGCCGGTGCTATGGCAACGGCCGTGCCAAGAGTTGACGCGCGATTCCGGGCGGCGATGCTCGCACCGCCCATGCTGGATACAATGCCCGTTGTCCGCAGCACAAATGGAGTTGTCCAATCGCCCACGGCATTCGAAAACTCGTCTTCTGCTGGATCGGAGATGCCGACCTGTTTGCCTGGTCGGCCGCCGCTGGCGAAGTCGCCGTGGAAGCTGTGAAGCAGCTCCTCGGTAAGCAACCTCGGCACGTTGAAGGGTCAGGCCCGGTCAAGACCCTGACGGATCAGGTCGAGTTCGATGAAGTTCACCTGCTGAGCGATAAGGAGCCGGAACTCGCCAAGCAGTTCGCTGCCTGGATCGGCTCCAAGGCCCGTGTCCACACCGTCAGGCTTCCGAGTCCCGTCGACTATTCCGCCATCTTCGAGGCTGCTGACGGAGTGCTTGGCAAGGTCACGTCGCAGGTTCAAGGCGAGTGCTCGGTGTCAATCCACCTGAGCCCCGGCACGCCGGCGATGACGGCCGTTTGGGTACTTTTGGGCAAGAGCCGGTATCCAGCCACCTTCTACCAAACCTTCCGCGGCCGCGTGATCCCCACGTCGATTCCGTTCGACCTGCTCGTCGACTACCTCCCGACCGTACTCCATGCTTCCGATCGGTTGATCCAGGGCGCGAACGTCGCCGACGCCGCCAGTGAAGGCTTTGGAGGCGTGATCGGCCGGAGCCCCCAGATCCGCGAAGCCATCACCCGCGCCAAGCGAATCGCCCTCCGAGACGTTGGCGTTCTCCTCCTTGGCGAGAGCGGCGTCGGCAAGGATGTCTTTGCCCGCGCACTGCACGCTGCCAGTCGTCGCAGTGCCAAACCCTTCGTCGCCATCAACTGTGCCGCTGTGCCGAAAGAACTCCTCGAATCTGAGCTGTTCGGTCACAAAAAGGGTTCGTTTACAGGTGCAGCCGCAGATCGGGTGGGAGCATTCGAACAGGCGGATTCTGGCACCCTCTTCCTGGACGAGGTCGGTGAGTGTGACCTTCCGATGCAGGCCAAGCTCTTGCGTGTGCTTCAGCCCGGACAGGATGAGCCTCCATCGGCCCGCACGTTCAAGCGGGTTGGCGATTCCGAAGACAGGCACTCTGACGTCAGGATCATCGCCGCAACCAACCGCGATCTTCAGGCCGAGGTGGCTGCGGGCAGGTTTCGCGAGGACCTGTACTACCGGCTGGCGGCGTTTACGCTGAAAATCCCGCCGCTGAGGCATCGAACGACCGACATCCCCGCCATCGCTGACCACCTGCTCGCCCGGATTAATGCAGATTTCGCCAAAGCCGAACCCGGCTACCAAGACAAGCGGCTTTCTGTGGGCACAAAGAGGTTTCTCTGCCAGCAGGCCTGGCCGGGGAATGTTCGCCAACTTCACAACGTCCTCTTACAGGCGGCAGTGATGATCGACGGTCCCGCCATTGAACCTCGCGACATCGAGGCCGGCCTATCAGACGCGGCGGGGCGTGATCACCTTTCCTCCGCTGACCTTCCGCTGGGAGATGGGTTTTCGCTCACAAAGCACCTGGAAGATGTCCAAAGGCG
>JAIEUA010000017.1 GCA_019744815.1 Phycisphaerales bacterium
GCAGTCCTGGAGAAGCTCGCGGCCCAAGAGGCCCAGATGGCGCAGTTGCTGGCCGATCTGGATGCCACGCGTCAGCGGGAGCAAGCGGCACGGCAGGTCGGTGCCGCACTTGAAGCCGAGCTTGCAGCCACGCGATCACAAGGTCAGCGCTCGGCAGACGTGCTGGGCTTCGACGAGAAGACGACCCGCAAGCGTCTGATCGACATGATGCTGATGGAAGCCGGTTGGGACGTGTCCAACAAGGACCTCGTCCGGATCGAGGAACCGGTCAAGCACCAGCCGACCACAACGGGAGAGGGCTTTGCAGACTACGTCTTGCTCGGCGAAGACGGCATCCCTCTCGCAGTGGTCGAGGCCAAGAAGACTTCGGAGAACGCCGAGAAAGGCCGTCAGCAGGCCAAGTGCTACGCGGACGGCTTCGAGAAGATGTATGGCCGCCGGCCAGTCATCTATTACACGAACGGATACGACGTGAGCATCTGGAACGACGCAGACGGCGAGCCTCCGCGGCAGATCTACGGCTACCACTCACGGGACAGCATCCTCTATATGGTCTCACGCCGCCAGCAGCGTTTGCAGCCCAAGGAAGTGGCACCCGATCCGCAGATTGCGGATCGCATGTACCAGATCGAAGCGATCAAGCGAGTGATCGAGCGATTTGGCGCGAAGCACCGTCGGGCGCTGGTTGTCCAGGCCACGGGCACCGGCAAGACCCGCGTCGCTATCTCGCTCTGCGAGGCACTCATCCGAGCGGGCTGGGTTCGCCGAGTGCTGTTCCTCTGCGACCGCCGCGAACTTCGCCGACAGGCGAACAACACGTTTCAACAGTTCCTACCCGGAGAACCTCGCACCTACGTCAACGCCAATACATCTGCGGACCAGGAGCATCGCATTTACCTCGCCACCTACCCGGCGATGATGCAGTGCTTCGAGTCTTTCGACGTCGGGTTCTTCGACTTGATCATCGCCGACGAGTCGCACCGCAGCATCTACAACCGCTACCGCGACCTGTTCCTCTACTTTGACGCCCTGCAGGTGGGCCTCACCGCAACGCCCGTCCAGTTCATCAGCCGCAACACATTCGACCTGTTCGGCTGCGAGAACGAGAATCCGACCGCGCTTTTCCGGTACGAAGACGCGATCAATCACATTCCGCCCTACCTCGTGCCCTTCAAGGTGAAGACGGTTACCACCGGGTTCCTGTCCCGTGGCATCAAGTACTCGCAGATGACGCCAGAGCAGCGCGAGCAGCTCGAGCAACAGGAACGCGAGCCCGAAGCCATCGAGTTCGAGCAGCACCAGGTCGACAAGCAGATCTTCAACAAGGACACGAACCGCAAGATCATCCAGAACTTGATGGAGCATGGCATCCGGGACGGCTCCGGATCCCTGGTTGGCAAGTCCATCATCTTCGCCCGCAGCCATGACCATGCCATCCTGCTTCAGAGCGTCTTTGACGAGCTCTACCCGCAGTACGGCGGCCGTGTCTGTCGCGTCATCGACAACTATGAGCCTCGTGCCGAGGCATTGATCGACGAGTTCAAGGACGCCAAGTCCGACCTGCGCATCGCCGTGTCCGTCGACATGCTCGATACCGGTATCGACGTGCCCGAGGTCGTCAACCTCGTCTTCGCCAAACCGGTCTTTTCATTCGTCAAGTTCTGGCAAATGATCGGCCGCGGCACGCGGTTGTGCAAGGACCTCTTCGGACCCGGCAAAGACAAGTCCGAGTTCCAGATCTTCGATCACTGGGAGAACTTCAAGTACTTCGAGGAGACATATCAGGAGACAGAGCCGTCGAAGCAGACCTCGCTGCTTCAGCGGCTGTTCGATGCTCGGCTCGCTCTTGCCGACGAGTGCCTTCGCAAACCCGATGTCACCGCGTTCAACGCGATCGCGGGCCTAATCGCCGCGGACATTGCCGACCTGCCCGACACCACCATCTCTGTGCGCGAGAAATGGCGTCAGGTGACAACCTGCAGGAATCCGGAAGTCATCAAGCGGTTCGATGCCGCAACGCGAGCCACGCTTTCGCAGGACATTGCGCCCCTCATGCAGTGGCGGGATATTCGTGGCGACAGCGCCGCGTACCAGTTTGATCATCTCATCGCCCTCGCCCAGACAGATTTGATGAAGGGAGCCGGGCGTTTCGCCGACCGTCGCGCCGAGGTCGAGGCCTGGGTTGCCGACCTTCAATACAACCTGAATCCCGTCCGTGAACGAGAAGAGGACATCCGCAAGGTCAAGTCCGCCGCGTTCTGGGACTCCATCACGCTCGCGTCGCTTGAGGATGTTCGCCAATCGCTCCGCGGCATCATGAAGTACCGCCAGCCGCGAACCAGCGATCGCCTTCCGGCAAAGATCATCGATGTCGCCGAAGATCCCGCCGGGCTCC
This sequence comes from Phycisphaerales bacterium, assembly GCA_019744815.1. Lineage (GTDB taxonomy): Bacteria > Planctomycetota > Phycisphaerae > Phycisphaerales > UBA1924 > JAFEBO01. The sequence goes on from JAIEUA010000017.1 coordinate 2,396, forward strand.
AGAGCCGCGATCACAAGCCCAAGCTCGAAGGGCTGGAGTTCGTCGCCTATCGGCAGCGGGTCGAGGGCGTGCTGACCGAGCTGTTCGCCCAGAACGACACGCTGAAGCGAATCAAGGCCGGCCAGCCCGTCAGCGATGCCGACCTCAAGGCGCTGGTCTCGCTCGTGCTCACGCAGCACCCCGATCTCGACCTCACTGACCTGACCGAATATTACCCGGAAACCGCAGGCCACCTTGACCTGGCCATCCGCAGCATCATCGGCTTGGATGCCAAGGCGGTGCATGATCGGTTTGAGGCGTTTGTCCGCAAGCACCCGACGGTCAACTCGATGCAGATGCGGTTCCTTGACCTGCTCAAGAATCACATCGCCAAGTACGGCGCGATTGAGATCGGCCGCCTCTACGAGCAACCCTTCACCACCATCAGCGCCGAGGGTCTCGACGGTGTGTTCGAGGATGAAGCCCAGATCGACGAGCTCCTCGGCATCATCAACTCCTTCAAACCGACCCCCCCAGCCAACCCTGGGCCCGAGCCCCGGAAAGCCCCCCCGAAAGAGAGCACTCACGGATGATCACCGGCCCCCTCCGCAGCAAAATCGACAAACTCTGGCTTGAGTTCTGGCAGGGCGGGATCACCAACCCCCTGACGGTGATCGAGCAGATCACCTTCCTGATGTTCATCCGGCTGCTGGACATCGCCGAGTCGCGCAACGAGAAGAAGGCCCAGCGCACCGGCAAGCCGTTCGATCGGCTCTTCAGCGCCAAACAGCAGCATCTTCGCTGGCACCAGCTCAAGAACCTCGGTGCCGACGCACTGCTCAAGACCATGCGCGATGAGGTTTTCCCGCACCTCAAGGACATCGCCGGCGCCGAATCCACCTTCGGCCGCTACATGAGCGACGCCATGCTGATGATCCAGAAGCCCTCACTGCTCGTGAAGGCCCTGGAACTCATCGACGACCTTCCGCTCGATAAGGGCGACACCAAGGGCGACCTCTACGAGTATCTGCTCGGCAAACTGACCACCGCCGGCATCAACGGCCAGTTCCGCACGCCGCGCCACATCATCCGCCTGATGGTCGACCTCATGGAGCCCAAGCCCACCGACCGCATCGCCGACCCGGCCTGCGGCACCGCGGGCTTCCTCGTTGCCTCGATGGAAAACCTGCTGGAGCGGTACACCTCGCCCTCCGGGATCACCACCGAAACCGCCGAGAACGGTGAAAAGAACACCATCTACACCGGCGACCTCCTCGAACCCTACCGCAAGCACATCCAATCGGACATGTTCCACGGCTTTGACTTCGACGTGACCATGCTCCGCATCGCGGCCATGAACCTCATGCTCCACGGCGTGGACAACCCCGCCATCGAGTACATGGACACGCTCTCCAACCGCTTCGTCGAGGACAAGAAGCTCTCTCGCTTCTCCAAGGACCACTTCGACCTTGTCCTGGCCAACCCGCCCTTCAAGGGCACGCTCGACTACGAGGCCGTCGAGAGCGGGCTCCTCCGCACCGTCAAGACCCGCAAGACCGAACTGCTCTTCCTGGCCCTCATCCTCCGCATGCTCAAGCTCGGCGGCCGCGCGGCGGTGATCGTGCCCGACGGCGTGCTCTTCGGCTCCTCCAACGCCCACACCGACCTGCGCAAGGCCCTCATCGACGACAACCAGCTCGAGGGCATCATCAAACTCCCCGCGGGCGTCTTCAAGCCCTACGCGGGCGTCTCCACCGCCATCGTCATCTTCACCAAGGGCGGCAAGACCAAGGATGTCTTCTTCTACGACGTGCAGGCCGACGGCTTCTCGCTCGACGACAAGCGCGACCCCCTCCCCCCCGCCGAGAACGACCTGCCCGATGTCCGCACCCGCTGGGCTAAGCGCAACCCCAAGAAGGACTCCGATCGCAAGGCCAAAGCCTTTTTCGTGAGCGTGGAGGACATTCGGGCGGCGGAGTACGACCTCTCCATCAACCGCTACCGGGAGACGGTGTACGAGGAGGTCAAGTACGACAAGCCCACCGACATCCTCAAGAAGTTGAAGAAGTTGAACGAGGCCGAAGCGAAGGATCTGACTGAGTTGGAGGGGATGCTGCGTTGATCGCCACGAGTTCCGCCATTCCGATCGGCAGCGGCGTCCGAGAGATCGAGACGTGGTCGCCGATGTCCGCCGATCTCGCTTCCGAGTTCGAGTACATCGACATCGCGGCGATCGACCGCGAACAGAAGGTCATCACCGCGACGGCACGAACGCGAGCGAGCGATGCACCGAGCCGTGCGCGGCAGATCGTGCAAAGGGGCGACGTGCTTGTGTCAACGGTGCGGCCCGCGCTGAACGCGGTCGCAGTCGTTCCTGCGTCGCTGGACGGTGCGATTGCCTCCACGGGCTTCACGGTGCTTCGCAGCGACGAGCGCCGTTTACACGGTCCGTATCTGTTTCACTGGGTTCGGGGAACCGCGTTCATTGACGAAATGGTCCGCCTCGCGACGGGGGCCAGCTATCCCGCTGTCTCTGACCGGATCATCAAGGCATCCTGCGTTCCCGTCCCCTTCCCCGATGACCCGCGTCGGAGCCTCGCCGAGCAGAAGCGGATCGCGGCGATCCTGGACAAGGCCGACGCCATCCGCCGCCGCCGCCAAGAGGCCGCCCGCCTCGCCGACACGCTCATCCCCAGCGTGTTCTACGAGATGTTCGGGGATGCTCGCACGAACCGGCACGAGTGGCCGCTGCGGAAGTTCAGCGAAGTCTGCGAATCGCGGCTCGGCAAGATGCTCGACGGCAAGCAGCAGACGGGCGAGCATCGGCGTCCGTACGTCGGCAACGCGAACGTGCAATGGTTTCGCTTCGATCTTACCAACCTGAAGGACATGGACTTCGACGAGTTCGACCGTGCGGAGTTTCGATTGCAGGCGGGAGACGTGCTCATCTGCGAGGGCGGTGAGGTTGGGCGGGCTGCCGTCTGGCGTGACGAACTGCCCGAGTGCTATTTTCAGAAAGCGATCCATCGCGCGAGGCCGTATCCGAAGAAGGCAACCCCTGAATACATCGCATGGCTGATGCGAGACCTTGCGCAGCATGGCGGCTTTGATCTCGTGACATCGCAAGCGACGATTGCCCACCTCACAGGAGAGAAGTTGAAGGGGCTTCCGATTCCGGTCCCGCCGTTCCCGCTCCAAGAACAGTTTTCCAAGAAGGTGCGAGAGTTGGAGGCGTTCGGCACCGTCCAGCGGTCAGCGTGTGCCGGACTTGATGACCTCTTCAACGCCCTCGTCCAGCGCGCCTTCTGCGGCGAACTCTGACTGTCGCCCTTTCAACGCACGCCGCGGACCTTTGCACGCCCGCCGCCCACGCGTCCACGGTCGCCGCCGTTCGTGCCATCACCCCATCCGACCCTCGGACGCGAGCCGTCAACCCTTCGATGGCGGCCGCAGAAGGGTCCACGCCCAGCATCGAAGGGTCGCACGCGAGCATCGAAGGGCTCAACTCGACCATCGACGTCCCTTCTTCGACCCCGGAGGGGTCAAGGGGTGTAGCCACGGGTGGAGCGATGCGGCCCCGCCGCGCAGCGGCCCGGGGCCGATCATCGCGGAACCCGTGGAAGTTGTAGAGAGAGATGCGCCTGCCCCGGAGGGGCAGAGGAACGTGTTTGTCACGCGTGCACGAGCCGATTCCTTCGCCCCTCCGGGGCGAGAACGTCCGGGAATCCGCTTCCACGGGTTGCGCTCACCCCTGCGGGGTTCGCTCCACCCGTGGCTACAGCCCTGCGCCCCGTTGGGGCGAAGAGGAAGACGTGCCGAGTATGACGGTCGCCGCGAGTGTGCCGTGCGATTTCTACGCGCGGGCCTCACATCACTCACGCAACGCCGCGCCCGCGCCGATGCTCGGTGAAGTTTCATTGCCGGGGCACGCCTTCCGATGTAGGACGCGCGCGACGCCCGGTTTCGCCCTACCGGCTACAAAGCCAAGGAGCAAACATGGGCATCGTACCTGATACACGTCTGGGCAAGATCGAGTTCTACGAGGCGCACACGCTCGCGGGGGGGCCGTGGGCCACCAACGCGGCGGGGATCGGGCTGACCCCCGCCGCCGTCACCGCGCTGGGCACGCTCACCACGCAGGCCCGCGCGGCCTTCAACGCCGCCGAGGCCGCCCGCCAGGCCGCCAAGACCGCCACGCAGAATTTTTATGACAAGGTGCGGGCCATGCACAGCGGCGCCGGCGCGGGGTCGGACATGATCGAGCAGATCAAGAACTGGGCCGAAAGCAAGAACGACCCCAACGTCTACACCCTCGCCCAGATCCCCCCGCCCGCCACCCCCGGCATCACGCCTCCCCCCGGCACGCCCTTCGAGTTTACCGTCGGCCTGCTCCAGAACGGCGCGCTCGAACTCAAGTGGAAGTGCAACAACCCCAGCGGCACGCAGGGGACGGT